>CALOBC010000023.1:0-7187 GCA_942491145.1 Myxococcota bacterium | reverse complement strand
TTGCGAGACCGTGGAGCGTGTTGTCGGAGAACCCGTCCCCAGGCCAGCTCTGGACATCTCGCGCGAGTCCTTCGGCCATGCCCTGGCGCACCAATGACAGATCCGTGCCCCAGACCCCGACCTGGTCCCGGGCACCGAAGGGCAACACGGTCAGCTCGGCCCGGCTCTGGGCGCCGCCGAGCTGGTACCGCAGCAAGGTGGACGGCACCCGCAGCCGTTCCAGCGGGGCCAAGGGGCCCGCGCGGAGGTCTCGGCCGTTGAGCACATCGAGGGTGCTCAGGAGATCGAGGTTGCCCCATCGCTCGACGAGGTAGCCCGCCCGCAGCATGCCCGGCCCTGCGCGCCCCTCCCATCCGGACTCCCCGGGAACCACCTCCCACGCGGCCTCCAGGTCCCCCTGGGGGGCCTGGCCAGCGAGCAGCTCGTGCCGTCCCCAGATCTGGAGCTGCCAGCGCCCGTGGGCGGTGGGTCCGCTGGCGCCCCCGTCCACCCACGTGCGGACTTCCCCCAGATCTTCCCCCTGGCGATCCCACTGCAGATCAACTAAGCCCACTGTGGTGACGCGCAGGTGGGTCTCGACGTCTGCGGCGGTGGCCGGTCCGGACCCAGCCAGTGCAGCGATGGCGGCCAGTTGCCACACTCAGGGGTTCCGCTCCATCCAGGCCGCCGTGAACATCTCGTCGGGCAGCTGATCTGCGGGCAGGTTGAGCTGTTGCTCCAGGACCTCCAGGCGGGTCTCGGTGCCCTTCTGGGCGTTGCGCATCACGCTGAGTCGGGGGTAGGTGCGGCCGCCGTCCTCCAAGGTCTCTTTGACTTCCAAGACCTTGAGCAGCACGTCCTTCTTGTCGTAGTACTCGACGCGGGTGGGCAGGTGGTCCGCACGGCGCACCGTAGCCAAGATCCGGCCATAGGATGAGCTGGCGCCTGGCTTGCTCTCGATCACCCATTGAAGGTCGCTGTCCGACACCAGCGTGTGGACGGCGTCGTCGGTGGCCCGCAGCTCCAGGTCTTCGAAGGCGAAGTCGCTGCCCATGAACGCGCCCGTGCGTGCCCGGCCCGCGATGCGATTCACCCGCTTGAGGGCCGGCAGGTAGAGCAGCTGATCGTCGGCCTGATCGGGGTGATCGACCATGACCAGCTGGGTTCCCGCGACGTCGCTGGGGTGGCTGAACCGGGTCCAGGACCGCAATGCGTCGTCATCCCGGCGCACGCGGGTCTCAAACTCGCGCACCCGCTCGCCGCCATTCTTCGACACCAGCACCATGCGGAGCTTTTGGCTGGAGTTGGCGACCTTGCGCAGCTCGTCGGCCTTCTCCAGGATCTCGGCAGGTGTGGTGGGCTGCGCCGCGCTGGCGGCCATCCCGAAGGCAAAGACGAGTGCATGCATGGCGGGTCCTGTCCGGTGGTCGGGTCAGTCATGTACCCCGTCGGCTGGACCGACCCATCCCGGGCTTCAGCGGTGGACCAGTCCTTCAAGGACACCCATGACTTCGCCCTTTCGGCGGACGATGAGCACAGGTCCAATCGAGCGGCCAGCGAGGCGCTCTGCGGTGGACCCCAGCAACATCAGCGCCAACCGGCTGAGGCCGCGGCTGCCCACGATCAGCAGGCGCTCACCGGCCCGATCGATGAGCACATCGCTCGCCCGGTCGCCGGTGGCGAGCTCCAGCGTGGGGCGGGGCAGGTTGCCCAACATCGGCGCCAGGTCCTTGTCGAAGTGGCGATGGGCCGCTTCGAGCAGGTGGGTCGTGAACTCATCATCGGTGATGCTGCCGGCCGCCGCCGCCGCCGTGTTGTACTGGCAGAGCGCCACCACGTGGTCGGCGATGGTCGCGCCCACGAGCAGGGACTCGCCTGCCAGGCGGGAGAAGTCGAGCCCCACGACCACCTCGTCGAGCTTGAGCATGGCGCCCATGGGCACCACAAGCATGGAGCACAGCGCGGTCTGGAGCAGGTGGCGACCATGGGGGCCCCAGGCGGGCTCGCCGTCCTGGCTGGCGGAAGCCCGGCCCATGACCAACAGGTCGATGTCGCGAGCCTTGGCGAGATCGTCGAGGACCTCGGCAGGGGCGCCCACGGCGTGCTTGCCCTCGACCTTGACCCCGGGAAGCGCTGCGTTCAGGCGCTCAACGGCTTCTTGGAGGGCGGCCGGGGGCGGGGGATCCGGCAAGTGGATGCCGGCCAGCAGCCCCCGGGGCAGCGGATCCGTCAACGCAACGTGGACCAGCAAGATCGTCTGAACACCGAGCTTCTCCGCACAGGACTCGAGGGCGGAGAGGACCGATGCGTCACGTTCGTCGTCGGCCAGCATGACCAGGGCATTGGGGTACATGTCGATTCCTGCGGTTCAGTGGGGGTCGAGCGTGGCCGCGGTGATGGCGGCGATCGTGGACGGGAGGGTGCCCGGTCGGGACGCGCGGCCCAGCTGTCGGACGATGGTGGCCATTCTCTCAAGCTGATTGTAGACCCGCTCGATGGTCGCGCCGGTGTCATCGGGCAGATCACTGCGCATCTCGAGCAATTCAAGCGCACCCATGGCGACGGTCAGGGGCTGGTTGAGCTCGTGGGTGGCGCGCGTGAGGCCTGCCACCGCGGCGGCGCGTTGTTCGCTCTCAATGAGCTGGGCGGTGGCTTCGCTCAGCCGGCGGTTGAGGCTGATCTCGGCGGTGCGATCTTCGAAGATGCCGATTGTGGCGATGGGCAGGCCATCGGCAGCGTACACTTCGGCCGCGGACAGGTGGACCGGGAGGCTGACGCCCTTGCGTGTGCGCAGGCGCACATTGAGCTCACGGACGATGCCGTTGGGCGAGGCGCGGATCTCAGAGAGCACCCGGTGGGCCTCATTGGACTCGGTGTAGACCTCGGAGACATGCATGTGTTCACGCGCCCAGGCGCCGTCGTAGCCAAGCGCGGTCTCTGCCGCACGGTTGAACACAATCACTTGGCCCCGGGTGTCGGCGGCCATCACGGGGTCGGGGGTGGCGTCGATCAGGCGGCCCAGGAGGTCCCGGGTCGACTGCAGCTCGCTGCTGGTGCGGCGCTCCTGGTCGAGGTGCAGCCGAAAGCGATCTTGCCATGCACGGCTCACCTGCATCACCAGCCGGAGGCGCTGGCCGAGCTGGGCAGGGACGCCAGCAAACGCATCGAGAGCGCCGTCGGCAAGGGCTGCTTCGCGATTGTCGGGATCGGCGAGGAGGGCGACCGCGACGGCGTCTTCTTGGCCCCGGAGCCAAGCCTTTGCCGATGGGTCGCTGTACCAGACAAGGGTCAGCGGGGCGTCGTCGGCCACCGGAATGCCGGCCCGTGCGAGGTCCTCGTAGAGACGCATCGGGGCGGTGCCCACAAGCCGGACCTCCAGGGGGACGCCACGGCGCGGCAAGTCACCGTGGTCGTCGTCGGTTCCGTCGTCGCGCATGTCGGCGTTCTCCCCCCGCAATGATTCCTCAGGCGGACGGTGCCGCGTGCCCAGCCGTGCTGCCCGCGGCGACCGTGGTCTGGGCATGAGCGGCGAGTGCCGCAGAGTGTACGCGACGCTCGGAGACGCCGCCGGCGCGGGCGACTCGGGACACATCGGCGTGCTCGGGAGACACCTGCACGACCTCTCCGTGATGCAGCCCGATCTTGACCTGCACGTCGCCCCATGGGGTCGCCACCGTCTCGAACCGACGATCGAGGACAGTGCGGCGGGCCTCGTGGCGCCGAACCCCAAAGGTGCTGCCGTGGCGCAGCAGGGCGGTCGCGACGGCTTCAGCGTCTGCGGGTCTGCACAGGGCCTGAACCTGCCATCCTGGGCGGCCCTTCTTCATGTGGACGGGGGTGAGGGTGGCGTCCAGCGCGCCACTCTGGAGCAGCTTCTCGATCAGCGCGGGGACCTGCTCTCCGGCGAGATCGTCCATCTGCGCGGTCAACACGCTGACGTGCACGGGGGACGGCGCAGGCGCGGTGCCGAGGGTGGCTCGGACGAGGTTGGGCAGGTCGGGCAGGTCTTTTGTGCCGGCGCCGTGTCCAACGGCCACGACGGTCATCTCGGGCGGCTCACCGGGCTCGGCGAGGGCGGTGATGAGTGCGGCACCCGTGGGGGTGACCTGCTCAAAGTCCGGTCGTCCCGGGCAGATGGGCCAACCCTCCATGAGGAACAGCGTCGCCGGCGCGGGAAGGGGAATGCGGCCGTGGGCGGAGTGGGTCCAGCCGCGGGAGACGGGGAGGGGACCACAGACAATGCGGTCCACATCGAGATCTTCGAGAGCCAAGCACACGCCGACGATGTCGACGATGGCGTCGACGGAGCCGACCTCATGGAAGACCACCGCGTCGAGCGACATCCCGTGCACCCGCGCTTCGGCCCCAGCAAGGCGTGAGAACGCGGATAAAGCGCGCTCTTTCGCGCGTGCCGGCAAGTCTGCGGAAGAGATCAGCGCCCGGATGGTGCGCCACGACCGCTCAGGTTGGTCGGGAAAGTGGGGCTCGTGGTGCTCCTGCCCGTGATCATGACTGTGGCCGTGATCATGCCCGTGCCCGTGACCATGGCTGTGTCCATGGTCGTGGTGGTGACCCAAGGCGACACGAGACGGGCCGGCCGCGAGCTTGAGCGGGGAGGCCGACAGGGGGGCGGGCACCACCGCCACATGGGTGCCGGCGATCACACCGCGCATCGGGTGGGTGAGGGTCCAGGTCCACCCGTCAATGCCCAGTGCGTCGAGACCTTCGCGCACGCGCTCCGGAGACGCACCCAGGTCGAACAGCGCGCCCAGCAGCATGTCGCCCGCGACGCCAGCGAAGGGGTCGACCCAGAGGATGCGTGCGGTGGGGGACGGGGTCATGCGCGCTCCGGGAGGGCAGGAAGCTGGTTGATGAGGCTCGCTTGCACTGCCGCGCCGAAGCCATTGTCGATGTTGACGACCGAGATGCCCGATGCACAGCTCGTCAGCATCGCCATCAGGGGGGTCAAGCCACCGAGGTGGGCGCCGTAGCCGATGGATGTGGGGACTGCGATGACGGGCCGTCGCACAAGGCCGGCCACCACGCTGGGCAGCGCGCCTTCCATGCCGGCGCAGACCACGAGGCACCGCGCTTCTCGAATGAGCGGCAGCCGCTCGAGCAAGCGATGCAGGCCGGCCACACCGACGTCAATGACGCGCTCGGTTCGGTTTCCGAGCACTTCCAGCGTCACCGCAGCCTCTTCGGCCACCGGCAGGTCGCTCGTCCCCGCCGCCACGACGGCCACGAGGCCCCGGGTGGCGCCGTCCACAGGTCGCCGACCGTCCGCCGGCCAGAACAAGATGCGTGCTTCCGGGTTCCACTGGATCTCGGGATGGGCAGCAACGACCGCGGCGGCCTTGTCGGGCTCAACCCGGGTGGCCATCGCGTCCTGCCCTGCGCCGTGCAGCGCAGCCAAGATCTCGGCGATGCGGCCGGCAGGTTTTCCCGCACCAAACACCACTTCGGGCATGCCGGTGCGCTCGGCACGCGCCAGGTCAAGATGGGTGTGGGACATGGATCCGGCACCGGCGAGCCCCATCAACAGCCGCGCTGAGGCCACGGCTTCTTCGGGATTGACCGCACCAGCGGCAACGCGGTCAAGCAGGACCTTGAGGGGATCGTGGGTGTCCCTTGGGGGCATCGGCGACTCCAGTTGGTGCGCGCTGTAGCCCATTGGGCCGGGGGCAGGAAAGCGACAGGTTGCGCCCCGTGCCGGGCGGCGATCTCCGGCGGCGCGTCCCCCCTTGTCCTGGGCCACGGTGCCGGTGTTCAGGCGTTGTTGTGGTTCAGCCCTTGTGGACGTTGGCGCGGATGTCGGCAGGGTGTGAAGATGGACTTCCCTCCTCCCCGATCCCGCCGTGTTCTTCCTTCCCGCCGTCCTGGCTGCCGCACTGATCACCCCCTCCTGGGCGGGTGATGCGGAGCTGTATGGGGCTGCGATCGATCGGGTGCGGCGGCACTACCTCTACATCGACGATCTCGACCTGGACGACGCGGTCGAGCTGGCTGCGGAGTCCGCGGAGGGTGCGGTGCCCTGGTTGCTGGTCTCTCGGACGGGTGACCGGCTGATCCTGGCCCACGGCGAGCGGGGCGTGATCGGTGAGGTGCCGCTGGCTGGGCTCAACATCTCCACTGTGGCTGCCGCCTTGGAGTCCATTGAAGACTTGGTTCGTGGTGCGGCCGATGCGCGCACGCTGATGCCGGAGGGACGGGACCTCGCGGTGGACCTGCTGCGGGGGTTCTCGCGGGCCCTCGACAAACACAGCGCCATTCTGAGCGGGCGGGGGCTTGCACGGTTCGACGAGCGGATCTCGGGGCGGATTGAGGGGGTGGGCGCCCAGCTCAGCATCCAGGCCGGCCAGCATGTCGTGCGTGAGGTCTTTGTGGGCGGACCGGCCGATCTTGGCGGCTTGAAGGCGGGTGACCGGTTGGTGCGGGTGGATGGCGTGCTGCTGCGGGGCATGAGCGCTGCGAGTGCGGCAAACCGACTGCGGGGCGAGGACGGCACTCAAGTGGTGCTGTCGATCGAGCGGGAGCTTCCCACTGGGCTGGATGCATTCGAGCTGGTGCTCACCCGCGCCGAGGTGGCAGTGCCCAATGTGACGTGGCAGCGCACCCCCAGTGGCATGGGCCTCATCAAGATCACCCACTTCAGCGAGCAGACGACGGTGCTGCTGCGGCGGGCGCTGGAAGAGCTGGGGGGTGACCCCACGGTGCGGGGCTTCTTGCTCGACCTGCGGCGAAACAGCGGCGGGTCGATGATCCAGTCGTGCACGGCCGCAGACCTGTTCCTGGGGGATGGGCCGGTGCTGCGCACGGAAGGTCGCGAAGGGCGCCCGGTCGAGCGGCTGATCCCCGAGTACCGGGCGCGCTCCGATGGCGGTGACGCTGACCAGCTTCCGGTGGTGGTGCTTCAGGGTCCCCACAGTGCGTCGGCGGCCGAGATCCTGGCGGGTGCGCTCATGTTGCGGGGCCGGGCGGTCCTGCTGGGCGGGCGCAGCCACGGCAAGGGCACGGTCCAAAAGGTCTACGCGCTGCGCAAGGCCGAAGACGGCGGCAAGGTCTCGATGAAGGTCACGGTCGCCCGCTACCTGCTGCCTGGTGATGTGCCGATTGAAGCTGGCGTGGGCCTGGTGCCTGATCTCGAGCTTCGACAGGTGCGCTTCGATCGGGAAGGGGTGCGCCTTCCGGTGGGCGAGTCGGAAGCG
>CALOBC010000022.1:0-70775 GCA_942491145.1 Myxococcota bacterium | reverse complement strand
GCCGCACCACCTCCCCGTTGATGTCCTGCACTTCGGTCAGCCGTCCCCGGGCCACGTCGTCGGCCATGCTGGACCGGGCCTCCGGATCGATCTTGATCATTGGCGCGGCGATGAGGCGAAACCAGAAGTCCGGCAGGGGCAGGATCTTGGGCGCCAAGCGGGGACGCATGCGGCCGATGGGCTCTGGCTTCACACCCGCCGCGTCGAGCACGGTCCAAGCCTCCCGCATTGCCGCCGCCAGCACCCGCCGGTAGCCCCGGTCCGACAGCTCGGCCTTGAGGGGCAGCCCGCTGAGCGCGTTCACGGCGTTGTTCAGGTTGAGGATGAGCTTGGCCCACTGCACCCCGCGCATGTTCGCCGAAGCGTGCACGTCGACGCCGCACTGCTGCATCCACAAGATCACCTGGGGCGGGGCGTCTTGGGCGATGGCGATGGGGCCGCTGGTAGTCTGGCGCAGGTACACGCCATCGCTGGGCAGGTCCCCCCAGACGACGTTGAACGACACCATGCCGGCGATGACGGGGTGGTCCGGCAGCAGGGCCACAAGGCGCTCGGGGTTTCGCAAGCCGTTCTGCAAGCTCAGCACCGGCGTGCCCGGTGGGGCGTGTCTGCGCACCAAGGCACCGGCCTCTTGCGTGGCCCCAGACTTGACGGAAACAATGATGAGTTCAGCATCTTGGCACGGCGATGCGTCGAGGCTGACCGGTGGTGTGCCCGGGCCCAAGCGAGCCTGGTCACCGCCCAAGGTCTCGGCCACCAGCCCCCCACGGGCGACGGCGGCTTGGAGCGCCTGTCGTCCGATGAGAGTGACCGGCACCCCCGCTGCGGCGAGCCGGCCCCCGACCCACCCGCCGATGCAGCCCGCCCCCAGCACCACCACGCTCATGTCGCGCCCACCCGCTTGTACTGGGCCAGCTCTTCGTCACTGATCTCCTCGATGGTGAAGCGCGTGAAGCCGTAGATCATCGTCAGCGCCGGCGTGATGAGGTTCAGCAAGGCGTAGGGCCAGTACACTGCCGTGGCGACGCCGAGAACCCCGCTCATGTAGGCACCACAGGTGTTCCAGGGCACCAGCGGCGACGTCATCGTGCCGGCATCCTCCAGCACCCGGCTGAGGTTCTTCGGGTGCAGGCGGCGGTCGAGGAAGGCCGTCCGGTACATGCGACCGGGCACGACGATCGCGATGTACTGGTCACTTGCGAGGATGTTGAGCCCGACCGAGGACAGGGCCGTGGCCGCGATGAGCCCGCCAGCGCCCTTGGCACGCTTGAGCACCGTCCGGGCCAAGGTGTCCAGCATGCCCGAGCCCTCCATCACACCGGCGAAGGCCAGGGCGGTGATGATGAGCGCGATGGTCTCGAGCATGCCGCTGAGGCCGCCCCGGGACAGCAGCTTGTCGACGGCGGCCACCCCGGTCTCGGACGTGTAGCCGCCCATCGCCGCGCCCAAGATGCTCTGCAGGGAGGCGTCTTGGGCGAAGAATGCCAGCCCGGCACCGACGAGGGTGCCCGCGAGCAGGGCGGGGAGGGCGGGCACACGCAGGACGACGAGGCCGAGGACCGCCAGGGGGGGCAGCAGCAGCACGGGAGACAGGAAGAAGGCGGACTGGATGCCGTCGGAGATGACGTTGAGCTGGCCGTGATCGACGGTGCCGCCTCCGGTGGTGAAGCCCATGATGCCGAAGCCGATGAGGGAGAGCACAAGCGCCGGCACCGTGGTCCAGAGCATGTGGCGGATGTGCTCAAACAGCTCTGCGCCGGCGGCGGCGGGAGCGAGGTTCGTCGTGTCGGACAGCGGGGACATCTTGTCGCCGAAGTAGCTGCCCGAGATGATGGCGCCGGCGGTCATGCCCGGGTCGACCTCGAGGGCCTCCCCCACGCCGATGAGCGCGAGGCCGACGGTCGCTGCGGTGGACCAGCTCGACCCGGTGGCCAGCGCGACAATGGCGCACAGCACACAGCTTGCGACGAGGAACCACTGGGGCGTGAGCACGAGCAGTCCGTAGTGGATCATCAGCGGCACGACGCCAGCGGCGATCCAGACGCCGACGAGCAGGCCCACCACCATGAGCACCAACACGGCGGGCAGACCGCCGGCAATGCCCTTCACCATGCTGTCTTGGACCTTGGACCACGGCTGCTGGAGGCCCCAGACCGCGACCGCAGCGGCGACGGCGGTGGCGAGCACCAGGGGGATGTGTCCGCCGCCCCCCAGGCCACCGATGACACCGGCCAGCAGGGCAACCAGGGCCACGACAGGCACGAGACTGAGGCCGAGGCTGGGCGTCGTCGGGGGCGTGGGGCTGGTCATCGGGCAGTCTCGGAGCGGTGGGGCCGCGCATCATAGGCCACGCCGCGTCAGAGGGGCAGATCGGTCCAGTCGAAGGCCCAGTCGTGGGTCTTGATGGCCGCGATGCTCTGGCCTTGGCCCCGCAAGCGCCAGCGGGTGGTCAGCAAGCCCTCGACCCCCACGGGCCCTCGGGCGTGGATGCGGCCGGTGGAGATGCCCACTTCGGCGCCCAGGCCAAAGCGGTAGCCGTCGGCAAAGCGGGTCGAGACGTTGTGGAAGACGCACGCGCTGTCGACCTCGGCCAAGAAGCGCTCGGCGATGGCGGTGTCTTCGGTGAGGATGCACTCGGTGTGGCCCGAGCCGTTGCGGTGGATGTGGTCGATGGCGTGGTCCAGGCCATCCACGATGGCGACGGAGGCCTCGAGCGCGCCGTACTCCGTGCGGAAGTCAGCGTCGTCGACAATGCCGTACAGCGCGGCAGAGTCGGTGTCTCCATGGAGGGTGACGCCGGCGGCTTGCAGGGCCTCAACAGCGGTGCGGCCGAGGGTCGGGGCGGCGTCTCGGTCGATGAGCAGGGTCTCGAGCGCATTGCACGCGGCTGGGTAGTCGGTCTTGGCGTCGACAATGACCCGGGGGGCCAGGGCCGGGTCGGCGGCACGGTGGAGGTACATGTGGCAGACCCCCTCGGCGTGGCCCAGCACCGGGATGCGGGTGTGGGTCTGGATGTGGCGGACCATCGCCCCCGAGCCCCGGGGGATGACGAGATCAATGACGTGATCGAGCTTCAGGAGGTCGGCCACCGCGGCCCGGCCGTCCACCAGCCCGATGGTCTCAGCGGCCACATCCGGCTGGAGTGCCTCGGTGATGATGGCGTGCAGCACGGCATTCGAGCGAGATGCTTCCCGGCCCCCCTTGAGCACCAGTCCGTTTCCGGAGCGGAGTGCGAGCGCCGCAATCTGGGGCAAAGCGTCGGGCCGGCTCTCGAAGATGATGAGCAGGGTGCCGATGGGGGCGGAGATCTGCTCGAGCTCGAGGCCGGGGCCCAGCCGCGTGTGGCGGAGGCGGCGGCCGAGTGGCTCGGGCTGGTCGGCGATGGCGTGTACGCCGGCAATGAGGGCGTCGAGCTTGGCGGGGGATAGGACCAGCCGGTCGGCGAGGGCTTGGGACAGCTCTCCCCTGGACACCAGCTCGGCGGCACTCGTGACGTCGGCGGCATTCTCGACGGCGATGCGGTCCCGGTGGGCGTCGAGGGCGCGGGCCACCCGGTGCAGCACGGCGGTGCGGGCGGCGGAGGGCAAGCGGGCGAGGGCGCGGCCACCGGCCTTGGCGGCGAGGGCCACGGCTTGGGGGGAGCTCGGATCCATGGGCAGGTCTCGGAGGGAAGGGGGAGGGGGCTAGTTCAGCGCATCCGATGTGCTGAACCCGTTCGGTCCCCGACCGGACGGCGTCAGCCTCGGTACGAGGATGACGTGGGGGAGCGCCCTTTGGGGCGCGGCGCGGGGGCTTGCCCCCGCCAAGAACGCACTGGTTCACGGGCTCGCTATTTGCGAGCCTGTGAACTAGAGCAAGACCAAGTCGTCGCGGTGAATGACGAGCTGGCCACGGTCGTGGGCGGCGAGCTCATGGGCGCCGTGGCGGGCGAGGCCCCGGGCGATGTCGTCGCCGTCGAAGACCACCCGCACCACACTGCCGGGTGCGAAGTCCCCCTCGGTGCGCTCCACGCCCACCGCGAGCAGGCTGGCCCCCCGCTCGACGAGGGCGTCCCGGGCGCCGGCGTTGACATGGACCGTGGCGCTGGGTGCGGTGGCGAAGGCCAGCCATGCTTTGCGCCGAGGAAGCCCAGACTGGGGCGGAAACACCGTGCCGATGGGCTCTCCCGCGAGCACCCGGCGCAGGACGCCCGGGGTGTCGCCGCTGGTGATGACCGCCGTGACGCCGCCTTGGGCGGCCAGCCGCGCTGCTTGGATCTTGCTGCCCATGCCGCCGCGACCGAGCCGGGACGCCGCCCCCTCCTCAAAGGTGGTGGCTTCGTTCCAAGTGGCGATGGCCGTCGCCCCGGGCGTGGTCGGGGGCCGGTCGTAGACGGCGTCAATGTCGG
This sequence comes from Myxococcota bacterium, assembly GCA_942491145.1. GTDB lineage: Bacteria > Myxococcota_A > UBA796 > UBA796 > UBA2385 > CAXQUZ01. The sequence goes on along the minus strand of CALOBC010000022.1, from coordinate 66,388 downwards.
AGAGCAGCACCAAGGCATCGGCTTGCAAGTAGGTCGCGACCAGCGCGCTCAGCCGGTCATTGTCGCCAAACACACCGCCTTTCTTGCCGCCGTCCGCGAGGGCCAGCTCGGCCGTCGACAGCGTGTCGTTCTCGTTGAGAATTGGCACCGCTCCGAGCTTCAGGAGCTGTTCCAGCGTGGCCGTGAGGTTGTTGAAGCGCTGGCGAAAGTGGAAGTCTTCTTCGGTGATGAGCACTTGGGCACACGCGGCCCCCAGACGCTGAAACAGCCCGTCATAGAAGGCCATCAGGGCACCTTGGCCCGCCGCCGCACACGCCTGACGGTCGACCACACCTTCGGGTCGACCGGGGAACCCGAGGCGGCGGGCGCCGAGGCCCACTGCGCCAGAGCTGACCAGCAGCACCTCAGTGCCCGTCCGCTGGAGCTCGTGGAGCTGCTCCACCAAGCCGCCCAGCCTGCCGAGCGCAAGCCCACCATCGGCACGGGTGACCACACCGGTGCCCACCTTGACAACAACACGCTTGGAGCGCTTCAGAGCGGATCGGGGCATGGGCGCCAGCCGGGCTGTCGGGTTCGGTTCAGGGCCGGAGGGTTCCGGAGCTCAGGCGCTCAGGGACTCGGGCGGGGGGTCTGGGGCTTGCCAGCGGGGCGGCCCGGGTGGCCCGGGGGATGGCCGGGCTTGCGTCCACCTGGGGCACCGGGCTTGGCGCTGCCCGACGGCGGGTTGCCAGCACCGGCCGGACCGCGATCTCGGTTGTGCGACAGCGGCTTCTTGCTCTGGGTCGGACACCGGTTCTGGTTGCGGCTCAGGTTCTCCACCGTGCTGCGGCAGAAGTCTGCGGTCTGGGCCTGGCCCGAGCACTCGCCCACGCCGTAGCAGCCCACGGAGACCCCAATCCAGAAGCCCACTTTGTTCGGGAAGGGGGTGGGGGTGGCGGCGATCCGCTCGATCTCGGCCTCGTCCACACCGGCCTGCCACCAGCGCTGCATCGCATGGCCCACACAGTCCGGTGCATACTTGCCCGTGTGCTTGCGGCAGTTGTCCATCTGAATCAACACATCGGTGTCGGGGCGGAAGTCGAGCAGCTCGAAGCTGCAGTCCGGGTTGCCCGCGCAGACCTCCAGCAGCGCATCGGTGGCCACGCCGCTGTCGGCATGCATCCGGCCCGCGACCCAAGCGTGGCGGCACTCGGCTTCCCACTCGCCAGCGAGGCCACACAGTCGGTCTACTTCTGAGACCGTTGGAAAGCCACCTGCAAACTTGTAGATGCAGTAGCCATAGACGCTGGAGCCCTCGTACATCTTGCACTGGGGCAAGCTGCCGTTCGGGTCGGGCGGGGGCTCCCCATTGGGGCCAGGCTGGGTGGGCACTGCGGACGGCCCTGCACCCACCGCCACGTCGCCGGGGCCTGGGGCCGGAGGGGCGGTGTTGCCGCAAGCACCGAGCAAGACAACGACGGGCAGGATGCGAGTCACTGGCCGGTGCAGTCTTGTTGGAGGTGGGGCGCCGACAGTCGCCGCAGGCAGTACGACTGATCCCGTCCATCGAGCAGGTTGCACATGGCCTGCCCTTTCTCAGGGGGGATGCAGTTGGCCTTCGCCTCCACCCATGTCGTGACTGCTTCGCCGCGCACCATGGGATCGGTGATCTTGCCCGCGAGAAGGGGCGCTTGGTCGACGTCGGCGGCCTTGAGGGCCTTGAGCCGGGTGCCGTTGCAGACATCCCGGTCCAGCCCTGCCGCCATGGCGTCGCAGTCGGCACTCACGGACGTGGTGGCGCTCCCACCGGAGCAGGCCATGACCAGACAAAACAGGAAGGGCAGACAGCGCATTGCGGGAGCCTACAACGGGCAGGATGGCCGGGCAAACCGAGGGACGGCGGGGCTCAGTTGAGGGTGCGCAACAGCCGAGGGATGAGCCGCAGCAGGGCGTCCCGCGCGTCGCACCACGCCTCGTCGGACTCGGAGTCGGGGGCGCTGTCGGGGTCGGGGAGGGGATGGTGGACGTGGCGGATGCCTGTGGGCAGGGCCGGCAGTTCGTGGAGCTCGGCCAAAGTGACCACCAGCACGACGTCTTGGAGGTCGACTTCGAACACGCCCCGGGCGCGCAGCCCGTTGGCATCGATGCCTTCTTCGCGCAGGGCTGCGCGGGCTCCTCGCCGGACATGGCCGGGGTAGCGGGCGACGGACCACGCCTCAACATGGGGGGCGAGGTGGCGCGTGATGGCCTCGGCCATGGGGCCTCGTCCGGCGCTGTCGGGGCACATGAAGAGGATGCCGGGCAAGTGGTCTCCTGAGCGGGTGGCGGTGTATAAGCCATGCGGCAGCGCCGGCACCCACCGGTGCGCGCGTTGTGGAGAATCTCGTGCTGATGGTGGATCTCACAGTGACCTGGGGGCGCCTCGGGGTGATTGGCTTCGGCGGTGGGCCGTCCATGATCCCGCTGATCCGGGCCGAGGTGGTGGATCACCGACAGTGGATGACGAACTCGGAGTTTGTTGATGTGTTGGGCGGGGCCAACGCGCTCCCCGGCCCGATCACCACCAAGCTGGCGGCCTACGTGGGCTGGGAGGTGGCGGGTGCCGGGGGTGCGCTGACCTCCGTGGTGGCTCTGGTGGCCCCCTCGGCCGTGGTGACCATCGCGCTGATGCAGCTTCTGCTGCGGTACGCCGACCGCCCATGGGTCCACGGGGCGCTGGCGGCGGTCCGGCCCGTGGCCATCTCGTTGTTGCTGTGGACCGTGTGGTTGCTGGCCCCCAAGGTGGGTGGGAGCCTCGGTCCGATGCTGGTGGGCGGAGGTGCCTTGTTGGCGCTGATCTTGGAGGTCCCGCCGGCACTGGTGTTGGTGGTGTGCATGGGACTGGGCGCCGCGTTTTTGCGTTGAGCCAACGTGTCGGAACGGGGGACAGGCTGCGCGGAAAGTGGCGACAGACCGGGGGCCATGGCCAAGTCCAGCGTGGCGCGGTTACGGCGTGGGCGCAGGAGGCGCCATGACCACCCCTTCCCCTACGCCCCACACGGATGCCATGAGCGAAGTCACGCTGGACAACGTCACTCTCACCCGAATCCTTGCCGCCCGTGCAGGCACGCGCATGGAGCCCCTGGTCGGCTTCGCGCGGGCCCTCGCATCGGACAAGCCGCGGGATGCTGCGTTGGTGCAGTCCACGGTGGGTGCGCTGGTCGCGCTGCTCGGCGACTGCGCGGGCAACGGGCGTCAGCGGATGGAAATGGGCGAGGTGTTGGGGTTGCTCGGCGATCCCCGGCTACGTCGGCCCGAAGACGCGGACTACTGGGCGCGGATCACCTTCGAGGATGGTCACGTGCTCGATGTGGGGCGCAACATGGTCACGGCCACCGAGTTCCGTCACTGGCTCGACAATGGCGGCTACGAGGACAATGCGGCCTGGAGCGCGGGGGGCCATGCGTGGCTTGACTCGGGCGCCGACCGGTGGCACACCCTCGCGGATGATCCCGAAGTGGCCCACTTGGTGATCCCAAACCAGCCGGCGGCCGGCCCGACCTGGTGGGAAGCCGAGGCGTATGCCCGGGCCAATGGCGCGCGCTTGTTGAACAGCGCTGAGCGGCGGTTCTTGGTGCGGGGCGAAGACAAGAAGCCCTACCCGTGGGGCGCGCCGTTTGGCGACGGCAACGCGAACACGCGGGAAGAAGCCCTCGGGCGTCCGGTGGCGGTGGGCATCTTCTCTGCGGATCGCACGGAAGAAGGCATCACCGATCTCGCCGGCAACATGGGCGAGTGGCTGACCGACGGCACCGAAGATGGCCGCCGGATGCTGCATCCCGGGTCCTGGGCTCGTCCGTCGATGGCCTCTTGGGCCAAGGCGCTGGAGATGGCTGATCCCGGCACACGCTCCGCTGATCTGAGCTTCCGGATTGCTCGGCCCGTCTGAGCACGAGGGAGCACTCGGGCACGCCGGGCGGGGCTTCGCAGCTCTTGTCTGGCGTGGGGTCTATTGGGGGCAGCGATCGGATCCGCTCCTGTGTGTGTCGCCGCGTCCAATGCGGCCGGCCATGCAGGAGAGACCAATGCCAGTCCCAGGAATCCAAGTTGTGGGTGGCCTGTTCGCCGCCTCCATCTCGCCAATGAACTCGACGGACCAGCTCCGGACGACAACTGTGGTCGCCGAGGACGATGCCGCAACCGTGCGGTTCTTCCACGACCAGTCCTTCTTCGCTTCTGCGGGTGTGAGCTTCGACCTCTCCCCGGTGTCGCTGGAGGACCGCTCGCGTCTCCTCTTGGGCACCGCATTCCCGGGCCCCGACATCGGCATGGCCGCGGGGCAGGGCTGGATCATGCTGCGCGATGGTCGCGGTGAGGCCGGTGTGTTCTTCGTGGACGACGACACCACCCTCGAGTCGCTGCAGGCGGCCATCGAGGTCTCCAAGCTCGACCTGGGTGTGGCCATCGGCCAGGACACCACCGGGTTCCGACTGGTGCTCGTCATCGACGACCAGTCAAAGGACGCCATCCACCAAGGCGCGCAGGCCTACGGCCCGGCCGAGTCTGTGGTGACCGGCGCCACTGTGCGCTTCGGGCTGGCCGTGCCTGTGGGCTTCCCGCTGCAGGACCTCACTGCCGCCACCGGCGACATGCTTCCCATGGACCCCGCAGGTCCGAACAGCTCGTGGGCGAACGGTGAGCTGATGCTCAGCCCGGAAGCCTTTGAGGGGCTCATCAACGCCGACATCTCGTCGAGCGGCGGGTGGGACACCTTCGATCGCTTTGCGACGGTCGTGTCGACGGGCTCGAACCCCATCCTGCGGCAGGAAATGGAGTTCACGGTCGACTTCATCAGCGCCCAGGCCTACGCGAACCCGCGTGCGGTCCGGCAGGCTGAAGTGTCGTGGTTTGTGGAGGGCGAAGGGGACGGCGGCTGGATGCAGGCACAAGGCCCGGTGACGGACGCCTTCACCCAGTTCGAGCTGATTCCTGACGACTACCGCGTGTTCCTGGGCCCCGATGAGTCTGGCATCGAGATCATCGCCCCCTGAGCGACAGCTGACCGGTCCCTTGCTTTGGTCAGGGGATCCCCAAACAGACCCGCCCCCCCTGTGCAGATGAGCACAGGGGGGGCGGGCTGGTTTGTGGAGCGGGGAAGCTCAGCCTTCGACAGTGGCCTCGTCAGAAGCACTCTCAGCGTCGGCCACAGCGGGCTCAACGGCGGGGGCTTCTTCGGTCACGGCGGGCTCAACGGCGGGGGCTTCTTCGACCACAGCGGACTCGGCGGCGGGTGCTTCTTCGGTCACGGCGGGGGCCGCATCCTCGCTGATGTCCTCAGCATCGGCACTCTCGACGACCGGTGCTTCGCCATCGCCGTCGGTCTCATGCTTGCGCAGGACCGTGGCGCCGGGGCGGGTGGTGCTGGCGGGCGTCTGGACTTCCACGGTGGGGACCGCGGGCGCCGCAGCAGCAGCCGCTTCGATGGCCGTGGCGAGACCGGCGAGCGCGCGGTCGTACTCTCCACGCTCGGCGGCGTAGCGAGGGCTGCGCTCCCGTGCGGTCTTCCATGCCTCAAAGGCGGGCACAAGCTCACCCTTGCCGGCGAGAAGCTCACCGCGGGCGGCGAAGGCCGTGTGGTTGGAGGGCTCGAGCTTGATGGCCCGGGCGAGCAGGCGCTCGGCCTCTTCCCATGCGGCATCGCGGACCAGCAGGCGGGCCCGCTGGATGAGCGCGGCGGGGTTGTCCCGACGACGCCCGGTGGTCCGCTGCTTCATCGCTTGCTGCAGGAGCCACCGCGCTTGCTCAAGGTCACCATCGTTGTCGATGAGGACGGTTGCCAGGAGCACTTGCACCCGGCGGTTGTCCTTCTCGGCCTTGATGGCGTCGCGGAGCAGAGCCTCGGATTCGTTGAGAAGCTCGGTGCGGCGGTCGTTGTCGATCATGCTGCGCAGGCGAAGCAGGCGTGCCTTGCGGGCGAGGTGGATTGGGTGACCCGGTGCGAGGCGAAGGGCTTCTTCGATGTTCTCGACGGCCAGGTCCCAGCTCTCCGGGCCCAGCTCAGCCTGAATCTCACCCATCATGCCGTAGGTGTCGGGCATCATCGGCTCGATCTCCTGGGCGCGCTTGAGGGTCGCCGCGGCGTCCTCATTGCGGTTCTGGGAGATGTAGAAGCCGGCGAGGCGACGCAGCATGCGGGCATCCTCGGGGAATGCCTCGACGCCGCGCTCCAGCGCCGTGACCGCGCGGCCCCGGGCGTTGCGGGTCTGGTGCCAGCTCGCTTCGGTGTGGAAGACTTCAGGGGTGGGCGCGGCGGCAGCGATGTCGTCGAACGCCTTCTGGATCACTTCCACCGTGGCCTTCTCGTTGACCAGGAGGTCAATCTCAGACAGCAGCAGCTCGGTGTTGTTCGGCGCGTACTTCCGGAGCTCGTTGACCCGCATCCGTGCGATGTCCAGGCGAGGCGCACGGCGCCGCACGAGGTTGCGGATGTTCTCGATGTCGGGATCGAGGTCGGGGTAGGGCAGGCGCATCCGGGAGCGCAGGCGCCGAGCGTCCGTCAGCAGGCGATTGCCTTCGAGGGCCAGTGCGACCGCGTCCACCAGCTTGCCGCCCTTCTTGAGCTCGCTCGCGCGGCCCAGGCACCACAGCCCGAACTCTTCCATGCGGGCGAAGTCGTCGATCTGCCGGCGGGACAGGTGGATCTGGACCAGCGGGTGAACGTAGTAGTTCCGCGTGTTCCCGGTGGTCTGCTCCAGCAAGCCAGCGCTCAGCAGGCCGAGGCGCTGCTTGCGCTCGATGCCGAGGGCGATGAGGGCTTCGGCCTCGAGGGGAATGCGGGGCATCGCGGCGGCGTGCAGCGCATTCCGATCTTCTTCGCTCAGGGCTTCGATCCGCTTCTTGAGAAGCTTCTCGGTCTGGCGATGGTCGTCCAGGGCGTCGGCCTTCATGAAGCGGGGCTGCTCCAGAAGTGCTTCGACATCACCATCTTCGGTCTCGGACAGCGCCAGTGCGAAGCAGCGGGCAGCGACCGGATGACCGTGGACCCGCTCTTGGATGGCACCAAACCGGTCCCGAGGGAATTCCGGGGCGTGCCAAGCGGCGAACAGCTCGTGGAGCTCACGGCCCTTCAGACCACCGAGGACGAGGTCGCGGCGGATGGCCGCTTCGCCTTCGCGGTAGAAGGTCGCGGCCATGGTTGCCGGGAACACCAGCCGCAGCTTCAGCTCGGAGACGAGCAGCTTGCGCAGAGCCATCTCGAGGCGTCCACTGCGGTAGAAGCTGCAGTCGCGGCGGTCGAGCAGGGTGTCGAGGCCGTGGAGCACCCACACCTTGTCGGCGAGGCCTTGGCCCTGGGCCACCGACACGATGAGGTCGGCCAAAGCAGCCGGGGCAGGCGCGTCTTTGGCGGTCAACGCTTCGTGCAGGCTGGGGTCGCCGGACTCACGGGCGAGCATGGCCAGCACGCTGGCGAAGGCGTCGATGCCGCTGCCCCGCGAGAAGGTGAAGTCGGGCACCCGCTTGAGCTCACTGGCGGACAGGGCCGCTTCGATGAGCCACCGGCGTCCGGAGCCGCTGGGGCCCTTGACGATGATCGGCGAGCCGTCGACGTCGAGGAGGGCGGCCAGGGCAGCGAGCTCCTCTTCCCGGCCCACGAGGGTGGGGCGGGGGGCACGGGCCTTGGCGACCACAGCCTTGGCCTTGGGGGCCGCAGCAGCCACCACGCCGGCTTGCTGGGCCAGGACCGCACCGAGGGCGGGCACCGGAAGCGATGCCATGAAGTCGACTGCGCGCTGCTTTTCGTGATCCATCTTGAGCAGACGGATCGCTGGGGGCAGGGCAAAGGGGTTGAAGCTGCGCGCAGCCACCGTCAGGCGGGGCTTGTGGTCGCCCTCCTTGATCAGGCGCTCAAGCTCGCCGAGGCCACGGCCGTCAGCCGCCGCTTCTGCCTCGACCAGGACCACCACACCACCAGGCTGGCTGAGGGCCGGCGCCAGCGACTCGGCGCTTAGGCCAACGGCCGGATTGACCGGATCACCGCTGAGTGCGATGAACGGAAGGGGACGGCGGCGCATTTCTGCCTGGACTTCCGCTGTTGCCAGCGCGCGAGCGCCGATTGCAATCACACAGCGGCCATCGTTGATGGCGGTTTCTACGCGGTTCATTTCTTGCCTCGGGCCTGAGGGGACGCAGTTGCGTCCGAGTCCTGCGAGCAGGGAGAGGGAGAGCACGCCGGCCGGGGATGGGTGGTCTTGTCGGAGCCGATGGGCTCAGACGTCCGGGCCGGTCACACGGGCGCTGCGGAAACGATGTCGTCTTCGGGGGCTCCGGGGACGACAGCACGGGCAGCGGCCGGCGATGAAGAGAAGCTTGAGGACTGCACCTTGGGGGGGCAGTTGCCTCGGATGGGGGGTCGAGGAGCAGGCGGTCGGGGCTGGAGCTCACGGGAGATGCCGGGAGCCAAAGTGCCCGACCCATCCTCGCGCGGCGCCAGTCTGGGCCGTCGCAATCCTCCGGATGGAACAAGCCGCGCGAAGGTAACGGGCATGGACGCGAGAATCAACGCTGAGTGCCCGGAACCCCGACGTCTCCGTGCGGGGTGCAGGCGCGACAACCGCAGGGTCGGTATACTCCCTCGCCGCGTTGTGCCGCGCCGGGTGGTCGTGGACCGTCATGCCAGCCAGCGTCCTTGCTTCGGCTGCGGCTCGCTTGGGTTTGTCCGGGTGAAGGACCGCGATTTGCACGTTTCCCAGGCCTAGGGTCCGGAATGACTGACGAGACCTTTGCTGGATTTCGGCTTCGGGCGCGCCGTCCCGCGGCCACCACTGACGTGCAACACTGGTCCGCCCTGGGCGTGTCGGGTGATGCCGAGGTGTTTGTCGGCGGTGATGAGCTGGCTCAGCGCGCGGCGTCTCTCCCGGTGTGGGGCCCCTTTCCCGAACTGATTGCCGGAACCCGGGATGGCCGACGCTTTGTGGTGGTGCGGGGGTCGATTGACAAAGATGTCGAAGACCTCAAGGACATCCTGTCGCCCGGTGCCTGCGTCGCATTTGCTTGGCATGTCGCGGCGGTGATCGCGGCCATCCACGAACGGGGTGGGGCTCATGGTGCGCTCCACCCCAGCTACGTGGGCTTGGACCACGAGGGTCGGCTCACGGTGCGCCCGGCCCTGGCCCAGTCCCTGACCGCTGAGCCTGATCCGGGTGCCAGCGCCATGGCCACCGACTGTCTCCAGCTTGGGGAGATCTTTGACGCCCTCGAGCTGGAGCGGGTCGATGAGCCGGGCCTCCCGTTGGTGCTCAGTGGCCTGCGCCGCGACCAAGCCCGGTTGCGCATCCAGCCGGGCCGCGGGGTCCGCCAGGCGCTCCGCGCGGTCTTGGCTCGCCATCCGGACTGGGTCGCTGCGTTGGTTGAGAGCCTTGGACCGGACTGGTCCCTCGACGCCATGCCCCAGCCCCCGCTGGAGCCCCTGATGTCCCGGGACCGCCGCGAGGGGGCGTCGATGCTCACCGCGGCCCGCTTGTCGGTGGGGTTGGGCCCCCAGCCGGTGACCGCCCGCACGGCCCCAGCTCGGGTGTCTCTGGGGTCCACTGCGGCGTCGGCGCCGGCCGCTCCGGCTGCCCAGCGGCTGCAGGTGACCCTGGTTCCCCACGACCCCCGTGGCTCGACTGCGCCTCCCAACGACGAGCGCGGCGCTCAGGTTGCGGCCGCGGTGGGTGTTCCCGATCCCGAAGAACACACGGTGTTGCATGTGCCGCCTGAAGTGTTGCATGTGCCGCCTGAAGAGGTGCGCACGTCAGGTCGGCGGCTGGGGGCCACCGTTGAGGCGTCGGTCCTGGAAGACGACGAGGAGGTCCACACGCCTGCGCTGGGTGGGGCCGAAGATGCATCGGGGGACGGCGAGCCGACGCTGGTCCAAGATGATGAGCTTGAGGATGTTGTCGTCAATGAGCCACCGGTGGTCATCGCCTCGTTTGGACCGGCTCCCGCGCCGTCCGCGCTGGTGGTGGCTGTGGTCTCGGCGACCGAACCGGTTGAGCCCGACAGTGATGAGCTGCCCCCCATCGGCCCTCCCGAGGGCACGAGCCCCGTGGAGCCCACCGAGGACTCGGCGGACGACGCTCCCGCCGCATCCTTCTCGCTGGCGGTCGAGTCGCCCCCCGCCGACCCTGGGGCTGCTCCCTTCTCGGCGGACTCCTCGGCGGACTCCTCCCCGGACCGCTTCTCCACGCCGAGTGAGGATGAGCTGCCGTTTGAGCAGGACGATGAGGCGACAATGCTGGGAGGCGGAGAGCCCGCGGACCCCAGCGACCGGCCCTACCGGTTGGTGGGCGCCCCCGAGCTTCGGGCGGTCAGTGACCCACCCACCGATGGACTGCCGGCGCCCGTTGCGGAGCCCCTGAGCGGTGAGCCCCCGAGTGGCGAGACCCAGGGCTCTGAGTCCCCGGCTCCTGCTGCCCCAGCTCCCGAAGTCCAAGCTCCCGTCGCCCCGGCCCCCGAAGCCCGCGCGCCAGAGCCGCCTCCTGCTGCGCCGCCCGTGTCTCCTTCGCCTGCACCGGCCCCCCGCCCCGCTCCGCCTCGCCCGTCGGCGCCCCTCCACCCCGACGACGACGGGGACGGCGCCCCGCTGTGGAACTCTGCCGGCGGCGTCACGGGCAGCTCCTCCCGCGAGGACGAGCTGGGCTCTGGCAAGTGGCAGGAAGACGCCCGGTCCCTCGATGACGTGCGCAAAATCATGGACACCAGCCCCGTTCGCGAGATGGAGGCCATCGACGACAGCCCCGCGCGAGGGGCTTGGCCGGCGCTCGCAGCTGCTGCCTTCATCGTGTTCATGCTGGTCTTGGCATGGGTCGTGTTTGGTGGTGGCACGCCCTGAGCCCGAGAGCTGTGCTCCGGATATGCACCGGCCATGACCCTTCCGTTGTCCGCCCGTGTCGATGCGCTCCCCGCCGAGCCCGGCGTCTACCTGTTCAAGGACCGGCGCGGCCGGGTGGTCTACGTGGGCAAGGCGAAGAACCTGCGCTCCCGGGTGCGCCAATACATCTCGGGCCAAGACGATCGCCTGTTTGTGCCCTTTCTCGTGCAGACCGCCGCCGATGTGGACGCCGTGGTGGTCCAGACCGAGAAAGAGGCGCTGATCCTCGAGAACACGCTCATCAAGAAGCACCGGCCTCGCTACAACATCAAGCTGGTGGACGACAGCTCGTTTCTCCACCTCCAGATCGACACTGGCGCGCGCTGGCCCCGCTACCGCCTCGTGCGGGCCATCGAGCCCAAGTCCACGAAAGTGCGCAGCTTCGGGCCATTCACGAGTGCCTCCAGGGCGCGGGCCACGCTTGAGTTTATGTCCCGGCGCTTCCCCCTGCGCACGTGCTCCGACCGGGAGCTCCGCAGCCGCAAGCGCCCCTGCCTGATGCACCAGATGGGCCGCTGCCTCGCCCCTTGCGTCGATCTGTGCACCCCCGAGGAATACAACGACGCGATGACCGAGTCGCTGTTGTTCGTGTCGGGCCGCAACACGGAGCTGCTCCAGCGCTTGCGGGGCAGCATGGTGACCGCCGCCGAGTCTCTGGACTTCGAGAAGGCCGCTCGGGACCGAGATCTCATCCGTGCCCTCGAGTCCAGCATCGAGCGCCAGAGTGTGGTGGATCGAAAGCTCGGCAACCGGGACGTCTGGGGCCTTGCCCGGTCCAGCGATGGTGGTGTGGTCGCCTTGTTGCCCGTCCGGCAGGGCATGATGCACGAGGCCGCCCTGTTCCCGTTCGCCGATGGCCCCTGGTCCGATGACGACGGCGAGCTGCTCTCATCGGTGCTGAACACCTGGTACGGCCGGGGCGCCGACATTCCCGCTGAAGTGCTGCTGTCGGTCGATGTCGCCGACGCCGAGGCCCTCGCGGAGGTCCTGTCGGAGCGCCGAGGGTCCGCCGTGCGCCTCGCTCGACCCGCCCGAGGTGACAAGCTCCGGTTGGTCGAGATCGCGAACGACAACGCCGAGGCCGCGTGGACCCGGCGACTCGACGCGGCCCAGCGGAACACGAGCGCCCTCGAAGAGCTCCAGCGGGTCTGCCACTTGCCTCGGCCGCCCCGGCGCATGGAGTGCTTCGACAACTCCAACATCCAAGGCACCGATCCCGTCGCGGCCATGGTCGTCTATGTGGATGGTCAGCACACCCGGCACCTCGACCGCCGCTACAAGATCAAGACTGTCGTGGGCGCTGACGACTACGCAACCATGGGCGAGGTGCTGGGCCGCCGCTTGCGCCGGGGGCTCGAAGAGGGGGACCTGCCCGACCTGTTGGTGGTGGACGGGGGCAAGGGCCAGCTCAACATCGCCTTGGCGGTGCTGCGGGAGCTCGGCTTTCGGCACCAGCGGGAACCGGACGACACCCGCATGCTGCTGCCGGTCATCGGCATCGCCAAGCCCAAGACCGAGCGGGCACGGGGGGACCGCGAGGCCCTCGACAAGCTGGTGCTCCCCGGGGCCAAAAACCTCATCCGACTTCCCGGGAACAGCCCTGGGCTGCGGCTTCTCCAGAGCCTGCGGGACGACACCCACGACGCGGCCATCACCTACCACCGCAAGCGCCGCCGCAACCGCACCTTGACCGGCAGCCTCAACGGACTGGAGGGGGTGGGGCCCGCACGAAAGCGCGCGCTGCTCAAACACTTTGGGGGGCTGGCGGCCGTGCGTGCAGCCAGCATTGACGAGCTCGCTGCTGTGCCTGGACTGGGGCCGACCACTGCCCTGCGCTTGCATGCGGCGATGCACCTGGCCAGTGGCGAAGAATAGCGACGCCCCCGCACAGCTCAGGGGTTCGAGTCAGGGGTGCGAGTGAGGGGTGCGACTCGGCGAGTCAAACTCAGGGGTTCGAGATCTCGAAGAAGCTCTGTTCGGCCCCACTCTCGCTTGAGCACCACCGCAGGGTGCGCCCGCCGATTCGCCATGCGCCGCACCCGTCACAGGCCGTCGCGCCGTCCAAGCTGAGCGACTGGCGATGGGCGCCCGCCAGCGCGAAGGTGCCACTCGCCGGCTCGTCCGGACACACCGCTTCGTCCACGGACCATGCAGCCTCGACCGCGAGGACTTCATCACCGAGATCGATCGCGCCGCTCACCGTTGCGTCGTAGGTCGCCAGGGGGAGCTCCAGCGCGGCCGCCGGGAACACCGTCCAGCTCACCGTTGACCGGGGGTCTTCTTCGGTGCAAGCGACACCGCCGAGGCCACACCAGCTGCCGGACAGGTCGAGGATCAGGTACTCGCCTTGTTCCACCGTTGAGATGGCACCGTCCACCCGAGCGGCCAGCCCGTCGACATCGATCAGCTCGAAGCCACTTGCCGACAACCAGTCGCCGTCCGAAGCCGTACCCACCACCAGCTCGCCGACGATCTGGCTGCCATCACCTTGAATGCAGGGACCGGCCCAAGCCGCAAGCGCGCCGGGCGGCGGCGGGACCTGGCAGTCGGTGCTCAGCCCGAGCACACCGGGAGGATCGGCCACCAGCTCGACCAGCGGAGCCGGCTGAAGACGCATGAGCAGACCATCCACGCGGTCCGCAGCATGAGCGGTGGCAGCGAGGCGCTTTGCAGACTCCACACCCTCGCCCGGGTCCGCACATCCAACAAGGGACAAGGCGATGGGGATGTGGGAGAGCGTGCGCATGTGTGAAGCTATGCCCCAACCCCCGGGGGCGTCAACGGGGGGGCCAGCGCGCGGGGCGGCGCCCACATGCCGGGGGACCGGGCATTGCCCCTGGGCGGGGGAACAGAGACCGCCCGCCGCACCTCCCAAGGATCCTTGATCTCAAACTGACCTGGGAGCGATTGGTTTTCCGAGGAAGGTGCGGGGGTGGCTTCTGACCAAAAAAGCGTGGGGAGCCGCGCGAGTCCAAGCGTCAATGCTGGAGAGGCGCTGGCTCAGCGGGCGATCAAGGCCGCGGGGGTCGTGGGTTGGCGGGGCAGGCCCCGTGAAGGACCCAGCCCAGCGCCGTTTTGACCCATGCCTTGAGCGCCAATGCCTGCGCTTGGCCGGACGGGCCCCAGTGTGTGGGTCGTCCAGCGTCGCGAGGGCGACGAAACACTCAACGGAGCAAACTTAAGGAAGACCAAAGAGCGAGTGACCAATTCGTCCAGCCAACTGGGCCGGCTTCCCTCGTCAAGATGTCCACTGAGTCTGGGCAACGTCGTCGACCACCAGATCACCTCACCAGAAGCGCCGAATAAACAAAAATAGAGGCGGCGCGCCTGCAATGCCGTGGGGTGGGAACAGTGGACCGAACACGCGGTCAGCGGGGTGGAACAAAGAGCGAAGCGGGTATATGCGCTGGTGCGCAGAGCATTGGAGTGCGCGTCCCAAGCACCGGGTCTGCCGTGATGGCGAGCCTGGTTGCGTGGGCGGCGAGGTCGCCCCGGAGCTGGGTGCACGCCAAGGTCGGCTGCGGTCCAGGGTGTGGGCGTCAGGGCCGTTGTGCCCTCCAACACCACTCTTCTACGGGGTTGCGAACCATCTTCCTATTTCAGACTGTTACAAAACAGGGCAAATGGCCGATGGGAACGGGAAAAATTCGAAGATCCGGCACCCCCACTTCGGGCATCGAAACCCCTGACTTCGCTGGCCACCATAGGGGCCACTTCTTACGCCACTGGTGGGAGCTCTCGGCAGTTTGCATGCGCGATTGTGCGCACCGCCCGGTCCCGTTGGGCGAGGGGTGTCCAGAAGGAAGATCGGCGCTCACTTGAGGATTGAGGGGGGCGCTCCCTTGGCCAGCCCGAGTGGGGGGGGCCGGCCGGTCTGGAGGCTGCTCCGGGTGCCGATTGCCGCTGGGGGACCTCAGCGCTATGACGCGGAGTCTGAGGTCGGCCGACCCGTGTGGGGTCTGGGCCATGGGCGCAGAGGAGGGTCACCGTGACTGAAGACAAGGCTCCGTCGGCACAGCCGGCATCCGAGCCCACTGCAGCAGGGGGCGAGCAAGCCCGGAGCCAGAGTGCCGGCAAGTACATCTTGTTCTTCGCGGTCGCCACCGTGTTCACGGTCTTCGATCAGGTCACGAAGATCATGGTGCGGAACCGGCTGAACCTCTATGATGAGGGCATTCCCGTCATTCCGGGCTTCTTCGACATCGTGCATGCCGAGAACCCCGGGGCGGCCTTCGGCATGTTCGGCGGGTCGGACTACCGGATGGTCTTTTTCGGGGTGTTCACCCTCATCGCGGTGGGTGTGCTGTTCCAGATGCTCTGGCAGCTGCCCAAGGATGACCGGCTCCAGAACATCGCGCTGGGGTTGATCACCAGTGGTGCCATTGGCAACGCGATCGACCGCGTGCAAAAGCAGTCTGTGACGGACTTCTTGCGGGTCTACACCGACAACCCCAGCGCCAAAGCCAAGCTGCTGGAGTGGTTTGGGACCGCGGAGTGGCCCAGCTTCAACATCGCGGATGCGGCGATTGTGATCGGCCTGGGGCTGTTTGTGGTCCACTGGTTCTTCTTTGAGCGGGACGCCGACGACGCGGAGTCACCCTCGGATGCGAGCTCCGATCCGGCCGCGGCCTGAGCCTCGGATCAGCCGGCGGCCCACCACGCCGCCAGTGACGCGGCGACCTGTTCTGGCCGCCCGGACTGTGCCCACCACGCCCCCACCCGGGCGTGTTGGTGCTTCAGGAGGTCCGGGCTCGACAGCAAGTCCGTGAGCGCGGCGGCGGTGCTCGGCATGGGCAGCACAGGCGGTCCGGTTCCGGGCACCCGCGCGCCCACCAGCACACACCCACTCCGGGCGGCTTCCCAGTGCCTGAAGGTCTCGTCTTGGCGGGTTCCCGGCGGACACAGGGCCACTTGGGTGCGACGGAGCACTTGGGCATAGGCGTCGCTGTCCAGGCCTTGGCCAAAGCGCGCACCGAAGCGCAGCACGCTGCCCGGGACCACCCTCCCGTCGAGCACGGCGTTGAGCTGGGCGCGCAGCAGGGACGGCAAGGGACCGGGCAGGCGGTGGCCGCTCACCAGTCGGTACAGCGCGCTGCGGCGGGGGTGCAGCCAGCCCACAAAGCTGAGGGGCACGTCCCGGTCCGCCCAGGGGACTGGCGGCAGCGTGGGCAAGAAGCCGCTGGGGCCGAGGGGCAGCCGGGTGCGCCAGCGGCTCTGCTGCGTGGGGGGCAGGTAGCACTGGGCCACCCGAAGCCCGCTGTCCTGGAGCCACGGGAGGGGGCGCCCGTGCTCGCCCCCCAGGGCCAAGACGAGTGTGCTGTCGGGGTTGAGGCCCGCCAAGGCCGCCCAGTCCCCAGACTGGCGCTGGCAGGACACCACCACCACCTGCTGAGGCGCAGGACCCGCCGGCCACCGGTCCACGAGCGCAGACACCCACTGCCGCTCCCGGTAGCGCTCGGGCTTGCCGACGCTGGGGTCGTGGCGCAGCGCGGGCGCCACGCTCAGGTCTGCTGGAGCGCGTGGGCCTGGGCGTGGGCCAGGAAGCTCGTGCGGAAGGCCTCGATGTCGTCCGCCGTCAGCGTGCGGTCTTCGAGCTGCAAGTGGAAGCGGAAGCTGTAGTTGCCGTTCGGCGCCGCTTTCTTCTTCGACACCATCGGCCGGTAGAAGTCGACCAGCTCCCAGCGGGCGAGCAGGGGGCTGGAGTGGGCGTTGATGACGTCGGCGAGGGCTTCGTAGCCGTCCACTACCGGCCAGGAGAACGTGAAGTCCTGGGTAGAGCCGGGGTAGACAAAGGGCGCCACATAGGGCTGCTCGGGGAAGCCTTCCCCCATCAGCGCGGGCATCTCCAGCCGGAACCAGACGCCGTGGCCCCGGTCGAGCACCTTCGTCCTCAGCTCGCGGGGTATGACCCCCATGTGTCCGATGACCACGTCATTCTTGAGGATCTCAAGCGCGAGGCCGGGCGCGAACCAGGGCGCGTCTGGTGGGGTCTTCACACGACGATAGCTGAACGGCGGGAGGCCGGTCACCGCGGCAATGTCGTCCATCGCCCCGCGGATCTGGCGGAAGTGCAGCTCTTCGTTCTGGGCGTCCGACTGGACGACACTCAGTCCGGCCAGCTCGTCGGCCTCGTGCTTGTCGCCCTGGGCACCCAGCCAGAAGGTGCGGCCCAGCTCGAAGATGCGGAAGTCGTCGCGCACCCGCCGGTTGTCCCGGGCCACCCCCAGGATGTTGGGCAGCTGGGTCGTGCGCATGCGACCCCGGCCAGCCGCGATGGGGTTCGTCAGGTTGAGGGTTGCCCCGGGCTCAAAGCCGATGGTCGACAGCCACTCATCGTCGGTCCACGAGTAGGTGTGGAGCTCGTGAAAGCGGTGTCCACCCGCGAGCAAGCGGCGCAGCCGATGGGCATTCTGGGTGCCCTTGTCGTTGTCGGTGGACCGCATCGGCGCGGCGGGCAGCACCGGCTCCATCTGGTCATACCCGTAGATGCGCATCACCTCTTCGGAGATGTCTTCCAAGATGGCGATGTCGCGCAGCCCCCGAAAGCTGGGAATTGCGACGTCCAGGCCACCACCGGGCAGGATGGTGCACCCAAAGCCCAAGCTGGTCAGGATGCTCAGGGCGCGGGCGTCGCTGATGTCGACACCGGCCCGGCGGGTGAGGTAGCCCGCGGGAACGTTGAGCATGCGCGGTGAGTCGTGCAGGTCGCCCACCACCGTCAGCCGGGAGCGCACCTTGGGCGACAGCCCCTCGGTCTCCAGCAAGCGGGTGATGCGGGCGGCGGCGAGCCGTGCGTTGGCGGGCGGTTGCTTCTTCTCGAAGCGCAGGCTGGAGTCGGTGCGCAGGTTCAGGCGGGACGCGGTGGTGCGCACCCGGGCCCCCCGGAAGTTGGCGCTCTCCAGCAGCAGCTGGGTCGTGTCGGGCTCGACCTTGCTGTGGAGGCCACCCATGATGCCCGCCAGGGCGACCGGTTCATCGGCATTGTGGATGAGCAGGTCGTCGGGTTCGAGCGCCCACGACTTGCCGTCCAGCGTGGTGAAGGACTGGGTCTTCCCCGCCGGCCCCACCCGCACCGCACTGACCTTGCGGGCGTCGAAGGCGTGGGTGGGCTGGCCCAGCTCCAGCTGGACATAGTTGGTCAGGTCGACCAGCGCCGACCGGGGGCTGGTGCCCAGGGCGAGCAGCCGCCGCTGCACCGTCAAGCTGGAGGGCTGGTCGCCGCTCACGTCGATGGCAATGGCCGTGTAGACAGGACAGTCGCCGTGGTCCGCCACCGTCACGGGCACAGGGGGCAGGTCCGCAAACGCGTC
Organism: Myxococcota bacterium; assembly: GCA_942491145.1. GTDB lineage: Bacteria > Myxococcota_A > UBA796 > UBA796 > UBA2385 > CAXQUZ01. Next base: position 48,208 of record CALOBC010000022.1, on the reverse strand, counting down.
GAGATCGGTTGTGTCGAGGGGGCGCAGGGCCCGGCCGAAGATGGCCGCCACTTCCCGCGCGAAGCCATGGTGGCCCCACAGATCGGGACGGTGGGTGAGCGACTTGTTGTCGATCTCGATGAGGGTGTCGGTCGCCGGAACCAGCGATGCCAAGGGCGTTCCCGCTGGGATGCTCCCCGGGACTTCGACGATGCTCTCGTGGGCCGTGCCCATGCCCAGCTCGGCGGCTGAGCACAGCATGCCCTCGCTGGGATGGCCGTACAGCTCAGTGTCTTCGAGGGTCTTGCCCCCGGCCACCGCGCCGCCTGCAGGCACAAACACCGCCCTGATGCCCGCCCGGACGTTCGGGGCCCCACACACCGTGCGATACCGCCGTCCGCCGGCATCCAGCTCGACCACATGGACCGTCTTGGTGCCCGTGTCGATCGCAAAACAAGACAACACATCCACGACCAGTGCGTCGGCCACGGCCCGGTTCAGCGTCTCGACGCCTTCCACTTCAGCGGTGTGGATGGTGATGCGCTCGGCAAGGTCCTCGGCCGATATGCCGTCGAGGTCCACATACTCGGAGATCCAGTCAACAGAGATGTACACGGGGCTGCCTGTTCGCAGGGGGGAGTGCAGGGGCGCGCTTGGGCCGCACTCAGGCGGCGTCGCTCCGCTTCAGAGCGTGGCGCGGAACTGCTCGGCAAAGCGCAGGTCGCCCTTGTTGAGCAGCCGCACGTCGGGGAGCTTGAACTTCAACATGGCCAGGCGGGTGAGCCCGAGGCCAAAGGCAAAGCCGCTGTAGCGGTCGGGATCGACGCCGGCGTTGCGCAGCACGACGGGATGAATCATGCCGCAGGGCATCAGCTCGATCCACTTCCAGCCCTTGCCCAGATCGGCCCGAAAGTCGAGCTCAAAGCCCGGTTCCACGAAGGGGAAGAAGCCCGGCCGCAGCCGCACGTCCACGTCCCGCTCGAACACCCGGCTGAGCAGCTCTTTCATCACCGCGATGAGGTTCGACACCGTGACGTGCTCGTCAATGAACATGCCTTCGAGCTGGTAGAAGGTGTTCTCGTGGGTTGTGTCGGTGGTCTCGTTGCGGAAGGTGCGCCCCGGGAAGATGGCCCGCAGGGGCACGCCGAGGTCCCGCATCGCCCGGTTCTGCATCGAGCTGGTGTGGGTGCGCAACACCATGCCGTTGTCGAGGAAGAAGGTGTCTTGCATGTCGCGGGCGGGATGGTCGCTCGGAATGTTGAGCGCATCGAAGTTCTCGAACTCCGAGACCGCGTGGTCGCCCGTGTAGATTCGAAAGCCCATGCCGCGGAAGATGTCTTCGACCTCGGCTTGCATCAGCGTGATGGGATGCAGCCCACCGACGTTGCTGCCGATGCCGGGCAGGGTGAGGTCAAAGTCGAGCTCGGGGCGGGCGCGGGCTTGGGCTTCGAGCCGGTCCACCACGGCCTGAAGGCCCGCTTCGACATGGGTCTTGGTGCGGTTCAGCGCTTGGCCAAGGGCCCGCTTGTCGTCCGAGGACAGAGACTTGAAGTCGAGGGTCGACCGGAACTGGGTGACCGCGCCCTTGCGTCCGATGAAGTCGGCACGCACACGGTCGAGGGCCGCTTGATCGGTGACAACAGCGACCTGCTGGTCAAACTCATCGCACAGCGCGGCGAGGGCTTCGGCGGGACTGGACATGGACAAGCTCCGGGCTGCCGAGTGGGGAGGCCCGTTAGTGCGCCGGGCTACCACGGTCAAGGTTGTGCGCTGGAGGGCACTCTCGGCAGTTCATCCGGGCGTGGCCTCAGCCGGTCAGCCGCACCTGGGCTCAGAACTGGAAGTAGAAGAACGGGGCCGCGAGCTGCGAGAACATGCTCAGCACGCCCACCGCCACCACCACCACGACCGCGATGGCCCACGGGGGCGCGACGCTGAAGCCGTCCTGCAGCGTGCGCTTCCAGCCCTGGGGTGTCCAGTGCAGGGCGACCGCGCCGACAAATGCCAGCAAGCCGCCGGGGTGGAAGGCGGACAGGGGGGCGCTGAACGGGCGGAACAGGCCCATCAGCGACGCGAGGGCCTCGTCAAAGCTGTGGGCGTGCAGAAAGACGAGCCCCAGGCAGATGACGTTGAACGTCAGGAAAGTGCGCCAGACCCGTCCGAAGATGGTGGTCGCATCCCGGGGGCCCCAGCGGCGCCAGATGACGAGCAGCACGCCATTGTAGAGGCCCCACACCACAAATGACCAGCCCGCCCCATGCCACAGCCCGCCGAGCAGGAAGGTCATCGTGAGGTTGAAGTCGGTGCGCCACGGCCCCCGTCGAGAGCCGCCCAGCGGGATGTACAGGTAGTCCTTGAGCCAGGTCGACAGGCTGATGTGCCACCGCCGCCAGTGCTCCATCGGGGTCTGGGACCAGAACGGCCGGTCGAAGTTCTTCGGCAGCGTGAAGCCGAACAACAGCGCCGCACCGGTGGCCACGTCGGTGTAGCCAGAGAAGTCGCAGTACACTTGGAAGTTGGCCGCCCACAGGGTGTAGACGGTCTCCAGCGACGAGCGGCCTTGGGGCTGGGCGAAGAAGGGCGTCACCACAAAGGCGTTGAGGGTGTCGGCCAGCACCATCTTCTTGGTCAGTCCGGCCAAGATGAGGAACAGCCCCTCGCCCAGGGACTTGGGGTCGAGTCGGGGCCGCTGGCGGAGCTGGGGCAAGAAGTCCGCCGCCCGCACGATGGGGCCCGCCACCAGCTGGGGGAAAAAGAACACATAGACCGAGAAGTCCAGAAACGACTTCTCGGGTTGGATGCGGCGGCGCCAGATGTCGATGATGTAGGACAGCGTCTGGAACGTGTAGAAGCTGATGCCCACGGGCAGCTCGGCGGGCACAGGCGGGAGCTGGAGCTGCATTCCCCCGAGTGCCGCCAAGGCCGCGACGTTGTCCAACACAAAGTTGCCGTACTTAAACACGCCGAGCATGCACAAGTCGCCGACAATGCCGGCCCACAGCCACTGGGTGCGGCCCTTGTCGGTCTTCGCTTTGTGGATGCGGCCGCCCACAAAGAACTGCATCGCGGTCGAAGCGAAGATGAGGATCAGGTACCAGGGCTTCCAGCAACCATAGAAGAAGGCGCTGATGGCCAGGATCCACAGCAACCGGGGCAAGCGCTTGCCCTGGAGCAGCCGGTAGACCGGCCAGACCGCCGCCAAGAAGACCGCGAAGTCAAAGGAGTTGAAGAGCATGGCTCAGCGTCCCTGGGTGGGGACAGCGGCCTCGGCCTGAAGCAGCGGCACGACGGCGGTGCGGCAGACCTCTCGGCTGAGGCGGGTGCTGGCGCGGGGGCCCAGGTGGTCCGGATCGATCCATGCCCGCTTCTCTCGGGTGACGCTTGGCTTGTGGGCGTCGAAGAGCGTGAGCCCGCGGTCCTTGGCGATCTGGTCCGTCAGCGCGATGTAGTGGGCCATCGCTTCGGGCGGGACCGCCTCCCGAAAGTCATCGTGCAGCGGCAAGCGCACCAACACCACATCGGTGCCGGCCGCTGCTGCGGCGTCCAACAACCCAACAAAGCGTTCGTGGACCCGGCCTTGGCCGATGGTGTAGTCGCTGAAGCGCTGCTGGCGGACGTTGGTATAGAACTCGTCTTGGATCTTGTCCCAGCGGTTCGCGACCCTTGAGTTGTTCGAGTTGGTCTGGGTGCACGCCCCGGACCCCTCGCACCACTGGCCGCCGCCGTAGTGCACCATCATCCAGGTCAGTCGCTCGTCGCTGCGGTGGCGCTGAAAGACGGTGGCCACGATGTTCTCGATGCCTCGCATGGGCGCCCGGAGCACCGCCAAGAGCTCGTCGGGGGACCGCACCTGGGCCAGCTCCCGGGGCACATCGGCCAGGGGCGTGTCGGCGCGCAGGCGGGCCGGAATCATCGGGTTGTGGTCGTCGAGGGCCTCGGGACCGAGCGCCAACAGCAACACCTTGGGCCGGCGCTCCGGCGTGTCGAGCATCGTGCGCCAGGTGCGCTCAAAGCTGGACGCGGTCGCAAAGGTGCGGGCCAGGTTGAACGTCGTCGTCGGCCGGCCGAGCGAGCTGGTCATGCACGCGTCGAAGGACGCGGGGGTCATCGCAAAGCTGGCGCGGCTGGATCCCAAGATCACCAAGTCCGGGGGCTGGTCCAGGTGCATCTCGCGGAAGGCCTGGATGTCGGTGGGCCAGGCCGGGGACTGCACATCGCCGAGGCCGGTCCACTCCGCCGCTGTGGTGCTGAGCACAGCAAACAGCAGCACCCAGCCGAGCAAGGCCAGCCCGCGCAGGGTGGTCTGGCGGTCCCGAGCGGGATCGGGCGTCTCGAGAGTGTCGCTCAAGAGGTCACTTCCAGTAGCCCTGTTCAGCGAGCATGGCGCGCAGGGTGTCGGCCCCGGCCCGGTCGCTGGCGGTGGTCCCGGTCAGGCTGCGCTCCCAGGAGCGGGCAGCATCGAGAAGGGTTGTGCGCACGGCATCCCCGGCCGGTGTGCCGTCGAGGTTTTCGGCCGTGAGCCCTGCCCAGCGTGGGTCGGCGCTCTCGATGTCGACGGTGGGGTCCAGCAGGGGGCGCAGTGCAGCGGGGATGAGCAAGCGATGCAGGGATGTGCGCACCAGCAGGTCGTTGTCGGCATCTTGCAAGAACAGGATGGGTGAGAGCGCGGCCTTGCCAAGTTGTTGATATTGCAAGAGGTTCACCCCGTCGGCATCGCTCGGTGTCACCGCCCCGGCCACCGCCAGAGCGGTGGGGAGCACATCGAGAATGCTGGCTTGACCGTGCACCCTGGCGGGTGTCCAGCCGGGGCCTTGCAAGACGAGGGGGGCCCGGGGCTCCGCTTGTGCGACCTTCGCCGTGGGATCGTTGAGCCCGGTGATGATGAGCTGGAGGGGGTGGGTCCGTCCGCTGGCGAGCACCCGCGCTGCGTCCAGGGCGCTCGGGCAGCTCGGACCATCGCTCACCCCAACCACCGCGAACAGGGCGGTCTGACCCTGGGCCGGTGCCCGCTGGCCAAAGTCGGCGATGGCGTCGGCGGCGCAGGGGCCCTTGAGCGGCTGGAGACCCTCGGTGAGCCAAGGTCCCCGCTTGGCGGCGGCATCCAGCGCGGGGGTGGTGAGGGCGAAGGTCTCGTAGCCGTACAGCCGCAGCACCGAGTGCACGGTGTTGGGGGGGCTGGCGTTGCGGGTGCCGGGCCACTGACCCGCCAGCAGTGCGGCCCAGCCGGCCTCGGTGGACGGGTGGATCGGCATGCCCGCCAGCAGCACGGTGGCGGCGGAGAACGGTCGAGTGTCGAAGGTGGGGTGGTCCTCGATGGCCAACACGAGCACATCCGGAGGGCCATCGGGCGCACGCGCGGGCGTCGACGGTGTGGTGGTGCACCCGAAACAAAGCAGGGCCACAATGCCGCAGTGTAGACCATTCACGGGGCGACCGGCATCGGTGCGGGGGAGCTGGACGCGGGCTGTGCAGCACCTTGGGGACCCCGAGGCGGGTGGCGCCGGGGTTGCAGCGACAGCTGGGCTTCTTGCTGGCTCTCGGACGGGCTGGTCTTGAGGAACCAAGCTTCCAGCTCGATCGGCTGGAGGATGCCATCGCCGTTGGTGTCGCCCGAGGGGGAGGGGTCGCCGGGCAACCGCAGCGCATCGATCTCGGCGACCGTGACCGTGCCGTCGTGATCGGTGTCCGCGAGGACCGTCAGGCGCTGGGTGAGGGACGGGTGCTTGGGGGTGGGCTGGCATCCCGCGGCCAGGACCGCCCCCACGAGAAGGGTCAGTCGCATCAGCGGGCCCTCTGGGCGCGGGCGAGGTCCGCGAGCTGCTGAATGCGGGCCGCGGGCAGCTTCTCGAGGGGCAGCTCGGTGTCGCTGCCGGGGGGGCCGCCCACATCCCAGAGCTGGACCTGGGGCGCTGTCGGGTGGGCCATGGCAGCGTCCACGGCCACATCGTGGGCTTCGAGTCCATCGACGGTCAGCCGGAACCTGCCGTCGGTCGCCGAGACCAGCTGGTCGACCGCTTCGCTCACCGCCACCCCCGAGGTGGTGCAGCCCTCGCCCACGATGCAGCCCTGGAGGCTGAGCCCCTCCATCGAGTCGGGCACCGCCACGCCGGCGAGCCCGAGAACGGTGGGCGCCACGTCCAAGAGCTGGGCCAGGTCCTTCACCCGCCCGGTCCTGCGCTGGGCCTTGGGCAGCCGCACCATCAGCGGCACTTGGGTGGTCGCGTCGTGCAGCTCGATGCGGTGGCCCATGAAGCCGTGGTTGAGGGTGTCTTCGCCATGGTCGGACAACACGATGAGCGTGGTGGTGTCGGCGATGCCCATGCGGTCCAGCTCGTCGAGCAACACCCCCAGCCAGAGGTCGGCGTAGACCACGCCCGTGGTGTACAGCCCACGAAGAAACGCTTGGTCCTCGGGCCCCAGGGTCACCCGCGGGACGTCGGTCTGGGCCCAGGCGGGCAGCGCGGTCCGCTCCCCTTTTTTGAGCACGATCTCGCCTTTGCTGTTCTCGATCCGCTCCAGCGGGAACTCGGGAAAGTAGGCCGAGCCGTAGATGCGGGTGTAGGTCTGGGGGTTGTGGGCGGAGTTGAGCATCGCCCCGTCGTAGCCAGGGGAGCCCTGAAGCCCGAACAGCCCGGGCTTGGTGTAGGGGCCGTGGCAGTCGTAGGAGTGCAGGAACAAGTAGAACGGTGCGTCCCCTTGGACCGCTTGCTCCAGCCACCGTACCCCCATCGGCAGCGTCTCTTGGAAGCTGCCCCACCGGCGGCCTTCGACATACAGCCCAAAGCCGTCGTCCAGGCCGAAGATGCGGGCGAGGTGGCCACCCGCGACGACTGCGGCAGTGTTCCAGCCCGCGTCGCGCAGAGCGCTGGCGAGGGTGGGCGTGCCATCGGGGATGGTCAGGTCGTAGTTGACCGGTCCGAGGTGGCTGGGGAGCTGGCTGGTGAACAGCGAGGCATGGCTGGGCAGCGTCTCGTTGGACTGGGCGAAGACATTGTCAAAGACGATGCTCTCAGCGGCCAAGCGCGCCATGTTCGGCGTGCGGTCGGCAGGGGCGCCATAGGGGGAGGTCGCGTCGGCCCGAAGCGTGTCGATGGACACGATGATGATGCCGTGGGGCGGGGTGTTCTGGGCCTCGCTGGTGCCGCATCCGCCGGCGAGCAACCACAGCATCGCCACGGCGCCACACCGGCGGCTGCCCATGAAAGGGAGGGTCATGGGCGCGGTCCCGGGGGCGGCGGCTCGGGGGGCCGGGGAGGTGGGTGGGTGGGCTCACTTCGGGTGCCCATCGACGGCGGGGGCATCGCTTGGGGGGCCGGCCCAGGTGGGCGGCTCCGGGCAGATGCGATGGCGGACTCTGCTTGCAGGCGGGTGGCGTAGCCGGCGGCGATGAGGCCCATCCAGAGGACCACCGCGGCAATACCCAGCGCCCGCAGTCGCCCCGCAGAGGGCAGGCGTGCATCGGGAGGTGGGGCGAGGTGGGGGTCGATCATTCGGCGTCGCTGGCGGGCGGTGGAGCAGGCGGGCGAGCGGGTCCAATCTGGAGGGGGTCCATCTTGGAAGAGGTCCACCTTGGCGGAGGGGGACCGCACGGCAATGCCGGCGCCAGCGTAGCACCCGCACCGGACCGCGGGCCCGGCCCGGATCTCGTCGCGTTGTACTGCGTCAAGCCCTCAACGTTCGCTCGGGCGGGTCCGTTGGGTGGAGCATGGAGGGCCCCATGGCCGCGCCGACTATCCTGATTGTTGAAGACGACCCAAGCCTCCGAGCCCTGGAACGCCGACTGGCGGACCGCGCAGGGTTCCGGGTGCTTGAAGCCGCTGATGGGCCCGAGGCGGTCGCAATGGCGGTCGAGCACGAGCCGGACATGGTCATCTCGGACTATCACATGCCGGGCATGGATGGTCCGGAGGTGGTGCAAGCACTGCGGGCGATTCCCTGCATGCGCCGCCGCCCCATCTTGGTGGTGACCGCTGATCAGAGCGTCGAGTCGGTGGCCCGCCTGCGTCAGGTGGGGGTCGATGAGATCATCGTCAAGCCCTTTGATCCGTCGGAGTTTCGCTCCAGCCTGCGGCGTGCAGCGTCCAAGCATGGGCTGCACCCGGAGATCACCCCGCGGGCTCGGCATGGGGCCAGCACCAAGACTGTGGCCGCTCCCCCCGTGGGCCAGCAGGACGCCCGCATTGCCCAGCTCAGCCAGCTTGTGGTGGTGCTGGCGGCGGCCATGGAGCGACCGGGTCGGGCCGATGCCGAGCGCACCCGCAACCATGTGCTCCGGGTGGGGGCGCTCGCGGCGCTGCTGGCCCGACGGGCCCAGTGTGAGGCGAGTGTGGTGCAGTCGATGGAGTTCTACGGTGGCTTGCACGACGTCGGCAAGATTGGGCTGCGGGAGCACATCTTGCGCAAGCCGGATCTCTACACGCCGGTCGAGCGGGACGAGATGCGCACGCACACGCTGATCGGCGCGGAGCTGCTGCGCAGTGCGGCCCTCCCGAACTCCGCGGTGAATGTGGCGATGTTCCACCATGAGCGGTGGGATGGCTTTGGATATCCCCAGGGCCTTCGGGGCAACCGGATCCCGATCGAGGCCCGGGTCGTCGCGGTCGTGGACGTCTACGACGCGATGCGTTCGTCCCGAAGCTACCGGGCCGAGATCCCGCTGCCGGAGGTCATCTCCCGTCTTTCTGCCCTCGCAGGCACCCAGCTCGACCCGGACCTCGTCAAGGTCTTCCTTTCGATACCCGATGAGGTTGAGGAGATCTACAAGGCTCATCCCGACCCCTCGGGTGAGCCGGATCTGGAGGTCTGGCGATGACTAGGGAGCCCGTCCCAGGTGACATGGCTGGTGCTTGGCGGCTGGAGACGCTGCTGGGCAAGGGTGCGTTCGGCGCAACCTGGCGTGCTGTGGATGCCCTCGGCCGCGTGGCGGCTGTCAAGCTGTTGTCGGAGCCGCCAGGTGACGAGGTCCGCGCGCTTGCGGGCTTCTCCCACCCCGCGATCCCCACGCTCTTCGACGCCCAAGTTGCGCCCAGCCCCTACGTGGCCATGGAGCTGGCGGTCGGTCGGCCGCTCTCCGAGATGCTGCGCCGGGGTCGTGCGCCCGCAAGCGCCGCCCTCCAGCTCATTGCGGTGATGGCGGATGCCCTCGCGCATGTGCACGACGCAGGGCTGGTGCACGGTGACGTCAAGCCCGAGAACATCCTGGTGGACCACATTGGCGACCTTCGGATGTGGCTCGTCGACTTCGGTGCGTGCGGCCAGCCGGGCGCCGGCACACTTCACTACGCCAGCCCCGAGCGCATGCGGGGCGCGCCAGCCACGCCCGCTGCCGACGTCTATGCCCTCGGACTGGTCCTCTGGGAGATCATCCATGGCGGGCTGCCCTGGTTCGATGAGGGCATCTCGACGGCGCTGACGCGACGGGGCGCAGCCACACCGGATGCGGTGACCTGTGATCCGTGGGTGCGGGAGCTGCTCAGCCAGATGCTGGCGCCCGAAGGTGAGCTCCGCCCATCCGCCGGCTTTGTGGCGGACATCCTCGAGTCCCATGGCTTCCGCCTGCCCCAGCCCGACGGCTCCGCCATCTTGCGCCGGGCCCACGCGGTCCATGTGCCGGTGCCCGCCGTCGATCGTGCAGTGGCAGGATGGCTCGCTGACGGCGGTGCCTTGGCGATTGTGGGCGCGGCCGGCACCGGTCGGTCCCATGTGTTGCACCAAGCCGAAGTGGAGCTCCGCGCGCGGGGCATCCAATGGATCCGGCTGGAGATGTCGAGCATTCCTTGGCAAGCGGCCCGGCGTGCACTGACCACGGCAGAGCTGAGCGGTCCCGAAGCGGATCTGCCCGAAGAGCCTGACCTGAACATGCGGGCCCGCCAGGTGGCCGAGATGCTGGCGTCTCGCGCGGGCGGCCCTCTGTGGATCGTTGCCGACGATCTGGAGCGGCACCCCGAAGATGTTGCCCTGCTCGCCGCGGCCATTGCTGCCCAAGACGGGCTGCACTTGTTGGTGGCCGGCACCACGGTTCCGCCGTGGTTGGAGCACGCGTGCATGCTGGCCCCGATGGGCACAGCAGAGCTTGGGTCCTTGGTCACGCGGATTCTCGGCGGTGATGCATCGGCCTCCACGCTGGTCCAGCACCTCCACCCCACCCTCGGGGGCTTTCCGGGACGGTGGGTCTGTGTGTTGTCAGGGCTGTGCGACGCGCGGGTGCTGATCCGCCGCGCACGGCGTTGGCTGCTCGATGTGCCCCGGCTGCACGACTTTGTGGCGGAGCTGCCTCCGTTCGGTGGCATTCGGAACATCGCACTGACCGGCTGGGAGCGGGACGTCGCTGGGCTGGTGGCCGTGTCGGAGACCCCGCTGGCGATCTCCACGATGGCGGACCTGCTCCACATCGACCCGACCCAGCTCACCGAGAGTGTGCAGGCGCTGGTCATGCGGCGCCTGGTCGTCGCGGACGGCGCCCAGCTGCGCATGGCGAGCCAGGATCAGCGCAGCGCGGTGATGCAGACGCTCGGCGACGAAGTGCGCCACCTGCACCGGATGCTGGCCCAGCTCATGCATGAGGACGGCGCGACCGCTGTGCTCGAGCTCGCCCACCACGCGCTGGCATCCGAAGACACTGCGCTCATCATCGCGGTCGGCCCCGACAGCCTGACGGTGGGATCTCGTGTGGATCCCCAACACGCCGCCCGTCTCGCGATCGGCATGTGGCGGGCTGCACCGGACATGGCGCTGGCCGGTCCCGTGGTCGAGTCCCTTGTGGCGGCCGGCCGGGTCGACGAGGCCCGCACCATCGGTCAGGAACAGCTGGATGCCAGCCCTGAAGGCTCATCACTACAGCTTCTTCGGGCCATGGCTCGGCTCAAGATTCACGTCGACGAAGAGCCCGATGTGGCCCTGGCATTGTTGGCCAAGGCCCGGGCACTGCTCGCCCGCAACTCACACCGGCCGTCCCTGTCCGTCCGGCTTCTCGAAGCGCAGGCCCACTTCGCCGCGGGGCGCTTCTCCGCGGCCGAGGCCGTCGCGCGGGCGGCTTGTGCCACCCCGGTGGGCACCAGCGTCGAGGGTCAGGAGGCATGGGTGACCCTGCACGGGACCTGGGCCCAGTCGGTGCACAAGCTGGGTGATGTGGACTCTGCCATCGCCATCTTGGACGATGTGCCGGAGAACGTGGCCCGGGGTCGCCCGTGTCGGGCCTTGCTCCAAGGGATGCGCGGTCGGCTGCTGTGGCACGCCGGTCGGGTGCGTGAGGCTGCCGACGTGCTCGAGGCCGGCGCGGACGCCAATTCGGGGCTGCCGGCTCTTCAGCGGGCACGCATGCTCAACAACGCTGGGCTGGCCTCGTACCAGTGCGGGGACCGCCGCGCGGCGCTGGAGCGGTGGGAAGGGGCGCTGCTGCTCTGTGAGCGGCTCGGCGCCCAGACTGAGGTCAACCGCCTCAACATCAACCTCTGTGTGGCCTACACCGAGGACGGTCGGTGGGAGCGGGCGCGGTGCTGCGGTGAGCAGGGCCACGCCGGCGCACGGGACTCCGCTCAACCGGATCTGGAGGCCATGGCGGCCGGCAACCTGGGCGACCTCGCGTTTCACCGTGGGCTCTTCGAGGACGCCGAGCACTGGTACGAGCTTGCCAGCGATCTGGCCGAAGCCCACGGCATCGATGCCGAGAAGGTGGAGCTGGCACGCCGTCGGGCAGAGGTCGCCGTGCGGCGCAAGACGCCCGAGGCCAGCACGCTCGCGACAGCTGCCCGGAAGGTCGCCGAGAAGGCGGGTGACTTGGTGGAGGCCGGCCGGGTCCGGATGCTGCAGCTGGTCTGTCGCGCCCGGGAGTCGGCGGACGATGCGTCGCTCCTCGACGGTCTGGACGACGAAGTTCAGTCCATCCTCGACGACTTCAAGAACCGCGGTCTCGGGGGCCACCTCGCCGTGGCCCGCACCTGGACCGCCGAGCTGGAGCTGGAGCTTGGCCGGGCCGCCGACGCCCTCAAGACGATCGACGCGGTGGCCATGTACGCCGTCGAGGTCGGCAATGTGCCCCTGCGCAAGCGGGCGGAGGAGCTGCGGGCGCTCGCCAAAGAGCGGGAGCAGCGAGACCCCCGTGCGGGTCGCTTCGAGCGCATGATCGCGCTGGCCACCACGGTCACTCGCGAGCAGGACCCCAACCTCTTGTTGGATGCCATCGCGAGCGCGGGCCTGGAGCTGATGGATGGGGACCGCTGCTTTGTGCTGCTGATGGACGGAGACGAGCCCCAAGTCGAGCGGGTCAAGACCGCCGAGGGGGCCCAAGTTGCCCACGCGATGATGCGCCCGTCGTCTTCGGTGGTCGCACAGGTGGTCGCTCAGCGGCGGCCGGTGATCGCCAATGACATCCTGGAGCGGGGCGATCTGCGTGAGGCCCGCAGTGTGGCGGCGCTCGCGTTGCGGGCGGCGATGTGCGTGCCGATGGCCGATGGCGACGAGCTTCTCGGCATGATCTATGTCGACAGCCAGCGCCAGTCCGAGCGGCAGCTGTCCGAAGCCACCCAGCTCATGAGCGCGTTGGCCTCCCACGCCGCGGTGGCGCTGTCCCATGCACGGCACGTCGCGGAGATCTCCCTGCGCGCCCACCAGGCCGCCGAAGTCGCCCACGATCTGCGCAGCCCCCTGGCTTCGGTCATCTCGCTGGTGCAGGAAGTCCAGGACGAAGCCCAGGAGTACGGCGGGCAAGCCGACGCCCGCTACGGCGAGATGCTGGTGTTGCTGCGCCGTGCGGTGGGCATGGCGGAGCTGCTGCTGGACGGCCGGCGAGGCAAGATCGAGACCGTGGACGTGGCGGACGCCCTCAACGCGCTGTGCCAGTCCCTCGATCGCCGTGCCCGGGTGTCCGGCGTGCGGGTGGTGCCGACGGTGCCTGCGGGCATCTTGGTGCGGATCGTGCACGACGAGCTGCTGCGGGTGGTGGGCAACCTCATCAACAACGCCCTCAAATTCAGCCCCACCAATGGCACGATCCACGTGGTGGTCCGGGTGGTCTCCGGCCAAGCCGAGATAAGCGTGCGAGACGAGGGCGGCGGCATTCCCGCCAACCTGCTGGGCCGCCTGTTCGAGCGGGGGGTCAAGTCGTCGGACGAGCGGGGCGGCCACGGCTTGGGGCTGGCCATTGTCGACCGCCTGGTGCGAGACGCGGGCGGCCGGGTCGCGGCCGACAACCACCCCCAGGGTGGCGCCGTGTTCACGGTGACCCTGCCGTGCTCCACCGACGCCGCCGAACAGAGCGCCGCCGGCTGACGGTGTCAGGCCGGGTCAGCTGCGCATGACGTGGCCCGACCCTGGACCCTTCCATACGGGGAGGGGCGTTGCTGCTTGGCAGCGCCCACCGGAGCCCCCTATGAGCCCGACCCCACCATCCTCCGCAATGCCCCACGCCAGCGCTCCCAGTTCGGGCTGGGTCTACAAGATCTGCACCCCCGCTCAGCGGTCAGTGCTTCGTGAAAATGGTGTGTGGGAGGGTTCTCTCGATGATGTGAGGGATGGCTTTGTGCACCTGAGCACGGCTGCCCAAGTGCCCGGCACCCTCACCAAGCACTTTGCAGGCCAGGGCGCGCTGTGGCTTGTCGTGGTCGACCCCGGGCTGCTGCCGGCCGGTGTGCTGCGCTGGGAGCGGTCCCGCGGTGGCGCGCTGTTTCCCCATCTCTATGGGGCACTGTCCATGGGTGTTGTCGTGGGCGAGCACCAACTGATGGCCGAGGATGGACAGACCCCCAGCCCACCTGCGGGGTTGGGCGAGGGGGCGCCAGAGGCGGCGGTCCGCATGGTGTAGTGTGGGCGTTCCCACTCCTGTCCCTGGTCTGCCGTGCTCGACGATCCGGACATCGCGCTTCGTTTTTTTCTCTTTGTGCTGCTGCCGGCGCTGGTGGCCCTGACGGTCGTGATCTGGTTCTCGCTGTCCAAGACCAGCGGGGGACGTCGGAGCCGCCGAGCTGCCGCTGCCCGTGCCGCCCCGACGGTGGCATCGCCTGTCCCAGCGGCCGTGACCGAAGAACCCAGTGTCCCGGTGGACACCGCCAACCCGCCGCCGACGGTGCCGGTGCCCATCATCGTGGATCGCCGAGGAGAGGGGCCAGCCAAGGGAGATCAGGGCGAGCTGGACCGACGGGAGCGCACCCTCGCGGAGCTTCGCGGCCGCTTTGATGAGGTGGTCGGGGAGCGCAGCCAGCTCGCAGAGAAGCTGGGTGCATCGGCCCAGCGCGTCCGCAGCTTGGAAGCGGAGGCCGACCAGCTGCGGGAGACCCTCGCCCAAGTCCGGCTGGAGCTGGCCGAGCGCGACGGCGAGATCGAGCGGCTTCGGGCCCACGAAGCGGCCCTGGAGAGCCTGCGGGAAGAGCTTCGCGGCGAGCCCGACTCTTCGGTGGTGGCCGCTGAGTTTGGCGTTCCGGGCACCCGCGCGGCGACAGTCGACACGGCGACGGCCAGGTTGCCGGGGGGGCGAGCGACGGCTCAGACGCCCCTGTTGGCCCGTGACCTGCGCCCGGGGGACGAGCGGCCGCTGACCCACGAGGCCTTGTCCCACGCGTCGATGCACTTCGACGGCACGACGGAGCCGTTGGTGCGAGAGTCCAGCTTCGATGGGCTCTCCGGGGCGGGCTTCACGATCGAGATGTGGGTGCGACCGCTGGCGTCCAGCTTCACGGGCACGCTGCTGTCCTACGTGGTCGCCCGGAGGAGCCAGCTGGGGCTCTATCTATCGCCTGGCGAAGATGCCCTGTTGACGGTGCATCTGGACGGAAAGCGCACCGACCTCAGCTCGGCGATTCCGCTGTCCTTGGGCCACTGGCAACATCTTGCGGTGGCGTGGGAGGGCGAGACCGGCGGACTGTCCATTTTTGTGGATGGCACGGAGGTCTTCGCGGGAGAGCTGGCTCGGGGTGCCGTGATTCCGTCGGGTGGCCGCTTGACCGTGGGCCAAGACGGAAACCCGCTCTGGCAAGAGGTCAACCCTGAGATGTCCTATAGGGGTGACCTCGCAGAAGTGCGTATTTGGCGGTACGTCCGCACCGAGCAAGCCATCGCGGGTGACGCCAGCCGGCGGGCCCGGGGAGGACCGGGCGCCACAATCTGGCGCGTCGGGTCACCCGATCAAGCTTGGGGCTGATCGGCCGCGATGTCTGCGCGCACTTTTTCCATGTCGAGCGCGGTGACCTGCTTCACCAAGTCGTCCAGGGCCGCCCGCGGGAGGGCGCCAGCTTGGTTGAACAGGCCGATCTGCTCGCGGAAGATCATCAGCGTGGGGATGCTGCGGATGCCGAATGAGCCCGCGATCTCCTGCTGGTCTTCGGTGTTGACCTTGGCGAAGACCACGTCGGGGTAGTCCTCGGCGGCGGCCTCAAAGACGGGACCGAACGTCCGGCAGGGGCCACACCACGGGGCCCAGAAGTCGATGATGACCGTGGCGGTCGGCGACACGATGTCGTTGAAGTTGTCTTTGGTGAGCTCGACGGTGGGCATGAATGCTTCCTTTCCGGCGCGTTGGAGTGGGCGCCGGGTGCCGCTGATTCGGAGTGTGCGGCTCCGAGAGGACCATCGTGAGGATGGGCCCCTTGGGGGTTCCCTGGGGGGCGGCGCCAGGTTGCGACCGTCCATGGGGTGGGGGGCGCATGGCGACAGCTGCCGCGCGGCGCCCCGGAGCGTGCGTGGCAAGTGTGTGCACCGATCGCTCCGGGTCCAGTGGGCCCGTCCCGGTGCGCGAAGATTCCTCGGCGAGATAGGCGGGCGGAATGCGACCTCGATCCGACACCGCGCGCCCTGAGACCCTGCGTCTCTCCCGCTTGGGCCTGCTCGCTCTTGCCCTACCTGTCGGGATCTTGGGTGAGGCCGATGCGCAAGCCGGCGCATGCACCCATGCCCGCAAGGGCGAGCCCCTCAAGGTCCACCTGCTGACGACCTCTCCGGGTGACCAAGTGTTCAACAGCATGGGCCACACGGCCATCTCGTTGAGCGGGGGCCCGCTGGAAGAACCCGAGGTCTACAACTGGGGCGCCTTCGATGGACGCCGACCGGATCTGCTGGCGGCGTTTCTGTCGGGGCGCATGGAATTCTGGCTGGCGAACGAGGTCTGGAAGGTCCAGTGGAAGCGCACGGTGCGCCAGGACCGCACGATGGTGGCCCAGGAGCTGAACCTGCCTCAGGTGCGGGCGATGGAGCTGCTGGACTCGCTGGCCGAGGGCCACAAGAAAGAGAACCGCTACTACATCTACAACTGGTCCACGAACAACTGCGCCACCCGCGCCCGGGATGTCCTCGACGAGGTCACCGCTGGCGCCCTCAAAGAAGCGATGGACCGCCCGGTGGACGAGACGGCCCGGTTCGAGGGGGCCCGCCACCTCGCGCCTTGGCCGGCGGTCGCGTTCGGCTTCAACTTCTTGGCGTCCGACTACCTGGACCAACCGCTCACGGCCTGGGATGTGGGCATGGTGCCCGAGCGGCTGATGAAGTCGGTGAGTGCGGTCGAGTTCAGCTCCGGCTGGCCCGATGGCAAGTCCCGCCCGCTGGTCGCCGAGACCTGCACCCTGCGCTCGGGCGGCAATCTGTGGGCGGATCCCGAGCCGCTGCCCCGGTGGCCCTTTGTGCTGACCGGCCTCCTGATGGCGCTGGTCGGCGGTGGTCTTACCACCCGCTCGGCCCCCAACGCCCGCATCGGGGGTGGGGTGTTGCTGGCGCTCAACCTCGCATTTGGTGCACTGCTGGGCACCGCGACCCTGGTGTTGTGGGCGAACAGTGACCTCAACGGGGTCGGCCCCACCGAGAACTGGGCCTTTGCCGGTCCCCAGGGCTTTGTGCTTGTGTGGATGCTGGTGCGCGCGCTGCGGGGACGGGCGTCTGCGGCGCTGGCCTGGGGGGCGGCGGCCATTGCTGCCTCATCCGTGGTGTACGCCGTGCTGAAGCTTGTGCTCGGTCTGCCCCAGCAAAACTGGGACATGGTCGGCACCTTCGTCCCGTCGGTGCTGGCGGTGGCGGCGGTGGTCTTCCACGCTGCGCGTGCCCGTCCGAGCTCTACAAGCACCTGACCGACTTCCTCGGCTAGGTGAGAACACCGTCCACGGGCCTCATCAGGGGCGGGATGTTGGTGTCGCTGGTGCGCTGGCGCAAGTTCACTTCCACCATGCGGCTCAGCGCGCTCAGCGGCAGGTCGTTCCAGTCGGTGCCGAAGGGCTCTTCGATCTCCTCGCCGATGCTGTCCAGGCCGTAGAAGGCGAACGCGATGCCGGCCACCGCGAGGGGGGTCATCCAGTGCAGGGTGTCGACCAGCCCAAACGGCAGGAACAAGCAATAGATCGCGACAATGCGGTGCATCAGAACATTGTAGACAAATGGCACCGGCGTCGCCAGGATGCGCTCGCAGCCGCCCTGGATGTCGGTCACTTGGGTCAGGGAGCTCTCCAGCGTCGGCACATGCATCGGGTGCATCCAGCCCTTTTGCCATGCCTCGGTCAGCAGCTCGCCGGTGCGGTGGGTGATGGCCGCGGGACGGTTGCTCTCCCCCATCAAGCGCTCTTCTTCACCGGGGTCGAGCAGGTCGCGCACTTCTCGCCAGTCCCGCTCTTGGCGCAGATGCAGCCTCAGCCCGTGCACATACGCGATCTGGCGGTGCACCAGCCGATGCCGTGCCGCCACGACTGCGGCCACTTCTTCGGCGCTGGCGCCCTCGGGCGCGTTGATCAGCGTGTTGACTTGGCGGGCCCAGCTGCGGGACGTGTTGATCATCCGCCCCCACAGCTTGCGGGCTTCCCAGTAGCGGTCGTAGCTGGCGTTGTTGCGGAACCCGAGGAAGATCGACAGGGCGAGGCCGATCAACGAAAAGGGCATGACCGTCAGCGTCAGGTAGTGGCCACCGGTCACTTCATCGACCACGGTGATGACGGCGGCCACCGCGGTGGCGAGCAGCACCCGCTTCCACGTCTGGGCGAGGGTGCTGCCACGGAAGGTGAAGACCACCCGCCACCAGTTCATCTTGCGCTGCACAATCATCGACGACTCTCCCAGGTTGGTTCCGCAGTATTGCGTTGGCGCGCGGGTCCCCAGCCGGTCCGTGGCCGCGTGGCAGGTGTGGCCTTATGCGGGATCTTGGGTGGCCCCCTTCCTGCCCTAGCTCGTGCGGTCTGGCTGGGTGCGGCATGCGCCGCCCCGCGGCGGGTGTGGACGGGCAAGCGGGGGATAGCCGTCCTCGACAATTCCCCATAGCGGCCCATCGTCGCAGTCTGCCAGGCGGGCTCTCCCGCAACCGTGTCCAAGGAGTGGTGGTGCAGCGAGTCTTCCCGGTTCTGCTCGGACTGGCCCTGATGGGTGGCCCCTGGCTTGCCGGCTGCTCCGGCGGGTCTTCCCCTTCGGCAGGGCCGACCGCCGTGGCGCTCTCCCCCCGGGATGTGCCCACCGTCGTGTTGCTGGACGGGGGTGTCGCCCCGCGGGCCCCCTTGCGCTTGGTGCCGCCGGCGCCTGGTGTGGTGCGGGCGCTGCGCTTGACGTCTGAGTTCACCGTGGACCTCACCCAAGACGGCGCCCCCCGACCGGCCCGATCCCTCAGCACCGCACGCACGGGGGCGGTGCAGCGGCTGGCGAGCGCGGACGCGGAGCCCTGGCACTATGCCGTGGTGATGACCGATCTGGAGGGGCCCGGCACCAGTGCCCCGCTGGACGGGCGGCGGGCCGAGTGGCATGTGGACAGTCACGGCCGGGTGTTGGCCGCTGGTGTGCACGGCGAGGGGCTGGATGAGCCCCAACATGATGCCCTTGTGGAGCTCGCCGACGGCTTTGTCACGGCGCTTCCGGTGCTGCCGGAGGCCCCGGTGGGCATTGGCGCACGGTGGTCGCTGACCGAGACCATCACCCACCCGGAGGGCACCGAGACGCGCGTGACCCAGTGGGTTCTCGCCGACCGCCAAGAGGGCTATGCGGTGCTGACCGGCGAGAGCACGGCGGACTTGGTGGTGGCGGACGGGGCGTCGAGCGGCCCTGGGCTTCGTTCCCGCGCGCTCCAGGCCGAGACATGGCTGGAGCTTCGAGAGGGGGAAGTGCTGCCGCGCACCCTCGCGGGACGGGGACGCAGCACCCGCGTGATGGCAGTGGTGAGACCGGACGGTGGGTTGGGCACGGTCCAGACCGTCACGTCTTGGCAGACTCAACTCACCGATGTGGTGCGCTGAGCATGGTGGGGTTTATACAACAAGGGCCCCCAGCGTCTGCCGGGGGCCCTGAGTGTGGCGCTTGAGTCTGGAATCGGGACGCCTTAAGTTGCTTGCCTCGCACGTCTATGCATTGGCCACAGGGGCCCGGCCTTGACGTGGCGAGGGGACTTCAGGCGTCCCGACTCATGCCCTTGGTATCCAGCGCGGGTGAGCACTCTCATCCCGCGCACCACTCCCGCACCCCCGGCCCGGAACCACCCGGGTCCACTTCCGCCAGCGCGCAGCTTCGCTCCGCAACGATGCTGCACCAGTTGCTCGGTTGTGCGTCATGTATGACTTCTGGGGGATTGGCCGCCGCACCTCTGAGACAGTACCGCGGTGGGTTTGCCACCCGCTGGACCTTTTGCCAATTTTCAGACGATTCGTCCAGAGTCCTCGCGGGGCGGTAGCTTGGAGGTGTGCCCCGGCCCCTGACGGCGTCGCGATCTGGCCAACCTTCGACCGGACCTTCGAGATGTTCCATCAGATGGATGTTCACGAGAGCTTTCTTGCCAGCGTTGGGCGCCGGAGGCCTTGGCTTGTGCTGGGGCTGGCCGTGGGCTGTGGGGGCGAGCTGTCGGTCGATGACCGCCCCGGCAAGGGCACCGAGGCGGTGACACCCGGTGCGGACCTCCCCGAAGACGACCCCGAACCTGAGCCGGATGACGACCCCGAAGACTCGGGTGAGCCTGAAGACACCGGTGGGGACGACACCGGAGAGGCCCCCGTGGTCTGGACCGTCTTCGACATCCAGCAGGGCCACGTGCCGGCCGAGACCCGCCTGACGCTGGGACCGCTGATTGCGACGGGTCCCAGCGCACCCTTTGGCTTCTTCCTGCAAGATCCACTGGGGGGACCCTATAGCGGGATCTGGGTCTACACCGGGTATCTGGACGGGGGCTGGCGACCGCCGGTGGAAGGGGAGCGGGTGACCATCACCGGCGACGTGGGCGAGTACACCACGGTGGTGGACGGCTCCCAGACTCAGCTGGTGCTGCGGGCGGGGGCGGACTTGGTCTTTGGGGAGCGGGGGGCGCTGCCCTCACCGGTGGTGGTGCCCATCGCGGAGCTGTCGGACCCCGAGACCGCCGAGCGCTGGGAAGGCGTGCTGGTCGAGGTTCAGGACGTGCGCGTCTCCGCGGTCGAGCTCGGCTATGACGAGTTTGAGCTGGAAGGTGGGCTGCGGGTGGATGACTTGCTGTACCAAGCCGAAGTGGCCCTGGGCGACACCTACACCAGCTTCATCGGCCCGCTGTACTACGGCTACGGACAACACAAGCTGTTGCCCCGTTGGGTGGCGGACGTGCGGGGACGGGAGCGCCACTGCACCACGGCGGACAAGTGTGCAGAAGACCTCGTGGTGGGAGATCTGGTCATCACCGAGCTGATGCTCGACCCTCGGGTGGGCTCGGACAGTGCCAATGAGTGGTGTGAGCTGGTCAACCTGAGCGGCGGCTCGGTGGACCTTCAGGGGCTCGTGCTGGAAGACGCCGATGGGGGCGCCAAGACCATCACCGCGTCGGTGGTGGTGCCGGCGGATGCGTTTGTGGTGCTCGGTGCAGGCTCCGGTGGCTCCTGGGCCTACGGGTTTACTCCCGCTTGGTTCTATGGGTCTCTGGCGTTCAACAACAGCGGGGATCTGCTGCGGGTTGTGGCAAACGGCGAAGATGGCCGGCTGGTCCTGGATGAGACGGTGGACTTCTCCACGGTCAGTGTGAGCACCGGCGCCAGTGCCCAGCTCGACGTGGGGTCGACGACAACGGTGGCGAATGACCGGTCGACGTCGTGGTGCGCCGGCACCGCCTCCATCGGCACGTCCGGCGACTTCGGCACGCCGGGTGCGGTGAACCAGAGCTGTCGTTGATCGACGGGGCGCCCGGCTGGTGAGGTCGGTTCTTCAGGCGCCTTAAGGGACGGTGTTTGTGGGCCTTGACGCCAGTCCAGAGTGGGCATGGCTGCGGCATCTTCGGGTGGTCGGGGAGAGTGGCCCGTGACCGGCTGTTCAAGGGCGCTGTTTGTGGCGACAATGGCCTGTACATCAATGTTCTAACGGCACGCGTTGCCCGCTAGGTCGCCCTGTTGCTGGGACTGCCCTGGCAGGTGCTGGCTCGCTATGCTGCCCGCCCGGCCGCTCGGTTGGGACCCCCCACGCTCGGAGTCCGCCTGTGTACTCGCTCACGGTTCGCGACCGCGTCATGATTGCCCACAGCTTCAACGGTGCCATCTTTGGACCTGCCCAGGGCCTCCACGGCGCCACCTATGTGGTTGAGTGGACCGTTCGCCGGCCGGTGTTGGATGCCGACGGACTGGTGGTGGACATCGGTCTGGGCCACACGCAGCTCGCGGAGATCCTCTCCCAGCTTGCCTACCAGAACCTCGATGAGATGGACATGTTCAAGGGCCAGAACACCACCACTGAGTTCCTGGCGCACTGGATCTGGACCCAGCTCCAGGTTGCCTGGGGGGCCGGCAAGCTCGGTGAGCAAGCCCGGGGACTGACCAGCATGGCGGTTGTGCTGCGGGAGTCGGATGTGGCGTGGGCCGGCTACGACGCGGCGCTCCAGCCTTGAGCCCTGCGCGGCCCCCCAACGGCCCCGGCTGGCTGGGGGTGGTGGGCCCGTGGCTTGTGTTGGCGGGGCTGTGCGTCTCACTCAACCTGCCCGACAGCCTCAAGGCCGACATCGCACCCTGGCGGGCCTTCGCGCTGCATGGCGAGCTGTGGATGCTGCTTGCGGTGGGGGTGCGGCTGGGGCGTTGGACGGTGCCATGGCTGGCCGCGCTGTGGACGGCCCTGCTGGTGGTCGAGCTCGATGCCCTGCTCGGGGTGTACTTGGCCGGTCAGGAGCTGTTGTTGTTTGACCAGATCCAGCTCCTCAGCCACGGGCTTCGGTTGGCGGAAGACCTCGGCGGGGCGCCGGCGCTGGGGGGCATTGGGTTGCTCCTTGTTGCGCTGGGGATGCTCGGGGTCGTCGCGGTGCGGTTGTTTCGGGTGGGTCTGGACGCCCCCGGCTTGCGCAGGGTCGCGCCGGTCCTTGTGTTGTTGGGCGGAGCGGGCGCACTGGTCGGGGACGGCTGGCCTGCCCGCTGGACCGCCACGAGCTTGGTACCGAATGTGCGCACGAGTGTGGCGGTGTGGTCAGGCCTGCGACAGGAGCTGGGCGCCAACCCCAACGACCAATGGACCGGTGTTGTGTTGCCACGCCGGCCGGATGTGCACGTCTACATTGTGGAGAGCTACGGTCGCATCCTCGCCGAACACGATGATGCCCGGGCGGCTTGGTTTGCCCAGCTGCACGACCTCGATGTGCAGCTTGGGGAAGGCGGCTGGCATGCCGCGAGCGGTTGGTTGGTGGCGCCGGTGAGCGGCGGGCGAAGCTGGATTGCGGACGCCAGCTTGTTGTCGGGCATGCGCATCCAGAGCAGCGCGGTGTACACCCACCTCGCGCCCACCCTCTCCACGCGACCCAGCCTGCCCCAGAGCCTCGCCGCCGCGGGCTACGCCACGGTTGTGGTGCGGCCCAAGGACCGCCAGCGGCCGGGGCTGCCCCTGCGGGACGACTTTGGATGGAAACACCCGGTGTTCAGCGCCGAGATCGACTGGACCGGGCCGCCGTGGGGGTGGGGAGAGATCCCTGATCAGTTTAGCTTGGGGCGCCTCCGCGATGATGTGTTGCCTGGCATCGTGGGGCCTCGCTTTGTGTTGTTTCATGGTGTCAGCTCCCATGGTCCGTGGCGGTCCGTGCCGGCGATGGTCGAGGACTGGCGGGCCTTGCCGGACGTGTTGGAGGGGGCGCCGGGGCAGGAGTCCGACAGCGCACCGGTGGACGAGCTGCTGCGGCAGCTTCGGCAGTACCAGCGCCATGAAGGCAAGCCGGTGCGGGACTTGGTGCGCAGCTTTGATGCGGCCGGAGCACGGTATCAAGCGAGTGTGCACTACGGGCTGCGGGCGACGGTCGACCACCTCGTGCGGTGGGCCCCGGACGCCTCGGCTGGCGACGGCGCAGTGGTGTTTGTGTTGGGAGACCACCAGCCACCGATTCTGTCCCGTCAGGACGCCGACGGCACGCTGAGCTTTGATGTGCCACTGCATGTGTTGGCGACGGACCCGGCGTTGCTTGAGCCGTGGGTGCGGTGGGGGTTCACGGCGGGCATGGTGCCGGCAATTGGCCCGGCGCGGCTCGGCCACGAGGACTTCTATGGTGCCGTGATGGCCGCCATTGTGGGCGAAGACCAGCCGGTGATGGGCTTGGACCTTGCGTGGCAGTCGGGCCAGTGATGGGGGTTGGTTTTGAGTTGGGAATAAGTATTGACACATATTCGCCCGCCCTGCATGCACGCCGGTCAAGCCAGCACTGTCCCGCGGCCGGGTGCTTCGGTGCTGGGGTGGGCTGTGCATGCCCGGCTGGCGCCGCGGAGGTGCCCCGTGTGTGGGGTGGGGCGTGTTAGGCTCTGGGCCTGCAATCGTGCAGATTGGGTGAGGACGTGAACATGGACCCCATCGAGCGTCTGGGGTGGTCTGTGTGTGCCGACCGCCTGCCTCCGGAGGCCCGGGCCTCTGCCGTGCGGCGGCTGGAGGCTTCGCTGGTGGAGCTGCGGGCCGGATCCAACGACCGCTTGCTGGCCCATGTCCTCATGTGCCTCGCTGTTCACCACCACTTTCGCGGTGACGCGGGCCAGCCCCGGGCGCTGCTCGACGAGGCGCTGGCCTTGGAGGGCTGGGAGCGATGGCCCGACACACGCCTTGCGCTGTTGCAGATGGAGGGCATCCACTGGATGCACGGCGGAGATCCCGCCCGCGCCTGTGAAGCGTTCCTGCTGATGCTGCGGTCGTCGACTGAAGTTGGACGGCGCAGCTTTGCCATCAAGGCCCAGCTCAACCTTGCCTACCTGGCGTCCGCCACCGGTGACCGGGCAGGTGCCCAGGTCTTGGTGGCGAGCGCGCGGGCGGTGGCCGACGAGACAGGGGAGGAGCGCCGTCTGGGGGAGGTGCTCGCTGCCGAGCTGGTGTTGGGCATTGAGTCGGGAGACGAGCCGACGGCGACGGGTGCCCGGGCCGCACTCGATGACCTGATTCGCCTGGGGGCCGATCTCGACGGGCGGGTGCTCGCGCTTCACTGCCTCGCGGGCGCGGTGCTCGACCTCGCTCGGGGGGACGTGGACGCGGCTGAAGCTGCGGCCCGCGCCAGTCTCGACAATCCCCACACCCAGATCGCCGACGACCGGGGTCTGGCGCTGACGGTGCTGGCGGGGGTGGCCCTCAAGCGGGGGGATGGGGAGGGCGCGCTGCGACATGTGGACGACGCCCGGGTGCTGTTGGCCGACTCGATCCATGCCCCACGGGCGACGCTGGCCCGATCCGCCCGATGTCAGGCGCTTGTGGCGTTGGGGCGGGCCGACGAGCTCGTCGAGATGGTGGATGAAGCGGCCGAGTTCTTCCCGGCCCGGCTCGCTGGCCCGGTGGGCGAGGGCCTCCGCCGATCCATTGCGTTGGCGCTGGAGCACGGCAACAACCGGCACGCCCAAGATCTGCGCACCAACAATGACGCGCTGCGGCGGCTGCATCATCGAGAGGTCCAGGCCCGCAACGCCGCAGAGAGTGCGGCCCTCGCACGGCACCGCTTCCTGTCCAGCATGAGCCACGAGATCCGCACCCCCATGACCGGGGTGATGGCGACGGTGGAGCTGCTGGCCCGCAGCACGCTGGATGCCCGCCAGTCCGAGCTGGTGGGGGTGTTGCGGCGCTCGGCCAGGCTCACCCTGCGCATCCTCGATGATGTGCTGGATCTCGGCAAGATCGAGTCCGGCCGGCTGTCACTGGACTGGCAGCCCTTCACCCTGCTGCAACCCGTGGAAGACGTGCTGCGCATGCTGGTTCCCCGGGCCGAGGCCGAGGGCGTGGCGCTGTGGCTGGAGCAAGCCGAAGACCTGCCCCGTCAAGTGCGCGGCGACTCTCGGCGCATTGAGCAAGTGTTGCTGAACCTCGTCAGCAACGCCATTAAGTTTGCGGGCAACGGTGTGGTGCGGGTGCGGGTGCAACGCTCTGCGGACCAGACTGGCATTCGCATCGAGGTGATCGACGACGGCATCGGCATTCCCAAGGCGGTCCAGGAACGCTTGTTCGATGTGTATTCCCAAGCCAGCTTGCGCACGGGACGGGTGTATGGGGGCACCGGCCTGGGGCTCGCCATCTGCAAGGGGCTGGTGACCATGTACGGCGGAGCCATCGGCGTGGAGAGTGCCGCCGGGGCAGGTGCAACCTTCTGGGTGGAGCTGCCGCTGCCGGAGGTGACCGCTCCCCCACCGCCGATCCATGAGCTCACCGAGGCCCGCTTGGACGGACTGCGCATCTTGCTCGCCGAGGACAACGACGTGAACCGGGCGCTCGGCCGGATGATGCTGGAACAGCTGGGTGCGACGGTCGAGGTGGCCGAAGATGGTGTCGAAGCCGTGCGGATCGGCGCCGCGCAGCCGTTTGACATGGTGCTGATGGACATGCACATGCCCCGCATGGATGGACTGGAGGCCACCCGACACCTGCGGGCCGGCGGCTTCACGGGGTCCATCGTGGCGCTGACTGCGGCGGCGTTGCCCGAGGACCGGGAGGCTGCCCGAGACGCGGGCATGGATGGCTTTGCGACCAAGCCTGTTCAGCTGGATCGGCTGGTGCAAGTCATCTTGGGCGTGCTGGCGAGGCCGTCCTGATGCGGCGGGCGAGCCTGGTGTTGGGTCTCATGGTCCTGTTGGTGGGCTGTGCCCAGCGGCGCACGGTGCACAAGGGGGCCGCAAGCTGGTACGGGCCGGGGTTTCGGGGCAAGCCCACCGCTTCGGGGGTGCCCTTTCGTCCCTGGAAGCGCACGGCGGCCCACAAGACCTTGCCGTTTGGCACGGTGCTGCGGGTGAAGCGTGTCGACTCGGGGCGGTCCGTCCGGGTGGTGGTCAACGACCGGGGCCCCTTCGTCGCGGGGCGGGTGCTGGACCTGTCCAAAGGAGCCGCACGCAGGCTTCAGATGATCGATGACGGCGTGATTGTCGTCGAGTATCGAGTGGTCGGGCAGCGCAACATCCGTCGGTGATGTCCGGTCGCCAAGACGGGTCCCCGCTCAGCGCTTGAGCATGTCCCGCCAGTCTTCTTCGTACAACCGCACGAGGGCTTGGTTGTCGAGTCGGTTGACCGGCACGTCCTCCACCCGCATGTCCGGCGGGAAGTGGAACAAGCTATGCAACGTCGGGCGGTCCAAGAAAAACAACCCTTCGGGCAGCGCCCCAAAGGCGGCGAGGGCGCCGTCTCCCTTGCCGGCCAACACAAAGCCCCACTCACCAAAGCTGGGGATGTAGGCATGGTAGGGGCGGGTGCGGAACCCCACATAAGAGATGGTGTTGGCGATGCACCAATACGCTGTGGGTGAGAACATGGGCGACGTGGACTGGACGGAAAACACACCATCGTCGTCCAGCACGCTGCCCAACAGCTTGTAGAACTGGGTGGTGTAGAGCTTGCCCAGCCCGTAGTCATTCGGGTCGGGGAAGTCGATGATGGCGACGTCGAAGGTCTGGGCGGTGGTGCCCTGGGCCTTGTGTTGTTGCAACCATGTGAACGCGTCTGCATTCACCACGGTCACCCGGGGGTCGGCAAAGGACTCTTCGTTGAGCTCGGACAGCTCGGGGCGTCCGCCAAAGAGCCGGGTCATCGCCGGATCGAGGTCGACCAGCAGCACACTGCGAACGCTGTCGTGGCGCAGGATCTCGCGCACAGCGAGGCCGTCTCCGCCGCCCATGATGAGGATGTCCTCGGGCGACTCAACACTGACCATTGCCGGGTGGACCAGGGCCTCGTGGTAGCGGTACTCATCGAGGCTGCTGAACTGGAGCGCTCCGTTGAGGTACAGCCGGGTGTCTCCGCCGCGGTGGGTGACGGCGATGCGTTGGTACGGTGTGGTCTCCCGAAACACAACCGGGTCGGCGAACAGCGCGATCTCCAGCCGCTCTTCCAGCTGGCCCGCGCCGAGCATCATCCCTCCCAACAGCAACATTGCGCCCACGGCGAGGGCCCGCAACCGAAACACTACGGCGGGCGCGCCGTCGAAGATGAAGGTGGTGCCCAGTGCGACCAGTGCGTTGAATGATCCGAATGCCAGGCTGGTGCGGAACAACCCAAGCTGGGGGACAAGCACCAGCGGAAACGCAAGGGACGCGACGAGGGCACCGATGTAGTCCAGGAACAACACCCGGGCGACCAGCTCTTTGAGGGAGCTGTTGCGCTCGAGGATGCGAATCAGCAGCGGCAGCTCCAGTCCCACCAAGCAGCCGATGATAAACACCATGGCGAGCAGGGCATACCGAAACGCTGGTGAGTAGACAAAGCCAGCGAACAGCAGGGGCGCTTGAAGTCCACCGATGACGGCGACCGCGATCTCGATCTCGACAAAGCGCGCCAGCAGGTTGCGCTCGATGTACCGAGACAGCCAGCTGCCGACACCCATGGCCGACAGATAGGTGCCGATGACAAAGCTGAACCACGTGACCGAGTCGCCCAGCAGATAGCTGGCCATCGCACCGGCGATCAGCTCATAGATGATGCCGCACGTTGCGATGACGAACGCGGAGATGAACAGGACTCGAGCGAAGCCCGGTCCACGAGGACGGCTATGCATGGGGCCAGTGGGCCTTGGCTTGAGGGATCAGCCGCCGGACAGCGACGCGGCGATGATGATAGCCAGCCCGATGAAGACCGAGCCCATGAGGATTCCCAGGGCGGTGTTCTGGTCCTCCTCAATCTCTTTCTTCATGCTGAACGGCGCGAGCTTCACCATGATGAAGAAGGCGCCAAGGAACACAACGATGCCGACACCCGAGTAGATGAGGGTGGCCAGGAGAACATGCAGATCGATCGGAGACTCCACGAAGTCCCTCCCTGGGCGCTACTTGCCGGAGCTGTAGCCGCCGGAGCTGGTGGTGACGGGTGCGCGATAGCCGGAGCTGCCGGCATAGGCGGGGCGGTACGAGCTGGGGTTGTCGCGAACGGAGACGGGGATGGTCTCTGACCGTGTGGTGCCCCCACCCACACCGAGCAGGGTGAACGCGCCGCAACAGAAGAGGATGAAGCAGCCCACGGCGACGAGTGCGATGGAGAGCTTCATGAGGGGCTCCCGATGAGGGGGTTGCGCTCAGCCCGCATGGTCACTCTCCGACCAGCGGCGGCTCTCGAACCACGCGCGGAACATGAACAGCAAGATGGGGATGAGCATCGGGTAGAGCATCGCTGGGACGGCCCAGCCGAGCACCGGCGGATCCTTCACAACCCGCACCTCGACGGCATCGCGGCTGGATGTCTGGATTGGCCGCGCCACCTCCACCCGCGCGACGTATCGGCCGGGATCGGGGCTGCTGATGCGGCCCGTGCGGTTGTTGGAGCTGTCCGAGCGAATCGGGAAGTAGCTCTTGCCCGTGTCCAAGTTCAGCAGGGCGACATGCACTTGGCCCTGGCTGCGGGTCAGCGAGGTCTTGGTCTTGACCTCGAGGTCCCGGCGCACGCCATTGCCCAGCGCAAAGTCATTGGTGATGAAGACATCGGACGTGCGCCCCGAGCTGGTGAACGACTGGTTCAGCAGCGTGGTGTTGGACGCAGTGGCGATGCCGAGCATCATCACGAGCACCCCGCCGAGGAACAGCGCGCCCGCCCCGCCGAGCCCGACCGTCCACAGCATCCCGCCCTGGTACGGGTTGGGCTGGTTCGCCGCGACGCCCCAGGGGGTGCGGGTGCGCTCGCCGAAGGCCTTGTCGATCTCGGAGTGGGGGATGTACTTGGACAGCGACCA
Organism: Myxococcota bacterium; assembly: GCA_942491145.1. Taxonomy (GTDB): domain Bacteria; phylum Myxococcota_A; class UBA796; order UBA796; family UBA2385; genus CAXQUZ01. The sequence continues at coordinate 19,218 of CALOBC010000022.1, read as the reverse complement.
CACAATCTCGTGCTTGTCGCCCTCTTTGCTGAGCATCAGCGGCGGGGACACATAGTCGGCGACCTTGACGCGGTCCCCGATGGCCACCTGCCAGTCAAACTCGCCCAGCACGTTCTTGACGTAGGCCGTGCCCCCCTGGAAGTGGCGGAATGACTCGTTGCGGTAGCGCTGTCGGGACCACTCGGTCTTGCCGGCCGCGGCGGGCAGATCGGAGATGCGGTGGACGAGGTTCCAGTGTCCACGCTGATCTTCGACAAGAAACCGGGAACCCCTGTATGGGTTGTAGAGGAAGTACTCGACCCAGGGGTACTCGATCCCGCTGACCCGCACGGCCCGCTTCATGGCGCCGATGATCTCCCACTGGGCCCCATCGAGCTGGCCCTTGGCTCCCAGCGGCAGCCGGGGCTTCCACACGCTGCCTTCGTGGGCACGCAGCAGCGACGCGGTGTTCTGGTCGCCGACCTCGTGCACGTCCAGATCGGAGCCGCAGTACTCGCACGCCAGGCGGACCGTTGACCCTGGGTTGCGCAGGGCGAGGCTGCCGCCGCAGTTGGGGCACTCCAGGCTGCGCTGGGCCTCGATGTCGGGACCCTCAAATGCCGAGAGCTGGGGGTCCGACCAGCCGGTGATGGGGCGCAGGCCCTCCAGCTTGAGGGACTGGAGGGTGACCACGCGGCCCTCCCACAGCACGCTGGGGGTGTCGGCGCCGTCGATGGTGCCCGTGTTCTTGCCGTCCCGGGAGCGCAGGTCGGCGTAGGCCCGCTGCTCGCCGCCCCGCACGGCGAAGGGCAGCTCACCTTCTGCTGCGACCACTTCGGCCGTGGCCGCCTCGATCACGATCCAAGCACGACCGCCGAGATCGAGGGACTGACCGGGCTTCAGCGAAGCGGCAGGGGGAACGTCGACGCCCGCGGTCTGGCCGCCAAACAGCTGGTACAGGCTGTTGCCTTCACCGAGCCAGCCGGTGCCGCCGTCGTCGAAGACCAGGTACCACTCGTTCCAGCGCACGCCTGGGCGGGCTTTGCGCAGCACGCCAGCGATGCTGAAGCCGCGGTTGCCCACGCGACCCGAGGCACCGACCTGGACCGGTGAGAGCTGGCGCGAGAACGCCGAGACCTTGCCCCAGATGACCAGCTCGTCGGCACCTTCGCGGAGCACGGTGCTGTGGCAGCTCGGACATACCGCCGCCGCGGATGCAGCGTGGCGAAACACCACAGTGGCGGCACAGCTCGGGCATTCTGCAGAGAGCACGAGGCGACATCTCCCAGCTCGTGTGCAGGGGCAAGAGGGCGGGCGCGGTTAGCGTATCACCCGGCCGCAGTCTGGGCGGCCCCGAGGCTGCACGGCGGAGGCCTGGGCAGGATACCCGTGTGCCGTGCGTGCGCCCCGATTGGGGAGCGATGCGAGATGAATCTGATTCAGCTCGCATCGAGGGCTGGGCTTGCCGCAGCCCGTCAGCAAATGCGAGGAAGGGATTGGAGGGTGCTTCCCGAAGATCCAGTATGAGGAGTGGGGATGGATGAGATCTTGGAGGGGCGCACTGTTGTGGTGGCCAGTCGGGACCGGTTGTGGTCGGCGCGGGCGTCCGACCACCTGGAAGGTCTCGGCGCCACTATCCGTCGCTGTGTGGATGTGGACCGGGTGCTGGCCGCGCTGGCCGATGGCGACATCGCACTGGTGGTGGCGGATGGAAAGTCCGGGCCGGCACTCTTGCGCACGTTGGCTCGTCCCTTCTCTGTGCGCCTGATGGTCGTCGACCGGTCTGGCGAGGTGCCGATGTTCCTCGCGAGCGACGCGGGCGAGCTGGGGCCGGTGGTTGTGCACGGCGGCATCGGCGCACCGGTTGTGGCCCAGTTCCTGCGCGCTTGGTTCAGCCCGGCACTGGACTTCGGGGACGAGCACATCGACGCCGAGTCCATCTCCTACTTAGTGTCGACGTTCGGCCCCAAGATCGCTGTGGTGTTCGACGTCTTCAAGTCCGACGCCCCCCAGCGCGCGGAGCGGATGGCCCAGGCCGTCGCCGAGCACCGGTGGGACGATGTGCGGCGCGAAGCCCACAGCTTGAAGTCCACCACCGCCACCTTCGGCCTGCTGCAGATGTCGGCGGACCTCGCGGCAGTGGAGGGTGCGTGTCGGCAAGGGAAGGGGCCCGACGAGGCTGGCCGCTTGCAAGGATTCAGCGCCCGGCTGGACTTGGCGATGGAAAAGCTGACCGGCGTGCTCAACATCTGAGCGCTGGCTGGCGTGGCGCCGCACGGTGCCTTGCCCAAGATGCCCTTGAGCCCGAACGGATCCACGGTCTGTTCGGGCTCTTGGCTTGGGGCCCAGCCGGTCTGAGGGGCCCTCGGTCGGACGTCGAGAAAATTGAGTTCGGGACCGAGATTTCCTGAACATCGCTCGGGGCGCATGGCCCTGAATTCTCCCCAGAAACGGATCCTCGACGACGCTCTTGGCCGCTTGAGCCCAACGGAAAAAAAAAGATGCCCAGACGCTAAGCCGCGCCGCTGGGTCATCCGAGAAAGTTCCTGAGCCGGGGAACACCCCCAGCGAGCTTCACCGCTGCCCACCCCGTTCCACCGAACGGATCCCGGGCGGCCGAACTTGACCCAGCGGGCCCCACCCGAGCGCCCCCATCGGCCGTCCCCACACGGCCGCTTCCCCTCCAGGAGAAACATCATGTCGATGACCGTCCGGACCAACATCGCAGCGATGCAGTCAGCTGGTCAGCTGGGCCGCACCCAGAAGAACCTCAGCCGCACCCTCGGCCGCATCAGCAGCGGCATGCGCATCACCCAGGCTGCCGACGATGCGGCCGGCCTCGGCGTCGCCACGGCCCTTGAGACCTCGGTGATCTCGACGCGTCAGGCGATGCGGAATGCCAACGATGGCATCTCCATCATCCAGACGGCAGAGAGCGCCACCAACGAAGTGACCGACATCCTCCAGCGGATGCGCGAGCTGGCAATCCAGTCCGCCTCGGACACCCTCGCGAACGACGAGCGCTCCTACATTCAGGACGAGTTCCTGCAGCTTCGCCAAGAGGTCGAGCGCATCGCCGCGGTGACCGAGTTCAATGGTGTGTCGCTCACCGACGGCAGCAGCTCCAGCATCGACGTGCAGGTCGGCATCCAGAACTCGTCGAACTCGCTGATCACCATCACCCTGGGTGACCTCACCACGGCCGCTGGTCTCGGCATCGACAGCATCACCCTGCTGTCCTCGACCGGTGCGCGCAGCGCCCTCGACTTCCTCGACACCGCGCTGAGCTCCGTGAACAGCACCCGCTCGCTGTTTGGTGCCGTCCAGAACCGGCTTGAGTCGGCGCTGAACAACTCCCAGGTCTACTCGGAAGCCCTCAGCGCTGCCGAGAGTCAGATTCGCGACGCCGACTTCGCCGTCGAGACCTCCGAGCTCACCAAGCTCCAGATCATGCAGCAGGCTGGCGTCGCCGCCCTCGCTCAGGCCAAGAACATCAATCAGTCGGTCATCTCCCTCCTGAGCTGATTCCGCTGGCCCTCGGCCGCTCAAGCCCTCCTCGTCTCACGGGGAGGGCTTTTGTGCGTCTTGGCGAGAGGGCGCACACGAGTGGAATCTGACTCAGCTCGTGTGCAGGGCAGCGCTTGTCGCAGCCCGTCAGCCACTGGATGCAAGGGATTGAAGGGTACTTCCCGAAGATCCCGGTTCAGTCGCACGCCGTCTCGAGCGGGTAGTCCACTTCGATGCGCGCGCCCGGTCCCGGCCAGCGGTGGGCTGCAAAGACGATGGCGTTGTTGTCCATGTCGACGACGAAGCCATCCTCGGGTTCTCCGTCGACCCACACCATCACCTCGCTGTCCGGCGCGAGCACCTCGGTGAGCACAAAGGTCCCCGTCGGGTCGCCGGCCAGGCGGCCACTCTCGTCGGCGAGCCAGGGTCGCCAGTCCTCTTCACAGATGGACAGCTGCGCCCCGCCGGTCGCGTCGGCGGCATCGAGGTAGCCGGTGCCTTGCGCGGCCGTCGCACAGCCCTCGGGCGCGGGGCCCACGATGGCCGACAGGCTGACGGCGTTGTTCCAGCTGTGCAGATCCTCGACCAGGTCCGCCCACGGCTCTTCGGACTGGTCCGGTTCATCGGACAAGAAGAAGAAGGCGGGCCGAGCTTCACTTCGGAAGAAGCCGAGGTTGCAGCCATCGTCTCCGGCCTCGTCCACGGCGTTGCGGGCGAGCGTGAGGCCCGACTCGGTCAGGCGCCCCCAGGGTCCGTTCAACAGGTCGTTGAACGCGGACTCCGACACGGGCGCGTCGACATCGAACCCCCCGTTCATGCACCCGGAGTCGGCCGTCACCACGCCCACCCGCCAGTCGAGCTGCTGTTCCTCCAGCGCGGCCAGCATTGTGGTCAGTCCGGCGGCCAGCTTCTCTCGTTCTTCGGCCATCGAGCCCGACCGGTCGACCACCATCACGATGTCGACGGCGTCCCAGGGCCCGTCTTGCACAAACTGCTCCTCGTAGCGCGGCCGTGCGTCCACCCGGCCGTGGACTGGCACTTGGAGGGTGACGGACGGGGACTCGCCGTCCACAATCAAGGTGGCGTCGAGCTCCCCGAGGTCCCGGCCATCGAGAAGGCCGAACAGCTCAATCTGTTCGCCGGGCGCGAGCTCCAACGGTAGGCCCGGCGTGTCGACCAGGGACGCGGACTCGCCGATGAGCCCCAGTCCGGACACGGTCGCTGGGGCTTCGCCCTCATTGAGCAGACTCACCGAGAATGACGTCTGGCAGCCTGGAAAGAGCACGCCGCCGTCGACGGATGTGGGCTCCACCAGCAACGAGGGAAGCCACCCTTCTCCTTGCAGTCCCACGTCCACGGGGCCGCCGTTGGTCGAGACCCGCAGGATGCCTTCGGTCCAGGGTGCTTCGGGTCGGAAGCCCACATCAAAGGAAGCGGTGTCCCCAGGGGCCACGGTCCGCGGTGCTCCTTCCTCGCCATCGAGGTCGAAGATGCCCTGCTGACCAATGTCGTAGCCCTCCACCGTCACCACGATGTCGCCCGGGTTGTGCAGGGCGATGGTGCCCTGGACCCGTGCGCCCAGCGGAGTTCCGCCAAAGTCGAGCACAGCGGGATCGGCCGTGAGGCTCGCCAGCAGCCCGTCCGCCTGAGCGGTGGCCTTGACGGTGTAGTCGGAACATGCGGACAGAGCGAAGATCAGGACGACCGTCGGCGAGGTGGCTCGCATGGTGGACTCCGTTGAGTTGGGGGCGCAGTGTCTTGCCCTCACTCATTGCGTCCGGAGCTCACTCAACATTGAGGCGAATTGCAAACGATGTAGCATGTTTTTTGGTGGGGTCGGCGGCGAGTACTGTGCTGTTGAGAATGCACTAAAGTAAGGCATTGTGGGGTTTTCTTTCCGGGGCGTCTCATGCTCTGCTGGGCTGGATCCGTTGCTCACTGTTGATCAGCTTGTTTTGTTTTGAGTTGTTGCGAACCAAGGTGCTGCACCATGGACTCTGCATCGAACAGTCCACCATCCAACCCGCTGCCGGGATGGATGGAACTGGCGGTCGAGGGGCTCGAGGCTCCCCAGGGTGTCGAACCGGAGGCCATGCGCACCTGGCTTGCTGCGCTTGCCCTGCGCATGGCCCCGCCGTGTCCGCTGGAGCCTGTCGTGGAGGCGGTCGGCGCTGGTGTCATTGTCTTGGACACCCAGGGGGCCATCGTTCGTGTGAACGCCGCGGCACAGACCCTCTTGGGGTGGTCCATCGGCGCGTTGCGCGGAAAGCGGCTGGTGGCCGAGATGGCGCGGGACATGGGCGACGACGCCGCCCCCTTCGATCTGGACCGGCGGCTGCACCAGACGCTGACGGGCACGCTCTCCCACAAGGTGGAAGAAGCGGTCTTTCCCGTGCGCAACGGGCCCGGCTTGCCGGTCAGCTACACCCTGGACCCCTTTCACAGCGCCGAAGAAGCGGCCGCACCGTCGGGGGCGGTCCTCGTGTTTCGCGACATCATCGCCCGCCGGGAAGCCGAGCATGCGCTGCGCACGGCCCGAGAGCACGCCGAAGAGACCAGCCGCCTGAAGTCCGCGTTTCTCGCCAACATGAGCCACGAGATCCGGACGCCGCTCAATGCCGTCATCGGGATGTCGGGCTTGCTGTTGGACACCCGGCTGGACGAGGAACAGCGGGAGTACGCCGAGATTGCGCGGAGCAGCGGCGAGCACCTGCTGGAGCTGCTGGGCAGCATTCTCGACTTCTCCAAGATCGAGTCGGGCCACCTCGTGCTCGAAGAGGCAGAGTTCGACTTTCACGAGCTGCTCGACGGTGTGTTGGAGCTGTTCGCCGAGCGTGCGGCTCGCCAAGGCGTCGACCTGGTGGCCCAAGTGCACGCGGGTGTGCCCCAGCGCGTGTTGGGAGACTCTGCGAGGCTGCGGCAGATCCTGATCAACCTCGTGGGCAACGCCGTGAAGTTCTCCAACCGGGGCCATGTCGCCGTGCGCGCCGCCGTGATGGAGGTCGACGGGGACCAGACGGTCATCCGCTTCGAGGTGTCGGACACTGGCATCGGCATCCCGGCGGACAAGGTCGACTCCCTGTTCGACCCGTTCACCCAAGCCGACGCCAGCACCACCCGGCGCTTCGGCGGCACGGGCCTGGGCCTCGCCATCTCCCGGGAGCTGGCCCAGCTCATGGGCGGGGACATCGGGGTGGCCAGCGAGCTCGGTCGGGGCAGTGCCTTCTGGTTCACTGCGCGGATGCGGGCTGTCGAGACTGCCGCGGTGATGCCGCCGGCGGAGCTGATGGGCATGCGGGTGATGCTGGTCGACGATGACGCGGTCACGCGCACGGCCACCGCGGAGCTGATGCTGGGTTGGGGCGTGGACCTCGACACCTGCGCATCTGCGGACCAGGCACTCGCGATGCTGCAGGCGGCGGCCGCCGATGGGGATGAGTTTCAAGCGGTGCTGATCGACCAACACATGGAGTGTGTGTCGGGGCTGCAGCTGGCGACCGTGCTGGCCAGCATTCCGGAGCTGGCCGGGGCGCCGCGTCTGTTGCTGATTCGACTCGGGGAGCCGGTCGGCACCTATGTCGACTCGATGGCCGACCTCTGCGGCACCCTCGCGCGGCCGTTCCGAGCAAATGCACTGCAGCGGGCCCTGGTTCGGATGGCGCAAGGTGTGTCCTGCGAGCGGTCTGGGTCCGAAGTGCCGGCGACTGCGTCGGTGAAGGTGTTCCCGGTCTCGGGCAGCGCGCTGGAGCTGCCGACGGTCCACCTCCCTCGGGTGTTGATTGCCGAGGATGCTCCCATCAACCAGCTTCTCGCACAGCGGGTGCTGGACCGCCTGGGCTTCTCCCATGCCCTGGCTGCCGACGGCGAAGAAGCAGTGGCCATGTTCGAGAATGGTCACTACGACCTGGTTCTGATGGACTGCATGATGCCCCGGATGGACGGGTATGAGGCGACTGCGGCCATCCGCGCGGTGGAGGGCACCGACGGGCGGCGCATCCCCATCATCGCCATGACGGCCGATGCCCTGACGGGCGCGCGTGAGCGTTGTCTCGCTGCGGGGATGGACGACTACATCTCGAAGCCGGCCAATCCCCAGCGGCTCGCCCGCATGCTTCGCCGCTGGCTGGCCCAGGCCGGAGACCAGCGGCCGGAGCCGGCTGGAGAGGGCATTGGCGCGCTGGATCCGGATCTGTCGGATGCCGAGACTGCGACGCTCACCCCGTTGGCCGTGCTGGAGCACGCTTCGGTGGACGAGGGTGTGGCCGCGGACGTCGCATCCGACGAGCTGGACGGCTTGGCGATGCTTCCCGCCGATCTGCCCGGCTGGATGGCGGACATGGGCGTCGCGACCGAGGCTGAAGGCCAAGAGCTGATCGGGATCTTCCTCGACGACAGCAGCGAGCGGATCCTGGTCCTGCGCGATGCGTTTGGGGCCGGGGACGCGGAGCGGGTGTTTCGGACGGCCCACGCGCTCAAGTCGAGCTGCAGCTACCTTGGTGCGGAGCGGCTCGCCGAGGGTGCCCGGAGGCTGGAGGCCGCCGGTCGAGCGGGTGATCTCGGTGTGGTGGGTGCGGAGCTGGCGGCGGTGGAGCGCACCTTTGCGGTCCTCCTCGATCGCCTGGCACTCCCCCTGCAATCGGCATCAGCTTCTGGGGTGCCCGAGCCGTTTAAGAAGAACGGCACCCACTGAAGGGCCGCGGAATTGTGCCGGTGGGCACCTGGGAGGACACCCTGCGCATTCTTGTTGCTGACGATGACCGGTTCTCGAGGATGCTGCTTGCCCGGAGCCTTCAGGCCTGGGGCCATGAAGTGGAACAGGCTGAAGACGGGGACTCGGCTGTGGCTGCGCTCACCCGAGATGGTGGCCCAGAAGTGGGCATCATCGACTGGATGATGCCCGGCCGCGATGGTCCCGACGTCTGCCGTGCCGTGCGAGACGCGGACATCGAACCGTATCGATACCTGCTCCTCCTGACCTCCCGAAGCGACCAGGAAGACCTGGTGGCGGGCTTGAACGCCGGTGCCGATGAGTACCTGCGCAAGCCCTTCGATCCCAATGAGCTGCGGGCACGGCTGCGGGTTGGCCAGCGGCTGCTAAACCTCCAGCAGGAGCTCATCGAGGCCCGGGATGCGCTGCACATCCAGGCCACCCAGGACGCCTTGACCGGCATCCTGAACCGTCGGAGCTTGCTGGACCGGCTGGCGGATGAGCTTGCCCGCGCACGCAGGCGCCGCTCTGGCGTGGGCCTGCTGATCGTCGATCTGGACCACTTCAAGCTGGTGAACGACACCTACGGGCACCTTGCCGGCGACGCGGTGCTTCGTGCGGCGGCCACCCGCATGTCCATTGGGCTGCGGCCCTACGACATGCTGGGTCGGTACGGCGGCGAAGAGTTCCTGCTGGTGGTGCCAGACTGCAGCGCCACTGGGCTGGCTGCGCTCGCCGAGCGGGTGCGCCGGACATTGGCCGAGTCGCCGGTGTCGGCGGAGGGCCACGAGATCGCCGTCTCCGCCAGTGTGGGCGGTGCCTGGACCGAGGGGGATGGCGACGGGAACTCCCTCATTCGGGAGGCAGACGAAGCGCTGTACGAAGCCAAGCGCGCGGGCCGCAACTGCTGTGTCTACGGGCCGTCCTGCGAGATTGAGCCGCAGCGGGCCACGGGCTGAAGGGCCACGGTGTGCGGGCTCTGGGCCAGTGGGCGAGGGCGGGTCCGTTCAGTCCTCGCGCACCAGCATGAAGTAGTGGTCGAGGGCTTTTTCGCCTTTGTAAGCGGCACCGATGGTGACCTGTTTCGACACCCGGCGCATGAAGTCGCGGGTGTGGAAGTAGACGAGCCGCTGGAGGCCCTTGCTGTTGGGGACCACCTTGGGCCACCCCGGCACCACGTCGGCATCGGGCACTTGGAAGTAGTCCACGACGATGGATCCGCGGGCTTCCCACTCTGAATTGCCAGCGGTGGGGATCACCACAAAGTAGCCCGGGCCGATCAGGCCGGTGGATGGCGCTTGGTTGTATCCAAACAGCCGCTCGTCCCCTTCAGCGGGACGGCAGAAGCGCTTCTGGAACAAGCGCTGGCTGGACGGCAGCGGCAGGGTGTTGCGGCCGTGGTGGATCACTTGTGCTCGGCGGCCCACGGCCGGGGGCACAAAGTCGTCCATGCCCAGTGGCGCGGCCTGGGCGGCTTTGTGCCACAGGCGTCGTTGGTCGGCCCGGCCCAAGCTGCGCACGGCGACCAGCCGCTCCCCGTGGGGGAGGGGGTCGAGCAGCCCGGCGATGGTGTCGACACCGCTGGCCTCTTCGCGGATCAGTGCCAGAAGTCGGGTCGTTGCAGCGCTCGCGTCAGCCATGGGCCGTCCTCTCTCATCGGTTCAGGACGGCCGGTTTAATCGGGCGAGCGCTGCGGTGCTTCAGATGCTCGCAGCGGCGCGCATCTCGAGGTGGTGGTGGTGGGCGGCGAGGCACCAGTCTCGGAGCTTCGGCTCGATGCCCGCGGCGGCGATGTAGGCTGGCAGCAGGTTGACATCCGCAGGCTGGACATAGGCCGAGCCCTTGCGGATGGCCGCGGTGGCCAGCTGGGAGCCCACATGCACGGCGCCGGTGGCATCCAGCTGGCCTTGCACGGTGGGCGCAGGCGGCTCGAGGTGGTTCGCCACGGTCTCCACGATGTCCAGGGGCAGGCCCCAGAGGTTGAGGAGGTGGCCGCCGACGTCCGCGTGGGTGAACCCAAAGACGGCGCGCTCGGCTTCGGCACGGCCCATGCCATCGCGCTCCATCGCTTCCACGTCTTGGAGCAACTCCGGCTGAGCGGCGGCGAGCACCAGGAGGCCCACCCGGTGCAGCAAGGCCCCGGTGGAGACGACACTGCTGAGGCGAGCGTCCACCAGTCGGGACGAGATGCGTGCGGCAAGCAGCGCATGAGACTGGACTTGGTCCAGAAGTGCCGGATCTGCGCCACGGAACTTCCGTGACAGCTCCGAGGATATCACCAGCTTGCGCACCAGATCAACGCCCAGCCAGTTGAGGGCTTCTACGCTGGTGCGAATTTGTCGTCGAATTCCAAAGAAAGCGGAATTCGCGACATGCAGAAGCCGTGCGGCGATCGCGGGGTCCTTGTCCACAACGGCAGCGATCTGCTTGAGGCCCACCCGGGGGTCGGCCATCAACGTGGAGATCTCTTCGAAGGTGCGCGGGGGGCTCGGGAGCTGGCGCACTTCCCCCACCATGCGGTGGAGGGCCGGGTTTCCGAGGCGGTCCCGCAGGTACAGGGCTTGCTGAATCACCCGCTCGAGCTCGTCGGGCACGCAGGGCTTCGACAAGAAGCGGTGCGTGACGGGCAAGGCGCGCAGCTGAGTGTCGCGACCCATGTGGGCCGACAGCACGATGCGGAAGGCTTCGGGCTGCATGCGACGGACGATCGCGAGCAGGGTGGCCCCGTCCATCCCCGGCATGCGCATGTCGGTGACCACCACGTCAAACTCGACGTCGTGAAGCATCGCTTCGGCATCGGCGCCGCACGATGCGAAGTGGACTTCCCACTCCGGGCGACGCCGACGGAGTCGGAGCTCGAGGCTGTTGAGAATCAGCGGCTCGTCGTCGACGAACAGGATGCGGCTCATCCGGTTGCTCCGGCGCAAGAGGTCGGCAAGGCGGGCGAAAGAAGCGTCGAGTTGCGGGTACAAGCCGAGCACTGATGTCTGTTGATCGGACGAACCATGGGGCGGCTTGAGCGGCGGGGGCGACTGGGTGATGGGCGGGCCCGGTGAGCGGCGCTGGACCCACCGATGGAGAGTCTCGCTTGGGGGGCTGTTTTGGGAATGTGTGCGGAAAGCACCGGCTCCCGGTTGGGCCGATGACACGACCGTCGGTGTCTCGAAAGGTCTCGGGTCTCGGCGGGGCTGATCCCACAACGGGGGGGCAACGAATGGCGCACTGCGAGGTGTCGGGTATGTCGCAAGCATCCTGCCACCGAGGACGCCCTCGGCGGTACCCTTATCTTGGACCACGGGACCCCAACCCGGCCGGGTGGTATGGCCTTCCCCAAGTCTTCCGTCGCCCAGTGCCCCGCCCGGCCGCTCGCTTGGGGTGGTCCATCCCGATGCCGCAGCGCGCGCCGGCGAATGCACACAATGCTGTGATCAACACGCCCTGGAGCACCGATGCCCCGCGCCAAGCCCGCCCGCTCTGCCACCGTCGCCGCCATCTGCTTGGGGTTCTTGTCGGCGCCCGCGATGGCTGGCAGCGGCCCGTGGGTCATCGGGGAAGGCAACACCTCGATCTACATCGGCTCCGAGTTCCAGCGGTTCAGCAAGCTGGCGACCCGCGACGGGAAGGGGGCAAAGAGCGAGATTGACGTGGATGACGGTGTCGAGGGCATCGGACTGCGGGTGATTGCCAGCCATGGCCTGCGCGAGGCCATCGAGATGGAGCTTGAGGTGCCCTGGCAGCGGGTGGAAGCCAATCGGCCCGGGGGCGCGGTCTGTGGGCTGCTGGGGCCGGACACCTGCCGCACCACCACGGGCATTGGGGTGCTCTCTGGGCGGGTGAAGGGGCTGGTGGTCGATGAGCTCAAGGGCTCGCCGGTGAGCGTGTCCATCGCCGGTGATGTGCGGCTGGGGCAGCTCACATCCGACGAACGGTCTCGGGTGACCAACCTGGGCGAAGGCACGACCGACCTTGGCGGTGGGCTGGCCGTGGGGCGCAGCGGGGGGCTCGGCGACGGGTTCTGGAGCGCGTATCTGGACACCCGCGCCCGCTACCGGTTCTCCAATGTGGTCGACGCGAGCCCCCCAGTGCCAGGCTGGGAGATGCAAATTGACGCCGAAGCGTTCCTCGGCACCCAGGCGTGGTGGAGCATTGGTCCCTCCGTCTCGTGGTTCAAGAGGCCGGATGGTGTCGACGTGGAAGACTTGCTGTCGACCCCGCGGCTGGCCACTGACATCGACCGATTTGCCCGGTTGCGGGCCGAGAGCCTGCGCGCGGGTGCAAAGCTGCTGTTGCGCAGCAGCGAACGGACCACCTTTGTGACGGGGGCCGCGTGGACGCTGCGGGCCGTCAACAACCCCTCGGATGTGTTCACGTTCACCGTGGGACTGACCGTGCATCCCCGCAGCCGGTCCAATCAGGAGGCTTGAGCCAGTGCTACACGCAGGCGAGGAAATCGGGCGCTACCGCGTCGAGGGGGTCATCGGACAAGGTGGCCTCGCCCGGGTCTACCGCGTGCGGCACACCACGCTCGGGTCCGTCATGGCGCTCAAGGTACTGGTGGTCCGAGGCGCGGCCATCGGGCGCCGGCTCATCCGGGAGGGCCGCATCCAAGCGCGGCTGGCCCACCCCAACGTGGTCAACGTCACCGATGTGGTGGAGCACAACGGCTATGCGGGCCTGCTCATGGAGTATGTCGAAGGTGTGGGGCTGGACGGCTATCTCGGGCGGTCCGGGGCGCTGCCCATCGCCGAAGCCTTGAGCATCTTCGACCAAGTGATGGCGGGCATGATTGCCGCCCACGACGCCCAGATCCTCCACCGCGACCTCAAGCCGGCCAACATCCTGCTCGCGGCGGGCGCCCAGGGCACCATCGCGAAGGTCACGGACTTTGGCATCGCCAAGCTCCTTCAGAGTGGGGACGACGAGACCGGTGGGGACACCCTTCAGGGCGATCTGATCGGCACACCCGGCTACATGCCGCCCGAGCAGGTGGCGGACCCGACCAGCCTGGACGAGCGGGCGGACATCTACAGCCTGGGCGCCGTGCTGTACTGCATGGTCACGGGCAGGCCGCCGTTCTTGCCGGGGCCGTCGCTGGCCGAGACGTTGAACCAGGCCCAGAACGGACAGTTTCCCCCGGTGCTCGAGCTGCGCCCAGACTGTCCCGCCCACATTGCCACAGTGATCGAGGCGTGCCTGAGCCCGAGCCCGGATGGTCGGCCCCCGTCCGTTCGTGCCCTCGCGCGCGCCATTCACGGCGACGACCACGGGCTGCTTGGCGCCAAGCCCAGCGCTGCGGCGACCGACCTGGGGGCGCCGCTATACAGCGAGACCCTCGCGCCGGTGACCGCCAGCCGCATGACTGCGGTGCCCGAAGCGCCGGACACCATGGCGCCAGGAGCGCCAGACACCATGTCGCCAGACACCATGTCACCAGAGCTGGCCATCGCCGGCGCGGCTGTGCCGAGTGCGCAAGAGGCGGCATCGCTGGACCCCGATCGGGCCGGGACACAGACCGGCGAGAAGGTGTCCGACGTGTCCGATGTCCCCACGCTGCCGGCGTCGGGCGTCCGCGTGCCGTGGGGATGGCTGGGGCTCGGACTGGTCGTCGGGGGAGCGTTGCTTGCGGTTCTCCTTCGAGGCGCGACCGGCCCGTCGACCCCCGCCGACCGCACCGAAAGGGGGAGCGCGCCGGTTGCTGTGGAGGCCCCGACTGTTCAGTCCGGGGGGGCGCCAGGTCAGCCCCCTGCGGCTGCGGATGACCCCGTCCCAGCGGGACCACCGCCCGGCACCGACGACCCTTCACCCGTGGCCAGTGCCCCGGGTGCGGATGGGGCCGCGGGGGGGGAGCCTGCGCCGCCCGCACCTGCGCCCCAGGCCGCCGAGCCCACGCCGGACGCGGTGCCTGCTCCGGGCGACGACCCCTCCGCCGACCGTGAGCCCTTGGAGGATGCGGAGCCGGTGGAGGCCGACGTGTCTGCTGCTGACCCCGTGCCGGTCGAGGACAGTCCACCCCCGTCCGAAGAGGATGCGGTGGCCGATGCTGCGCCGCCCGAGGGGGACGTGGGTGCTGCCCCCGCCGCGCCGCCCGAGGCGCCTGCAGCGTTGTCGGTGCTGGGGACATGGAAGGGACGGTGGGGGGGCCGACCGGCGGTGCTGCGGGTCCTGCGCCAGGAAGGTGCGCGAGTCGGAGCCGAGCTCGACGTGCTGGTGGGCCAGACCTACCGCACCTTCAAGCTGTCCGGCACGGTGGACACCGACGGCCACTTGGAGCTGGCCGAGTCCGGCGGGGGCTGGAGTGTCGCGGGAACGGTGGCGGGCGCGCAGTTCGCGGGGACCATCATGAACCCCGACTTGCGCAAGCCGATGAAGCTCACCGCCACCCGCCAATAGCCGGGCCCTCCCCGCCGGCGAACCGTCTGCGGTACCATGCGGAGACCATGATGCACACTCCGCCTCCGAGCCCCCCGACCGCGCTGATTGCGCTGCTGTCCAGCATGGACGAGCGCCATGCCTCCGACCTGTTCCTCGATGAGGGTCGGCGCCCGGCGGCCAGGGTGCACGGTCAGGTGCTCGCGCTGGACGAGCCGGTGCTGACCCGGGGGGCGCTCAGCGCGCTCATCGACAGCGCACTGGCCCCCGCTGCCCGGGCTCGATTCGACGAGACGGGGGATGCGGACGCCTCACTGGCGCTCCCGGATGGTCGGCGGTATCGGCTGTCCATCGCGCGCCAGCAAGGGGTGCTGTCGGTGGTCGCCCGAGCGGTCCCCAACGGCGCCCTCGACCCAGAGACCCTGGCCTTGCCCGCGGCAGTCTTGGCTTTTGCCGATGCTTCCCGGGGCCTTGTGTTGGTCACCGGTGCCACTGGGTCTGGGAAGTCCACAACCCTGGCCGCGATGGTCCACCACATCAACCAACGGCGTGCGGCCCACATCGTCACCATCGAAGACCCCATCGAGTTTGTCCACAAGGACCTCGTCGGCCGTGTGAGCCAACGCGAAGTGGGTCCAGACACGGCCTCGTTTGCGGTCGCTTTGCGTCATGTTGTACGGCAAAGCCCTGATGTGATTGTCATTGGTGAGCTGCGGGACCGTGAGACGATGCAGGTCGCGGTGTCCGCCGCGTTGACGGGCCACCTGGTCTTTGCAAGTCTGCACACCATCGACGCCACCCAAACCCTCCAGCGCATCCTGAGCTACTTCCCGGAACACATGCGAGGCCAGGCCGCGATGGACCTGTCATTGTCCCTTCAGGGCATTGTCAGCCAGCGGCTGCTCCCCCGTGCGGACACCCCGGGTCGAGTGCTGGCGTGCGAGGTGCTGACCACCAGCCCTGCCGTGGCCCGGCTGTTGCGGGAACAACGCATCGATGAGCTGCAGGACCTCATGCGCTCGGTGCACTCCCCGGGCCTCCAGACCTTCAATGGCAGCTTGCTGGCGTTGTTCAAGGTCGGCGCCATCACCTACGAGCAGGGGGTCGTGTACGCGTCGAATCGCGATGAGTTTGCGTTGGCGGCCCGGGGCATGTCGACCGGGGCGGGCACCTTCCGCACGACGTCCGACGACTCGGTGGATGTGGAGCTGGACTTGCAGCACCTGTTGCGCATTGCGGGCGACCAGGGGGCTTCAGATCTCCACCTCGCCACCGGCCGCCCTCCGATCCTGCGCATCGACGGCATGATGTCCCCGCTGGGGGAGCGTGAGCTCAGCGACGGCGACATGCGGATGTTGTTGTTTAGCATCATGAGTGCCCACCAGCGCTCGCAGTACGAGTTAGAGCGGGAGATCGACTTTGCCATCGCTGTGGACGACGGCCGGCGCTTTCGCGTAAACGCATACTTTCAGAAGTCCAAGATGGCTGCGGCGCTTCGGGCGATACCGGACACCATCCCGGATGCCGAGTCGTTGGGGCTGCCCGAGATTTTGTTGGAGATGGGGGGCCGGGCCCAGGGGCTGTTGCTGGTGGTGGGACCGACCGGTGCGGGCAAGTCGACGACGCTGGCGTGCTTGGTGGATCGCATCAACCAGACCCGTGCATGCCGCATCATCACCATCGAAGACCCCGTTGAGTATGCCCACCGCAGCCAGCGGTCAACCGTGGACCAGCGGGAGGTCGGCAGCGACACCCAGACCTTCGCTCGTGCATTGAAGTATGCGCTGCGCCAGGACCCCGACGTCATTCTGGTCGGCGAGATGCGTGATCTGGAGACCATCTCCAGCGTGCTGACCGCCGCCGAGACCGGCCACCTTGTGTTGGCGACGCTGCATGCCAACGACTCGGTGCAAGCCATCGACCGCATGATTGATGTGTTTCCTGCGCATCAGCAAGCGCAGATCCGCACCATGCTGGCCAGTGCCATCCTCGGGGTGGTGTGTCAGCGGCTGTTGCCCCGGCGGGATGAACCCGGTCGAGTCGCTGCCTTTGAGGTGTTGGTGGGTATTCCCGCTGTGCGGAACCTCATTCGGGAGAACAAGCTCCACCAGATGCAGAGCATCATGGAGCGGTCCCAGCGAGACGGCATGGTGACCATGGACGCGTCCCTCAAGGGACTGCTCGACTCTCACCTGGTTCGCTACGAGGATGCGCTGAAGCTGGCCAAGAACGCCGCGTCGCTGGGTGCACAGCGCTCGCTCAAGCCCTCCCCGCCGTTGTCCCCGCCGTCCCCGCCGAGCTCCGCAACCAGTGCAGGCCCCGGTCGGCGGTTCCCCTGGCAGCGCGGATGAGCCAGAGCCGAGAGCCCTCGTTGCTTGTGATCGATCCGGAGCGGGACGACGCCGACATGCTTCGGTTCGCCCTCATCGATGGGGGTGTCGACACTCGGCGGTTCGTGTGGGTGCGGACCTTGCCGGAAGCGGTGGACGCCATCGGGGAGCGGCCGCCGGCCATGGTGCTGGGACGGGCCCGGATGCCGAACCTCACGTTGTCTGCCCTGCTGCAGGAGCTGCGCCGGACGTGCCCGGGTGTGCCGGTCGTCCTGTATGTCGAAGATGCTGACCATGAGGGTGTCTTGCATGCCCTGCGCTCCGGTGCACACGAGTGTCTTCGCCGCTCGGAGGTGCCGGGCCGGCTGGCTTGGGCGCTTCGGCAAGCCGGCGACCGGGTGACGTGGGGCGCAGAAGCCGCCGCCGAGACCGCGCATCGGCAGGAGCGGGAGGTGCTCGCTGCCATCGGCCGTCTGGCGCAGGGCACGGCCCTGGAGGTCAACAACGCACTGGCCGTGGCCAGCTCTACTCTTGCGGCCATTGGCAGCCGCTTGGTCGGTGAGCGCACGGAGCTCGACGAGTCGATGGCCACGGCCGACGCTGCGCTGGACCGGGTGCGCGCGGCGATGGCGACGCTGGTTGCGGTCGGGCAACGTGCGCCGCTGCGGCCGGAGCGAATCCACTTGGGCACGTTCCTCGATGGGGTGCTTCCGATGGTGGCGCGGGAGGCCGGTCCGGACGTGAATGTCGACCATTGGCTGCTTCCGGGCCTGCCGCCGGTGCTCTTTGACCGTGGTGCCCTCACCCAGGTCTTTGTCCACCTCGGCTCGCTCGCTGCTGCGGCCATGCCGGAAGGAGGCGACCTGCTCATTCGCGGCCGCCTCGACCGGGGGGGGCGGTTTGTGACGTTGACGGTGACCGACAGTGGCGAGGTGCCGAGCGCGCTGCACCTGCGCCAGTCCTTCCAGCCCTTCAGCCCGCTGCACGGCGACAGTGGCCCTGGACTGGCCCGCGTGCACGGGCTGGTGGTGCAATCGGGCGGGCAGGTGACGGTGGAGCGGGGCCCAGAGCGGGGCACGCGCATCACGCTGAGGCTCCCGGTGGGCGCGGCGCCGGTGGTGGCTGAGCCGGTGGACGTCCAGCCCGCAGAACCCAATGGCGAGACGATTCTGGTCATTGAAGACGAGCCCGCGCTGCGGCAGTTGCTCGGTCGGGCGCTGGGCCGGGCCGGGTATGTCGCGTTGACCGCTGCCGACACCCGGGCGGCGGTCGTGCTGTCCAACTCAAGCCCCAGGCTCGACCTTGTCTTGTCGGATCTGGTGCTGCCCCACGGTAGAGTGGACCGTGTATTGAGTGAGCTTCGTCGGGACCATCCCGGGCTGCCACTGGTGCTGATGACCGGCCAGGCGGACATTCCCGAGCTTCGAGGCGTGACGGTGGGCGCGCCGGTGCTTCGCAAGCCCTTCCGGATCTCTGCGTTGCTGCGGGTGATTCAGGTGCAGCTCGCTCAGACCCGAGAAGAGTCGGGAGATGGTGTTAACACGGAGAGTCGCTGAGGTCGGCGGTGTCCCGACGAAACGGACCGTGGCCGTGCAGCACCGCCATCTCTTCGGTGGTGACCAGCGCCTCGTCCAGCACGGCCTGCCGCACGGCCTTCGCGAGTCCGTGGTGGCGCAGCCAGTGTGCGGACCATGTCGCGGACGGCATGAGGCCCCGGCGCAGCTTGTGGTTGCCCTGGGCCCCGGCCTCAAACCGAGTCCAGCCGTGCTCAATGCACAGCTCGATGGGCCGGTGGTAGCAAATCTCGAAGTGCAGCGACTCGAAGCCCGCGCGACACCCCCAGTATCGCCCGTACAGGTGGGCGCCCCGGTGAAACGCCAGAGCGCCGGCGACAAACTCTCCGTCCACCTCTGCGACCAACGCAATGGCCATGTCCCCGAGCATGTCGGGGGCGAGGCTGAAGAACTCGGGGTGCAGGTAGGCTTCACCCCACTTTCGGTCGCATGTGGACCGGTAGAACTCCTCCAGAGCGTCCCAGTGAGCGGGAAGAATCTCGTCGCCGCGCAGCACGTGCAAGGTCGCGCCGAGCTCCGCGACCCGGCGCCGCTCTCGACGGGTCTCCTTTCGACACTTGGCCCGAAAGTTGGATGTCCAGTCGTCAAAGCTTGAGTACTGGTTGTTGGTCCAGTGGAACTGACGGGTGAGGCGGGGGATGTAGTGGGCATCGTGGATGGGAATGCGGTCGTGTTCGGCCTCCGAGACAAACAGCAAGTGCACGCCGGAGGCCCGCGCAGCGTCGGCGAGGTGGCGCAGACCCGACATCAG
>CALOBC010000021.1:0-9801 GCA_942491145.1 Myxococcota bacterium | reverse complement strand
TCTTCCGCCTTCCGATTTCGTTGCGCCGCGGTGAGAAAGGACCAATGGCAACGGTCGTTGATGATGACTCCTTCCTTTTTATCTGCTGATCGGCTGCTTGACAACTGACGACGGTGACAGCCAGTGATCTCAGCGAGAAGGACGACGAGGTAAACACGGCAAGGGGAAAACACACTGACGGCGTGTGGAGAGAGAAGACGAACTGTGGGATTGAATTCGACCGTTCTTTTTCCTCCTGCTTGTGCTCTTCTTGGTTCTGCTGCAGTGCACAGTACGTAGGCTGCCGTGCTGTCCTAACCATTGAGTGCGTTTCCCCCATTTGTTACTGCTCGCTGTGTGGCTCCCCTGCTGCTACTTAGTTGCGTGCCTGCCAGCCTACATCGACCTCACTCGGAATCGACACGCTATAGACTACTGTACAATCAAAGCAAAGCAAAGGAGGAAAGAATCATCACACCAGCAGGCAGCAGGCAGCAGCATCATGGCAACAGCAGCTTCTTCCACTTCGACGACGACAGCGACGACGACGGAGCGGCGGGGTCTCCGCCGCACTCGTGGCAAGGGAAGCAGGGATGCTGAGGCGGAGGGAATGAGAGGACAGCAAGCGGCAACCTCCGCAGACGCAGCATTCCTCCTCCTCCTCGGCGCAGCACCAGCTGCAGCTGACGCGCTTCGCCGAAACGGTCCGAGACGTCCTGTCGCGCTGCCAGTCGATGGGGTACGGCCGCGACCGCGTCGTGGCGTTCCTGCTGCGCGAAATCGGCGACTGGGGCAGCGGCAACGGCGTTGGCGGCACCGTCGCTGCGGAAGGTGGGCGCGAGACAGCGGCGGCACCGGCCAACGACGTCGACGAAGCGGAGGTTTTCCTCCTCATGCGCCAGCGCGGGTTGGGGAACCGCCAGGCGTCGCACGCGCTGCAGGTTGCCCGCGCCGTCGAGAGGAAGTGCGCTGAGTTGGCTTCCTCCTCCGCCAACGGCGAAGGCAGCCAAAGGCGAAAACGGACAAGCCGCACTCCGCGACGGACGATCCGCGCCTGGATCGCCGGGGCGAATCGCCCAGCGAGAGCCGCCGCCAACAAAGCGGCTTCCTCGACGCGCGCCGCCGTTTCCGCATCGGCGGCGCGGCTACCGTTTCCGATCGTCCTTCCGCGACGGCGATGGCGGTGGCGCCGCCCTTCCTCCCCAAGGTGGTGGTCACCGCGACGGTGGTGAAAACGGCGGCGACGACGAAGAAAAGGCGACCCTCCCGCCGTCGACAGGAACAAGAAGGCCGGTAGCGGCAAGAGCGGCAGCACCAAATCCGTGAGGATGCGGCTGCCGCTGCTGCGACGACGGCTTCCGCGGGAGATGCCGCCGCCGTTGCAGCTTCGAAGTCCGCCAAGTCGACGAAGAAGGGTCCGAAGAAGCCTCCCTTTCGACGCCGGCGAGGGCGGCTGTTGCCTCTGCTGCTGCTGCTGCGAATCACGCTGCAGCTGGCACTGTCGCTGCGTCAGCTTCCAGCGCTTCCAAGTCCAGTGGCGGCGGCGGCGGCGGCAGCAGCGAAGCGGGTCCTCGACAGCGGCAACAACGACGAGGTCGCGTCAATTGCCAGCAAGGCCGCGACGGCGCCGCCAACGTCGTCGGCTTCCGGCGCCGCCCCGCGCAAGCGCGCCCGCAGCGAGGCGCTGAATTGGACTGAACAGCGGGCCCGCGCTGGACCGGGTGCGGCGCTCGCTGCAGACCACGCTGGTGGTGGGCCAAGGTGCCCATGAGAACCGGTGCATTCCCGAGACGGTCGAGATGGCCAAGGTGCTGCACCGACAGGGCATCTCGACCCACCTGGATGTCTGGGGCCACGACGTCAGCCACGACTGGGTCTGGTGGCGGCGCCAGCTGCGCTTTCACAGGGACGCTTGCTCCTGGCCGGGCGTCAGGCGGCCTGAGCCCCCACGGCGCAGCACCGGGCTACGGCAGCACCATGGTCGACCCACCCCTCACGATCCGTGCCGTACACCAGGGCCACGCCCCCAATTGCAGCAGCGCGGGCAGTGTGGTGGGCGCCGTGTTGGTGTCCGCCGTGGCGTCGGCTGCGTTGCTCAACCTATGGGCAGGGTGGCTGCTCGCCCGATTGAGCCCCCGGGTCCCCAGACGGTCCCGATGGTCCAGAAGGCCCACGACTACGCCGAGAAGCGGACCACAGCATTGTGCACGACCCGGCATCGGGCACCCGCTTGCACATCGAGACGTCGCTTGCCGACGCCCTTCACGATGGGGGCATGCCCAGTGTGGGGGGCCAGCGCGCGCCCGATGGCGCCTTGTCCGCGCCCACCGAGGTTCACCTCGCCGTGACCGAGCGGTGCCCGGCCCGGTGCACCACTTGTTACCTCAACGCCGGTCCCGAGCGTCAGCCCCCCGAGCCCGACGCCGGTGTGCTCATCCAACAGCTCGATGATGCCGCAGACATGGGCGTCTTCGAGGTGGCCTTCGGGGGCGGCGAGGCCCTCTCCCGGCCGGATCTGTTGCGCTTGCTCACCCACGCACGGTCCAGGGGACTGGTGCCCAACGTCACCACGTCCGGCTTTGGCTTGACGCCCGCACTGGCCCGCTCCCTCAAGCCCCTCGTGGGTCAGATCAATGTGTCCATCGACGGCCTGGGCGATGTCTACACCCGGGTGCGGGGCTGGGACGGGGCGGACTTGGGCTTGCGGGCCTTGGGCATCTTGCAGGATGCGGGGGTGCCGGCAGGGGTAAACACGGTGCTGTCCCGTCCCTTGCTGGGGTCGGATGACGCCCTGAGTGAGCTTGGCCACGCCATTGTCGAAGCAGGAGCGACCGAGTGGCAGTGGCTGCGGCTCAAGCCAGTGGGACGGGGTGGTGGTGCCTATGGGATGCTGCGGCCCACCAACGCCCAGACCACGGCGCTGTGGCCCCGTGCCCTCTCGCTGGAGCGTGAGCTGGGCCTGGGACTGCGCTTTGACTGCGCGCTGGTGCCCTTCTTGGTGCAACACAACATCCCGGTGCCGACCCTCGCCCGCCTGGGCATTCGGGGCTGTCCCGGCGGCCACAGCTTGTGGGCCCGCCACGCCGACGGGGGCCAGTCGCCCTGTTCATTTGTGCCGTCGAGCTCCGCGGGTGATGTGCCCCTCGCGACGGCTTGGCAACACGACACGGTCGCCCAGTCTTGGCGTGCTCGCTCAGCCGCTCCCCCTGCGCCCTGCAACACCTGTGATGCCCGGGACGTGTGCCGTGGGGGATGCCGCGCCGTGTCGGCGTTCTCGACCGGAGACCCCCTGGCGCCCGACCCCGAGTGCCCCCGCGTGCAAGCCTGGGCGGCACGGTGAAGGCCCGGGCGGCGGTGTGCATTGGGTTGGCCGGTGTGGCCGTTGTGTTGTCGTACACGGTGCAGCGCTTGGTGGATGCCGCCGGTGAGCCCCCCTTGTCTTCGGTGTTGTTGTCGGGCACCATCGCCTACTATTGGCGGGTCGGGATTGCTCTGATGCACGGTGTTGTCGTCGCGAGTGTCGCTGCGGTGGGGCTGTCTGAAGACCGGGCCATCGCGGCACTGCGGATGCTGCCTGTGCCGGTGCTTGGGTTGGGGCTGTTGTGTGTGGTCGCGGTGTTGGTGGTCCCATGACGCCTGTGAGCTTTGCGTTGTTGGAGCGGCTGCACGGCCACCTCGGCTGGCTGGGTCTCGCCGTGTTGGCCCATCCCTTGCTTGTGTTGGTGCGGGGCCGACCGGTCACCCGGGGCACGCGCCTCACCGCCGTCATCGCCACCGCACTTGTGGTGTTGCCCTACGCCTTGGGTTGGGCCATCTACCCCACGTATCGAACCCACATCAAGCCAACCCTCATCGCCGCCCAGCTGCCGGTGGCCCTGCGCTTCGAGAGCAAAGAGCACCTCGCGCTGTTCACGGTGGTCTTTGCGGTCAGCGGGCTGGCCACGTTGCTGGTGTCGAAGCGCCCCGAGGCCCGGCGTCTGGCCACGGTGTTGATCGGCTTGGGTTGGGTCTGTGGGGTGCTCACCGCATTGCTGGGCATCTGGGTGGCGGCCCACGCCCATGGCGGCTGGTAGGGCGCCCGGCATCGACAGCACCCCGCCCTCGGTGTACGGTGCTGGGATGTCCAGAACCCACCTGTTGTTCGCCCTTCTCGCCCTCTCCTGCGCACGGGATGGCGATCCCAAAGCGGCTGCCGGTGCGACGCCCGATCCTGACAACGGTGGGGACGGCCCCGGCGTCATCGTGGACTGCCCCGAGCGGGGGATGTCCTTGGCCCGCGAGATGGACGACGATGACGGCTTTCCCGGTGAGGTGGCCGTCGGTGTGGCCGGCGACCTCTTGCTGATGAATGAGCACGCGGCCTTTGTGATCACGGCGCCCGATCGGGGGTCTACGTATTATTACTATGGCGGCATCGTGGCCGACGCGGTGGCCATGGACGGCTGTGCCTTTGCGGGTGAAGACAAGCTCGACGAGGTGGGCCTTGTGCTCGGTGAGCTCGACCTCGCCGACTTCAGCTCGTCGGTGCTGCGGGCCTTCAAGGCCGACACGGTGGAGGTCATCTCGGACGGCTCGGATGGCGGTGCCGCGGTGGTGCGGGCCACAGGCTCGGACGCGACCCACTGGCTGGTCGAGTACACGCTCATGGAAGAGGCCCTGAGCGGCGGCGGCCGAGAGCTGAGCGGCCCCTACGACATGGCGCTGACGGTCGACTACATCCTCGATCCCGACAGTCCTGTGCTGCGCATCGAGATGGGCTTCGAGAACACGGGCACCGAGACCCGCAACCTGCTCGCCGCGAGCTTGCTCAGCTTGGGCGGCACGATGGACCTGCACCGCTACCCCACGGCCACCTTCGCCTTTGGGCCGCTGAACCTCGGCTATGGCATGCCCTGGCTGGTGGCCACCGACGGGGACGATGCCGTCGCCTATGCCGTAGAGACGGGCAATCTCGCTTACGCAGGGGTCAGCGGTGTGGACATCGCTTTGGACCTCAACCAAGCGCTGTCGACCCCCATTCGGGTGGCCCCGGGTGAGTCGGACAGCCGCACCACCTTCTTGTCGGTGGGCAGCGGCTCTGGGGTGACGGCGACGGCTCCGCTGAGCACCGTGAACCCCGAGCCCATTCCCGGCGAGACCTACACCCTCGGCGCGGTCACGGGCTCGGTGGTGGATCCCAGCGGCACGGCGGTGCCCAACGCCCGAGTCTACATCGAGGCCCAAGCGCCGGACGCGGACTGGGGCGTGTTGGACGAGGCCCAAGCGGCGGCGGACGGCAGCTTCTCGTTGCCCTTGCCCGAGTTCGGCTCCCCCTGGGCATGGCGCCTGCGGGCCGTGGCGCCGGGACGGCACGACAGCCCAGCGGTGGACGTGTCTCCCGGTGACACCGGCATCACGCTCGAACCCAGCGCCGAAGGCTCCCTCGACTATGCCGTGCTGGACGGGGATGGCAACCCTTCCCCCTCGCGCTTGAACCTGCGCCCCAGCGACAGCAGCGGCGATCTGACCGTGTGGCTCGACGGGACCGGCACCCAGCCCGTCCCCCCCGGCACGTACGCCTACACCGCGACCCGAGGCTACGAGTATGCCCCGGTGACGGGCGAGCTCACCATTCCCGAGGGTGGCGCTGTGGCCCTCGATGTGGAGCTGCAACACATCATCGACACGAGCGGCTGGGTCTCCCTCGACACCCACGTGCACTCGTCGGACTCGCCGGACAGCCGGGTCTCGCCGGCCGATGTGTTGCTCCACGCGGCCGCACACGGCCTGGACCTCGTCGTGCACACCGAACATGAGCACATTGTCGACCGCGCGAGCATGCCCGAGGACCTGGGCTATGACGGCTGGATCGACAGCATCGGTGGGGAAGAGGTCACGGCCTCGATTCCCGAGCACCTGACGATGTTTCCGGTCACGCCGGACGGTTCGCCCCGGGGCGGACCGGTGGAGTGGTTTGGCCGGGACCTCGACGAGCTGTTCGCACTGATGCGCGAGAGGTCCGATGGTGGCGTCAACCTGCTCAACCACCCGAGCTACTTGGGCACCATTGGCTGGGACCGCATCCTGGCTGAGCCCACCTTGTCCGACCCGACGCTGCTGGGGCTGGCCCCCGACGCGGCCTTGTGGAGCTGGAACCTCGACGGCATCGAGGTGATGAATGGCCACAGCAGCCCCTTCTCGTCGGGCAATGGGCGCTGGCTGGACTGGCAGAGCATGCTGAACGCGGGCCACCCGCTCGTGGCTGTGGGCAGCAGCGACGACCACGGCGGCATGAAGGTGGGCTTCCCGCGCACCTATGTGCCCGCGTCGACGGATGTGCCCAAGGACGTGGCCACTGAAGAGGTGGTGGACGGCTTCCTGCAGGGTCGGGCGCTCGCGAGCACCGGCGCCTTCGCCCGGGTGCTGGTGGACGGCGAAGCGGAGCTGGGTGACCTGTGGGCCCCCGAGGGCGACACGGTGGACATCGAGCTGCACATCGAGGCGCTGCCCGAGATCGACGTCACCCATGTGGTGGTCTTCCTGAACTGCGACACGGTGCTGCAAGTGCCGGCGACCGATCCCGACGGCGTCGTGAAGCTCAGCGAGGTGCTCACCGTGCCCGTGGATGGGGATGCCCACCTCACCATCGCCGCGTTCGGCGAGAACTGGCTTCCCCTCGGCTTGCCCCAATTCAACCCCACCGATGTGCCCCGCTTGCTCACCAGCCCGATCTACTTGGATGGTGATGGTGACGGCGTCTTCACGGCGCCCGGCGGCCGAGAGTGCCTGTTGTTGCTCGACAACCCGGGCTGAATCTCTCGATTTGTTGGCCACGGGTGACACATGGGCGGGCTAGCGGTGTTGCACTTGCCCCCACTGCCCAGGTTCCCCGCCATGCGTCTGTCTGTTCTCTGCTCGAGTGTTGTGTTGTTCGCGGCCTGCAACACGGACGACAAGGCTGGCGCCTCGGGCTCGGACGATCCCGTCGACTCGGGTGTGTCGGGCGAAGACGGCGGCGACGGTGGTGACGCAGGTGTGCCGACCTGGCACCAAGACGTGGCGCCGTTGGTGGCTGCTCACTGTGCCGGCTGCCACACCGATGGCGGGCTGGCCTTTGACTTGACCGATCCGGCCAGTGCGGCCGCCCTCTCGGGGGCCATTCGCACGGCCGTGGAAGAGGGCACGATGCCACCCTGGGGCCAGGACGAAGACGAGAGCTGCGAACAGCGGCTGCCCTTCAAGGATGACGTGCGGTTGTCCGATGCCGACAAGGCCACGCTGATGGCTTGGATCGATGGGGGCACGCCCGAGGGGGACCCGGCCACGGCTGCTGCGCTCACCACGCCGAGTGTGGCGACCCTGGAGGACGCGACCCAGACCTTGCCCCACCCGGCGGCCTACACCACCGCCGGAACGCGCGATGAGTTCATCTGTTTTGTGTTGGATCCCGAGCTGGACAAGACCCGCTGGCTGACCGGCCTTGAGTTTGTGCCGGGCAATGCGGAAGTGGTCCACCACGCGCTAATCTACACCGACCCGAGCGGCCGTGGTGCCGCCCAAGCCAATGAAGAGGGCTGGTACCCGTGCTTCGGCAGCCCCGGCTTCGATGAGACCACCCTGGTGGGCGCATGGGCACCGGGCATTCCGCCGACCTTGTCGCCCGAGAATTCCGGCACCGAGCTGGATGCGGGCACCAACCTTGTGGTCCAGGTTCACTACCATCCCCGGGGGGACGCCGCTGAGCCGGACCTCAGCGCGCTGCGGCTGCGGTGGACCGATGACGAGCCGGCACTGCGCAACAAGCTGTTGTTGCTGGGCAACCAGTCCAGCCGCGGTGAGGGGCTGTTGCCCGGTCCCAATGACCCCGAGGATCGCGCGACCTTCCTCATTCCCGCCGACGTGTCGGACCACACCGAGACGATGGAGTCGGAGTCGAGCTGGTGGGTGGGGCACCGCTTCCAAGTCTACTTGGTCGCCACCCACATGCACTACATCGGGGTGGACATGGAGATCGAGCTGATCCGGGCCAGCCCCGAGGGCGACGAGCCCGACGAAGAGTGCCTGATTGGCACCCCCAACTATAGCTTCGAGTGGCAGCGACTCTACAGCTACGATGCCCCAGTGGCGGACCTTCCCCAGGTCGACCGTGCCGACACATTCAGGCTGAACTGTACCTATGACAACACGCCGGCCAACCCGGGCACGGTCGCCGCCATGGCCGATGCGGGGCTGGAGGCACCGGTGGATGTGCGGCTGGGCGACGGCACCTTGGATGAGATGTGCATTGCGGTCATCGGCGCGGTCTACTGACGGGAGGGGCGCCAGCGTTAGAGTGCCGCTGTTCAAGGAGGAACAATGGCCGTTCATGAGTGTTACCCCTATCTCCGCGTCCGCGACGGCGAAGCCGCGATTGCCTTCTACACTGAGGTCTTCGGGGCCAACGTGCGCATGCGCTTGAACGACCCGTCCGATGGGCGGGTGGGCCACGCCGAGCTGGAGCTGGCCCCCGGTGTCGTGGTGATGCTGTCGTCAGAGTACCCAGAGATGGGCATCCAAGCGCCGACCGGCAACACGGGCATGTCGATGCACTTGCATGTCGACGACTGCGATGCGCTGGTGGCGCGGGCCGAAGCGGCGGGAGCGACGGTCTCGATGCGGCCGGTGGACCAGTTCTACGGGGAGCGGTCCGCGAAGTTTGTGGACCCCTTCGGCCACGACTGGCACGTGGGACACTCGATTGAAGAGGTGTCCGAGGCCGAGGCGCAGCGGCGGTGGGATGCGATGGTTGCCGGTTAAGCGCTCGTCCCTTCCTGGGCACTGCCCTTGAAGAGCACATAGAGCCACACAAACGCCGGCACCAACAAGAAGCTGCCCAGCCCCAAGACCCCCAGCACCGGCCACAGCACGGAGGGGGGGCTGGCGGCGGCGGTGAACGTCAGGTCCGGCGGCACAATCCACGGCAACATGCCCAGGCCCAGACCGGTGACAACGGCGACCACCAGGACCATCACGAGCACTCTGGCCAGGTCGTCTTTGCGCATCATCAGCGCGCCGAGCCCCGACAGGGCGACCGTGCCCGTGAGCAGCTGAAACGGCATGGCCCACGAGCTCGCCACGAGTGCGTCCCACAGCAGCGGTGCGCCGGAGCTCGCTGCGACCAATGTGGACAGCGCCGCGGCCCCGGTCGCCACCCCTGCGATGAGCGCCCGCTTGCGGAAGTCGGTCTGCAGCTCGGCATTCCCGCGGGCTTCGTGCACCAGATAGACTGCGGCGAGCAGCGACGACAACGCCAAGTTGGTGAAGCCCACCAGGATGGGGAAGGGGGCCAGCCATGCCGAGACGAAGTCGGTGACCACCAGTCCATTGTCGGGGTTGATGGGCAGGTCGCCGCTGACCACCGCCCCCAGCACCACACCCAGCATGATGGGCGTGATGATGCTCGACACCGCGAACACCACGCCCCAGGGGTGGTCGCCATCGGCGGTCCCGTCGGGGTCATAGGCCCTGAAGATAAACGCCGAGCCCCGCAGCACCACCCCGATGAGCATCAGCGTCAGCGGGATGTGCAGGGCCGTGGAGATGGCCGCAAAGGCTGGCGGGAAGCACACAAACAGCAGCACCACCACAAGGATCAGCCACACATGGTTGGCTTCCCAGATCGGGCCGATGGCCTTGGAGATCAACGCACGCTGGGCGCTCTTGCGGGGGCCCGAGGCGAAGGCGTCCCACACCCCACCGCCGAAGTCGGCCCCCCCGGTGAGGGTGTAGATGGCCAGTGCGATGAAGACGATGACAGCGACGATGAGGGCGGGATCAAGCATGGTCCGAGCCTCCGTCGACCGC
>CALOBC010000020.1:0-168746 GCA_942491145.1 Myxococcota bacterium | reverse complement strand
CGACCATTTCAACTCCTATTCGGATGTAGAAGCAGGTGCTATCCCGGTTAGATTTGTTGCTCGACAAACACAATAACAACATGAAACGTCTGGATAAAAATATAGCCATCATCACCGGTGGTGCAATGGGTATCGGGAAAGCAACTGCTCTTCGGTTTGCAAAGGAAGGTGCCATCGTTGCCATCTGGGATGTCAATAAGGAAAAAGCACAAGTTGTAGTAGATCAAATCATTGCAGAAGGTGGACAGGCCAAGTTTTACGCCGTCAACACCATGGATGAAGATCAGGTTACCGCAGCAGCAGCAGCCGTGAATGCCGACTATGGCCGCATCGATATCCTGCTCAACAATGCCGGGATTACCCGTGATTCCAGCTTGAAAAAGATGACCCGCGATCAGTGGGATCTGGTCATTGGTGTCAATTTGACCGGTGTTTATCTGTGCGCTCAGGCCGTTGTACCTTATATGGAAGCCAACAAATACGGTCGGATCATCAACGCCTCTTCTGTTGTTGGATTGACTGGAAATTTTGGCCAGACCAACTATGCCGCCACAAAAGCTGGCGTGATCGGTATGTCGAAAGTATGGGGCTCGTGAATTTGGTCGCAAAGGCATTACGTCCAATGCCGTGGCCCCTGGATTTATTCACACCGAAATGATGGACACCATCCCCGAAAGTGTATTGGAAAATCTCACCAGCCGAACACCACTTCAACGTTTGGGTACTGTTGAGGAATTGGCCAATACTTATTTATTTCTGGCTTCTTCCGAGTCCAGTTTTATCAATGGTACAGTGATCAGTGTCGATGGTGGACTGTCGCTCTGATCGGAATCGCCTCCTCCAGAGAAGATTCTGTAATTTTCCGAAGTGAAACAGAAACTCCGGAAATTTCAGGAATTCGCTGAAAGTCTCCTTCCCATGAGACGGGCTGGCTGGTGACCATTCATCAGTTTACTGATCGGAGAAAATCGCCATCCTTGACCAGCTTGATCACAACAGCCGGTTGATACGAAATCCACTTCCGTTTGACGAGAATATCGACAAACGGAAGTATTCGATATCATCACCTGGGTGGCTGAGCGGCTGGCCACGATCGATGTCGACCACCAATTTCGACAACTCGTCCATCTCGAAGAACAGATCGCAACAGATGCCATCCAGCCGGATGAAGAACGTCAGTTGTCCCGCATCCTCAAGGAAACGGATCACCGGAGTTACAATTTTGCCAAGATCTATGAACTGGCCCGCCAATTCCGGCATTTTCTTTTGATTCGAATGCGCTACCGCCAGCATCAGGAAGTGGATGAATTCCTGAAATCCGTATCGCCCAATATGACCATTCCAGAGATATCGGCGACAAGATCCACTACGCTACCCAGGACATCGTCAAACAATATGCCGGCAGTCCAGCCGAATCCATTCAATGGGAGCGCTGGCTCACAGATGTGTTTACCGATGACCAGATCGATGGGGCCAATCGATATATGGCATTGGTCAGATTAACCTTTCTGTATTTCAACTATAAGCAGTTCGAACCTCTCCGAGAAAAGTTTGACACTTATGATGAAATTTATTGACAAATGGCGTCTACTACTCCCGACGATTATTGATCAATTATTACAGCAACCGCCTGCTGCTTCACAATTTCTGTGGAGAATACGATCAGGCAAATCTGGTATCAGTACCTCTCCATTCGCGAACGGAATACAGACTATATCCACTATGTCAATACACTAAGTGGTGTCCTACTTCGTCAACAACAGAACGAACAGGCATTGGCCGTAATGCGAAAGGCTTACCCCGAAACAAGACAACGATTTCATTTCATAATCGCCTGGTTTTTGTCGCGTTCTATTTTGCGTGGATTGCATGCCAATGGCTTGCTGGCCAATGCTGAAAATTATGCCGAGTCTTTCCTGCGTGCCTATAGTGATGAAATATTTGACCATCGCTGGCATCTCTTCTTTACGGTCTTTTTTGACATTCTACTCCACCGGGATAAAACCGCACGCCTGGTTCGCCTGGCCCGAAAATATCGGGTTATTCAACGTGAACGGGAACATGCCGAACGATCCGGGACTCACCCCTACCTCCTCTGGCAATACACATTAGCCGCCTATGTGGAGATGAAAATCACCCGTGCTAAACTGGAGGAAATGATCACCCGATTGCCCCACTTCTGATGATACAGCCAACGGTCCCGGGCTGCAGGCATTCCTGATTCATTTGAAGCGTCTGGCGCCAGAAGTAGCCCGTTTTCAACAAAGCAATCTGGCGAACGTTAAGAACTCCTTTCCATCTTCCTTTTCGGTCTACCTTTGCCATCCATGTTTACTCTTCAGACTACAGATCCAGGCTCATCAGCCAGAGCAGGTGTCCTTCAGACCGATCACGGCGAGATCCAGACTCCCATCTTCATGCCCGTCGGGACAGTGGGTACCGTTAAGGCCATCGCCCAGGACCAACTGAAGGATATCGTCAAAGCACAAATTATCCTGGGGAATACCTATCATCTGTATCTCCGTCCTGGGTTGAACGTTCTTGAAGGCGCTGGTGGGTTGCACAAGTTCATCGGGTGGGATCGACCCATGCTGACTGACAGCGGAGGATATCAGGTCTACTCTTGTAAAATCCAGGAAGATCAACGAGAACGGGGTTGTCTTTCAATCCCATATTGATGGTTCCAGACATCTCTTCACCCGAATCGGTGATGGATACGCAAAGGGTGATCGGGGCAGATATCATCATGGCCTTCGACGAATGCCCGCCCTATCCATCCGATTATCGGTATGCAAAGGATTCCATGGAGCTGACTCACCGCTGGTGGACTCGTTGCAAGGACCATTTGGCCAAAACAGAAGCCAAATACGGCCATCGTCAGTTCCTCTTTCCCATTATCCAGGGCAGCACTTATACGGACTTGAGAACCGCTTCTGCCGAATTCATGGCTGCTCAGGACACACCAGGTATTGCCATTGGCGGACTTTCCGTCGGCGAACCAGCCGAGGAGATGTACAAAATGACCGAACTGGTCACCCCGATTCTCCCGACCGATCGGCCCAGATACCTGATGGGAGTGGGTACACCGGAGAATATCCTGACCTGTATCGGGCTGGGCGGTGATATGTTCGATTGTGTGATGCCTGCGAAATGCCCGACACGGTCTGCTTTTTACCCGAAATGGTATCATCAACATCAAGAACAAAAAATGGCAGGATGACTTTTCACCGGTCGATCCGGATGGACCCTGCCCGGCCAGCCGGGAGACCAGCAAAGCCTATCTGCGCCATCTGATCCACAGCGGTGAAATCCTGGGAGGCATGCTGGCCACACAACACAACCTGAGCTTTTATCTTTGGCTGGTTGGTGAAGCCAGAAACCATATTCTGGATGGGACGTTCTCCTCCTGGAAAGCATCTATTCTCCCAAAACTCACCGAACGGTTATAGGTCATGCTCAAGCGGATCGATCGATATATTCTCCGACGTTATGTAGGCGCCTTCCTGTTCACAATTTCTTCCTTTTCGATGATCGCCGCGGCCATTGATGCCAGTGAGAAACTGACCAAATTCATCAAGAATGACCTTTCTCTGCTGGAAGGAGTCGTCGAACGGTACTATATCAATTTCTTTCCCTACATCAACGGGGCTCCTCTGGCCACTCTATGCATTGATCTCCGTGATTTTTTTCACCTCACGATTGGCCTATAATTCGGAGATCATCTCCATGTTTAATGCCGGGTTGAGTTTTCGTCGCCTCCTTCGTCCTTACATGATCGGTGCTACAATTTTGCCCTGGGCCACATGTTCGGCAACCATTACTTCATTCCCAAAGCCAATAAGGCAGGCTTGATTTTTTGAATATCAATATATCTGGACCACAAACGATAAAGGACAGACCAACGACCTCCATCTCTTCCTGAAACCCGGTGAAAAAATATTCATCGAATTTTACCGGAAGGCCGACTCGTCCATGATCGATGTTCGTCTCGAACGGTATGAGGGTCAGGAACTCACCAGCATCCTCAAGGCTCGTTCAGCCAGGTGGATCAGCGAAACACGCCAATGGCGATTGCGGAGTTATGAGATCCGGCAATTGGATTCCCTGGGTGAACACCTGGTCTCTGCCATGGGTGAAGAACTGGATACCACCCTCAATCTGGAGCCTGCGGATTTTGTCCAGTATGTCGATCGAAGAGACATGATGACAACACCTGAGTTGACACGATATATCCATAAACTGCAAAGTAGAGGTGCAGGCAATACACGCAAGTCGAAGTAGAACGTCACCGACGAACGGCCGACCCGTTCACGATTCTCATCCTGACGATTATCAGGGTAGCTGTTGCTTCAGGAAGGTGCGAGGAGGGATGGGACTTCACCTGGCAATAGGGATTGGTATGGGCGCCATCTATATTTTCTTATCCCGATTCTCGACAACCTTTGCCATGAATCAAAGTCTGTCTCCACTCTTGGGTGTCTGGATTCCAAATATCATCTTTGCTGGCATCAGCTACTGGCTGGCCAGAAGAGCGCAGGAATGATTTGTCCGGTGGATAAACCTTTTACAACAAACTGCATTTGAACCTTTCGAAACACTGAGCGTGAGTAAATTCAGAAATGCCATCACACCAAAATGGGTTCGGAAATACCTGATCATCTACAAAGAGCAAGGCTGGAAGGCCATGCTGAAGGCTGCTGGCTGGAAGGTTGTATTGGGCATTTTCATGTTTTACCTCATCCGTGATTCCATTCTGTATATCCTCATCCCCTATCTCATTGCCAAGGGGTTTTTGAGCTTGTAATTCCTCCTTTCAATCTAATTATTGTGTGGTTTTTGGGAACCCTTAATGGGACTATAGCCCTGTTCAATTATATCACTAGACCCCCGGCTAACCTGCCGGTGGTTAAAAAGCCAGGGGCTATTCACTGATAGACAATTTGATCAATCAATAGCCCGGGCTTAAGCCCGACGTTAATCAATCATTTCAATGATTGGATTAAAGAATAGGGGGTTAAAAAAATAACACTTTATGGAATTTACTTCCTAATCGTCGCCAATGCAGGGCCCGGACCTCGATACTCGGGGCGCCGGAAAGAGGCGTGCCAAACATAAAAAGCTGATATCAAAGTTTGGAAGACCATGCATGCAAACCTACACTAACTACATCATTCGTTTCTTAGGAATCCGCTATATTATTATGAGGTGACATTTGGGTGTCCCAATCTATAGTCAGGAACCATATTGTAACGCCAAACCCACACAACATATTTATAAAAAAGAGGCCAGAGCTCCTTCCTGGAAACCGGCCTCTTTTTATATCGAAAATTTAGGATCCCTAATCCTGCCATTCAGCAATAAACAGATTGGTATCCCGGGTACCACCATTGTTTCGGTTGGAATAAAATGCAAGGTATTTCCCATTATTCGAAAATACAGGAAACTCAGAAAATGCATCATCTGCAGTTACTTGCTCCAATACGGTACCATCCACATTGATCAGGTAGAGATTGAATGGAAATCCACGTTCTGTCGCATGGTTGGATGCAAAGAGAATTTTCTGACCACTCGGGTGGAAAAACGGACACCAGTTCGCCTTGCCCAATTGGGTCACCTGGCGCGCATTCGAACCGTCAATATTGGCGACAAACAATTCCATGTCCGTTGGCTCAACTAAACCTTGAGCCAAGAGGCCCTTATATTCCTTGATATCATCCTTAGAGGTTGGTCGACTTGCTCTCCAGACCAGTTGTGTGCCATCCGGTGAAAAGAATGCACCACCGTCATAACCCAGGGTATTGGTCACCTGGATCAGGTCACTTCCATCGATGTCATCGCCTACAATTTCCAGGTCACCACACCGCACTTCATTCGGTCAGACGTGAAGACAATCTTGTCGCCTTTTGGCGACACAGGCGCTTCTGCATCATACCCCGGTGCATCCGTCAATTGACGAACAATATTCCCATTCAGATCAGCGACAAAAATGTCAAATGTCGAATAGATCGGCCATACATATTTGCCACCAGGTCCGCGTTCTGGCACTGGAGGACAGGTATCCATGGCCAAATGGGTAGAGGCATATAGTACCGTACTGTCTCCGGGAAGAAAATAGGCACATGTCGTTCGACCCTTGCCATTGCTGATCATCGGAGCAGGGAATCTGTCCAGGTATCTTCCCAACCCGTCACATAGATCCGGTCACATGCCGCACCCCAGGCATCGTCTTTGCCTGGAAAATGAGGCACCAGTCGTCAAAGGACCAATATGCCTCCGCATTATCTCCACCGAATGTCAATTGGCGAATATGCTTGAAGTGCTTTTCACCCGGCATGATCAGGAGTCCATCAGGCCATAACTGCGGTTCATCAGTCTGAGCAACTTCAGCAGTTTGGCTGGCTGCATGCAAACAGGCCCATCATGAATAGACCCAAAATTGATATTCTCATCGTCGTAATGTTAAATGAAACACCAAATATAGCAGTCAGATGCCGATTCCGGCAGCCCGGCTCCATCCAAATTGTCATATTTCCCATCATGATTGAATATAGCAATCAGCGTATTGGATCGAACTATCAGACTGATCAAGACAATCCCGATCAGATTGATCCATACCCCTGTCCGGATCATTTCCCTGAGTCCGGATCATACCACTGCCAAACACAATGGTAGTAGGTGCCGTCATACCGGGCATCATAAATCCAAGCGAAGCAAACAAAGTAGTAGCCAGCATCAATGCTTTGACCGGGATCTCACATTCTGCCCCCAATGCCACCATAATAGGCAGGTCCATCTGAACACAGGCAATATTGCTGGCAAATTCAGAAATCACGGTGATGATCACCCCGGATACCAATAAAAGGACAAGAGGGTGGACATCCTTCCAAAATCCCAACCGTTCTGCCAGCCAGTCACTCAACCCGGATTCCATAAATCCAAGCGCCAGCGCAAACCCGCTACCAAACAAAAGGACGATCCCGTACGGCAGCCGCTGCACGTCTTTCCACTCCAATATCCGGCGTGGTTCTGTCCTGGCCGGAATCATGAATAGCAGCAAACAAGCGGTAATCACAACCATGCCATCATTGACCTTTTCGCCCAGTCCCCATAGCATTTGCCATCCTGTAATGGTCAGACTGCCAAACTCAAAATCGGGACGGGTAAACCAGGCAATGACAGTCAGGACGAACAGACTGGTCACCACCCATTGATCTCGATTCAGTCTGCCCAGTTTCATGTATTCATCGCGGAAGTAATGACGTAGCAGGTGGCCGTGATGACCACGAAAGATATCTCCATCGGATCACCCCGTACGGGTGCCAATGCAAGCAGGCATGTAATGACAATGGCAATAGCAGAAAAAACTGGCAAAGTTGACTGAGCATCACCGGGAAACGTGCGCTGATAAAAACTGTAGAAATACATGTTCGGCGGTGTCCCCACCAAGGTGGCTTTCCTCCACCCATCGTCGCAGCATATGCAAGTCCGAGCAGGAGGGCGATCGCTATTGGATGGGTCCCATCATTCTGAATATCTCCTCCCCGGACATGGGCGATAATGGACAGAACAGCTGGTACCAGCATGAGGACGGTCGCCGTATTGGACACCCACATAGACAGAAAAAATGCCGCTGCCATCACCCCTGCGAGTATCCGCGAAGGAGCGGCTCCGGTCCGTTTCAGTATTCCTAATGCCAACCGTGTATGCAGCTGCCATTTTTCCATGGCAAATGCCAGGATGAACCCACCCAAAAAGAGGAAAATGATCGGATCCATATACTGGGCCGCCGTCTCTCCCGGGTAGCAATCCCCAATATGGGCATCAATACAAAGGGCAAAAGAGGTCACGGCCAGATCGACTGGCTCGGTAAACCACCAGATGGCTACCCATGCCGTAATGGCAGCCATGTGTGTGACAGCGGGTCTTCCCGGATCGAGATCCAATCCAAAATAAATCAACAAAAAAGCCATTGGGCCGCTGAATAGAACCAGCAGGTTTTCCGGGTATGCAGATTGGGAATGGACATAAATTTCATCGGGAAGCAAATTACCGTTTCTGGAACAGTCGGAAGCTGAAATTCATCTTTCTGGTTTTTTAGGCCTGGGCCAATCTACTCAACAAGTCTATCCTTGGTGTGTTTGGCTAAGGGGACGTACTTTTACCCCTTCATTTGAATATTTACTTCCTTGCACATGATGAATTCTCATTCTCCATATCGCATGATCTTCTTCGGAATGATCATGGTATCATTTGTTTTTTCAGCACAGGCTCAGTCCAATGTCTGGTCTATCCAGAAGGACGTCGCTTTCCTCTCATCCGACCTGACAGAGGGCAGAATGACCGGCTCTAAAGGCGAACGGTTATCGGCACAGTACATCGCCGAACGATACACACAAATTGGTTTGACGCCGAAGGGTACGGAAGGCTTTTTACCAGACATTTTCATTCAAACCACCTGCCAACCCGCATGACACAACAGGCGCGGGTGAAGAAAAAGACTTGTACCAATGTTGTCGGCTTTATGGACAATGGAGCAGCCCATACTTGGTCACCGGCGACTGGACCGGCACCATGAACCTGACCGAACCGCATTGTGGAACGGACCTTGGCCTGATGCGCACCAAGGCAGTTCCGCAGGACGATGGCAGCTATAAGATCACCGGCACGAAGATTTTCATCTCCGCCGGAGAGCATGATATGGCCGATAACATCGTGCACCTCGTGCTTGCGAAAATTCCGGGGGGCCCGGAAGGGATCAAGGGCGTCTCCCTCTTTATCGTGCCGAAGTTCCTGCTGGACGCCGATGGTAACCCGGCCACCCGCAACGGGGTTGAATGTGGTTCGATCGAGCATAAGATGGGCATCCATGGCAACTCCACCTGCGTCATGAATTTTGATGACGCTATCGGCTGGTTGGTCGGCGACCCGCATAAAGGCATGCGCGCCATGTTCACCATGATGAATGCCGCGCGTCTCGGAGTCGGTATTCAGGGCCTGAGCCAGGCGGAAGTCGCCTATCAGAATGCGGTGATCTACACCAAAGACAGGCTGCAGGGACGCTCCATCTCGGGCGTCAAGGCGCCGGACAAACCTGCTGATCCCATCATCGTGCATCCGGATATCCGCCGGAACCTGCTGATGATCCGGGCCTTTACCGAGGGCCCGCGCCCTTGGGCTCTGGGCGGGGCTTCAGGTCGATATGGTGGAAAAACATCCCGAAGAAGAGGGCCGCCGTGCCGCGGATGAGGCACTCTCTCTCCTCACGCCGGTGATCAAGGCCTATTTCACCGATATGGGCTTCGAACTTTCCGCGACAGCCATGCAGTGCTATGGCGGCCATGGTTATATCCATGAATGGGGGATGGAGCAATTCGTGCGTGATGCCCGCATCACCCAGATTTATGAAGGCGCGAACGGCATTCAGGCGCTTGACCTTGTCGGCCGCAAACTGCCGCAGAATATGGGCCGCAACCTCCGTCAGTTCTTCCATCCGGTGGATGCCTTCATTCAGGAAAATATGATGGACCCGGAACAGAAGGAATTCATTCTTCCGCTTGCAAAAGCTTTCGCGAAGCTGCAGCAGGGCACGGCGCTTCTTGGCGAAAAGGGCATGAAAAACCCGGATGAAGCCGGAGCGGCATCGACGGAATATCTTCGGATGTTCGGCCTCGTCGCGCTTGGCTTCATGTGGGCGCAGATGGCGAAGATCGCCAAGGCAAAACTCGCGGAGGGAACGGACGATCCCGACTTCTACAAGACCAAGCTGGTAACAGCGCGGTTCTTCTTTGAACGCATGCTTCCGGATGTTTCCTCCCTCCTCGTGAAGATGAGCGCGGGATCAAAAACCATGATGGAACTCGACGCAGAGGCATTTTAGAAAATGCACGAGTAAGATGAAAGGCGGGCATTGTTGCTCGCCTTTTTTTGTGGAGAAAACCTCCGTAAAGGACTAAACTCCTGCAAAATTGACAAATTGTCAATTTCTTGGGAATCGCACAAATTATAAGAAACAAGGGTGGCGACATGATTGAACGATCTATTTTTGAAGAAGGGCACAATATCTTTCGGGAGACGGTCCGTCGTTTCTATGAAGAACATATCATTCCCCATCACAGCCAGTGGGAAAAGGATGGTCAGGTCAGCCGTGACGCATGGCTGGAGGCCGGCAAGCAGGGACTTCTCTGTATGCCGATACCGGAGGAATATGGAGGGCTTGGTGCAGACAAGCTCTACAGCATCATCATGATGGAAGAGCAGGCCCGCGCCGGGACGACCGGGCCGGGATTTGGTCTGCATTCGGAAATCGTCGGCCCTTACATCCTGCACTACGGAACAGAAGAGCAGAAAAAGAAATATCTGCCCAAAATGGCGCGCGGCGAGATGATTGGTGCCATCGCCATGACGGAGCCGGGTGCGGGCTCGGATCTTCAGGGCGTCAAGACACGCGCGATCAGGGACGGCGATGATTATATCATCAATGGATCAAAGACCTTCATCACCAACGGCTATATGTGCGACCTTGTCATTGTCGTCACCAAGACCGATCCGACCGCGGGCGCCAAGGGACGACACTTTTTTGGTTGAGGCGGGAACCCCGGGTTTTGACAAAGGGCCGTAACCTCGATAAGCTCGGGCTCAAGGCGCAGGATACGGCGGAACTGTTCTTCGACGATGTCCGCGTCCCGGCAAGCAATATGCTCGGCGGCGAGGGCAAGGGTTTCTTCTGTCTGATGCAGGAACTTGCCTGGGAGCGGCTCCAGATCGCGATCGGCGCGACGGTAACCACGAGGAGGCGGTTCTGAAGAGACGATTGAGTATGTGAAAGAGCGCAGTGCCTTTGGTCAGAATATCATTCAGTTCCAGAATTCCCGCTTCAAGCTGGCGGAGCAGAAGACCCAGGTGCAGATTGCCCGCGTGTTCGTCGACAAATGCATCGAGGAATTGCTGAAAGGCAAGCTGGATGTTGCCACCGCAGCCATGGCGAAATACTGGACCTCCGATCTGGAGAACAAAGTCATTGACGAATGCCTGCAACTCCATGGCGGATACGGCTTCATGTGGGAATACCGGGTTGCCCGATCCTACGCCGATGCGCGCGTGCAACGCATCTATGGCGGCACCAACGAGATTATGAAAGAGCTCATCGCCCGAGAATTATAAAAGTGATGACACGCGCCATCCGCTGACACAGCTACTTTATTTTCGTCAATTGTGGCGCTCACCGTCGGGCGCGTAGATAATTGCCTCGCCTTCGGCGCTGTTTGAAAAGTGAACTGCTATTGCGTAGTATGATCCGGGGCTATCTGGAAGGAGCAAATGCAATGAAGCAGTTCGCGAAATTAATGACTGTGGTTTGCGCCACAGTTGCAGGGATTGGCGTATCGTTCGCATCGGCAGAAAATGTAAAGGTGACACCCCTCGGCGGGCAGGAAGGGAGTTCTGCCGACTGGATCAGGCCGTGGTATTTGAAGATCCGAACGGAACCCGGGTTCTGTATGACCCCGGCATGACGGTCGCCGGTCCGGAAGATCAAAGGCTTGGAAACATAGATATTGTC
Source organism: Myxococcota bacterium (assembly GCA_942491145.1). GTDB lineage: Bacteria > Myxococcota_A > UBA796 > UBA796 > UBA2385 > CAXQUZ01. The sequence continues at coordinate 157,189 of CALOBC010000020.1, read as the reverse complement.
TTGATCAGCCATATGCACGGGGACCATGTGGGGTCCCGTCACAATGCGGCGCCGAATACGGGGAGTTGCGCGGAACCAGATTTATCCGTTGTTGCTGTTCCCAATACCAATGTGGTCAACAGCCTCGTTCTAGCCAAGAACGCCAAGATTGTTACCGGAAGTGAAATGCCGGAGTTCTTTGCGAAGAAACTCGCCTCCCTTGGCAGGGATCCGAAGAATTCGATGCTTGTCCGTTTCGGGGCAAACAAGGAAATTAGCGGCGTGAATATTACAACGGTACCCGCTGTCCACAGTAACGGCGTTCATCCCAGCATGATTGGGGGCGACCTTGGGGATTCCCTAGCCGCCGCCGGAGCTGGCGGGCATGTCGGGCCGCCAACCGGATATGTGCTTAAGTTTTCCAATGGACTTGTCGTCTATCTCTCCGGTGATACGGGCATCACAGCGGAACAGGAACTCGTCGTTCACGATTTTTATGCGGCAAAACTGGTCGTGATGAATATTGGCGATACCTTTACCACGGGCCCGACCGAAGCAGCCTATGTCATCAATGAAATGGTTAAACCGGCTTCCGTGATTGCGTCTCATGCCAATGAAGAGGCGACGAAAGACGGGAAAATTATTGAAGGAACTCGGACAGATATTTTCAAGAAAGCAGTAAAAGTTCCTGTCTATGCAGCCTTGAGCGATAAGACGCTGGAGGTGCAACGCCGAAGGCGCCCTGCGTTTTCGGGTTGCTGATGTAGAAGTCAATCAGCGTTCGCGATAAGAGGCCGGTTCTCCGGCCTCTTTTAGCTTGGGCGTCTTGTGATTTACCTTCGCTCACCGGAATTTCCGCGCGCCATCTAAGGGGACCAGAACCCATTCGACGGCGCGCGCGGTCATATAAGCGTCTCTGTTCAGGACTTGGTGGCTTAGAGCCGAAGCTCCAACTACCTCTGAAGAACATTGACCCATCTCATGCCATTGACCCCGGGGTGCAGAATATGGCCCCGGGCATTGACGTGTGGCAATCAACGCCGATACTGATGGACCGCGCCGATATGGCGGTGGTCGGTGCCGCAGCAACCGCCAATTACGGCAGGGTTCGGCAGATATCTGGCGAGATCGACATGCTGCTCGGCAAATTCCGCCGGATTGCCGTCATCCAGTTCCTCGGCTTCGTCGAGCTCCGCGTGGCTAAGTCGCGAAGCATTGGCTCGCAAGCCTCCGATCCGGCTTCTCCAGTTGCCGCCCGACTTAAGGACATTCTCGAAATGCGTTGGATGCGCGCAATTGATCATGTAATAGGCCGGGCCATTACCGCTTGCCTCTTCGGTCCGCTGGATCACCTCTTGCAATGGCTCTCTCGTCGGCAGATTGCCGTCCGTCTCCACTGTAAACGATATGACCACCGGAATTCGGGCTTCGACGCCAAGCTGTGCAGTACCGATCGCTTCTTCCGCATAGGTCATCGTCACTGCGGAGGTGATCATGTCTGCTCCCGCCTTGACGAAGGACGTGATTTGGAGCCAGTGATAGTCGGCAGCCTCCTGAACGGACATCATGAATGCCGGATTGTAACCGTCCCCCCGCGGTCCGATGGCCCCGTTGATAACGCATTTTGTCATATCTGTTTCATTGGCATCACGGATGTCAAAAAGCATTTCAACAGACTCGCAGTTGACGGCATCCAACGCTTCCGGGCTATAACCGAGCAAGTTTCCCCAATCCTGGCTGGCGCGCCAAGTCGGGGTGTCGAGAATGATTCCGGTCCGATTTTCCTTGGCGATGCAGATATACTTCCCCTGATCTTTCCCGATCGCCTGCTTGCCTTTGCTATCCCACATCAAATCAGATGCGGCGAAGTATAGCAGATCAAACCTTCCAAAAACAATAAGGTTGTTTCCAGGCCGCCATCGGTTGGGAATATGTTCTCACCACTTTGCGGTGGTTGATATCAGAAGTTTGCGTGCATGATGGTTTTCCTTTCAAATTTCGATGGCAGGAAAGTACGCATGACAAGAGGAAGGAGTTCAGTGAGTTCATGGTACATTTGATTTAGGTGAAAGCTTAAAAGTAACCCCATATTTCAATATGTTGACTTATTTCCATTGTATTTACTAAGTGATTGAAATTGAAGATGTCGGAGAAAACTGTACCCTAGGTACAGTGCCAGCAGTGCGGAAGTTAGCGAGGGAATGATGTGGAAAGGCGCTGAACCGAGAGAACAGTTGCTCACATATCGCAGAAACAGCTATCTTGGCCAAAGGGTTTGGTGCGACATCTATCGAGGAATTGATCGTTGAGGGCGAAATCAATAGAAGTGGCTTTTTCTACCATTTCAAGGACAAAACTGAACTCGCTTCCAGGCACTCTGTTACTCTCAGTATCTCGAAAATGACTTGAGGTGCTGCTCGATGACATGTTCAAACGGGCACGGGAGCTCAATGACGACCCCCTGCATGCATTTCTGATCAGATTGAAGCTGTTCGCAGAAATGATGGCGGATAACCCGGAGGGGCATCCCGGATGTCTGGTGGCGACAGTCTGCTACTCAGGAATGGCTGTTTGACCGAGACATCCATGAATTGGCCCGAAGCGGCGCAATTGCCTGGCGTGCTCGGTTCGTTGAGTTGCTGACGGAAATCAGCGAAATTTACCCGCCAAATGAAAATGTGGATCTGGTGGAGGTGGCCGACTTTATCTCAACGATAGTCGAGGGCGGGATCATTATGTCAAAAACGCTAGGGGAGCCAAAAAAGCTTGCGGCGCAGATCATGCTTCTGCGGTCCTATATCAAATTGCTCTTCAGCCCGCGCCTGATGTAAAGTCATTGCCTAGAGCTGCGCTTTTAACAGTTTCTCCTCTGGGAAACTCGTGAATTCCTCCGGAAGCGGGACGGATTTCCGCGTGGACATGTCAAAATAGCACCCGATGACGGTTGTTGTAACCGCGATGGTTCCCTTGTCCATATCGATCAGATTATGACCGAAACGGAAAATCTTTCCATCGGCGCCCATCAGTCCGCTTTTAAGCAGGATTGCCGCCGACTTCTTGATTGGCGCATGGAACTCTGAATAGTAATCGAGGGCGGCAGATCCGAGATTGCGGTTTCGGATAATCTCGCGCGTCAGGCCAACGGCATTTATGATATGGGTCGCCGCATCCGAGAAATAACCGACGATGTGTCGCATCTCGATCGTATCGAACTGGTCACATTCCCATACGTCGACGGAGCCGCGCGCGCTTTCGAACATGTGATTTAGGGGTCTGTTGGGCATCAGGTCTCCGGCAAAAGGTGCTGGGCGATAAATGTCCGGATGCTCGTCCATTAACCTTTCCGCCGCGTCGCGCATATCGGCGGGAAGCGGAAGTTCCTCGTCCGTATCATAGTCCGTATACCCGGCAGAGAATTCGTAAACTGCGGACAGCCTGTCCTTCACCGCATCATAGATATGTATAAAGGCCTGAATGCCCTCTTCCGTCACGTGTCTAATTCCGCAAATTCCGTATAGCGGCGTTCCCTCGTGAACTTCCGATTTATACTGAATGCGCAGGGTTTTGAAGCGGAGTCCCTTGTGCGTACTGCGGATGACAGTTGGGGAAAGGCCCAGCGCATGCTGCAAATGCGCGAAGGCATCAGAACCCTTCGACATATAGAACTGAAGGTTCATATGGCGCATCTGGTCGCATTCCCAGGATTCCACGCCACCACGGTAACAGGGGATCACAACGTGCTCACACCCATCATGTTCTCGACCGCCCTGCTCGAACAGGAAGCGCTGTCCGATGACGGGCGGGCGAGCCTGGACATCATCAACTCTGGCGCCCAGCACGCCGCGGCCATCACCCGGCAGCTCTTGTCCCTCTCCCAGCAACAGGTCGGCGACCCCAACCTGACCGCCGTGGACGCCGAGCTGGGCAGCAAGGCCCCCCCCCGTTCGGCAGCTCCTCGGCGAGCGCATCACCATGGATCTGCGTCTCGGCGCTCCGGAAGCCGAGGCGATGCTCGCTCCCCACGAGCTCGCGCAGATCATCCTCAACCTCGCCTCAAACGGACGGGACGCGATCGACGGCAACGGGCAGGTCAGCACCGAGACCAAGCGACGCGATGCATTTGTCGACGTTGTGGTGACCGACAATGGCTCCGGCATGTCCGAGGGCACGCAGCGGCAGATCTTTGAGCCATTCTCCACGACCAAAACGCCCGATCGCGGCACCGGGCTGGGGCTGTTCACCGTCCGGGAGCTGGTTCAGCGCTCAGGGGGCAGCATCGCGTGCGCACGGCGCTGGGAGAGGGCACCACCTTCACCCTGAGCTTCCCTTGTGTGGTTCGCTCTGCCGAGGTGGCCGCCGATGCCCGTGCCGCAGCCGACCTGCCGCCACAGCGGGTGCTGCTCGTGGATGACAACACGGCCCTTCGGCAGGCGCTGGCCTATGCGTTGGCCCTCCAGGGGCACGTCGTGAAGACCTCGGCGGATGTGGGGCGCGCCCAGGAGCTACTGCGACAGGAGATCTTCGACATCATCGTGACCGACATCCTCCTGCCGGACGGCAACGGGGTTGAGCTGGTGAAGGATGCCCGCCAAGTGCAACCTGAGATTCGGGTCATCTACATCTCGGGCGTCGCTGGTGGGGTGCACAACGAGCTGGGCCTCGACTGTCCCCACACGGTTTTTTTTGGCGAAGCCGTTTCAGCCCAGCCGCCTCACTGCCGCCATGTCTGAAGTGACCCATGCACGGAGCGACAAGGCGGTGGGCTGAGCCTCAGCGCTAGCTTGGGCGCAGACGGCAGGTCCTCCGCGGCCAGCAACCCAACTCAAGAGATCCAACCCAAGGCCCCTCATCCCACCTTGTTGATGCGCACCATGGCGACCACGTACCGAGTCGCCAGCTTCTCGCCCTTGTCGTCGGCCGAGTACACCAAGCGGCCGTCGTCTTCGCGCTTGAACTCACCCTGGGCCTCGGCTTCTTTCGTGGGCCAGGGGTCCTGGAACGCGTAGACCGCCCCGGTGCCCTTGCCGGTGCGCCCCTTGACGAGCGCCGTGTGCGCCGGGGCGTCCGTCGTGGGGTCGCAACCTTTCACTTCCGTGAGGTGGACGGCGAGGACGTCGCCGCGGTCGCCATGGAGCGCGCTTGGAAGGCTTTCCGGCTGGCCACGGCGCCCATCGAGCACCCCGAGGCCTGGGGCAAGACCATCGCCGTGCGGGTCGGCCTGGACGAGCTGCGCCGCCAACGTCGCGATCCACTGCGGCTCGATGCACCCGTGGACGCTGACACTCTCGGGCCTCTCGACCTGGCCACCCCCCACGCGCCTCAGTCCGTGAGCGCATTCGACGCCGCCGCGGACAGTGAGCTGCGGTCCCTGGTGGGCCAGCGCGTCGGGACCTGGCCACCCACCGAGCGACGGCTGGCGGAGCTCTTGCTCGACGGCGAGGCCGAGACCATCACCGCTGCGGCGTGGATGTTCCGTGCGGAAGAAGAAGCGGCAGGGGGGCCGGGGACAATGTACCCCCAGAAGGCGCGAACCCTGCTGGATGCCCGACGCCGGGAGCTTGAAGACCTCACGTAGTTCGGGATCATCGGGCGCCCGCGTGGCGTGGCCCAGAACCCGACAATCTTGACCCAGCACACGCCGCGTCGGGGTGGAGATGCGAATGTGGGGTCGCAGGACCGCCCGGTGACAGGGTAGCGGGACCAGCGAACCCTGGCCCACGCGCGCGCCTCTTCCCGGACCACACGCCCATGCGGGAGTTCGACACCATCATCGTCGGCGGCGGGTCCGCTGGTTGTGCCCTTGCCCACCGCCTCAGCGCCGACCCTGACCACCGTGTGTTGGTGCTGGAGGCTGGTCGGCCCGACTCCTCCTGGGACCTGTTCATCCACATGCCGGCGGGCTTCTCGACCCCGATCGGCAACCGGCGGTACGACTGGTGCTACGTCTCTGAGCCCGAGCCAGGCTTGGGCGGTCGCCGGGTGGCCCATGCCCGCGGCAAGGTGCTCGGGGGCAGCAGCAGCATCAACGGCATGATCTTTGTGCGGGGCAACCGCTGCGACTTCGACCGCTGGGGAGACGCGCCGGGCATGGGCAAGTGGGACTACGAGCACTGCCTGCCGTACTTCCAGCGCTCCGAGACCGCCGATGGCGGCGATCCCCGGTTCAGGGGCACCGACGGACCCTTGGTGCTGGAGCGTGGCCCGTGTGAGCACCCGCTCAACCAAGCCTTCTTCGGCGCCATGGCCGAGGCCGGGCATCGCCGCTCCGACGATCTGAACGGCCGCCAGCAGGAGGGCTTCGGCCCCTTCGACCGCAACATCCAAGCCGGCATCCGCCTGTCGGCCGCCCGCGCTTACCTCCACCCCGTGCTCAGCCGCCCCAACCTCACGGCCCAAGTGCGCACGCTCACCCACCGCGTCCTGTTCGAGGGCCGCACTGCGGTGGGGGTGGAGGTGTCATGCAATGGTGTGTTGGAGACCATCCGCGCCCATCGCGTGGTGTGTTGTGCTGGGGCGATCAACTCACCACAGCTGCTCCAGCTGTCCGGCATTGGGCCCGCAGCGCTGCTGCAAGGCCTTGACATTGATGTGGTGGCGGACCTTCCGGGTGTGGGTGCCAACCTGCAAGACCACCTCGAAGTCTACATCCAGCGCAAGTGCAAACAACCCATCTCGCTGGCCCCGGCGTTGAAGTGGTGGAACCAGCCGGCCATCGGGCTGGAGTGGCTCCTGCGCAAGACGGGGGCGGCGTCATCCAACCACTTTGAGGCTGGCGCGTTCTTTCGCACTGACTCTTCGGTGGGCTTTCCCAACGTGCAACTGCACTTCTTGCCGTTGGCCATCCGCTACGACGGCACCATGCCCGCCGAGGGCCACGGCTACCAGATCCACGCCGGTCCCACCCTGTCCGACGCCACCGGTTCGGTCCACATCCGCTCGGCCGACCCCACGGTGCATCCCGCGCTTCGCTTCAACTACTTGACCACCGAGCAGGACCGCCGCGAGTGGGTCCAGGTGATTCACCAAGTGCGGGAGATCCTCTTCCAGCCGTCGTTCGCACCATTTGACGGCGGGGCGCTGTCGCCGGGTCCCGACGTGCGCACTGACGCCGAGATCTTGGCTTGGGTGCAGCGAGATGCAGAGACGGCGCTGCACCCCTCGTGCACCTGCCGGCTGGGTGTGGATCCCATGGCGGTGGTCCACCCCGACACGATGGCGGTGCACGGCGTCGAGAACTTGTATGTCGTCGACACGTCGGTGATGCCGTCCATCACCAACGGAAACCTGTACGCCCCCACGATGATGATTGCCGAGAAGGCCGCTGATCTGCTGATTGGCGCCCCGCCCCTCCCGCCGAGCCGCACCCCTCCTCCGACGCAAGAGAGCCGCCCATGAGCACGCCCCCGACGACCCAGGCCGCCCGCATGGCGGAAGCCCACGCCCACATGCCCCAAGGCGTCGCCGAAAACTATCGGTACTGGGGCGACGACCGCACCGTCTTTGTCGCCAGCCTCAAGGGGTGCACCCTCACCGACTGTGACGGGCGCTCGTTTGTTGACTTTCGTCTGGGGTACGGTCCCATCATCCTTGGGTGGCGGGACCCACGGGTGGACCAGGGGGTCATCGACGCCATCACCGAGCTGGGCACCGTGTCGGGGTTCTCCACCTTGATGGACGTGGAGGTGGTGAAGCTGATCAAGCAGATGTGCCCGTGGATCGACAAGGTTCGCTTTGCCAACTCGGGAACAGAAGCCGTGATGGGCGCCGTGCGCACGGCCCGGGGCTTCACCGGACGGGACCGCATCGTCATCGTGGAGGGGGGCTTTCACGGTCTCTACGACGAGATGATGTGGAAGAGTGACGTCGAGCACTGGGACCCCGCCTCGGATGCAGCACCGGCCGTCATCCCCTTTGGAGCGGGCATTCCAGCGTCCACGCGCGATCTGGTCGACCTCATCCCGCTCAACGACAATGACGCTCTGGACGCGATCTTCGCCGCCCGCCCGGGTCAGGTTGCGGCGGTGGTGCTCGAGCCCATCATGGGCAACTGTGGGAGCATCGCTGCAACCCAAGCGTGGATGCAGCGCCTCCGCGAAACGTGCACGGCCCAAGGTGCGCTGCTGATCATCGATGAGGTCAAGACGGGGTTCCGGGTGGCCAAGGGCGGCGCCCAGGAGCTCTACGGGGTGCACGCCGACCTCACCACCTACGCCAAGGCGATGGGCAACGGGTATCCGGTGGCTTGCTTTGGCGGACGGGCGGAGGTCATGGACGTCATTCGTGCCGGCGGCGGCGTGGTTCACGGCGGCACCTACACGGCCAACATGGTCGCGCTGGGGGCAGCCAAGGCCACGTTGGAGGTCCTTGCGAACACCGATGCCCTCGAGACGGTCAACCGCGCCGGGGCCGCCATCCGCGATGTGTTGGGTCGAGTGTTTACCGCTGCTGGGGTGGAGCATCGCTTTGCGGGACCGCCCGCGATGTTCGGCATTCACTTTGGGTCGACCGTGCCAACAAACTATCGCGACTGGCGCTCCACCGACAGCTCGCTCTATGCGCGCTTTGCATGGGGACTCATCGAGCGTGGTGTGATGTTGGAGCCCGACTCCCGCGAGCCTTGGTTCATCTGTGAAGCCCACGCCGACGTCGATCTCGACTGGTTGGAGAGTGTGGCCACCGATGCGATGGCGGCTGCGCTGCTCGGCTGAGTCTGGTCGAGTGGTGCCCTTTGGCCGCCTCATACGAGATGAATCTGATTCAGCTCGTATGCAGGGCTGCGCTTGCCGCAGCCCTTCAGCAAATGGATGCAAGGGATTGAAGAGTACTTCCCGAAAATCCCGTGTCAGGTCGCATGCTCTTCGGCCGAGCCCCCGTGCACTGCCGTCCCTTGGCGCCCACGGTCCGGACCAAATTGATCCCGAAGTGCACGCAAGGCGTCCGGGTCTCCGATGGCCGTGAGCCGGTCGCCCTCCCTCAGCTCCGTGTCGGCAACCGGCACATACGCCACACCCTCGGCCCGCTGCACAAAGGCGATGATCACGCCCTTGGGCAGTGCCGCTTCGCGCAACACCCGACCGATGAGCGCACCGGATCGCTCCGATGCCCGCAGCCGCAGGTTGAGGTAGCGGTCGTCCCGCAGCAGGACGGCCTTCAGGTCGGTCGACGTGCGGGCCTCGCACCAGGCAGCGTGAAAGTCGACCTCGGCCGCCCGGCGCCCGAAGTGGGCCAACACCCGAAGCTGGCGCGCCACGTCCGCAGCAGGCCCCACGAGCACCGCCACAGCGACCAGTGTGGTGGGGGGGCTGCCTGCCGGGCCGACCATCGTGATGCCTGACTGGCCGCGGACCAGCACGAGCCGCGTTGTGTCGAGTCCCGAGAGGGAGGCATGGGCAAGTGCCGTCTGGCCAATCACCGGGATGGTCTCGGAAGGGCGCTCAAGCAACACCCGCTGCAGCGCCTTGGCGGCACCCGTCCCACCCGGACACAGTCGCCCACACACCTGGGCCACGACCGCCGAGAAGGTGGCGGGGCCCTTCAGGTCAACCACCGATGCGTCGACGATGAGGCCCTCCAAGAGGTCATCTTCCTCGAGCCCGCGCTCGGCCACGATGCCGCGCAGCTCGTCGTCGAGCCCCCGATAGACTCGCCGTCCCAGCCGCTCGAACACGTGGTACACCGCGCCGCCCCTCACCACTCGGCTGCGGGCATAGGCGAAGTACCAGGCCACGCAGGCGGCCACCACCCCCGCCGTGAACAGCACGGCCAGCCAACCCATCTCGACAATCAGCCAGACCGGCACGACCATGCCGACGAGCTGGACCCAGGGGTAGAGCGGGCTGCGGTAGCCCGGCTGATAGTACTCAATGCGGCTCTCGCGCATCACAATCAGGGCCAAGTTGATGAGACCAAAGAGCAAGAGCTGAAAGGCGCTGGCCAGCTTTGCCACCGCAGTGATGTCGAATGCGAGGATGAGCACAATCATCATCGCCGCGGTGACCACCACCCCGAGCACGGGCGTGCCGAAGCGCGGGGACACGCCAGCAAAGACACTCGGCAGCAGCCGATCCCTGGCCATGGCCATCGGGTAGCGGGACGACGCCAGCACCCCTGCGTTGCCGGTGGAGGCGAAGGCGGCGGCGGCGGCGACCACCACCAGCCCAACGCCAAGTTCTCTCGGGATCCAAGTGAAGATGACCTCTCCGGCGGCCGCGACGGGGGTGAGGCTGGCGTGGAAGACCTCCGGCTCGAGGACGACCGTCATCAAGGCGACCCCCACCACATACACGACGGTGGCGGTCGCCAGAGACAGCGCCATGCCCCAGGGGATGTTGCGGTCCGGGTCGCGGATCTCCTCGGCCACGCTGGCGACCTTGGTCAAGCCGGCGAAGGACACAAAGACGATGCCCACTGTCTCGAACAGCCCGTCAATGCCGTTTTCGAGGAAGTTCTCGTGGTGCGAGGACACCAACGCCACGGGGTCGTGGCCCAGCACCCACGCCACCCCTTGCACCAAGTAGAGCACCAGGATGCCGACCAGCGAGAACACCAACACCCGCTGCAGGCCGCTGGTCTCCTTGGCGCCCATGATGTTCATCGCGGCGAACAACACGGTCAATCCGATGGCCACGGCCTTGATGGGCACGTCCATGAACAGCATCAAGTAGGCGCCCATGCCCAGCAGCGCGAAGGCGCTCTTGAGGACCAGTGCCAGCCAGGTCCCGAGCCCTCCGATGGTGCCCATCAGCGGACCCATGCTGCGGTCGAGGAAGTAGTAGGCGCCGCCCGCCCGTGGCATGGCCGTCGACAGCTCTGCCACGCTGAACATGGCGGGCAGAATCAGCACCCCGGCAAGCAAGTAGGCCAAGGGCACGGATGAGCCTGACTCGATGGCCGCGATGCCGGGGAGCAGGAAGAAACCGGAGCTAAACATCGCCCCCGTGGAGATGGCGTAGACATCGGCCATTCCGAGGGTCTTCTTCAAGCCTGACGAGGCGGCCATGGGTCTCCGGGGGCTCAGGGCGCCGTGCGGCGAACGACGCGCCCACACCGGTCAACGGCGTCTGCTGTAGCACCCTCGCCCAGGCCGGAGGCCCGCGTCGGTCCACCAACCCCGTCCACACTGTCGTGGCGCACCCTCGGCCTTCAGTTGGTCCGCACGTCTTCGCCCGGTCGCAGCAGGTCCCATGCCTCGGGAATCGGGCCCTCATTGCTGACAAGGGTCGCCAACACCGGGTCCTGGAGCAAATCGATCCAGTCCACTGGCTCGCCGTCGACACGGGCGTCCCGCGAGACCAGCCGCACCCCGTGGCTGTAGTCGTAGTAGCGCTCGCCGTGCCACAGGGACAGCGGCTGGATGGGCTTTCCCTCGTCCCGGTGCCAGCCGTAGATGGCCACCTTGTGCAGGTCATGGGCCAGTCGGGTCGTCACCACCAAGTCCTTCTTCATCCCCGCCCGCAGCTCGCCCGTGCGCCCGTCCGTCAGGCCCCGCTCGTGGATGAGCGAGCGATGTTGCATCAGCCGCTCGGGGCTGGCCATGCGCGAGTCCGGCGGGATGGGGCTGGGCTTCACCCGCAGGTTCGCGGCCCGGTAGATCTCGTCGACCAGGCGTGTGGTCGGCAGGGCCATGTCCCAGGCCCCCGCCAGTGACAGCGCGGCGGGCAGGTCGAGGGGCACCCGCAGGGCATCGGCATCACTGCCGACCGACACGTAGTCGGCGGTCACGTAGACCTCGACGGTGTGGGCCACCCCGCGTGCATCGAGGCCTTCCCAGCGCACCGGGCACAGGTGGCGCAGCGATGGGGGGAGGTTGCCCTTGAGGAGCTCGGCGACCATCCGAGGTTGGCGCGCCCGGGGCTCCAGGTTGGTCAAGATGCCGGCGAACGCACCGCCGGTGAGGGCCCCCCGCTCGCGAGGGGGAGCGAACGCCAGCTCGGGCAAGGGCTCGTCGCCCACTGCACAGGGCCCGGTGTTGGGGGCCGGCGCTTTGGTTGGCTTGGGGGTGGGGGTGGGCCTGGGCTCCGGGACCCCCGCGGTCGCGCCCGAGACCGAGAACACGCCAACGACGCTGATCCCAACAAATCGCGCTATTGCGGCACGTCTGCGCAGCATCGGAATCCCAGGTGGTAGTTGGCGTGGCTGTGGGAGGACATCACGGGCGTGCCGTGCCAATACGGCGCGCGCCAGCGGCACCAGTCCTCGTGGGCCTTGTAAGTATCAAAGATGAACCAGCTGCCCTTCATCTCCGTCACGCCGAGCTTCTGGCTGCCCTGGCTGGACATCTGGTCCGGTGCCAGCGGGAGGTTCATGTGCTCGGCGGCATTGCCGTGCTGGTCGTACACCCCGAGCGGGCTGACACAGTCTGGGAACGCGCCTGTGGGGTAGGTGTTGCTGCCGCAGCGCTTGGGATCTCCGCCGTCGCAGCGCTCGCTCTTGACGCTCGCCGCGGCGCACACGCCGGATCGGTAGTCGGCCCCCCCGTAGGCGTGGGTCTTGGCCTTGCCGTGCACGGCGTTGTGGGCCGACCGCATTGCCCGAACGGCGGGGATCTCGGACTGGCTCCGGGCGAGGTCGAAGCGGTAGTCTGGTGCCGTCAGGCGTCCCTCGCACCCGCCCTCCCACTCGTGGGCGTCGCACAGCCGCTTGCCCATTGCGGAGCAGAGCTGGGCGGCTTCGGCGGCCTTGACCCAGACCCAGGGGTAGTCGCAGGGAATGTCGGGAAACTCGTATTGGTCGATGCAAGCGGTTGCATCGGTGGGCTTCTGGCTGGCGGGGTCGTACAAGGGCGCCATGTAGGGGCGCTTGCAGATGGCCTCAAAAGTGGGGTTGCGGTCGACGGCGCCCGCCGCCTTTCGACGCTCGGTGCACTGCGCGGTGGTCATCGCGTGCACGGTGATGCCGGGCAAGCCATCGCCCATGAGGTTCGAGCCACCGAGGATCTTCGAGACGGCGGCGGCTTGCTCGGGCGTGAGGTTGTGGACCTCCGTGAGCCGATCGACCAGCGGGGCACGAGGGTCTTGGGCGTGGGCGACAGCCGACACCATCAGCAGCAGGGCGAGCATGGGCAGATCCTACGGCGTGGCGGGGGGAGGGGACTTGGGCACGTCTTTGACGAGGATCTCGAAGAAGTCCCGGTTGTCGGGGATGGCGACGAAGCGAGGGAGGATGGTGCCGTTGCGCAGGACCTTGTCGAGCACGGACATGCCGGTGTCCAAGTGCTCTGGAATGAGCCCACCCCCGGAGCGCTCATAGAGGGCGAGATAGGTGTGTTCCAGGGCGTTCATGTCGAGCAGCATGGCTTCTTCACAGCCCGCCGCCAGCAGCGTGTGGGCCATCCCCGCCGGCGTGGCCGAAGTGAACCAGCCATAGACCAAGAAGCGGGACTCACCGCGCTTCACAACACAGGCACTGGCCCGCAGGCTGCGGAGCTGGCCCTCGGCCGACCCCGACCAGTTCCCGCCGCTCCACTGGTCCACCAGTCCGCCGGCGCGCGACACTCCGTTTTCGTCCATTTGCACGATGGATACGCCATTCTGGCGGGCATGAAGCACGTCGGGAAGGCGCGCTCCGTCGGCCTCGGTCCAGGTGCGGATGTCGACCGTGCCGTCGCGCCACACCACAAAGGTTGCAAGGTCGGGCCACATGGTGCTGAGCACGACGCCGTCTTGGACGAAGCCGTAGTGGGAGCCATGGTCGCGCCCAGCGTAGGGTCCGGACTTAAACGCCCCATGCCCGCGCTTGAAGCCCGCGGTGAAGGTGGCGACCAAGCGGGGGACCTCCGCAGGGGCGACTTGGCCGGTTCGGACCAAGGGCAGGATGCTGTCAAAGCCGTCGGGTCCGGCGTAGCCAGCGATGCGCTGGTCGGATCGGATGCGCTCGGACCAGCCCACCCGGGGGTGGTCGGTGCCGAGCTCATAGGCCACGTCGAACTTGGACAGGTCGAAGGCCACCATCAGCGTCAGGGCCTTGGCCTCGACGGAGTCCGGCTGGGTCTTCGGGCCACGCTCCGCGTCAATCTCCACCATGCTCGGCGCGACCGCCGCGACCCAGACGCCGGGGTGGCCGGCCGTGGGCACCCACTGTCCGGCGGGCAGCCGTGCCGGCGCACCCTCCAAGGGGATGCCCAGCGACGGTGCGGCCAGCGTGGCCTCGACGGCTTCGGGGCGCAGGCGCATGCTCGGCGGTGTGCCGACACCCCCCTGGCCGGCCGCGCCACCCTCGGCCACGTTGACGCGCTCGAGGTAGCGGTCCTTGTAGATGGTGCCCTTGAGCACCTCGGTCACGGCTTCGCCCGCCTTCAGCCGGTCGCGCACCACGTCGGCCGACCACTCCAGCGGGGTCTTATGTCCCTTGATGGTGTTGCGGACCCACAGGCGCCCGTTGCACACCGGCACGTAGGCCTCGGGCCGGGCGGCGGCGGCCACCAGCTCGGAGGGCTGGCCGACCCATGGAGCGCAGCGCACCGGCCCCGAGCGAGTCTGGAAGACCAAGCCCGTCGCGTCCGAGAGGCTGCCATTGAGGCTGCCGGGGCGGGGGTTCTCGATGTGGAGGGTGGACGGCACACCCTTGGCGCCGGGCGCGGTCAGCAAGAACCAGCGGCCCTGGAGCGGGTTGAGGTCCACCAAGCGCACATCGTCGGTCACCGCGTAGGTCTGGGCAGCCGGTTGCAGGTCGACCACGCTGGGCGCGGCGGCGGCAGGGGGTGAGACAAGGGCGAGGGCGAGGGCGAGGCGTTTGATCATGGGGCACCCACCCTGGCAGCCAGATCCAGCCAGCGCAACGTCGTGCTCAGCTCGCGGGCCGGCACCTCCCCATGCGCGGCCGGTGTCGGCGCCACCCAGACTCGCTCCCCGACTGTCGGGCCGGCGCGGGCGAGGAGCTGCTTGCTGCGGGAGCTCGTGCCCGGGTGGGGCGTGTACAGCGAGGCGAGGCGCCGGTTGGGCCCCCCGAGCAGCCAGTCCCCGAAGGTGTCTTGACCGCCGTACAAGGCGTCCAGCAGCACGATGCCGGAGATCTCGGCACCCCCGTTGCCGCGCAAGATGGCCAGGGCGGTGTTGTAGCCGCCGCTGTGGGCGACCAGCACCGTGCGCCCGGGGACTTCAGGGCCAGGGACGCCCAGCTCGGGCCCCAGCACCTCGGCCACCAACTCGCGGCGCCAGGCCTGGAAGAAGCCCGGTTCATTGAAGCGCCCCGGCGCGCCCGACCGCGCGAGCCAAGGGAGCTGGGGCACGACCAACACGCTGTTGGTGCCCGCGAGATCATGCTGGAGGGCGAGCCCCTGGCCGGCGGCGCGAGGGCCCCCGTTCGTGCAGGCGACCGGCCCGGTGGCGACGACACGCCGGGCGCAGCTCTCCCAGCCGTGCAGGTAGATGACGAGGTCCGCGCGGGTTGGGTCCAGACCCTCGGGGCTGTGGACGACCACGGTGGGGGCGCCGGCGGGTGCCCGGTGGGCGCTCAGCTGCAGCCGGGCTTCAGCGGTGCGGGCGGGGGCCGGCGCGGGCGGCGGGGGCACCTGCAAGTCGGGGTAGGACGGGACCGGTGGGGGCGCCGGCGCACGCTCGAGGCAGCCCGTGAGCAGCGTCAGGCTGAGGCTCAAGGTGGCGAGTGCGAGCAGCGCGGTGCGCAGGGCCGGCTCCGGAGGCGCGAGGGGCGTCCCAAGCTTTGCCCGTGGGGGGCGGACGCGGCGACCATCGCACGGGGCGAGGCTCCCGTCCAGGTCCCGGTTGTCGGGATTTGTCGGGGGGCCGGTAGCCCGTCTTGGGTTGGACTCGCCGGTCTTCTGTGGGCGGATCGGTCCCGGCTGGGGGGGGGGGGCGGCGGGTCCGTTGTGTTGATTGGTTCGGCGTACACCCTGGGGATCCAACCCTGGGCCCGACGGCGACAACCCAAGCGTTCTTGAGAACGTCGGTGACGGCAAGCGAGCTCGAGACAAGAGCCAGTGTGGGGTGAATGGGCACAAGCCGTGCATTCGCCCCCCGGAGGTTCCGCGTGTGTTGCGCCTGACTCGCCTATCGCTTGCTCATTGCCCTCGTGTGTCCGCTCGGGTGCGCACAAGACCAGGACCTTGCCCTCGCCAACGTCATCGACGCCTGCAATGCACACCGTGGGCCGCATGGCGATGGCCAAGGATCCCACGGGCGCGGTCTTCGGCTTGATCACTCCCGCGACCTGAGGGGGGCCCTGAAGTGGGGGGACTGCTTCGCCGCGCCAGGCCCCTGCTTGCGGCCCCTCAGCGCCGCGCGGGCAGGGTCCCGGGCATCCACATCATCTGCAACATCAGCTCGCCGTGCTGCACGCCCACTTCATCGACGACAAAGATGCGGCTGTCCAGCGGGCAGCAGGCGCGCTTGCGCGCGATGAGCTTCTTCACGCCCTCCGTGCCCCCGAGCACGGCCGGCGCGTGCTGCAGCAATGCGGCGCAGTGCGAATGGTCTCCCCGGTGGTCGGCCGCCACCACCGCGTTCCACACCCTGTTGGACGCACGAAACAGCCCTTCGTGATCCGAGGGCGGGCGGTGCTCGGGACGCAGCGGGGCCACGAATGAGTGCAGCAAGGCGGATGCCTTGGGCCACTGCGTTGGGTCGCCCCGCCAATGGGCAGCACGCAGCATGCCTCGGGGATCTGGGTCGTCCCAAGCGGGGTCGTTGAGTTGCACCGTGGGGGCTTGGGCGCCCCGCACGCGTGTGGCGAACGAAGACACCACGTCATTCGCGCGAACGGTGTGCCGGCGGGCGCCCCCCTTCGCCACACACACCCGCACCACGGGAGACGTCCGCAGCACCCAAAGATCGACCAGGGCTGCATCCAAGGCTGCGATCAGCCCGAGGCTCTGACGTCCCGCCCATCCATTGATGAGCAGGTTGCCGTAGGGGTCGGTGTCCACCTCGATGGCGTCGAGACCTTGGATGGCCTTGGATGCACGGAGGGCATCGGCCTTTGCGTACTTGAAGAAGACGGTCGGCAGCGGGTCGTCAAACACCCCCACGGGGAACCAACCGAAGGCTCGGGGGCGGTCGTCGAGCACCCCGACCGGAGGGGGGCGCTCGGGTGCCGTGAAGGACATGTGCGGTGGGACTGTGTTCAACGTGACTTGGCCCCCGCGGTAGACCGCCACACGCTGCCGAGCCGGATGGCGGTAGATGACTTTGTGGTGGCGCTCCCATGTGGCGAGCACCGCCTCCACCGCGCGGAAGGTGGCCAGCTCGGCTTCAGCGGTCATGCGCCTCGGACGTCCTTCGTGGTAGTCGACCAAGCTGAGGTTCAAGGCCCCAAAGACCAGCCCGGCGGCCGTAGCCTGGGCGACGACGATGGGATCGTCCTCGTCCGTCCGGTCGAGCTGGACCACCCGACAAGCAAACGAGGCCGGTGCCTCGCTGGTCAGCATCCCAGTCACATCCAAGAAGGTGTCGTGGGCTTCCTTGGAAGGGAAGACACTGAACCCGATCTGTTCACCGGCCATGCCCAGCAGCACCACCACGAGTCCGTCGACTTGGGGATCATCGGACTGCAGGTGGAACCGCACGCTGTCGGGCGTCGCCGACCACGGCTCAAGGGCGATGGCTTCCCGCGTCAGTTCGGCCCAGGGCAGGTTGGTGCTGGGCAACGTGGAGCTGACGCTCGAGAGGTACGTGAACAGCCCGTTCAGCGCGCGGTCTGCGGCGGGCAGGCTCCGTGTGGCGGTGACCGAACAACCGAACGCGGATGCCGCTGGCTGGAGTGCGGCCACGCGCTCGGGGGCGCACTCCAGCGAGCGGGGCAGCGCGGGTCGCAGATCCTCACCGACGGGGTCTGTCGCCGCACGCTCGACGAGGGCCGACAGGTTGGGCATCGTGACGCCATGGCTGACC
This sequence comes from Myxococcota bacterium, assembly GCA_942491145.1. GTDB lineage: Bacteria > Myxococcota_A > UBA796 > UBA796 > UBA2385 > CAXQUZ01. The sequence goes on along the minus strand of CALOBC010000020.1, from coordinate 139,367 downwards.
GCGCGGACGACGCCGCTGCGGGCATCCACAACGATGGCCAAGCGGGGGAGGTCCTCCTGCGAGGCCAAGGCTCCAGGGGGCGACACGACGGCGACCTGCCAGGGGCCACCGCGACGCAGGCGAGCGAGAGAGGACGTGAACAACTCCAAGCAGCAAGCCCCCATATTGTGGTGACTTTGGGCCCGCTCGGCCAACCTCATGCACTGCAGGCGGGGCCATCGCAGGTTCGGGCGGGGCCGGTGGTCGCAGAGTCCTCCCCGAAGACACCCTGTGAGACGGCACTCTGCAGGCCACCGCGTGCTGGAAGCGCCCCTGGACGGTGATGGGTCCGGTCGGCGACCGCGGGGTGGGGTGTCTGACAATGGCGTGGTGATAGGTGTTCACGGGGGTATATGTGCCCCGGATCGATGGGGGTCGAGACCCCGGGGGTGGTGCGCCCGAAAGGTGCGGTGTCGACGGGTGGTCCTCTGGGTGGGCCACGCCACAACATCGATCATCAGGGGACTATTGTGCCCACCGCTCCCAAGTGCAGGCCACGAAGTCCCCAGCCTTGAGCGCCCGCGCAGGCCGACAGGCGATCCGCCTCCACTTGTCCCCCCCGACCGCGCCGATTGCGCTCAAGGCCGCTGGAGGTGGGTCGATACGAGGACAGTGATGCCTCAACCGGGGCTCCGTACTCCTGGCCGCTTCCTCCCCTGGGGCGTGCCCCAGCTCTCCAGCGCCGGCTTGATCCGGAGGTTCTATGCACAGGCTCCTGCCACTGTCCACTGTGTTGCTGCTCGCTTGCGAGCCCAAGAACGAGGACTTTGTCCTGGTTCGTCCGTCCGACCTGCAGCACCTTCAAGGCCAGATTGATGCTCTGGTCGAACAAAACGCCGAGCTGGAGTCCGAGCTGGCGGCCCTTGAGTTGGGTCAGGAGGCGTTCTTGGTCGACGCCGATCTGGATCACCTCGCATCCCGCGAGTGGGTGGTGAGCCGAGAGTATGCCACCACCGCAAGCGTGGACGTGAATGCCGCGGCCATCGCCGCAATCGGGCAGGACTACGTGGGCCTGGAAGCCTTGGAAGGCTACGCCACCGAGACTTGGGTGCTGTCCAAGGACTACTCTGCCCAGACTTGGGTTGAGGCGCAGGGCTACGCTCGTGAGAGCTGGGTGGTGGCGAGCAACTACGCATCGGCCCTGGATGTGGCGGCCAACTCGGCTGCGATCGCAAGCCACACCAGTGAGCTCGCGACCCAAGCGGCCTCCATCACCAACAACTCAACGAACGTGGCGACCAACACGGCCGACATCGCTGCGAACCGCGCGCTGATCGACACCAACATCTCCGACATTGCCGACAACGCGGCGGGTGTGACGGAGAACGCACTGGACATCGCGGACAACTCGGTCAACTTCGCCAACACCAACACCCAGATCGTCCAGAACACGCTGGACAGCACGCGGAACACCACGGCCATCGCCGCGATGCAGGCGGACGTGACGGCCGCACTCGACGGGGTGACCACCATCTCGGCCGACTACCTGACTTCATCGGACCTCGGGCCCTACGCCACCGAAGCGTTTGTCACCGCCCAAGGCTACAGCACGGTCCCGGGTGTGATCGGGCTCAGCGACTACCTCTCGGTGGATGTCGCGACCAACGCGATCGTGTTTAACGGCGCCAACCTCTATGTCCAGTCGGGCAGCGGCACCACAAACGACGGTGGCACCCTCCTCGGACTGGGCAACCTGTTCCTTGGCTATGACGACACGTCGTCCCGCGCATCGCCCTTGCACACGGGCAGCCACAACCTCGTGATCGGTGATGCCCACTCCTTTAGCGGCTACGCCAGCATCGTCGCCGGCTATGCGAGCGATGCCCACGGCGGGTACGCTTCGGTGTTGGGCGGCCAAAGCAACGAAGCCTCCGCCAACTACAGCGTGGTGGCAGGCGGTGTGGGCAATGAGGCCTCCGGTGTTCAGTCCGCGGTCCTCGGCGGCATCAACAACTTGGCCTCGGGCATCGTCTCTTCGGTCAGTGGCGGCTACAACGGCGTCGCCTCGGGCTTGCAGAGCTCCATTGCCGGGGGACGAGACGGTGACGCCTTGGGCGAGGCCGCGCTGGTTGCCGGGGGTGTGTCCGGCACCGCCGATGGCAACTACAGCACGGTCACCGGTGGCTTGAATGCCCTGGCGTCCGGCTCCTGGTCCTGGGTTGGTGGAGGCGACACCAACGAAGCCTTCGGCAATTATTCGGTGGCCACGGGTGGTGAAGACAACCTGGCCAGCGGCATCGCAGCGACCGTGGTGGGTGGCAGCGGCCAGACGGCATCGGTCGACTTCGACCTTGTGCACTGAACCATGCGCATCCTCTCCCACTCCCTGTTCGCCGCCGCACTGCTCATCTTGGGCGTCGGCCCGTCTCACGCCGCACCCAACGGTGCATTGCCGGATGCTGATGCATCGGGCGGTGGCCACACCGATCCCGCCGGCGCAGTGACCCTCAGCCTCCAGGGCGGCATGCTCTGGCCGCTGTGGGAGTGGGATCTGGGCCGCGGTCACCGGACCTCCGGCGTTGTGCCGGGCGGCACCGCCTTTCCGTTTGGTGGCGGCGCCATTGGGTACCAGCTCACCCGACAGATCAGCGCCGAGGTGGATGTCTTCGGCACCGTCGTCACCACCAATGTTCAGTCCACCGCCACAGCCATGAGCTTCGGCGCGACGGGCTTCTACAACCTTGGCAATGGCCCGGTCTCTCCCTACGTGCTGGCCGGTGCGGGTGTTTACTACGCGCCGAATGGCTTGCTGGCCACGGACGTGGATCCCGTGGTGCGGGTGGGTGGCGGCATGCGGGCGCTGCTTCCGCAACGTGCCGGCGTTCGCATGGATGTGCGCTACGCCGCCACAGACGGCTTTGAAAAGTACGGCGCGCCCAACTTGGAAGTGCGGTTCGCGTTGGATCTGTACCTGTCCCTTCGTGATGCGTACCGCAAGTCGAGCCCAGACTACGATGGCGACAGTGTGTTGGACTCCCACGATGCGTGCTTCGACCAGCCCGGCAGCGCGGAGATGTTCGGCTGTCCGGACACCGATCGGGACGGTGTCGACGACATGGCTGATGCGTGCCCAATCCAAGCTGGGCCTGCCCAAGACGACGGCTGTCCCGACACGGACGGGGACTGGGTGGCGGACCACCGCGACTGGTGTCCGACCCGTCCGGGGACCATCCCGCTCGAGGGCTGTCCTGAGGTCAACCCCGTGGAGATGCTGTCGGCGCTGCAGAACGTTCCGTTCCACTTCAACCATGCAACGCTGACCCCCGAGGCCAAAGAGACCTTGGCGGTGGTCGCGAGCTTCCTCCTCCAGAACCCACTGGTGCAGGTCAAGGTCGCCGGCCACACGGACAACCTCGGTGAGCCGGGTGTGAACCAAGTTGTCTCGGAGCTTCGGTCGGCCGCGGTGATCAACCACCTTGTGTATCTGGGGGTCGCCCGCGAGCGGTTTGAGTCCGCCGGATATGGTTCGTCGCAGCCCCTCGCTGAAAACGATGAACACGATGGTCGGGTGATGAACCGTCGGGTCGAGCTGGTGGGTCATGTGGCCGTTCGCGGCAGCTCGACCGATGGAACGCCGCTGGTGTCTGGCGGTCGCTGAGCTGGCCCGGGTGTTGGGTGGCCGCGGCGGGAGCCTGGGGCTTGGGCCACTGGGGCTACCCCTAGGCCGGGTGTCGAGCTGCAGGGCACGGGATACGTCCGACCATGTCTTGGTCCCCCGAGCCCCGCAGCACCCCCCTGGAGGTCCGATGATTGTGGTGTCGGGCACGGGTCGCAGCGGCACCAGCATGTGGATGCAGATCCTCGACGTGGCCGGGGTGGTCACGGTGGGCGATGCGTTTCCGGCGGACTGGGAGACCTGGGTGCGTGAGGCCAATCCCCGAGGATACTACGAGTCCACGCTGGTCGACGGCATCCACTTTCGGACCAACCCCGACCCGACCACCGGTGCTCGCCTCGAGGCCGACCAGACCCGCGACGTGGCGGTCAAGATCTTCTCGGCAGGGGTGCTCACCACGTCGCGCAAGTTCCTTGACCGGGTGCTGGTCAGTGTGCGTGGGTGGCGTGCGTTCAGCCGGAGCAATGCCGACATGCGTGCGCGGGTCGCTGCACACAGTGGTCGTCCTGCCCCGACTGCCCAGCCCTCGGCGCTGCGGTGGTGGCGGGAAAACCACCAGCTGCTGCTGGACAGCGAGGCCCGCGGCTATCCCGTGCGATTTGTCGGCTATGACGCGGTGGTTGATGACCCCGGGCGGTGGGTGCCGGACGTCTTGGCTTGGCTGGGTGTGGACGGCGATGTCGGTGCGGCCAGCCAGGTGGTGGATCCGTCGCTGCGCCGCAGCCCCTCCCGCAGTGTGGTGGGGGTCGATGGTCTGGTCGATGGTGTCCCCGAGGGGGTCACGGCCACGCTCGACGAGTGGTACCGACGGATGCTCCTCGGCCAGCCTCTCGATGTCCGCTTTCGCGCGGAGCTCCGTCGGGTGGACGCCATCCTTGCATCCCGGTGACGCTGCGCTGTTGGTGAGCGAGAGCGCAGTCACACGAGATGACGCTGAGGCCGCTCGTGTGCTGGTTTGCGCTTGCTGCAGCCCGTCAGCCAATGGATGCAGGCTTGGAGGGTACTCCACGAAGTTCCGTGTCAGTAGGGCTCCACCCACAGGCCCAGGCTGAATTCATGAATCCAGGGGGGCTCGCTGCCGGTGGGCATCCACAGGGCCTCTGGCTGCCGGCCACGCCAGCGCGACACGAGCGCCACTGCTGTACCCTTGAGCTCGCCCAGAAACACCGAAGCCGAGGCGTCTGTGCGCAGTGCGGGTGGGATGTCTGCGGGGCCCCAGCGGGGCTGCCAGCTGGCCTCGGCCACCACCGCCGTGAGCGCATGCGTTCCGCTGCTCACCCGGCCACTCAGTCCCAAGGGTAAGCCCACGCTCCAGCCGGGGGCAGTGCGGAGGGCGTCTGTGGGATCGACGGCCGCGTGGACCGACCCGCCCGCCATGGCGATGAGGTGGTGCTGGTGGTCTCGGAGCTGCAGCAGCTCCACCGCGCCGCCGAGCTCCGCCACCCCGACATCGAGTGCTAGGCGCCTGCCGAGGATGTTCTCGAAGTCGCCGATGCTCGTGTACCAGCCCAGATTGCCCACCGGGGCGCGGCCGTAGAGGTGCCGGGCGGCGAGGATGCGCTGGCGGGTCCGCGCTTCCATGGCCACGGTGTTGAGCTGCAGCTCCACTTGCAAGAGCGACAGCTCCAGTCCGCGGGCCATCCCGAAGGCCCGCGCTTCTCCAATCCGGCTTCGGTACAGGTGGCCCGCGGCAGAGAACCAGACGCTGGACGCCGAGCCTGTCCGCTTCAGGACGGGGGCCACGCCCATCCCCCGCAGCGGGGTCTGCGTGGTGCCGGTGTGTGGCCGACGCTCGATCTCCGCAAACAGCTCTGCGTCACTGTCGGCGAGCAAGGCGATCTGGACGCCCTGCTGCCGTGCTTGGGCGCGCACGGCGGCTTTGGCGGCCCACAGCGCGTCCACTTCTGGGCTGGACTCCGTTCGCATCAGGTCGTTGTGGCCCTGGCGGCTGAGGAGCTCCCCTGGCGTGGACCAGGCCAAGATGCGGTCGAGGTCAGCAAGGACGGCGGAGTGGTCGGGCCCGAGCCCGACCGCCATCTCCGCGAGCGCCGCATACGCCTTCATGCGCTCGGTCGGTCCGTGCTTGAGGCGTCGCAGTGCCAAGGCGACCTCTGCAGCGCGGTGTGGCAGGGCCTCGGCGACCCGATGGCCCGCGCTTGCTTGCAGCCGCCGCGCCGCGTCCACCCGGGAACTCAGGCTGACCTCCTGAATACTCTCTGGTGGCTGTTTCTCAAGAAATCCAGACTTGGAGAGCACCGCGAACAGCGCGTCGGGCGCATAGGGATCGGGCAGGTGGACCGGCTTCCCTGTCGCGGTCTCGAAGAGGTCCTTGGGCAGCTCGGTGCAGTTTCGTGTGAACAGCGAGTAGGGCCGGCGCCAGCCGAACCGGAGCTCGTCGAGGCGGGCGAGCACCGCGCGCTCCTGTTCCTCGTCGAGCACCAGCCGAAAGCGCGTCAGGTCGCGGTCTTCGAGGGTGGAGTAGTGCATCGAGGTACGGGCGTAGGGCTGATGGAGCACCACCGAGGGAAACCCACCCGTCAGACCCCGGAGCACGTACTCGACGGTGCCCTCCTCCGAGCCCGTGTTGTCGGCGACGAGGCCAAAGGTCCATCGCGTGGGCGTCTCGCCTCGGTCGCCCGCGAACTTCACCGTGACGAGGCTGTGGCCGGCGATCGACGAGGACGAGTGGACCGAGGCCTGCACAAAGACCAGCTCGATGGCCTCAACGCGAGCGGGGTCGAGGCCCCGGCTGGCGAGATCGGCGCAGGCTTCGGCCGCGGAGACGGGTCGCTCGCCCACCTTCTCGGCGACGTGTGCCCACTTGGACGGAAGGCGACAGCGCGGGTGCAGCGTGGGGTCGCCTGGCAGCGGGGCGTCGAGGAGCACGCGCTCGGCGACTGTGGCGAAGTCCTCCTGGCGACTGTGCATCCCGTGCCGGCTCGCGAAGCTCAGCCGGTTGGTCTCCATCGCCCGCTGGCGCCACAACTGCTGCCCCCACTCTGACCGCTCGGTCCAGCTCGGATCCCTCGACCAGCCGGCCTCGGCGTCGGCGAAGTGGGTGAGGGCGTGGGTCATCTGGCGGGACACGAGCCGCTCGTACAGCGTGGGATCGTGCTCGGCATCCTGCGCTGTCTCCCACTCCGCGAGCCCAGCGTCGAGCCTGTCCAGGCCCACCTCGATGACTCGACCTCGCCGGTGGGGGCGTGCGACGAGGTGGGGGGTGCTCAGGTCATTGGGCAGGGGGGGGGCAGGGCCCCGGTGCAGTGTGATGGGGGCTTGGGGCATGCGGTAGGTGGCGGGGAGCGATGCGGCCAAGGTGAGGAGGAGGTCCCGCTCGGCCTCGCTCCAGTCGAGTGGCTGCTCCAGCTGCCAGTGGGTGCCAGGGACAGTCTCGGCCGATGCGAGCCCAGCCGTCGCGGCGAGCATCAGCGCGACGGGAAGGCTCATTCTGCCGCTGTCTCGGGCCTCAAGTGGGGGGGGAGCCAGTGGCCCATCTCGCGCATCAGGTGGACGACCCGCTCCTGCACCGCGTCCCGGTTGTCTGCTTCGATGGCCGTCGTCAGCTGGGCGAGGAGAGCGTCAGCGTTTTCCCGGATGTGTGCCCTGCGGGCTTCTTCGGACTGGCGGGGCAGCCTGCTGAAGGTGTCCGTGGCCGCTTGCCGCACGGCCGCGGGTGAGACGCCCAGCCAGTGGGCGGTCCACATGAGCGTCGGCCCCGCGCCGTAGGCGGTCTCCAGGTTCAGGGCCCACAGATAGTCGATCTCCACCTGGGTGTTTAGCGTGAGGTCGGGCGCCACCTGGGCGAGGAATGCCGCCAAGACCGCGATGGCGTCTTCTTGGCTCTTGACGGCACCGTGGGCCTGAAGGGTCGCTTCCCACTGCGGTTGCAGCTCGGCGGGTGCGATCCCCGTCGCAGTGGTCAGCGCATGGAGGGCCGGGCCGCCGCCGCGGGCAAATTCGTCGGTGAGCTGGTCGATGGTGCCGGGGCTGCCAGCGAGCAGTCCGAACTGAAGACCGAGCTCGCCCCGATGGCTGAGAAGCCCGCTCCAGAGCAAGTCTTGTGTGAGCGAGGTGGGGGCATGTTTGGGAGTCACCCATGACCCCCTGCCGGTCCGGACGGACTGCGTCTCCCGGTCCTGCTGTTTCTTGCGCTTGTCGCGGACGGCCACGATGATGATCGCGACCACAAACCCGGTCGTCAGCACGGTGGATCCCACTGCCGTCGTGGCCACCGCTTGGGTGAGGGACGCCCGCGCAGAGCGTCCTGTGGCGCCTGCCAGGGCGAACCCGGCGACGGCCAGAGCGGTGAGTGTGCCGGAACCGCGGGGGCTTTGGTCACCCATCACTGCCCGTCCTTTTGGGACGAGTCCGCTTCGTGGGGCCGCTCGTACACCAAGTGAGGCGGGAGCCAAGGGCTGGCTTGGCGGAGGAGCTCCCCCGTCCGCACCACGAGCTCGGTGCTGTGCTTGGCATCCAGGGACACGGCGAACCTGGACAAGTATCGATCAGGGTCTTTGCGGATGTGCGCTTCTCGGTTGGCATCGGCCTTGAGCTTGAGCGGTCTAAAGGTGGACCTGGATGCATCGAACACTGCTTCGACCGGCACGCCGAGCCAGTGGGCCACCCAGGTGTGGGTGGGCATAGGGTCGTCGTCTTTGTGGTCGAGCCACTCCACCGCGAGCTGCCAGACCAGATCGGCCCGCAGTTGGTCGGAGACCTCGATGTCCGGAGCCACCAGAGCGACGAAGTCCGCCACCACCCGGGTCGCAGTGGCGGAGTCGACAACCTCCCCGTGTGCGGCCCGCGCAACTGACCATTTGGGCCCGAGCACCTTCGCGGGCACCCCCGTCGTGCGCACCAGCTCGTCGACCGCCGGGCCGCCCCCTCGGGCAAGCTCGTCGCTGAGCTGGTCAAACGCCGCCGGTCCCTGGGCGAGCAGCGCGATCTGCAGCCCCAGCTCCCCCCGCGTTGCCAGCAGCCCGCTGTCGAGCAAGGACCAGCTCAGGGACGCCAGTGCCAGGTCTGGTGATGCCTGTGCACGGGGATGCAGCAACAGCAAATAGATGGCCAGGATGACAGCGCCGGCCACCACCACGAAGGACGAGGCCGCGACCAAGCCTTCGGTCCCGTTGAGGGTGCCGTCGGTGGTGTCATCGCTGGGGTTGCTTGTGCCGTCGCTGGTGCTCCCGACGCTGCTCGTGCTGCCCGTGACACTCTGCGCGCGAACGGACCGCGGCCGCACGATCGACAGGAAGAAGCCGGCGAGCGCGGAGGCCTGCGAGCGAGCATGATGAAGTGGGGGCAAGCGCGGGCTCGGAGACTGAGGGGAGGGGGTTCCTGCGCCCCAAGGATGGGTCCTGTGACTGGGGCCTGTCAAGGCTGAGGGTCTGGTCATCTCGGTGTCAGTCCCGCCTTGACTCGGCTTTGGTGGTTATCCAGGTCTAACCCTGTGCCCCACCCCGACGGTCCTGTGTGGCCCCACAGTGTGCGGCCGCCGACTCGGCGGTTGTGTGCAGCACAGATCCGAGTCACCTCGCTCGCTGTGCCAGCTGTGCATCGGGATGCCGCTGTTGGATCGGATAGCAGTCGCCGATGGGGGTGATGTTGTATGCCGCACGCACTTCGGTGAGCGGCTGTGTCCACATCTCTTCCACCGGCATGTTCTGCAGGAACCGGGACGTCCGGCCCGCCCGCCATGCCTTGGGTGCGCCCGTGAGGATCTCCCGCCACCGCCCGTCGATCAGCATGTGCTTGAGGCCACCGATGACCACGATGAGTGCCGACAGCTTCTGGGGCAGCTGGGCGAACTGAAAGGTCTGCAGCACGATCTCTTCGTAGCCGTGCACGCCGAGGCCCAGCATGACATGGCGCACGTCGTGGGTGGACCGGTACCGCGCCTTGGCGAACTCCGCGGTGTCTCCCCAGTGGACCTTCGAAGGGCCGATGTGTACTTCTTCGAGGATGCCGTTGCTGTAGTAGTGGTGCCAGAGGTTGTAGCCGAAGCTCTCGACCGGCAGCTGGCTCAGCGCATCCCAGTCTACAGTCGCAATGCGAAGATCAGGACGGTCTCGGAGCAGGCGCTGGCCGTCGGGGTCTTGGGCCATTCGGCGTGCCGCATGGCGAAACGCCGCTCCGTCGAGACTGTCTTGCACTGCAGCAAGGTCGTCAAAGGTGTAGCCGGGCCAACGCAGGAACAGGATGCGGGCGCAGTGGACCAACAGCGTGCGCGTGCGGACCCAGGCGCTCGGGGTGGCGGTGCTCATGTCAGCTGCCCGCGCCGCGCTCGACCCGATTGATCATCGGCTGAGCGGTGAGCTCTTCGAGAATGTCGTCGTAGTCGGGATGCATGGTGCCCATCGTCCGGTCCCAGAATGTGAAGTACAGTGCAAAGTTGTAGTCGGTGTGCTCGTGGTGCATGTTGTGCATGGTGGACGTGCCAATCCAGCGGGTGAGCGGGCTCTTGCCCCACCACGACGGCGCCAGCTCATAGCCCAGGTGCACACCGGCCGAAGCCAGCGAGAACCAGCTGCCAGCGACCAACAGCACCCAGAAGTTCACTGGAATCACCAGGACAACCAACGGTGTAAACACGGCGTAGGTGAGCGCTTCCCAGGCGGTGAAGCTGTACGCGGCGAGGGGCGACGGGTCGGTGAACGCGTGGTGTGTGGCGTGCACCCGCTTGAACAGACGCGCGTGGTGCATCGCGCGGTGGGTCCAGTAGAAGTACGTGTCGAAGCCGAAGACGAACAGAACCAGCGTAAACACCAGCCACGGCACGCCCAGCTCCAGCGGGTCCATGTAGATCTTCAGCCACCCCTGCTCATTGAGGTACAGCGACACGGCCGTGACCACAGCGATGACGAGGGTGGAGTACACCGAGTCACGGAGCTCTCCCCAGTTCGCGGAGCGCGGGGGTGGGGTGTCTTGGATGCGTCGATGTCCCAGCTTGTTGGCCAAGACGATCCAGAACAACCAGAACCCACCACCACAGATGAGGAAGTACCGAAACAGGGATCGACCGGCGGCGCCAAGGAAGTGTTGGGCCATCTCGGTCAGGGCTTGTTCCATGGAGCTCTCCGGACGGGTGGGGGTGTGGACTGGGTTGGGTCGCTGGACGAACGGCTCAGCTTGGCCCACGCAAGGCCCCGTCGAGGTGCGACAGGGGACCGCAGCATTTTTTGCAATTTTCGCCGTGAAGGCGCACAGCACAAGAAGACAGTGGGTGCGCGTCCCGCTCGACACCCGGGTTGCGTGGGAGTGTCCGAGCCGGTGTCGGGGCCCACATCCCCGTCGCCTTCGACCTGCTGCGGGCGCGGCTGCCGTGCCACCATCCGACCGCCCGAACCCATCGCACTTGCCAGGAATCCGCCATGGACCAGTCCATCACCTCAATCCTTCAGAAGAGCGCGCTCGGCACGGGCAGCACGGCCGCAGAGCTCGCTGCGCTTGTGGCGACGATGGACGTGGTCCGGCTCGCCGATGGTCAGCTCCTGTTCGAGGAGGGCGCGGAAGCGGACGCTGCGTATGTGCTGTTGCAGGGTGTTCTCGACATTCTTGGTGCCGGCGGGACCGCGCTGGACCAGGACCTCCCGGGCGCGTTGGTGGGCGAACAAGCGCTGGTGCCTGGGGCATCGGGTCGTCGAAATGCCACGGTGCGGGCGGCCGGGACCTGTCGCTTGCTGCGCCTCGACGCGGTGACCTTTGGGGCACTGCTCCAGTCTTGGGCGGACGCGCGCCGTCGCATCGAGGCGGACGCGGACGCGAAGACCCACAACCGACTCGGCAAGCTCTCGTCGGCGTTTCGTCACCTGCTGGCCGCCAGCGAGCCGCGGGCCTGGGCCGACGGTGAAGCCGTCTTTCACGAAGGCGACATCGCGGACGGGCTGCACCTGGTCTTGGCCGGACAAGCGGAGGTGGTGGCCTTTCGAGACGGTGAGCCGGTGCACCTCTCGACGGTGTACTCGGGCCAGTGCTTTGGGGAGCTGGGCTCCTTCGATGGGGGCGCGCGCACCGCGTCCGTGGTGGCACGCGCCGGCCTCCGCACTGCATTTGTGCCGCTGGACCGTGCCCGTGCTGCCCGTGCTGCCCACCCCGAGCTGGAGGCCTTTCTCGGGTCGCTCGTGCGGAGCTACTCACTGCCGCGGCGAGGGACCGTTGAGCAGCACATGGTGTTTCAGGACGGGGTCCCCTGCATCCAGACGCTCTACACACTCGCCGACGACCGGCGGCTCGCAGGGGTTCGCACGCCCCAGGGTCGGTACACGCTCACGTCGCCGGACGCGGACGTGCACAAGACCCTGGTCCTCGCACCCGGCACGGCGGTGGCGCTGGACCGGGAGCATCGGGTGGTGGGGCTCGAAGACACGGGCAACTACGATGATGTGTCTGGACTGCAAGCGCTGGCCCTCGACGGGACACCGCTCAGTGCGGCCCAGCGCCGGGGGCTGCGCCAGACGGCGCGTCAAGCCGCCCAACACACGCCCACGGCCATCATCTGCCGTTGTCTTGGGTTGCAGCGGTCGGTGCTGGAGCAGGCGGTCGACAACGGTGCCCACACGCTACCTGCCCTTCAGGATGCGACGGGCTGCGGCACCGTCTGCGGTGGGTGTCTGAAGGTCGTGCCGAGCCTGCTTCCGGCGCAGCCATCACCGCCGGATGTGACCCCGCCTCCTGCGGCACAGCGGGCGGTGGTCTTGCCCCGTGTGCCCCGGCTCATCCCCTGGCTGGGCAACTTCACGTTTGGCCAAGATCCCCACGGCTTTCAGCAACGGGGGCACGCCGGCCTCGGTCCGGTCTTTGGGGCTCACTTGATGGGCGCGGACTTTGTGTTTGTCGATGCCGTCGCCCGGCCCGAGCTGGCGGACCTTGTGCGCCACGACCCCACTGGGGCCCTGGACCGCACCGGCGCCTACCGTGTCTTGGCCGGGCGTGTGTGGGGCGACCCGGTGTTGGACATCTCCACCGACCTGTCTGTCTCTGCACTGTCCCCGGGGACCGCCGAAGCGGTGGCGAAGGTGGTTGAGAATGCTGTAGGCCACGGCAAAGCGATCGACCTTGTGGCGCTAGCGACCGAGGTGGTGGTCGCTGGGTTGGTGGCGCATGCCGGTGTGCCTTGCGACGCAGCCGCCGTGGCCGCATGGGTGCGGGACCTCGAAGCAAGCTATGGCGTGTTTGATGCGATGGTGCCGATCGCCACGCCTGCTGTCCGCCGGCGGGTGGCGGCCCGTGACGCGTTGGTCGATGCCCTGGGCGTGCCGCTGGACTCGTTGATGGTGGCGAGCGCCCGGAACGCGTCGATGGCGGTGGTGGCGTCGATGCTGCAGCTCGCGCAGGATCCCGACGCCCAGGCCCAACACCGGGCTGACCTGTCCAGCTGTGCGCTCGATCTGGCTGGGCTGCAGGCGGCGACGGGACTGCACGCTGTGTTGGCGGACGCGGTCCAGAACCACGGGCACGGCGGAGTGTGGCGGCGGGCTTGTCGCGCCACCACCATCGACGGGATGCCGATTCCGGAGGGTGCGCTCGTGGGCCTGACCGACGGGAGAACCGTGGGTGTGGGGGAGGCATCGGTGCGTGGCTTTGACGAGTCCTTCGGGCTGGGGCTCCCGGAGCTGCGCCTGCCCGAGGTCCTTGCGTTGTTGGGTCTGTCCGTGATGCTGCGCGCCGGGAGCTGGTCCGTCCGCACGGCGCCGCGACGCTGGACCCCCGCCTTCCTGCCGGGCATGGGCTGGCCGGTCGGACCGGTGCGGGTGGCGGTGGACGGAGGGTGAGGGGCTGGGCCTCGTGGACGGTCCGGGGGTCGCCCTGGCCCCGATGGACAGTCGCGCCGAGCCTGCCTCATTTCGCATGTCCCCTGCACCGACGTCTCCCATGGCCTACCTGGGCCGCTCAGCCCACTGCGGTCCCGGAGTTGCCGATGTCCTTCGCGCTTGAGCGTGCCCAAACCCAGCTGCGCACCGTGTTTGGGCTGTCGGCCTTCCGACCCGGCCAAGAGGCCGTTGTGGCGGCCTTGCTCGACGGGCGCTCCGCCCTGGCCGTCTTCCCGACCGGCGGTGGCAAGAGCCTGTGCTACCAGCTCCCGGCACTGCTGCTGGACGGCCTGACCCTGGTGGTGTCGCCGCTCATTGCACTGATGAAGGACCAGGTCGACCACTTGCAGGGGCTGGGCATCGACGCCGAGCGGCTCGACTCCACCCGCACCGCTGAAGACGTCAAGTCAATCTATGGGCGCATGGCCAGTGGCTCGCTTAAGTTGTTGTATGTGGCCCCCGAGCGGCTGGGCAACGCGGGCTTTCGTGCGCGGCTGGGGCGCACCCGCATTGCGTTGTTGGCGGTCGATGAGGCGCACTGCATCAGTGAGTGGGGCCACAACTTTCGGCCCGACTACCTCAAGCTCGCCGACGCGGTGCGAGAGCTGGCGATTCCCCAGGTGCTCGCCCTCACCGCCACCGCGACGCCGAGTGTGTCCCGCGACATCTGCCGCGCCTTCTCGGTTTCTCCCGAAGATCACGTCCAGACGGGCTTTCTGCGTCCCAACCTCACACTGCGGGTGGACCGGTGTGCGGCGGATGCCCGCACCGAGCGCTTGAAGTCCCTGTTGGCCGAGACCCCCGGTCCCACAATCGTCTACGTCACCCTCCAGAAGGATGCCGAGCGGGTCGCCCTCGCACTGTCGACGTCGGGCACACGTGCGGCGGCGTACCATGCCGGGATGAAGCCGGACGTCCGCGCCGCGGTGCAGGACGCCTTCATGGCGGACCGGCTGCGCGTTGTGGTGGCCACCATTGCCTTTGGCATGGGCATCGACAAGGCCGACATTCGCGCAGTGGTGCACCACAACTTGCCGAAGTCGCTGGAGGGCTACTCTCAGCAAGTGGGGCGGGCGGGTCGGGACGGGTTGCCCTCCCTGTGTGTGTTGTTGGCGTGTGCGGACGACCTCGTTGTGTTGCAATACTTCACCTATGGCGACACGCCGAGTGAGGCGGCCATTCGCGGGCTGGTGGGCGCCCTGGTCAGCGGCGCCGATGTGTTCTCGGTCTCTCGCTACCACCTGTCCCGAACCCACGACCTGCGGCCCCTCGTTGTGTCGACGGCGCTCACCTACCTGGAGCTTGATGGGGTCCTTGAGCCGACCGGGCCCTTCTACGACACCGTCAAGCTCAGCTTTGTGCGCTCCCAGGCCGAAGTGGTGGCGGCCTTCTCGGGGGAGCGGCGCGCGTTCATCGAGCGACTCTTCGGTGCCGGTCGGCCGGGCCGCACCTGGCTCAGCATCGACGTCACGGCGGCTGCCGATGCCACCGGAGACGGCCTCCCCCGGATCCAGCGCGCGCTGCGTTGGCTGGAAGAACAGGGCTGGGTGGAGTCCAAGCCGAGTGGGCTGCGCCATGGCTACCGGCGGCCCGATGTCGTGGACGCGGACGCCGTGGTGCACAGCTTGATGGTCCGCTTCGAGGCCCGTGAAGCGAGCGACCTCGGCCGCACGGACCAGATGCGTCGCTTTGCCGAGCATGGGGGCTGCCTGACGCACCTGCTGGTCGCACACTTCGGCGAGGTGATCGACGGTGGCTGTGGGCACTGTGGGCCTTGTCTCGGGGACCCCGGCGGGCCCCTTCCCCGGAGCGCTCCCGATCGGCTGAGCGACAGTGACAATGCCGTAATACAAGCCATTGTCGGGGAGGGTCACTCCGTGCTGGCGCCCGCCCGAACCCTGGCCCGCTTCTTGTGTGGGCTGCCCAGCCCGGCGCTTCAGGGGCGCGGCGGCCTGTCCCGCCATCGGCGGTTTGGGGCCCTCCGCAACCTGCCATTTGCCCGGGTGCTCGAAGCCGTGGAACAGCGGGGAGCCTGACCGGCGAACGGCAGCGCGCGGGGCATCCGGGGCGCTGTGGGGGGCACCGATCTGCAAGCTGCACCATTGTTGCATCAGTTGCAGCGCCGTGTGGTCCGTAAGTTGGGGGTGTGCCACATCGGAGGTCCCCCATGGGCGAGTACAAGTCCCTTCAACAGTCCACACCCTCTGCCGCTCCCCGTGCCCCTGTGGGTCCAGCCGGTCCGGCCACCGCCCATGCCCACGGCAACGCTGCCGCTGCTGCGCGCCTGTCCCGACAAGGCGAGGCGCCTGCGTCCGATGTGGCCGCAGGACTCAAGGGCGGGAGTGCAGCCCGTACCGGCACCGGACTGGGCATCATGGGGTTGGATCAGCTGATGGCCCGCACGACGGGGACCGCACCGCTGCTGGCGGGCACTGAGGCCGGCAAGACCCTCGGGAAGGTCGGTGGGGTGCTGGGTGGCGGGCTCTCGGCGGCCGCACACTTCGCTGGGGATCGGATGGTCACCGATGACGTGTTCGGCCACGCCGCCGCCAGTGCAGCAAAAGCCGGCGGCGACACGGTGTTGTCGGCGGCTTGTCCGTGGGGCGCCCTCACGGGGGTGGTGGACGCCATGGTCCCGGCCGACTCCGCCCTCAAGCCCGTCACGTCCATGGTCGACCAGGGAAACCCCCTCAACCAGGCCAAGAAGGGCGTCGCGGCGGGCGTGGACATGGTGTCCTTCATGGGGGCCGCGCTCGACAGTCCGGCCGCCGCTTACCGGAGCGCCGACGTGATGGAGGGCAACGCTGTGGACGGCAACTACGGCCCGCTGCCCCAGGTCGGCACGGCGCTGGTTGCGCTGGCGACAGGCGACCAAGAAGTGGCCTCCCGCTACACCGATGCGGGGGCGGAGTCCGGAGAGCGGGGGCCCTTTGTGCAGGCGGGCAACCACCTTGCCGACGGCATGTGGAACAGCATGGAGGAGCTCTCCGAGAGCTACGATCGGTCCCAGGCGGGCATCCAAGCGGGCGCTGCGGCACTGGTGGACCGCCGCAGCCCCGAGGAGCTGGCCCGGGCTGAGCAAATTCAAGCGCTGCTCGCGGACCGCTGGGTGCGCTGAGCGGAACCGCAGCAGGCCTGTCCTGGTCCCCCCCAGATGCAGGAGGTCTGCGCCCCACGCGTTGCGCGCCGGTGCCCGTCGCTGGGACGCTCGACCTCAACTCGGGGGGACTGGTCCAGCGGACGACCCCGTCTCACGGCGGCAGGGGCAGGGTGCGCCACTCTCGGCGTTGAGTGTGGGTCTTCCACCGCGGTGCTGCGGAGATCGGCTGTCGGTGCCCCCCATGGCCGCGCTGGGATGCAGGCTCCCGCCGTCTGCACTCGAGGTCGGGCACTTGACTCACGGCGGTGCCGAGTGGTGTGTTGTTCCGTTGGGTCAGGACCACTGGCGTGGGCGTTGCACGGACTGGATGGCTGCGGTTCGCTTGGAATGGCCTGATAGTCAGCATTATCGGTGCACTCCATCCCCCGTCCGCTCGTTGGTCTTCCCGGCCCCCCCTGCACGCTTCTTCCCACAGGATGCACACCCATGAACCACAGCAAGCTCCTCGGCCTCGCCCTCCTCACCGCCCTCGCCGCGTGTGTGGACCCCGGTGCTGACCTCGACAAGGTGGCTGTGGACGGCAACCCCGCCGCGCCTCGCACGACGACGGACGCCGCGGGTGTGGTGCCCATGACCGACGCCGAGGCCCAGAGCGTCGCTGCGCAGATCCTGGCCGCCAACCCCAAGTTCACCGACCGCATCGACACGCTGGGGCTGTCCCGCACCAAGGTGGACGCCAAGGGGCTGGCCCACGTCCGCTACCAGCAGCTGCACGGCGGGGTGCCTGTCTTTGGTGGTGAGGCCATCGTTCACACCGATGCGGCGGGCGTGTTGTTCCGTCTCACCGACACGCTCGTGCGCGACATCGTCGTGGATGCCACCCCGGCCCACAGCGCCGATGCAGCCATCGCCGTTGCAACGGGCTTGGGACTGCCCACCGACAAAGACGTCGAAGCGGCCGCTGCCGAGCTGGTGGTGGTCCGCACCGCCGGACAGGACCACCTCGCGTGGAAGGTGGCTCGCTACGTTGAGTCCCCCGACAACACCCTGTCGCAGCCCGTGGTCTTCGTGGACGCCCACGACCTGAGCGTGGTCGACCAGTTTGAGAACATCAAGACCACGGCGTTGTCGGACTCCGCCAAGGTCACCTACGACATGAACCGCTCCACGCGCTTCAACCGGGCCGCCGTGGGCGACTCGTCCGACAGCGACCTCAACACCACCCACAACGCAGTCGGAAGTGCGCTGAGCTTCCTCAGCACGGAGTACGGCCGCAGCTCCTACGATGACCGCGGCGCTGTGGTGGACAGCTACGGGCACTACTCCCGCAACCTCGTGAACGCCTACTGGGACGGCCGCCGGCTGATCTTCGGCGACGGGGACGGCTACAACGCAAACTACCTCGGTGTGCTCGACGTCGCCGGCCACGAGCTGGCCCACGCCATCACCGACTCCGAAGCGGGACTCATCTACTCCTACGAGTCCGGCGCACTCAACGAGGCGTCGTCCGACATCTTTGCCGCCAGCTTGGAAGCGTGGGTCGACGGCTCCACGTCGCAAGACACGTGGGACGTGGGCGAAGACTGCTGGCTCCAGGGCCGCGCGCTTCGCTACATGCAGTCCCCGAGCAGCGATGGCTCGTCCTACGACCACTACAGCGCCCGCTACACCGGCTCGTCCGACAATGGTGGTGTGCACTGGAACTCGGGCATCGCCAACCACTTCTTCTATCTGTTGAGTGAGGGTGGTCAGCACCACGACTCGGCGTACCGCTCCGGGTCAACGGTCGCCGGCATCGGTGTCTCCGACGCCTACGACATCTGGTACGAGGCGCTGACGTCGTACATGACGTCCTCCACCAACTTTGCGGGGGCGCGCACGGCCACCGAGAGTGCGTGCGCCGCGCTGGGCCACACGACCACCACCTGCGACGATGTCTCCACGGCTTGGTACGAGGTGGGTGTGGGATCGGCGCCCACCGGCGGCGGCGGCGGCGGCACTGGCGGTGGCTCGGGTGTCGACACGAGCACGCCAGACACGGGCACGCCGGACACGAGCACGCCGGCCACGGGCTGCCCCACGGGCTGGACGGAGCTCACGGGCACGCTGACCTCGGGGACCGACGACCAGTACACCTACAGCACATCCAGCACTGGCACACACAACTTCCAGCTCTCCGGGCCCGCTTCGGCGGACTTCGACCTGTACCTGTACAAGAAGAAGGGCCGCAGCTACAGCACGGTTGACTCCTCGACGGGAACGACCTCCACCGAGACCATCTCGTCGTCCAACAAGAGCGGCAGCTTCCTGGTCCAGGTCATCAGTGCCTCGGGCGCCGGTGCGTACTCGCTCTGCTACGACCTGCCGTCCTGAGCCGAAGGTGTGTGCTGCGTGTCTCCGACAGTCCGCTACCATGGGTGGTGGGCTGCGGAGATGCCGCGCCCCCAACCCACGGGAGCACCCATGCCTGACCCCATCCTCGTCACCCCCATCGACGGGGGCCCGCTCAAGCTCGACAATGTGCGCGATGCCCACTTCTGTGGTGCGCCCATCGACGTTGAGTCCACGGTGTGGCTCTGCCGGTGTGGCAACAGCGCCAATGCGCCATTCTGTGACGGCTCCCACCGCAAGAGCGACTGGGAGGGTGCCTGCACCCCCGCGCCCCAAAAGGCCATCGTGGCTTGGGAAGGCCAGCGCATCCGCACGCGGTTTAATCCCACGGCGTGTATGCATGTGTTCCTGTGCAAGCCACTCAAGGAGCTGCGTTCGCTCGAGCTTGAGGACGACGGCGAGGCCGGGGCGGAGGCGGCCCGAGAGATCGCACGGGTGGTGTCGACCTGTCCCTCCGGTGCCCTGACCTACACGTTGAAGACCGAAGTGGACGTGTCCCTCCCCGAGCGGGGCCCGAGCATCGACATCATCGAAGGTGGAGAAGTGCGCATCCAAGCGCCCTTTTCGGGGGTGCCCCTCATGGACGGCCAACCCGCCGACACGGCGACTCTCTGCCGCTGTGGGCTGTCCAAGAATAAACCCTACTGTGATGGGCGCCACAAGGGACGCAAGGGCTTTCGATAGGCTTGGCGAATCCCTCTGGGTGCCCACGGCGGTCGGCGCTGGATTGGCCGGCCCGTCCATTCCGACCCGGGTCGGGCCATCGGCGATAGGTGCTCTGGGCTCCCCACCCCCCGAGGCACCCCATGTCCCTGGTCTCCGCCCTGAAAGGCACCGGCCCGTCCGGATTTGGCTACGGCTCCACCACCGACGCCGTGTCGGCTGGACTCGATCTGACCGGAATGTCCTTCCTGGTGACCGGCTGCAACTCAGGCTTGGGGCTCGAGACCATGCGGGTGCTGTGCGCCCGAGGGGGACGGGTGCTGGCGCTGGCCCGCAGCGTCGACAAGGCCCGTGCGGCCGGCGCACTGGTGAACGGCGAGACGGTGCCCTACTCTTGTGAGCTCTCGGAGCCGGCCAGTGTGCGTGCGGCGGTGGCGTCCATCATCAGCGACGGCCACACCATCGACGCCATGGTGCTCAACGCCGGCATCATGGCGTTGCCCGAGCGCACCCTCCACCACGGCCAGGAGCTGCAGTTCTTGACCAACCACGTGGGCCACTTCATCCTGGCGACGGGCCTTCTGGGCCAGCTCGCCCCCAACGGGCGGGTGGTGGTGCTGTCGAGCTCGGCCCACCAGATGGCCCCCCGGGCGGGCATTCGCCTCGACGACCTGACCTTCGAGAAGGGCTACCAGGCGTGGTCCGCCTATGGCCAGAGCAAGCTGGCAAACCTGCTCTTTGCCCGGGAGCTGTCCCGTCGGCTGCCCGCGGGTCAGGTCGCCAATGCGGTGCATCCAGGCGTCATCTCGACCAACCTGGGCCGTCACATGAACCGCTTCATGAACGGCTCCCTGCGCGCCCTGGGCCCCCTGTTCCTCAAGACCATCCCCCAGGGGGCGGCCACCCAGGTCTGGGCCGCTGTCCATCCCGACACCGCCGTCCTGAACGGCGAGTACCTGGCGGACTGCAACGTCGCGAAGTCGACTCGGCTTGGACGAGACGGGGACCTCGCCCGGCGACTGTGGGCGAGGACCGAAGAGATCGTGGGTGCACTCGGCGACTGAACCTGACGCAAGGATGGGCCGACAATGGCCCATTCATCATTGTTCAGCTCAAAATAGCGACGATGCAATCATGCCCATGCCGACGACGGACACCAACCAGATCGGCGTGCGAATCTTGGGGATGCCCGCCATGTAGACAAGGCCGTGGACCACGCGCGCGCCCACGAACACTTGTGCCCCCAGCGCGGACGTGGCATCGGCCTCCCCCGAGACGTGGGCCACCAGCACCAATGCGGCGAACAGGGGCAAGTTTTCCTTCATGTTCTCGGCGGTGCGGGTCAAGCGATGGGTGAGCGGGGAGACCTCGGTGGGCTTCTCGCGGTTGCCCATCGCCCACAGGGGGTTGGTCAGGACGGTGGGTGTGGCAGCCGCCATGATGAAGGCCCAGGTCAGGCCGACGGCGGCCACGAGCATCCAGAGATCAGTGGTCATTGCGCTTCCGTTGTCAGGACCGGAGGTGGGTCAAGGGGACGCGACGCGAACGCTGCGTGGGGTCGGCGTCCCCCGCCGGCTCGGGTGCACCTGCGGCAGTGTACCGCGGCAGCACCGCTCAGCTGCGGGTTGCGGTCCGCCGGATCGGATCGGAGGCGCCCTCGGGCTGGATCCCCTGGGCTGCGACTGGAGGCTCCGCACCGTCGCTCTGCCAGGGTGGGGGCTGGAGCAGACCGGTGCGGGGCGGCGTCGTGTGCCCGCGCGGAGAACCGCCGAACTCACCGAGAAGCCGGTCTCGGTGCGGTGGTTGGGGCCTTGAACATCCGCCATTGCGTGCTGCCCCCTGCATCGCATCGTGCTCAGCGCGCCCCAGCCCTGTGCCGGCCCCCACGGACTCGCGCGTACGCCGGTCCCCCGGTCCCCCTCAAGAAATCCAACTGGGTGCCGTTGGAGTCGGCCCTGAACCAACCTGAGGTGTTTGTGCTCGTGCCCGCCCAGCCCATCGACGAGGTTGCCCGCGTCCACGCTCTGAGGACGCTCAACCTGCTCGACAGCGAAGCCCAAGAGCGCTTTGACCGCTACACCCGCCTCGCCCGCCGGGCATTTGGGGTCTCGATCGCGCTGGTCAGCCTCGTGGACTCGGAGCGCCAGTGGTTCTTGTCTCGCCAGGGCATCGATGCCACCCAGACCCCTCGCGAAGTGTCGTTCTGTGGCCACGTCATCTTGGGTCCCGACACCTTTGTGGTGCCCGACGCCCAGCTTGACCACCGCTTCGCCGACAACCCCCTTGTGTTGGGCGATCCCTACGTTCGGTTCTACGCGGGTCGTCCCCTGAGGACCCCAGATGGCCACCGTGTGGGCACGTTCTGCATTGTGGATCCCAAGCCACGGGACATGGACGGCGAAGACCTCGCCTTGCTCGACGACATCGGAATCATGGTGGAAGACGACATGGCCCAGCGCGCCCGGGCCATGACCGATGCGCTCACCGGCATCTCGAATCGGCGGGGCTTTGTGGCGCTCAGTGACCAAGTCTTGGCGTTGTGTCGACGGGCAGGGCGCGGTGCGGCCATGTGTTTCATCGACCTCGACGGCTTCAAAGGGATCAACGACACCCACGGGCACGCCGAGGGGGATCTGGTCCTCCAGCAGTTCGCCGCCCTGCTGGTCCAGACCCTTCGTGAGTCTGACGTCATCGCCCGCCTCGGTGGGGATGAGTTTGGCGTGTTGATGACCGGTGCCGTCGACATCCGCACGGTGCGACGCCGCCTGGGGGGTGCGGTCAAGGCCCACAACCGCACCTCGGGAAAGCCCTATCAGCTCGCGTGCAGCGTGGGCACCATGCCGTTTCGTCCCCACAGCCATGGCAGCGCCGCGGAGCTGCTGGCCGACGCCGACTCGCTGATGTATGCCGACAAGGTGGCCCGTCGCAGCGCCGCCCAAGCCAGGGCCTCCCGAGTGAACACTGCTTTTGGGCCGGGGTTTGCGGGCCTGCCGATGGATGACCTCCAACGGAACTGAAGGGCGGTGTTGGATGGGTTATAGGCTGGGTTCTGCCGTCAACTGGAGGGCCCATGCTCCGCGCGTCTGTCGCTTGTGTTGTGTTGGGACTGCTGGGCGGATGTGACGAGACGATGCCAGCGGACGGCAAGGCGGCGGCGGATGACTCGGAAGCATCCGGGGACGGTGGCGCGCGCGACAGTGCCGATCCCGATGGCTCCGATCCGGACGGCGCCGATGGTGGAGACTGCGACCCACTGACCTTCTATCGGGACGCGGACGACGACGGCTATGGTGATGCCGACGATGTTGTCGAAGACTGTGTAGCGCCCGATGGCTACGTCGCGGACGCATCAGACTGTGACGACACCAACGGCGGCGCAAACCCCGGCGCGGTCGAGATCTGCGACCCCGACGACGTGGATGAAGACTGCGACGGCCTCCGGGATGACGGGGACGACTCGGTGGACCCGACGACCTTCATCGGTTGGCACACCGACGGCGATGGGGACGGGGCGGCGGGCGTGGATGCCACGTGGGCGTGCGACTCGCCGGCGGGGGAGTGGAGCGAAGCGGGCGACGACTGCGACGATGCCGACCCCAGCGTGGGGCCTGGTGAGGATGAGTTGTGTGAGGATGGCATCGACAACAACTGCGACGGCCACATCGACGAGGGGTGCTTGCCCGACAGCCTGGACGACGCGGTGGCCCAGATCTCCGGCGACGGGGATGGGTTTGGCCACAGGGTCGCGGGCGGGGACGTGACTGGCGACGGCATCGATGATCTCATCGTCGGTGCCTACATCGCGGGCAGCACCTATGCCGGCCAAGCGTATGTGTTTGCCGGGCCGGTCAGCGGTGTGCTCACGGCGGCCGATGCGGTGGGTGTGGTGGCGGGCACCGTGTCTGAAGGCGCCCTGGGTTACTCGGTTGCAGTGGTTGAAGATGCTGATGGGGACGGCGTTCACGACCTGTTGCTGGGCGCGCCGGGTCTGGGCGGCTCATCGGCCTCCAGCAATGGCACGGCCTACCTTGTTGCCGCGTCTCCCGTGGGTGCATTGTCGGTGCCGGCCGATGCGTTTGCGTGGTTTGTCGGCGCCCGGCTGGGTGCGAACGGGGGGTCGGCCGCGGACGACATGGGGGACGTCAATGGTGACGGTGTGGTCGACTTCATCGTCGGCGCCCAGCAAGCTTGGGACCTGGGCGGCAGCACCGGCCAGACCTACCTGCTCTATGGTCCCGTGTCGGGTGCCTACGACCTGGGGACCGATGCGGACGCGGTGTTGTGGGGCACGGACTGGGCCGGGGGCATGGCCGACTGGTTGTCCAGCGGTGACCTCACGGGTGATGGCTTGGCCGACATCATCGTGCCCGCGAACACGTCGGTGGGCGCGGGCTTCGTGGCCGGCGCGGTGTTTGTGGTGTCGGACCCCAGCCCGGGGCAGGTCTCGTTGGAGGATGACGCCGATGCGTGGGTCTCGGGCGTGGCCTACTCAGGCTTTGGCCAAGTCACGGCCCTCGGCGACTGGACGGGCGACGGCTACCTCGATCTGGTCGCCAGCGACGGCACCGTGCCGGGCACGGTCTATGTCATCGAGGGCCCCTTGTCTGGCGAGACGGATGTGTTGACGGCCCACGCCACGGTTGTGGGGCTTGGCACGAGCTTCATGGACCGCACCGGGATGGCCTTGGACCGGACAGATCTGGACCACGACGGGTCCGACGACCTCGCCATCGGTGCGCCCCATGTCGACACCACCACGACCGGCGCAGGGGCGGTGCATGTCTTCTTGGGCCCGTTGGTTGGCGGCGCCCACAGTGTGGGGGCGGCGGATGTGACCTTCGACGGCACGTCGCCCGACTCCCTGGGCATTGCCGTGGCGAGTGTGGGCGACACGACGGGGGATGGGCAGGAAGAGCTGGCCATCACCAGCACCTACCGCAACGAAGGGGCCGGCATGGTGTGGTTGCTTGAGTAGGTTGTGCTGTTGTCGGGGAGACCCGGCGCGGCAGCGAGGGGGCACCAGCGCGGCCAGCCGGGAGCCGGCGGTTGGGATAAAATAGGTGAAGATTTTTTCATGATACCAGTTTGACGCATTTCAAATCGTGCTATCGGGATAGGGGTCTGCTCCTCGGACGGCGGTTGCGCGGTGTCCGGGGTCCCTGCGGAGCCACCTGGCAGCAGGGGTGCGACGGGCGGGCACTGAGGCCCCGACGCCGCGGCGGGACCGGTCTCCCTGGACAAGTCGGGGGCTCCGACTCGGGACTCGCGCACTGGGACCGGGAGCCCTCATGTCCGTCTGGACCTTTCTGACGAACCACGCCCATGTCCTGCTCTGCTTGTCTGCCGACAGCGACATGCGGATCCGTGACTTGGCCGTGCGCATCGGCATCACGGAGCGTGCGGTCCAGCGGATCCTCAAGGATCTGGTGGACGACGGCTACCTGGAAGTCTGCAAGGAGGGCCGGCGCAACCACTACAATGTGCGCCCGGACCGCCCGCTGCGCCACGAGGTGGAAGCCCACTCGAGCGTCGCGGACTTGTTGTTGCTGTTGGGGGAGCCGAACTGACAGGGCCGGGGCTGCGGGACAGTCTCACGGCAGTGGCTGGCGCGGAGGGGACGGCCACTTGGGGCATTCCCGGAGCGTCGACCCCAGCACTGGCCCCGGGTGAAGGCGGGCAGTACATCCACCCGACCCGCGCTCAGGACCCACCCATGCCCGCGTCCCCGAAGAAGTCCGCCAAGCACTCGGCACCGGCGGGCCGTCGTCGCCCCAAGCCCCCAGCGCCCCGTCCGCCGCCGGGCCTTGCCCCCGGCACCCTGCGCCCGGTTCCCGGTGCCCACCCCACCACCGTCAACTTCATCGCCTTCGATGAGAGTGCCTTCGTTGAGGGTGCCCTCGTAAATGTGGGAGACCTCGTCGCCTTGCGCGCCCGCTGGCCGACCGTGTGGGTGGACGTCGTGGGGCTGGAGGACGTCGATCGCATTGGGGACCTCGGCAATGCCCTGCAGCTGCATCCTCTCGCAATGGAAGATGTGCTCCATGT
This sequence comes from Myxococcota bacterium, assembly GCA_942491145.1. Taxonomy (GTDB): domain Bacteria; phylum Myxococcota_A; class UBA796; order UBA796; family UBA2385; genus CAXQUZ01. Next base: position 113,704 of record CALOBC010000020.1, on the reverse strand, counting down.
GAGCCAGCGGGCCAAGATCGACACCTACCCGCTGTCGGTCTACGTCGTCATGCAGTTCCTGGACTTGTTTCCCGAGGGGCTCACCGTCGAGATGGAGCAGCTCAGCCTCTTCTTCGGCGCCGACTTTGTGTTGACCATCCAAGAGCACCCCGGCGACCCCTTCGCCCTCGTGCGCGACCGCCTGCGCACTGCGGGCTCGATGATTCGGTCCCGCCGCTCCGACTTCCTCGCGTATGCCCTCATTGACGCCACCACCGACCACCTCTTTGGGGTGCTGGAGGTGCTCAACTTGGAGCTGGAGTCGCTGGAGGACCAGGTCTCGGACCGCCCCGACCGGGACACCTTGGCCAGCATCCGCCGGTGCCGACGGGTGCTCGGGCGGCTGCGGCGCACCCTTTGGCCCATGCGCGACACGGCCTCGGCGCTCCAGTCCGACCCCCACACGCTGATTCACGACGACACCCGCATCTACCTGCGGGACGTGCACGACCACCTGCTGCGCATCATCGAGCTCACCGAGTCGGCGCGGGACGAGGTGGCCAGCTTGGGGGAGGCCTACAACACCGCGCTGAACCACCGGATGAACGAGGTGATGGGGCTGCTGACGCTGGTGGGGGCCATCTTCATGCCGCTGACGTTCCTCACCGGCCTGTACGGCATGAACTTCGACACCAGCTCCCCCTGGAACCTGCCGGAGCTGGGCTTGCGCTTTGGCTATCCGCTACTGTGGCTCGTGATGCTCGTGACCACCGGCATGATGGTGCGGGAGTTCTGGAAGCGCGGTTGGTTTGTGTTGACGGGGCTGCAGCGTCCGCTCCCGGTCGATCCGCCGGATGAGGGGTCGGCCTAATGTCAGCAGGTCAGCGCTGAAGCACCCTCGAGCGCGCCTGCTGGTCCAGCCGCTCAAGATTCGCCGCGGCGACCGCCTTGAGTGGGGTCTGCAGCGCTTGGGTCCACAGGGTGCGGGCTTGGGGTGCGCCGTCCACCTCGAAGAACCATGCATTGCCCCGCTGAATCAACGCATCTGCGTCGCGGGGGTCTGCCTCGATCCGGGCGTCGAGGGTCTGCAACAGGCGGCTGTACTTCCACAGGTCTGGGTCCAGCACGTGGGTGTCGCCGTTGCCGAGAGCGAGCCACTCATCAACATACAGGGGGTCGGTATCTGGCACTGCCCAAGCCTTCGGCTCACCGCCCAAGGTGCGATGCAGCGCTGCCCCCAAGGCTGCGGCCCCGGCCGGGGTGAAGTGGATGTGGTCGTAGAATGCCGGAATTCCCCGACTCTGCAAGGCATCGAGCTCCACGGGCTCAGCCACCTGGGCGCCCGCTTGGGCCGCGACCCGCCGCACCCCATCAGCCATGGCCGGGGTCGCCCGGCGCAGGTCCGCACCCTGCCACGCGGGATTGGTCTGCACGGGCATAAACACGATTGTTGCATTGTGTTGGGCGATGGCCCGCAAGTTGGCTTCATAGCGGTCCAACACAGCGGCGTGGTCCCCCAGACTCAACGTCACCGCGCCCTCCATCTCGGCACCGCTCACCCGGGGCAGCGCTGTCGGCGCCGCACCCCGCCCCAAGGCCTCCACGGCCCACCCGGTCAGGCGCAGCCCGGCCACACTCAGCCGCAGGCGGTCGAGCGGGCTGGCTTGGGACCGGGCATACCGCTCGGCCACGGTCTCCAGGTACTCATTGTTGCCCGTGTACACGATGACCACGTCCAGCGGGGTGGTCTCGAGCACATCGTCCACCAACCAGCGTACTTCCCGAGACGAGGCCCCCACCAGCCCAAAGTTGATGACATGGGCGTCCACATCAGTATCTTGGAGGTGTCTCTCCAGCGCGCGGGCGATGCTGGCGTTGGGGCTGAAGCCCAGGCCCGCGGCGGCGGAGCCACCGAAGACCCCGACGGCGAGACCGCTGTGCTCTGGCAGCTCTTGGTGGGCCATGCGCGGGTCGGCCACCGCCCAGGTGTCGAGTCGCTTGTGGAGCACCGGACGGACGAGGCGCTGGTACGGCAACCGAGAGGGCAGGTCCGGTCCCCACAGGTGCAGTCCCCGCTCGACGCCGGCGAGAGCGCCCACCGCCAGCACCGAAGAGGCCACCGCCGCCCAGCGCTCACCGGGGGGCATGGCCCTCGTACTCAAACGGCAACAGCGTCGGGTCGTCCCCCCACAGGGCCAACAGCGCGATGGCCAGCAGCAAGAGCGCCAGGATCACCGCAGCGTTGCGCACGATCTGCTTCATGGGGGCTCATGCGAGGGGGAGGGCCACAATGCTGTGGTGGACGCACACGTCGGCGTGCGGCCCCGGTCCGCTATCACCGGCCCCCTGAGGCGCGCCCACCCGGGATCATGTCGTCGGGTACCTTCAGCGGCCGGACCGACGCGGGAGTGGGCTCGGGGTCGACATAGTCGGGCCGCTGCTCCCTTGTCCCTTCGCCCTGCAAGCGGGCCCCGGTGGCCCATGCTGTGAGCGCCTCCGCCACCGCGTCGCCCACGCGGGCATGGCCGGCCGCACTCAGGTGGGTGGCATCTCTCCACAGGAGCGCCTCGTGCTCCGGCGCGTCTCGCAAGGCCGCCGTGCCGTCGATGAGCGGGCACCCCCGGCGCCGTGCCGTGTCCCGAAAGACGTGTTGGTAGGCCGCTTCAGAGCCCCCGCCGGGCGTACCCCTCACCGTCGCGCGGATGGGCAGCTCCAAGAATGCCACCTCGGCCCCGGCGGCCATGCTGAGGTCGACGAGCTGGTCCAAGTTCGCGGCATAGTCATCGATGGGCACCCGCCGGCCACCGCCGCCGGTGTTCGGTCGGGCCCGCCACTGGACCACCCGTGCGTCGGCCGCCGCGGGGTCCGGCTCGTGCACCATCGCCTGCACCCGCCGAAAGAGTGCGCTGTGCTGCGATGCCCAGCGGGTGCCCGGGCTGGCGCTGGTGTGGGCTTCCAGTACGTCGGCGTCGGCGAAGCCCATCACGCTCAGATCGGACCACAGGTTGGCGATGATCACCACGTCGGGATCAAGCTTCAGCGCCGACATCTGCATCAGGTTGAGGGTCTGCAGGGTGCTGTAGCCAGGCACCGCTGCCGCCCAGGCCTCCACACCCAGTCTATTCCCGGCAATGGCCGTCATCAGGTCATCTTCGGCGACACCGAAGCCGTACACCACGCTGTCGCCGGTCACGATCAAGCGGCGCACGCCGGGGGGCTTGGGCACGGTGGGCTCGGGACCGCGCAGGCCCAGGCTGTTGATGCGCACCGTCACGCCTTGTTCGTCCCGTGTGCCCGGGGCGTTGACCCACAGCAGGTACCGGTGGGCGGGCAGCAGCGTGCGGCCCGGCTGGGCACCAAAGGGGTCGACGGGAACCTCGACGTGGCGGGCGACGGCTTCAATGGACCCCAAGATGCCGATAGCCAGGGCAATGCTGGCGATGGCGGGTCCGGCTCTGCGCAGCGCTCGTCGCCGCCGCGGATGGGGCCTGTGGACCGCCGACATCACCACTCCTGCGCCCGGTTGGGGGGCCGCCACCGAACATAGGAGACCGCGCCCTGGTTGGCATGGGGTGGCCGGGGCTCGGCGCACCCGGGGACCGGTGAGAGGGCGTCCAGGGACCCCCTTGGACTGCGCGGGGACATCGTGGCTGTGGATGTTCTGGTGATTCGTTCGCGGTCGCTCTCGACAGGCATCCCGACAGGGTACACAGAGGCGACGGACCGGTGCCGGACCCCGATGGCTGGGGCGCGCTGGCTCGACGAGGTGCCCCGGGGCACCCAAGCGCTGCTCTCCCGCCTGCGCGCTGGCGCGGTGGACGGGCGGTCCCCTGCACGCAGTCTGTGTGCGCCCACACCTCCTCAGTTCCTGGCACCACCCCGCTGGGAAGGATGACCATGACCAGACCCTCGCCGACCGATGACGCTCTCGCCCCCCAGTCCCTGGCCGCGGACACCCTCGCTCCGCTGCGCCGGGATGTGCGGGACCTGGGCGCCATGTTGGGCCAGGTGCTCGATGCGCGGGGGGGTGACGGGCTGCTCGACTGTGTGGAGCAAGTGCGCCAGCTCAGCAAGGCGGCCCAAGCTGGGGATGTGGGTGCCGGGGCCACGCTCGAAGCGCTGCTCGCTCAGCTCTCGCCTGCCCGCAGCCTCGAAGTGGCCCGGGCGTTCGCCCAGTTCTTGGAGCTGGCCAATGTCGCCGAGCAACACCACCGGGTGCGTCGTCGCCGGGCGTGGCGCGCCAAGGCGGCCAGCGTCCCCCAGCCGGCCAGTGTGGATGACGCGGTGGGGCGTCTTCTCGCTGCAGGTGTCTCCGCCACCGACATCCATGCTGCCCTGTGCAGCCAACAGATCGAGCTGGTGCTGACCGCCCACCCTACCCAAGTCCAGCGACGCACCATCATGCGCGTCTACCAGGGTGTCTCCGAGTTGTTGGCCCGCCGGGACCGGGGTGATCTCATCCCCGAAGAGGCCGAGTCCTGGGAGCACCAGCTCCGGGCCCTGGTGAGCACCGCTTGGGAGACCGAGCCGGTGCGGCGGTCCAAGCCAACGCCCGAGGACGAAGCCCGCGGGGGCCTCGTGGTGGTGCAGCAAGTCGTGTGGGACGCCATTCCGGCCACCTTGCGCAGCATCGACCGGGCGCTGGCCCGCCACAAGTGCCCGCCGCTGCCGCTCGATGTTGCGCCGGTGCGCTTTGCCTCGTGGATGGGCGGTGACCGGGACGGCAACCCCTTCGTCACCCCCGAGACCACCCGCCAAGTTGTGCTGTTGGGCCGGTGGATGGCCGCTGAGCTGTTCCACGACGAGGTCCAGGCCTTGCGGGACGAGCTGAGCCTGCGCACGGCCAGTCCCGAGCTCACCGCCGCCGTGGATGGGGCTTGGGAGCCCTACCGCACGCTGCTCAAGCCCCTGCGCAACCGGCTGGCCCTCACCCGCGAGTGGGCTGCCGACGCCTTGCTCGACCCCGCACTCGGCGACACCCCGCCCGAGGGGGTTCTTGTCGACCCGGCCGACCTGCGGGGGCCCCTGGAGCTGTGCTGGCGCTCGCTGCACGCCCAGGGCGACGGCTTGTTGGCCAACGGACGCCTGCGGGACCTGCTCTGGCGGTGTGCGGCCTTTGGGCTCACGCTGCTCCGCCTCGACATTCGCCAGGAGTCCACCCGCCACACCGAAGCGCTCAATGCGCTCACCGAGGCCGTGGGGATGGGCAGCTACGGCAAGTGGGACGAAGCCCGGCGCCAAGCCTTCCTGATCGAGGAGCTTCAGGGCAGCCGCCCGCTGGTCCCGCCGAACCTGTGGGCCGACGACGCGGCGCTGCCCGCCACCGTGCGCGATGTGCTCGGCACGTTTAGAGTCGCCGCCCAGCAAGGCCCCGAGAGTCTCGGTGCCTACGTCATCTCCATGGCCACCACCCCCAGCGATGTGCTCGCGGTGGAGCTGCTCCAGCGGGAAGCCCGGATGCGTTGGGCGACGGCACGCTCCGGCGGTGCGCAGCGGGTGGTGCCGCTCTTCGAGACCCTCGACGACCTGGACGGTGCCGGTGCTGCGGTGGCCGCGCTGCTGGCCATTCCGTGGGTCAAGAACCGCATCGTCAGTGTCCATGGTGGGCGCCACGAGGTGATGATCGGCTACTCGGACTCTGCCAAAGACGCCGGTCGCCTCGCGGCGGCGTGGGCCCTGTACCGGGGCCAGGAAGACATCGTGGCGGCGTCCCATGATGCCGGTGTGCGCGTGACCCTCTTCCACGGGCGGGGCGGCACGGTCGGACGGGGCGGCGGGCCCACCCACGCGGCCATTCGGTGCCAGCCGCCGGGATCGGTGGACGGTGCGCTGCGGGTGACCGAGCAGGGGGAGGTCATCCAAGCCAAGTTCGGCCAGGCCGGCATCGCCGAGCGCACGCTGGAGGTCTACGTTTCTGCCGTGCTGGAGGCCACGTTGGTGCCGGCTGCACCGCCTGCTGCACACTGGCGGGCGGCGATGGACCAGCTCGCGGCCACGGCCCGGGACGCCTATCGGGGCGTGATTCGGGCGGACCCCCGCTTTGTGCCCTACTTCCGGGCGTGTACGCCCGAACAGGAGCTGGGGCGCCTCAACATCGGCAGCCGCCCTGCCCGGCGCAAGGCCGGCGGGGGTGTCGAGAGCTTGCGGGCCATTCCGTGGGTGTTCGCGTGGACCCAGGTGCGCCTGATGCTGCCGTCGTGGCTCGGGATTGGCGAAGCGCTGGACGGTGCTCAGGCCGACCCGAAGTTGGCGGCCACCGTGGCCGAGATGGCCCGGGCCTGGCCCTTCTTCGAGACCACCCTCGACCTCGTCGAGATGGTGCTGGCGAAGAGCATTCCCGAGGTGCACGAGCGCTATGAGGCGCTTCTGGTGGATACGGCGCTGCGGCCCCTGGGTGCCGAGCTGCGGGCGTCCCGTGGGCGCGCTGAAGCGGCCATCCTGCGGCTGCGCGACCACACCGACGCCATGGAGCACAACACGGTGCTGCGGCGGTCCATCGCCGTGCGAAATCCCTACGTGGACGTGCTGAACCGGCTGCAAGCGGTGCTGTTGCAGCGCACCCGTGCGGCTGGGGAGCGCCCCGACGTGGTGCTCGACAAAGCGCTGCTCACCACCATCAACGGCGTGGCAGCGGGCATGCGCAACACCGGCTGAGCCGGCGCGGGGTCCCCTCGGTCAACGGGGGGACCGCCGATGCGCCAGCAAGCGGTCAGGACGCGGCGGAGTGCCGCTGCGCCGAGCGCCGGCTGGGCAGGATGAGGGCCGGCCGGACCATCGGTGCGACCGGGATGGCCGGCAGGTCGACGTCCACCGGGAACATGCTGCGGATGGCATCTTTCAGGTGGTGGTCGAGCCCGTCGTCGTTGTGGCTCATGAACCGCTTGCCGGCGAGCTGGGCCATCATCTCACTGGGCCGGGTGTGCTCGTAGAAGCCCGCCCGCCAGTTGGACTTGGTGAGATAGGCGGCTGGCTCGGTGTTCCACGTGATGTTGAAGTACGCGGACTCGACCTGAACGTCGGTGCCGAGCACCTCGATCGCTCGCCGCAACCGGGCCTTGTGGATCAGCACCGGCGCGTGGGTGCAGTAGTTGTACGTCGTGTAGCCCTGGTCGTGCAGCCGCAGCAGGGTCGACCACAGCCGCCGCCGCCACGGGTGGGGGCCGTAGTAGGCATTGCCCAGGTCCAGCTTCTCCAGGGCCATGGGGGGCTCCAGATCTGCGACCTCGGTGTCCCGCAACCAGTAGTAGTCGTCGCAGGACAGCACGAACGGGTCGCTCACCGCCGGGTCGTTCGCCGCCGCCAGCATGGCCCGCAGCATGATCTCATCGGCGTGGCGGCCCCGGTTCGGGGACTTGCGCCACGTGACGTACTCGAGGTCGATGCCCGGGTCGGACAGGCCATACACCCAGCACCGGCGCAGGTTTGCGAAGTGCATCGCGGCGGACCGCACCGCGTAGCGCAGCTCGTCGAAGGCGGTGGGGCACCAGGGATAGACGATGTCGGTGGTGCGGGGACGGGGGGCGGGCATGGGACTCCGGGCGATCCAGGGGCGGCCAGGGATGTCGGGGGCTGCCCCAGGAGGCAACGTGCACAACATCGCTCTCAACTCCGGCCGCGCAGCATCTGAAAAGACGCTGCCCGAAGGTGCACGCGACCCCCAGCGGGAGTTCGTGCATTTTGCGGACCGGGCATATAGCGGCGGGGTTGCGCGGGCCGACACGTTCGTGTGCCGTACTGCCCCTGTCATTGCAGCACTTGCCCCAAGCCCGCTCAGGTCCCGCCGACCCCCCGCGCGGACTCCAGCGCGGCGTGGGCTGCCCCCCGCTCGGCCTCTGCGCGGGCCAAGGCCACCGCGGCGGCGTCCCGGGCTTGTCGCGAGGTCAGCCAGTCCGTGAGGCTGTCCATTCCGGCGCTGTAGCGGGCCTTCACCATGTCGAGGGCTTCCTGGGCGGCGTCCAGCGCCACCTGCCTCGCGGCCACCCCTTGCTCGGCTGCCTTGAGCCGGATGGTCGCGGTCCGCAGGGCCACCCGGAGCTGGAGCTCCTGGGCTTCCAGGGCCAGCCGGGTGGAGCGCACTTGGGCCTCGGCCACGGTGATCTGGGCCTTTGCGCTGCCCGAGGCAAACAAGGGCACCGCGAGGTCTGCCCCCGCGGACCAACCGGGCCCCCCGCCTTGATCGGCCCGGTACCACGCGGCGCCGGCGCTGAGCCCGAACGTGGGCACGAGGGCCATCACGGCGCTCTTCTTGTTGGCTTCAGATCCGGCCAGGGCCATCGCCGCGGCGTCGAGGGCGGGGTGGCTGGCGGGCCCTTCCTTTGGGGGTGCCCAGTCCACTTCTGCGAGCACGCACTGGGGCGCAGCGTCCGCCGGCTCGCGCAGAAGGGCCTGCAGCTCAGCACATCGGGCGTGTGCGACCCACTCGGCGTTCGCGAGCTCGGCGTGGACGGTCGCCAAGCTGGCCCGGGCTTGGGCCGCGTGAGACGGCGGACGAATGCCGGTGGTCACCAAGGCCTGCACGGCCTTCTCGGCTTCGGTGGCATCCACGAGTGCGGTCTGTCGGGCCGCAAGCTCTTTCTGGGCGGCCAAGGCCGCGGTGTAGAGCTCGGTGGCCCGCGCCCGTGCGGTCACCTGAGTCCACGCTTGCATCGCGTGGCGACCCTCGGCCGTCAACCGTGCTGAAGAGGCTGCAGCCCACGTCTCTGGGGCCACCAGCAACCAGCTTGCGTCCACGCCGACGCCGAGCTGGCGCTGCACCGGACGGGGAAAGCCAAAGGCCGTGAAGCCGGCGCCCACGCTGCCGCTGGCCGAGCCCACAATCGAGGGCAAGGCACCTGCGCGAACGCTGACTGCCTGGGCATCCGCGGCATCCGCGGCGGCGGCGGCTTGCTCCACTTCGATGGCCCGCGCGGTCGCCGCTTGGCGCACCCCCGGCAGGGTGTAGGTGGCCGCACTGGCCGAGTGGACCAGCAACACTGCAACGGTGATCAACGCACACCCCGCAAGCGCCACACCAGGGCAAAGAGCGCGGGCACGACCACCAGCGACAGCGCGGTCGACAAGGTCAGCCCCCCCAGCACGATGGCGCCGACCCCGCGGTACAGCTCCGAGCCGCTGCCCGGGAAGAGCACGAGGGGCAACAAGCCCGCCAGCGACGTCAATGAGGCCATGAAGATGGGGCGCACCCGTCCGGCCACTGCTTCGGTGGTGGCATCGGTGAGCCCTTGCCCATCCCGCAGCCTGGCCAGCGCCCCGTCAACGATGAGAATGGCGTTGTTCACGACAACTCCGATGAGGATGACGAAGCCCAGGGCCGACAGCATGTCGAGGGGCTGGGGGCTGAGGAAGGTGTCGACCAGCCGCAGCCCGAGCACCCCGCCGGCGCCGGCCAGTGGCACCGTGACCAGGATGACCAGCGGACCCAAGAAGTCCTCAAACAGGGCTGCCAACAGCAGGAATGAGATGACCGTGGCGAGGCCGAGCACCGAGAGCATGCGCACTTGGGCTTCTTCGAGCTTGCCGCCAGCACCGCTCATGGTGACCGCCATGCTGTCGGGCAGCGTGATGTTGGCCAGCACGTCGCCGCGGATGATGCTCAGCGCTTCTTCGATGGCGATGTTGTCCGGGGGCGTCACCTCCAGCGTCAGCGCCCGGCGCCGCTCGATGCGCTGGATGGTGGTCGGCGACAAGGTCTCCACGACGTCGGTGATGCTGGCGAGGGGGACCGTCCCGCCGAGGGGTGTGGAGATGGGGGTGGTGAGCAAGTCGCTGGTGCTCATGACCGACGGCTCGGCCACGACAACGACGTCCAGGCGGGCGTTCCCGGCGGGCGCGAACTCGCCCACAATGCGCCCGTCCACGAACACATCGACGGCTGTGCCGATGTCGGCAGCGTTGAGCCCCAGCTGGGCTGCGACGTCCCGCCGGGGCAGCACCCGCAGCTCGGGACCGCCCAGGTCCAAGGCCGGCGTGGGCCGCACCTTCGCGCCGGGGATGGCGTCCTGAATCTTGCCCATCACCAGCTTTCCAGCGGCCACCAGCGTTGGGGTGTCGGCGCCAGACAGCTCCACGGAGACGCCCCGGCCGCTCGACAAGGACCGCCCGAACAAGCTGGCTTGGCTGCCGAAGCCCATCACGCCGGGGATGCTGCCGAGGGTGCGGTTCACCAGACCAACGACTGCGCCGATGTCTTCGGGGTTCTGTGCGCCAGCGCCCATGAAGCCTTGGCCGGGCAAGGCAACAAAGAAGCTGCGGTGCAGCGCGGGCGTGCCGGTGGGGTTTTCCCCGAAGTGGGGCTTGAGCTGTGCCTGGACCGACTTGCCGATGCTGTACATCTCTTCGACGCCGTAGCCGGTGGGCGGCACCACCACGGCAAACATGAAGTTGCGGTTGCCCGTGGGCAGGTACTCCATGGGGGGGATCAGGGTGGCACCGACGGTGCCGGACAGCCCGAGGGCGAGACCGACCGTGGCCAGGCTCTTGCGGGGGGAGTCGACGATGCTGCGCACCCCAGAGACGAGCCGGTTGCGCTGACGGCCGGCCCAGCGGTCAAAGCGGCCAGGGTTCGGGTTCTTGGGCGGCTGGGTGACCCGGGCGCTGGCCGACGGAATCACCAGCACCGAGACCACAAAGCTCAGCATCACGGCCACGGTGATGGCCACCGCGACGTCCCGCAGCAGCTCACCGACCTCGTCCTGCCAGGCCACAATGGGCATGAACACGGCGGCGGTGGTGGCGGTGGACGCGATGAGGGCGCCCCAGACCTCGCGGGTGCCCTCGTAGGCGGCCTCGGCAGCCGACACTCCCTTTTGGCGCCAGGTGTCGATGTTCTCGATGACCACGATGGCGTTGTCGACCACCATGCCGACCGCGAAGGCCATGCCGGCGAGGGACACCACATTGATGCTGCGGCCCAGCAGCGACATGCCCAGGATGGTGCCGATGATGCTGGCGGGAATGGCGGTCGCCACGATGGCCGAGGCCGACACACTGCGGAGGAAGAGCATCAGCACCCCCACCGCGAGCGCACCGCCGACGAGCAGGTTGCTGCGGACGAGGTCCAAGGCGCCGCGAATGTAGGCCCGCTGGTCGCTCACGACCTGGATCTCCAGCCCCCGGGAGGCCATCACATCGGCGTCCAGCCGCTCGGCTTCGGCGATGACGGCCTCGGTGACCTCCAGCACGTTTGCCCCGGACTCCCGGTCGAAGAGCAGGGCGAGGGAGGGCTTGCCGTTGTTGATGACGTAGCGGCTGGCCTTGCGCAGGCCGATGGTCGCGTGGCCGACGTCGCCCAGTCGCAGGACGGTGCCATCGGGAAAGACCTTGACCACGATGTCGTCGAGGGCTTCGGTGCGCTCTGGGGCGACCTCGGTGCGCACGATGAAGCGGCGCTTGCCCAGCTCCACGTCACCGGCCGACACGTCCACGAGGCCCGCTTGTACCGCCGCAATGAGCTCGCCGACCTCGACCCCCCGCGCGGCCAGGGCCTCGGGGGCAAAGCGCACTTGCACCTCGGTGTCCCGGCCCCCGAACATGCGCACCGAGGCGATGCCGGGAATGCGCTCAAACTGCGGGATGATGGACTCCAGCACCCACGTGCGTGCGGCGATGGGGTCCCGGTCGGCCCGGCCCGTGATGGTCAGCACCGCCAGGGGAGGGCCGGCGGTGTCGGCGGTGGCCAGCACCGGCTCGCGGGCGGTCTCGGGCCGGGTGGAGATCTGCGCCAGCTGGTTGGACACCCGCACCAGGGACTCGTCCATGGACGTGCCCACGTCGAACTCCAAGGTCAGCGTGGCGGTGCTGTCGGTCGCGGTGCCCACCATCCGGTCGAGGCCGGCGACGGACTTGAGCACCTCTTCTTGCTCCAGCAGAAGCTCTTGCTCGACTTCTGCGGGCGCTGCCCCGGGCCACGTGGTGGTCACCGTGATGGTCGGGATGGACACGTCGGGCGTGAGCTGGATGGGCAGGTCACTGATGCTGAGCGCCCCGAAGAGCAGGACCAGCAGCAGCCCGACCAGAACACCGACGGGACGCTGGATTGCGAGGCGAATCACGGCGTGTCTCCGTCGGCTTCGATCCGCACATCCTGACCCGGCCGCACCCGCTCATTGCCGCGCACGATGACTTGGTCGCCGACTTGGAGTGCATCGGCGCGCACCAGCACCTCGGTGGCGGTGGACACGAGGAGCTCGACAGGCACGGGAACGGCCTTGCCATCGACCACTTCGACCACGCTGGCGCTCTCGGGATCGGAGATGATGGCGTCTCTGGGCACCTTGACGCCCTGGTCGGTCCACTGGTGGTCCACGGTCACGCGCACGGGCTGGCCCGGCTGGAGCTGGTGGGGGACCGTGGGGGCGATGCGCACGAGCTGAGCGCGGCTGTCGGCATCGAGTGCCGGCACCACCGCGACCACGGTGCCGGAGTCCACACCCAGCTGCACCGACTGGCCCGGGGACATGGAGCGGGCGAGGGCGGGGGGCACTTGGGCCCGCACTTCGAGGTCTTCGGTGGACATGACCGTCAACACGGCATCCCCGGCGCGCACCCAGTCCCCGGGATCCACCGTGCGCGTGGTGACGACGCCAGCGAAGGGGGCGTGCAGCCGGTGGCGCTCGACCAGGGCCCATGTGCGCCGGGCTTCGGCTTCTTGGCCGGCCAGGCGAGCGGCGGCTTCGGCGACGGCGTGCCTTGCTGTGCTCAGCTCTTCAGCCGCGAGAATACTGTCTGTGACGTTGTTCCGGCGGTCGAGGGCATCCTTCAAGCGCCGGTGTGCGGCGTCGGCTTCATCGGCGGCGGCCCGGGCCCGCTGGTGCTCGGCGCGCACGACCGCGGTGTCGAGCTCCAGCAACAGCGCGCCGGCCTCGACCCGGTCGCCCTCTCGCACGAGCACTCGGGAGACGGGACCTGCGGCGCCGGCGGCCATGCGCGCCCGGTCGAGGGCTTGCACCTCGCCCAAGGTGGACCATGGCTCAATCAGGGTGCCGGCTTGCACGGTGGCGACCCGCACGAGGGCGGCCGGCAAGGCGCCGCCGGGCTCGGGTCCGCTGGTGCATGCGAGGCTGAAGAGCAGAATCAGTGGGGGGATCAGTCGCACGCAGAAGGCTCGGTCCGGGGGGCCAGCCGCTTGTATCTCAGCGCGCAGGTGACGCGACCGACGGCGAGCCGCTGGGGAGAAGTCCCCTTCACCTTGGGTTTGGCGGGCGTCGAACCCGCGCCGGTTCTGTGGGCTGACCCAGATCACGATGGTGTTGCATGAATGACCCAAATGGGTCGGTGCAGAGGGTGGACAAGCACGGGCGACTCCTGCGGACACCTCGCCGCCGAGGGCCTGGGATGGGTCGCTCACACGGAATCTTCGGGAAGTACCCTTCGATCCCTCCCTTCGATCCCTTCCATGCGCTTGCTGACGGCCTGGGGCCAGCCCGGCCCTCGAACCGAGCTGAACCAGGTTCAGCTCGGTTCGAGGGCCAGTCGCCGGCGCGAGGCCATCGCCCATGAGTTGTGTCGCGTGGTGTTTAACGCTGCAAATGGTCCCCTTCCGTAGACCTTGGTCTCCGAGCGTCGCGCGCTGGCGAGGATGAGGGTCAATCCACACCGGGATCAGCGCGGTTGACCCTGGGCACGGCGCCAACACGACTGCATGGGCCGGCGGGGGGGGGCACCACGGTGGGCCGGAAGGGGCTGTGTGAAGCAGTCCTGACAGGGGTGCGCCGGACGCCGCAGGCCCCCTCTGCCATACTGGCGACGGTCGTCCCGCCAGGCCCAAATTCTCCCGCCAGGCGCCGCCCTGAGGTTTCTATGCCCCTGTCCCGTCGTTTGGCAGCCGAGCTCATCGGCACGTTCTGGCTCGTGTTTGGCGGCTGCGGCTCCGCCGTCCTCGCCGCTGGCTTTCCTGACGTGGGCATCGGCCTGCTGGGTGTCAGCCTGGCCTTCGGACTGACGGTGTTGACCATGGCCTACACCATCGGTCACATCTCCGGATGCCACCTCAACCCCGCGGTGTCGCTGGGGCTGGTGGTGGGTGGGCGCTTCGATGCCAAGGACCTCGGCCCATACGTGGGTGTGCAGGTGCTGGGCGGCATTCTGGCGGCCGGGGTGCTCTATGTCATCGCCAGCAGCGCGCCGGGCTTCGACCTGGCGGGTGGCTTTGCATCCAATGGCTTCGGCGAGCACTCACCGGGCGGCTACTCGATGTTGTCGGCGCTGGTGGCCGAGGTCACCCTCACCTTCATGTTCCTGTTCATCATCATGGGGGCCACAGACGCGCGGGCCCCCGCGGGCTTTGCACCCATCGCCATCGGGCTCGGCCTGACCCTCATCCACCTGATTGGCATTCCGGTCACCAACCTGAGCGTGAACCCGGCGCGGTCGACGGGCCCGGCGGTGTTTGTGCAAGGCTGGGCCGTCGCGCAGCTTTGGCTGTTCTGGGTGGCCCCGTTGGTTGGTGGGGCCCTGGGCGGCCTTGCGTATCGGTTGCTGGCGGGTCCAGGACAGACGGCCGCCGCAGACTGAGCGTCAGTCCTACCCCGGGGTCAACACGACTGGCCCCGGGCGAGGGGTGGGTGTGGGCGGTCATGGCGGGGCGCGCCGGGTCCCCTGTTCGATTGCGCTTGTGTCGCACGCCAAGATGCACGATGTAAGCTGCATGTATTGTGTTTGCATCCCGCTCTGGCCCGCCAGCATGGTCCCCCGTCCCACACCGGGGCCAAGGCTGCGGTGAAGGTGTGCCCCAGCAGCACCCGCAGAGCCGAGCACCCTCCTGTCACTCGCTCAGCTCGGCTGGCGGGCGGCGTCGGGTGCGACCTCTCGGATCCACTCCAGGGAGCGGGTGACCTCCAGCGCGTTCATCATCACCGTGATGGCCTTGCCGTCCCGGCTCTGGACCACCAGCGCGTGGCTGCCCCCGGCCAGCTCGTTGTCGGTGACCTTGATCGCCTTGCCCGTCGACACCTGGCGCCAGGCCCCGGTGATCTGCTCGGGGTGGTCAAACAGCAGCAGCTCTGCCTTGCGACCGGCCCCTCCCCGGCCGAGCACCGACATCAGCACCATGCCGAAGCCCACGGCCATGAACAGCAAGGCGAAGCCCCAAAGCGCGACGTGGGCGGCGGTGCTGGCGTTGCGGAACTCGGCGTCGAGGTCGAACAGGTCCAGCGCGGCCATGAAGGCGCCCAGGGCCCCCGTGCCCCCACCCACAAAGAACAGGGTGATGGCGGTGCGCCGGCGGCCCGACCGAATGGCGGCGCGGGCGCGGGTCTCGGTCTCGGCCATCGCGGGCTCCGGGGGGCAGCAGGGTCCGGTGTGCAGGAGGGGCCGCGTTATCCGTCGCCGAGGCGTCCCGCAATGCCCCGTGGCAAGGCGTTCTTGCGGGTGTGGGCGGGCGTGGTCTCCGAGGGGTCTGGCCGCCCGCTGCGCCGGTCTTTGCCCGAGGTCGGGCGGGTGTGGCAGCGGCCAGGGAAGGGGACGTCAGGGGCTGGGCGCACCGACCTCACAGCGCGCTGGTGGTGCGGTGTCTCGGAGGGTCAGTGTCGCCCGCAGCACCACCTCTTCGCCACCCGGGTCGGCCGGTCGCAACCCCAGCTCCAGGTCCTGCTCCAGCACCCGTGTGCAGTACTGGACTTGCCGCTTGCGGTGACCCTCAAAGTGTTCTCGCCAAGCGACCATCTGGTGGCGAGCCGCGATGCCAGTGGGCTGCCGCAGCGTGTGGTCGAGGGCGGCTTGGGCGTGCTCGAACGGCATGGGAGCGCTCATCAGCACGGAATTGTCGGTGGATAGTGCCCACTGGCGCAGCGAGGGGCCCGGGGTCCACACGACGCGGGCCAGCTCGCCCTCCTCCACCACGGAGAAGCCCTCGGCTGGGAACACGATCCACTGGGGTGGGCTCGCTGGACTGGTCACCACGGGGGTGCTTGTGGGGTCCACGGGCGGGCTCTCGGCCGGGCAGTGGACCTGAGCCGGGGCCTCGCCGGGCGCTTGCACCCATCCGCCGCCCTGCTGGCCGTCCTTCCCGATGGTGTGGGCCTCGCCCGGCGCCAGCGTGCCGGTCCACCGCCACCGGGGCCGGTCCCCGCAGGTCCCATCGTGCACAAAGCGCCCCGGCAAGGGCTCGTCGCAGCCTTGTTGCTTCACCACGAGGTCTTGGGCGCTCAACGAAGCGACCACCCACACCGAGCATCCATCGTCGCCAGGCCCGGCTCGCGCACAGCTCCCCGACATCCGGTCGTGGGTCACCCACAGGTCAGGGTCGGCCGTGTTGGCCGGAGTGCAGTCCGCGCCTCGCACCACAATGCTGTCGTGGGGTGGGATCCCGGTGGCGAGAGCTGCACCGGACGCGACAATCATCATCAGCAGGGCACTCATGCGCGCTCCGACGGCAGTGGTCTCCACAACGGAGCCGGCGGTCGGTGCTTACGCCTCGGCCACCACAAACTGGGGCTGGAGCACCACCTCAGCGGACGTGGAGTTCGCGATGATGCAGTACTTGTGGGACTTCTCGAACATCGTTGTCGCCTTGCTCACCGACGAGCCCGGGGCCAGCGTGATGGTCGGGGCCACCACGGCGCGGGTGATGCGGGTGCGGCGGTCCTCGGTGATGAGGTCCAGCGACACGGTGTCGTCGTAGGCCCGCACGTCGATGCGCACCTTCTTCGCCAGTGCGAGAAACGTGTACATGAAGCACGTCGAGAGTGCCGCGCCGAACAGGTCTTCGGGGTTCCACCGGCCATCGTCCCCGCCCATGTCGGCGGGCACACTGGTGAGGATGGGGGGCTTGCTGTCGAGCCGCGCCGTGGCGGTCGAGGCCATGGTGTACTCGCCGGCGGTGGAGCCCGACCAGTGCTGATGGATGACGTGGGTGGGGGTCTCGGACATGCATGCTTCCTGGGTCAAGCGGGAAAGTCGGGGGCGCCGATCCACGGCGACGGGGAGCCCTCCACCGTGCCGAAGCGGGGGCTGTGGGCGTTCCAGCTGCGGGCAGCCTCGGCGGCTTCGTCGGCGGTTCGAAAGACAAAGTTCCACCACATCGCGACGGGCTCGTCCAGGGGAGCCCCACCGAGAAGCAGCACCCGCGCGCCATCTTCACCCCGGATGTTCAGCGACGAGCGCCGGCGGCCGAGATCGAGCAGGCTGCCGGGGCTCACCTTGCAGTCTTCCACCGTCGCGGCGCCGCTCAGGACCATCAAGCCGTGCTCAAAGGTGGGGTCCAGCGGCAGGGTGTGCGCGCGTCCATCGGTGAGCACAAGGTCCACGCCGACCAGCGGCGAGTGCACGGTGGCCGGGATGTGCAGGCCCGCGAAGGTGCCCGCGATGACGGTCGCAACAGCGCCATCGACCAGCCCGGTGGGGGGCGTGTGGTGCTCAAACTGGGGCGGTCCGTGGCGGGCGTGCTCGGGCAACGCGACCCAGAGCTGTACCCCGTGAACGACGTCCCCTGGGCTGTTCTCACCGTCTTCCGCATGGCAGATGCCGTGGCCCGCGGTCATCCAGTTGACCTCGCCGGCCCGGATGAGCTGGTTGGTGCCCAGGCTGTCGCGGTGGCGGGTCTGGCCGGAGATCAGCCAAGTGACGGTCTGAAGGCCGATGTGGGGATGGGGACCGACACCCCCGGTGGGCCCGCCCGACGGCGTGGGGCCGAAGTGGTCGGCGAAGCACCAAGCCCCGATGAGCCGGCGCTTGGGGTGGGGCAGCACCCGGCGGATGGTGCCGCCGCCAAACTGGGGCACGCGGCCGGGAAGCACCACGAGGGTGGGGCCCGCCGCAGGGGGCGGGGGTGGCTTGAAGCGAAGGGGCATCGGCGCCTCTCGACGGAAGTCCACCGGGCCCAGCGGCGGGAGGGGCCATGCGGTGGAGCAGGGCGGCTCAGGGCGCGGCGGGCGTGCCCTCGGCGTCAGGGCTGGGGGCGTCTTCAGGCGGCGCGGGCTCCGGCGGGACCGAGGGCAGGATGGTCAGCTCAATCCGCTGGTTGAGCTTGCGGCCCTCATCGGTGTCATTGGGCGCGATGGGCCGGGTGCCCGCGGCCGAGGCGCTCTGCATCCGCGCGGTCACCCCTTCGCCGGTCAGCGCACGCAGCATCGACATCGACTGGCCAAAGCCCAGCTCCCAGCTCGAGTGGTGCTCGGTGTCGTGGTAGGGCCGGTCGTCGGTGTGGGCGGTGATGAGCAAGTCGAGGTCGACCTGGCTCTTGAGCCCCACGGCCATGGCGGACACCAGCTCGCGGCCCCGGGGTGACATGGTCATGCGCCCCTCGTTCAGCAGCTTGCGGGTCGGGATGCGAATGACCGTCTGGTCGCCATCTTGGAGCACTTCCAAGTCGCCTTTGGCTTGGAGCGCCGCGAAGCGCTCGACCCACTTTGCGTGGGTGGTGGCCGCGTGGGCGAGGTGCTGTTCTTGCTCGGCTTGCACGGCCAGTGCGTCCATCAAGCGGGCCTTCATCGCGGCCACAAGGGGCTCCAGCTCGGCGTCCTTCGGCGACTCCAGCTGGCTGACACGCGCGAGGTCGGCGCGGGCTGCTTGAACCTCGGCTTCCATCGCCGCGAGGCGCTCGTTCAGGTCCGCCTCGGTCTGGGCGGCCCGGGCCAGTGCGGTCTCGGCGGCGGCGAGCTGGGCTTCCAGCGCTTCGACACCCTTGAAGTGGGCCGCGTTGCCGGCGTTGAGGGCCATGCGGGTGGCGTCGAGCTGCACCTCGATCAGCTCGTGCTCTGCGCGGGGCACACAGGCCACGGCGAGGCTCAGCAACAACAGGATGGGCGCACGCATGGTGCCTCCAGGTTCGGCCGGACGGGGGTGCCGGTCCGGTCCACGCCGCGGGGTGGGTTGGCCAGTGCCGCGCATCAGAAGATCGACCATGCGGCCCTCAGCAACAGGCTCTGTTGCACCTGGGGACGGTCGATGACCTTGGGCTCAATGGCGATGTTGGCGTAGTAGTTGAGGCTCAGGTTGCGCGTGAGGCGCAGCGCCAGCGTGTTGCGCCAGTTGACCGACCAGGGCGGGTAGGGGAGGTTGCCGCGCTCGGTGCGGCTCCAGGGGCTCACAAACGTGCCGAAGTCCGCGAAGATCTCGATGTTTGTGGAGTAGACCACCCAGCCGGGCAAGCGGAAGCTCGCCACGACCGTGGTCTCGATGCCCTCTTCGTAGAAGGAGTCCACCGCGGTGTATTCGAGGGCCGCCGTGTCGGGCAGATCGTCGAGCACGAGGGTGTCATCGTAGATGTTCTGGCGCATGCCGTAGCCGAGGCGCCAGTTGAAGGCGTTGCTGCGGTTCTTGCGGGCGAAGCTCTTGTTGATGCCGACGCCCTCGCGCAAGAGCGTGGGGGTCCACGCGTTGGCCAGCCGGAAGGACTCGTTGGCGTTGATGTCGGTGGAGTTCAGGATGACCCCACGGGCATCCCGGGTGCGGATGGTGGTGTCTTCGGCCACCAGCACTTCGGTGGGAAAGGCCTGGGACTGGGCGCTCACGCGGGCGTAGGGCCCGATGTCCCGCCGCAGCGAGTACGTGTAGAGCGTGTCGAGTCGCAGCCGGTCGGTGGCCTTGACCAACGGAAGCGGCGCGCCGTCCTGGGGGCGAATCTGGCTGATGCCTTCCTCGACCTGGAGCAGCATGCTCAGGCGGTGGGCTTCTTCGTTGTAGATGAGCTGGCCATCGATGAAAGCGGTGCCTGTGAACTGCGTCTGGTTAAACGCGCCGACCACGTTCTGGTTGTGGACCATCGACCCGTTGGCGCCCACGTTGAGGGAGGGCCTCCAGCTGCCGAGCTGGCGCCGCTCTCCCGTGGAGGGGTCGTTGGGCTGGAGCACACCCGCGCCGAGCAGGTCGCCGGTGGCTTCGTCCTGAATCAACCGAAAGCGCACAAAGCCAGCTTCGGGAACCTCGACGGTGACGGTGTCCACGAGGGTGCGGGTGTTTCGGCCGGGGCGGGTGATGCGGTACAGGCCGGGCGCCAGCATCCAGGACTGGAGGATCTCACCCTGGAGGGTGTCGGTGCCGAAGCCCATGCCCACCGGCTCGCGGGTGTCCGAGCGAATGATCTCATAGGCGCCCCGGTGGGGAATGCGGTTCTGGTCGGTCACTTCGATCTGGAGGGCGCCCCACTGCACGGGCACCAGGGTGGTCTCGCCTTCGACGACGTCGATGGAGATGCCCACGCCCTGGGAGGGGGTGCCGGAGCTGACGACAATGACGTAAGGACCGGGCTTGAGCAGCACTCGCTGGCCGGGAGGCACGCTGATGACTTCGTCCCCGCTGACGATGGTGGCGGGCGGCTCGTGCTCGGGGCCGGTGATGCTGGGCACAAAAACGGCGCCCTTGCCGATGGGGATGACGGTCTCATCGGCAGCAAGCTGTTCTTCGGCGCCCGGCAGGCTCCACGTGTAGGTGTCATCGGCGCTGGCACGCACCGGCAGAACACTTAGCACCAGCGCAACACAGAGCACCCAGTGGGCCGTGGCGACGGTGGTCAGACGCACGAGCCATCGACCCGGCGGCGCGTCGCTGCGCCCAGTCTGGGCGTCCGGATTCAGTAGACGGGGCATACTGGCTTCCCCCCGGCGGAAAATTTGTGCACGGCCTTGATGGTGTCACGGACCCCACTGGCGGCGAGCCTGGAGGTGATGCTGCTCGGCACGCCGGCTCCTGGGTCTGTGTTGGAGTAGTACTCAACGTAGGTGTTGAACTGGTCGACCGCGACGAGGAGCCAGGCGCCACGGGTGGACCCGATGGGGGCGCCGGCGTCGATCATCTTCTGGCCGGCCGCGGACGTGACTTCAGCCGGGTCCACCGAGCTTCGCCAGTACAGCTCCCGAACCGACCCACCGCTGGCGTCGATGATGGTGCGGTTGTGGCGGATCACGGCGATCCACCAGCGGTCTGAGATCATGGGCACAGGCAGGTACTGCAGGACGTGGCGGCCCGAGCCACACACCCGCCCGCTGATCAGCTCAGAGTAGGCGACGGCCGTGTAGCCAGGGTGGCGGGTCTCGTCGTTGATGCCGGCCCAGAGCTGGCCGATGGGAATGTTGAGCACCGCGACCGCCCAAGCCTTCGAACCCGTGACCCCGGTCACCACCGACCCCTGGGCCGCCTTTCGGGCATTGGCCATCGAGATGGGGGGCGCACCCCGCTCGACCCGCTGGGCCCGCAGCTCTTCAATCTCCTGAAGGCGCTGCTCCACCACGTCTGGAGACACGGCGAAGGCGACGGATGCGATGAGGCACAGCATCATGCGGCCAGCCTATCTGTGTTGGGCCCTGGCGGGGAGTGGCCGCGTGGGAAGCCGAAGGGATGTGGGGCCGGCGGGATGGTCACGGCATTGGTGGACTAGCGATATAGGAATAAATACCTATCATGGTGGCCTGGGTGCGGGGCCGGGGCACCTTGGGGCTGTCCAGGGTTGGGGCCTTCGCGGTTCCGTGAGGGGGGCCGACATGCTATGGCGACACCTCGCCTGCTCAGGAGCCTCTCGTGCCGAAACGCTCTCCGTGGAGCCGCTTCAAGTCCGTGTTCGGAAAGAAGCCCCAACCGCAACCCGACGTTGTCCCTGAGATCGACGAGGAGCTTGAGGTTGATGATCTGGACGTGGCAGACGACGTGCTCGATCTGGGTGAAAATGAGCTCGAGGACGGTGGCAGTCCAGAGCCATTGCTGACCTTCGACCAGCTCGCGTTGTCGATGGGACAGCGGCCGAAGGGAGACAAGCTCGGTGGCCTCTGGAAGCGGAGCAAGCGCTACAAGGCCGTCGAGGGCGCTCTCCAGGAAGTCAACGACATTGTGGGCGAGTCCACGGTCGCGGACATCAACGGTGACGAGGAGGCCCGCGCGGCGCTGGTCGAGAAGCTGGAAGCGCTGGCAGAGAAGGCCCGCAGCTACCTGCGGGGGCACACGAGCCAGAAGGACCGCCAGAAGCTCAAAGCCGAGGCGATGACGGCGCTGCTGAAGCGCACTCAGCACGCGCTCGCGGTGGTGGCCGATCCCGACGTCGACACACTGCCCGACGCGGTCACGCTGTCCCAAGCGATCCAGATGAAGGTCTGCGGGGTGCTGTTCAAAGACGTCGACTTCGTCAGCTTCGAAGACGAGCACATCGACCACGACAGCAGCGAAGAAGAGTTCGGATCCGGCAACGCGAACACTGTCGCCAAGCTGGTTTACGACGACGGCATGACCGTGCGCACGCTGATCTTCAAGCCGGAGCCCGTGACCGACACCAACCCATTGCTCGCCCAAGGCAAGATGGGCATCGATCTGCAAGCCCCCCACTATGGCGAGCGCAACATTGCGTCCCAGAAGCTGGACGCGCTGCTGGGCGGCCACACGGTGGTGAAGAGCCGCCTCATCCTCCACGATGGCGAGCTCGGGCTGTTGATGGACAAGGCCGATGGCAAGATGCCCGGCGAGCGCGCGCGAATTCCAGTCAGCCCACAGCAACAGACCTACATCGACACCGTGGTCGCGAACAACCAGCCGCTCGAGCGTGCCCTCAAGCTGCTCAAGGCGATGGAGTTCGTGGCCACCGAGGGCGCCAATGAGGGCGATCTGGTCTGGCTGAAGGTCGAACCCCGCTACGCCGACCCCTTCGAGGGTGCCCCCCCGGACGACACCCTCAAGGCCAGCATCCAACAGCAGCTCTGCGGTCTCGAGTGGGCCGACGCGCTCGCGGGCCAGTTCGACCGCCACGGCGAGAACTACCTCATCTCTTTCGATCGCGTGACCGGCACGTGCGCGGTCACGGGGATCGACAACGACCTTGCATTTGGCCAAGAGACCACCGAGATTCCGAGTCCAGGTCCGGACCCCATGACCGGCTACAATGGCGTGGGGCTGCCCGTGCTCATCGACCGCACCACCCATGACCGCCTCGACGCGCTGGACTTTGACCGCGACGTGTTGCCGGAGCTGACGGGTCGCCTCAAGGACGCCGAGGTGCGGGCCACCCGTGCTCGGTTCGACGCCTTGCAGCGCCACGCCCGGGCCCTTGCGGCGGGTCACTGCGTGGTGGACAACTGGCAAACTTGGCGTTCCCCGGAGGGCCAGACCGCCACCGAGTTCTTGGACGGCCAAGACACCGCCAACAGCTACTACAAGCGCGACATCCACGAACACACGACCTGAGCGCCGATGCGCCGGCCTTGGCTCGGTGCCGGGGCTGCGCTCGACCCCGCCCGTCAGCAATGCATGCAGAGGATCGGAGGGGGGACCCCGAAGATCCGCGATGACCAGGAGACACCATGGCCCCGACGCCTGAAGTGACCGCTGACGACGCCCTGCGGTCCGCCTACCACCAATACAACGACGCCGGCTTGCGCTTGCCGCCCATCCCGCGGTCGCTGCTTGGCGACTTCGAGAACTTTGGGCCGTGGCACTACGGCACCCGCGACTGTCTGGCTGCCGACCGAGCGGCGCTCGTGGCCGAAGCAGTGGACCCCGACTTGGGCGACTACCTCACCTTTTCCCACGTCGGTCACGGCACGAACAGCTGGGCGGTGGCCCTGAGAATGGTGCTGGGACCAGTTGCGGTGTTTGTGCGCCATCCCTGGGGAGGCGCCCACCGGGACAGCGACGTGGACGGGGTCGCGGTGCACAGCAGCTTCCACCGGCTCGAAGGGCTGCTGGCTGGGGCCAACGCGGCGAGCGCGAGTGGCCGCTTGGGGCCATCCAGGCGGCTGGTGGTGGTGCAAGACAGCCAACAAGGGGGGGGATGGCAAGCGCCCGGTGAAGCGTGGTGCCCGTCGGCCGACCCCATCGGTGCGGCGCTGGCCTGGCTCGACGGCGCGTGAGGCGGTGGCGCCACGACCGAGTGGCGGACGGTGGGGTACAGACGGGAGGTCCCGCAGCGGTGTGACGTCGACGGATGCCCGCTGCCCCACGCCCCAGGAGCCCCATTGATCTACCCCTACACCCTCAAGGCCTCTCAGATGTGGGACCGCGGCGAGTACCGCGTGGAAGTCCGCGTTCCCGGCATGGACCGTCCCGTGGCCTACTGCGACGGCACCGACGAAGACATCGCCGAGCTCGCTGCCATCGCCGAGTCCGAGGGCGCCGATGTGCCCGAGCTCAAGCGCAAGGTGCTCAAGACGGGCCGAGAGATCTGGACGATGGGCGACGGCCGCGCGGCCGAGGCGGAGTTCGAGTAGGGGCGTCGGCTATCGGGCCACTGTGGGGATGTGGCGGCGAATTGCCGCGACGGTGCGGTCTGCCCGGTGGTCCAGCAGGCGACGACCAACCGCCGCCGCCGCGTCCGCATCCTCGATGCTCAGGCCGTTGATGGACGCCAGCCCGGCGCCGAGCCGCTCGCTGTGCCGCACCGTGTGGGGGTCCACCGCCATCATCATGGTCGTCACCAGGTAGTCGTCGTGCAGCCCGTCGTCTTGGGGCTCCACGATGCCCAACTCGTTCTCCAGAAAGTCCGTCAGCTCGTCATAGTCGTAGAACTCTGGCACGTGCAGGGCCCCTGGCTTGGACCACCGCTGGTTGAGCTGCTCGCTGGCCATCGCCAGCCCGGCTTGGTTGCCGCCGCTGTCGCCGATAAACACAATGAGCTCAAAGCCGTGCTGGTGCAGGCTCTCGCCAATGTCGAGCAACACTTGCACGAACGTGTCCTCGCGGAGGCTCAGTGTGCCGGGGTAGCGCATGTGCCCGGTGGGGGACGCGGGGTTGCCTTGGGGCACAAGCGAGAGCACCGGCGCACACAGCGCATTGCCGAGCTGCTGGGCGATGCGGGTGCAAGCGGCCGCCACGATGACATCGTGCTTTGCGGTGGCCAAGAAGGGGCCGTTGTCCTCCATGCCCCCCGTCGGCACGATGGCGGTCGTCCGTCCCGCGGCGATGGCGTCGCGCACCTCCATCCACGTCAGCTCGGCCATCCACACGCTGTCGTGGGCGGGAAGCGGACGGGGAGTGGCGAGGGCCCGGGCGACCTCGTCGGGCCTGGCGTCGTCGAAGGCGGGCGTGTCGGGAGCCGCTGGGCTTGGGTTGGCGCACCCCCACATCAGCCCGAGCGCCCAGGTCCACCGCGCCACGCTCAGCGCCGCAGCCAGGCATCCCACGCGCCGTGATCGCTTACGTCCACGCCGTCCTGGCCAGCAACATGTTGCAGCCAGCTCTGCAGCTCTGTGAGGAAGTCCGCGTCCATCAGCGCCGGGTGGTCGAGCAAGTGGGCGTGGAGGGTGGTGTAGACGAGCCGAAGCTCGGTGACATCGAAGTGGGCGAATTTGAGCATAGGCACCGCTATCTCCGGGGCTCCCGATGTCGACCCGGCCCCGGTGATCTGGTCGGTGAGAGCCCATGGCCCCCGCCGGTGGCCTCATGTAGGGTGTCGCACGGCCCCGGAGTCCCATGTCCCCCCACTATCGCCCCGTCCTCGTCATCCTTGTCCTGCTGGCTGCGTGCACCGACTACGAGGTCGGTGCGATCAAAGACGGCGAACAAGCCGGCCAAGACAGTGCCGACCCCAGCGATGATCCGATGGGCGGTGACGGCGGGGACGGCGCGGATGGGGGCGACGGCGGTGGCAGCACCGTGCCCGACGAAGAGTGCAACGGCATCGACGACGACGGCGACGGTGCCATCGACGAGGACTTCCCAGACACCGATGGCGATGGTGTGGCCGACTGCGAAGATGTGGCGTGCGAGGTCGACACAGCGGCCGCTGCGGAGGTGCCAGTCGACGACACCTGCATCGCCCCCGAGACCATCGTGGCCGACCCGTGGAATGTGGGCATTGAGTGGCAGTGGTCGTCGCTCTCGACAGACACTGCGATCAGCCAGGTCATCGCCGTCCCGGTGGTCGGCAACCTCGTCGACAACAACGGTGACGGGGTGGTGGACCAGACCGACACGCCGAACATCGCGTTTGTGGCCTTTGCCGGGTACGGCGACCGACCCACCCTCATCGTTCTGGATGGGGCCACCGGCGCCGAGCAGTGGACGGCGTCGGGCGTCAATGGCTATGGCGGCATCGCGATGGCTGACGTGGATGCCGATGGCCAGACCGATGTGGTCGCGGTCGACAGCAGTGGCCACCCGGCGGCCTGGCGGGGCGATGGCACGCTGCTGTGGCGCTCCACCGCGACCATCACGGGCACCAGCGGCTACTACTACCCCCAGATCGCGGTCGCCGACATCGACGGGGACGGCATGCCCGAGGTGCTCGCCCAGAGCATCGTGGTGGACGGCGCCACGGGTGCGCTCGAGCTCTCTGGCTTGGGGGCCAGCAGCTCGGTCTCCTACTGGATCCCCACGGCGGCGGACCTTGACCAAGATGGCGACCAGGAGCTTATTCACGGTGACCGGGTCTACTCCAGCACCGGCGCGCTGCTGTGGCAGAGCTCGTTTGCGGGCGGCTACGGCCACTGGGCGGCCGTGCTGGACTACGACGGCGACCCCGAAGCCGAGGTGGCCATGATCGGCGGCGGCTACCTCGGCATCTACGACCACGATGGCACCGAGCTGGTCAAGGCCGCAGTGGGCGCGAACCAGCCCGGCGCACCCTGTGTGGCCGACTTCGATGGGGACGGCGCGGCCGAGATCGCGTGGGCCTCCCAGAGTGTGTTCCAGGTCTCCGAGCTCAATGGCACGGTGATCTGGTCCTCGTCGATCTCCGACAGCTCGGGGCTTGCGAGCTGTTCTGGCTACGATGTTGATGGCGACGGTGTCTACGAGGTCCTCTACGCGGACGAGAACACGTTTTGGATCTTTGATGGGGCCACCGGCACCGTGCGGTTCAGCCAGACCGGTCATGCCAGCGGCACCCTCTGGGAGTACCCGTCGGTGGCCGACGTCGACAATGATGGCTCGGCGGAGATCATCATCGGGTCCAACAACTACTCATTCAGCGGCTGGTCCGGCATCACCGTCTTTGGCCACAACGGCTCCGGCTGGCGCAAGAGTGGCCCGAGCTGGCACACCCACGACTTCGCGGTGACCAACATCAACCCCGATGGCTCGGTCCCGGCCGCCCCCCAGCCGTGGTGGCAGATCTACAACGTCTACCGGGCGCGCCCCAGCGTCGACTCGGCGGCCTTGGACCTGCAAGTGGGCTTTGTGGATGTGTGCGCTGCGAGCTGCGAGCCCGGTGGGGTGGTGGAAGCGACAGTGCAGCTCTCCAACCATGGTGGGGTCGACAGCGCGCCGGACGTCTCGGTCTCGCTCTACAGCGACAGCGGCGGGGTGCGCACCCTCATCGCAACCCAGATCGCCCCGGGCATCCTGGCGTCGGGATGGTCCACGGACAGCCTGCTGTTCAGCTTCACGGCGGATCAGCTGGGCACCGATGGCCTCGTCGCGGTCGTGGACGATGATGGCACCGGCACCTCGGCCCAGGACGAGTGTGTGGAGAGCGACAACGCCGTGGTCTGGGCCCTTCCGGTGTGCCCCTGAAGGCGGCGCGCAAAGAAAGTGCCGAGGGCGTGTAACTGTCGGGGCTGAGTCCCCTTGGACATGAGCGAAACCCGGGCCGCTCGGCCCACTTCGCCGGAGTCCACGATGTCTGCACTGTCCCTCGCACTCTTTGCTCTCGCCACCATCCAGCCCGCAGAAGCCGGTCGCGGCGGTAGCCGGGCGCCCGCTGACCTTGCTGTGAGCATCGACCTGCCCACGTTTGATGTCGACCAGGCTGGCACTGTGTTCGTGGACGTCGACAACGTCGGAGGTTCCAGCGCCAACGACGTGGTCATCACCGTGGCGTTCCCCACGACCAACACCAGCCCGACGGTGCATGTCCTCGGCACCACGTCCAACATCGACAGCTCGTGCTTCGACGATGGCACCCAGATCAAGTGCTTTGTGGGTCGGGTGAAGGCTGGCAAGTCCACCAGCATCAGCTTCGACATCGAGCTGCCCCAGAGCGCCGACGACATCGAGTTCTACGCGGCAGTGGGCACCTCGTCCACCGATGGCAACTCCGCCAACAACCAGGTCTCCGACATTGCGGATGTGCTGTACCCCGACCTCGTCATCACCAGCCAGGTCGACATCGAGAACCGCCACTGCACGGGCCAGGACCTCGTGAGCTTCTTTGAGTGTGAGCTGTACCCCAGCTCCATCTCCAGTCACCTGATCACCTTCGAGACCGACAACACCATCACGTTCGCCTACGCCGGCTACACGGGTGTCTGGAGCCAGCCCACCGACGACAGCCTGCACTTTGAGTATTGGTACGCCGGCCAGATGCGGCTGGAGTTCGATGGAAACGCAGTGGACGGAAGCTGCTTCGAGGGCCTGAGCGACTTCCCGGGCACGGGCTACGTGGCACCCTACCAGGTCTGCATTCAGTAGCAGTGAGTGGGGTGGCGGCCAGGGTGGCCGAGGCATAGCAGGGGGCCATGAACGCTGAATCCTTCTTTGCCTTGGCCAACATCAGCGCTGCGTTGTGTTGGCTGCCGTTGGTGTTGGCTCCCCGGCATCCCCGCACGCTGGCTTGGGCGGGCTCCCCGGTGGGGCCCCTCGTCTTTGCCGTGGTTTACGTCATTCTCTTGGTGGTGGCACTCACTGGAGAAGGCGCTGGGGGCATGGGCAGCCTCGCGGAGCTGCGGGCGGGGTTTGCCCAAGACACGGAGCTGCTGTTGGCCTGGGTACACTACCTGTCGTTCGACATGGTGGTGGGCTTCTGGGTGCTGCGCGACAGTGTGCGGTTGGGCCTGTCGCGGTGGTTGGTGCTGCCTTGCTTGGTGTTTACTTTTATATTGGGGCCGGTGGGGTTGGTGTTGTACATGGCGCTGCGCTGGGGACTGCGGGGCGTGCTGGCGTTTGATGGCCCCGCGGCGTCCGAGCCGGCTTGACGGCGGGAGGGTCCGCTTGCACCCCCCCAGTCAAGGGTGGTCTGCGTACCGCTCCAGCCAGCGATGCTTTGCCGACAGCGCCACCACGACCCGGATGTGGGCGGGGGTCCAGCTCACCCGGTCACGGGCCCGCACGCGGGAGTGCCGCACCAACGCGGTGCACGCTTGCAGCCAATGCGGTGGACTCTGCAACCCAAGGTGGGCTGCCGTGGTTTGCAGCACGTCCGCCGGTGAGTTGAGGAGGTCCTCCGAGAAGAGGGTCAGCACTTCGTCCGCCGGCAGCATGGCCAGGGCGATGTCCACACCGGTGGCGAGCCCAAAGTAGACACGAATCGCACCCCACATGTCGATGCCGGCCTTCCGTTGAATCGTGGCAATGTTGTCCCAGGGATCGCGCACCACATGAAGCCAGCGAATGGGCAGGGCGACGGTCTTTGTCAGCTGCTCGATGGCTCCTGCGTTGTGGTAGATTGCGCGGGCGGTCATGCCCCCCTTCTTGTCGCCAATCACCCGAATGCGAGTCCAGGTGCCCTGGCCGGGAAGACCGTAGGAGTATTGGCCCCAGCGGCGCCCGATGGCGGCCGAGCGGCGGGCATTCTCGATGATCGCCCACCAAAGCTCAGGCGTCTGCCAGCCCTCTTGGACAAAGCGAAGCGCGTCCAGCTCGTGGGCGATGCATGTCTCGGGGTGGGCGTCGAGCATCGCCCCCAGCAAGCTGTGGCCGCTTCGGGGATGGCCCAGAAAGAAGCATGCGTGCTCCAGCGCGGCGAGCTGGGGCGCGAGCCCCGGTGCCTGGGCCTTCGCCACCGGATGCAGGGCCAGGATCTCCGCCCGGTTCGCGCCCAAGATGGGCACTTCGGCGGACGCGCGTCCCACAACGTCGTTGATTGGCGGAATCGGCTTCTTTGGCTTGGTTGACATTCCCACTCCGCTCCGGGTCAAGGGGGGCCCTTAACGTCGCCGGTCGCCGCGGACCGTCTCCGGTGTCTCCCCATGTCCGAGGTCTGCCCACTTGGTGCGGCTGCAACATGTTTAGAATAGACTGTTGGACGCAGTTCACATAATCTCGATCTCAGCGGCGGGGCGAGGGCGGGTCTCGGTCGGGCGGCCCGTGGGCTTCTCCAGACCAGCTCACGGCACTGGGCCCTGTGTGCTGCAGCGGAACGTTGTTCAGCGTTTCCCCTAGAGCGTGCCTGTGAGCCGGCGCGGTCCCGGGGAGGACGTCAGCACTACTCGGCCATCACGGCAGCGATGGGGGGGGTGTCCAGCTCGAAGACACGGTCGGGATCGATGTCCGCAAGGGCGAGCAGGGTTGCGCCAAGGTGTCGAGACTCCATCTTTACGCCGCTTGTGGATGGTGCGCCTGTGTTGGGGTCGATGCTGCGGCCAAACACCTCGTCATCGTACTCGCCCACCATGGTGCCGCCTGCCACACCGGCGCCGATGAGCATGGCGCTGGTCCACGTCCAGTGGTCCTTGCCCATGGTGCCGTTGAGTTGGGGATGGCGGGACATCTCGCTCACCACCACAACACAGGTGTCGTCGAGCAACCGGCCGCCCGCGAGCCCCGGCCGCTCCGTCAGCTCATCCATGAGCACCTCAAGGCCGCTGAACAGGTCCTCGTGGTGGAGCGCCATCGCTTCGATGCCGCCGTGGTTGTCCCAGGTGGTGTCTTGGAAGCCGTTGTGGCGCACGAGGGCGCAGCGGCTGATGCCACCCTGGAGCACATCACACGCCACACGCAGCTGGTCGGGAAACTCAATGGCCGTGCCCACCGCGGTCTCGGCGAAGGCGGCTTCGAGGGCGGGGAGGCCGGCGCGGGCGGATGCGAGGTCTTCGTGGAGCTGGCGGGCGGCTGCGGTGGGGGCACTCGATGCAACGGCAGCGCTTCGGTTGGCCAGCCAAGTTGCGACGGCCTCTTGCCCGGACGGAAGCAGGGGGGCGAGGGGCACGTCCCGGCGCTCCAGCATGCCCATGTTGAGCAGGGCGCTGAGCTGTCCCGTCGCGCCGACCCGCCCCACGATCTCGGGATAACTGCCGCTAAACCCTGGTCCCGACACGATGAGGTGAGGCAGTGCAGTGTCGGGCCCGACGCCGTGGGCGGCGATGAGTGTGGGCCAGTCGTCGCCATAGGCGCCGGCCGAGCCCGTGAGCACCAGACGCCGGCAGTTGGCGTGGGCGACCGAGCGAACCTCAAAGCCATGCAACAGGCTGGTGGCCGACGCCCAGCGGTTGAACCAGCGGCGCACGGAGGGTCGGCCGGGGCCGTCGACGTATTGGAGCCCCCCGGCCGTGGCGGGGGCAGAGCCGTCCGTGGGTGAGTCGACTCGAGGGTTGTCAAACATGGGGTAGAGGCCCCAAGACAGGTCCCAGCCCCCGCTCACGAAGACGAACAGGAAGCGCCGCTCTCGGGCGGGCACCCCGGCGCGCCCGATGGCTGGCCGGGCGGCGAGGCCGGCAAAGGGCACTGCTGCACCGGCTTGGAGCAGGCGCCTGCGACTCAGCACAGCACCACCCAAGTGGGCAGGACGAGCTCGGTCATCGGGGAGCTTGGGCATCAGTAGGTCACAAACAGTGGGTCTTGGAAAAGAGCAGCGAGCACGGCGGCCCAGCCTTCGGCGGGATCGGCGGCACCGGCGGCTTGCCACACCCCCTCAAGGCCTTCGACGGTCGTGGGGTCGGCCTCGGTCGCCGTCAGCCACCACACTGCATGGGCGACCGCGTCGGCAAACTCGGGGTCGCCGGGCCCCGTGGCCAAGGTGGCGCCGGGGAGCAGCGGGCATTCCCCGGTGGACAGCGCGTCAAGAGCGTGGCGAGCAGCGGCTTCAGCGACCGCCCGCTGGGCGAGCACGAGGTTGGCATCGGGTGCGCGCTTGGGACCGGTGACTTCTTCTCCGTCGACCCCACCGAGGGGAACCCGAAGTCCGGTGACATCGCTGTCGAGCTGGTTCTCGCCGTCATGCACCCAAACAAAGTCCACCGTCTCGACGAGCACAGCGGCCAGCTGTTGTGGGCCCAGCAGCCGGTCCGTGGCGCCCTCCATCGGTGCTTCGGCGAGGGTGCCCACATACGCTTCGGTCGCGGTCAGTGCGGTGAGCAGTGCCGGCACCCGACGCCCCTCGTGCTCAAACCAGGCGGTGAGCATCGCCAGCTCGGCCGTGTCTTCATCCCCGGTGGGCCGCCGCCAGAGTCCGCCGGCGAAGGTCTCCACCGCGCAGGAGGGAAAGCGGGGATCGGCCACGACAGCAGCGCCCACATCGCTGAGTCCTGCGATGGGTGCGCCGTACCACGCGGGATCCACCCCGAGGTAAACACTGCCGAGGGGCTCCCGCTCGGGATGGTAGCGGGACAGCTCCAGCGGGTCGTAGAGGTCGTAGGCCCAGAAGCCAAACATGGCGGCCGCGATGGGATCCAGCGTGTCGTGGCACACCGTGCATCCGGGGTTTTCGCGGATGGCCGTCTCGGTGCCGTCCGTGTCCCCGAGGCTGGGGCTCTCGAACTCAACCAACAACTCAAGATAGTCGTAGCAAAGCAACAAGCGACTCAGTGCGGCCGCACGGGTGCGGTTGTAGTTGAAGAAGGTTGTGTTGTATCGCCACCACAGGCCGTTTGATGCAAGCACACCAACTGTGGGCCGGTGGTCGGTCCATGTGGCAGGTTGCCAGTCCTCGGCGCCGGGGTCGGCGAGCGCCAGTGGCCAGACCGACGCCAGCAGCGGTGTGGCCATGGTGGTCTCGGACTCGACCACTGTGTTCCAAGATGCGTCGGTGCGGATGACCTCGGCCATCAAGCGCAGGGGCTCCTCGGCCATCTCGCGGGCGAGCTGGTAGCGCAGGTGCGCGTCCCAGCCGTAGTCCTCGGGGCCGACGGGCATGGCCTCGACACGGAGGTGCCAGCGCTCATCGAGCATGTGGACCATGCGCTCGGTGAGTTGCGGGTCGGCGATGAGTGCGTCGACTTCAGCATCGAGCAGGGACGGGTCGTCGGCCACACGCCGAAGGGCCACTGGGGACGGCAGGTGGCCGGTCAGATCGAGGGCGACGCGGCGCAGGAACCGTGCGGGCTGGGCGAGCGGCGGGCGCACGGGGGGTGTGGCTTCCCCGTCGGGTGCGTGGGTGTCACCAGCCAGGTTGCCGGACTCCGCGGGCAAGCTGGCGTACTTCCCGGGGGCCCCACAGGCGGCCACGATGCCCAGGAGGACCCCGAGCTGTCGGCGGGGGGCGCGCTTCACCCGTCTTCCCCGAAGTGGTTGCCGGCATCCAGGGACGCCATGCCCGCAGACAGGTCGAAGCAGAGCTCGCCGATGGGCTGTTCACCGTCCACTTGGTCCAGAAAGGCGATCGGGCCGCAGGCGGAACAGTCGCTGCCTGCGGTCCAGCGGTACCAGTGGCCGGCTTGGTCGCGCACTCGCAAGTCGACTTCGGGAATGCCCTCGCAGCGGGCTTCATCCCAGTCCAGGCGGTCGATGAACATCCACTGGGCGCCGACTGAGAGGGGGCCCCACAGCGCGATGCGGTGGCCGGCGGTGGGGCGGCTGCCGGTGATGGTCCAACCCAGCTGGGAGCCCGCCTCCAGCCACGCGGGGCCCTCACCCGTCCAGATGAATGTGCCTGAGAACGACTGTTCCCATCGTAGCTCTGGTGAGTCGAGCTCCTCGGTGTGGACGAAGCCGCCGCCGGCGGAGAAGGTGGGACCGTCGGGGTCGGTGATGACAAAGCTGGCTTGGCCAATCTCGACGAGACGCACCCGGGCGCCGGGGTCGCCGTCGACGCGGTCCACATACGGCGCGTAGCCGAAGTACTCCCAGCCGGTGGACGCGATACAGGAGCTGGTGGGGGTTGTGAACGCGAGGTCTGCGCCGGGGCAGTCACCGTCGCCCTGCTGGGCGAGGGTGCGAAACAGGCCGATGAAGTCCCGGCCATTGGGCAGCGTGGCGTCGAGCAAGGCCACGATGCGGTCGCCCACCTCGGACTCGGTCAGAGTGGGCGCGGTCTCGGATGCTGTGCCCGATGGGGTGCCAGAGTCCGGGCGGGCGACTGTTGTGTCGTCTTTGGCGGTTGCATCGGCGTACTCGGGTGCCGTGGCGCAGGCACCGTGGGCCAAACCAAGCACCCACGCGGCGGTCAAGCTGCACAGTCGTCGGGGGTGTTGGGGGATGCTGCGCACCGTTGCTCCCACCCGCCGAGGTCTTGGGTGGGTGCAAAACATCCCACTGGGTCTCAAGTATCATAGCCGCGGCCCAACCTGCAGTACAGGCGGGGAACCACCAGGCAGCGAGTGTGGGCAACTGCGCGCCAGATGTTGGGGGGTGACCCCGCGTGTGCTGGGGGTGCACCCGCTCATGTGGGCGGTGGCTTCGCGGTGGCTTCGCGGTGGGGGCGTGTCGCACGGGGAGCCCCCCAGGTGGTGGCTGCCGAGGCGTGGGGCTGGGGGCCCGGGGTGCCGCCACGGCCGCTGCGCCAGCGCATGCATGGCGTGCTGGGGTGCTTCCCGAAGCGTCCGCGTCAGTCCTCCGGGACGTCCCAGAGCACCCTGTCCCGGGCCACGCGGCCGAACCACAGTGCGGAGTCCTTGGGGGTGCGCACCTGGGTCTCGTAGTCCACATGCACCAGCCCGAAGCGCTTGTCGTAGCCCCACGCCCACTCGAAATTGTCCATCAGGGACCACCCGAAGTAGCCCACCAGTGGGGCGTCTTGGTCAATTGCGTCCAAGCACGCGGCCAAGTGTCGGTTGAGGTAGTCCCGCCGGCGTACATCGCGCACCCGGCCATCGGGGCCCGGTCCCTCAGGCCACGCCGCCCCGTTCTCGGTGATGACCAGTGCCGCCACCGGGTAGTCCCGGGTGACCCGCACCAGCAGCGCCCGCAGGCTGTCGGGGTGCACTTCCCAGCCCATGTCGGTCACCTCGTCCGGTCCCGGCACCGGCACCGTGCGCTCGGCGTTGTCGGCTTCCGGCACAGTCTCGCTGCGCAGGATGGCCCGCGAGTAGAAGTTGATGCCGAGAAAGTCCGTCTTGGCGCCCATCTCTTCGATGTCGCCGTCTCGGAGGAACGGCAAGCCCTCGGCGGGCACCCGGCCCAAGCGCTGGTAGTCCGCCACCATGTCGGCCGGGTAGGGTCGCCCGTAGCAAGGGTCGAGGAACCACCGGTTGAAGAAGCCATCGAAGTGGCGCGCGGCGTCGGCGTCCGCGGCGCTTGGCGAGGCCGGCACGCCCGGTGTGAGGTTCAACGTGATGCCCACTTGGGCTCCGGGGCTGTTGGCCCGAATCACCGGCACGGCTCGCCCGTGGCTCAGCAGGATGTGGTGGGCTGCTGCGAGCGCCGCCGGCCAGTCCTTGTGACCTGGCGCGTGCTCACCCGTCATGTGGCCGAGCATGGCTGCGCACCACGGCTCGTTGTGGGTGATCCAGTGCCCGACCCGGTCCCCCAGGCGCCGAGACACCACGTCGGCATACCGCACGAAGTGGTCCACGATGCGTCGGTCGGGCCAGCCGCCCATGTCCTCCAGCGGTTGGGGCAGGTCCCAGTGGTACAGCGTCACCCACGGTGCGATGCCTGCTTCCAGGAGCCCGTCCACCAGACGATCGTACCAGTCCAGCCCCGCCTTGTTGGGCAGGGTCTCGAAGCCCGTGGGCAGCACTCGGGGCCAAGCCACGCTGAACCGATACGCATGCACGCCCAGCGACTTCATCATCGCAATGTCGTCGCGCCAGCGATGGTAGTGGTCGCAGGCCACGTCACCGTGCTCCCCCTTGACCACCTTGCCTGGCGTGCGGCAGAAGGTGTCCCAGATGGAGGGCAAGCGTCCATCTTCGTCGTGGGCACCCTCGATCTGGTACGACGAGGTCGCGACTCCGAGACAGAATCCGGGGGGAAAGCGGCGCGGCTGCATAGGGGGCTCCGAAGGCGAGGGGCAGACGGTCAGGGGCGCTGGTTGGGGGGCCCAGGAGGGGTGCCAAGGTTGGCTTCTGACGACAGCGGGTTGTGGCAGCGCACCTGCCAGCGGGGGCGTCCCTCCACGGGCGCCGGCGGCGGGAGGGTCTGGCGACACGGCGCAGTGGCCACGGGACAACGGGCAGCAAACGGGCACCCGGGGGGTGGATCGACCACCGGCGGGGTGCCCAGCCCTGCCGGCAGCGGGCCAGGCGTGTGGGCCGCCGCCGCGACGAGCAGCCGCGTGTACGGGTGGCGGGGGGCCCGGAGGACTTGGTCGGTGGGGCCCTGCTCCATGATCTGCCCGGCATAGAGCACGACCACATGAGCGGCGATCCAGCGGGCGCCGGCGAGGTCGTGGGTGATGAGCAACACACCCATCTGGCGCTCGGTCTGCAGCCTGCGCAGCAGCGTGAGCACCTCCATCCGCACCGAGACATCCAGCGACGCCGTGGGCTCGTCCGCGACCAGCAAGCGCGGATCGGGCGCAAGGGCACGGGCGATGGCCACCCGCTGGCGCTGGCCGCCCGACAAGGCATGGGGCTTGCGGTCGATGAAGGCCTCCCCTGGCGAGAGCCCCGCAGACTCCAGCAGGGCGATGGCACGGGCGCGCACGTCTCCCGCCGAGCACCCGTGAAGCCGCAGCGGACGGGCGATGTGGTGGAGGATGGTGTGGACCGGATTCAGCGACGCGTAGGGGTCCTGAAAGACCATCTGCACCCGGGCCCGGGTCCCCGCACGGGCCCGCTGCGTGGTGGTCACCGGAAGCGCCTCCCCATCGAGCAGCACCTGGCCCGTGTGCGCCTGCTGCAGCCGGGCGATGACCTTGCCGATGGTCGACTTTCCGCTGCCCGACTCCCCCACCAGCGCCACGACCTCGCCGGCGCTCACGGTGAAGGAGACCTCGTGGGCTGCCCGCAGCATCGACGGGCGCGGCCAGCCGCCCCGGGGAAACTGCACGCCCAGGCCCTCAACCCGCAGCAAGGGTGCGCTCATCGTGCCACCTCCCCGTCCGACCCACGGTGACACGCGACCGCATGGTCTGGGCCCACCCGATCCAGCGTGGGCGCGACCGCGCAAGTCGGCATCGCCAGCGTGCAGCGGGGCGCGAAGCGACAGCCCTCCATGACCTCACCCGCTCGGGGAGGAACGCCGGCAATGGCCTTGGCCACGCGAACTTCACCCAGAACCGGCGGCAGAGCGCCCAGCAGTCCCACCGTGTAGGGATGGCTGTGGGGGCCACCGAGCGCGGCCACGGGTGCGACCTCCACCACCCGCCCGGCGTACATCACCGCCACCCGGTCGGCAAAGCTCATCAACAGCGACACATCGTGCGTGATGAACACGGCCGCAAAGCCCCGGGCGCGCTGGAGAGCGACGATGCGGTCGATGATGTCCCGCTCCAACACCACATCCAGCGCGGTGGTCGGCTCGTCGAAGACCACGACCTGGGGGTCCAACACCAAGGCCAGGCCGATCGCCACCCGCTGGCGCATGCCGCCGGACAACATGTGGGGGTGGGCACCGAGCTGCACCGGATCCAGATCGACGAGGGCCATGCCCTCCACCGAACGCCGATGGCGCTCTGCCGGATCGGCGACCCCGTGGGCCCGCAGTGTCTCGTCGAAGTGGTCGGCGATGGTGAGCATGGGATTGAGCGCACTGAGAGCATTCTGGGGAACGATGGAGACGTCCTCCCACCACAGCTTCCGCAGCGCATCGGCATCCATCGCGAGCACATCCCGACCGCCCAGCTCGACCGCTCCGCCCGTGATGACCGCCGGCGCGGGCAACACCCGGAGCGCACCCTGGACCAGCGTGGACTTCCCGCTGCCAGACTCCCCCACCAGCCCCAAGACCTCGCCCGCCGCCACGTTCACAGAGGCGCCGAGCAGCACTTCCACGTCCCCGTAGGCCACCCGCAAGTTCTTGATCTTGAGCACCGGCGTCGCGGTCATGGGAGTCGCCAAGTGAGGGTCATGGGGACCGCCGAACGGGTGTGGGCTGGGGCCCGGCCGCGCCCGTGCCATGGCTCGCCGAGAGCGCCGGGTTGGTGAGCCCGTCCAGGCCAAAGTTGATGAGGGCGAGGCTGAGCCCCGTGACCGCAATGGCCACCCCCGTGGGCACAAAGGTCCACCACGAGCCGGTCAGCAGGGCGCTGTCGTTGGTGGCCCAGTAGAGGTTTGTGCCCCAGGTCACGCTGCTCAGGTCGCCCAGACCCAGGAACTCCAGGCCCACCTGGGCGCCGATCGCGTAGGTGGTGGCCCCCGTCAAGGCGCCCCCGAGCAGCGAGGCCATGTTGGGCAAGATCTCCACAACGATGATGCGCAGGGGATGTTCACCGCTGACGATGGCCGCCGCCACGAAGTCGCGCTGGCGCAGGGTGAGCACCTGGCTGCGCAGCACACGGGCGTTCCAGGCCCAGCCCGTGACCACGAGCACCGCGGCCATCGAGCCGGGGCCGGCGGGCAGGTAGGCCGCCAAGATGACCATCAGCGGGAGGCCCGGGAGCACCAACGACACGTTCACGACGAAGGACACCGCCTCGTCAATGCGTCCACCGAAGAAGCCCGCGATGCCGCCCACCATCGCGCCGATGGCCACCACCAGCACCCCGACGACCAACCCCAGTCCGAGGGTGGTGCGGGCCCCCACAAGGGTCTGTGCCAGCACATCTTGGCCCTGTCCCGTGGTGCCGAGCCAGTGGGCGGTGGAGGGAGGCGACAGCGGCCGGCCCACAAAGGCGCTCGGGTCCCCGACCAGCAGGGGTCCAACCACCGCCAACAGCGCCATGCTGCCGAGCAGCACGAGCCCGACCCGGGTCTGGGGGTTCCCCCAGATCTCTGTGAGCATCGTCTTCATCGGCGGGTCCGGGGGTCGAGCACGAGCGTCAGCACGTCCACCCCAAAGTTGGCGGCCAACACCGCGAAGCTGATGGTGAGGAACAGCCCCTGGAGCAGGGGGAAGTCCTGGCCCCGCACCGCCTGGAGCAGCAGGTAGCCTTGGCCCGGATACCCGAACACAATCTCCGTCAACAGCGCGCCCGAGAGCACAAAGCCGATGGCCATGCCGAAGCTGGTGAGGCTGGGCAGCAGCGCATTGCGCACGGCGTAGTGCCACAGAATGCGCTGAGGCTCGAGTCCCCGGGCTTGGGCATAGCGAATGCTGTCGCTGTCGAGCACCGAGATCATGGTGTTGCGCATCGTCATCAGCCAGCCGCCGAGGGAGGCCACCACCATCGTGCCCGCCGGGAGAATGGCGTGCTGGACGACGCTTCCGACAAACTCGATGGTGGGCGCTGGCTGCACATCCATGCTGTAGGCGTGGCGCACGGGGAACCAGCCAAGCTGGAAGCCCAGGGCCCACACCGCCACGAGGGCCAGCCAAAAATAAGGGAATGCACCAATGAGGGCGAGCGCGGCTGGGGCGATGCGGTCGAGGAGGCCCCCCCGTCGCCAGGCCGCTGCCGCGCCCAGTGCCGAGCCGATGGCGAAGGCCATGGTGACCGATGTGCCCGCCAGCACGACCGTCCACAGCAAGCCGGTCTCGATGACCTCGGAGACCGGGGCGGGAAAGTAGACCAGCGAGGTCCCCAGCTCGCCCCGGGCGGTGTGGGCCAGATACTCGAAGTACTGCGCCCAGAGGGGGGCATCACTGACGCCAAAGGCCACGCGCATCGCGTCGAGGGCTGCCGGATCGAGGGTGCCCTGGAAGCGGGCAAAGATGGCCGCCGCCGGGTCGCCCGGCATCCACCGGGGCACGAAGAAGTTGAGCGTCAGCGCGGTCCAGGCGGCCAGCGCGTAGAAGCCGAGACGACGCAGGAGCGTGGGCAGCAGCGCCGTCACGGTGCACCGCCACCGCGCGAGGCCATGGGCGACTCCGCGTCCCGCCAGACGAGGTGGGTCAGCACCAGGAGGGGCTCGGGTGCCGTGTTGGGCGAGAGGCGGGCATAGGGGTCTTCCGGACTCGGAAAGCCCGTCACCCAGCTTGTGTTCGCCTCGCCCCAGGACGCCGATGGAAACAAGGGGAGGGCTGGCACCTCATCGAGAAAGGCGCGCTGCAGGTCCAGCGCGAGGGCCCGTTGCTC
Source organism: Myxococcota bacterium (assembly GCA_942491145.1). Classification (GTDB taxonomy): domain Bacteria; phylum Myxococcota_A; class UBA796; order UBA796; family UBA2385; genus CAXQUZ01. The sequence continues at coordinate 73,944 of CALOBC010000020.1, read as the reverse complement.
TTCCGGCGACGTGGTCGACTCGAGGGCCGCGAGCAGTCGGTCCGCGCGGGGGCTGCCGTGGCGATGCCAGTTGGCGCCGGCCGCCGTGCCCACCGGCTCCACCCCTTGGCTGGCCATGAGTCCCCGGTACATGCGGTAGGGCGTGGGACCCGAGACCGACCAACCCAAGGACAGGTCGAACTCGCCGCGGGTCACGGCATCGAACCAAGCCGTGAAGTCTCGGCCCTGCACCTTTGCGTCAATGCCCACCGCCCGCAGGTCTCGTGAGATGACCTGGGCCGCCCGCACCCAGTCTGACCACCCCGCCGGTGTGGTGATCTCCAGAGACAGGCGCTTGCCTTGGGCATCCACCCGCATGCCGTCGGGCCCCAACCCAAACCCGGCCGCATCCAGCAACGCCGCCGCGGCCGCCGGATCGTGGCGCACCCAGTTCAGCTCGGCGGGCACCGGGTCGAGCCGCCAGGCGGTGTACCCGTCGCTCAAGCCTGTGGGGTGCGCGGGCACCGTGTAGTCGTACATCGCGACCTGCACGAGCATCTTGCGATCGATGGCCATGCTGATGGCCCGGCGGACGTCGGGCTGGTCCAGGGGGGCGCGGGTGGAGTTTGGATACAGAAAGACGGTATCGCCCACCATGGGAAACCACGCCTTGTGGTGGTCGGGGTTGCGGGCCACAAATGTGCGCTCCACCGCCGGCACGAAGGCGCCGGCCCAGTCGATGTCGCCCTGCACCAGGGCCAAGGTGACCTGGTCATTGGAGGACATGGCCGGGAAGCGCAGTCGCTCCACTTGGGGCTCCCCCATCCAGTGGTGCACATTTCGGCCCAACTCAAAGACCTGCGACTCGAACCGCAACACATCCACAAAGGGTCCCGACGCCACCGGCTCGGGGTTGGTGAAGGTGACGGGGTCGTCGATCGTGGCCCAGACGTGTGCAGGCACGATCGGCGTGTGGGCCACTTCCAACAGACCGGGGGAGAACGGACGCTGGAACCGCACCCGCACCGTGCGGGTGTCTGGGGCTTCGACGGATGCCAGGATGCGCCAGACGCCACCACTGTCGAGCGCAGGGTGCTCTCGGAGCATGTTGAACGTAAACGCCACATCGCCAGCGGTCAGCGGCGCGCCATCGGACCACCGCAGGTCGGGCCTGAGCGTGAACTCGAGCAGCAAGCCGGGCTCTTGCCAAGTCCAGGCTTCCGCCAGCCAGGGTGTGTACTCGCCGTGCATGGGGTTGTAGATGAGCAGCGGCTCATGGATGCCGGCGGCCGACGGCCAGCGCGCCCCGCCTGTGGTCAAGAACGGGTTGAAGTTGCGCAACCATGTGGACTGCTGCTCCTGCACGACCACAACCACCCCCTCGGGCCGCACGTGGTCGGGGGGCGCACAAGATAAGAGCGCGGTCCAGCTCAGCGACAGGAACACAACGGGCAGGGGGGCCTTCACCCTTCGCGCTCGTACACACGCACCCAGTCGATGCGCATGTCGGCCGGCATCGGCGTCTCATCGGTGGGCGGCAACACAAAGGCACCGCCCACAGCCACATTCAAGATGATGAAGAATGCATCATCGAATGCCCAGGGTGTGCCTCCTGGGAGGTCTCCGGGGCGCACGGTGTGCACGCGCTTGCCGTCGATCCACCACACGAGGTGCTCGGGGTCGATGTCCACGGCGTAGGTGTGGAACTCCTCGGCAGCCGTGGCCTCTGGCAACACGGTGGTGGTGCCCACGCCGCCAGATCCGGAGTAGCCGGGGCCATGCACCGTGGACAACACCGCCTCGGGGGTCGAGCCGCGCACCTCAAGGATGTCGATCTCTCCGCAGTTGGGCCAGCCCACGTCTTCGAAGTCGGTGCCGAGCAGCCAGAACGCTGGCCAGATGCCCGTTCCGGCGGGCACCTTGATGCGCGCTTCCACTCTTCCGGGGCCCACGTCCACGGTGCCCAGGGTCGTCAACCGGGCCGACGTGTAGGCGTTCCCCTCATAGTCCTCCCGCTGTGCACGGATGATGAGCTCGCCCGTGCCGCTGAGGAAGGCGTTGTCGGTGCGGTCGGTGTTAAACTCGAGCTGATCATTGCCCCAGCCGTCGCCGCCCACGTCCGCCACCCAGGCATCGCCCGGCGCGGCCCCGGCTGCCCCATCAAACTCATCGGCCCAGGTCTGCACCCAGCCCGTGGGCACGGGACCCGTCGCGCCGGTGTCGTCGCTGCACGCACACAACAGCAGCCCCAGCACCAGCGAGCGAGGGAAGGTCATGCCCATCACAGCGCCTCCGCGGTGAAGTAGAAGTCATCGATCAACACCGTGTCGCCGTCCACTCCGCCCTCTCCCACCAGCAGCAAGGGCACCGTCACCGCGGACAGGTCCACGCCGTCCAGCGCAAAGTCGTCGAGGGAGATCCAGAGGTCGTGCCACTCGCCATCGGCCACCAGACCGGCGTCTGCGACCGAGACGCGCCCCTCGGTGCCCCCGCCCGTCATGCCCAAGTCCCAGCCGGCCATGCTCTCCGCGCTGGTCTTGAGCGCGATGTGCAGCGTGGTCCAAGAGGACAAGTCGCCCGCAGCGTCCCAGTGCACACCGCCTCCCCACCACGGGCCGCCAGACGTGGCGAGCGCGTCGGCGACCACCCCCTCCACACAGTCGTCGGTGACCCCCATCGAGAAGGAGGTCTCGTAGATGTAAAAGTGGCTGGTGACCTCGTCGACCGGGACCACCTCCGAGGCGCCGCCTTCATAGAAGATGCCCAGCGACAGGCGGGCTTCGCCCTCGACCCAGGGGTCGGTGCCCTGCTGGAAGTCCGGGTCGTCGGCGACCGGGTCCCACGGGTCAGCGCCTGGGTAGTTGGGGGTGCCAGCGTCTGGACGGCATCCGGCGACAATGATCATCAATGCGGCACTCTTGAGGGCTTTGCTCATCACTCTTCGTCCTCCGACGTGGGGTCGGCCGCGGACCCTTGCACGGCGCCCAAGGCGAGCAAGCCGGCCTCGGCGAGCGGGGCCAGTGGATAGGCGATCGTGCCGGTCGCGTCGTAGGTCACATCATCGGGAAAGCTGACGAGCACCGCTTCGTAGCCGCGTACCGCCAGGGTCCACACCAGGTAGAGGTCCTCGTCGTCCACCCGCCCGCCCTCGTAGAGCTGTTGCATGCAGCTTGCGGTGTAGAACTGGTGCTCGCCGGTGGGTTGCACGGCCAGCGCCGTGGCGAATGCATAGACGCCGCGGTCGCACCCACTCTCGAGCAGCTCCCACTTGAGGTCGCTGTTGGGATCGAGGCTGTCCGCGAACGGGTTGTTCGGGTCGTCGAGCACGCTGGTGTCTGGATGCACGCCGACGTCTTCGGTCCAGGGATCGAAGCGAAGGTCTGTGAGGTCCTCCCCTGTGCGCCACTCACCGGGTTCGAGCGCGCAGCCGGAGACGAAGAGCAGGCCGAAGCCCGCGATGGCCGGGGTGTGCATTGGCTGCCCCCTCACATCTGGAAGGTGAGATAGGAAAAGACCTCGAGCTGGTGGCCACGTCCGCCCCAGAGCTCCGGGTCCGGCGAGTGCTCATCCAGCGTGCGGTACTTGGTGCGGAGCCCCAGGCGGGTGCCCAGGTCTTCCATCACAAAGCCGCGCACCCCGGTCGACAGGTCCACCCGAGCTTGGAACGGATAGGTCAGGTTGAAGGTGCGGTGGTAGTCGTAGGGCCCCCAGTCATTCCAGTGCACACTGGTGAGCAGCGCGGTCTTCTTGACCCAGAGGTCTGCCCCCACGGATGCGCGGGTGACCAGCCGGCCGTCGTCGCCTGTCGACTGGTCCTGTCCCCCCATTGCGCTGAGCTGGAGGCGGTTCTCGGGACCGATGCGCGACAGCATGGTGAGCGTCGCCATCCACACATCGGCCGCCGGGGGCGCGCCGGCGAAGGCAAACAGGTTGCCGGCGGCGTCGAAGCCAAAGTTGGCGTCTCGACTGGTGGGCTGGTGGCGGTACACAAGGTCGAGAGAGGCCGCCACGGGGGCATCTTCGTGTAGGGGGTTGTCCCAGGCCCAAAACCACGTGCCGGGGGTCGGGTCCCACACAAACAGCAGCTCGCCTGCGATGGTCTCCCGGTTGCCGAGCACGGTGAAGGGATCGTCGAGGGAGTTTCGGGGTGCGATGCCGGCGTAGTACCAGCCGGTGTCGGCATCCCACGCGCTGCCAATGCTTGGCGCGGGCCCCACGAGCGGCTTCTGGAACATGAAGTTGGGGGCGATCTGGAACGTGCCGACGTCCACCGCCACGCCGCTGAGCACTTGCAGGCCGTTGCCCTGCCCACCATCCTTGAGGGTCCAGCCCGTGAAGGTGACCGTCTCATCGGGGCCACCGTCGGCGACCAGCCCCCGATACGCGCCCTGCACATAGGCGTGGGCCGGCCCAGGCTCCCACGTCAGCTTGGCCTTGGCGCCGAGGGTGTCCACCCACTGGATCTCGTCGTCATAGATGTGGACGCCTTGGCCAAGGTAGCTGGGGCCACTGCCCGCCGAGCGCACATCTTCAAAGGCCATGCCGAGGCGGTCAGTGCCCGCGTTGATGCCACCGAGGTCGACGTGGACCGGCCCCACCTCGCGCTCCATGTGCAGGCCGGTCTTGCGGGTGACGAGCTGGGGGATGGCGCGGTTGGAGGCTGCAGCGCCTTGTTGCGTGATGTCCTCCTGGTGCACCACCGTCCAGCGGGCCTTGCCGATGTTCAGTCCATAGCGGGCAAACACGCCGGGGTTGGCGCCCCAGTAGACCTGGGGGCCGCCGGCGATGGACAAGCCGTCCAGCGCGCCCTTGCCCTCCAGCTCCATGCCGATGGGCACGTTCGCATCGTAGATGTCGATGTTCTCGCCATAGAAGGCCTGGCGGTAGATGCCGAAGAAGTCCCCTTCGTAGCCCCAGTGGAAGTGGCCCACCCGGTAGAACGCGTTGAGTCGAAATTGCTCGTGTTCCCAGGAGCCCTCGGCTGCGTACAGGCGCACCCGCTGTTGGGCTTGGGCGGCGAGGAGCTCGTCGGGGTCGGTCTCGTCGTCGCCGATGAGCTTGCCGGCGCGGGACTCGTAGGTCAGCGGGTCGATGGGGTTCTGGGCAACATTGCCGAGAACATTGACTGCCGCATGGGCCTCGATGGCGTCGGTGGGCCGTGCTCCGAAGTCGACCGTGAGCGACTGGCCGTGGTCGTAGTCCAAGCGTTGCTTGCCCACGCCCGTGCGGGTGCTGTCCTCGGATGCGATGCCCGTCAGGTCGAAGCGAAAGCCACGGATGTAGGCCCGCTTGAGCTCGCGCACGTCCTCGCTGGCCATGTACGCGCGGTAGTCGAGCAGTCCCGCGCCGGGGTCGATGGCGCGCAAGTGGTCCTGGATGGCGGCATCGTCGAGCTGGGTGTCGTAGGGATCGAGTCGCCAGACTTGCTGCAGCGTGGTGAACGCAGGGCGGGGAATCACGACAAAGTGGCCTTCGTCATCGGGCTGTCCCTTGGCCGTGACGCCGAACCACTCCTCGTTCATGTTGTTGCGTCCCTCGACGAAGTCTTCAGCGTAGGCGGCATTTGGCCAGCTTGCCGTGGGGTCATGGACGTCGAGGTTCTCGTCCTGCTTGTGCTTCCACCAGCCGTCGCTCCACTGGAACTGGAACCCGCCCAGTGCATTGCCAACACCTCGGCCATGGGTGTTCGCGAGGATGTCTGCCCACTGGTTCTTCACATACCGAGCTTGGGTGATGGGGTCCTCGCGCATGGCCTTTGCATTGAACGCGTCCGCGCCGAACTCACTGTAGAAGATCGGCACGCCCAGCGAGTCGCGGACCCGGGCGTAGAGGTCGCCCGCATCGGATCCGCGATAGACGTTGGTGCCGAAGAGGTCCATCTGGCCGGCATGTTCGGCCACCAGGTCGAGGTACTGGAGATCGCCGTTGCAGATGGCGACGGGCACCCCCGGCACGAGGCCATGGATGCCGTCGATGGCTTCACCGAAGAGGGTGTAGAGGTGCACCGCGCGGGCCTGGCCCTGGTCTTCCGGGGGCAACGCTTCGATCTCGAAGCTGGACCAGTGCAAGCCGTAGTTGTTCTCGTTGCCGAGCATGAACATGAGCACACCCGGCGTGTTGGCAAACTTCTGGGCTGATGCGAGGGTCTGCTCGACAATGGCCTTGCGGTGGGCTGGGTTGGAGTAGTCCACCGAAGGCACCCAGCGCCCGTCCAGCGTGATGCCATACCGTCCGAAGAGCGGGTTGATCATCACCCAGATGCCGTAGTTCTCGTGGATCCAGGCGACCCACTTTGGCGGGATGTCGTCGTATTGGCGAATGGCGTTTACACCGAGACCCCGGAGCATCCCCATCTCTCGGTGGAGCACCTCTTCGACGAATTCGTCGGATTGGGTCCACAGCGAGTATCGATAGTTTGTGCCAATGGGCACGTATCCCCAGTTCATTCCCCGAATGAAGAGGGGCGCACCGTCCACCACCAGGTGGGAACCGGTGGCATCTTCAACGATGGAGACGGAGGCCTCGGCGGCGTGACTGGTCGCCGGCTGGGCCGCGAGCACAGCGATGCCCAATGCGCCGACCGCAAGCAACCAACGCAAGGACGGTGACTGTGCTCGCACTGGATTACTCTGCGTTCAGGTAGAGGAGCATGTCGTCAAAGTAGACGCCACCGCCATCGTAGCAGTCGGCCGTCTCGCCCTGGCAGTGCCAGAAGCTGAAGCCGGCCTGCACCTTGGTGGCGCCCGCGGGGATGACGTCGGTCACCGTGAGTGGGGTCCAGGCGTCGGTCGGGGAGCCCGCAGTCATGGTGACCATCGACTCGCTGATCCCGTAGAAGTTGTAGGAGTCGTCGAAGAACTTCAGCCAGATGTTGCCGTATGTGCGCGTCTCCGTGATGGCGTCGGACCCGTGCACATACGCCCAGCCCTCCAGGGTGTACGTCTCGCCTTCGGTCGCCGGGAACTCTTGGTAGATGGGCGTCTCCGTGGCATCGCCGTTGAAGATGCCGTAGACCTTGATGCCCATGGTGCCGTCGTGGGCGGAGAAAGGCACGTCGTCAGGGTACATGCCCTCACCGTCCGCGAGCACCGCATAGTTTGTGCGGTCGGCCGTGTAGATGAGCCAGCTCTCGTCCCAACCGGACTCGAAGCTTGGGTTGGTCAGCAGGTTGTCGGGGTCTGCGTCCGCGTCCGCGTCCGCATCGGCATCGGCGTCCGCGTCCGCATCGGCGTCCGCATCGGCGTCCGCATCGGCGTCTGCGTCTGCGTCTGCGTCTGCGTCTGCGTCTGCGTCTGCGTCTGCGTCTGCGTCTGCGTCTGCGTCGGCATCCGTGTCGCTGTCTGCGTCGGCATCTGTGTCGGCATCGGCGTCGGACGGGTTCGACGTGTCGCCAGTGGCGTTGGTCTCTTTGTCCGAGCAGCCCGCGAGGCTTGCGGACGCCAGGAGGCCAGCGAGGAACAGTGATGACTTCATGGACATGGGTACTCCAGGTTGAGGACGTTCAAGCAGGCAACTGGCGGACGCTGGCGGTGCCGAGGGCTTCGCCGCCCGACAGGAGGGGAGCGGGGTCAGAGAGGACGGCTTGCAGCAGCAAGGTGGCGGCCCCCAGCGCGATGGGTTCGCCGGGCAGGGTGCTGATCACGACGGACGACTCGACGACAGAGCTCCACAGTGCCCGCTCGGCCATGGCGGCGCGGAGGGGGACCAGCAACAGATCGCCAGCGCGGGTGAGTCGCCCACCCAACACAATGCAGCTCGGGTTGATCAAGTTGAGGAGGTTTGCCAGTGCGATGCCCAGCCAGTGTCCCGTGCGCGCGATGAGCTGGCGGGCCGTGGGGTCGCCGTCATTTGCAGAGTCGATGAGGGTCTGGAGGGTGAGCGCTTCGCCCGCCCAGGGCACTGCCGTGGGGTGCGCAAGGGCGGCCTCGCGGGCGCGCTCCAGCAGCGACTGGGTGCCCACCATCGACTCGAGGCAGCCCGACAGGCCACAGCGGCAGCGGGGTCCGCTGGCGTCGATGGCGGTGTGGCCGATCTCTCCGGCGATGCCGCCGGAACCCCGGTAGATGTCGCCGTTGATGATCACACCGGCACCGACGCCGGTGGCCACCTTGACGTAGGCAAAGTCGGTGCGGCCGCGGCCGGCCCCCCACCAGTGCTCCGCCAAGGCGCCGAGGTTGGCGTCGTTGTCGAGCATTGTGGGCAGTCCCGTGCAGGCGGTCACCCAGCTTGGAAGGTCGACATTGGCCCAGCGGGGAAAGAGGTCCGCCGACAGCCGGCCGGGGCGGTCGTGGAGGATGGGCGACGGCACGCCGAGGCCAACGCCGAGCACCGGCACGGTGGACCCAGAGATCAGGGACGCCAAGGCCCGACCCAAGAGCTGGAGCGTGCCCTCCGGATCGGCCTGTACATCATGCTCGTGGCGCTCGGCGGCCTGGACGTGTCCGCGCAGGTCGGTGCGCACGACCGACAGGTGGCTGGCGCCAAGCTCGACCCCAACCAGCGTGCGGCTGGCCTCGGCGAACTGGAGGACACGCGCGGGACGTCCTCCGCGGGAAGCGCGCTGGGGACCGTCCAAGACGATGCCCGACTCGATGAGCTCGGCGACGATGGCCGAGATGGTCGCGCGGCTCAGTCCGCTGCGGGAGGCGAGGTCGGTGCGCGCGGTGCCGTCTGGACAAGACCAGAGGTCGCGCAAGATCAGCGCGGCATTGTGCGCCCGCAGGTCATCCCGGCGCACGGGTGCCAGCGGCTGGTCACTTTGTTTTGTCGGTGAATAAACAAACATGGACACAGGATGCCACATCCAGACCCCGTGTCAACCCGTTCCGGTGAAATCGACCGACGACGATCGGTGGGACGGCCGTTGGCGGTGGGCAGCGGCCAGCCGGCCGGGCCTCGTGCGTCGGCACTGCGCTCAGTGCGCCCGTGGGCTCCCCCTCACCCGTCGGACAGCGTGCACCACACCTCTCCGCGCACCCCCGGCCCCGGCTCTTCTCGCGTCAAGAAGTCGACCGTTGCGTCACTCTCAAACCGCACCCGCACACTGTCGACCCCCAGCTCCACCGCCGTTGCGGTCCCGCCCGTCGCCACCCAGTTTGCGTCCCCATGGTCGAACCAGACGTCCGCTTCCCCATCGGCCAGTGCGGTGCTGTCCCCTCCGAGGGCATGGGCTTCCCCGCCCGCCCAGGTCCCCGGCGCCATCCAGACCGTCGCCGAGAGTGACTCTGCACAGGGCGCTTCCGCGAAGTCCGTGGACCCATCGGCCCAGAAAGTTGATGCGCTCTCTCCGCAAAAGCCGAGCAGCGCGCCATCGTCGACGGCGCACCGAGGGCCCCCGTCGATCTCCAGCCAGCCGCCGCCGCCCCCGTCCGCCGCCGTGTCGTCCGTGCCCGAGTCCCGTCCGCTCGACTTGCCGCCCGTCTTGCCGGTGCACCCCAGAAGACCGATCACCAGCACCATCGTTGTCCGCATCTTGCTTCCCCCGCCACCGTGAGCCTGGGAGTCTCACCGCCGGGGCCCCCACTGGCAAGGGCCGACGGTCAGTCCTCCGCTCACGGCATGTGCAGCGCCGGCGGTGTGATGAGCGCACGCAGCGCATCATCGTCGGCCAAGACTTGCTGGGCTCCGCCGAGCACCGAGGCCACCACCGCCCGGCTCACCTTGGGCACCCGCCCTCTCCGGAGTGTGTCGTGGCCGTGCTCCACCTCGTCCAGCGTCGCGAAGGCGAGTCCCAGGGGCACCGCACAGAACAGCCGCACGTGGGTTGCGGATGCCGCCGGCCATGTCAGCGTGTAGTCCACCGCTGCGTCGAGGTGGACTCGGGCGCGGTGGCACAGGCTGGCCACGATGCGCAAGCCGGCCTCTCGGTGGGCGGGCTCCAACAGCGCGATGGGCTTCAGACCGGCGTCGACGAGGGCGTCTTGGGGCAAGAAGGTGACCCCACGCTCCAGGTCCCCGGCCACGTCTTTGAGGATGTTGACCAGCTGCAGCCCGATGCCAAAGTGCTCGGCTTGGTCCCGCAGCGCTTGTTCCTGGGCGGGGTCTTCGAGGGGGCAGTCCCACAAGAAGAGGTCGGTCAGCAGAGCACCCACAGTGCCTGCGACGAAGTGGCAGTAGCGCTCCAGGCCCGGCAGGTCGGCCAGCGGGCCCGCCCGCAAGCTGTGCTCGCGCATGCCTCGGGACATCTCGAGAATGGGGCCGCGCATGGCCGCCCGTGCTGCCTCGGGAATGTTCTGATAGTCGGCAAAGACATCGGCAGAGCCCCACGACAAGGTGCGCTCGTCGAGCACGTCGCCAAGCAAGCACGACCGGGCCAGCCCCACGAAGGCGTGCACCGCGCCGGGGCCCCCGTCGAGGGCGAGGTCAAAGGCATCAAACAGCCGCTCGCGCAGTGACGGGGCCATGTCCGCTTCGTCCTCGATGGTGTCGAGCACCCGACACAGCAAGTATCCTGTGCGGACGGGCACTCTCAGTGCGTCGGGCAGCAGCGAGATGGACAGCGCAAACGAGCGGGAGACCTTGGGCAGCATGGCCGCGCAGAAGTCATCCCCGTCGGTGGCGGGCGGGGTCCAGATGGCCCACGGCGGGGCAGTCTCGGGGGCGTTCATGGGGGGCTCCGTGGGCTCGGCTCAGGGGGGCTCGGCTCCGGTGGGCTCGGCTCAAGTGCTCTTGGCGGGCGCGAGTCGGTCGAGGAAGTGGGCGTGGTGCAGCACCTTCGCGGCCAGGGGGACCGCCCGTCGGGGCACACGGGCGAGCCGTGCCATCAGGCCCACAAATGCCTCGGTCAGCTGCATCGCGTGTTCGATGCGCCGCAGCCGAGCGGCGATGGCGGGGGACAGCTCCGCGGCGTGTCGGGCCACCCTGGTCTGCTCCCGCAAGGTGCGCACAGCATCCAGCTCCCGCTTGTGGAGCACAGTGGCGCCGATCTGGAGCAGGTTCTCCTCGGCGACATACATCGTGCGCCGGCTGTCGGGCTGGGGCACCACTTGGACCGCACCCCAGTGCTGAAGCTCCCGCAGCGCAGTGCTCACGAGGCCGGCGGACAAGCCCGTGCGGTCGATCAACATGTGCTGGGAGCACGGCGTGGGGCTGAGGTAGAGCGAGGCCCAGACCCGGCCGACGTTGCGGCGCAGCCCGAAGCCCTCAAAGAAGGCGCCGAGCTGGTCTTCGAGGGCACGCAGATCAGGCGCGGGCGGTGCAGTTGTCACGGGGCCACCGGGGTGCAGCGGGCGAGGGCCCAGAGCGGAAACACCTTGAGGTAGGCATCATAGTGGATGGTGCACGTGCGGTTGAAGACACCGGCGACACCCTCGGGGGGCCAGGTGCCATCGGGCCGCTGGCGGGACCGCAGCCACGCACATCCCCGCTGGGCCGAGACACTGCCCCCCTCGCCGGCCTCGACCAGCGCCAACAGCGCCCACGCCGTCATCACCGCTTGACCCTCTTCAGTGGCCACAGGCGCGTGTTCTCGACAGCTTGCGGGCGACTCTCCCCAGGCCCCGTCCGGCCGCTGGATGCGGTGCAGGAAGTCCACGGCGGCGCGCACAGCGAGGTCCGAAGCGGGCACCCCGGCGGCCGCGAGCCCCTTGAGGGCGAACCAGGTGCCGTACGTGAAGCAGATGCCCCAGGCCCCCTCCCAGCCCCCAGAGGGTTGCTGACGCGCTCGGATGAAGGCCACGGCATGGTGGATGGCGACGTCAATCTCGGCACTTCGGTGGCTTGGCCTGCGCCGGCGGGCGACCACCAGCGCATGGATGACGGCGCTGGTGCACTCGGTGTAGGACACGTCCACCATGATGTCGCAGAAGACGTCGGAGGGGTTCAGGCGCTCCAGCCACGTCGGCCCTCGCCGGGGCTCGTAGGACGCCCAGCCGCCGTCGTCGTTTTGCCAGTCCAGCCAGCGATCCACGGCCGCATTGGCCAGGTCTGGCGCGAGCGCGGGCCCACCGGCGGCCTCGGACTCCAGCATCGTGACCAGACCCTCGGCCGTGCAGTCGCTCACGGTCCATGTGCTGTCTTTGGTGGAGAACGGCCATCCACCGCGGGTCTCCAGCCGTGCAAAGCGCGCCCGCTGGGGCACATCTTGGGTGATCTGTTGGTCGCCCACAAAGTGCACCGCGCGCAGCCACGCTTCCGCCGCAGTGTCCTCCGACGCGCCCGCGGCATGCAGCGCCTGGGCGGCGAAGGCGGTGTCCCACAGCGCGCTGGAGTGGTAGCCCTGCATCCGCGTGCCCGTCTCGTCGGTGGACAGGTACTCGGGAAGCTGGGCGAGGTGGGCGTCTCGGCGGCGGGATGCCCGGTGGTGCAGGCCCCCGGGGGTCGACTGGGCCAGGTGCCAGACGGCGGTGTTGAGCAGCTTGTTGACCGGCCCCAGGCACACATGGCCGGTGGCATCGTCCTCGGCGGCAATCCAGGCTTCGACCTCGGCGAGGGCCCGGGCCCGCAGGCGCCGTGGCATGCGGCGGTCGGCTCGTCGAGAGATGCGCACAATGGCCGACATGACCGGGTGGCGCGGGGTGATGGCGTCGGGGGAGGCGACCGGTGTGCGGCGCCAGTCTTCAAGGGTGGCAGGCCGGGGCATCAGCTCCGCCGCCAAGGTCTCGGTGAGGGGGCCGAGCTCGAGGCAGCGCTTGTGGGCGAACAGCCAAGACATCGGCAGGTAGACCATTCTCGTGTGGCACCACAGCCGCGAGGGATGCACCGGCAAGGACCGCGGCAACAGCCAGAGCTCCGGCAGGACGGGGTCCACAGCGGCCCACGGCGCGAGCCCCAGCAAGGCCAAGAAGAAGCGCCCCCACGATGCAGCACCGAGGGCCCCGCCGTGGGGATGGGCCCAGGCTTGGGCAGCCCGCACCGCAGGGTCGTCCGCCGGCACGCCGAGAAGGCGCAATGCCACGTGACTGAGCACCGTGGTGAAGACACAGCCGGGCGTCTCGATGCCGAGCCCCCAGCTGCCGTCGGGCGACTGGGTGTGGCGGAGGTGTTGGACCATCTCGCGCTGGACCTGAAGCGCCGGTGGTGCGCCGATGCCGACGGTGACCCCGACGTACATGGGCAACAGAAACAGGGGGCCGCTGTAGTCCCCCCGCCAGGACCCATCGGGCTGTTGGGCGCCCACCAGCGCGCGCACCGCCCGCTCGATGCTGGTGGACCGTGCAGCTCTTGTGGACCCTGCAGGCTGGGGCCCCGCGTTCATCGGGCGGCCTTGGCCACTTGAGACAGCTGGATGCGCTGTTCTTCGCGCAGCATGGCGAAGGGGGTGGCCGCGCGCTGGATGCTGCGGATGCGCATGGGCGCCGGCACCGACTCGTTGACCAGCCAGTGCACCAGCCCGCCGATGCTGCGCACCGAGCCCATGGCCGAGCGCAGCTCTTGGGGCGTGCGCGCTTGGCGGGCGATGATGCGACTGGACCGGGCGACCAAGCGCAGCCCCACCCGCAACAAGTGGGAGAAGCGCGTGTCTTCGCACGACAAGAAGTCCATCGTCCGGGCCCGCAGCGTCGGGTCTTCCGCCCACAGCGAGAAGATGGCCTCTCGCAGCGCGGCCGTGGGGGCGGCCCGCAGCGCGAAGATCTCGTACAGCGCCGTCGCCAGCAAGGCCGGGCTCTCGCTCTCCCGCTCACGCTCCGCCGCCCACTGGGGCTGGTGGTCATGGCGGGCCAGCCGCGCTGCGTCCGCAAAGCCGAGGGCCATGCCCGCCGCCGTCATCGGGTGGAAGTGGCCCACCGCATCGCCCACCAGGGCACACCCGGGCCGTCCGTAGTGGGTGCGGGGGCGCAGCTCATTGGTCGCCCACTGCACCCGTCCTGCGCTCAGTGCCCCTTGAAGCGGTCCCCGCAGTCCCTCGGGCATCACCGCGCCGTAGGCCGACCAAAGCAGCTGCTCTCGGTTGGCGGACCGGCGCCACGGCGTGGGCAGGTCGAGGCAGACCCGCACGGTGTCGGCGCTCACCCGGTAGGCCAGCGCGGGGCCCACATCGCTGAGAATGACGTGGCCATAGCCTTCGTGGGGAAGGGAGGCGCCGTGGAGCAGCACGCCCGCCATGTGGGACAGGGTGGCCCGGTCGTGGGGCAGGCCGAGGCTGCGGCGCACCATCGAGAAGCGACCGTCGGCGCCGATGATGCGGCCGGCGGTGAGCTGGGTGTGACCGCCGGAGGGCCGCTCCACATGCACCACTTGGCCCTCGATGCCCTTGGCCCGGCAGCCCCGGAGAACCCGCACGGGCAGCAGGTCGCCGACCTGATCCCGCAAGCGCTGGACGAAGGGGGAGAAGTGCAGCGCTTGCCCCCGGCGCCCCCGGTACGTGAGCACCCGAGCCTCGGCCCCGGCCCCGTCGAACACCGCGAACCCATGGGTGGGGCCGTGCTCGCTGACACCGTCGAGCGTGAAGCCCACGTCGTCGAGCACCTTGAGCGCCGCAGGTTGCAACAGCTCCCCCGCAAAGCGCGTGCCCGCCCCCATGTTGGGCTCAATCAAGGCCACCTTGGCGCCTCGGGCCGCGTGCGCTGCCGCTGCCACACACCCCACCGGTCCCCCGCCGATGACCGCCACGTCCACATGCCGTTCCATGGTCTCTCCCGGTTGACGGGGGTGCGCTATCGGGGTGGCCAAAACCTTTCAAGAAAACGTGAAAAACAAGAACACGTGCTCGTTTTCGGTGAGAACATGTTTCGCTGTGTGGGCGTTCGGTGCGGGGTTCTCTGGCTTGGGTTGGCGGCTTGTGTTGCGCGCATTCGGCGTACCCGCGCGGTGGACACCGTAGGATCGGTGTGGGGTTCGGCCGGCGAGCGAACATGTCACGGTGCACCCGCCAATGTTGGTGTTGCCTTGGGAGGTCTGGATGGATCCGAGAGCTGGATTGAGTGTTCCGTTTGCCGTTGTGTTGGGTGCGTGCACCCCGCCGGTGACCCGGGTGGTCGTTCAAGATGCACCCATGATCAACACGGTGGTGGTGGAGAGCGGGTGTTGCTGCTGCGATGGTGGTGACTGCGACGACACTGGCGGCGGCGATGGCGGCGATGGCGGAGACGGCGGAGACGGCGGAGACGGCGGCGACGGCGGAGACGGCGGCGACGGCTCGGGAGGTGGCGGGCCTTGCGACGACGTGAGTCCGCCCATCCCCTACGACATCGGCACTGTGGACGACTGCGCCGAAGCGGACCTGGTGTTTCTGGAGGGCTCGAGCTGGTGCGCCGACTGTGACCAGAACCAGGTCACCATCTATGTCATCGCCGGGAACCAGGGCAACACGCCCTCCAACTCGGTGGGCGTTGAAGGGCAAGCCGGGGGCACGGTGCTGGTGTCGGACACTGTGCCGTCGCTGTCACCCGGGCAGACCCAAGTGTTGGGGCCCTTCGTCCTCGACACCACCGTGTGGTCGGGCACCTTGACGTTTGAGCTGGACCCCGACAACACAGAAGCGGAGTGTGACGAGTCGAACAACAACTCAGACTTTG
The DNA here is from genome assembly GCA_942491145.1 of Myxococcota bacterium. GTDB lineage: Bacteria > Myxococcota_A > UBA796 > UBA796 > UBA2385 > CAXQUZ01. Next base: position 58,510 of record CALOBC010000020.1, on the reverse strand, counting down.
TGGGTGGGGCCTGGGAGAACCCCTGCGACTGAGTGGGGTCAGCGGGGCATCAGCGGCAACCGCAGCCGCACCGTGAGCCCCCGGGGATTGTCGTCTTCCGGAGTGGCCTGGGGATCGGCAATGTCGAGGGTCCATCCGTGGCGGCGCATCACCTCGGCCACGATGCTCAGGCCCAGTCCGCCGGGGCTGCGGCCGTCTTCTCGGGGCCGGTGCTCGGCGAGAGGGGCGGGTGGCCACGCGCCCGCGGGCATGCCCGGTCCGTCGTCGCAGACACAGATGACGGCGAAGGGGTGGCCATCGACCATCGCGCGGTCCACCGTCAGCGCAACATTGGCGGCGCCGGCATCATCGGCGTCATGTTGCACAATCGCGTTGTGCACTAGGTTGGTGAGGGCCTGTTCCAGCTCGTCCTCGTCCGCCGCGACCACCAGTCCTGCGTCCGGTGCATTGTGGTGCAAGGCCACCCCACGGCGTCGAGCGATGACCCGAAACCGGCCAGCGATGCGGTCGAGCAGGCTGGCGAGGACCGTGGGCCGCAGCTTCGGGGGACCACGCTCAAAGCGTGTGGCCTGGTGCAGGTTTCCGACCAGCCAAGCCATGTACTGCACATCGTCGAAAGCCCCATCGAGCCTGTCACTTCGGCCCAGTGTGCCCGCCAGTCCCTCCAGCCGCAGCGCGAGGCTGGCGAGGGGGGTGCGCAGGTCGTGGGCGACGGCATCGAGGTGGCGCTCCAGGGATGCTTGTTCGCGGGCGTTCTGGGCTTGCTCCAGCTCCAGCCGCACATGGGCGGCCCGCAGCGTCTCGGCGATGGGCTGCAGGGCGATGTCCACTTGTGGCAGGGCGAAGTCGGGCCGGCCCACCCTGCGTGCGCCCCGGCGCAAGATGTCGATGCCCGTCAGCAGTGGCCGGACAAACAGCAGCACCAGCCACCCCACGCCCGCCCCGAGCAGCAGCAACAGGCCCACACCCCCGACCCAGGCCAGCATCGACAGCGCCCGGTCGTCCGGGGTCCACTGGTAGAGCACAACCTTGCAGGGACCGGCACTGTCGAAGGGACGAAGCACCGATGTGCGGCCCACCTCGGCGAAGCCCGAGCGCCCGAGCAGCGCATGTTCCCAGCGGCTGCGGCTGGGGATGTTGGGCGCACCCGTCGACAGCGGCGCCAGTGCCTCGGTGTAGGCATACGCCGACCAGCCTTCACTGCTGGGCGACCATCCCGCCGGATCTGCCCCACAGCGCTGGGCCTCCGCCGCATCGAAGCGGTCCCACAGGGTGAGCTGGCGGTCCACCAGCCCGATGGTGGTGATCCGCAGCATCGGCACCAAGACGACCCCGGCCGCCGCCCCCAGCACCAGCACCCCGGCCAGTGCCGCCCGGGGGAGCAGCCGTCGCCACGTGTTCATGCGGGTTCTGGGTCGAACTTGTAGCCGACCCCCCACACCGTGCGCACCGCCTCGCCCGCCGGACCGAGCTTCTTGCGCACCCGGGCGATGTGGCTGTCCAAGGTGCGCGGCTGGGTCTCACCGTCGGCGGACAGTGCGGCTTCTGCGATCTGTTGGCGGGTGGCCGCCATGCCCGGCCGAGACGTGAGCCACGCGAGAACGTTGAACTCATGGGCGGTCAGGCCCACCACCTTGCCGGCGACCGTCACCGTGCGGGTGGGCAGGTCGAGGGTGGCGTCGGCCCACGTCACCTGGGGGGTCGGCCGCGCGGCATGGCCCAGCCGGGCTTGGATGCGGACCACCAGTTCCTCCACGAAGAAGGGCTTGGCCAGGTAGTCCGCTGCACCGCTGCGAAACGCTTGCAACCGGGTGGGCAGCGACGTGCGGGCGGTGAGAACGATGACCGGCAGGGTGCTGTGGGCGCTCACTCGCTCCAGGATGGTCAGGCCGTCGACCTCGGGCAGCATGAGATCGAGCACCAGCAGGTCATGGTCGCCCTGGAGGGCCAGCTCGAGCCCCCGGGCGCCGTCCATCGCCAGCTCGACCCGGTAGCCCCGCTCGCGCAGCCCGCGGGACAGCTCGGTGGCGATGGCAAAGTCGTCTTCAATCAACAAGATGCGTTGGGTCTCGGCCACGACAGGGGCTCCGGGCGGGGGACTGCGGCGCGTCACGGGCCAGCTGGGCAAGCCTATTGCCCTTGGCTGTCGACCCCACACGGGGTGGTGCTGAAGGCAAACACGATGGAGATGGCGTCGGGCGTGCCGTCCCCGTCCGTGTCGATGTCGGCCAGGGCCTGGAGCTCGCCGGCATCTTCGCTGGACCCGAGCAGCTCGGTCAGGTCGGTCAGCCGCTCGATGGGCATGGCGAACCCCAGCAAGCCGGTGTGGGTGTCCACGCTCACTTGGCCGTCGATGTGCAGGCCGGTCGCCGCTTGGAACGTGAGGGCGCCCACTTGGATGCTCTCGTCGGCGAGCACCGCCGTGTAGTGCCCGGCTGCAAGGGGCACATCCACACCGGCAGGGGCGAGGCCGTCGGCATCGAGGTCGGCGACCGCAAAGGACTCGGTGCCGCTGTCATTGTCGAGGCGGTCACCGTCTTGGTCGGCCCCCGCCAGCAAGCCCACCCAGGCCCGTGAGGCCTCGGACAGCTCCCCATCTGTTGCCACCTGAAGAATCATCACGACGGCATTCTCGTCGATGTTGTCCGTCAGCGGATCGATCAGGGGACCGAGCACCCACAGCGCATTGTCGGCCGTGCTGTCCCCGTCCAAGTCGATGCCTTCGGTGCGCCCAGCGACCTCGATGTCGGTGATGACGTGGTGCACCCGGTGGAGGGTGTTGGCTGCCTCGTCGTCGTCGTCGTCGCCGTCCGGGACAGCCGTGTCGTCGCCGTCCGTGGGGCCGGTGTCGGCGCTGGGGTTGGTCTCGGCGGTGTCTTTGTCCGTGGATGCGGCCTCGCAAGCGCCGAGCAGGACGGCACACACGGACAGGGCGACAACAGAGCGGGGGGTGAACATCGGGACTCCAAGGGTGGGGCCCCTTGAACGTCGCCGGGAGTTGTGGAGCAGTTGTTGAGCGGCGGACAACGTGCGCCCGGCCGTGTCGCGGGCTCCGACAACAACGGCGTCAGCTACGTCAGTCTCGGCAGCAACATTGTGGCCATCCCGAGCACCAGCGCAAAGCCACACACGTCGGTGATGGTCGTGAGCAACGGGCCCGACGCCAGCGCCGGATCGAAGCCAAAGCGCTTGGCCAACAAGGGCACCGTGCCACCGATAGAGACCGCCACCAGGGTGTTCAGGGCGAGGGCCCCGCCTGCGACCAAGCCGAGCCAGGGGTTGCCCACCCACAGCGCACCGAGCACACCGAGCAGGAGCCCCAGGGTGCCGCCGTTGACGAGCCCCACGGCCAGCTCTTTGCCCCAGACGTACAGGATGTCCCGGGGGGTGGCCACGCCGAGTGAGAGCTCCCGCATGCTGACCGCGACCGCTTGGTTGCCCGAGCACCCGCTCATGTCCGAGATGATGGGCAGGAAGATGGCCAGGGCCACGACGCTCTGGAGCGTGTCTTGGTAGTACGCGACAACACTGGCTGCGACGACGTTCAGGCCGATGTTCAGCGTCAGCCAGCGCAAGCGGCCGAAGGCGCGGGTGCCCAGGCCCATGCTGCGCAGCTCGTCACCGCCGACGATGCCGGCCGCCCGAAGCTGCTCTTGGGCGAGCTCTTCGCCTTGGGCTTCCATGACGACGGCCCGGCGCAAGACGCCGACCAGCTCACCATTGTCGACCACCGGAAGCGCGAAGTAGCGGATGGCATCGAAGACCTCGACCAGGTCCTCCAGCTGGACGTTGGCTTCCACCAACAGCGGGTGGGGGATCATCAGGTCCCGGGTGAGGGAGCCCGCCGGTGCCAGCAACACCGCGCGCAGGGGCAGCACCCCCTCCAAGTGACCCTGGTCGTCGACGACATAGACGTACTGGACCTCGTACTCGCGGAACTCCTTGGCCTCGCTGCGCAGTCGGGCGACCAGTCCCTCGACCGTGGTGCTGCCCTCCACCGCGAGGAACTCCACTTCCATCAGCCCGCCGGCGACATCGTCGTCCCAGCGGGAGATCTCGCGCAGCTCTTCGGCCTCGTCGGCGGGCAGGCGGGCCAGCACCTCGGCGGCGTCGTCGAGGTCGCGCAGGATGTCGGCTTCGGCCTGGAGGGGCAGCTCTGCGAGGATGGCGGCGGCCGCTGCCGGCTCAAGCTGCTCGATGATCTCAACGGCTTGGGCGCGGGAGAGCTGCTCCAGCACGTCGGCCGCGAGCTCTGGCCCGACGGCGTGGAGCAAGCGCTGCTGGTCCTCGTGGGACATGTGCGCCAGCGCGCGGGCCACCTCGCCCGATCCGAGGCTGTCCAGCGCTTCGCTGAGGGCGTCCGGGCTGTCGAGCAGCGTGCGGAGCAGGTCCCACGGCTCGATGGCAGACCCGCTCACTGGGGCGCGTCCGGGTGGTGCACTCCCTTGCGAAGGACCGGCAACCGGTGCTCAATCCGGCCCAAGCCGCGCAGCACGACGATCGCGGCAAAAGCCAACAGCAGGGCATCTTCGCGAAATCCAAGCCCCGCCGTGGCGCCGATGGCGGCCAACAACCAGATGGACGCGGCGGTGGTCAAGCCGCTGACCACACCGTTGCGCTGGAAGAGCACCCCGCCGCCGAGGAAGCCGACGCCGGTGATGAGCTGGCCGAGCACCCGCGTGGAGTCGTCGCCGTCGCCGAGGGTGCCGCCGATCTGGATGAAGGTGGCGGTGCCGGCGGCGACGAGAATGCCTGTGCGCAGGCCCATGGGCTTGCCATCAAGCTGCCGTTCGAGGCCGATGAGGGCACCGGCGAGACCGGCGGCGCCGAGGTTCGAACACTTGTCCGAGCATGGTGTGCAGTCCAGAGAGTGGGGCGGTGCGGGGAGGCGCGGCCCGTGGGGCAAGGTCGGGGCGTCCCTCGGCGGGCCGTCTATCCGGTTCGCTGGGCGTGCTGGGGGGGAGGGTGCTTCCCGAAGATCTCGGTTGAGTCGTTGCTTGCCGTCTGTGCCCGCTCACGGTCTGCGGACGTCCGTTCCCTCCCGAGCCAAGCTTGGCGCGTCCGATGTGCGGGACCCGTTCGGTCCTCGACCGGACAGCGACAGTGTCGGCACGAGAGTGCCGTGTTAGAGGGCGCTTTGGGGGGTCTGCTCCCGCCAAGAATGGGATGGTTCATGGGCACGCCATCTGCGGGCCCCTGAACTACAGCGCTTCCAACATCTGCCGCCGGGCCAGCTCCGCTTTCTTTGAGAACCGGGGAATGAAGAACCAACCGTAGAGGAGCACCGCCGAGCTCACCCGGACTTGCTTGCGCCGGCGGCGCCAGTCCTCGAAGGCCAACGCGGCCTCATTCTTGCCGCACGCCCGAAGCTGAGAAGCCGCATATAGGGCCGCGTCCGACCCCCTCACATCGATCGACTGGCCATTGAGCACAAGGGTGTTTCGGCTGGCGGCAGCGGACGTGATGGACGCCCAGGGACAGCCGGGCCCGGCCTGTGGCGACACCGAAGTGGGGTGCACAGTCGCCACCACTGGGGCCACCACCCGGTCCAGCGGCACCCCCTTGAAGCCCAGCGGGATCTGCGCATTGCTCTGTTGGGTGCACTCCGAAAAGACCGATGCTTCCGCCGCTCCGAGCGCCACCACACGCCCGCTGGCTTCGGCGGTGGTGCAGACCGTGTTCTGGACGATGGCCACCAACACATCGTGCACCACGATGGCGTCGGACAAGTCTCGGATCCGGCCCGCGGTGGCCAGCTTCTCTCGACAGGACGCGGTCGGGGTGAGGTCTCCCAATGCGATGGTGCGTTGCTCTGGATCGATGAACGTCAAGCGCTTCTCGACGCCCGCGTGCAACGCAGCCGTCGACACACCCAGCCGGGTGGTGACCCCGGCAGACAGCGTGGCGGCAATCGAAGACTGGGACATGGGCGCGACGGTGGGGACCGCATCGATGCAGTCGTCCACCACCGCATCGTGGCCGCCGAGCGCATTGGGCACGAGCACGACACCGGGCCGGTACAGCTCGGACTGGGAAGGCGTGGGGGTGAAGCCCTCGCCCTCCACAACTTCGGCCACTGTGGGAACCGTGGGAGCGACGGGTCGGCGGGCCTCGGCGGCTCCGGACCAGGCGGTAAACACCAGTGGCCAGACGATGCGCACAGGGACCTCCAGGGGGCCGGCACAGGTCCGGCGGGCCGCCATCTTCGCCGAGTGACGAGGGACCGGCAACCCACCCGGGCGAAGGGTTCTGCACGGGCACGCCCGGCGGCGACGAGAACCCCCGTGCGCAGGCCCCTGGGCGTGCCGTCAAGCTGTCGGTCGCGGCCGACGCGGGCACTGGCGAGACCGGCGTCCACCGATGCAGGCCCGCCAACGCCGGTGCTGGGCGGGTGCCCCATCGGCGGGATGGGTGGCGCCGTGGTGTGCGTGGCATGACCTGTCATCCCAAGTGAGAGCCCGTGGATCGCCTGGATGGGATGGGCTGCGCCCCCCGGTCTGCTCGCGCTGTCGTGTCCCAACCCAAGTGGTGGGGCGCCACCGCTGGTAGACTCCCGAACCGGAGGCCCCATGCTGATCACCCTGCTCCTGGCACCCCTCGTCCACGCCCAGGAAGTCCGCTTTGTGGTGGTCGGCGACACCCAGACCGACGGGGACCACACGTCCATCAACTGGGACGTCCTGCCCGCGATTGTCGAAGACATGAACACCCACGATCCGGTGGTGGGCCTGTTCGTCGGCGACTTGGTGGGCGGGTCGGGCTCGGTCGCCGGCACGGTCGCGCAGTGGGCGGACTTCCAAGCTGCGACCGCGGACTTTGAGGGCACCGTGTTGGCGGTTCCCGGGAACCACGACGTCTACGGTGGTGCGGGCACGTTTGATGCTTGGCGCGAGACCTTCCCTTGGCTGCCCACCACCGACAGCCCACCGGGAGAAGGGGGCGTCTCGTACGTGTGGGACGTCGGAGAGATCCGCTTCGTCAGCATCACCAGCGACCAAGAGCACGCCAATCCCTACAATGTCAGCGCGGATGGCTTGGCTTGGTTGTCTCGTGTGTTGGGCGAGTCCGACGCAACCCACACGTTTGTCATGACCCACCATCCCGTGAGCTTCTCGACAGAAGGTGGCCTCGGCCACACCGGCGGTGACTTCTGGCAGACCCTGGTGGCCCATGACGTGGTCGGCATGTTCGCGGGACACTGGCACCGCTACCAGCCCGCGCAGCTGGGCAATGGCGGCGCGACCTGGGAGACCATCATCGGCACGGGCGGCGGCTACATTGGCTATGAGCCCATCCGGCCGGAGCAGCAGCGCCACGGGTTTCTCCTCGTCACAGTGGACGGGGCCAACGTCTCTGCAGAGTTCTATGGCGATGAGGATGGCGATGGCCACTACGACGACGTGGTGGACCGATTCGGCATGCGCTCCGAGCTGCCGCCCGCCACGGGCCTGCGGCTGCACTACCGCTTCGACACGCTCACGGCCGACGGTGGCGTGGCCGACGAGGCGGAGCTGGGGACCGGGTTGACCGCGCAGCTCTTGGGCGATGCCCGCCTCACCGACGACGGGGTGCGCGGCGGGGCCCTGATGCTCGATGGTGAGGACGACTTCGCGGTGGGCCGCAGCATCGATGCCTACCGGATGTCGTTGAAGGGGGACCTCACGATCTCGACTTGGGTGCGCATCAACACGCTGGGTGCCGACACCTGGGCCAACACCTTGGGTTGTTTTGCGACGAACGACTACTACACCGAAGACGAAGAGACAAACTATGCGTGGTGGGTGAGCATCGATGGCAATGGGCGACCGCTGGCGTTTTGGGAACATGAGAACGGCACGAATGTGACCGTGTCTGCAACCGAGGTGGCCAGCGGGGTCGATGATGGGACCTGGCACCATGTGGCCATGGTCCGAGACGCCACCGAGATGGCGGTGCGGTTCTTCTGGGATGGGGAGCTGTTGGGCGATGCCGCCGCCTTCGACCGCTTGCCGACGGGTGCGAGCCGCGGACTTGTGTACCTGGGCGGCGACACCGAAGGGACGGGCAGCTCCGACCTCGACGGTGCGTTGGACGAGTTTTGTGTGTACGACCAGACCTTGTCGCCCGCGCAGATCGCGGAGCTCTTCGGCGGCACCGACTGCGGCGACGTGCTCGCCCCGGACCCGGATCCAGACCCGGACCCGGACCCGGACCCCGACCCGGACCCGGACCCAGACCCCGACGAGGTCTCGGATGAGGGCGCCTCGGATGCGGCCGCTGCTTCGGGGTCCCGTGCCGCCAAGGACGACGGGGGCTGCGCGGCGGTGCCGTCCCGAGGATCATCGTTGATGTCGTCGACGGGGGGCTTTGTGGGGGCCCTTGCGTGGGTGGCGTTGCTGGTTCGGCGGCGTCGGGCGTCCGACTCCACACAGTAGACTTCGGGGCTGGGCGCCTTCATCGTGTGCTCAGGACAGGTGCTCCCCACGGATGCACACCCGCAGCCCCCCGTCCTCGCCGGCTTCATACACAATGTTCCACCCGGCCCGCTGGACCACCTCATTGGTGATGGCGATGCCCAGACCTTGGCCTCGTTGGCGGGCGGCGTCCGTCTGGAAGGTGCGGTGGGCGAGGTCGGCCAGCACGTCTTCGCGCACCCCGGGCCCGTCATCGAGCACCGTCAGCGAGAACTGGCTCTGGCCGGGGGCTCCCGCGTCGAGAAGCACGGCCACATGACCATTGGAAACGCCGTGCACCACGGCATTGTGGACAAGGTTGGCCACTGCCCGCTCCGCCAGCGCAGGTGTACACTGGACCACCACGGGGCGCTCCGGCGTCGACACCGCCACGTCCACCCCGTCCACCTCGCCGAGCACCGCAAACCGGGCGCCCACCCGGGTCACCACGTCCCGCAAGTCCACCGTGCCCTCCCGGGCGTCCAAGCCATGCCGCAGCCGCACCGCCTGGTGCAAGTTCTCGACGAGTGCGCCCAGGTACATTGCGTCGGAGATGGCTCGGCGGCCGGCCTGGGCCTTGTCTTCACTGTCGGGGTCATTCGCCAAGAACTCGATGGAGAGCTGCAACGCGGCCAGCGGTGTGCGCAGGTCGTGGGCGATGCTCGCCATGTGCTCTTCCAGGGCGATGTGGCGGGCCAACAGCTCGGCGCGGTCCGCGATGATGCGGGAGTGGGAGTCTTCGAGCGTGTGGCCGATCTGGTCGAGCTGATCCCCCGATGCAGGCACGTGATGCGTCGAGCGTGCGGGGTTGCCCACGTTCTGGGCGAGGTCCGAGAGCGTGCGCACCCGCTCCAGCAGCGGCCGCACCGTGAAGGCGTACGACAGCCCCGCGACGCCGAGCATGCTCAAGACCACCAGCGCCCCGAACTGCTTGACGTTCCAGAAGTCGTGGCGGTGCTCCCGAAAGTCCAGGCGAAACACCGCGCAGGGACCGGTGCCCGCCGCCTTGAGCAGCACGAGCTGTTCGTCTTCGACGGGGTCTTCGATGCGGTCGGGGTGGCCGTCGAGCCACAGGCGCAGCAGCGAGGGCTCCAGCGGAGGGGCCTCGGGATTGCTGGACTGACCGAGCTCGTCGTAGGCGTACAGCCTCGCCGGGCCCGCCTTGCCGCCCCAGGCTGCCGGATCGGCCACGCACTCCGCGACTTTGCGGTCGCTGGTGAGGTGGGCGTCGAACTTCTGTTGCATGTCCGAGCGGGCTGCGCCGGCGGCGAGAACGACCAAGAACAAGGCAAAGCCGGCGGACACCAGCGCGCTGATGATGATGCGCGGCGTCAGCGAGCGAAGGTCGAGCGTGGCCACTCAGGACCTCCGGTGGGTGGGGTGTGCCAGGACAGGACGGGGAGCCCAGCGCCGCGGAGTCATGCCGGGGGCCGGGCACGGAAGCGGTAGCCGATGCCCCAGACCGTCTCGACACAAGCCGCGGCTGTGGGACCGAGCTTGCGGCGCAGCCGGGACACATGGCTATCCACCGTGCGGTCGCTGTGCTCTTCGCCCTCGGCCAGCGCCATGTCGGCGATCTGGGGCCGGGTCAGCGCCCGCCCCTCCCGCTCGGTCAAGCATGCCAAGATGTTGAACTCGTGGGGGGTGAGGGCGAGGTCCTCGTCGCCCCGGCGGACCACCCGTCCGTCCAGATCGACCACCAGATCGGCAAACTCGACCGTGCGTCGAGGTCCCGCATCGCGCAGCGCCAGGCGGGAGCGCAGCCGGGCGACCAGCTCTTCCATCCAGAAGGGCTTGCCCACAAAGTCCACGGCGCCGCTGTCAAAGGCCCGCAGCACACTGGGCAGCTCGGTGCGGGCGCTCAGCACCACGACGGGGGTGCTCATGCGACCGCGCATCGCCTCCAAGATCTCGAAGCCGTCCCGCTCGGGCAGCATGAGATCCAGCACCACCGCGTCAAAGCGGGGGTCCAGCGCCAGCGCCAAGCCTTCGTCTCCGGCCATGGCCACGGTGACGTCGAAGCCCGCCCGGCGCAGGCCGCGCAGCAAGCCCTCGACCACGCCGAGATCGTCCTCAACCACGAGGATCTGGGGCCGTGTTGCCCCGTCTTCTGTCTTTGCTTCAGTCGACATCAGTGCCTCCCATCTGGGCGAGGGCCGCGAGGTTGCCCTCAAGCCGGAGCAAGTCGATGCTGGCGGCGGCGACGGCGGCCTTGGCGTCGATCACGGCGGCCTCAGCACTCAAGCGGTCGTCGACGGCGTCCAGGAGCTGGTCGGTGCGGAGCATGCCTTCCGCTATCCTCGCACGTTCCCCGTCCTCAGCAGCTTGTGCGTGGGCGAGGCGTGCGGTGGCCAGTGCGACTTGTCGGGTGGCGGTCTCCCGGGCATCGAGGGCGGACTCATACTCGGACAGCACCGTGTCGCTGATGGTCTGGACGGTGAGCTTGGCTTGGCGGACGGCCAGCTCGGCCTGGCTGCGGTTGGCCCGGGCGGTGCGGTTGCCGAGGGGGACGGACAATTCCATGCCCACGGCGGTGCTCGGCAGTGCGTCAGACCCCACCAGTGCGGACGTGGCGGCGCCGGCGGAGTCTTGGAGGGACCGCACCCCGGCCTCGGCGAGCACATCCACGGTGGGCAGCATGTCGCCGCCGGCCCATCGCCGTTCTTGTTGCTGGCGCCGGAGCTCTGCCTGAGCCAGCGCAATGCTGAGATTGCTGTTCAGCACGGTATCTTCGGTGGGTATGGGCTGGGAGAGCAGCGCGGCTGCACCGGCGCCGGTGAGGGGGGGCAGGGGGGCGCCCAACAAGCGCTGGAGCCGCCGCTGGCTGTCGCGGACGGAGGCTTCACCCGACACTCGGTTCAGCTCCGCTTCGAGGCGGCTCGCCCGGACCTGGCTGAGCTCCACAGCGGTGGTGATGCCCTCGGTCAGCCACTCTTGGATGGTGGCTTCTAACGCGGCGGCGGAGGCTTCGGCGCTGCTGGCCACCCTCAGGGTCTCTTCAGCCCGCACCCACGTCCACCACGCCGTCGCGACCTCATCGAGCGCCATCTCCACCGTCTGGCGGCGGCTGATCTCCGCTTCGTCGAGCTGCAAGGCGCCCCGGCGCAGCCCCTGGCGCTGGGCACTGCTGCGCAGCGGCGCGAGCAGATCTTGGCGGATGCCAAAGGTCAGCCCGCCGGCCCAAGTGTCCTGAACCTGGGTGTTCTGGACCCCACCGAAGCTCGACAGGGTGTCGGTCTGGTTGCGGTCCAAGGTGCTGCCGAGGCTCCACGATGTGCCGGTGCCCAACACCCCGCCCAGGCTCAGGCCGCTCTGCCAGGTGGTCGAGGTCGCGTTCACGGGCGCCCCCGCAACAAACCCGGCGCTCTCGGCCCGCTGCCAGGTTGAGTTGGCCGACAGGGTGGGGTCAAACGCACCCTTCGCGCCCTCCACGCTGGCCGCGACACTGTCCCGGTTGATGCCCGCAGCGAGCAAGTCGGGGTGGTGGTCGAGCGCCAGCGACAGCGCGCGGGGCAAGGAGAGGTCACGGTCGGCGGCATGGGCGGGGGGGCCCGCAGCCAGCGCGAGGGCGAGCGCGGCGGCGAGAGACGACAGGATTGGGGGGCGTGCGGTCATGGGGGCTCCGTGGCCCTGCCAACGTGCTCCCCAGGTGTTGTGAAACCTTGCAGGCCGCCATCTTCACGACCTGCACGGTTTCGCAATGGGTTGGACCTACATCGAGGGCACCTGCCGAGGCGTCGTCCCCGGCAGCCCCCCGAGTGACCCGTTGTCCCCGCCCGGAGCCCCCCATGTTTCCGCCACTGCGCCGCTTGTTGTCCCCCTCGAGGTGGGCCGTCCCCCTCACCGCACTCACGATGCTCACCGCTTGTGGTTCCGACGCCTCGGACGCGTGGAAGACCGCTGAGCTGACGCGGGGTGATCTTGTTGTGAACATCGTCGCAGTGGGCACTCTGGAGCCGTTGAACTCCGTTGAGGTGGGCCCCACGGTCAGCGGTCGCCTCGTGGCGGTCGAGGTGGAGCAGAACGACCGGGTGGTGGCCGGACAGCTCCTGGCCCGCATCGACCCCACGCCATTCTCGCTGGCGGTGGACCAAGCGCGGGCGTCGGTGTCGGCGGCCCAGGCCTCCCGCAACCAAGTGCGGGTGACGGCCCGTGAAGCCGAGCGAGCTCGGGACCGGACCGAGCGGCTGAGGGCCAGGGGAGCCGCCAGCGATGTGGAGCTGCTCGACGCCCAAGCGGCGCTGGAGACGGCGACTGCGAGTGTTTGCAATGCCGATGCCCAGGTCGCCCAGGCCCGGGCTTCGCTGTTGACGGCCCAAGACAACCTCTCCCAGACCGAAGTGTTGTCCCCCATCGACGGGGTGGTGCTCCAGCGCACGGCGGAGCTCGGCCAGACGGTGGTGTCGAACATGACCGCCACCACGCTGTTCACGATTGCTTCGGACCTGGCGGCGATGAAGGCGGATGTGGAGGTGGACGAGGCCGATGTGGGGCGGGTGGAGGCGGGCCAGCCGGCGACCTTCACCGTCTCGGCTTTTCCTGAATCAAGCTTTCACGCCACCGTGGCCCAGGTCGACCTCGCGCCGGATCCTTCCGAGGCCGTCGTGGTGTACTTGGCGGAGCTGCGGCTCGACAACTCGGAGGGACAGCTTCGCCCGGGCATGACCGCGACGGCGTCCATCGAGACCGCCCGGGTCTCCGACACCTTGCTCGCCCCTGCGGCGGCGCTCCGCTTCAACCCGTCCGGCGTGACCCCGCCCGACAAGGCCCATGTCTGGGTGCTCCAAGACCAGCGCCCTGTGGCCGTTGAGGTGGTGAACCTGGGCACGGATGGCCAGACCGTGGCGCTGAGCAGCGCGTCGCTGGACGCGGGCGTGACGGTGCTCACCGGTGGCGGACCGACCCGTCGTCGCCCCCTGGGTCCCCGATGAGCGCGCTCATGGAGGTGCGGGGGGTCACCCGGGTCTACGGCCGGGGGGATGCCACCGTCTATGCCCTCGCCGGCATCGATCTCGACCTGCACGAGGGCCAGTTTGTGTCGTTGATGGGGCCGTCGGGATCGGGCAAGTCGACCATGCTCAACGTGCTGGGCTGCCTCGACCTGCCGACCGAGGGCTCCTACCGCTTCGATGGCCAGGAGCTCACCACACTGGACAAGGCGGGGCGGGCCCAGGTGCGCCGGGACCAGATGGGCTTTGTGTTCCAGGGCTTCAACCTGCTCGCCCGGAGCACCGCCGTCGAGAATGTCGAGCTGCCGCTCATCTATCGCCGCACCCCTCGCCACTTGCGCCGGGAGCGGGCGCTGCGGGCCTTGGAACAGGTGGGCCTCGCCGACCGGGCCAGCCACTTGCCGAGCGAGCTGTCGGGCGGCCAGCAACAGCGGGTGGCCATCGCCCGGGCGCTGGTGACCGAGGCGCGGGTGCTGCTGGCCGACGAGCCGACCGGAAACCTCGACACGACCACCAGCCACGAGGTGATGAACCTGCTGGCGGGCCTCAACGAGAGCACCGGGATGACCATCTTGATGGTGACCCACGAGCCGGAGATGGCCGAGTACACCCCCCGGGTGATCCACTTTCTGGATGGTCGCATCGACCGCGAAGAGAACCGTGACGCCAGGAGAACATCGTGATAATGGACATTCTCCGCATTGCAGTGGACGAGCTGCGGCGGAACTTGGGGCGCTCTCTGCTCACCAGCTTGGGCATCTTGCTCGGCGTGGGCGCGGTCATCGCGATGGTGGGCCTCGGCCAGGGCGCCACCGCGTCGATCGAGTCCGACCTGGCCAGCATGGGCCCCAACCTGCTCAGCGTCCAGCCGGGGGCGCGGGGCGGTGGGCCGGGCAATCGAACACCTTCGCCTCCGTTTGATGCGCGGGATGCTGACGCCATCTGGGCCCAGGTGGACCACCTCGCGGGCGTGGCGCCGGAGGTGTCGGCGAGCGCCACCGTGGTGCGCGGGGAGCGCCAGACGACGACCACAATTCGGGGCTCGACGCCCTCGTGGTTGGCCGTACAAGGCTGGACCCTGGACGAGGGGCGCTTGCCGACGGAGGCCGAGACCCGGTCCGGGGCGGCGGTCTGTGTGTTGGGGGCCACGCCGACCGAGGACCTCTTTGATGGTGAGGTGGCGGTCGGCGGGCGCATCTTGGTGGGTCGGACGAGCTGCACCGTCATCGGGCTGTTGGCGTCGAAGGGCTCCAACACGATGGGCATGGATCAAGACGACCTGGTGCTGATGCCGCTGGCCACGGTGCAGCGGCGGGTGCTCGGGGTGACCACGGTCTCCAGCATCTACATGTCGGTCGATGAAGCGGACCAGATGGACGGTGTGGTGGACGCGGTGACCACGCTCATGCGGGAGCGGCGCAGCATCAGTCCCACGGCCGAAGCGAACTTCCACATCCGGGACACCCGGGAGATGGCCGCGCAGATCACGGGCATCACCACGACGATGACGGCGTTTCTGGGCGCGGTGGCCGGGGTGAGCTTGTTGGTCGGCGGCATCGGCATCATGAACATCATGTTGGTCAGCGTGACCGAGCGCACGCGGGAGATCGGCATTCGCATGGCCATCGGTGCCCAGGAGGGGGACGTGATGCTCCAGTTCCTCGTGGAGTCCGCGCTGCTGAGCACGCTGGGGGGCTCGGCCGGTGTGATCCTCGGGCTGGCGGGCAGCTACGTGGGCGCGAAGATCATGGGGGTCACATTTGTCATGAACCCACTGGTGGTGGTCATTGCGGTGGGCTTCTCTGGCTTTGTTGGGGTGGTCTTCGGCTGGGTGCCGGCGCGCCGGGCGGCCCGCATGGAGCCCATCGACGCGCTGCGCCACTGACCGGGGAGGGGGTCCCCGGGGGCGGATGTGCCGCTGTCCCGGGGGTCCGATCCTGTGCTCGCTAGCGCTTGGCGAGCCCGACCACCTGCCCCATCACGGCCCGGGGGGACCGACCGTTGGCCTCCGCGAGGTCATGGATGCTGATGGTGGGCGAGACGTCCTCGAGCCCGGTGGACTCCAGCTCGGCGACGATGGCGTCGGGGGACTGGTGAACCAGGGGGGCGAGCTGCTCAATGTTGGCCGACTCCAACAACGCAAGAGTGGCCCCCACGCCCGCGCGGCCGTCGTTGTCGTCGAAGAGTGCGACGCCGAGGAAGATGCCCGCGCCCACAGCGGCCAGTGCGGTGCTCGCCCACAGCGCCTTGCTGGTGCGGATCAACCGCTTGAGTGCGCCGCCGTTGCGCACGAGGTGAAGCACCACTGCGGCCACGGCGAGCATGCCGAACCACTCGTGCATCTCCTTGGCCAGTCGCCCATCGAGGTGAAAGAACATCAACAGGCCGGTGGTGCCGACGACCAGCCCGGTGGCGGCGGTGACGGGCGTGGCCCAAGTCTTGATCCAGTGCATGCAGTCCTCCTGCGCGGGGGCGCAGTGGTGGGGGGGGCTGGCAAGCTAAGGACCGAATGTTGGGAAGCTGTGCGGGCGATGACAATGGCGTCGCTTGGGGTGTTGTGACGGGGCCATGGCGTGCGCCATGGGACCTTGGGCCGCTCGTCCCGCACGTGATGGCGGGGGCCCTCAAGTGCCCAGGCCCCGCCAGTGCTTGGGGGCACCGTCGTGTCGTTCTGGTACAGTCGGCCGCTCCCGCTCTACGTGAGGTTCGTGATGCGAGCTGCTGCACTTGTCGCAATCGTGGCTGTGACCGTCCTGATGGGCTGTCCCCAGCCGCCCGCCCCCTCCCAGACCCCGCCGGGCACTGCCGGTGCGCCCCCTGCCGCAGGCCCGCCGGGGGGACCGGCCGGTGGTGTTGCGCCTGCCGGTGAGGGGCGCGCCCCGTCCACACCCGGCGGTCCACCGAACGGCCCGGGCTGCACCTGGGCGGGCATGGAGGGGGCCTGGTCGAAGTACAAAGACAAGGACCAAGTCCAGGTCTCCGGCGAGCTTGTTCTTGATGGAAACATTGATGACGGCGTCATTGTCGACTTTCTGGACGACAACAAGGACATCGCGCTCAGCGTGCGCTGCACCAAGGCCGGCCCCTTCGAGATCAAGGTGCCAGCAGGCCTCGGGAAGCTGCACGTTGTGGCCTTTGTGGATGCCGACTTCAATGGTCCAAGCGCCAATGATGTTCGGGGTCGCACCGCAGCGCCCATCGATGTCGCCACGGCGCCCATCACCGGCGTCTCGATTGCGATGTCCGCCGACGCCGACATGGGTGACCTCAAGCTGCCCGATCCGGCCAAGCTGAAGTCGTTCAAGCCGCCTGAAGGGAAGCCCACCGGGGGCCCGGTCAAGCCGCCCACTGCGCCGCCCGGTGGTGACGAGCCGCCCACCGACGACGACGGCGGCGGCAACCCAAAGAACCCCTACAAGTAGCGGTCCGGGGCGTGGTCAGGGCACCCGCCACACGCGGGCGTCCGTCCCTTCGGCGAGGGGGGACGTCAAGTTGGGAAATGCGTCCGAGGCTGGCTTTGGGGTGCGGGACACACCCTTCTGCCCCGCCATCGGCTGTTTGTCGGTGAGGGTGGTCACTTCCAACAGCACGGCGCGCAGGCTGCGGGCTTGCTCCATGCCTGCCCACCGATCGGTGGACTCTCGACAGGCCGAGCTGCCCAGCTCGTAGACTTGGCGGCCGGTCGCCACGGACAAGAGGTCCGCCGTGCCGGATCGCAGCCAGAGCGGCTCGGGCCAGAGGAACAACGGCCCGGGGGGAACGGCGTCGAGGGGCACCGCCGATGACGCCAGGCGGGACGCGGGCACCGGCCATGCGCCTGGGGACAGCACCACGGACTCCGCCACAACTGCGCCGGTCAACACCAGCGCCATCCACAAGCGTCGATCGGCGACCATGCCCAGCCCAACGGCACATGCGAAGACGGACCCCGTGAGGAAGCGGTTGGTGTTGAGCATCGCCCTGAGCACGGAGCCCCGGCCGATCCACGCCCACGGCAGCGCCACGATGGCGTCGGAGTCGGCGGTCCACCGCAGCTCGTAGCCGAGCGCCAGCACGGTGCAGCACACAAAGGTCAGCAGCGCTCCGCGTGCGAGGGGCTCTCGCCACTTGAGCACGCAGCCGGCCAGTCCACTGACGACCAGCACTGCGCCGAGGAAGTGGACCGGACCGGCGGGCAGCAGCGACGTGAGGTCTGCGATGCCCACGGGCACGGGCACCGCGAGGTCGGCTGCGCTCGGCAAGGCAGCCGGAGGGTCCCAGACCAGCTCCCGCAGACCGATGGGGAAGTGGACAAAGCGGTGGGTGGGGAGGGGGGCCTCGCCAAGCCAAGTCCAGACCACGGGGATGGCCGCGAGGGCGCTGGCGACGAGCGCTCGCCCGACGTGTTTGAGGCCCTGGGCGAGCCCCAGAGACACCACGAGCACGCCACCTGCGACCGCTTGGTAGGGCGAGGAGTGGGCGGCGAGCCCGATCCCCAGTGCGGCCAGGACAGTGCCGTACCCATGGCGTTGATGGAGCATCCCGATGGTGGCGAGGACCAGCATCGGTTGCACGAGGTGCTCGATGCGGCCGGTGTTGAGGAACAGCAGTCCCAGCGCGTTGCACTGGAGTGCGACCGCCACCATGAAGCGCCTGCCGGTGGACC
This sequence comes from Myxococcota bacterium, assembly GCA_942491145.1. Lineage (GTDB taxonomy): Bacteria > Myxococcota_A > UBA796 > UBA796 > UBA2385 > CAXQUZ01. Next base: position 40,484 of record CALOBC010000020.1, on the reverse strand, counting down.
ATCCGAGCACATGCCCCAGCGCCCAGCCCGACGCGCCTTGGAGCACCAGCCACACCAAGCTGGCGACGTGGAAGGCGCCCACCGGCGACCACACCAGCTTGGCTGCGCGACTCAACAGCCAAATGGGCCAGGCGAGCACTTGGTTGCGGAAGGTCTCGCAGGCGCTGCCGAGGGACTTGGGCGGGGTGCCATCGAACATCAAGATGTGGTGCTGGCTGTTGACGTCGAGGGGCAACAGCTCGGGAAAGACCGACACGGGCCACCGCAGCGCGACGGCCAGCAAGGTCAACAATGCAAGGGCACCCAAGGTCTGCCGGCGAGTCGGAAGATGGATGCCGTCGACCGGCGCAGCAGGGGGGCTCAATCGGGGCATGGGCAGGTGTCGTGCAGCCCCTGGCGGGGCGGGTTGGGGTTGCCCAAGGATGCGGCGCTGGCACCGGTGCGCGGGGCATCAGGACGGGCTGCGCGCCCCTTGCCGAGCGTGGAGGGCCTTGCGATCGCGAGGTTCCACGTGGGCTTCGAGCCGTCGACAATGCCGATAAGCACAGGCTGACCGGCAGCGGGTTCGACCACTGTTGGGCAGGGGGGCCGGGACACCAAGAGTGGCGCGTCGGGTCCCGCGTCGAGCGGGAAGCGGCAGGAGGGGAGACACATGGCCGGGCGGGTAACTCAATGGGGTCGGGGGAGGGGGGCGCCCTGACTGGGGCCCACATGGCCCAAGGGCGCCGCCTGCCGCCAATGTGCCGACGAGATGGAGCGGCCAGCCTTCCCCGATCCAGACGGGCTCCTGTGTGGTTGCACTAGGAATTCACCGTGGGGATCGCATGCATCGAACGCACAAGCTTTGGCCATGTCTGCTGGTGCCGATGCTGGCGTGCTCCGAGCCGGGCATCCCCGTCGGCCGACGTGCGCGGAGCTCAGGGCCACGGCCGGCAGCCCAACCTATGACAGTGCCTGGCGGACGTCGGCTGCGCGGTAGGTGCGGGTCGCGCAACCTAAGGGCCGGTCAACGCGACGCGACACGGATGTGGAGTCGCGAACATGGCCTCAGCATCAACATTCAGGCCCGGGCAGTTCTCAGCTTCTTTGCCCCGAACCACAGCACCTCCACCCAGAAACCCGCCATAAACGTGATGGGCAACAAGCCACCCACGGTCACCAGGGCGTCGCCACCCCGGCGCACCGGTCCACCATCGGCTGGCCAGATCTCGATGACTTGTCCCGCCTCACCGGCGTCGAGGGAGAACCGCCGGGTCCAGTCGAACAGCCACACCGCGCCAGCCAGGGCCTTGTGGGCGGTCGAGCCGGGGTCGTAGGTCAGCCGGCTGCCCTTTGACTTGGGCTCACCAAAGGCCAGGTAGAGACTGATCATCAGGTAGCTAAACGTGGTGACATTCATCATGGCGTCGATGCCGAGGTGGAGGCTGACCCCGCACCATGCCGTGAAGCGCCGGGTGCGGGGGTGCCACAGCCCAAAGCCCAGCAGGCCCTCGGCGAACAGGGTCCACCAGCCCAGCATCGGCGGCGGCATCAGGCCCAGCAGGGTGTCCTTCCACGGTCCCTTCAGCCAGCCCTGGGACCCGAGCACCGTCATGAACCGACCAGTAAACCACTCCGGCGTCAGCTTGCCGATGGTGGTGGTGATGTAGAGCACACTGACAAAGATCTGCAGCATGCGCTGGTACAGGATGGGGCGCACGGGGGGCGCTCCGGTCGTGCCCTTCCGGCGGGCCCACCACTTGCGAATCACGGCATCGAGGCTGTAGTGGTCGCCCATCGGTGCCAGTGCGAACAAGACAAAGACCCACACATACACATTGACGTGATGCAAGTAGTTCCACTGACTTTCCAGCAGGTAGTACGCCCCCACCAAGGCCAGCAGGGCGCTCACGATCCGGGTGCCGAGGCCCAACGTAAGCAACACAGCGAGGGTGAGGATCAGCGACTCGCCGAAGCGCACATCTCCCGCATCGATGGGGGGCAGCCAGTCAAAGCCGGGCACCGGCAGGTTGAAGCTGCCGTGGGACATGCCCTCGCGGTGGGGAAGCTGCAAGCGCAGCCCCTTGAGGCCCCGGTAGATGCCCCAGGTGCCGATCATCTTGAGCACCATCGTGAACGACACGAATATGCGCACCAGGCCGAGGGTCTCGGTGGATGCGGGCTTGAACCAGAAGCGGGTCCAGGCGCTGGCCAGGGTGGGGCGGCTCATGGGCTGGCCTCCGCGAGCGGCCAGACGATCAGCTCTTTGTGTTTTTCGCCGTCTTTGTTGCGTTCCCAGCTGTAGACCACCTCGGCGGCGACGGCGTTGTCGGGACGCTTGCGCTCATAGAGCCACTTGACGAAGCCTTGGGCTTGGATGCGGGTGGTGCCGGCGCCAAAGACCTCGGTGCGGCGACCGGAGCCCCGCACGGCCCTCGCCCGACCCTTGAGGTACTTGTCGGGGCGGAACGACACGGCGGTGCCGTCGTCCATGCGCCAGCGGTAGCGCAAGCTCAGCGATGTGAACTCATGGAACATGGCAAAGCCGTAGCGGTCGTCGTCATGGATGCGGGAGCGCACGCCCAAGGCGACTTGGCCGAGGAACAGTACGCTGACCACCACCGACCAGATCGCGCGGCGGCGGGGGCCGAAACCGGGTGCGACCTCGAGCTGACTTGGGTCAGGTCCGCTCGGGGGTGCCGAGGAGCCCTCGGGGCTGGGCTGGGCATCCATGGGGCACTCCGGGAAGCTGATGCAGTGGCCGTCAGGGTGGGGTGGGCGCTGTCGCCGGGTCCGGCGCCGCGTGCGCGTGGATGGCCCTATCCAGGGAGGCCGCTGGGGGCCCTGCGACACCTGCGCCGCCGCAAGAGCCGCTTGGTGGGCGTGCGCCGCTCGGGAGGGCAGTGCGGGATGCTCATGGGCTTGGGGCACGGCGGGTCTGTGCCGCTCCGGCGGGGGCACCGGCGACCGTGCGGGCTGCGACCGGGGGCGTTCACTGGCATCTGCCCTGCCCATGCGCCTGTCTCCCCGCCGCTCTTTCGTGCTCCCCCTGCTCGCCACGTGGCTTGCCTCCTCAGGCTGTGCGTCGTGGTTTGCGCCGTCTGCCAAGCTCCGCGGGCTGGCCCTCGAAGCTGCCCTTGCCGGCGGACACTCGCCCGGCACCGGGTCGGTCGATCATGGAGCTTGGGCGACGGTCTTGGCCGCTGCTGTGCACGAGGACACGGCCCGGGTGGACTACGCCGCGGTGCCCAAGGACGTGCTGGCGGCCTACCGCAGCCAGCTCGCCGAAGTCGACCTCGCGGCCTTGTCCTCGCCCGAGCAGGAAGCCCTGCTCATCAATGCATACAACGCGTTGACGCTGAGCCTCATCGTCGAGCAGCAGCCGCTGCCGGCGAGCATTCGGGACCTGCCCGACCCCTGGAGCACCCAGCGCTGGACGGTCGCTGGACAGACGGTGTCGCTGGACGACATCGAACATGGCCTGCTGCGGCCGATCTTCCGCGACCCCCGGCTGCACTTCGCCCTGAACTGCGCGAGTGTGGGCTGCCCGCCGCTGAGGGCCACCCCGTTCACGGGTAATCAAGTAGATCAACAGCTTGCTGCCGCAGTGACCGACACGTTGTCCCGGCCCGGGTGGCTGCACATTGACGGCAACCGCGTGGTGGTGACGGCTCTGTTGAATTGGTACGGCGCGGACTTTGTTGCGGCGGACTGGTCACCCCGCGCGGACTCCCGGGCCGAGTGGCTGGCCGACCATGCGCCGACCGACGTGGCCAACATGCTCCGGTCTGGCCAGGGGTCGCTCCAGTATGCCGACTATGACTGGCGACTCAACGATGTGGGCACGCCGGTCAAGCCAGAGACTCGCTGAGGTCTTCGGCCGTGCCGGACTCGGAGTTGGTTGCGTGGGGAAAAGCCCACCCACAACTCAAGCGCTGAGGCTGAGCCGTTGGTCCAATGTAGTGGGCCTCGGGCGCTGCACTTCAGTCCCGGCACCCACCGGCTGATGGGCGGCGGGCTCAGGCCGGCTGAAACAGCTCGTCGTAGGGAAGGTCGCTGCCGATGCGCAAGAGGCCGCGGCGGTGCACCTCGTCGATGCGGCGCTGTTGTTCGACGGTGTAGAGCTCGCTTGCGCCGCCGGAGGCCCCCCGCCGCACCATCGCTGGGCGGTCTCGTGACGACACCCCGGGAAAGTCGAGCGGGGCGAAGCGGTGGTTGTGGGCCTTCATCCACGCGAAGCCGGCCCGCTCAATGACGCGGGTGCGGGCGTCTTCGGTCATCGCCACACCCATCCACGCTGCGATCCGGTCAATTGCGCCGGGCAGGTCCCCCTTGAGGTCGGCAAAGCGCATCAGCAGGACGTTGGGCCGGTCGCGCAGTGCCCACCAGCTTGCCGCATGGGTGTGCCACTCCGCCTGGTCGGTCTCGGCCCGCGCCAGCATCAGCTCGAGCCACTGCTGGGGGTTGATGGCGTCCGCGACGCCCAGCAGGGGCAGCAAAAAGTGGTAGGTGGAGACGCAGACGTCTTTGGGGTCTCGGAGCAACACAAGGTAGCGGGCGCGGTCGGACCACGGCACCCACGTCGCGTCGAGGTGGGTCTTCACGATGCGCAGTCCCGACGGGGAGGTGGACGCGGGTGAACCGAGCGGGACACAGCCCGGACGGGGGGCATCGGGCCAGGGGACAAGGTCGTGGATGTGGTCGAACTCCGCCTCGCCACCCCACGCGATCTGGAGCGCCGTCTGCATGGCCCAGTTGGTGCCGCTCTTGATCCATGCCGCGACGAAGACATCGTGTTCATCGGGTTCATAGCCATCGAAGGCGGCCCGCAACCGGCGGTTGCTGGTCATCATGCCGGTCGCCGCTTTCACGATCTGTTGCTGCAGCCCAAGGCGAAGGGCTGTTTTGTGCAAGGCACCCACGAGGTGTGATGGGAGGTTGCGGGGTGCGGCGGGGTCCATGGGCGCTCCGAGTGGGATTCCGTGAGGGCGGTGCGGCGAACGTGCAGCGTTGGGTGCCGGAGGGCCGCAGAAGGACGGCCGCTCCCCCGCGAGGACGGGGCTCCGGTCAGCCCAGTGCTGGCTGGGGCAGGCTCGTCTGGGGCCGGGGCGGGCTGGCTGCGGTGCGCTCGGGGTCGAGGACCGGCCAGCGCCGCAGCAGCAACCACAGCAGGGTGCCGTGGAGGGCGAGCTGCCCGAGGAAGGCCCCGGCGAGGTGGTGGACCGGCGCGAACGGTGTGGCGAGCATCATCGCGCCCACGAGCCCGAAGCCGAGGGCCCACCCTCGCCAGGACCGGACCTCGGGGGCCACCAGCAGCATCGCCCAGAACACCCCCGCCAACAGGTAGCCAGGCGCCATGGGGCTGCGCAGACCCGCCATGGTGAGCACCAGCAGTGCGGTGGCCGCTTGGGTGCGTCGATCGGGATCTTTGCGTCTGCCCACCACCGCCGCCAGCCCGAAGGCCAGCACGGTGTAGGCCGTGGCGACGCGGGGTGCCCAGGTCCAGGGGTCGTCGCCGATGCCCAGCGCCTCGAGCTTGAAGGGCAGGCCAAACGGAGAGAGGTTCTCGAACACGCGCTCAAAGTTGTCGTCGAGAAAGTCAAAGGCCTCCCCGCTGGCGACCTTGGGCAGGTGGTAGCTGAGGAAGGCCTCAAAGGGGCCGGGGCCGAGCACCCACAGCGAGAGCGCCGAGATGAGCACGGCCACGGCGACGGTCCAGCCCACCGCCCGCCACCGCCGCTGGGCGAGCAGCACCACACCGAGCAGCCCCGGCGAGATCTTGGCGAGGGTGATGGTGGCCAGCATCGCGCCGCCGGCTCGGTCGCGCCCCTGGTGCACGGCCAGCATGGCGAGCACACCCATCCCGACCACCGTGAGCTGCACGTTGCCGGCCTGGAGCGTGGCTCCCCCGAGCATCCACAGCGCTGGTGACGCCCACCGGGCCACCCTCCCGCTCTGGGGACCCACCATCAGGGCCACCCGCCACATGGCGTAGGCCAAAAACAGCGCGTTGACGCAGTTCCAGACGGCCCGCTGGGCGGCGAAGTCGTCCAGCAACTCGATGAGGGCCAGGGGCGCGAGCACGAACTGCGGGGGGTAGCCAAAGCGGTCGAGGGTGAAGGGGGCCATGTGGGCCGCAGTGGCGGGGAGGCCGTCGGACGCCATCGCCGGCACCAGCGACAGGTCGTAGATGTTGGCGACCCCTGCCCGGGCCAGCTCTGCGGCGTGCAGGTAGGCGGTCAGGCAGAGGTGGCCGCCGAGGAACCCGCCCCGGTCGATGCCCACCCCGGGCGCCGCGGGGTCTCCAAAGTAGGTCGCGAGAGACGCCGCGTGCACGGTGCAGGCGAGCATCAGCATCCCCCACGCCACCTTGCTGGTGGTGGTGACGGGCATCGGGTCAGCAGCGAGCACCGGGGCCAGCGCGCGCTGCATCTTGGGCAGTGCGGCCGCGGTCACCAGCGCCACCAACAGCAAGCTGACCGCTCCGGCGGCACCCGCGAGCCCGAGACCGAGCGCGGCGGCGACGACGGCGAGCCCCACCCCGGCGGCTGCCCGTCGGGTGGCGGGTGAGCCCAGGCTGGCGCGGCCGATGAGTGCCCCCACACCGACCACCACCACCGCACCGATGCTCACCCGCAGGGCGGCGCCAGGAGCGACCCCGCCGAATGCCACGGCCGCCGGGCGCCAAGCGACATGGGCCACCATGGGGGCCAACGGGAGCAGACACACTGCGCTCGCCGTCAGCGCAGCATGGGAGAGGGGGCGCGAGGGGTCGACGGCGGGCTTGGAGGGCATGCAAGGCTGTACTCAGGAAGGGCCACCTCCGGGATGGCCACCCATGGAGCGAAGGTGGTCGGTTTTTGGCCACTCTGACGGCTTCGGCCCTCCACGCGCAGGGCCGCAATCGCCATCGGCCTAGTCATGGGGCCATAGACCATTTCTGGCCACGCAGTGGCAACCCGCTGCACAGGTCGCTTGCCTAAGGTGCCGGGTGGCAGGGCTCTTGTCTGCCCGGCGAACCGCACGGGGTCCAACTTGCGCACTCTGCTCCTTCCGTTGTCCATCGTGTTTGGCTGTGGTCCCGTGTCGTCCCAGCGTGAGGAGGACGCTGCGGGTGCGCCGTCCGATGCCAGAGGGCTGCGCTCCTTGACCGCGACCTCGGGTTCCAAGCCCGGCGCCAGCGACTCGCCACTGACGCTCATTGTGCGCGACCGGCGCCAGTTTGAGGTCAGCGGGCCCGGTCTCGATGGAGGCGTGCCCATCTCCGTCGGCGTCCACCGGCGCCGCTCCGCCGTCCGCTCCGCCGTCCTCCCCGCCGTCCTCCCAACCACCATCGCCGCCGCCATCGCCGCCGCCTTCGTCGGTGTCCGTGTCATTGACGCCGGAGTCGGTGCCTTTGTCGGCACATGCTGCAAGCAGGAGGACCCCAGACAGGGCGAGCAAGACGGGACGGCGTGGCATGGGCAGCTCCAGGAACGAACACGTGAGGCATCCCGATGGAACTACCTCGCGAGACGGCGCCTTTGGTGGGCTGGATGTGGCCACTGCATGGGCGGTTTTGTGCTGGCCACGGCGCGCTGCGCAGCGCCTTCGATGGAGGGCGACGGGGCGGCGGTCAACGGGCGCGGATGTTCAGGGCTCCGGCCAGCTGTTCAGCAGCTCATGCACCCGCGCGGCGAACTCGGCCGCCCGTGGGTCGACGCGGCTGGGCAGGGCAGAAGACACCCGCAGGGCGTCGTCTCGGCCCACCACGTCTTCGAGCACGGGCAGCAGCTCGCCGGTGCTCGACTCATCGGGAATGTCGCCGTCGGGCGCCAGGGCGATGCCGATCCCATCGGCCGCCAACCGGCGGAGCAAGCTGATGTTCGGGGACGTCAACCAGGGCACCACGCGGACGGAGGACCCGCTGCGAAGCGGCAGCAGGTCGGGGGGATGGCGGGTGCCGGTCCACATCAACAGGGCGTGATCGGCCAAGTCCTCCACGGATTGGGGTGTGCCGTGGGTCTCCAGATAGGCGCGCGAGGCCACCAAGCGCACCGGCGCCCGGCGAAGCACGCGGGAGAACCACTGGCTGTGGTGCGGCGGCGGTCCAAAGTGAAACATCAAGTCGATCTGGCCAGGGTCGTCGCCGGCGGGGTCGGCTTGTTCATCCAGGGCGATGCGAATGCCGAGGCCCGCCGCCTTCACGTTGGCGATCACGCCCGCCGCGACGTCGAGCTGCATGCCGACAGGGGCGACGATGCGAACGAGTCCCGTGGCCTGGGAGGCGGCGTGGCGGGCTTCGGTCAGTGCGAACTGAACGTCTTCGCAGACCTGACTTCCGCGGGCGGCCAGCACCTCTCCGGCGCGGGTCAGACGGGCGCCTTGGGTGCCCCGATGCAGCAGCAACACACCCGCGGCAGACTCCAAGTCCTCAAGGCGGCGGCGCACGGTGGCCCGCGAGGTGCTGAGCCGCTTGGCCGCGGCCTGGATGGAGCCGGAGGAGGCGACCTCGATCAGCACTTGGAGGCCGTGCAGGTCGACAGGACATTGAGTTGGGGGAGGCATCCACACATTGTGGTGCACGTCGGGGTCTCCTGTCCAGGGCCACCCGGCGGTCTCTGGGCCCGTCCCCCGCAGGGCGCGCTCTGGCTCCGGGGGGGGGCGGCCGGTTCTCGGTGCTGGTCGATACTCTGAGCGTGCCGGGGGCGACCGCTCAGGCGGCGTACGGAAAGCGCAGATCGTCGCCGCCGTTGAGTCGCTTGAGGTGCCGCGTCACCCAACGCTGGGGTCGCTTGAGCGGTCCCGTGAAGCGTCGGCGAATCCGGGTGGCCATCGGCGGATCGTGCTCTTGGTTTGAGTGTTCGGCCGGCAGGGGGCTCAGCCGCTCCACCCGGGCGTCCAGCTTGCGGCGAAGCTGGTCGAGAAAGCTCTCGAATGCCTCATCATCGATGTGGGAGCTGCAGTAGGAGTAGATGAAGTAGACCGTCTCGGGGCGGTGGGCGAAGTCCTTGGCGAGGAACTCCCGCTGCAGGCGGCGCACCGTGTCCAAGCTGTAGCTGCGACACGCCAGCGCATCCCAGTCGAGGTCCAGGTGTTCCCCGGGACGGGGGCCATCCCAGCTCGCCAGGGACCGCTCCCGGTACGCCAGGGGCATCCAGCCGGTGGTCGGTCGGCCGAGCGCCCGGGTGCGTAGATCGGTACTATACCGTACTGTTCCCAGATCGTGGGGCCGGCCCCCCACGTCGTGGTGGATCCAGTCCAGGCCGCCCACCATGCCCTCACAGATGGCGTGCACCAGGAAGTTCCCTTGGTCCACATGTTCCAGCTCCACCGGGCGATCGACGACGGCCTCTTGGCGCGCACGGTCGATGAGCAGCCCCCGCATGTCGCAGTGGAAGTCCACGTGGCTCAGCCGCAGGTCCCGCTCGCCGGTCTCCTTCCAGTGCCAGTAGAGTCGGTGGTGTTCAGCCGCAACGTAGATGGTGGTCATCAAGCTCCCAGGGTCTCGGCACGGACTACGGACCGCGGGCCCGGGCTCAACAGCCCTGTGGACAGGCGGAGCTGCCGTGCCGCTTCAGAGCCGGACCCCCACGTGCAGGCCGGGCTCCAGCAAGAAGTAGCGGGGCCACCGCGCATCCTGGGCGGCGAAGTCGGCCGGCTGGCGGGTCTGGACTGGCCATGCATTAAACGCGACCGACGGCTCGATGAACAAGCGGTCGTTGGCAAAGTCGATGTGGTAGCCCACTCGCCCGGACAACCACAACATAAACCCCGTCTGGAGCCGGTCCCCAAGGGCGTCATGGTGGCTGTGGACGAACGGGGTGATGTGGGCCGTCGTGTAGAGCCCCTTCCACCAGAAGTGTTGCCAAGCCACGCCGAGCCCCCAGTCCCGCACATGCCCGGGATAGTTGAGGGCCGGGTCGCCGTACCCGTCCCAGTACTGGATGCCCAAGGGGGCCGGGTAGGTCCACGTGATGGCTTCCACAATCAGCGCGTCCCGCTCGGTCAAGTACACGCCCACGTTGAGCTGGTAGAAGCTGGGCGGCTCGGGCAAGAGGTTGCCGAGCATGAACAAGGATGTCTGCAAGAAAAACTCTGGACGGCCGTTCTCGGTAGGTTCTGCTTCGGTGTCTTGGGCGACTGCGGTGGTCGGGACGGTGGCGAGGACTGTTGCAGTGACGAGGTGGCGGAGCTTCATGAGTTGTCTTCCGTGTTCCAGGCACGGACAACCTACGGCGGGGTGCGGCCGGGCGACACGAACGGTTCTGCGGTGGGGGGTGTGCATCCGTGCACGGGGTCAGCGGGTGGTGAACGCCCCATAGACATGGTCCAGGAATGCCCGCACCCGGGGCGTGCCGGTCAGCTCCGGAAGGGTCAGCAGCCAGAGGTCCCGTCCTTGGCCGTCGAGCTGCACGCCGAGCGAGACCAGCGCGGGGTCGGGCTCGCCCAGAAACGTGGGCAGAAAGAGGATGCCGATGCCCTGGCGGATGCACCGGTGGGCGACCTCGACGCTGGAGAAGCGCATGACCACACGGGCGCCGGGAGCGTGCGTGGCGAGCCAGTTGTCGAGCACCGTTGAGTCTTGTTGCGTATCCCAGCCCAGCCACGGCCAGCCCGACAGCGGCCGGTCGAGGCCCACTCGCTCGGCCAGCGCCCGGGAGGCATACAGCTCAAACTCGACACGGCGGACCCGGCGGCCCACCAAGTGGTCCCCGGGCGCGTTGCCGAGCCGAATCGCGACGTCGGCCTCTCGCCGCGACAGCGACACGTAGACGTCGCTGGTGCACACCGTGAGCTCGACGCCGGGGTGGCTGGCGACGAAGGACGCAAAGACATCCGCGAAGCCGGTGAAGACCATGTCCATCACCGAGACCCGCAGCTTGCCGCTGAGGGAGGGGTCTCTGGCCAGCGCACGGCCTTCCGATGCGAGCAGCTCGGTCTCGACCCGGCGCGCAGTGTCCACGAGCTCTTGGCCGGCGGTGGTCAACTCCAGCCCGTTGGGGGTGCGGTGGAAGACCGGCACCCCGAGCGTGGTCTCGATGTGGTTCAGGTGGCGCCCGACGGTGGTGCGCGTGACCCCGAGGCCCGCCGCTGCACGGGTGAGCGTGCCGTGTCGCGCGACCTCCAGCACCGTCCGAAATGAGTCCCAGTCCAGCATGCGTGCATCCTTGCACAGGGCGTCTTCGATGGGGCCCGGGCCTACAGTGTGACCACAACCTTGCCCAGGACCCTGCCGGCGCCCAGGTCGGCCAAGGCTCGGGGGGCCTCGTCGAGTCCGACCACCCGGTCGATCACAGGGCGGTACCGGCCTTCCTCGAACATCTGGGTGAGGCAATCCAGATCGGCGGCGTTGGGACGATGCAGCAACACGCCGAGGTGCTGGCCCGTGACGCGACCCACAATGGCGCCCACAGCGAAGGTCTGGGCGATGCGGGCCAAGCTGCCGCCGACCACGGCGTAGGTGCCCCCGGGTGCGAGAACCCGGCGCCAGTGGGTGAACGGGCGCGTGCCGACGACGTCGACAATGGCGTCGTATTGGCCATCTTGGAGGGTGGGGTCTTCGCGCATGTGGTCGAAGACACCGGCGGCCCCGAGCTGGGTCAGGGCGTCAAGCTTGCCCTCCTGGTCCACGCAGTCCACCGTCGCGCCGAACGAGCAAGCGAGCTGCAGCGCGAAGGTGCCGACGCCCCCACCCGCGCCGTTGAGCAGCACCCGTCGTCCAGGCGCCAAGGCACGGCCCATCTGCAAGGCCTGCAAGGCCAAGACGCCGGCTTGGGGAACCGAGGCCGCCTCCTCGAAGCTCATGGCGGGGCACTTTTTGGCGAGCAGCTCTTGGGGCACCGCCACCCGCTCACCGAGCCCGCCCCATGCCGCACCCGAGTCGTCGCCGAACACGTCGTCCCCGACCACCAAGCCCTCGACCCCGGGGCCGACCTGCACCACACGGCCGGCGATGTCGCAGCCGAGGGTGGGCAAGCGGGGGCGGGTCCAGCCACCGACGAGGCGTCCTTGGGTGGACCCCGTGACCAGGTCCCAGTCCCAGCTGTTCAGCGAGCTGGCGACCACTTGAACGAGCACCTCACCTCGGCGAGCGACGGGCTCGGGAAGGTCTGTGCGCAGGGACATCACGTTCGTCGGCGCGCCGTATTGGGAGTAGACGAGGGCTCTCATCGGGAATGGTCCGGGCAAGGGGAGTGCGGCGCGGCGGGCGTGTGACGCAGCGGTGCCCGGCCGGCTTGGTGAAGCATGATCGGGGAGGACGTCTGGGAGTTGGGGTGTGTGCTCAGCCGGGTGGCTCCTGCCGACATCTGGAGCGGGGCGCCGTCCCACGTCGGAGCCCCCAATGACCTTCCTCTTGCTGGCCCTCGCTCTCGGTGCCGCGGCTGGCCCGCCGGCCCTTACCCCCGCTCAGACCTTCGCGGGCCACCTTTGCCCGTTTGAGGTGGAGGTCCATCGCTTTGATGCGCAAGCCCAGTTCCTCGAGCTGGAGCAGTGGGCCGTCCGTGCCCCCTCCGTGCCCCCTCCGTGCCAATGATGGTGAGACCCCGACTCCCCCCCAAACGACTGTCGAGCGCGACCAAGTCCCAGCCCGACCCGAACACCCCGAAGCCACGTCCTGCACCCGACCCTGAGCGGACGGACCGCCCCCGTCGCCGCAGGTTCTCGGCTGCTCAGTAGCCACAAATCCTCCGCGAGGCCGACGCCTGCACCGAGCCCGGCTAGGTCGGCGGCCTGTTGCAACGGGAGGGACTGTACAGCTCCCACCTGGCCGGTTCAGTCGACTTGGAGGCCATCGACGACCTCCAAGATTCCATCACCAGTCCTGCCACCAGCCGGCTCAGCTTGTTCATGGGCTCGCAAATGGCGAGCCCATGAACCCGCCCGGTCTTGGCGGGGAGACCCCCGCACCGCGCCCACAGGGCGCTCCCCCACGGCATCCTCGTGCCGAGGCTGCCGCCGTCCGGTCGGGGACCGAACGGGTTCAGCGCATCGGATGCGCTGAACGAGGCGGCCCCCCAATCGTCGCGGATGCGACGCCCCCCTTCGCACCCGACTACTGGGCGGACATCCCACTCGGGCCACTTTCCTTCACCTTTGGGCACAGCGGGGCCAGGACCTGATTGCCTACCGCAGCCAAGCGGGATTGTCGGTCAGCGGAGATCCAAAAGCCTCTCCGCCGTCCCCACAGTCTCGACAGGCCACATTGATGATCGGAACCAGCGGGCTGGAAACGGCGAAAATCGTTGCTTTCGTGGGGTCGCCCCCCTCCCGACCGTTGCCGGCGCAACCGTCGACCATCACCGCAATGTCGTGGGGTGCCCGGTCTCCGACGCCGCGGGGGGTCTGGGTGCCGTCGAAGAACTGAAACCCGAATGCATAGGCGTAGTTGCCGCTCGACCGGAAGTAGTCATGGAGGACGCCGTTGCAGTAGCCAACGTACTCTTGGTAGCCTTCAGAGGCACCAGCCTGCAGTGCGATGATCTGATCATCGGTCAGGCCCAACGAGAATGAGTCTGGCAGCGCCTGCCAACGGTCCCCGCCGGAGAACCACTGTCGGTAGGTCAGATCGGCGACGTAGGGAACCTCGGTCCAGCCGCCACCGTCGGTCTGCATGTCGCACTGCACTGTAAACGGCGAGAGTCCGGCGCCGGGACCATCGGGATCGATCGTATACTCGCCGTCTTCGGTCCCGCGGCCGCTCTGCAGGATGTCGAGGCAACTGCTCCCCAGCGCGCAGGCTCCGTCCTGCTCGGGATAGATGTCCGCGTCGTCGTCGTCGCAGTCCACCGTTTCGTCAAAACCGTCGCCGTCTTGGTCGCCTGCAATCTGGTAGCGGATCGATGCGATGGCGGGCGTGGAGTTGCGATTGCCATCGGTGTCTTCTAGCCACAGATAGACGCTGTGGTCTCCCTGCTGCTCGGGCAACAGCACGCTGCTCGTGGCACTCCAAGCCTCCCATGCGTAGCAGATCGAAGATTGCGTGGACATGCACATCCGGGCGATGCCGCTGCCGTCTGCTGCGTCGATGTCGACGGCCACGCGGCGCACGTTGGTCTCCGCGCGTCCACCATGGAGCACGAAACCAAGCACTGTTGGCGGCTCGGCTTCGCTTCGAACGAAGACTCGGTCGTTGGCGCCGGTCGAGGTGTGGCCTAGCGCGTCGACGGCGCACACACGGAAGCCCACAAACTGCTCTCCTGGGAGATCTGTGACCAACAGCGTCGTTTCGGATCCGCGAGCGGCTTCGGTGCCCCCGCTACAGTCATCTGGCGCCCAGGGGGAGTCGTAGACCACGACATATTCGGCGATGGAGGAGTGCTCATCGGTGAAGCCAGACCAAGACAGCGCGACGCTTCCGGAGCCTGCAGTGAGCTCCAATGCGCCGTTGCGGGGGCGAGAGTTGTCCAGAATGACAGTATCTACAGCCATGTCCGAGACGTTGTTCTGTGCGTCGGAGAACCACGCTCTCACGGTTTTCTCGCCATCCGTCGGGTCGAGCTCGTGGACTGCGCCATCTGTCCAGGGAAACCACCCATGGCACTCGTCCGCGGTGGTTGCGCGTTCACTGGCGCAGAAGCGAATGGGGCCGATGTCAACCACGGTTGCGTTGAGCGTGACCTCTCGCGTTGGGACTGCTCTGGCATCGTGTGAGACCGAGAATCCTGAGACCACCGGCGCTGTGGGGTCGGCGAGGACCGTGGCCCGCTCGATCGCTGGGTAGGAAGTGTTGCCAAGCCCATCAACCGCGCACAGGCGCACGGTGTGTTGTCCGGCCGCCAAGCCCGTCAGCGTCGTCTCTAGTGCGGTGCCTTCCCACGTGGGGGGACTTGCGCCATCGCAAGCTGGCGCAGTGATTCCTGGGTTGGCCACCACGACGTAGTGATCGACTCCACTGCCTTCGTCGTTGAAGCCCTCCCAGCTGAGGTGCATTGTGCCCTGATCAGGAGTGACCGCAAGTGTACCGGTGGTCGGTCTCCGGGCGTCGACGAACACGGTGTCGCTCGCGGGACCGATCAGCCGGCCGCCCGTCAGGCGCACCCAGGCCGCTGCGGTGTGGCTTCCCGTTGGGGAGGGTGCTCGCCAGGTTCCCGAATCGGTGGGTGGCTTCCAGCGGGTGCATCTGGCCAGGGGTGTGCCGATGCACACGGCTTCAGCGGTGTTGGGGTCGAGACCGTCGAGCGTCCAGGTCATGACTTGGGCGGTGCTCGATTCCTCGCCGTCCGCGAGGGTCAGCACCAATGCACCCTCACGCTGACTGTCGACGGTGCGGTGCGGGTTGCGGGGCTCGGATGGGGGCGCCGCTGTGGGAGCCAGCGCCTGTGTGCAACCCATCAAGAGAATTGGCACGGCGGTCTTCACGTGGGTCGGCATTGCTGTCCTCCTGTCTATGCAACGGACAACGGATCGAGCTTGGATCGACTGAAGTCCCAACCACCAGGGAAGGGTGTTCCGGAGTCAAGGCCGACGAAGAGGACGATCCGCGACACCGATGGACACCTGCCAGCCAGCAGCAGCTTGGGCTTCGGAATCCCCGGGCCACATGGGGTGGGATCACTCGCGGGACGATGGCCGTGTCGAATGGCTCGACACCGGTGGTGTGGCGGATTGCGTGTGGTCAATCTTTGAGGCGCCGGCGGAGGGTGGAGGCTGCCACGTTGAGCGCAGCAGCAGCAGCAGCGCGGATGCTGTGCCCCTGCTCAATCATCGCTCGGGCCGGTCGGAGATCGATCACCGTTGTCGTCGCCCAGGGCCACCGCGTGGTGGTGCCCGACCAGATCGGCTTTGGCCGGTCCAGCAAGCCTCTCGACCTCGACCACAGCTTCCATGGCCTCGCAACGGGGACCGGCGGGCTGCTCGACGCCCTGGCCATCCCGGAGGCCACCGTCGTCGGGCACTCCATGGGCGGCATGGTGGCCACCCGCTCTGCGTTGTTGATCCCCGAGAAGACCGGCGGGCTGGTGCTGCTCAACCCCATCGGGCTGGAGGACTGGCGCCGAGAGACCCCCCACCGGGACGTGGACACCTGGACCGCCAACAACCTCAAGGCCACGCCGGAGTCCATCCGCACCTACATGTCGAATGCGTACTTTGCCGGGGCGTGGAAGCCGGCGTGGGACGAGCTGGTCACGGTGCAGGCCGGGTGGGCGGTGGGGCCGGACCGAGAGCACATGGCCCGGCTGTCGGCCCTTCAGTACGAGATGATCTACACCCAGCCGGTCGTCAATGAGTTCCCCGATCTGAAAGAGCCCACCTTGCTGGTGATCGGCGAGCGGGACCGCACCGCGCTGAACCGGGACATGGTGAGCCCCGAAGAAGCCAAGTCCCTGGGCCGGTGCGACGTGCTCGGAAAGCAAGTCGCAGAGGCCATTCCCGACGCCAAGCTTGTTGCCCTTCCCGGGGTCGGGCACATGCCCCAGGTCGAAGCGATGGACCAGTGGGCCGCGGCGTTGACCACCTTTGTGGCGACGCAGTGGTGAGGCCCTCCGCGCAGCGGCTCGCCGCCGGACGGGGTGACGGACTACAGCGCTGTGCGGCGGACTGAGGTCGGCCCAGGAGCGCCCATGTCCCGGCACCGTGGTCTCGAGAGTGATCTGTTGTCGGGGCTTCATGCCGCACTCCAGGTCGCGGAGCGCGGGGAGGCCCACCGGCTCGAAGACGCCCTGGCCCGACCGCCGGGCGAACAGATTGCCGCCGGGGTGCGCTGGCCGGCGCTGCATGTGGATGTGGTGCGGTCGAGCTGGCGGGGAGTGGAGCTGACCCTTCGGGGCAAGTCGGCGCTGCACGGCGGCATTCGGGAGGGCGACCGGGTCCGCGTGGACATGCCCGGCGGGGTGGTGGCCGAGGGGCGGGTGCTCGCCGTCGACAGTGTGCCGCCCACCGCTGTCATCGAGGTGCGCGACGCCGAGGTGGACCCGGACCATGGCGACCGGCTGGTGCTCACCCGGATGCACGATGCGTCGACGTTCATCCGCTTTCGCCAAGCCCTGGAGAAGGCGGACCAGTGGTCATCGCCCCTCAAGACCGCGCTGCTGGACGCGGATGTGGCGGTGGGGGAGCCCGGGGACGGGGTCCTGCAGATCAGCGCCGGGGCTGAGCTCGATCCGGCCCAGGCTCGGGCGGCGGCGGTGGCCCTCTCCGGTGCCCCGCTGGCGGCCATTCACGGCCCACCCGGCACGGGCAAGACCTGGCTCTTGGGACACCTGCTCGCCGAGACGGTCCGCCGGGGGGAGCGTCCGTGGGCCTTGGCCGAGAGCAACGCCGCGGTGGACAACCTCGCGGCGACGGCGAAGGCGAGGGGACTCGACGTGGTGCGCTTGGGCCACCCGGCGCGGGTGCGGGCGGACCTGCAAGACCTCACGGTGGACGCCCGCCTGGCCCGGGGTCCCCTGGCGTCGGCCCTCAAGGCCCTTGAGCGGGAGCTTCAGCGGGTCTCGGGCAGCGATCGGGCGGCCTGGCAGACCCGAAAGCGGCTGCGTCGAGAGCTGCGGGGCCTGCGGGAGCAAGCGTGGTCCCATGCGGTGTCGGGTGCGGCGGTGGTGGCGTGCACCCTCGGCACCCTTGCGCGGGTCGCGTCGCGGCTGGAGGGCGCGGACGTGGCCTTTGTGGACGAGGCCACCCAAGCGACCGAGCCTGCGGTGTGGGTGGCCGTGCCGTGGGTGAAGCGGCTGGTGCTGGTGGGGGACCCGGAGCAGCTCGGGCCGGTGGTCAAAGAAGCGAACAGCCCCCTCGAAGACAGCGCGCTGCAGCGGGTGCTCATGCAGTCGGAGCGCTCGGCCCCGATGCTGGAAGTGCAGCACCGCATGAGTGCCGCCGTCCAGCAGCTTGTGCAGCCCATCTATGGTCCAGCCTACCGTCCCCATGCCTCGGTCGACAATGCCGTGTTGACGGATGTTCCCGGCGTACGTGAGACCCCGCTGACGTCCCGGTCCCACCTGTTCATCGACACCGCAGGAACCGGCGCGGAAGAGGTCCGAGACCCGGTGTCGCTGTCTCTCGAGAACATGGGAGAAGTCAGGATTGTCGTGGCCGTGGTGGACCAGCTCGTCGCGGCAGGGGTGGCGCCGGAGCACATCGGCATCATCACGCCCTACAGCGCCCAAGTGGCCCGGCTGCGGGACGCCTTGCCAGCGATCGAGAGCGCGTCGGTCAACGCGTGGCAGGGGCGCGAGAAGCCCGTGATTGTGATGTCCTGGGTGCGGTCCAACGAGGACGGCACGGTGGGCTTTGTGGCCGACGGTCGGCGGCTCACCGTGGCGTGGTCCCGGGCGCGGATGTTGCTGGTGCAGGTCGGCGATCTCGCCACGCTCGCGGGGGTGCCGCGCTTTGCATGGGCCGCGAAGCTGCTGGAAGACCGTGGCGACCTCCAGAGTGCCTGGGAGCCGCCGTGGGCCGATGTTCTGTAGGCCTCAGGCAACCTGCCGGCGCAAGTAAGGGGTGAGGGCGTGGATGAGCGACCGAGCAAGCCGGGGGCCCTCCCGCACCATCGGTGCAGCGAGGCGGCCGGGGAGAGACACGGGCCAGCTCGCTTGCATCACCACACGCTGGGTGTCGCCCCAAGACTCCTTAAACGCGCTCCACTCCGTGCCCAAGCAGTAGGTTGAGAAGCCTTGCTGGCGGCACCACTCGGCCACCTCCACCGTCAGCGCCGTCCCTGGTCCCATCCGGGCCAAGTCGTGATCGTAGGCGCCCAGGTAGGAGTGATAGATTGCTCCCGCCGGGAAGCCGATCTCAATGGCGGCTGCGACATCGTTGACCATCAGGGCAAAGACGAGCATGCCGGACCCGCTGTCTTCCGCCGCGCGGCGCAGGCCCCGCTGCAGCGCTGAGGACCGAAATGTGGGCGCGAGGTGGCCCTCCCGGTTCAGCCACTCGAGCTTGAGGGCGAGCGCCCGCTCGGTGAGGGCGAGGCGTTCTTCGGGGTCAGTGGCCACCAGCAACCGCACGGGACCGTAGTCCTCCAGCTGGCGACGGCGGCGGCGAATCGACTTGCGGCGGTGCTTGGACTGGCGCGCAAGCAGGGGCGTCGGGCCCCGCAGGTCGATGGCGAATGTCGCAGACCTGGGCTGGGCCACCTCGCGCAGCGCGCCGGTCTCCAGCAATGGATCGCCCGCCGGCAGCGCGTCGAACTGCACCAAGTCGAGCCCCGGGGTCTCACTGAGCATCGACAGGGCCGCCGCCGCGACGAGGCCCGGGCGCTCGGCCCGGTGGACGAGGAGGCCATCACACGGCTGGGTGACGCCCCCCAAGCGGCGGGCGAGGGTGAGTCCTCCCCGGCGGGAGAGGCGCATGGGCAGCGCGCCCACCAGCTGGGTCCCCCGGTAGACGGCGATGACGAGGGGGTCCACGTCGGGATCGTGGCGGAGGACGTGGGCGGCGAGGTCGGCCGACAGGGGCACACAGCCAGCGATGTCCTCCAGCGCGGACCAGTCCGGCATCAGGCGGTTCAGGGACGCATGGGTTTGCACGCGCACTGCCCGCAGGCCGGGGGCGGGCCCCACCATGGCCATTGGCATGTGTGTCATCTCGACTCCGTGGATTTCACTCCATGTGTCGGCTCTGAGAACCGACTTCTGGAGTCCCACCCCCTGCCCTTCCGTCCTCCTGAGGTTCGTCGATGCGCACTCCCGAAGCCAGTCATCCCCCGAGTGATGGCCATCCTGGGCTGGTGGATCTCCAGCCGGAGCACGCGAAGCTGTGGGGGCGGCACCCGGTCCGCATCCAGCACCAGCTCCCGGAGTCCACCCTGTTCAGTGATGCGACGCTGGGTCGGTTGATTGAGGGCTACCCGCGCCACAACTATGACTTGCTTCACATGGCTGAGCAGGGCACGGGCAACATGAAGGAGTGGCGGGAGGGCGACCTAGGGCGCTGCTCCGGTGCCGAGGTGCTGCAAGCCATCGCGGATGGTCGCTTGTGGCTGAACCTCCGGAGGGTGCACGAGGTGGATCCCCGGTACAACCGGTTGTTGGATGAGCTGTTTGAGGCGTTGGCCGCGGGCATTCCCGAGTTGAAGCCCCGCCGGCTGAACTTGGGCATCTTGATATCTTCCCCGGGCGCCCAAGTGTACTACCACGCGGATCTGCCGGGTCAGTCCTTGTGGCAGGTGCGGGGCACTAAGCGGGTGTTTGTGTATCCCAACAGCCCACCCTTCTTGCCCGAGGACCAGATCGAAGGCATCGTGCTCAACCAGACCGAGGCCGAGATCCACTACGAGCCCTGGTTCGACGAGCATGCGCGGGTGTTCCGCTTGGCCCCGGGCGAGATGCTGAACTGGCCACTGAACGCGCCCCACCGTGTCGAGAATCACGACATGGTCAATATTTCCGTGACGACCGAGCACTGGACGCCCGAGTCCCGGAACCTGTACGCCACCCGCTACACGAACGGGCTTGTGCGCCGTCGCTTGGGCATTGAGCCGGGGCCGCCGACGGCGCGGGGACTGCGGGTCTGGCCCAAAGCGGCGGTCGCCCTGGCAGTGAAGCGCTCAGGGCTGATGGACAAGGAGCGCTTTCCGAAGCGCATTGAGTGGGAGCTGGCACCGGGGGAGCCGGATCAGCTGCGAGAGGTCACGCCCTGGCTGTTGTGAGGGGCCCACGGCTTGGCGGTGCCGTGCGGGTCGAGGTGCGCCAGCATAGTGCGCACCGGTCCTGTCCGTCCGGAACCCACGATGCCGTTGCCCACCGCTCGCCGAAGGATGTCCAGCTTCGCGGTGTGCTGTCTGGTCGGCACCGTCAGCTTGGGCGCAACCTTGCGCTGGGCCTTGGCCGGCAACCCCCTGCCCGTCGACTTTGTCGATCTGCGGGCGGCCCATAGCCACCTCGCGTACTACGGCTTGTTGTTTCCGTTGATGTGGGCGGCCTGGGCCCGGTTGGGTGAGGCGGTGCCCGGCAAGCGCTCGCTTGTGTTGTATGGGTTGGCGGTGGTGGGCAGCACGGTGGGCTTTGTGCGCGAAGGCTATGGGTTGTTGGCCATCGCAGGGTCGACGTGGGTGCTGGGCCAGTGGCTGGTCTCGGCGTGGATGATGCGCCGGGGCCAGGGTTGGCTGCGACCGGTGGCGCCCGCCATTGTGTTGGGGGCGATCTGCATTCCGCCGGTGGCCGTGTTGACCGGCCGTGACCCGACGCTGGCCCACCAAGTGGTGCAGGGCTTCCTCACGATCCTGTTGTTGGGGGCGGTGCTGCCGTCGGGGCTTGCGTTGCGGACCTTGACGGCGCCCCACGCGGGCGCATGGCTGCTGGGAACGGTGATGTGTGGGGCATTCTTTGGACCACTGCACTGGCCTATGTTGGGGTTGGGACCGGTGTTGTTGGCCGGTCTGTTGGGGATGGCTGTGTGGCGGAGCACCCTGGCGATTGTCGCGCGGATGGGGTGGGCGGCGGTGGTGGTGGCACTCGTGGCGCTGGGCATCGGGGTGTTGCCGGCGACCCGCCCGGTGATGGTGGGAGGGTTCCACTATGTTGCGCTGGGACCGGTGGTCTTCGGGCTGATGGCCGGGTTGTCCCCCCGGGCCCTGCCGCCCTGGGCCGAGCCCGTGTGGTTGCTGGGGGCGGGCACCATGGCGGCCACGGTGGTGGTGCAGCAATGGCATCCGGGCGACGTGTCGTGGCCGCTGGTGGCGTCGCGGGTGGGCATGGTCACGGCGGTGGGCGCGACGGCGGGGGGACTGCGTTGGCTGCAGAAGGCACTGCAGGCCCCGGACGGCATGGGTGCGGTCGACGAGCGGGTCAGACCCGTCCACTGAGGTTTACCCCCGGCAGCTGCTGGACCCGCTCATGGCGGACTCCCGTGAGACCCCTCGGCGGCCGCCGGGCTCGCTGTCGTTCTTCAAGGACGTGCGCTGCGAGGACGCGGGCATCCTGCAGCTCCCCGATGAGACGGCTGCGTCCCGGCCGGGTCCGCGGACGAGCTCCTCGCCCGCCGCGGCGAACGTGCACGCTCGCATCCGGGCGACCACTGGCGAGCTCGTGGAGGCGACGCTGGCGCTTGGACAGGGTCGCGGACTGCAAGGCCTTCGGGGTGGGCCATGAGCTTCGGAACACGCTGCTGCTCTTCGACCAGGGACACGCTTCGCAGAGCCTTTGGCGCGGCATCGAGAGTGTCGGCGGGTACGTCATCACACGCCTCCCCGACGACCGAGACCCGCTCGTCTTCCGCCGTCACCGAGATCGGACCCGGAGTGTCAAGCGGATGCCTCTGCGCGAGGCGCTGGCTGGCCTCAGGAGGACCGTCCTGGACGTCGAGTGCGCGTTCAGATGCGAGGTCCGGCGCACCCGCGGCCGCCACGGCCGTCAGGTCATCGAACCTCTCCGAGCGGTGGCCATCCACGACGCCGCCACCCGTACGGATTGGTCCCGACCCGCTCCGACGCCGCTGCGCCGAGGCCAACCCGGTTCGATGGCGCACGCCCACGTCGCTTGCCGAGGCTGCATGATGACGATCAACACTGCACTCTCGGCCTATCCGGCCACGCATGCGCGCGGAAGGGGGCCGCCGAGATACCCCGCACCCCCTCAGCGCCCCTGGCCCCCCACGGAGCAGCCCCTGTCCCGCTCAACCGCCGGCCCGCTTCACAGCGTCCCCCCGCTCAGCCTCGTGCTCGGCCTCCTTCTCTCCCTCCTTCTCGGAGCGTGCGCCGGCCCGGACACGAAGTCGATCATCGTGCACTCCGAGATCACCGGGGACCGCTACTTGCTGGAGGCCCTCTTCCCGACGAGCTTCCAGACCGACCAGCCGCTGCCAGTGGTCTACGTGGTCGACGGCTACTACCACTTTGACGGGCTGGCCCGGCACGTCGACCGGCGCTGGGAGGCCGGCGACCTCGCCCCGTTTGTGCTGGTGGGGGTCGGGTACGAGGGGCTGAACGCCCAGCGGCCGTCGCAGCTCAAGACCATCAACCAGAAGCGCATGACCGACCTCATCTGGCCCGCCCAGGGCAAGGGGGACGCCCGCCAGGGCGGCGGGGCCCGGGCCTTCCACCAGGCCCTGGTCACCGAGCTGGTCCCGGCCTTGGAGACGGTGCACGAGATCACGGCCGGCGAGCGCGCGCTGATGGGGCACTCCCTGGGTGGCCACTTCGTCTTGTCGGACATGCTGGAGTTCGGCCGCGCCGACAGCGCCTTCGACACGCTCGTCGCTGCGAGCCCGTCGCTGTGGTGGGCCGGAGGCGCGCTGTTCGACACGGAGATCGAGGCCGCCGCGGCCGTCGATGACCTGCCCTTCCGCCTTGTGGTGGGCGCCGGGACGCTGGAGGGCACCGGGATGAACGCCCCCGTCACGCTGATGGTCGACCAGCTGAAGTCGCGGGCCTACCCGTCGCTGACCATCACCCGCCACGACCCCACCGCGGGCCACATGGAGGCCGCGGAGCGCATCTTCGAGGCCAGCCTCGACGAGCTGTACCCATGATCGGCCCCCTGTCTCTGCTGACGCTGTTGGCCCCCCAGGCCCACGCCGCCCCCTTCATCGAGAGCGCCGACCTGGAGTACCAGGTGGGCTTCGGGGCGGGCTCGGATGGGCTCTGGGCGCGCGGCGACCACACCTGGCTCGACCGCGACCGCTTCGACCTGCGCACCGGGCTGGCGCTGGGGGCGTTCGCCGGCTCGGAGGCCTGGGAGCAGGGCGGCATCCGCACCACCGGCACGGTGTTCGACGTGCACCTGCAGCTCCACGCCGACCTCCAGTTCACGCCGGGCCCGCGAGACCGCGTCTACGCCGGGGTGGGCCTATACGGGGGCGGATACTGGTACCGCTCGACCGGCGAGTGGGTCGACCCAGACCTCGGCCTCACCCAGCCGTTCAGCACCACGGCTGTGCTCCCGGACTGGGGCCTGCGCCTGTCGCTGGGGTTCCAGCCCTGGGACCGGGTCGGCATCCAGCTCAGCGTTGGCGACTCCCTGCGCCGACTGACCGGAGAGCAGGGGCTGCTGGGCGGGGTCCTGACCGCGGACGGGGACGCCAAGCTCACGATCGGGCTGGGTGTCCGCTATCGGGTCGGGGGCGGAGCGCTGGAGGGAGACCCGGACTCGTTCACGGGCTCGCAAATAGCGAACCCATGAACCAGTGCGTTCTTGGCGGGGACAAGCCCCCGCACCGCGCCCCAAAGGGCACTCCCCCACGGCATCCTCGTGCCGAGGCTGCCGCCGTCCGGTCGGAGACCGAACGGGTTCAGCACATCGGATGCGCTGAACTGAGGCGCCCACCGCAGACCGCGGACAACTCAGCCCCTACCTCGGCCAAGGTCCACGCCCGGAACCGGGCCACCACCGGCGAGCTCCTCCAGGTCAATGACACCCAAGGTCGAGTCGCGGACTGCAAGGCCTTCGGGGTGGGGCCCGAGCTTCGGAACACCCTGCTCCGACCCAATCAGGGCTGCTCCCCTCCGTCCCTTTGGCGACGGGTCGTCAGTGTCGGCGGCTACTCATTGACCCGCTTGCTCGGTGAACCGCACTGGATGTCGAGTGATGTTTCCGGTGCAAGGTCCGCCGCTATCGCTCGTAGACCCGCCGGGCGGTCGCCGAGAACCTCCGAGTGGTCGCTATCTTCAACGAGGACAAGCGTTTGCTGCTGCCTCCTTCTGTGGAGCAGACCGCCAACGAACGGTTCAGACTGCTGGGGGACCCCAATTTCGGGAGGCGGAGCACACTCTACTTGCTTGGGGCGGGACCAAGATGGCGTGGAATAGAGCGTTCTCGCCTTGGGTGCTCACGCAAGCAGTGCCGCTGCCCCGCACGCTATGGCTGCGGTCATGCCCAAGAAGGCCACGGCCCACACGGGCCTGGATCGGTCCAGCTCCAAGAAGACCAGCCCAATGACGGCGATCTTGGCCATGGCTGCGCCCGCGAGCATCCACGGACTGGCGGCAGTCTCGGCCAACCAGGCGGTGAGGCCAGTGAGCAGGAGCAAGCCGACGAGGGCCACGGTCGCGAGGGTGGTTCGGGTCATGGGTGCATCAGGTAGAGGATGGGGAACAGCAGCACCCAGATGACGTCGACCATGTGCCAATAGGTTGCGACGGACGCCACGCTGGGCTCGGCATTGGGGTGGTCGGGGGACCGCAGTGTCTGGACGCCGACCCAACCGAACAACCCAACACCACCGATGACATGGAACAGGTGGAGGCCGGTGAGGAAGAGGTAGGAGAACCAGAATGAGCTTGTTGAGAGGCTCACGTTCGCCAAGGCGGGCGCTTGGTACTCCATGATCTTGTGGATGGAAAACGCGACCCCACACGCGGCGGCGGCGAAGAGCATGGCGACGGTGCGCTGGGGACGGTCGTCCTCTTCGGCGAGCACGGCATGGTAGGCGAAGCCGCTGCCGAGGAGCAGCAGGAACGTGCTGACCACGGCGGACTCGACGTCCAGCAGGGCCTGTCCGGCGGCGTGGGACTCGGGGGTGGTCCGCCATCCCCAGGCATGCCCAAGCAAGAACATGCCAAAGGTGATGACCTCGACGGACATAAACACCCAGACGGCCGTGCCCCCGGTGAGGGGTTGCCAGCGGCGGGACGACTCCGGAGCAGTGCGCGTGGACATCAATGGACCTCCTGCTCCATTGATATTCGGCTGGGGAGGCTGCGTCGACGGGAAGGGTGCGTTCCCCCGCCGTTTGCCGGAGCATCGCGCGCGGGGGAAGCATCCAGATGTGGCGCCGAGCGCTGCTGGCGTGCCACCCCCGAGCCCCAATGCAGACCTCATCCACCCCACGGCCTCAACGTCACCGCACCTTCAGGTCGTCTCGTCGGAGTCCACATCCGCCCCGCGGGGCACCCTCGGCCCCAAGTCACCGCTCGCCGGTGCCACGCTCGCTGCAGGAATGGCGCCGAGCCTAGCCTTTCCACCAGGCACCAGGGACCGCATGTTCTCCAGCTTGCCGAAGCACAACAGCAAGTCATCCGCCGCCAGCACCCGGGACTTCCGGGGATTCGGGATCGTCACGCCGTCGCGAATCAGGGTCAGCACCGAGATGTCGCTCTCGAGCAGCCACGAGCCGTCGATGGTGTGGCCCACGAGGACCGAGTCCTTGGGAATGTGCACTTCTGCGACGCCGTAGCCCACGCTGACCGTCAGGCGCTGGCGAACATCCACGTCCGGGAACGCCACCTGGCTCTCGATCTCCGCGATGATGGCGCTGGCGATGTCCAGCTTGGTGGCCCCTTCGATGCCCTCCAGGCCAGGCGACGAGTTGACTTCCATGATGAGCGGGCCGTCCTTGCCTTCCAACATGTCCACGCCGGCCACCCGAAGGCCCATGATCTGTGCCGCGCGCACGGCCACTTGGGCGTAGGCAGGGTCGAGGTCAACCGACTCGGCAGAGCCACCTCGGTGCACATTGCTGCGGAACTCGTCGCCTTGAGCCGTGCGTCGCATCGCACCCACCACCCGGTCGCCCACCACCAGTGCGCGCACGTCCCGTCCCCGGCTCTCGGCGATAAACCGCTGCAACAGCACGTTGGTGCCGGTGCTGTGGAGGGTCTCAATGATGGCTTCCGCCACCTTGGCGTCCGGGGCCAGGATCACCCCGATGCCCTGGGTGCCCTCCAGCAGCTTGATGATCACTGGGGCACCGCCCACCCGCTTGATGGCGGCAGCGGCGTCGGACCGGTCTCGCACGAAGGTGGACGCGGGAATGCTCACCTTGTGCCGGGACAGCAGCTGCAGCGAGCGCAGCTTGTCGCGAGAGTTTGCGATGCCCTGGGAGGTGTTCGGGGTGTACACGCTCATCTGCTCGAACTGGCGGACCAGGGCGATGCCGAAGAACGTGATGGAGGCCCCGATGCGCGGCAAGATGGCGTCGTAGTGGGACAAGGTCTTGCCGCGATACTGCAGCTGCGGCTGGGTGGCGGACAGGTCGATCGCAAACCGCAAGGTGTTGAGCACCTTGACCGTGTGACCCCGTTGCTGGGCGGCCTCACGGAGGCGGCTCGTGCTTTAGCTGTTGGGGGCCCTGGACAGGATGGCGAGCTTCATAGTGGTGCCTCGGGTGTTGCCCCGGGCGGTTCCCCCGGGTTGTGGTCCAGGTTGTGTCCCCGGGTTGTGTCCCGGGCTGTGCCCCGGGTCGTGGGCCCGGGGAGTGCCGCAAGCTAGGGCTCGCGCTGTGCCTCAGTCGGGGCCTCCGGCTGCACGTCTGCTGGGGCTTCGGGCTGTGCCTCACTTGGGGCCTCAGCCGGCGCTTCCGCCAGCGTCTCCACTGGCGCTTCCGGCATTGCTTCCACCGGAGCCTCAACTGGCGCTTCCGGCGTTGCTTCCGCCGGAGCTTCCGCCGTTTCTTCCGCCGTTTCTTCCGCCGGAGCCTCAACCGACGCTTCCGCGAGGCCCTCAACCGATGCTTCCGCCGGTGTGTCAGGCAGCGTGTTCGCGACATGAACGATGGCGTCCCCCCGGTTGACGAGGGGGTCGAGCTTCAGCCCGATGATCAGCCCAGCACAGGGGCTCTTGAGCTGGCCCAGGTGCTTGCCGAAGGAGTCGTTGATGCGCCCCAGGACCTCGTCTTCTTCCACGACGGAGCCGAGAGCGCAGTCCAGCTGAGCCAGCCCGCTGCGGGCCGCACGAACCCACTGGCTGCCTTCGCCGCGGTAGTGGGTCGCCGCCGGGGGCACCATCGGGTCGATCATGTCCAGGGCCGCGAGCACCCGCAGCACACCGTTGGTGCCCGCTTCGATGGCGAAGCCGTCCAGCCGCAGGGCCTCGCCTCCCTCGAACAGGAGCACCTTGGCACCCGCTTGGGTGGCCGCGTGGCGCAGCGTCTTCGCGATGGGCTTGGCGTTCATCATCAACGGACAACCGAAGGCCGACGCCAAGCGCGCGGTCTCGGGATCGTCGAGATCAGCCCGAATCTGGGGGAGGTTCGTGCGGCCGTCCGAGCCGGTGTGCAGGTCGATGCCAAAGGCGCTCGGCTTGACGACCTCGGTCATCAGCAGGTTGGCGATGCGTCGGGCCAGCGATCCCCGGACAGAGCCGGGGAAGCTGCGGTTCAGGTCCCGGCGGTCGGGCAGGTAGCGCTCGCCCCTGGCGAAGCCGTGCACATTGACGGTGGGCACCGCCAGAATGGTCCCGCGCAGGGCATTCTCGTCGAGCTTCTCCAGCACGCGGCGGATGATCTCGACCCCGTTGAGCTCATCACCATGCACCGCTGCGCTCAGCCAGATGGTCGGACCGGCAAGCTTCCCGTGGACCACCAGCACCGGCAGGTTCACTTGGGTGCCCGATGCCAGCTTGGAGATCGGCAGGACGATCTGCTTTCTCATGCCGGCACGGACGGCTTGGCCCCCGAACAGGTACGCGTCTCGTGTGCCTTCGGCTTGGGGCACGCCGGTCACGAACGAGCGGTTCGGCTCGACCGAGAACGTCTTTCGCAGCGCCTCGCGGCCCACGAGCATGCGGAAGCCCATGTCGTCACGCCGGGTGAGCGTGACCTCGATCAGCCGCCGGACGCCGCCAATCTGGAGCGTCGTCTTGATCACCGGCCGCAGGTCGCTGACGCCGGACGAGCTCTTCACCATGCGCGTGTCGATCAGCGGCGCTTCCACCGCGATGGCATCCGTCGCTTTGGACTGGTGGGGATGCACCGTGAAGCGCACCCAGCTCTCGCCGTCTTTCTCGAAGGTCTCAAGGTCAAAGGCGTGCAGGGAGGACGACCGGGCGCCGGTGTCCACCTTGACTTTGATTGCCTTTACGCCGAGATCGGGGAGTGAAGCCCACTCCCGCCAGCCGATGGCTGTGAGGGGCTTGGTCAATTCACGATTTCGCTATCATGACGCTGTTCATGCCTGTTCATTTGGGCCGTCTATCTCGGTGTTCACGCGGCGTCGTGTGCCAATGCCGTGGCGGCATCCACACCGACCGCATGGTCGTGGAAGGCATAGGGGAAGTATGTGCCTGCCCGGTTGGGTGACCGTGTCTCTACTCGACCGCCCGCTGAGTCCTCAACCCAACCGTCCCTTTGGTGGCGTTCGGGGTGGTCTTCGGTTGTGTGTTGTGATCTCGCAACCACCCAAGACGGCCCCAGGTCCCCCGCCACACTGTCAGAGCACGCGGTCCAGCGCATCCAGTGGACGTGCGACCACCGCCCCCTTCGGCCCGATGACCACCGGTCGCTCGATCAGCCGAGGGTGGGCGACCATAGCTGCGATAATGGAGTCGTTATCGTTGCTTTCGCGAAGGCCCAGCTCGCCGGCGAGGGCTTCTTTCGCGCGGAGCAGCCCTGACGCCGGCAACTCAAGCTTGGCCAACAGCGCGGTGATGGCCGCCGCATCGGGGCTTTCTTTTAAGTAGAGGTAGATCTCCGGCGTGACCCCGGCTGCGTCCAGGCGCTCGAGGGCCTTGCGGGATGTGCTGCAGCGGGGGTTGTGCCAGACGGTGACAGTGGACATGGGGCCTCCAGCCGCCGACCTATCGTGCCGGGTCTGGGCCCGTGCGCTGTGCCCAGGCATCCAGGGCCGCCACCGTTGCTGGCTGGTTCTCCGCAATTGCGATGCCGCGCGCGGTGTCCCCGGGGCCTGCGGGGTCTGCTCCTGCCTCCAGCAAGGCCTGCAGCGCCTCCACATGGCCCAACGCCGCAGCGATCTGGAGGGCCGTGTGCATGCGCCCGGTGCGCCGCTCCAGCGCGGCGCCCTTGGACAACACCCAGGGCAAGAGCTCGGCCCGGTTGGTCTCGGCAATGGCGTGCAGTGCGTCAAAGCCGTCGATGTTGCACGCGAGCGGGTCGGCTCCGTGGGACACCAGCACGTCGAGCAGGGAGGCCGGCGCCCCATGCACCAACGCGACCATCAGCGGGGTCATCCCCCGGTCGCTCGGGGGGTCTGGCAGCGCCCCACTCTCCAGCAACAGCGACACCATCGTGTGGGCCCCTCGGGCGGACGCAATGTGCAGCGCGGTGTACCCCTCAAACCGGCTGGGAGCGTTCAGCAGAACACTCCGTTTGAGGACGTCTCGTGCCCGTTCCAGGTCGCCCGTGGCCGCGGCGAGCACCAGCGCGCTGTCGGTGCGCAGAGGCCGCCGGGCCGGCGATGGATCCCAACCCCGCGCCGCACAAGCTGCCGCACGGCCAAAGGGGCCGAAGATTGAGAGGGGGACCGCCGCGAGCAGTCCGGCGCCTTCCTCGTCCACGGGCAGCGGGTGCGCCTCGCCGAGTGCCAGGGTGCGCACCAGCCAGTCGAAGGTCTGGACCGGGTCCCCGAAGAGGCTGAGGGTGGTCTCCAGCAGCACCACCTCGGTCACCTCCACCCCCGTGTCGGTTCGCCGACACGCGCCCACGGCCACCACAGCCCCGGTCCAGCTGCGGGCGGCCAAGATCTGGTCGTTCCGCCACGCCAGCACCCACTTGTCCTCCATTGCTGCGGGCACCGCCAAGAGACCCTCCTCCAACAACCCCGCCGGGTAGTGCAGGGCGCAGGGGTGGCGGCTGAGCGCTGGGCGGGTGCCATCCAGGCTCGCCCCCGTGCGCGTGCCCCAGGACAGGGACCTCTCCGCTTCTGCCGGGTCCTTGCTGGTCGACAAGAACCCGCCGGTGATGCTGGCAAGATCGAGCACTGGCACACCAAATGGGTTGGCGTCGGCCGCGATCCAGCGGGCTGGACCGGGTGTCTTCTTGGCCGGAGTGGCGGTCTCGGCCGGTGGGGCTTCGGCTGGGGTGCCGCGCATCCAGTCGCGCAGGTGGGTCCACCAGGGCACATGGCCTCCACAGGGTCGGGGCGGTGGCTTCGGGGCGCTTGACCCCGGCACAGGGTCACCCCGACCGAGGGGTCATTGCAACCTGGACAGGGCCTCCCGCAGCAGGCGCGCCGTGCCTCGCACTTCGGTGCAGTCGACGGCGGGTCTCAGCCGGTCGCCGTCCCGCATCGCCGCCAGCTTGGCCTGGGCCGCTGCGGTCCAGCGCGCCGTGGCCTCCGGAGCGGCCTGGGCCTCAGCGAGGTCGACGATGCCGTGCAGCGGGGTCCCCGAAGCGAACAACCCGGGGGGCGGTGGTGGTCTTGGGGGGCCGCCGGAGCTGTCGCGCCATGTCGAGCTTGTACTGCTCGGCGGCGGTGGCTGGCCAGGAGCTCCTTGGGGATGCGCTCGCCGGGTGACAGAGAGTCCCACTGATCAATGTTCTTGATGTCCATGGCAAGCTTCGTTCGCCGGCGCACGGGGGCCTTGTCGCAGGCCCCGCTGAGGGCTTGAATAGGGGCCGACCACCGCGTGGGACACTGCTCTGTCCGCAGCAAAGCGAGGCCGGGTGGTTGCCGCGTGCACTCGCCATCATCGAAGGGCGGCTCCCCAGCGACAATGCGCAGCAGCGTGCTCTTTCCGGCACCATTGGCGCCGACGAGACCGGTCCACCCCGGACCGAGGTGGAGGTTCGCGCCGGCGGTGGCCGAACCCAAGAGAGGAACCGTGGGCGACCACGCAGAGCATGCGCCGTCCAAAGACAAAGCAACAGGCCTGACTGCAGTCCACACAGGCTGGAGAGCCCGCCGGGCAGGGCGCCCAGAACACCGGGATCAGCGGTGCAGAAGCGCGGGAGCCAGTCCTCTCTCAAGAGTGAAGGTCGACAGCGAGCAGGACTTGGGTGCTGCCGATGAATGGGTGGATGCTGCGCGCCCTGGCGTGTGTCCACCCGGAATCTGAGGGACGGTCCGGGGCCCTCTCAAGAAAACTTGGAGGTTCTTGAGGGAGTCGCGGCCTTGCCCTCGTTGGGGTGGATGTTGGGCGCGGCGTCGCCCTCAAAGCTGACCACCCCGGCGTGGTGCCGGTCCCCCTGCACCATCCCCGACCAGTCCAGGACATCCATGCGCACCCGTGTGACCTTCTCATCTCTCCTGATCTGCCTCTGCAGCCCCCTGCTCGTGCTCGGCTGCGATGACAAGGGGTCCAGCGATGACTCCGCTTCTCCCGGTGGCGACGACACGGCCACCGAGGATGGCTCCGACCTTCCCGATGTTGATCCCGACGCTGCCATCGGCATCTTCGGCAATGGTGGCGTGGAGATTGCCCAGACCTCGGTCTACTTCGAGACCACCATGGACGGCATCGCGCTGTGGAGCCTGGGCCAGTCCGAGATCGACCTGCCCAACATCTCCGACGCGCCCGTCACCATCGACAGTGTGCGGCTCAGCCCGGTCGGGGATGTGCAGCCCGAAGAGTGGATGGTGACCGAAGCCTTCGCGTCGACACGGGAAGAACTGGACCTCGGCGGCACCACGATCGCGCCAGGCGAGTCCGCGTCCTTTGGGTTGTGGTTCTGGCCCGTGTCTTGGGGCGAGCGGGACGTCAACGTCATCATCGAGTACGACGGTGGGCGCGCCGTGGGCTTTGTGTCTCGGGGACGGGGACGGGACCCGGGCGTGCTGCTCGGTGAAGAGACGGTGTTCGAGAAGGTCTGGGGCGAGACCGGCGAGACGGCGTCGAGCGCCGGTGCGGTGGCCGACACCACAATGGCGGCCATGACGGCTGACCCCAGCGGCAACGCCTATCTGTTGTCCAACGCATCGACCTGGAGCGATGGCTTCTCGACCAACATGGCGGTGGTCTCGATGGACGCCGACGGCGAGCTGCGCTGGATGAAGGAGTGGCAAGAAGACTACATGCAGGAGAGTGATGGCGACGAGAACTCCACGGAAGGGGCCGCCGGCGCCATCGACTATGGCAGCGATGGCTATGTCTACACGGCGTTGAAGGCGTCGACGTCGAGCAGCAACTCCGTGAGTCGGGGTTGGGTGACCAAGCTGGATCCGGCCACCGGTGATGTGTTGTGGTCCAAGCGGTGGCTGCCCCGGGACGTGACGTCGATTCTGGGCAAGGACCACACCAGCTTCACGTCGGTGGATGCATCGGGCACGTATGTGTTGGTGGCGGGCTTCACAGGTTGGTTTGACAACCCTGCCGGCGATGACCTCAACTCATCGGACAAGTTCCTGATCGCGGCCTACGACAAGTCCAGCGGAGATGTGGTCTGGACCTACGTGCTCGACATCCACTTCGGCTACTCGGACAAGGCGATGGCGCTGTGTTCCGATGGCAATGGCAACGCCTATATGGCGGGCAATGGCAACAACAACACCGCGGTGGTGCGGATCACCGGCGTGGACGGTGCGTCTCCGGCCCTCGACTGGGTCAACGTCAATGAGGCGGTGGAGGTCGGCAGCGTGTACCGCCACTGCGACACCGACAGCGCCGGCAATGTGTACCTGGCGCTGGACCGGGGTGGCTTGCCGACATGGTTCTCAGGGGTCAGCTACGGCACGGACGGCGGCTTGCGTTGGGCTCAGACCTTTGATGAAGCCAACACGGGCGACAAGAACAACGCATGGGTGACCCGGGTGTCGGGCGACACGGTCTACTTCGGCGGCCGCATCAACCAGGGCTTCGACTCGGTGCAGGGTGACGGCTTTGTGGTCGCGGCCAGCACCGCCACGGGGGCGTACGACTGGTCGGCCTTCTACTACACCGGCAAGGGCAACGACACGATCGGCTACCATCGCGTGCAGGGCATCGAGGTCGACAGCGACGGTGAGCTGCTCATCGGCCACTCGGCGACGGCTGTGCAGCAGAACTACGAGCACTACTGGGGTCATTGGTACAAGAGCATCGACACGTTCTGCGACGACCCAGCAGAGTGTGGTGATGGATCTGGGCTGTGGACCGCGCTGGGCCTCGAGACCACCTCTGCCGCAGGAACGGTGGACTGGGTGAAGGTGACCGGCTTCCAGGAGACCGATGCCGACGCCAGCCTCTGGAAGGACGCGCCGGGCAAGGTCTCCATCGCCGATGCCCTGGGCCGTGAGGGGCAAGGCGTGGAGAACCACGTCCTGTACCAGCGCATCCGGCTCTGAGCCTGACGGGAGGGGCGGATTGGCTGGGGTCGTGGGGGAGCCCTGAGGGCTGGAGTCGATGGCTCCCCTGAGGTACATCCTCCCGCACGATGGACGCAGGGGCTCGCCTGGGGTCGACGGGATCTCGCCGGCGGCCAGGGCCCGCTGCGTCCGCACGGCAGGACTACCGAGAGGGTCCTGCTGGAGGTCTCTCTGCCTGGATCCGCTGACCGCACCCGTGCTTCGTCCGGCCTGCCCCGAGAGCTCGGTGCACTTCGAGCGCCGCTCTTGGCCGCGGTGCGCCGTGCCGTGCCCCCGTGGCTGCGGGACGACGTCGAGGACCTGACCCAGATCGCCCTGCTGCGGCTGGATCGGGCCCTTGCCCAAGACCCGGAGCGCGCTTTGTCTCGGGCCTACCTGGGCCGCATTGCCTACACGACGGTCGTCGATGAGATTCGCCGCCGGCGGTTGGAGCGGGCCGCTCAGGCTGTGCCGGTGGAGCCGGAGCGGGCGCCGGCCGAGAGTCCCGATCCCGAGCGTCTTGCCGACAGTGCGGGGCTGCGGGAGGGGCTCAGCGACTGTCTGGCCCGAGCGCCCGAGCGGGTGCGAGATGTGCTCACCCTGCACTTGCTGGGGCACTCGGTTCCCGAGATCGCGCAGCTGCTCAAGCACTCGCGCAAGACTGCCGAAAACACCGTCTACCGTGGCCTGGATGCCCTCCGGCGCTGCCTGCGAGCCAAGGGGTACTCACCATGACCAGCCCGAGCGATGCCCCCCCCGTTGACCTTGACCTGGGACAGGTCTTGGGCGGTGGTGCCGAGGAAGATGATGCCGTTGATGTCCCCACCCAGGCCGCGATCTGGGCGGCAGTGAGCGGCGAGCTGTCGGACGACGACCTGCGTGAGCTGCTGGCCCGGGCCCGCGCAGAACCGGCGGTGGCCGAGGCGTGGCGGGTGGCCCGCAGTGTGCACGCCGAGGTGGTGTCCGAAAGCGGGAGCCCTCGAGCGAATGAGAATGTCGTATCAGAGGCCATTGTCGGGCCTTCATCGTGGTGGCGTCGCCATGGGCCCACGGGCCTGGGACTCGCAGCGGTCGGGGCTCTCGCGGCGGCGGCCCTGCTGTGGGTGGCGCCTCCCGCAGCCCCCTCGGACGGTGGCCCCACGGCGGGTGGTCCGATGCGTGCCGAGACCAGCCTCATCCAGAATCAGGCCGAGCCGGGGGCGGTGCTGGACCCCGACGGTGCGGTGCTGGCGTGGTCTGCGAGTGAGCCGGGCGGTCGCTACAGCGTCACCGTGATGACCGACAACCTCGCGCCCATCGCCCGCGTGGGGGGACTGACCGAGCCGCGCTGGACGGTGCCCGCCGATGTGCTGGCCAGCCTTCCCCCGGGCACGGTGGTGCTGTGGCGGGTGGAAGTCCAGCTGCCCGATGGCCGCCGGCACCGGTCGCCCACGTTTGAAGGGGTGCTCCCATAGGACCGGCACTGCTGCTGTGGGTGGGCCTTCAGGCCAGTGCTGCGGCGCCGACCGAGGACTGCGAGGCCCAAGTCCTCCGCGCCCCTGAGGACAGCGAGAGCTGGCGGTGTTTCTACCTTCAGGCCCGGCGGGATGGCGACTGGGAAGCCGTGCGCTCCCGGCTGACGGCCGAGGTGGAGCAGAACCCCGACAACAGCCATGCCTGGGTCAACCTCGCCCACGCCAGCACCGCGACCGGTGGGGAAGACGCCGTCGCTCTCTACGGTCGCGCCATCGCCGGCTACACCCGCACGGATGACCCCTCGGGGCTGGTGCCCGCCCACGTGGCCCTCGCCATCCACCTCAGCCACCAGGGGGCCGGCAGCGAGGCGGTGCAAGCGCAGCTGGCCTTGGCGCGGACGGTCGCGGAGGCCTCGGGCGACCCGCTGCTGGGGGCCATGGTCGACAGTCAGGAAGCCCGGGTCATCTGGCGCCAGGGCGGCGACATGGGGCGCGCCTACACGCTGGTGCGGTCGGCCGAGCAACATGCGTTTCCCGACGGCCCTTACCAGCTCAAGCTTGTTGTCTTGCACGTGCTGGCAGGCATCTGCGAAGAGACGCGCCGACTCGATGAGGGCCATGCGGCCAGCCAGCGGATGGTGGCGCTGACCGCAGAGTCGGGGGACCGCTACGTCGAAGCGACGGCCCGGCTGAACCTGGCCGCGTTTGCGCTGAACAACCCAGAGCGCACCGCCCCGGGCACCGCTGAGCGGGAGTCGATGCTGGCGATCGAGGCGGCCGAGGCGGCGGGCAACCCGTATGTGCTGGCCGGCGCGCTGTGCACTCGGGCCGATGTGTTGTTTCAGTCGGGGCAGCCCAGCTTGCCGTGGTGGCGTCGCTGTGAGGCGGCCTATCGGGCGCTCGATGAGCCCGGCATGTCGGCGATGGGCACGCTGGGCGA
Organism: Myxococcota bacterium; assembly: GCA_942491145.1. Classification (GTDB taxonomy): domain Bacteria; phylum Myxococcota_A; class UBA796; order UBA796; family UBA2385; genus CAXQUZ01. Next base: position 4,321 of record CALOBC010000020.1, on the reverse strand, counting down.
GGCTGCGGTGTTGGCCGACGCCGACGGGCCGGCGGCGCTGGCGCTGGCGCACCGGGTGGTGGCGGTGGGGCGGGACACCGGGGACGAAGGGCTGGAGGTGCTGGGCCGCCTCGCTGTGGCGGGCCTGACGTGGGCCGTCGAGGGGCCCGACGCCGGTCGTGCCGCCTTTGTGGCCCACCATGCCGCAGCCGAGCGCTTGGTCGACCACCAAAACGACGCGACCAGTCGGGCCGAGGTGATGTCGAACTGGGTGGATGGCCACCACATGCTGGCGGCGCTGCTCAGCCAAGAAGGCCTCGGGTCCATCGATCTCACCATTGCCGAGGTGGAGCGGGTGCGGGCCCGGGAGCTGGCCGATGCGCTGCGCAGCGAGGCCATCTTGTCGGCGGGGGATCCGGTGGCGGTCGAGGGGCTGCAAGAGCTGGGCAAGCGCCTCTCTGCGCTCAACATTGCCCTGGCCGAGGCGACTGTGGACGAACGCCCGGCGCTGGCCCGGCAGCGGGAGGTGCTGGAGTACGACGAGGCGGTGCTGCGGGACTCGCTGCAGCGAAGTGTGCACCCGACCGGACTGGCGGCGCCGACGCTGGCGGAGCTGCAAGCGGAGCTGGAGGACGGCGAGGTCTTGCTCAGCCTGCAGACCCCACCCGTGCTCTCCCAGCTGCCCACGCTTCAAGCGGCACCATGGGCGCTGGCCATCAGCCGCACCCAGGTGGGGGTGGCCCAGCTGGCCGACCGCCGCACCCTCGATGCCGCCGTGCAGACCTTCAGCGGGCTGCACCAGGACGGCGGGGTGTCTGCGGCGACCGCTGAGCGGGCGGCTGCGTCGCTGTGGGCCATCACGGTGGGTCCGGCGCTGGCGGCACTCGGTGACGACCCCCTCCTCGGTGAAGGCCAGCTGCCCCGGCGGATCATTGTGGTGCCCGACGGGCCACTGCACGACCTGCCGTTTGCTGCGCTGCGGGCCACCCCCGAGGGGCCGCCCTTGGGCACCACGGTGGACGTGTCCCGCACCCCGTCGCTGACGAGCTGGCTGGCGCTGCGGCGGTCCTCTGCGGTGGCGAGTGGCCCAGTCCTGGTGCTGGGCGACCCGACTTGGCCTTCGGCTGCGGGCATGCCGTTGCCGCCTTTGCCCGCTGCCCGGCAAGAAGCGGCGGTGGTGTCGGCGGCGCTGGGCGGGGTGCCTTGGATCGGCGCGGATGCCCAAGAAGCCTTGTTGCACACCATTGTGGTCCCGCCCGCGGTGGTTCACCTCGCCGCCCACGGCCGCGAGGAGGCCGGGGACGGCGCCCACCACGCGCTCATCTTGAGCGAAGATGGCGGCCACGACGGTGTCTTGGAGGCACGGGAAGTGCGGGAGCTGCCCCTCGGGGGCACGGTGGTGGTGCTGTCGGCGTGCCAGGGGGCCAGTGGGCGGGTCATCGACGGGGATGGCCTGGACGGCTTGTCCCGGGCGTTCTTGCTGGCGGGGGCGCCGGTGGTGGTGGGCAGCTTGTGGCCCCTTCCCGACGGGGACGCCGCGGCGTTCTTTGCTCCCTTCGCCCAGGCCCTCGCGGCGGGCGTGCCCGTGGACACGGCGCTGCGGTCCACCCGGGCGGCCCTGTACGCGGCGGGTGCGCCAGAGGGCAGCTGGGCGGGCATGGTGGCCATCGGTGACGCCCATCGTGGGCTCACGACAGGTCGGGTCCGGGCCGCCCCCGGGCCAGCGCTGGCCAGCGTCCATCCTTCGGTGTGGTTGGGTGTTGTGGGGCTGGGGCTGGGGTTCATGGCGGTTCGCACCCGCAGATCGTGAGGGGCGCCACCGGACCTCTCGGATTTTTTTGGCCGTGCGCATGAGGGAATCGGGGCGCCGCCACCGTTGGTCTGGCAGTCCCTGTATCCAGCCCGACCCCACGCCCCGGAGAACCCGATGATGAGCTGCAAGCGCGACCGCACCGGGCCGAGCCTCTGGCCCCGTCCGGAGTGTTCGGAGTACCGCGCATCGGGCTCGGTGGGCCACGGCAATGGGGCAGCTCAGGACCGCCTCCACACGACGGGTGGGGGCGTGGACCGAGACTCCGGCGTGGACCTGACCTGGGGTGCAGCGGCCCAAGGCGCGGCGATGGTGTGTGGGCCAGAGCCCCTGGATGCAGTGAAGGGCGGCCAGAGCGGTGAACAGGGTGTGGTTGAAGATGGGATGGACGGGGGGCGTGCCGGTGCCCAGGCCCTGCTGGCGATGCTGGGGTGGGCCAACGGTGTGGCCCAGGGTGTTGTGCCCACGCAGGGCGCGCCGGAGCGCAGCAAGGCGGGCCCCCAGGCGGATGACATCGGCACTACGCTGCACAGCGACCCGGCGGCCCGGTCGTCTAGTGTCGATGACATTGCCCACTACGAAGCCCTGATCGCCGAGCACCGTGCCCGCCTGAAGGCCGACGCCGATGCGGGGGATGGCAACGCACGCGAGACCTGGCAACAGCTGCAGGCCATCGACGCTGCCCACGAGCGATTTGCCGAAGTGGACCTCGGCAACGGCATGGTCATCCCGGCCCCCTACATGGTCAACTACGCCAGCGCCGGGTGGACCGAGCGAAAGCAGTCCGATGCCCGCGGCATGGCTGAAGGCGCTGCGCGCGGGGCGGGGGTGTCGGCCGGGGACAGATCGACGATGCGGATGGGCAAGGGCTCGGCCGATGCCAATGCGCACGTGCTCCAGGCGCTGGTCAACGACCGACCCTGGGAGCGCTTGCCGGTGGGGGAAGCCCGGCTGTTCCAGAAGAAGCTGGCCTGGGTGCTCCCTGACGGGGCCGACGCTGCGACCCGCACGGCCACGGCAGTGCTCGTCTATGCCCAGCTGGCGGGCATTGGCACCGACTGCGCAGCCTATGTGCAGCACATGCTGATGGACATGGGTGTGGCCCCTCAGACGTCGGTGGGCACCGGCGTGGACGGCCTCACGAAGAGCATGGGCGATGAAGTCGAAGACACGGTGCACGCCGGCAGGGGGCACGGTGTGGTGGCCCGCCCGGTGGACCGCAATGGGGCCGTCGTGGTGCGGCCGGGCGACATGATGCGGATGCGCGGTGCGGGCCACATCGGCTTGGTCCACGACGTGGTGGACGCGGGGGACGAGGTGCTGCTCAAGGTGGCCCACTCCTCGCCGGACCAAGCGGTGCACGGCGCTGAGGGCCGCATGGGCACCAAGACCGAGGGTGTGCGCGAGGACTTCATCACGTGGAGCCGCAGCCGCCAGCGCTGGACGGCGGTGCGGTCCTTCAAGAGCTCGGCGGACCTGAACAAGCCGGGCACCATCTCGGGCTTCTACCGCAACAACAGCGCAAAGACCGAGCGGGCGTACAAGTTCTGGGAGCGCTGAGCCGGTGGGCCCCGCAGTGGGCCGATGGGAGGGCTTGTGGTTGACCTGTTGATCGGTGTTTGTGTGGCTTTCCCATGAGCGCAGCCACGCCTGTGCTGCCCCCCGTGGTGCTGCTGCATGGGGCGGGCGGCAATGCTGCGACCTGGGCGCCGGTTCTCGCCCGCTGGCCAGCTGGTCAGAACATCGTGGTGGTGGACCTTCCTGGTCGTGGTTCACGCCCCGGAGAGCCGGCCCGGAGCGCGGCCGAAGCGGCGGCCCAGATTCGGGGGGACCTGCCCGAGGGTGCCCTGCTGGTGGGCCACTCCTACGGCGGGGCGGTCGCGCTGGAGCTGGTGCTGGCCGACCCGGCTGGATGGGCCGGACTGGTGATGGTGTCGTCGGCGTCGCGCTTGGGGGTGTCTCCCCAGATCTTGGCGCTCGTGCAAGCCGCCACGGACGCTGCACCGGCCTCGCTGGACTTTGCGTTTGGGCCGCAGTGCCCGGCCACGGTGCGGGCTGAGTATGGGCTGCGGGCTGCCACAACGCCGGCTGCCAGCACTCTTGCGGACTGGGTGGCCTGCCGAGGCTTTGACCGACGGGCCTCGGTGCTCGACGTGGCCTGCCCGGCGCTGGTGCTGCACGGCGATGCCGACACGCTGACGGTCCCCCGCTTTCAAGCGCGCTTGGCGCAAGACCTGCAAAGGGGCCACCACACAGCGCTGCCGGGGGTGGGCCACATGCTGCCCTGGGAGGCGCCCGACGCGATGGTCGCGGCGGTGCACGCGTGGTGGCGCCGCCGCTGAGTTGCATGCTCAGGGCGCGGGTTCTGGCCCACTGCGCGCAAAGCGAGGCAGCCGGTGGCCCTCGTCGTCGTTGAAGCTGGCGATCATGCCCGTCAGCTTGTGGATGCCCTGGTCCAGCTCGGCCACGATGTCGGGGTCTTCGGTGTGCCGCAGCACGATGACCTTGGCCGACATGCCAAAGCCGTAGGCG
>CALOBC010000019.1:0-53211 GCA_942491145.1 Myxococcota bacterium | reverse complement strand
TTATCTCGATGCACCCACCGCGGTACCCAAATTTTTCAGCGAAGTACGGCGGGTCTCCCCGCCAGATCCTCGTCCACGGCCCGGTTGCCGCCCGCCGAGGCTGGGGTCGCACTGCTGAGACCCAAATCCGGGGCGTCCACCGTCTTGCGGCCCCGAACGGGTGTCTTCCACTCTTCGGCTCGACCGCCGGATGGTCCACGGACCAATTGTAGCGGTAGCCAGACCCGCAGTTGCCCAGGGCGCACCGCCGCCCGCCTGCCCAAAATTCTACGGGCACCTCCGTCTCACCCGGTAGTCTGAGTAGCACCAGTGGCACCAGACGGATTGGCTCACCGTGGCCTCCCGCCCGCCACGCGTCCGCGGCGATCTTCACAGTCCTACGGCTAGCTCCTCCGTTGCCCTCCCCGGGGCATCGTCGGGGCTCCATTCTTGGTCCGCCGTGTCCCCGTCATTCTCAATCACGTCCAGCTGAGTGTCCACACCACCGGCGATCTTGCTGGCCCGGGGACCGTCACATCGAGCACCCGCCGTGCGCTTGTCCATCTCGGTTCTGCCGGCTTCAAGGGTCCCAGGTCGCGGCGGCGATCACAGTCTGTCAGTGCCGACGCGAGTCGCCAGTCTCCCGCAGGCACTAGAGCAGGGCTCCGCGAGAACATCATCCAGCTCACCGGGGACAACATCAGCTTCGTCGAAAGGCGGCTCTACTGCAGAGGGCATCAAAGGGTTGCACCCCGGGCAGGATGGCAGACCCACGCCGAAAGCAGCGCGGCACCAAGTCCGCCGCCGGAGTCTGTGTCGCTCTGTTGGTTCGCGGCGAAGTCGGAAGCCTCAGAGGTCGCCACGCTGAGGCCAGCCTCACCCGAGTCTCCGAGCTCACACACGCTGTAGGGCCAGTGGTCCTTGCCTTGGCTGCGCGGGGGTGCGGCCGAACCGCTCAGCGCGACGGCCCGACTATTACGGTTTTTCCACCGGCTCAGCGCGGACGCCGCATGAGCGATTTCAGCCAGCTGTTGAACTGGACTTTTGGGGGTTGCCGACAGTGAGTGTCCCAGCCGCCAGGGAATACCGATCACCTACGTGGGTGAGTCTGTGCCGGCATCATCTCGCGGTCTAGGCTCCGCGAGCATGCCACGTGTCTGTAGTCGCCCAGGCCCGCCTCAAACTTCTGCGGCCCGACGCGAGCGGTCGATGTTCGCCATCAAGCGCATCGGTCTCGTCGCCCGCTCACCCGGTCATGGACGAAGGCGTCGAGGACTTGCCCGGCGGCGGCGGGGCCGTGTCGCTGCGCCCACAATCCGGCCATCAGATAGTCGAGCAGGACCAGCCGGCTCCGTCAACGGATTCGCACCGAGGCAGGCCCCCGACAACGTGAGGCAGCGGATTGCTCCCGCCGCGAGCAATGTCGCCCAGTCGGCCGACGTTCGCGTCATGGTCATCATCCGGCCGACTCGTCCCACGTGGGCATCGATGCCGCTGACGCGCGGTCGTCCCAGCGGCTTTTCGAAGAGCCGACTGATCTAATCTCGAGATACTGGGTCGTGCGCGGCGGCTGTCCGCACACCATCTCGACCCATGGTGGGGTCGCGCGGCGGGATCCATGTTCAGACGCAAGAAGAACAAGAACTCCGGCTCACCTTGGGCGGCATGGGCCATGCTTGGCTTCCACCCCATCCCCGCCAAAGTAGGTGGTGAGGGTGCAGCGCCAACACCGTCGACGGCGCTTGATGTTGCGCATTGTGTCGCTCCTGTGGCTCCTACAGTAGGGTGAGAATCGCGGGGTCGCGAAGGATTGGGGCACCGCCCACGCCTTCTTGGATTCGAAGAGGAGTAGAATGTCGCTACCCGGTCGTCGGCCGCGCGAGTCTCGTGATGTCGCGACAGCTCGCGCATCGGAACCAGTCTCGTGTCGGGGTGGGAGTCCGCCGCGCTGGTACTTGGCGTCCCCCTTCCGGTCGTCCAATACTTGCCGCCCTACATTCTTACCGACGGGCGGTGGGCTGCGGCGGTCATGTACAGATACCGCAGCGAGCAGCGTGGGCACACTCTGCGGACCGGGCCTACTATCGCACTGTTGTTCCCACCGGTGCCGGTCTTGGCCGCCACAATGTCGCTGAGCTGAGCGGAGGACACCATTCACGCTGGGGATGCGCTCGGCAAGATCTTCGTCCAACACCTTCGGTCACGCAATATCGGCCATCACGATGGACTCACGAGCGGCTTGATCAGCAGTCCCTCGAAGGCCACCAGCGGTCACAACAAACCTCACGATCAATGCGCGCTGTCAGGCTCCCGAACGGCGGTCTTCACAATGTCCACAAAGCGCTGGTCACGCGCAATGAGGCGTCAGCCCCAAGTCCGCGCCGTAGGCCCCGGGAACCCCGCTCGGGACGGTAGGGACCGTGGGGTACTCGAACATCGAGTCATCGTCGTGATGAAGAGCCGAAGAAGGGATCCAGCGTGCTGCGAAGAGTTTCCAAGGCGGACGCGTTGCGAGCCGTCTCGGGGTCCACCGTGAGCTGGTCCATGGCAGCGTGTTCAGCACACCGTCGGGATATTGTCGCACAACAACTTGTTGACCGCGTTGGTGCATGTGTTGGTATTTGTCATCACCACGTCAAAAGACCGGTCGTGAAAATTTAGCCTAATCGCACATGTTCGCCATCGTAGTCGGCGGTCACGGTAGGCAGCCATTGACAATGCGCTCGACCAGTTTCGGAGCTGCTCATTGTTGGCGGCATTGACGACGGCGGGCATGTCGAAGCTCGACGCCGACAGCCTCGTGGGCTGCTCTCGTCCGGGTCACAGGAACCGCGAGCTGAAGATGTCGGCGATGCAAGCGTCAAGAAGGTGTCCACAGTTTCATAGAGCGCTGGGTTGCTTGTCGCCAGCTGGCCTCGGAGGTGTACACCGCGGACCGAATGCGATGAGTTGCTCCGCGAGCGCCACGGCTGTCTGCGTCAGACTTCTGCTCAGTTTCGCAAGCGTCAGTTGCCGGCGAGCAGGGCGAAGGACGCGAGTCGACATGTGGGCATGTTGACTTATCGACCTGTCAGGTGGCCGACGGGGGCCGCGCAGGACCAGATGGCGCTGAGATCGAGGCAGACCTCCAAGCCCACAGTCTGCGCCCCACACCGCGCAGTTGCCGTCACAGGCCGAGTAGTCGGATAATCGGAGCCGGTGGCGCGTCGTCCGCCGCGGGCTGGAACACGACGTCTCAGCCACCAAGCGCCATCCCGCAGGCCAAGTTCCGCCGCGGGTCGGGACCCGCGCCGAGCTCACCGAACTCGGTTTATTTGGGCACGACGCCACGAGCGCTCCCCGGATGCGGTCCTCAAACATGTAGATACCGCCACGGACTGACGCGTCGCCGGTCTGGACCGCCACAGAGGTGCGTCGGCGCGGTACGCCGGGCGCCCGCGAAGACGCCGGCCCCCCCCCCTCCCCACGGCTAATGCCGCAGCACGACAGCGCCGCTCGAGTACCGTGGACTCCACGCATGATTAAACCGCGTCCATCGCTTCGAGCGCGGCGGTTTGCTTGTCGATGTTGAGGTCGCGGCAGGTGTCGCCCATCGATGTCCCGGTCTGCGCTGGTCCCCTTCCTACTGTTGGAGCCGCCGAGCACGACGCGCTGGCGAGCGATGCATCACTGTCCTCCATCTGTACACAAACCCGGGACCTTGTCGAGGGTCTGTCTGCCGGCGTAATAAGGCAAGCTCAGATTGAGCCGAAGTAGCTGAGGGGGCTCCGCCCGACCATGGCCCATCTGCCGGCCGCCGTCGGCGGGAGGAGCGGCACTCATCGAGCCGGCTGACTGCAGGCGACCCCCCCGACCAAGAACTCAACTCAGCGTCACAGGTCTACGGTGCTCGCGGCCTCGGGCGCGAGGCCAGCCCCGGTGAGCCCAAACAGCGCGCAGCACCACTCGCCGACGGGACTCGTCACGAGCCGTCGATGTGGGGGTCGCTCATCAGCGTCTCGGGGCTCGCTCCGCGGGGCGAGTCCCAGTACGTGGGCGGCTCCAGCGTGTCCCCGTCTCAGCCCCGCCGCTGCGTCGGCCGGGAAGGAGGTCAGTCGGTCACACCGTTGTCGTTGGGGATGCGGTCGGGACCCGTCTTTGCCCCGCCCTACAGGTCGAGACAGACCGGATACCGAAGATTTCGCAGCTGCACAACAGCAGCATCATCCCGTCAAGATTCAGTGGTTATGATTCTCGGGGCCAGCAGCGACCCCAAGGCCACCTTCTCGCGCTCGTTTCAAGAGGCGGAAGACGGCATAAACCGGCACACCGTGCGGCTCCACCCAATCTCGCCCGCGACACCCCATGGCTACAATCCGCACAGCAAGCCAGCGGAGCTGGCGTTCCGATACTCAGTACCACACGCGGACAAGCACCCGGTCGCTCCATGTGGCAGCGCCTACAGCTCATTTTCGCCATCAGTTTCAGTGCATGCCGAAAGACGGTGTCGGGGACCGACGTACCGACCTCGACTTGGTCCCATCGCGGTGGGCGAGGCCGAGCCGCGGGTCACAATTCCATCAAAATGAGTGATGGGGTGCTGGAGACCTCGCCAGTACCTCAGTGGAGCGTCAGCCGAGCGAGACGCCGAGCCGGCCATCAACATTGAATTTCCATCCGGTGTCGGCCTCGAATTCGCATGCACGAGCCGCGCCCGGGTCCGGAGAAGGGATCCGGCGGACGACACGGGGACCATCGGCGAAGGCACAGCCAGTGACGACGGCTTCTCGCCGGCGGATGGGACTGCGACGACAACAACGCGGCCCGCTACCCTGGCAACGCCGAGATCTGCGACGGGATCGACAACGACTGTGACGGCACGGCCGACATCACCGAAGTCGGACGGGGACTACGTGACGGTGATGGCGTGCGAAGGTGACTGCGACGACTTCGACGCCAACGTCTACCCCGGCGCGCCTGAGATCTGTGACGACAAGGACTCCGACTGCAACGGCATTGTGGAGGACCACGAAGACGCCGATGGCGACCTCTACACCATCTGCGACGGGGACTGTGACGACAACGAAGCGGCCGTCCACCCCGCCGGAGCAGTCGTTGTCGAGCAAGTCGCAGAACTCGAGGAGGTCGGGATGGACGGCCGCTTCGTTGTCGTCACAGTCCCCGTCGCAGATGGTGTAGAGGTCGCCATCGGCGTCTTCGTGGTCCTCCACAATGCCGTTGCAGTCGGAGTCCTTGTCGTCACAGATCTCAGGCGCGCCGGGGTAGACGTTGGCGTCGAAGTCGTCGCAGTCACCTTCGCACGCCATCACGCCGTCGTAGTCCCCGTCCGCTTCGGTGATGTCGACCGTGCCGTCACAGTCGTTGTCGATCCCGTCGCAGATCTCGGCGTTGCCAGGGTAGCGGGCCGCGTTGTTGTCGTCGCAGTCCCCATCCGCCGGCGAGAAGCCGTCGTCGTCATTGTCCACGACACTGGCTGTGCCTTCACCGATGGTCAGCACGTCCCATGTGGGGGCCTCGACCGGGGGATCCCCATCTCCGGACCCGGGCACCCAGCTCGTGCGCACCTGAATGCGGGCTTCTTCGAGGCCGACTTCCACCGGTGCGAATTCAATGTTGATGGCCACGGTGTCGCCGGGCTCCACATCATCGGCGTCTCGCTCGGCTTGCCAGACCGCCGCGGCCCCTTCCACTGGGGAGCTGCTGAGGATCTCCAGCACCCATCCTTCGGTGTCGTTGGTGACCGCAACACTCAGTGACTTGCGCTCGCCCACCGCGATGGAACCAAAGTCGAGGTCGGTGCGATCGATGAAGACCTCCCCCGACACCGTCTTTTTTGACTCGGCGCATGCACCCAGCGACAAGCTGATGAGGATCATCGAAATGAGCTGAAACGGGCGCTGCCCCGTAGACGACCGGGTGCTGATCGGCGGTGTGGTGCTGAGTATCGGGAAGGTGGTCACCGGGGGCCTCCGCTGGCTTTGCTGTGCGGATTGCGCACAACGGGCCGGCCATGGGGTATCTGCGCTGAACGAGAGACACGGGGTGGAGTCTGGGGGTGGAACCGCACGGGGTGTGTGCCGGTTTGTCACCCGTCTTCCCACCTCTTGAAACGAGCGCGAGTGTACCCTGAAGGTGGGAGCCGGGTGGCCTTGGGGTCGCTTGCTGGCTTGGGCGTGGTGAGAACCCGCCTCCTTAACCACTGGGTCTTGACGGGATGGTCGCCTTGTTGGCAGCTGCGAAATCGCCTCGCTCGGTCGTGCTCGGTCATCTCTTGGTCGGGCTGACGGTGGTCGTGGTGTGGAGCTGCAAGGGCGAGGGCAAAGAAGACGCGGGTCCCGACCGCATCCCCAACGACAGCGGTGTGATTGGGGCCGGCGATGACCGGGACGACACGGGGTACTCCTTCCCGGCCGACACCTTCGATGGTGGCGGGCTGGACGAGTTTCCCGACAACACGCTGGAGCTGCGCCACACGGGCTACTGGGACCTCACCCCGCTGGGCGGGCCCTACGAGACGCTGATCGGCGACCTGCACATCGACGAGCTCATTGACGGAGATCCCGATCAACAGTGGTGCTACGCGCTGTTTGGGCTCACCGGGTTTGGCCTCGCGCCCGAAGACTACGCGGGCTGCGCATCGTGCGATGTGGCCTTTGAAGTTGAGTTCTACTTGGTCGAAGAGGGGGGCTTCAAGCCCTTCGAGGGTGCCGAGCCGATCGACTCGGGCGACACCTACGACGAGCGGGATGTCTACGAGGTCAATGGCCTCGATGAGTGCCGCTCCTCCGACCTTCCCGCCGACGGCGACCGGTGGCAGATGGGCTGGTCCGAGGCGGAACAGACCATCTACATCAACTACTTCGGCTCGGACATCTGGCTGCCTTGGTACGCCGGCGAACAGACCCTCGACAAGGTCACGTTCGCCTGGATCGAGCAGTTTGGGTTTGTGGTGCCTGAGATGGAGGACGAGTGATGCATCGCTCGCCAGCGCTTCTTGTTGCGGTCGGCCTCGTGCTCGGCGGCTGCAACGGCAAGGAAGGGGACACCAGCGCAGACCGGGACGTCGACGTGGGCGGCCCTGCCGCGGCGCTGGTGCTCCCCGACCTCAGCGACATCGACAAACAAGCCGCCGTGCTCGAAGCGATGGACATCGTGTTGTCGGTGCGTGGGTCCACGGTGTGGGCCGGGCACGAGCGGGCCTTCGAGCGGCGCTTTGATGGATGCCCCGACGTGTACGTGGGCGCACCAGAAGACTCCGACTTGGATGAGGACGACCGTGCACGGGGCCAAGGCATGTCTTGGTCCGACTTCTGCGCGTCGCCCGGTGGCCTCTACTACCGGGGCTGGGAGCACTGGATCACGCGCGCCCGCACCACGGGCGATGTGAGCGATGGCAGCACCGGTCGAGTGCAAGAAGCCAGCCGCTCGCTGACCGGCAATGCCGTGGTGGGCGACGATCAGGACGTGCGCTACGAGTTCCGCGGCCAAGCCAGCGACACGGTCTATGTGGTGCAGGCTGGTGACTACCGGCGCGAGACCTGGTCCAGCCAGCTGGTGGCCACCGTCAACGGCACCGACACCCTCGAGCCGGCGTCTTCGCTGACGCCCGGCGGCTACCGCGCCGACCTCTATGTGGCGGTCCAGACCGGCGACGTGCAGCGGGTCGAGTCCCGTGGCGACATCTACATGTTTGAGGACCGCATCCAGGGGCGCTTCGACAGCGTGTCCTTGTCGCTCGAGTTCATTGGTGAGCTCGGCGCGGGTCCCGACGACTGCACGGCGGAACCCCGGGGCTGGATTGGCCTGCGGGATGAGAACGCTTGGTGGCTGGACATCGTGTTCCAGCCCGCGGCGGACGACGACGCCACCGACTCCTTTGATGATCCCGACTACTCGGCCTGTGACGGCTGCGGCACCGCCTACTTGCGCGGTGTGGAACAGACTGTGGAGCTGGGCGAGGTCTGCCTCGATCTCAGCGCCATCTGGTCCAGCGTCGGCCTCGCTGCCCCCGACCCCGACACGTACATCGACAGCCACCGCGACCTGACTGGGTCACTTGAATAAGTCCAACCCCATGCCCCACCAAGGAGTCTGCCTTATGTCGACTCGCATCCTCGCCCTGCTCGCCGGCTTGTTTGTGACAGCTTGCGGGACTGAGCAGAAGTCTGACGCAGACAGCGCGATTGTGGCGCTCTCCCCGCGGGAGCAGCTCATCCGCTTGTCGGTGGACCTCCGCGGTGTACACCCCTCCGAGGCCGAGCTGGCGGCGATTGAAGCCAACCCAGCGCTCTATGAAGACTATGTGGACGCCTTCTTGGACGACCACCGGTTCTCCGGCCGCATCGCCGACATCTTCAACTCGCGGTTCTTGACCCGGACGGGCGCGAGCTACGGGCTGTCGGCGTCGGGCTTCGACATGCCCGCCATCGTCAATGCCGCCAACAATGAGCAGCTCAAGCTGGTCGAGCGCATTGTCGAAAATGAGCTGCCCTACACCGAGATCGTGACCGCCGACTACACGATGGCGAACCCGGTGCTCGCGTTGGCCCTCGACCTCGACTATCCCGATGGTGCGGTGGGCTGGGAGAAGTCCCACTACACCGACGGTCGGGAGCATGCCGGGGTGTTGAGCATGACCACGACGTGGCTTCGGTACACGTCGATGGGCGGAAATGCCAACCGCAGCCGCGCCAACGCGGTCAGCAAGATGTTGTTGTGCGACGACTACCTGTCCCGGCCCATTGTGCTGAACCGCGCTGCCGTGGACCAGCTCACGGTGGACCCCGAGACGGCCATCAACACCAACGCGTCCTGCCAGAGCTGTCACAGCACGCTGGATCCGCTGGCTGCGCACTTCTTCGGCTTCTTCATCTACGACGATGACTCGATGTTCGAAGACCCCACGGTCTACCGTCCCGAGCGGGAAGAAGGCTGGCGGCTGTATGCCGAGAAGTCCCCGGGCTACTACGGCACGCCGACGTCCGGACTTGGGGAGCTGGCCTCCCTCATTGCCGATGACCAGCGCTTTGTGGACTGTGCTGTGAAGACCGTGTTCGAGGGCCTGACCCAGCGCACGGTGGTCGACGAGGACTGGACCGAGCTCACCGACCACCTGGTGGCCTTCGAGGACTCGGGGCTGCTGATCAAGCCGCTCGTGAAGTCCATCGTGATGGCCGATGAGTACGTGGCCAAGGATGTTCTGGACGAAGATCTTGCCGAGCGCATCCCCAGCGTGAAGATGGTGTCCTCCGCTCAGCTCAGCGACATTGTGGCGGCCAAGACCGGCTACCGGTGGGAATTCGCGGGCGTCGACATCGTCACGAACCGGTCCGCAGGTGTGCCCACGCTGCTCGGCGACATCGACGGGCTCAACATGACCACCCGCAACTACCGCCCGTCGGTGGGTGCGGTCTTTGTCCAAGAGCGGCTGGCCTATGCGGCGGCTTGGGCGGTGGTGGACCACGACTTCAACCCCGACCGGGAAGGGGACGCCAAGCTGCTCAAGTACGTCCCGTGGTCAGCGACCCCGGACTCCCACCCCGACGAGTTTGAGTTTCAGATGCGCGAGCTGTATCGCGACATCACGGGGCTCGCGCTGGCCGACGATGCCGAAGAGCCCGCTGCTCTCGTGCAAGTCTGGCGCCAGCTCTACTCGGTTGAGGGCTCGTCCAAGAAGGCGTGGGCGGGTGTCGTCAGCGCTGTCCTTCGCGACCCCGCGATTCTCACCTACTAGGGCCACAGGAGCGACACAATGCGCAACATCAACCGTCGACGGTTCATTCGCGACAGCGCCGCCCTCACCGCCCTGGCGGGGATGGGGTGGAAGCCAAGCATGGCCCATGCCGCCCAAGGCGAGCGGAAGTTCTTGTTCTTCTTTGCGTCTGGCGCATGGGACTCCACCGCTGTGTTTGACCCCCACCATGGGTCGGATGGTGTGGACCACATGCCGGACAGCTTCACCCGCACGATTGGCGGCTTGAAGCACACGGCCAACGATCTCGAGATGGAGTCGGTCAGCCGCTTCTTCAGCCGCTGGGGCGACCGCGCGGCCATCGTCAACGGCATCGATGCCCACACCGTGGGACACGAGTCGGGCCGGATGATGACCATGACGGGCACGTCGGCCGACAACTACCCGGACTGGGCGACGGTGCTCGCGGCCAATGGGCAGGGCGAGTATCCGCTGCCTCACGTTGTCTTCGGGGGGCCTGCTTTCGGTGGTCACCTCGCGGGCTCCGTTGTGCGGGCCGGCGGTGGCACCTTGCTCGACCTCATCGATGGCCGGATTGTGGGCACGAGCGACCTGGCGGCACCCATGCTGTCTGCGCCCTCGGACCAGATCCTCGACGCCTTCGTCTATGACCGGGTGGCCAACTTCACGGGCGACCGTGCGGGGCTGCGCGGGGCGACCCGGGAACGGACCGATGCGCTGATGGCGAACATCGACCGCTCGCTCGAGATCGAAGGCCGCAAGTTTGAGGCGGGCCTGGGCAACCTGGGCAATGGCATGCTCGACCAGGCCCTCAAGGCCACCGAGATGATGCGGCTGGGCCTCACCCGCACGGCGATGATCGGTATTCCTGGCGGCTGGGACACTCACGGCGGCAATGACCCCCAAGAAGTCCAGTTCAACAACTTCTTCGAAGCCATCGACATGCTCATGGAACACCTGGCGTCCACGCCGGGCCAGTCGACGCCGTGGCAGATCGACGAGGTGGTGTTGGTCGCGCTGAGCGAGTTCGGCCGCACCCCCCGCTTCAACGGCAGCCAAGGCAAGGACCACTGGCCCTACAACTCGGCGATGGTGGTGGGCTCGGGCATTCGGGGTGGGCGCAGCCTCGGCGCGTCGGATGGCGGCCTCATCGGGCTTCCGGTCGACTTCGCCACGGGCCAACAGAGCGACACGGGCGACATCCTCGGCAGCGAGAACTTTGGTGCCGCGCTGCTGAAGCTCGGCGGCGTGGATCCCGCGACCATCCTGCCCGGGGTGCAGCCCTTTGATGCCCTCCTGCGCAATGCGTGAGCCGCTGCTGTGAAGCTGATGTTGTCCCCGGTGAGCTGGATGATGTTCGTCGCGGGTGCCCTGCTTCTGGGTGCCTGCGGGGAAAAAGCTGGCGACTCGGCGGTCGACGCGGCGGACTGTGACCGCAGCCCGCCGCTGACCTGGGACAACTACGGCAAGGGCCACATGGACAAGCACTGCAACGGGTGCCACTCGGTGCTGATCCCCGAGGCCCAGCGCCAAGATGCGCCCATTGGTGTGGACTTCAATGCGTATGTGGACGTGATTGAGTGGCGGGAGCGGATTCGGGCGCGGGGCACCACGGCGGACCAAGAGGCCCCGACGATGCCCCCGGGGGGAGGGCCCAGCGAGGAGGAGCTGGCCATGCTGTTGGAGTGGCTGGACTGTGAGGTCGCCGCGGACGCTGCGGCCGTGGCGGGCGGGAGTGCACGGTGAGCCCGATCCGTCTGGTGCCACTGGTGCTGCTGCTCGGATGCGCGCAGGACTACCGGGTGGAGGAAAAAGACGAGGCTGTGGTGCCCGTGCAGGAGCCCCGGCCGGGCGAGGGCGACGACCACGGCGGTGCGCCCGACTGGGCCAGCTGCGGGTCTGGCTACCTGGGCCACTACTACAATTGGTCCGTGGACCATCCGGCGGTCGAGCCCGAAGAGTGGGAAGACCCGCCGTTCGATGCGGACCTGCTGGACTGGTGGACGCCCCAGACCCAGGTCTCCGAGCAGTACGACCCCAGCCTCGACATGGGCAGCAACTGGTGGCCCGTGGACGAGGATCTGGCGAAGGACCCGCTGTACTTCTCCGCGCGGTGGGCGGCGTGGATTCGGGTGGCCGAGAGCGCACCGGTGGAGTTCACCATCGGGGCATCGACCGATCTGTGGTTGTTGGTGGATGGTGAGGTGGAGCACACCTTCCACACCCAGGGTGAGCTGGACTCCGAGGTGGGCTCGATGCAGCTGGCGCCTGGGCAGTACCAGATCGAGCTTCGCTTTGCCCATCGGGGCGGCGACAGTGGGCTGCGCTTCCGCTTTCTGAGCGACCACGTCCAGCTCTGCTACCCCGAGTACTGATCCGGCAGTTGGGGGACGGCCAGATCCTTCCAGGTGTGAAGCGGAACACGCAAGCGGACCGCTTGACCGCCCGGGTCGAGCGTGAGCTGTTTTCGGTGGATCACGAGCCCAGTCTGGCCGTTGTCACGGACTTGGGACCACGGAATGCGCAGCCAAGGATGGCTGAACCTGAGCAGGAAGAACACGCCGATGTAGAGCGCTTCTTCGTCGGCACCGAGCTTGAGTGAGTGCTTGTATTGGGCCCAGCCGACGGTGCCTGTGCATGCGGTCGTGGGGACGGGGGGCGGCGAGTCGGCCCGCAGCCGGAAGGTCCGGGAGAGGCGTCGCCATCCGCTTGTGATGCTCAGGAAGGTGGCGATGGCCGCCCACATCGCCGCCATCATGGCGAAGGAGCCCAGCGTCCGGATGGCGTCATGAACCAAGTCGAGGATGGCGTAGTCCATTGAGGGGAGCTCTAGGTCTGGGGAGTGTCCCGCTCGGTCAGGTGGAGCAGAGCGGGCAGCAGCAGCAGATCCCCAAGCAGGGCGGCGACCATCGTCACCGAGCTGAGGATGCCGAAGTGGCGGGTGGACGTGAGGTCGCTCAGCGTGAGCACACCGAAGCCGCTGATGAGCAGCAAGCTGGTGAGCACGATGGCATGGCCGGCGCCGAGAAAGGTCTGTTGCACGGCATCTTGAACGTTTCTTCCGGCGAGGCGTTCCTGTCGATAGCGCACCACGAAGTGGATGGTGTCGTCGACGGCGAGGCCGATGGCCACGGTGAACGTGACGATGTTGCTGGTCTGGAGGTCGGCCCCCATCAGCCCCAACGTGGCGAGGGTGAAGACCAATGGCACGAGGTTGGGGACGGCTGCGATGAGCGCCAGCCGGAGGTCGCGCAGGAGGATGGCGAGTGTGACGGCAATCACAACAAAGACGAGGCCGAGGCTGACCAACAAATCGGTGATCAGCCGGTCCACCCCGGCGGCCGCCAGCATGCCGTCCCCCGTGAGCTGGGCGCGGATGCCCGTCCCCGCCAACACCTCATCGAAGTGTGCCTGCATGCGCCGCTTCATGGCGAGGGTCTCCTGGCCGCCGGCGTCCGCCACGATGGCCATGATCCGGGCCTCGCTGTGGGCGTCGTTGGTGAGGCCGCGGAGCAGCTCGGCGCCGGAGAGCTCGGCCAGCAGGAACTCTTGGGCAGCGGCCTCTCGGGTCGGGGGCAGGGTGGCTTCGGCGGTGAGGGCCTCGTGCAGCATCCGTGCAGTGGATGCGAGAGACCGCGTCCACAGCACCATCTCTTCGGACTTGAGGTGGTGTTCCAGCGCGTCCAGGCGTTGCAGGTTGTGGTGGTCGTCGAAGGCCCCGTCTTCGTCCGCGGCGAGGTGGACAAAGATGGGAATGACGCCGGTGAGCTGGGTCTCGGCGGTCTTGATGGCAACCCAGGTCTCGGAGCCCTCGCGGTACATCTCCAACAGGCGTGAATTGGTGCGGACCTGGCTGCCCACGGTGCCCATCAACAGGGTCAACGCGAAGCACGCCAGGAGCACCCGCTTCGGGGCGTGGCGCACCCCCAAGTCCAGGCGACGCAGTCCGGTGGCGACGGGATCTCGGCCGGTGGCGGGGGCCGCGACCCGGTCGGCCGGAACAAACGCAAGCAGCGTGGGCACCGCGAGCAGCACCGCCACAAAGCACACCACCATCGCGATGGCGCTGTGGGCGCCAAAGTCGCGGATGACCCGGGTCTGGGCCACAAAGAGAGAGCCGAAGCCGGCCGCGGTGGTGAAGGTGGTCAAGAAGCAGGGCAGGGCCATGGCGCGGAGGGTGCGGCCAAGGGCGGCGGGCGGGTCGGGCGCGGTCTGGAGCTCTTCGCGATAGCGGGACGTGATGTGAATGCCGTCAGCCACGCCAATCACGAGCACAAGCGTGGGCACGAGCACCGACAAGATGTTGAGCGTGGCGCCGCCGGCCACCAGCAGCCCCACAGCCCACAAATCGGCGATGACCACGCCCACCAGCGGGGCGAGCCCGAGCCAGACCCTACGGAACAGCAAGCAGATCGCGGTGGCGAAGATCAGGCCCACGGCCGGCACGAAGGTGAGCTGGTCCGCCATCATCTTGCGCACCACCTCAGTGCGCACCCAGGGCACGCCCGTGAGGCGCACGGTGAAGCCCAGGGGGAGCGGCAGCGCGTCGATGCGGGCCGCCAGCCCTTCGATGGCCGGCGAGAGGTCGGAGATGCGCTCCAGGTCGCGGCTGACCCGCACCCGCACGGCGGTCGTGGTGCCGTCTTCGGACACCAGGAGGCGCTGGAGGATGGGGTCGGTCGCGAACCGGGCGATGGCTTCGCGGGGGGGCAAGCTGTCGAGGGGGGACCGCACGTCCAGCATGCCGTCGTCGCTGTCGAGAACGATCGCGGTGACAATGGAGTCGACCCGTTCCACATGGGCTTGGTCGACCAAGGCGCCGTGGAGGGTGCGCAGCAAGGCGACGCCGTCCGCCGTGCCCAGCGGGCCCTGCACAATCACCACCAGATCGTTGTCTTCGCGGCCGTAGCGGGACTCGATCTCCCGCAGGCTGTCGACTTGTTCGCCAGCGTCCAGAAAGATGGCTTGGGGTGTGAAGTCGACGGGCACACCGTCTCGGGCCACCCGTCGCCCGGCGAGCCCGACAATGACCACGGTGACGAGCAAGACGAGCGCAAGGGCCCGGCCGCGATGGGCACCAATTGCCCGCCCGAGAGACTCGAAGAGCGCGCCCAGGTTCATGGTTCTTCAGCGTCCCCGCTGTTCAGCTCGATGGGCTTGCCGAGCAGCGCCGACACCCGGACCAGCGCAATGGCACCCATCGCGACGCCCATCCACAGGGTGATGAGGCGGGTGATGAATGCGGCGGCCCCCGCGATCTGGGGGTCGACCCCTTGCAGCGCCACCACGCCGGCGGCGAGCCCTGCGTCGGTGGCCCCGAGCCCCCCTGGCATCCATGCGCCGAGAATGGTGGATGCGGCGTACACGAAGGTGCTGGCGCCGATGTCGGACGGCACCCCGAAGCCCTCGAAGACCCAGGCGAAGGCGAGGCACTGAGCAAACCATGCGAACACACTGATGACCACGGTCAAGAGCAGCGGTCCAGGGCCAGGCATGTGCGGGTGGCGTCGTACATCTCGTTGAGCTTCGGGGCGATCCGACTCGCCACCGGCAACCGGGCCACCAGTCCCAGCAAGCCACGGCTGAGGGTCTCGCTGAGCAGCACCGCAAAGCCAAGCGCCAGCGCCAGCGCCATGGCCACCAAGATCCCCGTCTGTTCGGCGGCGTACCGAGAGATGCCGAACGCCGTCAGGATCATCATGGCGATGACGTCGGTGAGCCGGTCGGACACCAGCGCCGGCACCGTGCGCACCATCGGCGTGCCGGTCAGCTCACGCACCACATAGGGCTTGAGCAGCTCGCCGAGCTTGCCCGGCGTGATGGTCATCGAGATTGCCGCCAGGAATGTCGTGGCATCGGGCACAATCGGCATCTCGACGCCCAGCACCTTCAGGTAGATCCGCCACTTCACGAACCGCAAGGCGTAGTTGGCGAGCGTGAGGAACACCAGAGGCAGCGCCCACACCCACTCAAAGGCCGCCAGCAGGGCGCCCACTTCACCAACATCTGCCCACAGGGCCCAGCCCAAGTAGAACAGTGCCCCGAGGGCGACCGCCAACAAGGCGGAGCGACGGAAGCGGGAGACAAGATCAGTCTGCATCGGGCGGCCCTAACCACCCCGATGGACTGGGGTGAGTGGTGGCCTGCCTCCACCGTTGGCTCGCGGGTTCTGCGGCAGTCCACGGGGGCAGGGCACGCCGAGGTATGCTGTCCACCGCTCTGGGGGCGGTCAGAACATTACCGGGATGTGTATAGTCAACCTTGTCGCATCCACTCACTGGGGTGTGGTTGGGCTCCCGGCCACCGAGCGTGGAGGATGCGTTGCTTTTTGAGGTCAGCACACGGGGGGCGGCGCCGCGCACGATCGAAGCGCCGAACTGGCTGGCCGCCCTGGGCCTGGGCATGGACGAGCTGGGGGTTGTGGCCTCTATCGACCGCTTGGCATGCGAGGTGTTGCCCAACGGAACCGTGCTGGCACGGGATGCCCGCACCGGGGCCGGGTTTGTGGTCGAGCCCTGCCGTGCGCGCTCTGTCGAGGTCACCGAGGTCTTCGAGAGTGACGACAGCGACCTGATCTTCGAAGGTGAAGAGCCCAGCGAGGACATCTCCAGCGCGCTAGTGGAAGCGATGCTCGACGAAGACATCGAGCTGCTGCCGGAGGACGCCCTGGAGCTGCTGTCGGTGACCGATGAAGAGCTGGTGGCCCGGATCGCCAGCTTGCCAGTGTCCGCACGGGTCGACGCCCGCACCGCACTCGAAGAGCTCCGGACGGCACCCACGGGCCTGCTTGCCTGCGCGCCTGCGCTGGCCCTGGCCCGTCGGCTGGTCCAGACCGAGGCTGGATCGGTGATGCTGAGCGATGACAGCGGGGCCTTGCGGTTCACCGCTGTGGCAGGCCCACGGTCGGAGCTGCTGCTGGGCGTGAAGCTGCCTGCGGGCACGGGGCTGGCCGGCTTTTGTGTCGAGCGGGGGGTGTCGCTGGGGCTCACCCGTCCCCGTCGAGACCCCCGCTTCTACTCCGAGATCGACCGCGTGACGGGCGTGCCGACTGAGAGCTTGCTGTGTGTGCCCATCGGTCCACGAGACCAGACACTGGGGTGCATTGAGATGCTCAACCCCAGCGGCGGTGTGTTCCAGCCCGACGACACCCGCTACCTGCTGCGCATCGCCGATGAGCTGCATGCGCGCATGGGTCGATAGCCCCGGGCGGCGGGGTTCTCGAGAGCTGGGGCGGACGTGCTGGGGGCACCCCTCACCGGGAGAGGCGCCGCCGGACCGGTGCCTACTGAATCTCGATCTTGACGACCAGATCGCCCTTGGCTTCGGCCTTCAGGCGCTGCTGGAGCTTGCCGTAGAGCGCCGGGTTCTCGGGGTTGGTGGTCGAGAGGGTGACCTCTTCGCTGTCCTGTTCCCACGCGATGTGCTTCTTCAGCCAGAACTCGATCTCGGTGTCGTCATCGAGCACAAACTTCCACTTGTGGCCGCTGTCCACGGTCAAGGACTTGCCGTCTTTGGTGTTGACGGTCGACGGCGTCTTGATCGTGCACTCGTACATCCAGGGGTTGTAGTCGCTGGAGTAGGTGCACGACATGTTGTCGACGGTGGCCGGCGAGGGCTTGACGGCGATGGACTTCACGTCGTTCCACGTGAGCTTGACGTAGGTGCCGGGACCTTCTGCGGCGAGCTTCAGGTCAGCGGTCTCGGTGGACCACTCATCATCGCCCAAGAAGTTGGCACTGCGCTCGATCCGCTTGACGTGGCCATTGACGTTGGTGCCGTTGGCCCGGGTGATGGCAACGGTGAAGTCGGCGTTGCGGATCTCGGCGGGCGCTGCGGGCTCCGGCGGGGGCTCCGGTGCGGCCGGCGCGGCGGTTGCGGGGGTCGCGGGGACGGCGGCCACGGGGACCTTGGGCGCCTTCTTGGGCCCGCAGGCCGACAGCATGAACAGCGCGGAGGACAGGCTCAGCGCGAAAGCATTCCGCATGGTGGGGCTCCATTGCTCGAGCGGGGCTCGTGAGGTGCCCACTGACTAACCCCATGCGGCCGGTGCGCGCGCTGGGGCGGGTGGGCCCTGGGGCGCTACTGCTGGTCTTCCAACGCCATGGTCAGCTCGACGTGCAGGGTCTCCGGAATCGGGACCATGCCCACCAGCGGGCTGAAGGGCACCGCCACGGACAACATGAGCGCATCGTAGGACTCGACCGTGGTGACCGTGCCGGTGATGGTGCAGGTCACGGTCGCGCCGCAGCCGATGCCGTAGCCCTGAAGCAGAGTCTCGGCCCACTGCTCGGCCTCGGCGTCCGGGCCACCGTCGAAGGGCACTTGCACACCGACCCGCAGCCCTTCTCGGGCGGCGTTCATCACGTTGGTGGACTGGCCGAGGTACCAGCCGTAGTCGACGATCGCCGACGTGATCAGCATCAAGACCGGCAGTGTGAGGGCAAACTCGGTCGCGGAGGCGCCGCGGCGACCCGATGTGGCCGTCCGCCTCATCGCTGCACTTCGAAGATCCGCGAGGTGGAGAAGCTGATGGCCGAGGGCACGGGCACGATGCCCGTCAGGCCCGGGTAGACCACCGCCACCGCGCATGTGATCACTTCGCTGGGGCTGTCGCCGCTGGTGCTCACCGCGATGGTGCAGTTCTCGTCTTCGGGGTCGCTGCAGTCCATGCCGAAGAATGAGTAGGTGTTCATGGTCTGACCGACCTGGTTCTCCGCGACATCGGTGGGGTCTTCGTCGGGTGGAACGACCGCGCCCGCCCGACACCCGGTGGTCGCCGCGCTCATCACTGTCGAGCGCATGAAGAAGTACCAAGAGTACTCGAAGATCACGCCCACAATGAGCATGAACACCGGCAAGACGAGGGCGAACTCGATCGCGGGGCCACCGCGTCGCCGCCGGCGGATGACGGGAGGCGCAAGGGGCATTTTTTGGGGGGCAGGTGCGGTCATGGGGGGCTCCACTGGCCGCTAGTGGACGAGCGAGATGGGGATGCTGCGGGCGATGGTCTGCAGGATGGCCGGCAGGTCGTTCTCGTCGGGCGTCTCGTAGAAGGCCCCGTAGCCGCGCACGAGGTCTTCCATGTATGCGGACTGGGTGGCGTCGTAGGTCTCGTTGAAGGACA
This sequence comes from Myxococcota bacterium, assembly GCA_942491145.1. GTDB lineage: Bacteria > Myxococcota_A > UBA796 > UBA796 > UBA2385 > CAXQUZ01. Next base: position 34,396 of record CALOBC010000019.1, on the reverse strand, counting down.
CCGCAAAGATGCTGATGTTGTTGTCATCGGCGTAATCTGCGGCCTCGTAGCCATCGGCGGTGAAGGCCGCCGTGCACGCGTCTTCAGCCGCTGCGTCCGCCGGATCGTAGGTGCACTCCGGGCGACCGTCCGACACAAGGATGATGACCTTGAGTGCATACGGATCACTGCTGCCATCCGTCAGTAGTGCTTCGATGGCTGCGTAGAGGCCAGCACCCTGGTTTGTGCCTGAGTCATACCAGTACTTGTAGTAGGAATTGCCCGTGTTGCAGTCCATCATCGGCGCGACCGTCGGGTGGGCAAACGCGCCGCCCCAGTCCACTGTCCAGGGGTAGTAGTTGCGGTCGCAGTAGTCGAGGTTGTTCCACTGGGACTTGATGCTGGAGCTCCCGGTCGCCACCGGGGTCAGCGGGGTGAACACCTCGGCCGCACCCACGAAGGTGACCATGCCGATGGCGTCATTGGGCAGGTTGCGGTTGCTGATCTCGTCCAAGAACTGGAGGTCCGCGGACTGGGCCAAGCCAATCTCGTCCTTGAAGGAGCCCGTGACGTCTTGGACGATGAAGATCTCGCGGCTGCGGAGCGCACCAATCGCCGGGGCAGTGGCGGTCACTTCTCGTGTGGACGTGCCAAAGATCTTCATCACCAGCGTCTCAAAGGACCCGTTGGGCGAGTCGTCCGTCTTGCGGATGGTGACCTGGACGGCGTTGGGGAACTCATTGTCTTCGGCGTCGAAGACCCGGGACGCGAAGTCCCACGTGCCAAAGATGAGATCTTCGGCAGTGTCGATCAGCGCGGAATTGCCGACAAGGATGTTTGCGTTGACGAACGCTTCGGCGACCCCCGATGCATCGTCGGAGTCGCCGGTCTCCCGCAGGCCGACCAGGGCCGCGTGGGCACCGATGTCGGCGATGGCTTGGGCCTGGGCCCGGACGAAAGCGACGTAGCTGGCGTCAATGGCAAGTGCACCCATGCCCAGCAGCGTGGATGCGGACAGGCCGACCAGGATGGCGTAGTTGCCGCGGCGATGGCGATCGCGGTGGCGGGGGTCGGGACGGGCAGCGGGTCCCATGGGCGTCCTCGGGCGGGGGTCAGTGGGCGTGATGGCGTTCCACGGTCTGCAATGTACGATGGCAACCGCCAAGAGGGAAGTCATCCCTCTTGGGGGGCACCGGTGTCTGTGTGGATGAGCCACCCCACCACCAGCGCGCCCACGAGCATATAACCGAGCTGTTGCAGTCGGATGAGCATGGCGACCGCCACGGCGTCGGGCTCGGTGAGACCTGTGGTCCACACGAGGAGTGTCACGAACAGGGCGTCCCAGCCAAGCTGAGAGCCGGGCAGGGCGAAGAGGGCGACCGCGCCCGCTGTGGTGGCGGCGTAGGTGAAGGCCAGCCCAGCGATGTCGAAGACGGCGTCGAGGCCACCGATGGCGATGGCGATGCCGGTGGTGACCGTGAGGTGGCCCACGATGGACCAGCCGGCGGCGGCGAGCATCGGTCGGAGTCCGCGGTGGACCACACCCGCGATGGCGTTGGCGATGCCGTTGACGGCGTCGAGGAGGCGCTGAGTCAGGCTGGCGATGCGCGGCGGGCCTCGGAGCATCGGTCCGAGCATCCAGGTCGCGAGGCGCTGCCAGACTTGGGGCCGAACCGCGAGCACCGACAGGGCGAGACCACCCACTGCAATCAGTGAGGTTGCCGCAATGATGAGGGTCTTGGTGCCCTCCACCGCCGGCACATCGGTCACGGTCCAGACCACCGCCGCGAGCAGTGCCGCCGTCGCCAAGCCGATGATGCGGGCGGTCACCCCCGTGGCCAGCGCGTCGGCCAGTGGCACGCGGTAGCGTCGGTGGGCAAACCAAGCGGCGCCGAGCTCCCCCATGGGACCGGGCAGCGCATAGTTGAGCAGCAAGCCGGCGAGGATGATGGCGGAGAGGCCAAAGACGGGCGGGCGGTTGCCTTCGGGAAGCAGCGCGCGCCAGCGGAGGCCCATGAACACGAAGGCGGCCGACATCAGCGTGGTCGACGCCACCAGCGCAGCCATCGACATGCGCAGGCGGATGTCCGCGACGTGGGCGGCCCCGACGTCGGTGTTGGCGACTGCCACGACCACAGCAGCGATCAACAGCACAAATGCGAGGACGGAGATCACCCCGCGCCGGACGGCTCTCTGGGCGACCGCTGCGGAAAACCCGGGCGTCTCGGCGGGCGGTGGTGCCACGGGGCCTCACGGTGGGAGCCGTCAGCGGCTGCGGTCCAGCAGCTGGTACTTGTTGAGCTTGTAGCGCAGGCGGTTGCGCTCCAGTCCAGTGAGGCGGACCATCTCTTTGATATCTCCCCCGGCCTGCTCCCGGGCCCGGGTGAGCAAGGTGCGCTCGGTCCACTCCAGGTGTGCGGCAAGATCGAAGCCCTGGCCGAGCGCCGGGAGACCCGGTGCCGACGTGGTCGGGGCGAGGGGCGCGTCCCAGGTGGTGGGTCCGAGGACCACCGCGCGCTCGGCGAGGTTGGACAGCTCACGCACGTTTCCAGGCCATGAATAGTGGAGCAGGTGCTCCAGCTGGCTGGGATCGGGGAGGGTGGCGTCCTGGCCGAAGACCCGCTGGTGGTGCTCGATGAAGTGGCGAATCAGCGGCGTGATGTCTTCGGGGCGGGACCGCAGCGGCTCCAAGTGGAGCACAATGACTGCGAGTCGAAAATAGAGCTCGGCGGCGACTTCCCCGTTGGCGGCCCGGGTGCCGACTTCAGGGCTGGAGGTGGCGATGACCCGGGGCGGCTGGCCGGGCGTGAGGGGAAAGAGCTGGCGCTGCAGCAGGGTCTGGGCGTCGAGCGACCAGTCGTCGAAGCTGGCGATGAGCAGGGTGCCCGCGTTGACGAGCTCGCCCTCGTCGAGCTGCTCCATCGGCCGAGCGACCAACAACGGCAAGTGTGCGTCGGGCCCGTTGTCGTGCAGCCACCGAGCAAAGTGGCGGCGACCGGTGCCAGTGTCGCCGGTGATGAGCACGGTGCTGCGCACGCCGGCCAGACGGGAGGCTTGGTCGCGGAGCCGCTCCATCGTGGGGCTGCCCCCGACCAGGGCCACCCCGCGGGCGGGCGTGCGGCGAAAGTTCTGGACCCGGTGGATGAGCTGGGACGCCGCGACAGGCTTGGTCATGAAGTCGATGGCGCCCAGCCGCATGGCTTCGACCGCGGCTTCTACGCTGCCGTAGCCGGTCATGACGATGGCATCGGTCGCCGGGGAGGTGGCCCGGGCAGCACGGACGACATCGAGGCCATCGACGGGGTCCATGCGGAGGTCGGTGAGCACCAGATCGAAGGGGGGCGGTGTGCCCTGGATGAGCCGAATCGCGGTGGCGCCGTCGTGACAGACGTCGACCAGCAGCCCCTCCCGACGGAGGAGCATCGCGGCGGCCATGGCAGCGGTGCGGTTGTCATCGACGACCAGCACTCGGAAGTCGTCGGTCGTGGGCGTGTCGGGGTTCACGCGGCGTCCTTGGGCGGCTTCGGGCGAAGGGGCACGGTGCCAACAAACCGTGCGCCCCCCAGCGGGGAGGGGCCACAGTGCAGCGAGCCGCCGTGGGCCTTGAACACCCGCTTGCACAGCGCGAGGCCGAGGCCGGTGCCGCCCGCCTTGGATGAATAAAAGGGCTGGAAGATGCGATTGAGCTCTTCTTCAGGCACACCTGGGCCATCGTCATCGACGACCACGCGGGCGTTCTCGCCGTGTCTCATGATCGTGATGGTGACTTGGCCGGGGGGGGCCTGGCCGGCGAACTCAATGGCGTTGAGCATCAGGTTCTCCACCGCCCGGCGCAGCAAGGAGCCGTCCACGGTGGCGGCCAGCTTTGCCGGGGCCTGGACCATCAGCCGCACGTTGGATGACCGGGCCTTGGGCTCCGCGATGGTGGTGGCCCGGTTGACCAGCTCGACCACGTCACACTCGTTGGGCGCAATCCGCAGGGGACCGCTGGTCCGGAGCAGGCGCTGGACCACTTGCTCCAGCCCGTTGATCTCCTCTTCCATGGTGGTGAGGAGCTGGGCCCGCGTGTCGGCGTCGTCCTCGGTTCGGGCCAGAGTGGTCAGCAGGCTGAGGCTCTGGAGTGGGTTGCGCACCTCATGGGCCACCAGGCTGGTGAGCTGGGACACCACGTCGAGGCGGCCGTGAATCTCGTCTTCTCGGGTCTCGACCGACGAGGCGAGAAGGTTGATGGCACGGGCAAGCTGGGCGATCTCTTCAGGGCCACCCGGGGTGAGCCGCACGCCCCGCTCGCCCTCGGCGATGCGACCGGCGGCGACCGAGATGCGCTGGACGGGGGCCAGCAGCCAGCGGATACCACCAATAACAATAAGGGCAACGACTGATCCCAGTCCAAACATCAGCGCGGTGGCGCGGCGGCGGGCCAAGGCCAGGGGACCCGCGCTCTCGGCTCGGTCGAGGACCACCGCAAACACGGGGTCTTCGGTGTGGACGGGGCTGCATGCGGCCCGCAGTGCGGCGCTGCCTGAGATGAACTCGATCGACTGAGCCACCGCCTGGGCGTAGCTGTCGGCTTGGCCGTCGGCACAGAGCTGGCGGGCGGCGGCGACCGATGCTTCGTTGGGCGGCTGACCAGCGGGAACGCTCACCAGCAGGGTTCCCTGGTTGTCGATCAGCCACAGCTCTTCCAGGCCCGCTTCGGTGCGGATGGACTCCAGCAAGGGGCCCAGCTCGCCGGGTGTGGGGCGCGTCGTGGTGTCGTCCAGGTGGCGCCGCACCCGTCCCGCGCCCAGACTTGCGATGGTCTGAAGCTGGCGCACCTCGTTCTGGATCTCACGCTGACCCGACTCGGTCAGCAAGGGAAGCCAGGCGATGGCCACTGCAGACGCGGCCATGGCGCCTGCGGCGAGGGACAGGATGGAGCTCGCTGACCCGCGGGGAATCCTCAAGAGCGGCCCCGGACGGTGCTATTGAACAGAGATCTTGGCCACGGACTCGGCTTCACCCGACTCGGTGTCGGTGGTGCTCTCCGTCGCGAGGATCCGGAGCTGGAGGCCCTCGCGGCCCGACAAGGCATACGCGGCATCCGCGGCGGAGGGCCGGGTGAGGTCAGCTTGTGCCGACGCAGCCGCCGTGTAGGCCCGGCCAAAGTCGTATTGCTGGTGAATGCGGTTGCCGCAGCCCACGGCCAGCAGCAATGCGAGGGGCACCAGGGGGCGCAGGTCAAGGTGTCGGGGCATGGGGGACCTCCGGTTGGGGGCCGGCGGCGAGCCGGGCGAGTGCGTCGGTGGCGGAGCGGTGGTCGGGTTGGACCTTGAGCGCTGAGATGTAGGCGTCCCGGGCGGCCGTCGGGTCGCCCCGAAGCTCGCGGCTCAGCCCCAGGTTGTAGTGGGCGTCGGCTTCGCTGGTGGATGCGCGAAACACCCGCCAGGCTTCTTTGTCGCGGCCAAGGGCGGCCAGCGCAAAGCCCAGGTTGTTCCGGGTCTGGCGGCTGGTGCTGTCGATCTTGAGCGCCGCCCGTAGGGGGACCAGGGCTCCCTCGGCATCGCCACCCGACATTCGGGCAAACCCGAGGTTGTTCTGGAAGTCCGCGTTGTCCGGTGTGTAGCGGGTGGCCGACTCGAACGAGCGGATGGCTTCGGTGACCTCTTGGCGGTCCATCTGGAGGATGCCCAGCTCATTGTAGAGCGCACCGTCCCGGGAGTGACGCCGAAGGCTGACGTTGAGAACGTCCTGGGCATCGTCAAAGAGGCCGACTTCACGCAGCGCGCGGGAGTGTACCCGGTCGAGCTCGGAGCTGGTGGCCCCGTCCGCGCGCAGTCCCGCAATCATCTCGAGCGCGGCCTCGGGGGCGTTGGCGTCGATCAAGGCCTCGGCGAGCTCCACACGGGTGTCGTCGCGGCCTTCACGAGTGGACCAAATGGGCGGCTGGTCCACTTCGGACCGAGGCAGCCGTCGGCCCGCGCACCCGAGGGCGACCACCGTGAGCATGGCGAGGCTTCGGCTCATGGGCCAGCCATCGCCGGAAACAGGTTCCGGTACATGTTGATCCCGGCGGGGCCGCCCAAGACGATGAACAGCGACGGCAGCACGAAGAGGATCATGGCCACGGTCAGCTTGGGGGAGATCTTGGCCGCGTTCTCTTCTGCGGCGAGCATGCGCTTCTTCCGGACCAGCTCGGAGTGAATGCGCAGTGCGCCGGCCACGGACGTGCCAAAGCGCTCGGCTTGGAGCAGCACGTTGACCAGCGAGTTGACCTCTTCGAGACCGGTGCGGTGGTCGAGGTGCCGCAGTGCCTCGACCCGAGGGATGCCGGCTTCGGCCTCGTAGTTCACCATCTGGAGCTCGTGGGCGAGCATCGGCGCTGAGGACTCCATCTCTTGGGCGACCCGCTTGAAGGCCGCATCGAGGCCGAGGCCTGCTTCCACGCTGCTGACCAGCAGGTCGAGGGCGTCCGGGAACGACTTGAGCAAGACCGCCTTGCGTGCGGTCACTCGGGTGCCGACGAAGATGCTCGGCCCGTAGTTGCCGAGGGTTGCGCCGATGAGCACACCGAGCGCGATGTAGATGCCGGCAAAGTTGCGGGTGAGGAAGAAGCCGAGGCCCGCGAGCGCCAGTGCCAGCACTACGCGGACGGCCGAGTAGATCTCGACGGCGCCCGCGCCACGGAAGCCGGCTTGGAGCAGGTTTCGCCGCTGATTCTCCGACTCGTCTTCGTCTTTGGGCTTGGCCAGCGCGCTGATGCGGCGGGCAAAGTCCCCCGCCCCGTCGTCCTGGACGAACAGGTTGTCCCCACCGGCGGGCCGCGACGAACCGGTCATGTCCGAGATGCGGTCCTTCGCCGTGCGCTGGGGGTTCATGAAGACCGAGATGGCGTAGGCCATCGCGATCACAGCGATGAACGCGGCGATGGCGATCAAGGGCGCGATGCTGGAGAGTGCCGAGACGTCCACGCTACACATCCACCGTGGAGATTGTCTTCATCACCACGACGCCGGTGCCAAACCACGTCAGCCCACCCGCGACCAAGTAGTGCCCAATGGGGTCGGTCACCAGCGGCGTCAGGTAGCTCGGGCGCAGGAAGCCGATCAGCCCGAGCAGCGCGAACGGCAAGCCGCCGAGGATGATGGCCGAGAACCGGGCTTCTGCGGTCAGGGCTTGCACCTTCGCGTGGAAGACGAAGCGGTCCCGAATGGTGTTGCTGATGTTGTTCAGGATCTCGATCAAGTTGCCGCCCGTGTCCCGCTGAAGGAGCACGGAGGACACAAACAGCTTGAGGTCGAAGTTGTGGGGATTGCGCGCAGAGAGCTGGTTGAGCGAGTCCCGCAGGTCCCGTCCCAGGTTGCCTTCTTCGAACACCCGACCAAACTCTTCGGCCACCGGTTGCTTCATTTCCTCGGCACACAAGCGCAAGGCGTCCGACAAGCCGTGACCCGCTTGCAGGGAGCGAGCGATGAGGTCGAGCGCTTCGGGGAGCTGTTCGGACAACAAGCGCGCGCGGGTGCGGGCTTGGGACCGCAGGCGCATCACCGGCAGGATGCCGAAGACGACGCCCATCAGGGCCAGCGGGCTGCGGGTGAGGATGGCGAGACCCACCACGGCCACCGCCGAGACGCCGCCCACTCGGGTGAGCAGGCCCGACATGTCATAGGGCCGTCCGGCTTGCAGCAGCAGGCTCTCCATCCGGTCGCCAATGCTGCCGAGGGCCGTCTTGAACCCGTCCTTTTCCTTGAGCTGGAACAGGTCGACGGACTTGGCCTCGGACAGTGTGCCCAGACGGCGCGCGAGCTGAAGCTTGCGGTCCTCTTCACGGGAGCGCACGCCGCCGTAGATCAGCAGGATGGAGATCAGCGCTGCGGCGAAGACGGTGCCGGCAATGATGATGACGATTGGTTGCAAGGAGGGAACCCCTGGGGCGCGCGGCGGACGAGTCGGGTCAGACCGTCATCTTCCAGCGGAACAGCGCCGGGTTGAGCTCGATGCCCTGGCGCTTGAGCCGTGCCAGGAACTTCGGACGGGTGCCGGTGGCGGTGAAGGTTCCTCGGATGCGGCCTTCGTCATCGTAGCCTTGTCGCTGGAAGACAAAGACGTCTTGCATGGTGACCACATTGCCCTCCATGCCGGTGACTTCGGAGATCGCGAGCACACGACGGGTGCCGTCAGCGAGGCGGTCCGCTTGGATGATCAGATCGATGGCACGGGAGATCATCTCGCGGATGTTCTTGTCGGAGAGGTTCGGCATTCCCATGCCGATCATCGTCTCCATCCGGGCCACGGCGTCCCGTGTGCTGTTGCTGTGGACAGTGGCGAGAGAGCCGTCGTGACCGGTGTTCATGGCTTGCAATGTGTCGATGGCTTCCTCGCCCCGGATCTCGCCGAGGATGACCCGGTCGGGCCGCATCCGCAGCGCGTTCTTGACCAAGTCCCGGGCGGTGACTTCGCCCTTGCCTTCGAGGTTCTTGGGGCGGGTCTCCAGTCGGACGACGTGGGGCTGCTGAAGCTGGAGCTCGGCGGCATCCTCGATGGTGACGATGCGCTCGCCCGCGGGGATGAAGCTGGACAACACATTGAGCAGCGTCGTCTTGCCGGAGCCGGTGCCGCCGCTGATCAAGATGTTCATTTTGCCCTTCACACAGCCCTTCAGGACCTCCATCATCGGCTCGGGGCACGAGCCGAACGCGATGAGATCTTCAGACGTGATGGGCACCGTGCCGAAGCGACGGATGGACACGGTGGGGCCGTCGAGGGCCAGGGGCGGGATGATGGCGTTGAAGCGCGAGCCGTCCTGCAGACGGGCGTCGACCATGGGGTTGGTCTCGTCGATGCGCCGGCCGACCGCGCTCACGATGCGGTCAATGATCTGCATCAAGTGGGCGTCGTCTTTGAACCCGCTCTCGACCTTCTGCAGGCGGCCCTTCTTCTCGACGAAGATGGTCTCGTAGCCGTTGATCAGAATGTCCGAGATCTCAGGGTCACGAAGCAGCGGTTCCAGTGGACCGAGTCCGAGGGTCTCGTCTAGGATCTCTTCGACCAGCCGCTCCCGCTCCAGACGGTTCAGCGGCAGGGACCGGGTCTCCACCGTGTCGGTGAGCGTGTTGCGGAGGCGCTTGGCGAGCTCGGCCCGGGGGGTCTTGCTGACCTGCTCAAAGTCCAGTGACGCGATCAACTCGGCGTGCAGCTTGCGCTTGATCCGATCGAACTCGGCCGAGTCGGTGGACGTGGTGGTCCTGTAGCGCTGCTGGGCTCCCCGAACTCGGTCGATCAGTCGTGAGGACATGGGGGCATCTCCGATGCGGAATGGTCCCAGACGGTGCGCGTGGGGGACGTCGAGGCCTCAGCGGCCCGTGTGGAGAACAGACTCTATCGGAAGATTCGCCAGAAAGAGCTGGTGGTCTGGGCTTGTTCGACTTGGTTGACACCTTCGGTGATCAGCTCAACCGCGGCCACCAGGTCGCGGTAGGTCGGGGAGCGGCCCGCCACGTCCCGAAGGAGCTGGCCTTGGTTGACGGCCCGCTGGCAGGCCGGCAGGTCGTTGGCGATGGTCGCGGCAACGTTGATGCCCAGGTTGGTCTCGATGTCCGGTAGCTTGAGCTCGTTCGTGCGGCCCCACTTGTTGACCACCAATCGGATGCTGCTGCGGTCGATGCCCAGCCGGTCGAGGAGCTGCAACCGGCGCCAGGCGTTTCGGACCGCCACCACGTCGGGCGTTGTCACCAGCAACACACGGTCGGCCACCGACGTCGCCATCAGCGTCGCTTCGTCGATGCGGGTGCCGCAGTCGACCATCACGTATTGGTAGGCCTCGGACGCCACCGTCACAATGCCCATGATGTCTTCACCACGGATCTCTTCAGTGTCGACCAGCTCCGTCGGCTGGGGCAGGACATGCACCTTGGAGGGGTGGACCACCACCGAGCCCGCCAGCATCCGCTCGTCGATGCGGTCCACGTTGCGGAGCACGTCGTGGATGGACTGGCTGGGCTGCATGTCGAGGTAGGCGGCGATGTCGCCCATGGAGAAGTCGAGGTCGATTGCGACCACCCGCTCGATGACCGACAGCTCGGCGGCGAGGTTGACCGCCAAGAAGGACGTGCCACAGCCACCCTTGCTGCCCAGCAGGGCGATCACTTGGCCTTGGTCTTCGTAGGTCTTCTCGCCTTGGGATGACTCGTGGACCGCCCGACGCAGCAAGTCGGCGTCTTCGGGAAGCACCACGTACTCGCGGTAGCCGGCCCGCATCGCCGCTCGGATGCGCTCGGGGTCGGTCCGCTCCGAGATCGCGACCATGTGCAGGCCCACCACTTCGGACGTGAGGGCCGGGCCGAGCAACACCGCTTCTTCAAAGTCCTGATCAAAGCCCATCACCACCACAGTGGGGCGGTTCTTTCGGACGACGGAGAGGGCTTCTTCGTAAGAAGTCGCGTGGGTGGGGAGGACGGCTTCAGTGCCGAGGCACTCCCGAATCAACCCCATCCCATGGGTGTCGACTCCGATCACCACGACGGACGCGGCGCCTCGAGCCAGTCGACGGTTTCGCATGGGATGAACTCCAGTTTCTGCGGGCGGAACAGCTCAGATCGCTCTGCAGCGTGCTCCGCCGGGGATCAACGCGCCAGTCCGACCGGGCCAGTGGGTTCGGCGGTCTGCGAGCCGGACCGATGGTCGAGGCCCAAGAGGAAAAGCTCGAAGTCGTTCGGGTTGAAGTTTTCGGTGGTGCCGGGGGGAGCGGGCACCTCGCCAGGGGCAAGGGGCCGGACCAAGCGGGGGGTGACGAAGATCATCAGCTCCGTCTCGTTCGACTCGTGCTGCACGTAGCGAAAGAGCGCGCCCACGATGGGAATGTCGCCGAGGATGGGCACCTTCGCGAACGTGGCGTTGGTCTGCTCGCTGAGCAGGCCGGCCATCGCAAAGGTCATCCCGCTCTCGATGCGCAGGTGGGAGTCGGTCTTCCGCGCCAGGAAGCCCGGGATCTCGATGCCGGTGATGCGCACGCCCGTTGCGGAGTCGATGCCGCTGACTTCCACGTAGACCCGCATGTCCACGACATTGCCGGCGAGCACCGTGGGCACGAAGACCAGCTTGATGCCGTACTCCTTGAACTCCAAGGAGATCCGGCCACCGAACTGGCTGACCGGGATGGGCACTTCGCCACCAGCCAGGAACTCGGCTTGCTGGCCCGACAGCGCGACCAAGGTCGGGCGGGCGAGGGTGCGCGAGACATTGTTCTGTTCGAGGATGCTGAGGATCGAGGCAATCTGGGCCGGGCTGCCGAAGTGGCCCAGGAAGTTGAACGAGGCGGCCGCCGGCGCCGGGGTCACACCGCTGTTGAGCGGGGAGAGCGCGCTGCGGGTGACCGACGACGAGCCGGACACGTTGGGGCCCACCATCGCGGCGCCCATCGCGCTGTCGCCCCAGGCCATGTTGAAGCCGAGCTCGCGCATGGCGGTGCGGTTCACTTCGGCGAAGACCACTTCAAGCTGGATTTGGTGGTCGCCGGTGACCGTCATGTTGTTGACGAAGTTCTCGTCGTAGACCATCGCCATCGCCGCGATGCGCTCCAGCGACTCGATGCTGTCGACCGGTCCCTCCACAACCAAGCGCTCATCGAGCGGGTAGACGAGGGGGGGCTGGCCTTCGACCACCTTGTCGACCCGGCGGATGAGGTCGGACAGGTCGGAGTGGACCGTCAGCTCGTACTTCACGGGGGTCTGCATCCCGTCTTGGTACCAGACCCACAGGTCGGTGGTGCCCACATTGAGGCCGAGCACCTGCACCTGGCCTTGCTCCAGCAGCTTGAGGCTGGCCACGTCGGGGTCGCTCGTGAGCACCCTGCCGATGGGCCGGTCTCCCCGGTAGATGAAGCTGTGCCCCACCTCGACATCAAGCCAGGAGCTGTCCTGGCCGGATTGCTCTGCCGCAGAGCTGGGGCGTGGGCTCAAGCTGAGCATCAACGCGAACGCAACACAGAGTGCGGGGAGTCGGCGAAGGAAGGGGGTGCGGTTCATGGGGGAGGTGCTCTCGAAGGATGCGGGGACCAAGAAGGCGGCGGTGGGCGCGGCCGGACGGGTGCGCGGGGGGCGCCCAGTCATCGGCGGCGGCGTTGCTCCACACCGGGGACCTTGTTGCCTGCGGAGTCAAACGACACCGAGGTGGAAGTGGCGCCCTCGATAACTTCTGCGCTCACCGTGGATGTGGGCTTCGGCCGGCTGGTTCCGCGGCTCGGCGCTGCGGCCACCGGGACCTCTTCTTTCTGGATGCCCAGCAGCGCGTCGGTGGCGAGGGGACCGGTGGTCTCCTGCTGGACCTTGTCGACGTCGCTGCGCAGCACGAGGTGCAGGTCACCCTTGGACACCGCGAGGGCCAGCCGCTGGGCCTCTTCGGGGGTGACTTCGAGGGTCACACTCGGGCGGTTTCGGGTGCGCTTCTTGGGCTTGGCGTCGGTCTCTTTGACCCGAGGGGACAAGCTGTCGCCCACGGCGAGCACCTTGACGTCCTGCAGGATGGTCTCGGTGACCCACTTGGCAGCCAGCGTGCGATCATCGGGACGGATGGTGACGATGACGTCGACCCAGTTGCCCGGCTGGAGGAAGCCACCGAGGCTGGACTGGGTGTCGGTCTCGATGGTCATCGCCCGCTTTCCGGGAGAGATGATCGCGTTGAGGCCCACACCCGCGTCCTGTCGTGCGAGGCGCTCGAACCGGATGAACTCTCCCGCGTAGATTCGCTCGCGGGGGGTCTGTCCGATCAGCTCGGCCATGTCGCTGTAGATCAGGTCGGCCGGCACCGTGCCAGGCAAGACCTCGGTCACGACAATGTCGAGCTCTTCGATGGGAAGGCCCATGTAGAGGTCGTTCTTGGCCACAATGACCTTCTGTTTCTCGATCTGGCCGGCTTGCTCCACCCGCTGTTCAGCGCGGTTGAGAACGTCGATGACCAAGTAGGCGGTCAGTGCCGCCACCGCGATTGCGCCGATGAGGAACACCGTCGCCTTGGCCCGTCCGCCAGTCTGTTGTCGCTGTGCCATAGGAAAAGTGCCTCCTGGAGCGTCCAGGGTGAGCGGGCCCGAGGGTCACTGCGGCGCAGATGCCGTTGGCGGGCATGCAGCGCAGTCGGTCAAGAAGCGTGGAGTGGCGACCATTGGCCGTTTTCCACGCGAAGTCAGTCGATGATCTGGAGCCAGACACCTTGAGTGTACATGCCCGTGGCAAGTGCGAAGCCGACTGCGTGGGGGATGCGTTGGGTGTCTGGGGGCTTCCACCCCTTCGAGCGTGCAATCCGGGAGCTAAAGAGCATCGCCAGACCCAGCAGGCCATGGATTGCGGTGCCCACGACCAGAATGTAGAGCACACCGATGTGGCCGACGAAAGCACCGATCATCATGAGCATCTTCACGTCGCCGCCGCCCATCCATCTCATTGCGAATGGCCCGATCAGCAGCACCAGCGCGAAGGCAGCCCCAAGAAATGAGAAACCCAGACCGGAGAGTCCCCCGGCCTGGGTTGCCAGCGCGAAGCCGCCCAGAAGTCCCGCCGCAATCAACGCATTGGGCACTCGCCGCTGGGTGATGTCCCAGAGGGCGGCGAGTGCGACCAGCGCAAGCAAGATTGTGGTTTGAGTCGGCACTTCTGCGGAGCCCCGTGCCTTCGCAGCGCGCTCAGCTGGTGGCGGCGTCGACCGTGCCTGCAACACCCGAGAACAGGTTGTTGAGGGAGTCGCCCAGAGCGGTGAGGGCAGCGATGATGGCGACTGCCACGAGGCCGGCGATGAGGCCGTACTCGATAGCGGTGGCACCAGATTCGTCATTGATGAGGCGGTTGATGAGCTGCATTGTAGACTCCGTACTAGTTCGGGAGGATGTGCGAACAATCTTTGGGGACTGTTGCATTGACCGCCCGACGTAAAGGCATCGAACGGGGTGAACAATCCTGCGGTGAACACCTCACCACGAGGAATCGAAGCAGCGACGCAGATGCACCTGGGTTCACACACACAGTGCGTGGCCGGGAGTGCGGACAGGGAGCCTGGGGCAGCGCCGGGACCGAAGGGTCGGTCTCGCTGTGGCCGCAGGCAGCTCTGGTTCCCTTGTCGTTTTGCTTCTGGTGAGGGGTGCGTTGCGCCCCTGCCCACCGACAGTAGCGGCTAGGAGGGGGGGTCTTCAAGAGCTTTTGTTGCCCCAGTGAAAAATTTTTTCTGCAACGGGGATGAGGTACTGTACAGAAGTTCAGTAATCCTGCGACATTCTCGACGGCATGGTCAGCGCATCGGTCGCTCACAAGCGTCCTATTCGTCGGTTCTTTCGTGGAACACGGGTGGTGTTCCACTCCCCGCTCAGTCCGTGTGGGGCTCGATGTCGCCGTTGGATCCCAGCGCCATAGAGATCCGACCGCTCAACAGTTGCTCGACTTCTGCCGCCAAGATGGCCACCCGCCAACCCAGCAGTTCGGTGGATCCCTGGGCCAGCGCCGCACACAAGCGCTCGGGCAGCAGCAGGGGCGCCGCAATGTTGTGCTGCTGCGCGACGAATTCTGCCCACAGGCCGATGAGGGTGCTGCGCCGCCGCAGCGCCGGTCCAGGCACGGGCGGGGTGCTGACCGGGCCCTTCAGGCTGTTTCGGATGATCGAAGCCAGCCGATCACCAAACCGCTGGATGGTGCGGTCCGAGATGCGCCGGTTTTGGGCGATCTCGCCGGGGGACCGGGGCCGACGGCGGGCGAGGTCGAGGATGTGCGGATTGGAGAGAATGTAGTGCGGGGGCCGGTTCTGGTCCCTCGCGATCCCCTCGCGCCAGGTGTGGAGGTCGTGCAGGAGCTGGCGGGTGGGCCCGTCAAAGGTGTGGGCGATGCGCATCGACTGCCAGTGGCGATCGGGATCGGGAGGGGCCGTCGACTGTGCGATTCGCTCATCGCCCGCAGCGTGGGCCCAGTCCACCCGCTCCGGTCCCAGCTCAAGAAGCTGGGCGTGCAGCGCCCGCCACAGGGGGGGCAAGACCGCGACATCGGATGCGGCGTAGGCAAGCTGGGTGGCCGACAGGGGACGTTGGGCCCAGTCGGACAGGCTGCTCGACTTGTCGGGCGCGGTCCCGAGCACCGACTCACACAGGTGATCGAGGCGGGCGGGGAAGCTGAGCCCGGTCAGCGCGCCCAGGATCTGGGTGTCGAGCAAGCGCGAGGGGCAGACGCCGAGAACGCGGTGCAGGATGGCAATGTCTTGGCTGGCACCGTGGGCGAGCCAGACCTTCTGGTCGAGCACTGCATGGAGTCCCGCGAGATCGACCGACGTGGCGTCCACCACCCACACGGTCCCGTCGTCGGGCGTGCCGAGCTGCACGAGCAACAGCTCCGGCGCATAGCGGCGCTCGGCATGGAATTCGGTGTCCACGACCAGGGTGGGGGCGTCCGCGAGCTTGTCGCAGAGGTCGTGCAATGCGGCGTTGTCAGCGACAAGCCGGGTAGTGGTCGGGGTCAATCGGTCAGCCTGCGGTTTGGCTGGCGCCTTCGGGCCGCAGCACCCCACGTCGTGCCCGCCACCAAGCGGCCCGGTAGGCCTTGGGCGACCCCACAAGCTCGATGGACAGCGGGCCGGCGGAGCTGGCGTGCAGACGGAAGGCGTGGCCGAGGGGGACGGGGTCGGTCAGCTCAGCCAGAAGTGCCGGATGGGGGCGGGCGTCGGTGCGGGCTTGGACAAACGCCCGGGTGGCGGCCAACACCAAGGGCAGCTCACGGGTCCAGAGCACCGCGTGGCGGCCGTCTTGGACGCTGATGGCCACGCGATCGGCGCAGTCGAGGGCAGCGAGGGGATCGAGCAGCAGCGGCTCAGGCGGCTCGGGGTCGGACGCGCGGGGGGGGTGATCGAGCACCTCGCCCGTCGGGTCGCAAAGCGCGGACCAGTCGAGGGCCTGGCCCTGCTGGAGCGGCCACTCCGGAAGTGCCCACGCCCGCGTCAGGGCCGGAAGGTTCAGCCAAGCGGCCAGCTCGTGGAGCGGTGCCGGGGACAGGTGGAGCTCCCAGGCACTCGCCGCGCCTGAGGACGTCCGGTCGAGGATGTGAACCGCGATCGCCGCGTCCACTACGGGCAGCATGCGGCCGTCGTGGCCCGCCCCAGTTGTGGCGGCTTCGGTGGCCCTCGGCGGCCGCTGGATCCTGTCATGCATGTCGCACCCTGGGCCGCACCTTAGCCAGTCGTGCGGCGAGTGGATACCACTTCGGCTGGTGTGGACCCCCCCCGACCAATCCCGCACCCGCAGCATGCGGGCACCCTGGCGCCGGAGCTCTCCTTGGCAGCCGGCGGGTCGTGTCGTGGATGCTGCGGGCCTTCGGCAGGGCGCGGTGGCCATCGTGGCGCACGATGCGGTGGGCGCTGGGCCGGCGCTGATGGGGCGCGGGTTGCGGGTGCAGGTCGGGGATCCCGCAGCGTTGGGGTTTCTCCAGCTGTTGCACGCCGCGTGTGTGGGGATCGGACCCCTCCCGACCCGAGCGCTGTTTGGGCTGGACGATGCCGGTCGCCGGCTCTGGTGGCTGCACACGCTGAACGATCGGCTGTCGCCGGACCAGCGGGGGGCGTGGTCGCCGTGGGAGCGCTGGGTGCGGGTGGGCCTCATCGACAGCGGTGCCCTGGAGGCGAGCCTGGCGGAGCGTGTGCAGCCGCGCACGGGCTTGCCGCGGCTGGCCCGAAACCTGGCGATCGCGGCGGTCTGGGCTCGCCATCACCGTGGGGAGATGCCTCGGCTGGCGCGCCTTCCGGCGGACGACTGGCGGTGGTCAGCGCGGGGGGGCGGACTCGGCGAGGGTGACCTGGGCTACGGGGAGAGTGAGCTCTCCCGCATTGCTGAGAATGTCCCGCCAGAGGGGATCGTGGGGGGCTTTCGTCCGCCCGAGCTGCTCTGGTGTGGGGATGGACCGGTGCCCGAGACCTTGCTGGCATCCCGCCCAGCGTGGGTCATCGGCTGGCGGGTGCGGGGGGCCTTGCCCGGCGTGCCCGAGGGCTACGCAGCAGTGCCGGAGGTGGCGGATGCGGGCCGGTCCGGGATCGCCCAGCGGCTCTATGCGTTTGCCCGCTCGGCCACGTGAGCGTCGAGCCAGTTGATGATGTCCCTGGACTCCAGCATGGGCACACCGTCGATGACCAAGCAGGGGACTTGGGTGCGGCCGGTGAGGGCATACAGCGCCTCTTGGGCCTCTGGAACCCGCCGTGTGTCGTGCATCTCGACGTCGAGGCCCAGCTTCTTGATGTGGCGCTGTACCCTGTGGCAGTAGGGGCACGCATCATATTTGTAGAGCTCGAGCTTGGGTGGTGGACCTGAGGGGACGGCGGCGGCCCGCTCGGGGGCAGGGCGGGCCCGGGGCACCGGGCGGGGCGGCGGTGACGACAGGCCGAGGGCGGCCTTGATGCGGCGGAACATGGTGTCCTCGATGGAGCGGGTCAGTGGAGGGTCGGGCAGGGACCGAGTCCCGGGGCTCGCCAGATCTCGATGCCGGCACCCCCGTCGGGGTCGCGCACCTCGGCCACAAGGGTGTAGCGGGGCGGGGGGGCTGTCGGGGACGTCCAGCTGTCTGCTGGTGCCGGCCGCAGCCACACCTCGCCCCCGTCCCCGACGGTCCAAGACCAGGAAGGGTCGCCTCGAAGTGCGGCGCGCCGCGTCTGGTGTCCCCACCAGTTGAGGTCTCCCGTGGGGTCGATCAGCTGATCGGTGCCCGACAGGGTCCGCCAGTTGCACGCCTCTAGCGTCGACCAGAGGGCAGCCCGCAGGTTCTGGCGCACCGGAGGGCTCTCGTCCCGGCGTCCCCAGCCCCGGCGGTCCACCGAAGACTCGGCCCGCAGCCAACTGGGCAGGGTCGCACCGCGGGGGGGCAGGTGAAAGTCCGAAGCGACGACCAGCGCCACCACCACGACAAGTCGATCGGTCCAAGCCCGCGCCGCTGTGGGCAGGCTCGCGCGACCCCACCCGGCCGCGAGGGCGAGACCCGGGAGCAGGCTCAGCAAGAAACGCTCGTCCAGGGGCGGCAGCAACACGACGAGAAAGACCATGATTGGTGCAATTGCGGCCATGCCGGCCAGCAAGCCTGGACCCTTGGCGCGGACCCAAGGCACCCACCACACCCCCAACACAACCGCCAGCGCGGGGGACAACCCGGCGTGCACCAAGCGGGCCGCGTAGAAGCCGATGCGATCGACAAGAATGCCAGACTGGAAGCTGCTCACCAGCACAGCGATGGCTTGGCCGACGGGCCCATCAGCGGCCAGCGTGGCGAGGTCCCCACGGAGCACCACACCCGGCGGCGGCTGGAACGTGGCGCTGCCCATCGCGCCCCACGAGGGGAGGTCCAGACTCGCCAAGGCGCCCAGTGCGCAGGCTGTGGTCCCGGCGACCACGAGTCCCGTCCGCCAGCACCGGCGATGGACAGCCGCCGCCAAGATAATCGGCAGCCCGAGGGGAATGGCGCTCCACTTGATCAGGCATGCGAGGCCAAGCAAGAGTCCAGCACCCACCCCCGCCCGGACGGAGCTGCGGACGACCACCAGCACGGCCGCACCCCACCAGATCGCCGTGACCATGGGCAGATCGTAGTAGTATCGGGTGGCCACACCGTGCAGCGCCGGCATGCCCAGCGTGACCACGCCGGCGGCCCAAGCAGAGACGGGACCGCGGGCGTGGTGGGCCAAGACGGCGACGGCGCCGGCGAGCAGCCCCAGCCAGCCGATGCCGGTGAGCACGGCGGCGGTGGTGCTGTGGGCGCCCAGTGCCGCGAGCGGGAAGGTCAGCAAGTGCAGGCCCGGCGGGTAGAGCCCGTCGGCGGATCGGACCACGTCCCATGGCCACAGGGCGCCGGTGCGCTGGATGTCGAGAATGGCTTGAACACGGGCCATGTGCTCGATCCAGCCCGCGCCGCTGTCGCCGTAGATCTCGACGGGAGCTTGCACCACTCGGGCGACCAGAAGGCCCAGCCCCAGCAGCCCACAGACCCAGCCCAGGCACCGGGTCCAGCGGTCGGGCCCGTCGATCACCGCCGCCCCCAGAGCGCCGCAGCCCAGGAGCCGAGCGACAGCAGCAGCAGGAGCACACGGCCCAGCACGCGGAGCCAGGGGGCTTGGAGTGCGCGGGCCTGGACGTGGACTTGGCCGTCGGTGGGCACCGGCCGCGGGCCCCAGGACTGAGTCGAGCGGCGATAGGGCGCAAACACCGACCAGTGGGGCATCCAGCGCGGCGCCCGGGGCTCCACCGACACCGAGACCGGTCCCGCAACGCCCCGCGCAGAGACCGTGTGGGCGCCGGGGACGCGGGTGGGAGCCCCCTGGGCGGGGGAGAGGACGGTGACCCCGCCGGTGACTCCATCGAGCCATGCAGGGTTCACCACAATATCCGTCGATGCGTTGTTCTGGGTGCTATGCGGTGCCCACTCACACAGCGCCCAGGTCGGCAAGAATGACGCCGCGTTTCGCTCGGCAGCGGGCGGCGGCCACACCTTCGCGCGCACGACACCCCAGCCCTTCATCGGCGCCACCGCGCCCTGACAGTCGTCCGGTCGACAGTCTTCTCGGGTGGTCGCCACCAGCAAGCGGGGCACGTCGGGGTCCGGAGATGCGGGCAAGCACGCCATTGCCGTGTCGGTGGGCATCGGGTGTGCGGGCCCACCCCAGGGTGCGGGAAGGATCACGTCTCGGCCCGGCCACGCCCTCACCGCCTGGGTCACCTGATGCTGGGCGTCGGCCGTGTCGTGGCGAAGCTCCAGCGTGGCGAGAAGGGGCACGACCAGGGTCAGTCCAAGCCACCGGTACCGGGCCGCAGTGATGCCGAGCACACATGCCCACGCGGGCCACAGCCCGAGGGTGGACCGGGGCTCGATGGGCAGAGCCCGGCCGGTGGCCACTTGAAAGGCCAACGCGCCCAAGGCCGCCAGCATGAGGCCGGTCCACAGCCAGCCCGCGGTCGGCCTCAGGCGGGGCATGGTCCAGGCCCCAATGGCGCTGATTGAGGCGACGAGAATGACGGCGGGACCGGCATCCCAGAAGTCGGCGATGCGACCTGACTCGTACCCGCCGACGTGTGCACCGATGAACCGGCGCAGCACGGTCCATGGCGCGGTCAGCGGTGAGTGTCCGGCTACGTCGGCGTGGAGCACAAAGTCGCCGGTGCCGCCGCCCACCACTACGACCGCCGCCGCCAAGAGTGCCGGCAAGGCCACCGCCAGCCAGACCCAGCCCAAGCTGCGGCGCAGCGCCGGCGCCTTCACCGCCATCGCGACACTTCCGAGTGCACACACCGCCGCGGGAATGGCGAACCACAGGTCATTGATGCAACCGAGGACCAGGCCGAAGCCCAGCGTCCACGTCCACCCCCGCCAGCCGCGGAGCCCGCCCATGCACCCGTGCAATGCCAAGCTGCCCGCCAGCGCGCTCATGGCGTAGTTGCCCGCGTCCTGCACATGAAACCCCAGCACCGGGTCCACCACCACGGCTGCGCCGGCCAGCCAGGCCGCCCAGGGTCCCCCCTCGCGCCGTCCCACATCGGCACACACCACGGCCGTGAGCGTGCCCGCCAGCAGCGCGTGAAGTCGCCATGCCCACCCGTGTGGCTGTCCGAAGAAGCCCGTGCTCCACTCCCGCAGCATGAAGCTGAACGGGAGGTGGCCCCAAAACGGCCGGGTGTCGTCGAAGATCGGCCCGTACGCGCCATTCAAGGCGCCCCGCACGCCCCCGCGGAGCATGTGGAGCTCGTCGCCGCTGAGGTCCCGGGTGTCGAGCCCCCACACCCCCAGGGCCAGCGCTGCCACCGCCACCCCCAGCAGCGGGGCTACTCCTCGCCAGTCTGCAAGCACGCGCGCAACACCTCAAGATGGTCCAACAGCTCGGTGGGAAGGGGATCTTCGATGGGGTCGGCCCCGGGGAGCTGGAGCACTCGCGCATGCAACCACAGCCGCCCGGGAAAGCCCGGCACCGACACGAAGCGCTTGGGTCGGTAGCGGTCATCGCCCACAATGCTGTGGCCGAGGCCCTGAAGGTGCCGACGGATCTGGTGCTTGCGGCCGGTCTCGATCTGGACTGCCAACAGCGAGACCTGGCCGAGCTGTTCCACGCACCGGTAGTGGGTCACAGCGTCAAGCTTGCGGCCGCGGCGACCATCGGCGAGGGCCCGGCGGATGGTGCCCTTCTTGCGTGTGCAACCCAGCACCAACGCCAGATAGACCTTGTGGACCTGATTCTCGGTGAACCAAGCCCCTGCACGGGCCCGGGCCGCGGGGGTCTGCCCACACAACACAATGCCCGATGCAGCGGCGTCGATGCGGTGGGCCGGTCGGGCCATCGAGCGCCCTTGTGTGGCCAGCCACGCCACCAAGTCTGGCGTGCCGTCATCGTTTGCTGGGTGCACCCGCCACCCTGCCGGCTTGTGCACCGCAAACAGCCCACCACCGAGCTCTTGGAGAACCCGGGGGCCGTCGGCCTCGCTCATGGGCGCACGTCGTAGTGGCCGTCCTCGCTGCGCCAGTCGGGCTGAGGCCAGACCACACCCGCGCCGTCCGCTCCGCCCAGCCACCGCTCGGGGTCTTCGAGAACCCGCACCATCGCTTCCATCCCGAACTTTGCGTTCATGCCGTCTTCGATGCGCTCGTCGTAGGTGTAGCGAAGCGGCAGGATGGTGCGCACCTCGGGCACGCCATCCACCGCCACCACCCGTTCTTCGACCTTGCCGACCATCAGGAAGATGGGACAGTTGCCAAACTCATAGAGATGGTGGAAGCCGGGGCCCATCTGGAGGCTGCCCAGGTTCGCGACGAACATGCTGGTGTAGAGCGCCTCGTCGTGGATGAAGAAGGCCGGCAGCAAGTTGTAGTGGTCCAACAAGGGCAGCAGCTTGGCCGCCATCGACAGCACCGGTCGGGGCAGCATGTCGAACAGCTTGTACTCCTTGTCGGTCGCGGTCTCTTTGCCCGAGCGTTGCTCGCTCACGCTGCCGTTGATGCGGGCACACAGGTCGGCAAAGCTCTCGCCGTCGCGCATCTCAAGCTTCGGCGTCGCCAGCTTGGCGTTCTGGGCTTCACCGCCGGGGCCGAGCACGGTGCGCTTCATCGAGAAGGTCACGAAGCGGGCCCCACGGTGGTAGATGCGCTGCCCGACCACAAAGCGGTTCATGCGCGGCGAGCACGCCAGCCCGATGTTGGCCGCCCCCACGACGGCGTGGGTGACGTTGGCATCGAGGGTGTCTCTGGCGTTCGGCAGCCACGCCAGCAGCTTCGTCGCGTCCACGGCGGCGTCGAAGTAGACGACGGCGTCTTTCTTCTGGGGGCTGACCGCCAGCAGCATGCGCCGGAAGGTCGGGATCCGCACCAGTGTGCCGTCGGGGCGGGAGGTCTTCGCCTCGGCCAGCACCCACAGCACCACCACCAACGCCGCGACGAGCCAGCCAGTCATCGTTCACTCCCTGGCGCACCCACCGCTCGGGAGCGCGAGGGCCAGTATCCGATGTTCAGCCACCCCGTGCGGTCTTGAGCCACTGGACCACCGCTTCGGGGGTCTGGATCGCCTTGTCGGCAGTGGGCTCGATGCCGCCCTTCTTGAGCACCGGCCAGGTCGCGGGGGCCGCGCTGCAGTCCGTCGGCTTGAGCGCCACCCACCACGCAATGCGGTCGCCGGAAAAGGCTTTGAGCAGGTCAATGTGGCGGTCGTAGCGCCCGACATGGGCCGTGATGTGGTGCCATTGGTCCAGCTCCGCCTTGAGCGCCGGCTCAGTCGACATGCGGTGGAGCATCACGCAGTCTTGGCACCACGGTGCCGAGAACTCCAACAGCACGGGCTGGCTGTCGGCGAGCGAAGCGGTGCACGCGTCGGTGAGCAGGGCGCCCAGCTCAGCGTCGGTGCGCTCGGTCCAGTGGGGATCGGGGGGTGCCGCAGCGACAGTGGCGGTGAGCAGCAGGGTCATCAGCATGAAGGTCTCCGTCCGGCAGCCCCCCGGGGCTCAGCGGGGCAGGCCATCGAGGATGCCGCCGGGGTTCGCGAGATTCACCGCCTCGGTGCGGCCGTCGTACAAGTGGCAGCTCACGGCGTGCCCAGGGCTCACCGCGTGGGCGGCGGGGACCTCAGCACGGCAGCGGGCATGCACCAACGGACACCGGGTGTGGAACCGGCATCCCGCAGGCGGATTGATGGGGCTGGGAACGTCGCCCTGCAGCACGATGCGGCGCTTCTTGGCTTTGGGATCGGCGCGGGGCACCGCGGAGAGCAGCGCTTGGGTGTAGGGGTGGCGAGCCCCGCCGAAGAGGTCCTCCCGGCTGGCCTTCTCGACGACCTGCCCCAGATACATGATCACCACCTTGTCGGCGATGTGCTTCACCACGCTGAGGTCGTGGGTGATGAAGACGTAGCTGAGGTCGAACTCGTCTTTGAGGTCCAAGAGCAGGTTGATGACCTGGGCTTGCACCGACACGTCGAGGGCACTGACGGCCTCGTCACACACGATGAAGTCGGGGTTGACCGCCACGGCCCGGGCGATGCCGATGCGCTGGCGCTGACCGCCGGAGAACTCGTGCGGGTAGCGGCTGGTGTAGCTGGGCTGGAGCCCGACCTTGAGCAGCAGCTCTTTGGCCCGGGCCTCGCCCTCTTCCCACGTCGACACCAGCTTGTGCAGCAGCAGCGGCCCACCGATGATCTGGCCAATGGTCTGGCGCGGGTTGAGGCTGGAGTACGGGTCCTGGAAGATGATCTGCATGTAGCGGCGCAGCTGGCGCAGCTCTTCGGCCGGGAGCTGGGCCACGTCGACGCCGTGGAACATGACCTTGCCCCCGTCTGGCTCCAACAGGCGCAGGATGGTCCGCCCCGCCGTCGTCTTGCCACAGCCGGACTCGCCGACCATCGCGACGGTCTCGCCGGGCATCAGGTCGAAGCTGATGTTGTCGACGGCCTTCACCGTGCCGGTCTGGCGGCGGAAGAAGCCGGAGTGTACGGGGAAGTACTTTTTGAGGCCCTGAACGCTGAGAATGGGCTTGGTGGCGTCCATCAGTGCTCCCCACCGGGCGACAAGGCGGCGGACTCGGCCGCGGTGAGGGGATGGTGGCACCACACCTTGTGGCCACCGCCGAGATCGTGCAGTGGGGGCATGTCAGCGCACGCTTCGGTCGCCCGTGTGCACCGGTCTCGGAAGCGGCAGCCCGACGGGAACTTGTCGGGACTGGGCACCATGCCGTCGATCGTGAAGAGCCGGGCGCCCGGGCTGGCACGGTCCGGAATGCTCTGGAGCAGCCCCGCCGTGTAGGGGTGGGTGGGGCGGTCGAACAGGTCGATGGCGGTCGCGGTCTCGGCCACTCGGCCCGCGTAGAGAACGACCACCCGGTCGCACGTCTCGGCGACCACACCCAGATCGTGGGTGATGAGCATCACGCCCATGCCCTCTTCGCGCTGGAGCTCTTGCAGCAGCTCCAAGATCTGAGCTTGGATGGTCACGTCGAGCGCGGTGGTGGGCTCGTCGGCGATCAACAGCTTGGGCTTGCACGACAGCGCCATCGCAATCATGACCCGCTGCTTCATGCCCCCTGACATCTGGTGGGGGTACTCGTCGATCCGCTGCTCTGGTGCCGGGATGCCCACCCGCTCCAGCATGGCCAAGGCGATGCGCCGGGCCTCTTCTTCTTCGACGGGCTGGTGCAGCAGGATGGCTTCCATGATCTGGTCGCCGACGGTGTAGACGGGGTTCAGCGACGTCATCGGTTCCTGGAAGATGACCGAGATGTCGTTGCCCCGCACCTTCCGCAGCTCGTCCATCGGCAAGCGGGTGAGGTCCCGTCCTTCGAAGCGAATCTCACCGCCGACAATGCGCCCAGGCGGCTCGGGAATCAGCCGCAGGATGGACATCGCGGTCACGGACTTGCCGCACCCCGACTCGCCCACAATGCCGACCGTCTCGCCGGCATCGATGGTGAAGCTCACCCCGTCGACGCTGGGGAGCTGACCTTTGTCCGTAAAGAAGTGGGTCTTGAGCCCATCCACCTCGAGAAGTGCCATGGTGGGCTCCTACTTGCGCAGCTTGGGATCGAGGGCGTCGCGCACCCCTTCACCCATCAGGTTCAGCAGGCCCACCGTCAGGAAGATGGCGAAGCCCGGGGCCAGGATCATCACCCAGATGCCCGTGCCACGGCCGGTGTTGAGGATCTGACCCCAGCTCGGCACGGTGATGTCGCCCAGTCCCAAGAAGCTCATCGTGGACTCGGTCAGGATGGCCCGGGCCACGCCGAACGTCGCCGCGACCAGCACCGGGCCGAGGGCATTGGGCAGGATCTCCTTGAAGATGATGGTCGACTCGCGGTACCCGGCGGCCCGGGCGGCGGCGACAAAGTCCAGGTTGCGCAGTCTCAGGAACTCCGCACGGACCAGCCGGGCAGGGGACGTCCACGCCACGGCCGCGATGATGATCATGATGTGGAAGATGCTGCGCTCTTCGATGAACGAGGCCACGGTCAGGATCAAGAACAGCGAGGGGATGCAGATCACCACCTCGATCACCCGCTGGATGGCCATGTCGACCCAGCCCCCGTAGAAACCGGCGAGGGCGCCCATGAAGGTGCCGAAGGTGATGTAGAGCGCGACGGCGAAGACGCCGATGGTCAGGGAGATCCGGGTGCCAAAGACCAGCCGGGTGAAGACGTCACGCCCGGAGTTGTCGGTGCCCAAGAAGTGCTTCAGCGAGACCGGCAGCCGCACCATGTCCAAGTCGCCGTCCCGGGACGAGAAGGGAATGGGCGCGTAGACGGCCATCACGGCCTTGCCTTCCTCTTGAAGGGACTGCTCCAGGCGCGGGTAGACCACTTTTTGGGACTGTTGCGGAAACAGGGTCACGCCGGCCCAGACCACAATGAACAGCGCACCAGCGGCCAACAGCGCACGACGGCGGCTGCGGTTGCGGGGCTTGCGTGAGCTGTTGCGGGTCTTCCAGAACACGGCGCCGACGACGGGACCCACCAGGGTGACCACCACCAACAGCGTGTTGAAGAAGATGTCGACGCCATTTTCGAAGAAGTTGCGGTCGAACAGGGCCTCGAGCCAGGGACTCGAGAGCCCTTCGCCGTCGACCTGCCACAAGAAGGGCTTGTTGGAGGCTAGGAGCGGCGCGTAGATGGCGAGCAGCAGCAGCAGGGCGAGCCCGAGCAGCGAGCCGACGGCTTCTTTGCGCTTGACGAACTGGCCCCAGACAATCTCGCCATAGGTCGGGTCGTCGGGGGGAGCCTGGCCCGCCAGCGCATCGCTGGGATTGGTCTGGCTAGTCAAAGCTGATCCGGGGGTCGACAAATGCGTAGGACAAGTCGCTCACGAGAATGCCGATGAGCGCGAGGAAGCTGGAGGTCAGCAGCACCGCCATGACGGCGTTGTAGTCTCGAGCGCCGATGGCGTTGAAAATGTACTGGCCCATGCCGGGAATGTTGAACACCACCTCAATGACGACCGAGCCGGCGATGAGGGCCGGCAGCAGCCCACCGAGCAGCGTCAGGATAGGAATCATGCCGTTGCGGACGGCGTGCTTGATGATGACCACCGGCTCGCTGAGCCCCTTGGCGCGTGCCGTGCGGATGTAGTCGGCGCGGATGACCTCGATGACGCCGGCGCGTGCGTAGCGGGACAAGGTCGCCAGCGACACCGACGTGTACGTGGCCATGGGCAGGACGAGGTGCCAGACGATGTCTTTGAGCCGGTCCCAGGTGGTCCAGGGCGCGGAGCTCATGGTCTGGAAGTCGCCGGTTGGAAACCACGCAAAGGGCTCGCCTTCGGTCAGCAGCCGCAGCAACACCGTGCCCGTGAAGAACGTCGGCAGGCTGTACATCACGAAGAGCATCACTGTGACGGCGGTGTCGAGGCGGGTGCCCTGGCGGTAGGCGCTGAACACCCCGATGGGCACGGCGATGAAGTAGGCGAGCAGGGTCGCGACCATAGTGAGGCTCAGCGAGTACTTGAGCTTGCCCATGACGGTCTCAAAGACCGGCCGCCGGTCGGCCGTGCTGATGCCGAAGTCCAGGTGGATCAGGTTCGACCAGTACTTGGCGAACCGGGTGTCGAAGAAGAAGGCATCGACCCGCTCGCCGCCGGTCCATGTGTAGTTGCCCTCATTTGTGGTGTACCAGTCTCTCCAGGAGGCCGACACTGCGGCTTGTTGTTCTGCTGGTGCACCTTCAGGCCATGTCCAGGTCTTCACCGACTCGTTGGCCTTCGAGATCTCCCGGTTGACGCGGCGGGCTTCCACCGGATCGGCCCGTCGCTCGCTCACAAAGCGCAACTGGGCCGCCGACACGAGTGTCGCTGCGGCGAGGCGCTGGACCTCGGGGTTCGAGTCGTCCAACAGCACCACAAGGTGCTTGACCAAGTAGTTGCCGAAGTCATCCAGATCGACCTCGGCATCGACCCGCTCGGCCGCCGTGACGTCGCCCTCGAGCTTGTGGGCGGTCACCAGAAGCTCGCGCACGTCAGCGGTTTCGAGCGCCCACCGAGTGTTGACTAAGATGGGCTTGTCGAGGTTGAACTGCTCCTTGAAGATCCGGAAGCTCTCCTTCTGTTGCTGGTTCGAGCTCTCGCCCCCATCGTTCTGCGAGCCAGCGCCGGGACGGCCGGGGGCGACGTTCAGCACAACGAAGATCAGCAACGAGATCAGGAAGAAGGTCGGGATGACCAGTAGCAGCCGCTTGATGGTGTATTGAAGCACCGATTCTCCGGATGGCTCCGCCGCCTCACGGCCGGACGGGATCCTGGTTGAACGAGTAGCGGCGGATGTTGCGGTGCGGGTTCTGCACCTCAAACTCAGGCTCGTTCATGTGGTCCCAATACAAGACCGGACGGCGCCGCTGGTAGATGAAGGTGTAGGGCTGTTCTTCGTGGACGAGGCGATGGAACGCGTGGCATAGGTCCTTGCGCTCGGCGGGGTCGAAGCTGGTGCGCAGCTGCTCTGCGATGCGGTCGGCGTCGGGGTTGCGGAAGCCCACCCGGTTGGACGACTCGGTCTTGTCCGCCTCGGAAGAGTGCCAGATCTGCATCAGGTCGACCGGCATGGAGAGCATCCAAGCCCCCGAGTAGACCTCGAACTCGCGGTCGGCCATGCGCTTGAGCATCGTCGACCACTCCACCGCGCTCGGCACCATCTTGACGCCGATGCTGAGCAGATCTTCGCGGTACACGTCCGCGAGCGTGACCCACTCGTTGGAGTTTCCGTAGATCAGGAACGTGAACTCAAAGTCGACCTTCTGGCCGTCGATGACCTTGTCGCGGATGCCGTCGCCGTCGGTGTCGGTCCAGCCAGCACCCTCCAGCAGCGTGCGGGCTTGCTTCAAGTCGAAGGGCCAGGGCTTGATGGTGCTGTCGTAGCAGTCGTCCTGCATCGCGAACGGCCCACTGGTGACCTCACCCAGCCCGTGAAAGACGTTGCTCACGATCTTTTCGCGGTTCAGGGCCATCGTCAGGGCCCGCCGCACCATCTTGTCGGAGAACTTGGGGTTGTCGGCGTTCCAGCCCAAGTAGAAGTAGCCGAGGGTGTCCTGCAGCTTGTACTTGATGTGCTCGTTTCCGAGGTAGACGCCGGTTGTGTTGTCCTTGATCTCGGTCTTGTATTGTTCAGGCTGGAGTCGCGTGATGTCGGCCTCGCCGGCCTTGAGCTTGCGGGGCCAGGACTGTTGGTCCTGCACGAGCTTCATCTGGACGGTGTCGAAGGGCGGCCGAGCGCCCCAATACTCGGCGTTGGCTTCCATCTCGATGACCACGCCGGGCTCCCACCGCACAAACCGGTAGGGTCCTGTTCCAATGCCTTTCTGGTTGTACCAGTGCTCGTTGAGCTTCAGGCCCCAGGTGGCCTTGTCGAACTCATTGCCGTCCTCATCGTACATGTAGAGCCAGCGGGGGCTCGGATGCAGGCCCACCACGATGCCCAAGTTCGTGTAGACACGCTCGGTGTACTCGATCTCAAAGGTGTACCGGTCGATCTGGCGGACTTCCTTGAGCTTGTCCATGTATGGACGCAAGTTGCTGATGCGACCCGACACTTGGGCGTTGGCGAACATGTCGAAGACAAACATGTAGTCGTCTGCGGTCAGCTCGTGCCGTCCGTCGGGGCGGTCACTCTTGAGCCAGTCGTGGCGCCCGTCGCTCCAGTCGACCGCGGGAAGGTGCCACAGCACGCCCTTTCGCAGCTCCACCCGGTAGGTCAGGCCCTTGTCGGGGGTGGTGATCTTGGTGGCGAGCATCGGGAAGTACTGGGTCTGGTCCTCGAAGTTTGGCCAGGCCAGCGTGTCGTTGAAGTACGTGTTGTACTCGGCGTTGTCGGCACCGTTCGCGATGTAGGGGTTCAACCCTTGGGGGTCGGAGCCGATGATGCGCTTGAGGGTGCCGCCGTACTCAATGTGGGGAGCATTGGCGAAGTCGTAGGGCCGGGGCACCAACAGGTTGGTGGGATCCTTGAGCGCCTCCGCTTCTTGGGCGGAGGGGGTCCAGGAGTTGAGCCCTTCGGACAGCGATGCCGTGCTGCCCCCGCCGCCCATGCTCCCGCCCACCACACGCACACCCTTCTGCAGCTCAGTGAGCTGCTTCTGGTTGTCGATAACGATCGACTCAAGGTTGTGAAGCTGTGCCGCGTTGAACAGGGTGAGCGCCACGAGTGCGCCCAGGCTGATCATCACAAAGCCCGAGCGGGCCATCTTGCTCATTTGCCGATCTCCATGAGGGCGGGAGGGTAGCAGAGTCGGCCGACAGTGCTGGGGTGGGGCGGGCGTCCGAGGGGGAGGAGCGGGCCCGGTGGGGTCATTCTTGGAATCCGTCGCACTCCGGGCCGCTCATGTAGCCGAGGGCGCAGAGCTGCTGTTTGGAAACGTCGGTCTCCTGGGCGCCTTCGGCCGCCGTCTTCAGCCCGCTCGCCACGGACCCGACCCCGGCTTCGCCGTCGCTGGTCTGGCAGTCCAGCTCGCCCGGGTCGGCCTTGAGATCGTAAGAACACTGTAAAATACCGCGCTTTCGCCGGGTCTCGATGACCTTCTCGACCTGGTTGCGGGCGCTGGTCTGGGGGTTGCCGTACAGGTTGCCCGCCGCCTTGACCACGCGGTCGTCGGGCACGGACTGGCGGAGGTCGAGCCCCGTCTCGCCCATGCCGGGATTGGGCAGGCCGGCGATGGCCCGCAGCGTGGGCGTGACGTCCAGCAGCGACGCTTCGGTGGACCGTGGGCCCGGCGCGAGCCCGGGTGTGACGATGGCGAGCGCCACATCGGTGACCTCGCGGTGGTGGCTGTGGCCGTGCTCAAACCCCTTGTGTTCCCACAGCTCCTCGCCATGGTCCGAAGTGAACACGAGCGTGCCCGTCTCGAAGAAGCCCCGTGCGTCGAGGGCTTCGAGCAAGCGCAGGGTCTGTTCGTCGGCGTAGTCGACCTCCATCTGGTAGGCCTCGCGGACCGCGGCCTTGAGCTTGCGGGTGGCCTTGAGCTTGCCGTGCTTGAGCTGCTTGGGGTGCTTCACCTTGTACGCTTTGTGCCCATCGGGCAGGTGGCTGTACGGAAGGTGGGGGTCAAACAGGTGAACCCACAGCATCCAGCCTTCGTCGGGCGCATCCACCAGCCAGTCGAGGGCATGGTCCACGACGACCTTTCCGTCCCGTCCGGGCAAAGGCCATGCTTCGCCAAATAGCGCGAGGGGCTGGGCGACATCCTCGTCTGGATTGAGGAAGAAGTCGAAGCCCCGGGCAAAGCCCAGTGATGTCGAGACGAACGGGTTCACGGTGAAGGCTTGGGTGCGGTAGCCTTTGCCCTTGAGTTGTTGGGCAATGGTCGGTACCTCTTCGTGCAGCGACGAGAAGCCCCCTGCGGGTATCTTTCCCGCCCCGTGATCAGCCGGCAGCAGCCCGGTGACCAAGGAGCCCACCGACGGCACGGTCCAGCTGGCGGTGGTCATCGCCCGGTCCCAGGTGGCCCCCCGCTCGGCGAGAAAGGCCCAGGTCTTGGTGTTCACGGCGTGGTCAGATCGCAAGGTGTCGATGGTGAGCAGCACCACAGGCCCGCCGGACGCGACGGGGCCCGGTGGCATCAGTGTCTGGAAGGGCACCACGAGGTCGGTGGCGAGCTGGGGGAGGGGGGTGGCCACGCGGGTGCCAAAGATGGTGAGGGCTCGCTCGGAGATGCCGCCCATCACGGCAAAGACGAGCGCAGCCACCAGTGGGGGCAGCCGCCCGGTGACGTCGTGGAGGACGCGCACCACAACCACCGCGACGAGGGGCACTGCGACCAGCGCAGGCCACCACGCCCAGTCGGCGATGAGGTCGCCCCGGAGCGCACCCGAGCAAGCCAAGATCGCCGCCGGTGTCGCCAGCCCGGCCTTCCATGTGCGGGCGGGCGTGACCCAGGCCTGAAGTGCGCCGAGGGCGACCCAGACCAGCAAGTGGGCGACTGCGACACCCAGGGTGGGCCCGACAGCGGCGTGGGCCGCAAAGAGCAGCTCCGCGAGGCCGGCGGTGAGCCAGGCCACCACCAGCGCCACACGCCACGGCCGGGCGGACTCGGAAGAGGGGGCGGGGGGGACCATGCGGTACTCACAGGAGCAGGGGCGGGGCCGAGCTTCGGTGGACGGCCGATGAGCGCGGTGTTCTCGGGCCGGGCGGTGCCGTGTTCTGCCGACCGTGGAGGGCCGGGCCAGGGGCACCGTCGGGCGTCCGTGGGATCCGGCAGGCCACCATCGAGGACCGCGGCCTGCACCGGCGGACCGGCGGGGGCTAACGTGCGAGCAGTGAGCCGCCCCCCTGCCGTCCCTGCGCCTGCCCCGTCACCCCCACTGGGGATGCTGGGGGTGCTCTATCTGACGGCGGTGGCCTTCCATGGCGCATGGGCCACGACGGTGCCGCAGCCCCTGGACTGGGATCCCGCCTACTACCGGGATGTGGCCCGCTCCATCGCGGCTGGTCTCGGTGCCCAGAGTGGCGCGCTCTGGCACCGCCTCGGGCCCGATCTGGATCTGCCGATGCTGGCGGACCTGCACTGGATGCCGCTGCCCTCGCGCCTGTTGGTGCCGGGTCTCTGGTTGTGGCCCGCGCACGGGGATGCCGTGGTCACGGTCATTGTTGCCGCTGCCTGGGGACCGCTGGCCGCCGTGCTGGCCGGTCGGCTGGGTGGCGCCCGCTCGGTGCAGTGGGCGGCAGGGCTGCTCGGGGTGCTAGGGGGCGGCTATGTGCGCTTCTTGTCCACCCCCGACAGCATCGCGCTGTACGGCATCTTGGC
Source organism: Myxococcota bacterium (assembly GCA_942491145.1). Classification (GTDB taxonomy): domain Bacteria; phylum Myxococcota_A; class UBA796; order UBA796; family UBA2385; genus CAXQUZ01. Next base: position 2,216 of record CALOBC010000019.1, on the reverse strand, counting down.
TGGGCTGGGCTGGCTGATGGCGGACCGGGGCCACGTCGCCCTGACGGCCCTTCTGGCGGGCCTCTTGGCGCTCACCCGGGGCGATGGCTTCCTGATGGCCCCGTGCCTCGCGCTGGTGCTCCGTGGACCCCCGCTGCCCCGCTTGGCCGTTGCGGCTGCGGGACCGGCGGTGTGGCTCGGGTGGCAGGTCCGGGGGCTGCTTGAGGTGGGCCCGGCGGTGCTTCAGACCCGAAGGGCCATGGCCTCGGCCGTGCACATTGACGAGGTCCTGACCGGCGTGGTGGCGGGGGCCGGTGTGGGTATGCGGGCGCTCGTCGTGGTCCAGGAACTGGGAGAAGTCATCCAGACTGCCCTGGTGGTGGGTATCTTCATGCTTCCCCTGGCAGCCCTCGGCGGCGCTTGGCGGCTCCGGCGGGCACCCCTATTGTGGGGTGTGCTGGCCTATGCGGTGCTGATGCCCGTGGTGACCCTCTGCCTCGCCCCGGCCATTGCGGCGTCTGGCACGCCGTTTCGGTCCGGTGCGGCGCTCTACATCCCCGCCTGCGCGCTGGCGGCCCTCGGTGTGGGGCGCTTGGGCGCGTGGGGCCACCGGGTGCGGGGCTACCCGAGGTTCCTGCTGCTGGGCGGCTTTGTGGCGGCCATGGCGGTCGGCACCGTGGGCTTTGGTCAAGCGATGGTGCGTGCCCGGCCAGGTCCCTTGGTGGACTGTGACGTGGTGAAGGACCTTCCCGACGGTGCGGTGGTCTTCACCGGCCGCCCGCTGGAGCTGCGGGCCGTGCGGTGTGTTGGCGGTTCTTGCGGGCGGACGACACCCCCAGAGAGCCTGCGCACCCAAGCGGCTCGCCATGGTGTCGCGGGCCATCCTGCCCGCGTAGGACTTCGATCCTACCGTGGCGACCGACAACGATGGGGAGCGGCTGTTGCCCGGGTGGAGCGCGGCGGTCTCCGGGGGCTGTGGGCCCGCCCCGACTGGGAAGCCGCCCTCAAGCCTACATTGGCTCAGGCCTCTTGGTAGTCGGCTTCGGTGTTGACGGCCCAGACCGGGTCCATCTCGGCCCAGCGTGCCGGCGGCGATCCCATCGACCGCGGTCATCGCGGTGAGCATCGAGTGGTCCTGGTTGTTGTAGCGGTGCATGCCGTTGCGGCCCAGGAGTACGAGGTTCTGGAGTCGCCGGTCCAATCGCGTAGCTCGGAGAAGCGCTCGTAGGTGCCAAAGTAGGCCGGATAGGTCTTGGGGCATGCGGATAACGACCTGGTCCAGCACCTCCGCGGGGTCGATGACACCGATCTTGACCAGTTCGTCGACGGCGAAATCACTCATCGCGTCGTCGCTGCATCGACCAGAGCGCGTCGCCCTCGTTGACGAAGTACTCCAGCCCGATCCAGATCTTGTCTCGGGGTCGGCCACCATGTAGGGGCTCCAGTTGTTGAAGATCTGGATGCGCCCGACCTTCACGTCGGGCTCCTGGACGTAGATCCAGTTGTCGCGGAACCCGCACCCAGTCCGCGGCCATTCACGTTGCCGTGTACTTGAACCGGAGGTCCGCCGGAACAGCCCCACGGTGAGGAAGTCCCGATAGGGCAGCCCTTCGGCGACTTGCTGCACTGCCTCGGGCACCACGATGGTTGCGGGGCGAGGGCGGCGATCAGGTCGCGAATCGGCATGGACGACAAGAACAAGATCGCCGACCAGGTCCCGGCGTGCGCCATCCGCAGTCACGGTCGACCCTGTTGCAGGCGTTGGCCCTCAGTGCTCGGGATGCAGCGAACTCACCCTGTGGTACTCAGATGCGGCCGCCACACTTGTCCACGACCAGCCGGGCGACCTTCTCCCGCAGCTGGCCAGGGTCGAGCTTCGGATACAGAAACTGCTCGATCAGGGACTGGTCTCGAGCCCTGTCGGATGTCGCGGGTGTCCTCCGACGGGATGTAAGCGATTCGCAAGAAGCGGGTGACGGCTTCGCGATGCAATCGACAGCCCCTTGATGCGCTGGGCGCCTTAGGCCGGGCTGATCTCGGCGCAGGGCACCCCCCAGACCTTCTCGGTATAGTCGCGGAAGAAGGTCCGGTACAGCTGGGGGCCGAAGCGGTTGATCAGGAAGTCTTCCAGCGTGAGCTCGGGGAAGCCGGGGCCGCACGTAGGCCCTTGTGTAGCTGGCGCCTATGCGCAAGGCGTTGGTCATGCCCAGCTTGGCGAGGGTCTGGGGCGTGAGCTG
>CALOBC010000018.1:0-10150 GCA_942491145.1 Myxococcota bacterium | reverse complement strand
CAGACGGTCTCCCCGGCGCGTGCAGTCGGCCCGGATGCGGGCGAGTCGGGACTGGGAGGCGGGCAGTGGGTGGTCCTCCACATGCGCCTGGGTCCACGACGCCTCGCAGAAGCGGGCCTCCCAGGTCTGACCGACCCAACCTGTGACCCGCTGCTGCAGGGCGTCGAGGTGCTCAGCAGCGTTGCCCCAGCGCCCAGCCAAGTACCACCCGTAGCCCCGGGCCAAGCCGAGCTGGACCCGCAGCTCCGGACGCAGCTCACCGATCTGTGCGGAGAGATCAGCAATTCCAGACTCCACATCTGCTGCTTCGCCCCGCTCCGCGAGGGTCATCCACAGACGCCAGCTTGCGGCCAGGAGCTGTTGCTCGGGCGCCCCCAACGCCGCTGCGACCGTCTCGTGGCGCACCTGAAGCGCGAGACACTGCAGGGGGTCCACCACCGACACGCTGCGGGCAGCGATCCACAGGGCGGTCAGCCGGGTGGGTGTGCCCGCGTCCCCGTCCGCGACCCCGCTGACCAGGCCCAAGCTCGGGGCCAAGACACCCCGCCACAGGGCCTGAAGCCGCGTTGCCGGAAAGCGCTCTCCGACCGAGGCCAGCATCCGCGCCAACAGGTCCACGCCCCGCACCAGCTCGCCGCGGCCGATGAGCGACATGGCCATGCGGGCCCAGATGGCGACGACCCGGTCGGGTGGCGCCCCCTCGATGCCAGCCTCCCACTCGGCGATCGCGGCCTCGGTGTCGCCCATCGCGCTGTGCACCCGCCCCAGCTCGAGCGCGCTGAGGTGCCGAGCCATGCCGGATGCTTGTGCGGCCTGCAGGTGTGTCCGCGCCGCGACAAACGCACCGTGATCGGCCGCCCAGATGCCCGCCCGAAGGTGCTGTTGCCCCGCTTCCACTGAGGCGCCACATGCGGCGTAGTGGACGGCGCCCATGGCAGCCCACGCAGGGCCATCGGCAGCCAGCACATCCGCGAGGACGCGGTGCCGATAGTCGATGTCGACGATTGCGGGACGAACGGCTTCAGCGTGGCGGGCGTGGACCGGCGCGATGAGCTGCGCGTCCCGCTCGACCCACTGACGCACCCACCCCTCGACCACACACGTCCGCACCGACGCAGAGGTCACCCCGAGCTGGGCGAGGTGGGTGCGCCGGAGGGGACCTGCGGCCAATGCGACCCACGCGATGGCGTCGTGGGCAGGCGCAGGCAGCCCTCTCCACGTGGTGCGGAGCCGCTCGTCCCAGTCCCCCGATGCCGTCCACTGGCTGCGGGCCAGCCACGGCACGGCGAACGCAGGGACCGCGTCGAGGTCGATGTCGAGCGGCCGGCCGAGCAGCGCGCGGACATCGGCAGCCGGGATTGCGCCCACCACCAACACATCGGCATCGCTCTGTTCTGGCGCGTCCCTCGACACCGTGAGCCAGGACACACACGCCGACACCTTCGCCCGGAGTCCTGCGAGTGCGAGGCGCACGTCTGAGCGCAGCCACTGAGCATCGTCAATAACGATCAACAGAGGATCTTGGGCCGCCACCAGATCGAGGAGCATGGCCAGCCCATCGAGCGCGATCGGGAGGTCCTCGGCCGACGGTGCCCGGGGCTGATCCGACCGCTGAGCGGACAGCACCGGGAACATCCGTGCCGCACGCTCCGCCGCCAGCCACCACGCCCGGCTGGACCACCGGGGAGCGCGCAAGTAGAGCTGGTCGGCGATGGCATCGAGGGCGCCGAAGCTGGTGTGCTCGACCGGGCTGCCGCCCCCCCACAACACCTCGAGCTCGGGTCGGCCCTGAAGCACCCGGCGCACAAGGGCGGACTTTCCCGCGCCGCTCGGACCGCTGATCCACAGGTGTCGCCCCGGTCGGTCTGACGCCGGCAGTGCGTCCCGAACCCGCTGCTGCATTGTGGGCCGCTCCACCCACAGTCCGGCCGCAGACGCGTGGCCCCCCAGCCGCTGGCGGACCTCTGGAAGGTGGGGCCGCTGGGCAGGGTCCGCGGCGAGCAGGTCCATGGCGAGACGGGCCAGCGTGCCGTCCACTCCCGGATCGATGCGGTCGGGCGACTCGAACCAGCACGCCTCTTTGGCCTGAAGCTGCAGCCGATGAGCCCCGGAGACTGGCAGCGCCCCAGCCAATGCACGGTAGATCACCACCCCCAGCGCGTACAGGTCAGAGGCTGCGGTCGGTGCACCGCCGCGGAGCAGCTCGGGCGCCAAGTGGGACAGGGTGCCGGCAACCGCCCAGGGCTGGTGGCCAAAGGGGCGGGCCAGACCAAAGTCCACCAGCACCACCCGACCGTCGGCTTCGACGAGGATGTTGGGCGACTTGACGTCTCGATGCGCCAAGCCAGCCGCGTGCAGCGCGTCCAGCGCGTCCACCACCGCCCGCAGCGCGACCGCAAGGTCCTCGCCGACCAACCCACAGTCTGACAGGTGGCGCCCGTCGACCCACTCCATCGTGAAACACGGCGGGTCTTGGTCTGCGAACAGCTCCTGCAGGGACACCAGGGACGGGTGGACCACAAGCTGCGCCGCTCGAAACTCCTCTCGCAGTCGTGCGCTTCCCCGGCCGTCGGCCTGCAACGGCACCTTGAGCGCAACCACCTCCCCCGACTCTTGGTCGCGCACCTTCCACACCGACCCCATCCCGCCAGAGTTGACATGCTGCAACACATCGAAGCGGGCGGGAATCTGCGGGCGGGGCGGCACTTGACCCAGCTCACCAAGGTCCGCCCACGTTGGACTGCCGGGCTCGCTGGCCCGCCACGTTGTGGGGGGACTGGCGGTGGCGGAAGCGTCGCCGCGGCGTTGTTCAGGTCTCGCCACAGGGCCTCCATCTTGGGTCGATGCCAGCGTCTCGGGTCGGCATCCGGACTCATCATCGGGTCAGTGCTCGACTCGACCCGCCGTGGTTCACGAAGGTGCGCCTGGATGTCCGAAGCATAGCCCCGATTGGTGCCAGGACAGGACCCGTGGGTCCGCCAGGGCCCCAAACCGCAGACGGACGCCGCCCCACGTCCGGGGCGTCGAAGGGGGCTTCGGACACCGATGCTGTGTGGTCTCGACGCTTGACTGAGTCCGTCGCGGGGGACCCCGGAACCCTGGCGCCGCCCAGTGCGTCGCAGTGCGGCCTGCCGTGTTGCAACACAAGACTGATGCGGTGCTTGTGTGGTTGGGCCAGCCGGCACGCCGCACTGTGCCGGACGAGGGGACTGTGCCAGCGACCCGTGCGTTGCCCCACCCACATGCGCATCGTGCTCAAGATCAACGTTATGCGCCGGCGGTCGCCTGGGCTTGCCACCAGCGTCGGGCCGCCTCAGCCCGAGCGGAGCCGCGGACGCCCCCCTCGACCCCGGCCCCGAGACCCCAGCCGTGCCGCTCCCCCTCCCCTTGCTTGCCCTCTTCCACGGCCGCCTCGGCGACAGCCGCCTCGCAGAGCTTGAGGCGGTTGCCCAGCGCCTCGGTGCACCCGGGGTGGACTGGACCTGGGACGCGCAGACCCTGACCACCCACGGCGGAGATGTCGGCCCATCGGTCGTCCAGCCGCTGCCGAGCTTGGGGGCCTCGCACCACGCCTGGCTCGGCAACGCTGCTGCCCGGTCCGTCGCCTGCCGCGGGGTCTTCGAGGTCTGGGGAGCCGGCGACACCATCGACACGTGTGCTGCACAGACCGCCACCGTGCCGGCCGCCCACATCCGCGCCCGAGTCCACAGCCGCTGGCGTCTGGACTCCGTGGTCTTGGGCGCCCGTCGCAGCCAACACCCCGGCGATCTCGGCAGCCGCCTGCGTGCCTTCGGCCATGTCCTCGATGCCCTCGACGATCGCCCAGTGGACCTCTCTGCACCCGTGTTTCGGCTGTGGCTGGTCGAGGACCGCCGCACCTTGCTGGACGACGGCCCCCTGCCCGCCCACTCGCCCACCTACCACTTGCTCTTCCAGCTCCCCACCCAGCAGCCTCCCATCCAAGACACGGTCCACCGGCTGGATCTCCGCAAGCGAGCGTTCCTGAGCACATCGACGCTGCCGGCCGACCGAGCGCTGCTCCTGTGCAACCTCGCGCTGGCCAACGCGCCCGAGACCGGTGCGGGTGTGCTCGATCCCTACTGCGGCTCCGGGGGCACCCTGCTCGCCGCCGCCGCACTCGGCGCCTGGACCGTGGGCTCGGATCTGGACTGGCGACTGGTCTCCGACAATCGTGTACCCATCAGTATTCCCGCAACGCTCAACCGACCAGAGCGGGGGGTCGAGTCGGTCCGGATGCGCGACAACTTTGACGAAGCCGACCTGCCCCAGCCCACCGCGTTGTTCCCCTTGGACGTCGGGGCACCCGATGCAGCGGCCCAGCTGCTGGTTGCGAGCGGTGGGCACCTCTACGATGCGCTGGTGTGCGACCCTCCCTACGGCCGCCGCGAGTTCCAGCAGGGCGCCGAAGGCTGGGCCGGCGAGCTGACCTTCAAGGTCGACGAAGCCGCGCTGGTCGCCACCCTGGCCACATTGCTGGGGCTTGCGCGGGCCACCCTGCGGCCCGGTGGTCGCCTCGCGTTCCTCGCGCCCGTTCGATCCCCCCGGGATGCGAACAAGCCTGAGCTCGATGCGCTCCGGAGGGCCCTGGTGCGGGACGGTGGTGCGCGAGACCTTCGCCTGGTGCACATCGGTGTGGAGGCCATGCACAGCGGCCTGCACCGGGCGGTGGTCGTGATGGAGCGAACCCGTGGCACCGGGGATGAGTCGACCTGACAACGCCCGAGTGCCTGCCCAGTCCCGGTCCAACGCCAGACAGCGCGGGTCTGTGGGTGGGATGGACTCGCCAGGGGCCGAGCGGCCCGTTGGCCCCGTGCAACCTGCTGTATGAGAGGAGCGCGGAGAACCCCCAGCAGCAGCATGAAATCGAAAAGATTTGGCGCTGTGACCGGTCCCGCCCCATGTTGCCCCCCCCAGGAGGCCCGATGCCCGCTTCGACCTTGATTCCCGGTGTCGCGCGCTATGACGAGCGTCAAGCCACCCACCCGCTGCTCGACCTGCACCCTGCCCGTGACCTCTCGACGGACTCACCGCGCACGCTGGCTCGCTTCCCGGTCAACCATCCTGACGTGAAGCTGGCCACCTTGGCCGGGCTCCGGCGCCAGCTTCGACAAGGCGCGCCGCCTGAACACGCGGCACTGCTTGAGGTCCGTGAAGTGGGTGTTCACGAGGAGCGGGTCTGGGCACTCCTCGCCCCGGTGGGCTCGACACTCGGAGAACGCCACAACACAACACCCGCTGGACTGGAGAGCTCGCTCGACGCAACATTCCGGGTGCTCTCGGCGCTTGTGACCCTCCACGCCGCCGGCCATACCCATGGACGAGTCTCACCTCAGTCTATCTACTGCACGCCATCCGGTCCAACTGTGCTCGCACCCTACTCTTGGCTGGCCGCCGCCGACGCGCCGGACTTTCAGTCGCCGGAAGCGTCGCTTGGGGGCACAACGAGCACTGCCTCCGACCTGTATGAGGTCGGGGCCACCCTCTTTTGGCTGCTGACGGGCACGTCCCCGAAGGCGCTGTTCCAAGCTAGCTCGGCCTCGCTTCGCTTCCAGCGCCTGCCCCCAGCGTTCGTGGACGTCATCTTCCGGGCGACACGGTTTGACCCGAACAGCCGGTACCGCTCAGCAGTCATGATGGCGGCCGACCTCCAGCGTGCGGCGGACGCAGCGGCCTCGGGTCGCGGGACGGCGGCGCTCGGACGGGCACTTGGCCCAAGGCCATCGCTTCCGACCCGCCGGCCCGACCTCGCCGAGCCACCAGCCCCCGATGCGTCGCCCCTGCCGGCGCTTCCGGACAACGAGCAGGACCGGTTGGCGACCTTGGTGTCGCTGGCCGTGCTCGACACGCAGACCGAAGAGCGCTTCGACCGCCACACTCGCTTGGCCCAGCGCCTCCTCGGCACCTCCATGGCGCTGGTGTCCCTGATCGACTCCGACCGCCAGTGGTTCAAGAGCCGGTTCGGCCTCGAGGCCACACAGACCCCGCGCGAGCTGGCCTTTTGCGCCCATGCCATCCTGTCGCCCAGCAAGCTCTTCGAGGTGCCCGACGCCACGCAAGACCCTCGCTTCCGCGAGAATCCGCTGGTCACCGGGGCGCCGAGCATCCGGTTCTACGCCGGCCAGCCGCTGCGGGTACAGGGCCGAGCCGTCGGCACGCTGTGTGTCATCGACCACACACCCCGCCGGCTCACAGACGGCGAGCGTGCTGTGCTGGCGGAGCTGGCCAAGGCCGTCGAGAGCGAGCTGACCCAGCAGGAATTTGAGGACATCGATCCCGAGACAGGCCTGTCCAACCTCAATGGCTTTGCGCGGCACGCCCATCTTGCGCTGGGGTGGCGAGCAGCCGAAGGCCGCTCCGTGCGGTTGGTCCACATCACCGCGCCCAGCTCGGTCCCGCCAGCCATCTTCGCCGCCGCGTTCCAGCGGAGCCACCAGGACGCCGACGCACTCGCCCGTCTCGACGACCTCAGCTCCTGTGCTCTGCTGCCGGCGGACGAGCAAGTGGGCCCGCGCATCTCTCGGCTGGAAGCGGACCTGCCACTGGTGGAGCAGCGGCAGGTCCGGTGGGTGGGGGTCACCATCGATCCCGGCGACCACACGGTGCTCGCGTCGCTGGTCGCCCATGCTCAAGCCCAGGCACACCGCGACCCGCGACCCGTGGCGTGTGGCTGACCCCTTTGTGCGGGCGAGAAACCCGCCTGCGCGGCCTGCTGGGACGAGCCCCCAACACCCCGAAGATCCCTTGCTATAGACCACTCTCAAGCGATGGAGCCAATCAGCGCGGTGGGTCTACCACCCCGAGTCCCTCAGCCTGGGCCGGCCCTCTTGGGTTGCGGCTGTGCCTCCGTGCCGACCACCAGAACGTCGATGACTTGCGCGCTCACGCGAGCTCCGGTGGCTTGTGGCCGAGTCCGACCACCCAGCGGCCCACCTTTTCCACTTCGATGCTCGTCAAGCCGGCTGCCGTGAAGATCCGTCGCATGTCCTGGGGACCAAACGCTTTGTCGTGGCCGTCGAGCCCCGGCACCGCCGCTTCCAACGCCACAACCTCCAGATCGACCACCACCACCCGACCACCCGGGCGCAGGGTGCGCGCCAGCTCGTCACAGGCCTTCTGCGGGTCGTTGAGGTGGTGCCAGACCGCGACACTCAGTGCCCGGTCCATGCACGCGTCGTCCAGGTCCAGCGCAAGGTTGTCGGCCAGGCGTGGCTCGATGCGCCCCGCCAGCCCCCGAGCCCCCGCCAACGTGCGCAGCCGGTCCAGCATCTCCGTCGACACGTCCGTCGCAACCACGCTGCCGGTCGTGAGGCGCTCCGCGATCAACAGGGTGTGGAAGCCCGAGCCACAGCCCGCATCCAGGACCTGCTCGTGTCCCTCCAGCGCGAGGTGTTCGAGCAGCCGCGCTTCAGGCTTGCCCATCCGCCACTCCAGCACGCGCCGCAGCGGGCTGGTCAAGAACCAAGCGAAGAAGCGGCCTCTGAGACCAGAGAACTCGGGGGTGCTCATGCGTTTACCGCCGGAATTTGGCCAGTGGCCCGCTGGACCATCGGCAGAAACTCATCGAGCGGCACCCTATGGAACTTCGCCGCGCGCTCGACGGTGAGGAAGAGACCCAACACCTTGCGGATGGTGAGGCCGCTGGCCCGCTTGACCCCGAAGGCTTCCATCACCGCTGCGATGTCGCCATGTTCGCGGAGAATGTCGGACACGAGGGTGTCTTTGGTGATGTGCAGCGGCGTGGTCATGGGAGACTCCTTGGTTGCAGAGAGTCTATGTCCCAGATTACGGTCCAGAAAGGGCCAGATACCGGTCCTGAGGGCCCAGAAAATGAGACCATGAACCGTGGATGACCTCGACGACATCCGCTTCCGCGAGCTGGTCCTCTTTGATCGACTGGTGGAGCTCGGCACAATCACGGCAACCGCCCACGAGCTGGGCATCCCGAAGGCGACGGCCAGCCGCTGGTTGGCCCAGCTTGAGGCCCGCCTGGGACACCCGCTCGTGCTGCGGGGCGCACGCGCCGTCGTCACCACCGAGCGCGGCAGAGCCCTCCACGCGCTGCTGCCCCCGATCTTCGCAGGCTTGCGGGCCATGCGTGCCCTCGCCGCGGGCGGAGACGCCGGGGGTGTGCTGCGGGTCTCCGTGCCGGTGCCGTTCGGGCGCTTGGTCGGCGGGGGCGTCATCGCCGAGTTCCGCGCGCGCATGCCCGGGGTGCGACTCGAGATCGAGCTGAGCAACGAGCACACAGACCTCTTGCGGGAGCGCTTCGATCTGGCGATTCGGGGCGGCCCCATGCCGGACTCCGGCCTCATCGCCCGCCGGCTCACCACCGTCCGCCTCTGGCTGTACGCTGGCCCCGAATTCCTGCGCACCGATCTGGCCCACTTGCCGCTCATCGCGGCGCCCGGCGACGAAGCTCGTTTTTGCGCCACACATCCTGAGATCCCCCCAGCAGCGGTCGTTGTCGATGACCGAATCGCGGTGCGGGATGCCCTGGTTGCGGGCGCAGGAGCCGGCGTGCTCCCCGCCTTCCTCGGCGAGCCGGCTCGGGAACAGGGCCTCCTCGTGCGCGTCCTCGCTGAGCCGCTGGCCGCCATGCCCGTGCATGCAGTGTTCTTGCCAGAGCAGCGGCGGGACGTCCGGATTCGCACACTCATCGAGATTGTCGACAAGCACATGCAGCCGTGGGCCCGCGACGACGCTTGAGCGCCAGAGGGGTGCCAGCACCCATGGTCGGGCTCATGCACGGCGGGCCCAGCACCCGTCGCACCGATCCGGGCACACCGCTCCGCCCATGACCCACCGCAGTCCGTCCGGTGGCGCACCGCCGGACCCCAAGGCATGCTGGCCCGACCCCACACCGAGGCCACAATGCCACGCACCTCCCTGCTCCTCTTTGCTTCGATGTCCTTGCTGGCGGCTTGCACCGGCGGCGAGGACGACACAGGCGCCAAAGATGACACCGACATCCAAGACGGCGGTGTGGGTGGCGATGGCGGCACCGGGGGAGACGGTGGTGATGGCGGGGACGGCGGCGGCGGCGACCCCACCGTGGGCGGTGTGGTCACTGGACCGTACAGCAGCGACCCGAACCCCTATGCAACGGTCTACGCGTGGCAGCCCGAGACCGACGGCTGGACCACCGCTGACACCGATGACGACGGCATCTACACGTTGACCCTCGCGGCCGGCCCCTGGGTCCTCGAGCCCGAAGCCGATGAGTGCTACGGCCAGTCGGTCGAGATCACCTTGGCGGACGGCGACAACACCGTGGTCGACCTCCACATCGACGACTGCATCACCGCCGACAAGCCCAACCTCTACCTCTATCCGGACCGCCCCACCCCCACCCAAGTCTTCCTCGATCTGGACCGCCGCCAGCGCGTGGTCGCCAGCCATCCCCAATACAAAGAACGCACCGGCTGGCGTGGACTCGCCCTCCCCGACGGCAGCTTCCGGACCATTCGTGGGCTCACCGTGCCGTTCCTGTTCTACGAGGTCAGCCTCGCCCCCTGGCAGGCCCGCTCTCTGCCCCGCACCGAAGGCTGGTGCATCGACGGCCACGACACCGACGCCGCTGTTGCCGCAATGGCCGATATTCTCACCGAGTACGGCTTCAACGCAATGGAGACCGCTGACTTCATCGAAGGCTGGGAACACGACCTGCCCGTCGCCGATGCGTACGCCGTCTGGCCCCTGACTGAAGTGGACCACATGGCCGACGTTATCATGGATCCCCCGCTGCCCCTGTCCCGGCTCTGGCTCGTGGTGGACGACGGCGCCCACTGCCCGGCCATGTCTCCGCCCGTCGTGGTGCCCTTCGACCGCAGCGGCGCCCATGCCGTGGAGTGGGGACTCATTCTCGACGACATCGCACGCTGATGGCGGTGCGCACCGAAGACCACGACACCGTCAGAGTGGTCATTCTCGACCGACCCGCACGCAGAAATGCCGTGGACCGGGCCCATGCCGACGCCCTCGCGGATGCGTTTCGGGAGTTTGATGCAAACCCGGCGCTTCGGGTCGCCGTGCTGTGGGGCGCCCACGGCACGTTCTGTGCGGGTGCAGACCTCAAGGCGGTCGCAGCCGGCACCCCCAACCCGGTGGAGCCTGGCGGGGACGGTCCCAT
>CALOBC010000017.1:0-1017740 GCA_942491145.1 Myxococcota bacterium | reverse complement strand
GCTACGTGCGCTTTCATCCCGTCGACGGGGGGCGCTGGAGCTTTGGCGACCACGACGATGTGCAGCGGTGGTTGGGCGACGAAGAACAGACGTGGCCGGGCGCAGCCGGAGGGTGAAGCGGTGCGCCGGTGGTGTTTCAGGGCGCCCTCTACGGCGCCTTCATGGGCCACCTGCACCGCCTTGATGACCGGCCCGTGCCGCTGAAGATGGAGCTGCCACAGGTTGGGATCGCCGTCCACCTGCGGGATGGCAGCTTGTGGTTGCATCCCGACCCAAGCGGCGGCACGGACGACTGAGGCTCCGCGCCGGACGGTGCCCGTCACTGGCACCGTCCGCGCCCGTCCTCAGCCCGCGTAGTTGGTCCAGACCCGCTCGTAGTGGTCGATGATCGACCGCACCCACGCCCGCTTCTCCAGGTAGGTGCCCGGGAAGAAGCTGCGCTTAAAGCCATAGATGATGGTGTTGAACAGCTGCTTCGGGCTCATGCCGAACGCGTCGACAGCGAGAGCGTACTCGCGGGACACCGTCGTGTGGGAGACCAGCCGGTTGTCGGTGCACAGCGACGCCGACAGCTTCTCTTCGAGCATGCGGCCGAACATGTGCTGCTTGACGCTGCCGATGTGGGGGTTGGTCTGGAGGTTCGACGTGATGCAGACCTCCACCGTGACCCGCCGGTCGGCGATGTACTGAGCCAAGCTCGTCACATACGCATCGGCGTCTTCGACCCCCGGCCCGCACAGCTCGGGGCTGAACAAGTGGTAGCCATGGCCGATGCGATCGGCATTCAGGCCGGTGATCGCGTCGAAGATGCTCTCTGGACCATACGCTTCGCCGGCATGCACCGTCGTCTTGAGGAAGTGGCGGTGGGCGATGTGGAAGGCTTCGCGATGCTTGCTCGCGGGGTAGCCATCTTCGCGCCCGGCCAGGTCGAAGCCGACGATGGGCAGGCCGTTGTCGTCCCGACAGCGCACGGCAGCCCGGGCGAGCTCGAGGCTGGCCAGGGCGAAGACCTCGGTGTCGGGGGCGTCCTTGAACGCATCCGTCAGCTGCTTGAACCACGACGAGAAGCCACCGGTGAACCAGCGCAAGGCGCACACGATGATGCCGTAGCGAAACGCGGGAACGCCCTTGTTTACGACATCTTCGGAAGCCGCATGGGCCTCGGCCGCACGCTTGAGGCCCCGGTCGACGGCCAACATCACCTCATCAAAGCCCAGTCCCGCGTGCATGTGGAGCTGGGGCGCGAAGCGAACTTCAACGTAGAGCACCCCTTCTTCGATGCAGTCCTCGCCCAGCTCAAACGCCGCCCGCTCCAGGGCCGCCACGTCTTGCAGCACGGCGCACGTGTAGGCGAAGCCGTTGAGGTATTCCTCGAGGCTCGCGTAGCTGTGCTTGAACACAGTCTCGATGAGGCCTTCGGGCGTGTCGGCCGGCAGCGCAACCCCCCGTTCTTTGGCCATCTCGAGCAGAGAGCTGAGCCGAAGCGAGCCGTCCAGGTGCACATGCAGATCGGTCTTCGGCAGCGCCCGCAACAATGCGAGATCAGCGGCCATTGGGGACGGATCTTGGTGGTTTCGGGGGGTCTGATGAGCAGAAATGGCGCACCTCCTGGACGACAGCGCCGCGCTTTCGGATGGGGCCTGTAGCGTGGGCACCCGCTACCGGCCCGCGCATAGCGCTTCACCCGAAGTGCCGCAGACCGGGGTCTCAATGTGTCCCGATGGGGCCTTGCTCGTACTCTGTGGCCTCGCTATGCCGGTCCCTTGCGCGCTCGGCGAAGGCTGGTCTGGGGCTCAGGCACACCAGGGCAGCGGTGCACTCTGTCTCCACTCTCGTCGCGGTGCGCTCGATTCCAGGAACGGCGCAGTGGTGACCGGTGTCCGTTCGGACGCTGTTGCCCGCGTCCCCGGAGGCCCCCTGCTCACCGCGCTCCTCTCGATGTGTCTCGCGCTGCCGGTCCAGGCTGCCGACAATGACCCGCTGCTCACCGCTCTGGAAAAGGAGCTGGCCCGGCTGCAGACCTCTCTGGCCAGCCAGCCTGAGCCCCCGCACTGGATGGAAGTCCAGGTCGTGGATCGCCACACGCTCGACCTCTTGGCCACCCACGGTGCCTCGGGCGGTCCGCCCCGGTGGCACCACTCTCGGGTTGGCGACGTGGACGTGCGGGTGGGCTCGGCTGAGCTCGACAACACCCACAAGCTGCGGGACGCCGGCTGGTACGACGAAGAAGCACGCTTCGCCCTGGACCTGCCCCTGGCCGACGAAGACCCCCGGGTGACCCAGCTCGCGCTGTGGCGGGCGGCGGAAGCCACCTACCGAGAAGCGGCTCGGCGACTGATTCGTGTCAAGTCCAATGACGCGGTGAAGGTGGACCGAGAGGACGGCTCAGCCGACTTCTCCGCAGCGCCGAAGATTGTCGACATCCAGCCCACCCAGCCCCTGGAGCTCGACACCGACGCCTGGCAGGCCGCCCTTCGCGCAGCGTCTGCCCGCTTCCTGGACCACCCCATCGTCTTTGACTCCAATGTGAGCCTGCACGCCCAAGACGACGTGACCTACCTGATCAACACCGACGGCACCCGCATTCGGCACCAGCGCTGGCGGCTGCGGGTGAGCGTGTGGGCGGGCACGGTCGCCGAAGACGGCCAAGAGCTCTCGATCTACGACTATGTGGATGCGGCGAGTCCCGGTGGCCTGCCCACACCCGAAGCGCTCAATGCCCTCGTGGACCAGCTCGCTGTGCGCCTGGAGCAGCTTCGGGAAGCCCCTCTGGTCGATCCCTACGTCGGACCGGCAATTCTGCGCGGGCGGGCCGCCGGTGTGTTCTTCCACGAGATCTTGGGACACCGCGTGGAGGGACACCGCCAAAAGGACGAAGACGAGGGCCAGACCCTCACCGACAAGGTCGGCCAGCGCATCTTCCCGGCGTTCATCCAAGTCACCGACGACCCCACCCTCAAGCAGTGGCCCACCGCGTCCGGCCCCATCGACCTGAACGGCCACTACCCCTACGACGACGAGGGAGTGGCTTCGGAGCGGGTGAAGATCATCGAAGATGGCGTCCTCAAGGGCTTCTTGATGAGCCGCGCGCCCATCGAGAGCCAGTCGGTGTCCAACGGGCACGGCCGCCGCCAGCCCGGCAGCGCTGTCGTGGCGCGACAAGGCAACCTCATCGTGGCGGCCAGCCCCGAGGCGACGATGCCGTACGACCAGCTCCGGGGCGAGCTGCTTGCATTGTTGGAAGTCCAAGACAAGCCCTTTGGGTTGATCTTCGACGACATCTCCGGCGGCTTCACGTTGACCGGCCGGGGCACCCCCAACAGCTACGCGGTCCAGCCTGTCACCGTCTGGCGGGTGTGGCGGGACGGCCGTCCCGACGAGCTGGTGCGCGGGGTCGACCTCATCGGAACGCCCTTGCAGACCTTCGATCGCATCGCCGCCGCGAGCGACCGGACCGAGCCCTTCAACGGAATGTGTGGTGCCGAGAGTGGCTGGGTGCCCGTGTCGGCCGTGGCCCCGGATCTGTTGATCTCCGAGCTGGAAGTGCAGAGACGGGAAAAACAGAACGACCGCCCGCCGTTGCTGCCGCCGCCTGCCCTCTCGGATGCTGGAGGTGCCCGATGATCACCGCACTGTTGGCCGCCAGCGCCGTCTGGTGTGCATCGGCCCAAGCCGCCCCCGAGCCCGCTGACCAGAAGATCGCCAGCGCAGCAATGCTGGCATCGGTGGAACAGGAGCTGGAGCGGGCCCTGACCCTGCAGCTCCCTGACCAGCCCCGCCCCTGGTACGTGCGCTACAGCGTCATTGACGGCGAAGTGGCCACGGCCGGGTCCAACCTGGGCCAGCCCAGCTTTTCCAGCACGGCCCCCTATCGTCAGGCCCGCGTGGAGGTCCGAGTGGGCACCCGAGAGCTGGACAACGCCAACTTCGAAGGCAGCTACGGCTCACGCAGCAGCGTGCAGGCCCGCGAGCTTCCCCATGAGCCCGATGTGGTCGCGTTCCGACGGGAGCTGTGGCTGGCGACGGACGAAGCCTACAAGGGTGCCGCGGAACAATACAGCGCGAAGATGGCCGCGCGGGACGGGCGCACACCGGACAAAGAGCCGCTGCCGTCGATGTATCCAGAGCCCCCCCGGACCGGCGATCCGATCCCCTACACACCGGTCGATTCGGAGCGTCTCAACGCCCAAGTGTTCGCGGCGACGGCGCCCTTCAGCACCCTGCCGTGGGTGGAAGAGGCCAGCGCGATCGGACGGGTCTGGACTGGGCGTCGGCTGTTTGTGGACTCCGACGGCATGCGGGTCTGGACGCCGACGGGGATGTCCGTGATTCGGCTCGAAGCTGTGACCCAAGCCCCCGACGGCGCGCGGCTGCGGGATGCACGGTGGTGGATTGGCCGGAGCCCCGACGCCCTCCCCGACGAAGCCCAGATCCGCCGGGAGGCCGCTGAGATGGCCGACTGGCTGGCCCGTCTGCGAGATGCCGACGTGGAGCGAGACTACCTTGGACCGGTGCTGTTCGAGGCCCCGGCTGCGATGGAGCTGTTTCGTCAGCTCTTGCCACCTGAGCTGAGCGGCACCCCACCCAGCGAGCAAGCGCCCGAGCCGTTCATGGCCGACGAAGGGTCCCCCCCCACCGCGCGCATTGGGCGCCGGTTGTTGCCCGAGGGCTGGACCGTGGTGGACGACCCCAGCGGCCCCATGTCCTGCGCCGGCAGCTACACGCTGGACCACGAAGGAGTGGAACCCAAGGCGGTCGAGGCGATTCAAGACGGCGTGCTGCGGGACGTGTTGATGAGCCGCAGCCCCCGGGCCGGCCAGACGGGCTCCACCGGTCATGGCCGTGGCCTCGGCACCGACCCCCGGGTCGCCGTCCCCGCCGTCACGACGGTCACCCCGAAGAAGAGCGCGAGCGAAGCGAAGATGCGGCGCAAAGCGCTGGTGCTCGCCCGGCAAGCTGGCCTCGACTATGTCCTGGTGGTGCGCCGTCTGGAGCCTCCCGCGATCGCGGAGGACTTCCAGATCGCCTTCACTGGCGACGCCCCCCTCGCGGGCCTCACCCGCCCGCTGGAGGTCTACCGCATGTACGCCGATGGCCGGGAAGAGCCGGTGCGGGGGCTGCGCTTCGTGGGCGTGGATCGCCGGGTGATGCGGGACATCGCCATGGCCGGGGCGGTGGCCAAGCCCATCAATGTGCTCGACACCGGGCCTGGACCGGGACGATTCTCCCTTGGCTCTGTGGGCGGGCTGCCGGCATGCTGGGCCACCCCGCCGGTGCTCATCACGGAGCTTGAGCTGCGCGGCTCAGGCGGCCAACAGACCCACCTGATCCCACCGCCGTGAGCCTCGGCACCCCAGTCCAGCGCACCGCCTGGGTTGGGCTGTGGTGGTGGGCACTGGGCAGCGGGGCCCACGCCGAGCCGATCTCGCTGCCGCCCTCCGAAGACCCGGATGTCTGGGAAGAGCCGCTGATGCTGGCCGGATTGGACGTGGGCGAGCCCGGCGCAGGGGCGGGCGCACTGCTGACCCCTGGGACCGACCAGTGGACGCTGATGGTGCGTGATCGGGCCGGCGTGCTCCATGAAGTGCGGGTGGCAGCCCCCACCAGCGCCGCCCAGCGCGAGGAGATTGCATTTCTCGCGGCCAGCTTGCTGGAGCCGGTGGTCCAGCCTGTCCTGGCGCCGGTCGTGGCACCTCCCCCCCTTCCGCCACGGCCCCGCCCCAAGCCGGTCCCCAAGCCCAAGCCAGTGCCCCCACCGCCGCCGGTCCCCGTGCCAGTGGCACCTGCTCCCCCCGTGGCACCTGAGCCCGAGCCGACCCCGCGCGTGCGACTTGCGGCGGGCCCAGTCATCCGGTTCTCTCCCGTGCACGCCCCTGCCCTCGGCCTCAGCCTCGCCACGGAGATCGAGGTCGGCTCCCACCTTCACGCCGGCCCCGTCGCGCGCCTGGGCACATCGAGCACCCTGCGTGGCCAGCGGGAGCCCCGGGTGGTCAGCGCCGGCGACCTCGGCCTGCGTGCCGGCTGGTCCCACGGTGCCCCCATCGACCCCACCTCAAGCCCTGCGCTGCGGGCGCTGCTGCCCACAGTTGACGCTGAGCTTGCACTGTCCCGCCGCCGCTACCTCGAAGCCGACGTTCAAGTCGCCGTCTATACCGTGCCAGTGGCGGGTCTCGTCATGGCTTGGCCGGTCGAGGTGCCCGCAGGGTTCGGCGTGCGCCCCACCCTGCAGCTCAGCACGGACCTGCGCGCCGTGCGCATCCGAGAACAGGGGGACGAAGGCGACATTGCGGCACGCACAAGCGCCCTCATCGGCATCGACGGCACCTGGGGCTGGCGACAGTGACGCCAATGGGCTCAGCTGCGCAGCCGGGCGTGCGACGCCCCTGCGTGGGATAGGGGGCGCTCCCCCACCGACCCGAAATTGTCGGGTCTTGCAAACAAACCTGATCGATCTGCGCAGGTTCCGGCATGGCCGAGATGAACGACATCGTTCCCGGGGTCCACTCCTGGGATGACGTTCGCCAGGGTGAGGACCATGCGCTCGACCGACTCTTTCATCGCTGGATGCCCGACGTGCTGCAGTGGTGCCGTCGGCTGGGCGGCCCGCGCGTCGATCCAGACCAAGCGGCCCAAGAGGTCTTCATCGTGGTTCTTCGCCGGGTCCACACGGTGCAGAACCCTGGCCAGCTCCCGTCTTGGCTGTTTTCAGTCACCCGTCGGGTGCTCGCCCAACACCGCCGACGGGCGTGGGTGCGCCGCTGGATGCCTGGAGGCGACAGCCTCGAACACCAACTGGGCGCCGATCCCCGGGACGGCCCCGAGCGGCTGGTGGAGCGGGACGAGACCATCCAACACGTGCAAGCGCTGCTGCAACAGCTCCCCGAAGAGCTGCGCGAGGTCCTGGTCCTCTGCGACATGGAACAGCGCACCGATCCTGAAGCCGCCGCAATCCTGGGGCTCAAGACCGGCACCGCAAAGAGCCGCCTGCGGCGTGCTCGACAACAGTTTCGTGCGCTCGCCCGCGCCGAAGGACTGGCGCCGAACGGCGGAGAACGCGCATGAATTCCGCTGACACGATGCCGACGGGCTTTGGCATGAGCCAGCGCGAAGACGACCATGCCGCCGACGATCCGGTGCGCTTGCTCGCTCGTGTGGGCGCGGTCACCCGGGCCACCGATGCCGATGTGGCCCGCCTGCGCCGCGCCGTCCCCCGCTCCCCTGCTCCGGTCCGATCTCGCTGGCGGGTGGCGGCTCCTGCCGCCGTTGGCATGGCCGCGATGGCCGCCACGTCGCTGATGTTTGTCCCCCCACCGACGCCTGAGCCCCCGCCCGCAGCGCCGCTCAGCGTGACGTTTGACGGCAGTGTCCAGGGTCCCGTCCAGGCCGCTCCAGGCGTCGCTCTGGCGATCTCTGGCAAGGGCAAGCTGTCGGGCACCCAACAAGCCCCGGTCCTGGATTGGCAGCGGGGACGGGTCGATGTGGAGGTCACCCCCGGCGCGGGCATCGACTTCCGGCTGAAGACCCAAGATGGAGTGGTGCACGTCATTGGCACGGCATTCTCCGTCGAGCGGGACGCCCTGGGCACCCACGTCGACGTCACCCGGGGCAAGGTCGAGGTGGGGTGCGCCGCCGAAGCGGTGCCCAAGCTCCTCACCGCCGACATGACCACCACATGCTGGCCCACCACGGCCGGCGGACTGCTCGGCCGGGCCCGGGCGCTGCACAACACCGGCGCGCCGCCTGATGCGGTGCTGAACACGGTGAGTGTGGGCTTGAACACGGCCGATCCCGCTAGCGCCATCGGACGCGAGCTGGCGGTGCTCGAAGTGCAGCAGCTTGTGAGCGCAGACCGCACTGAAGAAGCGATTCCGGCGGCTCTTGCCTACTTGGACAGCGGCGCGGCCCTGCGGCGGCCTGAAGTGGCCCGGCTCGGCGCCAGCATCGTGACGGATGCAAGCGGATGTGAAAGCGCCCGCCGCTTCCTGACCGTGGTGGAAGAATCGGGTACCCTTCCCCCAGACTTGGCGCCCCTTGCCGCACGCTGCGGCGACTGACAGCGGGCTTCGGTGCGGGCACCGTGGCTCGCGCGGACCGTTGGCGTGTGCAAGCCACCGCCAGGACCCCTCTCCTGCCCCTTCAGCATCCAAACTGAGGCGTGCGTGCAGCACTCGACACCAGCCCTGCTGACAGCGCTCGCACTGAGCGGCTGCGGCGTGGCGGACGTGGTGTTCTCGTCCGCCGGTGACCCTGAAGGCATGGGCTTGGTGGGCGAAGAACACAGCGGTGTGCAAGTCGAGATGTCGACCACCGACGCGCGCTCCCTGGTCGGCGCGACCACCGGCGACCAAGTGGGCGGGGGCTTCCTCACAACCTTGGGCGACACCGACGTGGCGTTGCTGCTGGTGGGCATCCCCGCATTCGACCACGGCGACGGGCTCGCTACGGCCCACCGCCAACCCAACAGTGGCCTGCCGACTCGGATCAACGATGGGCTCAGCCAGCTCCAAGGTGAGCGCTGGTCCGGCCTGGGCTGCGCGACCACGGCCTTCCGCTCGGCCCTGGGGCACGAGCTGCTCGCTGTGGCGGCCTGCACCGGTGCCGGCGAGCATGCCCCCGGCGCGGTGCATGTGCTCGACGCCAGCGTGCTGAGCAACCCCGGCGTGCAGGACACCTCCGCGACGACGCGCATGGACGGCCGCACCCCCGACGGGCGCTTTGGCGCCTCCCTCGCCGCTGGGGATCTGGACGGGGACGGCGTGGACGACCTGCTGATCGGTGCTCCCCAGGCCGACGACGGCGCGGGCCAGCTCTACCTGCTGGCAGCCGACGACGCGCTGGACTTGCGCGCAGCCGAGGATGCCACCAGCCTCACGGACCGCACCGACGGCCAAGATGGGCTGGGCACCCTGGTCTACATTGGCGGCGACCTCACCGGCGACGGCCACAACGACGCCGTGGTCTGTGCCCCCGGCACCGCGGTCGGCCCATCCGCCGACGCTGGGGAGTGCAACGTGCTCGCCGGCGGACTGCCCCTGCTCCGGGCCGGCGGCAACCTCGCGGCGTCAGTGTTCAGCAGCATCCGCGGCAGCGATCCGGGCGATGCGCTCGGTGACGGCCCCCAGTCGGTCACCATGGGCGACTTCGACGGCAACGGCCAAGCCGACCTCGCCATCGGCGCCCCCGGACGGGACCTCCAGACGGTGGACGGCGGCGTCGTCGGGATCTGGTTTGACGGGGACCTCGAGGGACGCCGCAGCATCCGCGACGCCGACATCCTGCTCGGTGGCCAAGGCGCCAGCGGCCATGCGATCTCCACCGTTCCCGATGCCGACGGCGACGGTCAGGACGAGCTGCTCGTGGGCTCTCCCACGTCCGGTGCCGCGTCGGAAGGCGCCGTGAGCTTTGTGACCGGCCTCGCGCCTGGGCTGATGTTGCTGCCCCAAGAAGCCCGCCAGACGTGGATGGGCTCCGGCACCGGGGACGCCCTCGGCACCACCCTCACCACAGCACCCCTGCTGGGCGCGGATGGCCTGGGTCGGGTCGCAGCCGGCGCCCCCGGGGATGACCGCGCTGGCGAAGATGCTGGTGCTGTCTGGATCTTCTCGCTCTATGACTGAGCGGGGTTCCCCATGGTGGACCTCCACGGCACCGGCCGGACATGGAGCGCCGGCGACATGACCCGTCTGCTCGACACCCGACGCCGGATCGAGACCCCGGAGGGTGTGCACCTCGAGATGTCCGCTGCGGGCCCCATCGCCCGAGGGTGGGCATGGGCCATCGACCAGATCGGGCGGGGCATCATCTACACGGGAGCCGCCATCCCTGCCGTGTTCATGGGCGAGCTGGGGATGGGGCTGATGCTGGTCTTCATGTTCCTCACCGAGTGGTTCTACCCGGTGGTGTTTGAGGTCTGGATGCGCGGGGCCACGCCCGGCAAGGCCGCGATGGGCCTGCGGGTGGTCCATGCCGACGGCTCACCCGTGAGCTGGACCAGCTCCATCCTGCGCAACTTGCTCCGGGTGGCCGACTTCTTGCCCTTTGCCTTCTTGGCCGGGTTGGTGGCAATGCTCACCAACAGCGACTTCAGGCGCATTGGTGACCTGGTGGCTGGCACGGTTGTGGTCTACGCCGAGCCCTCCCTCAAGGTTCCACGACCCGCTGCTGCCCGCCCCATCCCACCGCCCATAGCCCTCGATGTGGCCGAACAGCGGGCCATCATCGACTACTCCGAGCGGGCGTCGAGCTGGACGGATGACCGGGCCGAGGAGCTCGCGGCCGTGCTGGTGCCGGTGGTCGGCGGCTCCCCGCGCGATGCGGTCCACCGCCTCCACGGTGTCGCCCGGTGGCTGTTGGGAGAGCGCGCATGAGCCAGGACATCTTCTCCAGCCGCCACGAAGAAGACTGGGCCCGCCTAGAAGCGGAGTTCGCTCGGCCCATCCACTCCCCCTTCCGCGAGCGCCCGGCCGACATCCCGGCCGCCTACCGCCGCTTGTGCCAGCACCTCGCCCTGGCCCGCCATCGCCGCTACAGCGCCCAACTCATCGGGCGACTCAACACCATCGCCGCGAACGGCCACGCCCACCTCTACGGCCATCGGGTGGTGTCGGCGCGCGCCATGGTGGAGCGATTGGTGCTCGACTTTCCCCGCACAGTTCGCCGAGAGTGGCGCTTGGTCGGCCTCGCGCACTTGCTCTTCTATGTGCCCTTTGTGGGCATGATGCTCGCGGTGCTGCACGATCCCGCGATGGTGCACGCCGCGCTGGCCCCCGAGATGATCTCGGGTCTCGAAGACATGTACGACCCCGCCAGCGCCCACCACCTCAAGGCCCGGGCGAGCGAGAGCGACCTGTTGATGTTTGGCTACTACATCAACAACAACATCGGCATCGCCCTGCGCACCTTCGCATCGGGCGCGCTGGTCGGCCTTGGTGCGTTGTTCTTCTTGGTCTACAACGCCATCATCCTCGGCGGCGCGGCTGGGCATCTGACAGGAATTGGCTTTGGGTCAACATTCTGGACGTTTGTGTGCACCCACGGGGCCTTCGAGCTGACCGCCATTGTGCTGTCGGGGGCCGCCGGGATGAAGCTCGGATTCGCCTTGCTGTCCCCCGGTCGACGCACCCGTGGCCGTGCCCTCGCCGAGGAAGCCAAGGCCATCATGCCGATGGTGTGGGGCTTTGGCCTGATGCTCGTGGCCGCCGCCTGGGTGGAGGCGTTCTGGTCGTCCAGCGCGCTGATCCCGCCGGCCGCCAAGTACACCTCAGCGGCGCTGTGCTGGTCCGCCGTCTACGGCTACTTGCTGCTCACGGGGAGGCAGCGTGGAGCTTGACCGACTGCAAGCCGAGCTGCGCAGCCGAGGCAGCCACGAAGCCATCGACTTGGGCTTTGCGATGGTGCGCCGCTGGTCCGGTCCGGTCTGGCGGGCGTGGGCGGCCACCGTGCTCCCCGCCTGGGTGCTCATTGTGGTGTGCTGCTGGTCCGTCCCGTGGCTCGCGGTGCTGATAATCTGGTGGCTCAAGCCGCTGTGGGATCGGGTGCCCCTCCATGTCTTGAGCCGCTCCTTGTTCGGCGCCACCCCCACGGCGCGTGAGGTGCTGCGCGCGCTCCCGCGGCTCTGGACCCGGGGCACCTTCGGCGCGCTGACCTTCTTCAGGTTGTCCCCTGTGCGCAGCTTCTCGGCGCCAATCCTCCAGCTGGAGGGCCACGCCGGCCGCTTGGCGACCCGGCGCCGGCAAGTGCTGCTCCGTGGGCCGGATGCCACCGCCGCCCTGGGCCTGGGGCTCGCCGCCATCGTTCTCGAAGCAAGCGTGACTATGGGCATCTTGGGCCTGTTCTTCACCATGCTTCCCGACGCGCCCCGCTTCGCCTTCGACCACTTGTTCACCCTGTGGATCGACGGCCACGCCCCGATGTGGGTCACGCCCGTGCCGATGCTGGCTTGGCTGGTCGGGGTCAGTGTTGTCGAGCCCTTCTACGTGGCTGGTGGCTTCTCGCTGTACCTGAACCGACGCACCATCCTGGAGGGCTGGGACGTGGACCTCACATTCCGCCGCATCGCGGCACGGGCGGCCCGGACCGCGGCGCGGCTCTCGGGTGCGGTGTTGCTGGCCCTCACACTGTTCAGCACCACGGTGGCCTCCGCGACCCCCACCGCCGACGAGGTGCACGAGACCGTCGAGACGGTGTTGGCGGGCGACGAGTTCGGCCACACGGACACCCAGACCTCTTGGCAGGTGAAGGAGTGGGCACGCTTCGACTGGGACTGGGGCGACGAAGACACCGTCCCCAGCGACGGGCCCGCCTGGCTCGATGGCCTGGGCTCAGCGGTCGAAGCCCTGCTGTGGGTGCTGTTTGCGTGTGGTCTTGGCGGCCTGGGCTTGATGCTCTTCCGCCGCTGGGAGCGCAGGGGTGCCCCGAGCTTGCCGACGGTGAGCCTCGGCCGACGCGCGGGCACTGCCCGGCCCCTCTTGCCCGATCTGGCCAGCATTCCCGCCGATCCCGCCGCCGCTGCTCGGGCGCTGTGGGCCGCGGGGAACCCCACCCTCGCGCTGGGCACGCTGTACGTCTCGGCCGTGGACCGGCTCGCCACGGTGCACCACATCCGGATTGACGCCGCCGCCACGGAAGGCGAGGTCCTGCACACCGTGCGCGCCAGCCCGCTGCCCGATGTCCAGCGCACGTGGTTCGCCACGCTGACGAGAGCCTGGCAGGCTGCGGCATATGCCCACCGCCCCCCCACCGAGGCCACCTTCGCCACACTGGTTGCAGGCTGGCCGGCGTTCATCGTCGCCGGGGCGGAGGCAGCATGAGCGACCAACGCCGCAGGCTCGGTTGGGTCATCACGCTGGGTGCCCTCGGGCTGGCCGTGGGCGGCTTCGCGCTCGTGATGGAACAGGTCGACGAAGCGGTCGAGCGGCCACCGACGGGGCTCGCCGCGTCGAACCCCTACCACGCCCTCGACCTGAGCCTCAACGCCCTCGGCCTCCCCACGGAGTCCCGCTACGGCCTGGGGCCACTGCCCGACAACGACCATGTGGTGGTCATCTTCACAGACCGAGAGGCCACCCGGGCGCCGATGGCCGATCGCCTCGTGGACTGGGTCGCCGGGGGCGGACACCTCGTCGCGGTGGCGGCCCGGGACACCCCATCGCTGTGGGTGGACCTCGGGCTGGATGAGCACGAGCCAGCGGTCGAGCCGAGCCCCAACCAGAGCCTCCTGACGCCGGCAACCGACACGGGCCGGGTCGAAGCGCACAGCCCGCCCAGCGACACCGTGGTCGAGGACACCCTGCTGGCACGCTTCAACATCTGGACTGAAGCGACCGGCCTCGACCCCACGCCCCAGGTCCACCGCTTCGCCGCCAGCGACCTGCCCCCGCTGCCCGGACGGGCCCACACCGAAGCCGCCCTCACAGCGGACCGACGCTTCGCGGCCACTACCGAAGATGTGCTGTACGCCAGCATTGACGGCAACCCCACCCCCACGGTGCCCGTCGTCTCCCAGCCGTGGGGGGCGGGCCGCGTGAGCGCCCTGGTCGACACCGAATTCCTCCGCAACGAGCAGCTGGCCAGCCATGACGGCGCGGCGCTGTTCTGGCTGGTGGTGCATGAAGGCGGGCCCCCTCCTGCCGGCGCGGTCCTGGTGCTGTCGGGCGACAGCCCCAGCTTGGCGGGAATCCTCTGGGACAAGCTCTGGCCGGCCATTGTCGCATTGTTCGTGCTCACTGTGGGGTGGCTGTGGCGCAGCGCGGTCGTCTTTGGTCCCCCGCTCCAAGCCGAGCCCCCACCCCGCCGCAGCTTGCTGGAACACATCGACGCCGTGGGCGCCTGGCTCTGGCGGAACAACCACCAAGACGACCTGCTCGCCGAGCTTCGCCGCAAGGCCCGTGCCCGGCTGGCCTCGCGCAACCGAGAGCTCGCCCACACCGAAGGCGAGGCATTCCATGTGCTCGCCAGCCGGGTGAGCGGGGTCGCGGTCGACGACGTGCGCGCAGCATTTGACACCGCCCCCAAGTCCGACCGGCGGGCCTTTGTGCAGATCGTCTCCACCCTCCGTGACCTCAGCCAGGAGCGGCCGCATGCCGGCACGCCCGGGAGCCCGGTTTGACCGTGCCAACACTGACGACCCCTGAGGCCACCCGCCTCGCCGACGACATTCGTGTCCAGATACAAGCGGCCTTTCTGGGCCAGGATGACGTGGTAGAGAACGTTCTCGCGGCGTTCCTCGCCGGTGGGCACGTCCTGCTGGAAGGCGTGCCCGGCCTCGGGAAGACCCTGCTGGTGCTGGCCATGGCACGGGCCATCGGGGGCACCTTCTCGCGGGTCCAGTTCACGCCGGACCTGATGCCCAGCGATGTGACCGGCCACGCAATGTTTGACCAGAACACCAGCAACTTCCGGATTCGCAAGGGTCCGGTGTTCGCGAACTTGCTGCTGGCCGACGAGGTCAACCGGGCGCCCGCGAAGACCCAAGCCGCGCTGCTCGAGGTGATGCAGGAGGGCCAAGTCACCATCGAGGGCGACGCCTTTGTGCTGCCCACGCCGTTTATGACCCTGGCCACCCAGAACCCCATCGAGCAGGAGGGCACCTACCCCTTGCCCGAGGCCCAGCTCGACCGCTTCTTGCTCAAGGTGCGCCTGCCCTACCCCACCCAAGCGGTGGAAGTCGACATCGTGAAGTCCGTGACCATGGGCAGCCTCGGCAACCGCTTGGATGTCGATGCGGTGAAGCAGGTGGTGGACATCGACGGGGCGCGGGCGCTCCAGCAGTGCACCGCCGCTGTGACCGTGGACCACCGAGTCATCGAGTACGCCGTGCGCATCGGGCGGGCCACGCGGGGACGCCAAGGCATCGCCATCGGTGCCGGTCCCCGGGGGGCCATCGCGCTGGTGCGGGTGGGGCGGGCCATGGCCCTGCTGGAGGGGCGGGACTTCGTGACGCCCGACGACATCAAGCGCGCGTCGCTGCCGGCCCTGCGCCACCGGGTGGCCGTGGCCCCCGAGCTCGAGATTGAGGGGCTCGACACCGACGACGCCCTGCGTGGGGTGGTGGACAGCGTCGAGGCGCCCCGCACGTGAGGCCGACGCGCCGGACGCTCGGGCTGTTGGTGGCATGGGTGGGGGTCGGCTTGGTGGCCTCGGCCCTGCCCATCCTGCTCGGTGGCTGGCTCGCGATGGGGCTTGCTCTCGCCGGCTTGGTCGTGCTTGACGGCATCGTGCTCGCCCGCAGCCCCTCACCGGTGGTCACCCGGCGGGTGCCCCACGCGCTCCCCCACGGCGAGTGGACCCCGGCCACCCTCCACCTCGACAACCCCGGGCGGCGCACCCTCCATGTGGACGTGTTTGAGGGCATTCCCGAAGATGTTCAGATCGAAGGACAGCCCGCACGGTTGAGGCTGGAGGCCGGGGGCTGGGCCGAGGCCGACTATCGACTGCGGCCCGAGGTGCGCGGCAACTTGCGGTTGTTGCCGACGTGGCTGCGGTTCGCCGGTCCCCTCGGCTTGCTCGACCAGGTGCGCACCCCCGGCGAGGCCGCGGACCTCAAGGTCTTCCCCAACTTCCGCAATGTGGCCCGGTACGCCCTGCTCGCCCTCGACAACCGCACAGCCGAGATGGGGGTGCACCTGCAGCGGCGGCGAGGCGACGGCACCGAGTTCCACCAGCTCCGGGAGTACCGTCAGGGAGACAGCCTTCGACAGATCGACTGGAAGGCCGTGTCCCGGCGCAACCAGCTGATCAGCCGGGAGTACCGCGAAGAGCGGGACCAGCAGATCATCTTCCTGCTGGACTGTGGCCGCCGACTGCGCACCCGCGACGGACTCCACAGCCACTTCGACCATGTCCTCAACGCCGCGCTGCTGCTGTCTTACGTGGCCTTGCGCCAGGGCGATGCGGTCGGGCTGATGACCTTCTCCGGCCAAGACCGCTGGGTGCCCCCGCTCAAGGGGCGCCATGCGATGCCCACGATCCTGGACCGGGTGTACGACATCGAGCCCACGGAGGCCCCGAGCGACTTTGCAGAAGCAGCATCCCGCCTGGCCACCCGCCAGAAGCGCCGAGCCCTGGTGATCTTGCTGACCAACCTGCGCGACGACGACAGCGGCGATCTGCAAGCGGCCCTCGCGCCCCTGCGCCGGCGCCACCTGGTGTTGCTGGCGAGCCTTCAGGAACCGGCACTGGAGCGTGCGCTCACCGCTCCGATGGACGAGTTCAAAGACGCGCTGCGGGTGGCCGCGTGCGCAGAGTACCTGGGACGCCGCCGTCGGGCGCATGAGAAGGTCCGTGGCCGGGGCGTTCACACCCTGGACAGCACGCCGGCACGGCTGCCCGTCGCGCTGGTCAATCGGTATCTTGAGATCAAGCGCGCCGGGCTGCTCTGAGCCCTGCCCCTGCGGACACAGCCGGACCAGAGCGGATGTCCCGTAGACTCGCGGGCACAGGGCTCGCTGGGGCACCACCTGCCGCGCGGAGGACGATGGTTTGCGGTTGCGTCTCGCCCACCTTGTGCTCGCCACCTTGCTGTTCGGCCTGAGCACCGGCGCCGCACTCGGGGTGCTCGCGTGGAAGCGGGCGAACGGGCTGGCCGGCGAAGCCAAGCTGGCGGCCCTTCGCGCCCAGGACCACCACAGCGAAGCGCTCGATGGTCGGCCCCACATGCTGGTGGTCGACTACACCCGCCCCAGCTTCGTCAAGCGGGGGCACCTGGTCCATGCCACCGACGGCGTGGTGGCCAGCTTTCTCGTAGCGCACGGACAAGACAGCGGCTGGGCGCGGGTGTCCCAAGTGGGCGACCGACCGACCTCCCGCCAGAGCAGCCGAGGTGCGTTTCGGGCCGGCCCGGTGCGGGACGGTCCCCACGGGCCAGAGCTGCCGATTGTTGGCCTGGATCCCCTGCTCAACGGCAATGCCGAAGACCGTGGGCTCGCCATCCACGGCTCAGCCCAGGTCTCGTGGGCCTCGATCTGGGAAAACGGTGGCCGGCTGGTGCGCAGCGAGGGCGCGCCGATGCTGCACCACGAGGTGATGCACGACGTGGTGGACCTTCTGGGCGATGGCGGGCTGATCTATGTGCACTGGGAGCCCCACCGCGGGGGCCCCGACCGCACCCCACGCTCAGCGGGGAAAGGGCGCTGAGGGATCGGTCAGCACCACCGCATCGGCGGACACCCAGCCCTTGCGCTCGTCGTCAAGTCCGATGAGCACGTGATCTCCGGCCTGTTCGAGCAGGGAGGCTTCGGCGGCGGCGTGCAGGGCAAACAGCTCAACACCCTCGGGACCCAGGGCGCTGCGGGCGCGGACCTCGTCGGCCCGGATCACCACGCCCCGGTCAGCCTGGACCGCGGCTTGGGTGGACAGGGCCATCAACAGGGCCAGCACCACACCCAGCCAGGTCTCGATCCCCACCGCAGGGCCAGGGCGGCCGCGGCGACGCAGGGACGTGCGCACGAAGGCCCCACCCAGCGCCAGCACCGAGAAGGCGCTGGCCAAGATTGCCCCGTCGCGGGGGGACAAAAACGCCATCCAAAAGAAAGCCCACGGCGCCAGAGAAGGGGCTGGCAAGCGGTCTTCTCGCTGCTTGCGCACCCGGTCCAAGTTGGCCGCGATGTCGCCATTGCGGGGTGCCAGACGCTGGCCTCGCCGCCAAGCGGCCGTGGCGCCCCCCTTGTCGCCCGTGCGGTACAGGGCGTTGCCGAGGGCGTGGTAGACGTGGGGATCGGCGCCCCCTTGCTCTACGGCGTCGAGCAAGTGGTCCCGGGCGACGTCGTGGCGCCCCTCGCGCAGGGCCGTCAGCCCCTGATCATAGGACTGCTGCGGCGAAGCGAGCGCGGTGCCCAACAACAGCGTCATGGCCAGGGATGACATCAGCGAGCCCCCACGAAGGCCACCACACGGGCGGTCAGGTCAGCATCCCCGCCGCCCCCGTAGCGGGCAGCATTGAGCGCCTTGAACAACGCCAGGGCCTCGTCGCCCAGCGGGCCCAGCGCGGCCAGATCAACGGCCGGGCCTGAGATGCCCAAGCGCAAGGCCGCCGCGTCACGAAAGATGGACTCCAGCGCCGAGAGCCGTGCGCCCGGTTCTGTCGGCAGGGCCGCCAAGCGCTGGCGGAGAACCGCCCAGGGATCGGGCTCTCGACGGGACACAAGCCCGGTGAAGCCGAGGCCCAACAGCCCCAGCGCCGGCACGACGGGCGCACCCACCACCCACGGCAGCACACCCGCGAGGCTGTGGTCGGAGACGGTCACCGCACCGGGCGCCGGCAAGATGTCGTCCCCCAGTGCGCCGACTTCAGATCCGGTCCCCCCGTCGGCGTCCGAGAAGCTCGCGACCTTGCCGCCGGCGTCGCCCGCCAGCACCTTGATGGCGATGGCGGACGTGGACACGGTGGTGTAGGCCCCCGCTGAGGGGTCGAACACGCTCAGCTCGATGGGGTCGAGGGTCAGCGTGCCTTCCCGCTCCGGCACCAGTGCCCGGCGCAGGACCGCCCGGCTGCGAAGACCAGCGCTGGAGACCTCGGCCCGCACTTCCGGCGCGTCGTCATAGATGCGGAACCCGTCTTCGCCGCTGGACTTGGGCAGCTGAAACCCAGCGAGGGAGCCGAGGCCTTCCACTACGATCTCAAGGGTCAGGGTCTCGCCCAGCGCAAGCTGCCGAGCGGAGGGACGGGCGCGGATGCTGAACTTGCCCACCAGCCCCGAGAAGCCCGCCGGACGAACTTCCCTGGGGAGCGGCTGGACCGTCACGGGCACCGGTCGGGTGGCCAGCCGCTGGGTGCGGGTGCGGGCACGACCAAACATGTCCACTCGACGCCGCCCCGTGCGGGGGTCAGCGGCTTCAGGCACGTCCGCGCTGATGACGGCGGGGCTGATCGTGTGGGCCCCCGCGCTGACGGCCCGAAGCGGCGTGAGCATCTCGATCACGCCCGTGCGCACGCCATTGTCCACAACTGTGGACTCGGTCTGGGTGGCCTCCACGCTGGGCTCAGGGATGAAGCCTGGGGTCTCGGCCGGGGTCAAGCGCAGGTTGTGGACCTCGTCGCGGTGGCGAAAGACCAGGTGGTGCACCACCACCTCACCCTCGTAGGGGCGGGTGTTGCTCAGGACCGCCTCAATCTCGGCCGGGGCGTCCTTCTGCTTGGGGGTGTCCTCGACCGTCACCCGGATGGGACCTGCGCTGATGCGATCGCCGTCCACCGTCAGCTCCACCGGGCCGATCTGCCACTCCCCCGCTTCCACCGCGACCAGCTCGTAGGAGTAGCGCACGATGCGGGTGGTCTGAAAATTGCGGATGACGGTGGACTGGCCCTGGCCACTGAACTTGACCTGCAGGCCCCGCCCAGCGTCCACCTGGGGCACACCACGGTGGGACCCGTCGACGAGCTGCACTTGGAGCTCGACGGCCTGGCCCACGTGCAGGGTGTCGTCCTGCACGGTCATCTGGAGCTGTGCGGCCAGTGCCGCAGACACCAGCGATGGGATGAGGAGGGGCATCACCAGTCCTTCTCGCCCGCCGGGCGCCGCTGAGCACGCACCCGTGGCGAGCCCTCTTGAACGCTGTCCAGCATCTTCTCGGCCTCGGCGGACGCGATGGAGCCCGGTCGCTGGGGCGCCTCGCCCTCGCCAGGCTCACCGGCGGCCTGGGGGGTGCCCGTATCGGCCTCGTCCCCGCCTGTCGCTTCGGCGTCGTTGGTGCCGTCGGACGGGGGGTCCTTGGCGCCGTCTCGCTCGAAGTCGCCGGCTTCCCCAGGCACGGGCTCTTCGGTGGGCTCGCCGTCCTCGGGCTCCATCGTGCCGTCGCTCGGGTCCGGTGGTTCGCCCGGCTCGCCCCCGTCCTGGGGTTCGCCGTCCTGGGGCTCCCCGGGCTCCCCATCCTGGGGCTCGCCGTCTTCCCCATCTTGCTGCTGATCGCCCTGCTGGTCGCCATCTTGGGGAGGGGGTTCTTGGCCGGTGCGCTTGGCCAGCTCCTGCTGCACCAGCTGGAGGTTCTTCTGGGCTTGCTCGGCCACCGCACCCTCAGGCTGTTCTTGCAGAAGGCGCTGCCAGTCCTCCATCGCACGGGTCAGCCGCCCCGATCGATACGCCGCCAGACCCGCGTTGTAGCGAGCCCGCTGGCGCTGGTCGGTGTCCAGGGCTCGGTCGGCCAGGCCGGTGTAGACCTCGTTCGCCTCGTTGAAGCGCCCCGCTTGGTGCAGTGCGGCGCCCAGACGCTCGGCGAGCGCGGGGTCGTCCGGGTCCCCCGCTTGTTGACCGGCAATGCCCGCCACCGGGTCATCTTGGGCACGGGCGGGCATCGCGAGCACCAGCAACAGAACGGACGCCATCGCCCCGGGGATCTGGAGTCGACCCGGCCGCACCAAGCTCGAGCCCATCAGCAACAGCACCGCCAGTCCCAGCGGCCATTGGAAGCGCTCGTCCCAGATCTTCTCGCGGCGCACCCCTTCTTCGGCCCCCTGAAGCCGACCCCGAATCTCGTCTTCGTAGATGGCACGCACGTCTTGGTTGCCACCGCCAGACCGCACATAGGCCCCCGCCCCCGCTCGCGCGATGTCGGTGAGCAGGTCCTCGTCCAGCCGCGACAGCACCATGCGGCCTTCGGCGTCCTTCTTGAAGCCCCCCCCCGCTTGGGGAATGGGCGCGCCCTCCACCGTGCCAACGCCGATCACGTACAAGTGCACGTCCGCCTCGGCGACCTGGGCCGCCACCTCACGCGCCCGGCCCTCGTGGTCCTCCCCATCGGTGATGAGCAGCATCGCGCGGTCGGACTTGCCCTTCCTGCCGAGCAGCGCCAGCCCGGTCTGGAGCGCGGCGCCCAGATCCGAGCCCTGGGCCACCAAGGACTCGGTCGCACTGTCCCTCACAACATGCCTCAGCACGCCATAGTCGAGGGTCAGCGGCATCCGCGGATAGGCCCCGCCCGCGAAGATGACCAAGGCCACCCGGTCGCCGGCCAGCAGCTCCACCAAGTCCAACACTTCTCGGCGGGCACGCTCCATCCGCGACGGGCTCACATCGGCGGCATCCATCGAGCGGGAGACGTCCAGAAGGACCACCAGATCGAGGCCTTCCCGCTTGAGCTCCTGCCAGCGCCACCCCCAGCGGGGCTGGGCCAGCGCGACAACCCCGAGCACCATCGCCAGCCACCACATGCCCAAGCGCCAGCCGTGAACCCGCAGTGCACGGGCACTCACACGCTCCGCCGCCACCGGACCGAGGGCCTGGAGAGCCGCCCGACGGGACCGCCACGCCCACCCCAACAACAGGGCCAGCACCGGCGCCAACCACAGCAAGTGCAGCGCCATCGGGTTGCCCCAGCTCATGGGAGCCTCCGGAGCCAGGTCTGGCCGAGGAGCTGCTGCAACACGAGCATCACGAGTCCGACCATG
Source organism: Myxococcota bacterium (assembly GCA_942491145.1). GTDB lineage: Bacteria > Myxococcota_A > UBA796 > UBA796 > UBA2385 > CAXQUZ01. The sequence goes on along the minus strand of CALOBC010000017.1, from coordinate 996,361 downwards.
AGCCACGGTGCATAGCGCTCTTCCTGATGGACAAACTCGCTGACCTCGGCGGTCGACTTCTCCAGCTCGTCGATGGTCGCGTAGACCTTCTCCAGCGTCTGGGTGTCGTCAGCGCGGAAGTACCGGGCTTCGGTGGTCTCGGCAATCGCCCGGAGGGTGGCCTCGTCGAGGTCGGAGCTGCGCCCGCCGCCGAGCATCCCGAGCAGTCCACCGCCGCCGCCCGTGCCCCCGATGCCGATGGTGTAGATTTTGATGCCGAGGGCCCGCGCGGCTTCAGCGGCGATCAGCGGGTCGACCTGGCCCGCGTTGCTGCGCCCATCGGTGAGCAGGATGGCCACTTTGGAGGGGGCGTCGAGGTCCTTGAGGCGCTTGCCCGCCACCGCGATGGCGTCCCCGATGGCGGTGGCCCGCTGGCCGGCCATGCCGATGTCGACTTGGGTGAGGAACAGCCCCATGGCGCGCTGGTCGCTGGTCAGCGGCACCTGCGTGAAGGCCTCCTCGCCGAAGACCACCAGTCCAATTCGGTCGTCCGGTCGACCCTCCACGAACCGTGCAATGACCTCTTTGGCCGCCGCCAAGCGCGTCGCTTCGCGCCCATTGATGGTGTAGTCCGTGGCCTCCATGGAGCCAGACGTGTCGAGCACCAGCAGGATGTCGATGCCTTCCCGCTCGACGACCCGCTCGCGGTCCACCTTCCATGGGCGGGCGAGGGCCACCACAAGGCAGACCAGTCCGAGCATCTGGAGCAGGGTGGGCAGGGGCGCAAGCAACAAGCGCAGCGAGACCCCGTCCTTGAGGGAGCCGAGCGACGAGTAGGCCAGGCGAGGCGCCCGCTGAAGCCACGGGAGCACCAGTGCTGGCACCAGCAAGAGCAGCACCCACGGCGCGCCGAATTCAGCCATCGGCGACCTCCGCGGGGGTCATGGGCACCACCGAGACCCCGCGCACTTCGGTGGCGGCAATGACCGCCTCAAAGTCCACATCAAGCTGTTCAAAGAAGCCTTGCCCACCACCTTCTCGGGCATACTTGAGCCGGTCGGTGGCGTCGAGGATGCGGCGGGCTTGCTGACGATGGCTCAAGTCGAGCAGCTTCTCGTGGGCCAGCCAACCGTCGATCTCTCGGGTCGTGCGAGCAGACGCCGGCCAGCCGCTGATGTCTTCCAGGTAGACCCGCAGAATCCCGGAGAGTGCCTGGGCGAGGCTGTTTTCGTCCTGTTCGGCAGCGCGAGCCCGGGCCCACGCTTCCCGCGCGACGATGTGGGCCGGCACCGGGGGTGGCAGCGGCTTCTCTCGACCACGGCGCCACATCAACCACCACGCCACACCACCCGCCAGCACGATGCCGGACGCCGCCGCGACCCAAGGCCACAAGGGAGGCTCCGGCGGCGGAGGGGCCGGCAGCAGGTCGCCCACGTCCCCTGCAACTGGCGGTTCCACCCCAATGTCCACAAAGACGGGGGGCACCTCAATTGTGCGTACCGCATCGCCCGCCCCCTGGGCCTCAATCTCGCCCAGCCCCACGATGTAGCTGCCGTCCGGGCCCCCGATGGCGAAGCGCTGGATGGTGTGGACGCGGCCGCCGTCTTGAACGGGGCCCGAGTCGTGGTCCAGCCGCATCTTCAGGTTCGGTCGGGGTGCATCGGGGTCGCCAATCTGGATGCCGGGGACCAGCTCGGGCAGCGTCCAGTCCCCCCGGGTCCACGTGTGGAGCTCCACAAAGACCTCTTCCCCGCTGTCGACTTGGGCATCGACAACGGTGAGCTGCACGTCCACCTCGGCCGGGGCCAGGGGCGCACGCAGCTCGGGCGCACAGCCCATCAGCGACCACAGGGTCAGGGTGCGGAGCAGGCTCATCGGCTGTGCTCCATGCGGCGAAAGTGCTGCATCAACTGAGCGAACGGGTCATCGGCGGTGCTGACGGGAGTGACCCAGGCACCGGTCTTGCGGATGTCCTTGAGCCGGGCATCCAGGGGAACTCGAGGCGCCAATCTCGAGCTGTCCACCAGCCGCCGCTTGCCGGTCTCGGCATCTTCCAACTCGATCAGACCCAGGCCCGCGGGAATGGCCTCTTCGAGGGGATCGTGGACAACGAACGCATTGACTTGGTGCCGCCGAGCGAGCACCCCCAGCGGGCGCGTGAACGAGGTCTCGCTGATGAAGTCGGACAACACACAGACCACCGCACGGCGCTTGAGGCTGCGCATGGTGCGCTCCAGGGCCCCAGGCAGGTCCGTGCCTCGCCGCGGCGGGGGATGGGCGAACGCGGCCCGCAGCACCCGCCAGGCATGTCCCCGGGCGCGGCGGGGCGGCAAGAACTCCTCCACCGTGTCCGTGAAGGCCAGCATGCCCACCCGGTCCCCATTGCGGATGGCCGCAAACGCCAGGGCCCCCGCGATGCGGGCCAGCTGCAGCCGCTTGTCGGTCCGGCCATCCCGCCCGCCCGTGCCGACGCGCATCGAGCCGGACATGTCGAGCACCAGCAACAGCGTCAGCTCCCGCTCTTCGCGGTACTGCTTCACGAACGGCTCACCGGTGCGCGCCGTCACATTCCAGTCGATGTGACGCACGTCGTCGCCCGGCACATAGGGCCGGACTTCCTCAAATTCCATCCCCAGCCCACGAAACGCGCTGCGGTACTCGCCCGCAAAGGGGCTGTCCACCTTGCGGTTGAGCTGCAGATGCAAGCGCTGGATCTGCTGAAGCTCCTCGGGCGTCAGCGACATCAGGGAATCCGGAGCTTCTCGAAGACGCGGGCGATGATGTCATCGACGCTCATGCCCTCCGCCTCGGCCTCGTAGGTCAGCAAGATGCGGTGGCGGAGCACGTCGGGACCCACCGCCTTGACGTCGTCGGGGGTGACAAAGCCCGCGCCGTTGAGGAAGGCATGGGCACGGGCCGCTTTGGCGAGGGCGAGGGTGGCCCGGGGGCTGGCACCGAACTCGATGAGGCGCCCCATGTTGAGGCCAGACTCGTCGGGAAAGCGCGTCGCATGGACCAAGTCGACAATGTAGTCGCCGAGCACGGGCTCCATGCGCACGAGGGCCATCGTGGTCTTGAGGCGCAGCAGGTCGTCGGCATCCGCCACCGGGGTCAAGCGCGGCGTGGGCTGTGCGGACCGCAGCAAGATCTCCCGCTCTTCGGCCTTCGTCGGGTAGCCCACCCGCACCTTGAACATGAAGCGGTCGGCCTGGGCCTCGGGCAGCGGGTAGGTGCCCTCCTGCTCGATGGGGTTCTGGGTGGCCAGCACCAAGAACGGACTGGGCAGTGCGTGGGTCTCGTCGGCGATCGTGACCTGGCGCTCCTGCATCGCTTCGAGCAGCGCGCTCTGGACCTTCGCAGGGGCGCGGTTGATCTCGTCGGCGAGCACGATGTTGGCGAAGACCGGGCCCCGGTGGGTGGTGAAGCCCTGGGTGCGGGGATTGTAGATCTGGGTGCCCACAACGTCGGCGGGCAGCAGATCGGGGGTGAACTGCACCCGCTTGAAGTCGAGCTTGAGGGCCTGGGCCAGCGAGCGCACCGCGAGGGTCTTCGCCAAGCCTGGCACCCCCTCCAACAACACATGCCCATCGCAGAGAATGCCCATCAGCAGGCGATCCACCATGCCGGCCTGACCCACCACAACCCGCCCCACCTCGGTGCGGATTCGCTGGGCGATGGGGTGCACGTCCTGCACGCGGGCTTCGATCTGCGCCACGGTCAGCGCATCAGAGGGATCACTCATGACCAACATCCGGAGCGGAGGTTCAACGGGACACCAGGGCCGGACCGCCATCCGGCGCACAACGGTCCCGACGGGGACGCGCAGTAATCACGCTCAGTCTGCCGGCAAGCGGGACCGACCCAACCGGGGCCCGCGACCGGCCCACACACCGACGCCCCCCACGCAGATCTCTGCTTCAGCCGGCCGGCTCCCTTCCGAATTGGCTCAGCGGTGAGCGCACTGCACAGCGCGACGCCGCGAGCCCACACCCCAGTCCCCACTCGGGTGGGCGGCGCCCTCCAGTCCGGCAGCCAAAGCGTACACACTGCACAAACTGTGGTATTGGGCGACCAGCTTGTCAGCTTTTGCTTGACAATCCGGGCCTTCGGGCGCATGAAGGCAACCCAATTTCACCGGAGGCCCGATGAGCAAGCAAATCGACAACGACACCCAGCTGCCTCCCGACGAGTACCTCTCCCGCGGAGAGGTCAGCGCGATGCGCGCCATCATCTCGGAGCGAATCGAAGCCCTCATGGCGAACGGTCGGGACGCGGTGCAGAACCTCACTGAGGACCGTCAGCAAGAAGCCGACGCAATCGATGTGGCTTCGTCGGAGTCTGAGCGAGAGTTTGTCCTTCGCCTCGCAGGCCGGGAACGGCTGATGCTGCACAAGCTCAAGAAGGCCCTCGTCCGCATGGAAGAAGGCGAGTACGGCATGTGCGAGAGCTGTGGCGCCGAGATCACCCACAAGCGGCTGGTCGTGCGTCCTGTCGCCACCCTCTGCATCGATTGCAAGACCCAGGCCGAGCAGATCGAGCGCCGCAGCCGCGCGTTCTGAGTGCTCAGCGGGAGGGGGCACGCACGATGGTGCGGACGCCCAGGCTCCCACCGTCCGCACCGACAATTTCGACGGCCAGCTCATCTTCGCCCACGTCCAAGATCGCGAAGTTTTGCACAAGCCCGGCCTCGAACAGCACGGTGGGACCAAAGCTTGGATCGGCAGGGACCGGCTCGCCCATCCACGCCCGAAGCGGACCCGCGATCACCTCGTGAAAGACCAGGGGCTCGCCGTCCCCGTCGAAGTCGTGGGCGTACCGGGTCACCCGGGCGAAGTGCACGTCCGTCGTGACAAAGACCAGTCCGTCGATGTCTTGACGGTCCCAGGTCGCCAATAGGGCGGACAGCTCTGCTTCAAAGCCGGTCTGGGCCGAGATGTCGGGACCTGCAGCAGCCGGGTCGCCGTCCCCACTCGCCACACCATCCCGACCGCTCTGCCAGGGGGTGCTGCCGGTCGGCACAGACAGCGGCACATCGAGGGACAGCAGCTTCCAGTGGGCCGTGGACGCGGCCACCCCCTTGGCCACCCAACCCCGCTGGTCCAAACCGAGCAGGGTCTTGTCGGGCCCGTCCGGCTGGGCGTTGTTGTCGCGAAATGAGCGTGCGTCTAGCACAAACAACGCTGCGGTCGGGCCCCAGTCGAGCTGGCGGTGGATGGGGCCGTCCCGGTGGGGGGTGTAGGCCCAAAAGGCCCCGCGGCCTGCGTCCACAAGCGTCGAGAACCCCGGACGGTACGGGTCTTTGGTGTGCCACGCAGACCATGCCGCGCCGAAGTCATTGATGACCTCGTGGTCATCCCACTGGCCGACGTAGAAGGTGCTCGCCAGCAGCTCTTGCATCGCCCGGTCGCCCCAGTTGTAGCGCCAGTGGGCGAAGTACAGCGCGTCCAAGGCCCCACGATCCGTCCAGTCCACCCGGGGATCAGCCACCGACCGGAACGCACCGGGGCGGTTGGTCTGGCCGTCGGGCGCATGGGGTGGACAGGTGCCGTCGGCGTAGATCATGTCGCCGTTGGCCACCAGCACGTGGGGGGCCCGACGCCGGACCGCGTCGAGGACCGAGTAGCCACCGGGCGGGGCGCAGTAGCCCTGGCCTCCGAGATCGCCGACAATGGCCACACGCAGGACGTTGTCATGCGGAATGGGGCGTGCGCTACCCGACGCGGTGCCCGCCCCTTCGCCAATGGACACAGGCGCCAGTCCCGCCGACTTCGGGACGGCCCGCACGGTCCAGCGCAGGCGCTCGGCCTGGGTCAGCCCATCGACGGGCAGGCTGACAGCGAAGTCGTGGGCAGCATCGGTCGCGTGGACGGCAGACCAGACGTCCACACCGCTGTCGCTGTGCACCACCCCTTGCACCCATGCCGGCCCGCTGGTGCGCGCCCAGAGCACGGCCCGGTCACCATCCGGCTCCCCGATGGCACCCCAGACCGTCAGCACCGGGGGGGCCCGCGGAGGCGGGGCACTCGTCGGCCCCACACACGCGGTCAGCCCCAGAACCGCCAGCCGCCTCAACTGGTGAGCCGATCCCAGAAGTCCTTCAAGAAGCCCTTCTCGGCGACCTTTCCATCACCGAGGTGGGCGAGCCGGCGGACCAGCTCTTCTTCCTCTTTGTCCATCGACTTCGGCACTTGCACCACCACCTGCACGATCTGGTCACCCCGACCCCGGCGCCCGCCCAGACGGGGAGCCCCGATGCCCTTGAGCGTGAGCGCCTTGCCGGAGGGGGTGCCCGCCGGGATGGTGAGGTCGTGCTCGCCATCGACGGTGGGCACGGTGATGTCGGCGCCCAGGCACGCCTGGGGGTAGGTGATGGGCACCACACACTCGATGTTGTCGCCCTCGCGCCGGAAGAACTCGTGGTCCTCGACTTCGAGCGCGACGTAGAGGTCCCCCCGAGGGGCGCCCTTGTCCCCGATGTCGCCCTTGTTGCTCAAACGAAGCTGCAGGCCGGTGTTCACACCAGCGGGCACAGTCACGGAGAGCTTCTCCATCTTCCGCACCCGACCGCGCCCGGAGCACGTGCCGCAGGGATGGGAGATGACCTTGCCCGCGCCCCGACACCGGGGACACGCCGTGCGGATGCGCAGGAACATCTGGGCCTGGACTACCTCGCCCTGGCCATTGCACATGTCGCAGGTCGTGGGGGGATGGGCCGGATCCGCACCGCTGCCAGCACACGTGTCGCAGGGATTGTGGACCGGGTACTCGATGTCTTTGACGGCGCCGTGCACGCCCTCAAGGAAGTCCATCGTCAGGTGGTACTGCAGGTCCGCGCCCCGCCGCACCCGTTGGCCACCACCCCGGCGCCCACCGCCGCCGCCGCCGCCAAAGAAGTCCCCAAAGATGTCGGAGAACTGGCTGAAGATCTCTTCGGCACTCTGGAAGCCTGCGCCGCCCCCACCGGGCCCGCCGCCCCGCAGTCCGGCATGGCCGTAGCGGTCGTAGGTCGCCCGCTTCTGGGCGTCGGAGAGCACCGAGTAGGCCTCGGACGCCTCCTTGAACAAGCCCTCCGCCTTCGGGTCGTCGGGATTGCGGTCAGGATGATGCTTCAGGGCCAGCTTGCGGTAGGCCTTCTTGATCGTGCTGTCGTCGGCTTCGCGGGCAACGCCGAGCACATCGTAGTAGTCGCGGGGCTGGTCCATCAGGGCTCTCCCAAGGAGAATCGGGGAAACTGGAGGTCAAACAAGTCGGGGAGCGCCCCCAGGGGGGAGACGCCCAATTGCACCAACCGCCCCGCAGGTCAAGCCTGCGGAGCGGTTGTCTACAGAAGTGCCCCTCAGGCCTCTTCGAACTCTGCGTCGATGACGTCGTCGTCCGCGCCACCACCGGCACCTTCGTCGCCGCCGCCGCCCTCGGGGGCGTCACCACCCTGGTAGGCAGCCTGGGCCAGCTTGTGGCTGGCGGCCTGGAGGCTGTCGAAGGCGCTCTTGAGCTGGGTGACGTCGTCGGAGTCGAGGGCTTCGCGGGCCGTGGCAAGCTGGGCTTCGACCTCGGTGACTTCACTCTCGGGGAGCTTGTCGCGGTTCTCGGCCAGCATCTTGTCGGTCTGGTAGACGAGGTTGTCGAGCTGGTTGCGGGCCTCGATGACCTCGCGCCGCGCCTGGTCGTCCGCTTCGTTGGCCTGGGCTTCCTGGACCAAGCGATCGACCTCGTCCGAGGACAGTCCGCTGTCGGACTTCACCGTGATCTTCTGCTCCTTGCCCGTGGCCTTGTCCTTCGCGGTGACGTTCAGGATGCCGTTGGCGTCGATGTCAAAGGTGACCTCGACCTGGGGCACACCGCGGGGAGCGGCGGGGAGCCCTTCCAAGCGGAACTGCCCGAGGAGGCGGTTGTCCTTGGCCATCGGGCGCTCACCCTGGGACACCTGCACATCCACGGCGGTCTGGTTGTCCGCAGCGGTGGAGAAGATCTCGGCCTTGCGAGCCGGGATCGTGGTGTTGCGGGCGATGAGCACCGTCATCACACCACCGAGGGTCTCGATGCCCAGGCTCAGCGGGGTCACGTCGAGCAGGAGCAGGTCCTTCACGTCGCCCGAGAGCACACCACCCTGGATGGCCGCACCGACCGCGACGACTTCGTCGGGGTTGACCGAGCGGTTGGGCTCCTTGCCGAACAGCTCCATCACCTTCTTCTGGACGAGGGGGATCCGGGTGGACCCACCGACCATGATGACTTCGTCGATGTCGCTGGCGCTGAGGCCCGCGTCCTTGAGCGCCTTGCGGCAGGGACCGAGGGTGCGGGCGATGACGGCATCGATCATCTGCTCGAACTTGGCGCGGCTCAGCGAGGTCACAAGGTGCTTGGGACCCGATGCATCGGCCGTCAAGTAGGGCAGGTTGATCTCGGAGCGCTGGGCGGCCGACAGCTCGATCTTGGCCTTCTCCGCGGCTTCCTTGAGGCGCTGCAGCACGATCTTGTCGCCCGCGACGTCGACGCCGTTTTCGCGCTTGAACTCGGAGGTCATCCAGTCGATGAGCACCTGGTCCACGTCGTCACCACCGAGGTGGGTGTCGCCGTTGGTGGCGCGGACTTCGACGATGTTGTCGCCGACTTCCAGAATCGAGATGTCGAAGGTGCCGCCACCGAAGTCGTACACCGCGACGACCTCGTCGCTCTTCTTGTCGAGGCCGTACGCGAGGGCCGCGGCCGTGGGCTCATTGATGATGCGCTTGACGTCGAGTCCAGCGATCTTGCCCGCGTCCTTGGTGGCCTGACGCTGGGCGTCGTTGAAGTAGGCCGGCACCGTGATGACGGCTTCGGTGACTTCGGTGCCGAGGTAGCGCTCAGCTTCGCGCTTCAGCTTCTGCAGAATCATCGCCGACACTTCGGGGGGCGAGTACTGCTTGTCGTCGATCTGCACGCGGGGCAGCGAGTCGGACCCGCGGACCACGGAGTACGAGACCTTGTCGTGCTCGCCCTTGGACTCGGCGTAGTTGAGTCCCATGAAGCGCTTGATCGACGACACGGTGCGGGTGGGGTTGGTGATGGCCTGCCGCTTGGCGACGGCGCCCACGAGGCGCTCGCCGTCCTTGGCAAAGCCCACGACGGACGGGGTGGTGCGACCGCCCTCTTCATTGACGATGACAATGGGCTTGTCGCCCTCCATCACCGAGACAACAGAGTTGGTCGTGCCGAGGTCGATACCGATGATCTTGCCCATCTGGTCTCCTTGAGGCGCTTGGCCCCGAGCTGGTGTCGCTCGAAAGATTGAAAAAAAGGTGAAGCTGGACCCGAAATTCCCTGGGCACAGACCCCGCTGGCACCCGGTGCCAACGAGCTGAGTCCGGGATTCGCGACCAGTGAGGCGCCGGCTTGCCCGGGGACAAACACAGCGACAATGACGCGTGGAAGCACGTTGTGGAGGCCCTGCCCGGCGGGGCCCCTCGCTCGTTGACGAAGCTAATCCCGGTCTTCCCGGCGGCAACACCCTCCGCCTGAATCTGCTCCAGGTCCCACCACGACACGGACGCCGTGGGAACGGTCTCTGCCCTCCGGGCACTGATGATAACTTAATGATATATCTGGTATTTTCAGGTGGCCCGACACTTGCATCGTGTCCACCGAGTCCCCGTCCGAACCCATCTTTCCAAGGAACACCGGATCCTGACACCCTCGGACGGGGACCGGTCAGTGGATCCCGGCGGACGGCCGCAGCGACGACCCCAAAACAAGTGGTCGCTGGCCAGCGCGCCGGGATCTGCTCGACTTCCCTCCTGGCCGCCCATGCACACGGCGACACCGGGGGTCTCGGCGCGTCCCGTTCATGCGACCGCAGGCCCCGGGCGGGTGTTTTTCGTGCGACGCCCGTTGACGCCCCCCCGCCCGGTGCCTACCGAGCGAACCCGTCGGGAGGTAGACGCCACCGCGCGCACTACCGTGACCGGTCCGCCCGGACCTGCTCGCCCGGATCTCCCAGAGACCCGGTCCAAGGACGGGCTGTTCGTTGGCTCTCGAGCCAGGCTTCTGCCTCAGCAGGACCTGACACGACGCCATCCGCTCCCCCGCTCCCTTCGTGGAGTCGGACGGGCACCGGCCCAACCCTTCCCGATCCTTCCTTTCCCGACTGGTTTTCTCTCGCACGACGGCCCCCAAAGCGGGCCCCAGGAGTCAACGATGAACTTCCGTCCCCTGTACGACCGTGTTCTCGTCAAGCGCGTCGAGGCCGAGACCCGCCTCGCCAGCGGCCTCATCCTTCCCGACTCCGCCAAGGAGAAGCCGATGGAGGCTGAGGTTGTGGCGGTCGGAAACGGCAAGCGCCTCGAGGACGGCTCGATCCGTGCCCTGACCGTCAAGGCTGGCGACCGCGTCATCTTCGGCAAGTACACCGGCGACGAGGTCAAGCTCGAAGGTGAGGAGCACATCATCCTCTCCGAGTCCGACATTCTCGCGGTCGTCGAACGCGGCTGATTCAGCCTCGACCCGACCGAATTTTCTGAGATCCCATCCAATCACACACAGGAGAGTTCCATGGCCGCCAAGGACATCCAGTTTCGTGAGACCGCTGCTTCCGATGTACTCATCGGTGTTTCCACCCTCGCAGCCGCCGTCAAGGTGACGCTCGGCCCCAAGGGCCGCAACGTCGTCATCAACAAGAGCTTCGGTGCTCCCGTCATCACCAAGGACGGCGTCACCGTCGCCAAGGAGATCGAGCTCAAGAACAAGGTGCAGAACATCGGCGCCCAGATGGTCAAGGAAGTCGCTTCCAAGACCAATGACGTGGCCGGCGATGGCACCACCACTGCCACCGTGCTCGCTGAAGCGATCTACAAGCACGGCGCCAAGATGGTCGCCGCTGGCGCCAACCCGATGGACCTCAAGGTCGGCATCGACATGGCTGTCAGCGCGGTCATCAAGCACCTCATCACGCTGTCCCGCCCCGTCGACCAGGACCCCCAGGCGGTTGCTCGCGTGGGCACCATCTCGGCGAATGGCGACGAAGAAGTCGGCAGCATCTTGGCCGAAGCCATGGGCAAGATCGGCACCGACGGCGTCATCACGGTGGAAGAGGCCAAGGGCCTCGAGACCGAGCTTGAGATCGTCGAAGGCATGCAGTTCGACCGCGGCTATCTGTCGCCGTACTTCGTGACCGACGCCGACCGCATGGAAGCTGTCCTTGAGGACTGCTACCTGCTGATCCACGAGAAGAAGATCAGCAACATGAAGGACCTGCTCCCTGTGTTGGAGAAGGTGCACGGCGAGGGCAAGCCCATGCTCATCATCGCTGAGGACGTGGACGGCGACGCGCTGGCCACCCTCGTGGTGAACAAGCTCCGCGGCAACATGAACATCTGCGCTGTGAAGGCACCGGGCTTCGGCGACCGCCGCAAGGCCATGCTCGAAGACCTCGCCATCCTCACCGGTGGTCGGGCCCTCATGGAAGCACTGGGCATCAAGCTCGAAGGCGTCACCCTCGCCGCCCTTGGCAAGTCCAAGCGGGTCGTCATCACCAAGGACAGCACCACCATCATCGATGGCGGCGGCACCCGTGACGGCGTCCGTGGCCGCGTGAAGCAGATCCGCAGCCTCATCCGCGACACCACGTCCGACTACGACCGCGAGAAGCTCCAAGAGCGCCTCGCCAAGCTGGTCGGCGGTGTGGCCGTCATCCACGTCGGTGCGGCCACCGAAGTGGAGATGAAGGAGAAGAAGGCCCGCGTGGAGGACGCGCTCAACGCGACCCGCGCAGCCATCGAAGAGGGTGTGGTTCCTGGGGGCGGTGTGGCGCTGATCCGCTGCCTCGACGCACTCGAAGGCCTCACCGCCGAAGACGACGTCGCATTCGGCATCCAGATCGTCCGCAATGCGATCCAGGAGCCCATCAAGGCCATCGCCAGCAACGCTGGCGTGGACGGCGCTCTCGTCGTCAACAAGGTGCGCAAGGGCAAGGGTGCGTTCGGCTACAACGCCGCCACCGACGTCTACGGCGACCTCGTCGAGATGGGTGTCATCGACCCGGCCAAGGTTGTGCGCTCCGCACTCCAGAACGCCGCATCCGTGGCCAGCCTGCTCCTCACCACCGAAGCCGTCATCTCCCAGAAGCCCGAGAAGGCATCGGGTGGCGGCGGCGGCGGTGACATGGGTGGCATGGGCGGAATGGGTGGCATGGGCGGAATGGGTGGCATGGGCGGAATGGGCGGCATGATGTGAGCCCCGTTCCGGACGCCTTCGGGCACCGGAACCCAGCCAACGCCCGCTTCCCGTTTGGGGGGCGGGCGTTTCGCTTCTTGGGCTGACGCCTTAGAGCCACCCGCAACCCGTGGAGAGTGCCCATGACCGTCGCGCTTGAGATTCGTGAACAGGTTGCCCATGTCATCATTCAGCGTGTTCATCGGCGCAATGCCCTGGATGCAGCGGGCTGGACGGCCATCGGTGAGCGGGTGCAGGAGGCCGCGGCCTCGGGCGCTCGGGCCCTCATCCTGCGGGGAGAAGGCGACCACTTCTGCGCCGGCATGGACCTCAAGCTCGACAACCCGCTGCTGGGACGGGCGGCGCAAGCCATCACCAGCCAGGACGGAGCCGATCTCAAGGCCCTCATCATCGAGCTGAAGGGCTGCCTGTCTCCCCTCCGCAGCTTCCCGGGCCCCACCATCGCAGCCATCGAAGGCGGCTGTCTCGGCGGCGGCCTGGAGCTGGCCCTGTACTGCGACGTGCGCATCGCCGGCGTGAGCGCCACCTTCGCCATGCCCGAGCCCCGCATCGGCTTTGTGCCCGACGTCGGCGGCACGACGCTGCTCAAGCGGCTGGTCGGCCCCGCGCGTGCGACCATGCTCATCCTCTCGGGGCGGCGCATCAACGCTGACAACGCCCTCCAGATGGGCATCATCGAGTCCATCCATGGCGACGGTGACGTGCTCGCCGCCGCCGAGGCCCTGGCTGCCGACATGGCGCTGAGTGCCCCCACGGCCACCGGCTTGGTGCTTGACCTGTTGCGAAACCACGATGACGACAGCCTCGACGCCGCCCTGGCGGCCGAGACCGAGGCCGGTGTGAAGGCCCTGCTCAGCGGTGAAGCCCTCGAAGGCATCGGCGCATTCGCCGAGCGGCGCGCCCCCCGCTGGACTCGCTGAAGCCCCCGGGCCGACCCCTGCTGCGCGGACACTCCGACATGCCCCAGTTGCTCTTTCGACTCGTCCTGTCCGCCCTGTCTGGGCTGGCCCTGGTGTTCATCTCGGCCCCGGCCAACCTCCACTGGATGCACTGGTTCGCGTTCGTGCCGATGATCGTGGCCACCCGTCCCGGACCCGGCCAGCGCAACGGGCTGATCGCCTATCTGGGCGGCTGCGTCGCCATCTTCATCCTCTACTTCTGGCTGATCGAGACCATCATCCGGTTCAGCAGCGTGCCGTGGGTGCTCGCGCTGTTGGTGCATGTGGTGTTCACTGCGCTGTTTGCTGTGCCCTATGCGCTCACGTTCCGGCCCCTCCAGCGCATGCGCGAGAAGCTCGGGCTGTGGTGGATCGTGGCGTTTCCGGCGCTCTGGGTCGCCGTCGAGATGATCCCCGCACTGTTCCCCTACTACCATGGGGTCAGCCAGTACCGAAATCCCCTCACCTGGCAGCTTGCCAGCGTCACGGGGGTCACCGGGCTCACCTTCCTGGTGTGGCTGAGCAACGCGACCTTGGCCGAGATCGTCTTTCGCTTCCAAGAGCGCCGGGCCCAGCCCTGGGCGGCCATTGTCGCTGTGGCGGCCGTGCTTCTCGCCAATGTGGGCTTTGGCCACTGGCGCTACGGACAAGTCGAAGAAGTGCTGGAGGCCGCGCCCATCGTGCGCACGGCCATCCTCCAACAGAACACCTCGATGGAAGTGCGCCTCGAGGAGTCGGTCATTGACGGCTTCCAGAGCTGGATCGACACCACGCGGGGGGTCCTCGACGACTCACCCGACCTGGTCATCTGGCCCGAGGGCACGCTGCCCTTCAACCCGGACGAAGAGCGTCAGGCCCGCTGGCTCGGTGGCCACTCCCCCAAGAGCTTCTTCTCCGAGTTCGCCCAGACCTTCCAGTTCCACCACCTCATCGGCGGCGGCACCATCGAGCGCCTCGAAGATGACCCCCAGGGTCGCCAGTGGATCTCGCACAACTCGGCCTATGCATACAACCAAGATGGTGAACTGGTCGACCGTTACGACAAGATGGTGCCCCTGCCCTTCGGTGAGTACATCCCGTTTGCGGAGACCTTCCCGTGGCTGCGGGAGCTGATTCAGGGGCCGGGTGACTTCAAGGCCGGCACCCGACCCACCGTCTTTCCGGCCCGCACCGCCGACGGCACCACCTACCGCTACACGGTGCCCATCTGCTACGAGGCCATCCTCAACGGTCCGATGTGGGACCTCTACTATGGCGAAGACAACGACCCCGTGGACCTCTTCGTCGTCATCACAAACGACGCTTGGTTCGGCGACACATCCTCACCCCACCAGCACGCCATGCTGACCACCATCCAAGCCATCCAGTTTGGCCGCCCGATGGTGCGCAGCGCCTACACCGGCGTGAGCTGGATTGTGGAGCCCCACGGCAAGATCGTGGGCGAGACCGGCACCTTCGAGGATGTCCAGCGCGTCGAGGAGCTCCGACTCGGCTCGGTCCAGACCCTCTACGTGCGGGGCGGCTGGATGTTCCCCTACCTGTGCTGCCTGGCCACCCTCGGCACCCTCGTGCTCATTCGCCGCCGGGAGGACGAGACCACCGCGGCCTGAGGCACTTTTCCCCGCATCTCGTGTCACACCTGGGCTCCGTGGGCGTATCCCCCCGCGTCGAGCCGCTGCGCTCGGCCTCCGTGGCCTGAACCGGGCCCCCGATGTCCACTCCCCCGTCCGTTCCCGCGGGCCCCAGCGACGAGGCGCTCATGGCGCAGGTCCAGACCGGCGATGCCGCGGCCTTCCGCGTGCTCTTCGATCGCTATGAGACTCGCGTGCACGGCTTCATCTTGCGGAAGACGGGCGACCCCGAGCTCGCGGCGGACCTGTACCAGGAGACCTTCCTCAAGGTCTACCGGGCCCGGTCCACATGGACGCCCGGCCGGCCGTTTCGCCCCTGGCTGTTTGGCATCGCCGCCAACACCACCCGCGACCATGCCCGCCGCCAGCGACGGCGCCCCCACGAAGTGGAGCTTTCGGCTTGGCAGGGCACCAGCGAGACCCCCGACCACACCAGCCGCATGCACTTGGAAGACGCGCTGCAGCAGCTTCCCGAGACCCTCAAGGACGCCTTCTTGCTGGGGGCCGTCGAGGGCTTTGACCACAATGAGGTCGCCGCGCAGCTCGCGATCAGCCCCGACAACGCCCGCGCACGGGTCAGCCGAGCGCGGGCATGGCTGCGCGAGCGGCTGGGGCAGATCTCATGATGGCACACGACTGCGATCATCTCACGGCCGTGCTTCTGGGCGAGAGTCCGTGGCCCGGGGACGCCCATGTGCACGCCGGACTGGCGGAGTGCCCGGACTGCCGCGAGCTCCACGAGGCGCTGGGAACCATCGACGAGCAAGCCCGCGCGCTGCCTGCCCTGCCGGCGCCAGAGCCCGTCCGGAATGCCGTACTGCAGGCCGTTCTCGACGAAATACAGCGCGACACCACGGGTGAGGTTCCCCTCGCGCTTCAGCCCCCGGCACGCCGCCCCTGGCGCCCAGCACCGTGGACCTGGGCCGCCACCGGACTGGCTGCTGCCGCCGCCCTCTTGCTTGTGGTTCCCCCTCCCGACGCGCCCCCCGGCTCCTCCACCCTGGTCGAGCGGGGCAGCGGCGTCCGGCTCCCCGAAGCCTCCCTGAAGATGGCCGTGCGCACCGGCGCTGGCGTCGCCCGCTTCCGCGCTGGGCACCCCTACGCCCCCGGAGATGTGCTGCTGTTTCGTGCCGACATCGACAGCCCCGCCCAAGTCCACCTGCTGCGCATCGACGACCAAGGCACGTCTGAGCTCGGTGCATGGGAGCTGGCCGCCGGCGAGCACGACCTGAGCCTCGATGGCCAGAACCTCGCGTGGCGCATTGAGCCCGCCGAGACCACCGCCGTGTACGCGCTGCTGGCGGCCCCAGTGGATCATCCGGGACTTGATCTGCCAGATGCCCGCGCCCGCGCGTATGATCCCGAACAGCCGGGCGTCTGCATCGATGCCCGGAAGGCCGGCTGGGTCTGTGAGGCCCACACGGTCGAGGTTGCGCCATGATCTCCGCCCTGCCCCTGCTGTTGTCCACAGCTGCCCTTGCCGGGGTGGTCGCGGTCGACAATGGCGATCTGGAGACCGTGTGGAAGCCGCGGCGGGTGGCCGTGCTCATCGGTGTTCAGGACTACTCCGACCCCTTGCTCCAGGGCCTGCAGTTCCCCGCCAAAGACGCGCGAGACCTGGGCGCCGTGCTGGCCGACACCAACATCGGCGGCTTTGACCGTGTCTTTGTGGTGGAGGGGGGCGACAACACGACGGCCGCCGCCATTCGCGACACCATCGCCATCGCGACTGCCGACCTCCAGCGCGACGACACCTTCCTGCTCTACATGAGCGGCCACGGCAGCCTCACCCTCGACGCCGCCGCCGGGTCCCAGCTCTGGTTCCTGCCCGCCGACGGCCAGCTCGAAGACCCCCAGGGCACGGGCTTGGCCATCGCCGACATCGAAGCCTTGGTGTCGAGCCTCAGCGCCCGGCGGCGGGTGCTCATCATGGACACCTGCCACAACGGTCGGACGCCCACCAACGGCCTCACCGGTCGGGCCGTCGTCGACAGCCGCACGGCATCGCTGCTCTCGGGATTTCGGGGCGAGCCCCCTCCCCCCCGGGGCCTGCGCGAAGTGGCCGAGTCCGAGGCGCGCCTGTTCGCGGCCCAGTACCACCAGCCCGCGATGGAAGATCCCAAGCTCCAGAATGGCGTCTACACGCACTATCTCATCGACTCCCTCACCGATGGTCGCCGCGAGGCTGATCTCGATGGGGACGGTCTCGTCGATGTGACCGAAGCCCACGAGCACGCCCGCGACCTCACCATCCGGTACACCGGCGGCATCCAGGTGCCCCGGGCTGAGTACCGCATCGTCGGTCGTGAGGAGATCTACTTGTCCGGGGATCCGGCGCGCCGGTCCACCGCCGAGATGGCCCTCATCGGCGCCACCAACGCGGTCCTCGCTCGGGCGGCGCTGTTCGTCGACGGCATCCCCCGGGGCGGTCCGGTGGGCCTCACCCCCGTCGAGCCCGGCCGGCACCACCTCGAAGTGCGCAGCGAAGCCGGACAACGCCTCGCCCAGGGTCGGGTCCGCCTCGATGCCGGCGAGCGCATGAACCTCGACTCGCTCTTCGAAGAACACCACGGGCGCTGGGTCTTCGCCGCCGGCGCCGTCGCCCATGGGGGCACCGCTTCTTGGTACCTGCCCGCGGCGGCCGGAGAGCTGGAGCTGAGCTGGATGGAGCCCATCGCCCTGCCCCGCCACCTCGCCATCGACCTGCACGCCCGCGCCAGCTTCACCCGCGGCGCGGTGGATGAACAACCCGACTTTCCCGTGTCCGCCGGCGTTCCCGCTGCGGGCATCACGGTGGGTTTGCGCGCAGGGCCCGTGCGCTTGGGCATCGCCGCCGAAGGGGCCGCGCTGTGGCGGTCCTTCCGCGACTACGTGCCCGACTCCGAGGCGGTGCTGGTCGAGCCCCGCATGGACGCCGTCGGGGCGCCCGCGCTGGGCCCCCGCTTCGATGTGGCCTTTCCTGCACTTGGCTCCCGGGCCCACCTCCGCTATGACAGCCGGTGGATGCCCATTGTGGCCGATGGTGGTGCGACAGCGCTGTGGCAGCACGGCCTGTCCCTCGGGGTAGAGCTCGGACGCTGAGTCCAGCCCCCCTCGAGTCGCCGACCGCTCGCCCCGGACCTGTGGCACCATGGTCTCACCCACCCCGGAGCCGTCCTGCGCCCTGGTCTCCCCCGGTCCCTCTGTACGGTCCTGCTGCTTGGCGGCTGCGGGGAGCTTGACCCGTACCGTGGCCCCGGAGAGGTCGTTCCATCTGGCGTGGAAGCCCTCGTCCTGAGTCCTGCGTGGCTGGACTTTGGCACCGCCCGAGCTGGCGCGGAACCCCAGGAACAGTCGTTCACCCTCATCAACGCAGGGAACACCGAGGTTGTGGTGCACGGCCACGACGAGATCATCGACTCCTACGATCCCGATGACGGGCACATCTTCGAAGTGGACGCCGATCCCGTGCTGGCGCTGCAGCCCGGAGAGTCACAGGACGTGACGGTGCGCTTCCGTCCGCCCACCCAGGGCCTGTGGGACGCACGCATCGACGTGAACAACGGCGCTGAAGTGCTTCAGCTCAGCGGCCGGGGCGCGGCAGCGGTCATCGGTGCCACAGCGCCGGCCCGGGTGAGCACACTGTTTGGTTGCCGAGCCGAGATGCCATTCGAGATTTTCAACCAAGGTGACTTGCCGCTGCACGTCACCGACATCGACCTGCTCAGCCCCGATCCCACGTGGTCGCTGCACCTCGACCCCAGCCCCTTCCAGCTCGGCCCTGGTGACCGCACAACGGTCCAAGTGTCCTTCGCGCCCAGCTGGGACATCACCACGGGAGGGCTGCGCAATGCCCTCGTGCAGGTGGTCTCCGACGATCCGCTCACGCCAGAGCTCGCCATTCGCGTCGAGGCCCTGGCCTATGAAGGTATGCGTATCGAAGAGGGGTTCACCTACCGACCGGGCCACAGCGTGGACCTGCTGGTTGTCGCGGACACCGATGGGGTACTGTCGCTCTATGCCGAGCGCTTGGCGGACAACATCGGCGTGTTGGTGGGCATCTTGGAAGACAACAACATCGCGGTCCAGCTCGCCGGGCTCACGGGCGCCGACATCTGCCCCAGCTCAGAGCCCGCTTGGACCGCCGCGGACGCTTCGTTGGCGAGCCGCCGCGCGGCACTGTCCGCAGCGCTCGTGGGCGACACTGGTCCCGGCAGCGAGATGCTCGTGGAGCACGCCATCGCCGCACTCTCGGCACGGCCCCCATGCCTGTCAGGCTTCCTGCGGCCAGATGCCCAGCTCCACGTCATTGTGCTCGCAGGCGGACCCGACGGCAGCCCTCGCCCTCCCGAAGCCCAGCTCATCGAGCTCCACAACGCAGTGCCCGCAGCCTCCGACGTCGCCGTGAGTGCCGTGATTCCGACCACCGACAGTGGATGCGCCGGCACGACCTACGGCGCCGGCTACGCGGACATGGCCATCGACAGCGCCGGGGCCATCGCGGACCTGTGCGCCCCCTCCCTCGACGGCGCCATGGAAGCCATCGCCGGCGCCAGCCTGCGGGTGGCCTCCGGTGGGCTGCGCTACGTCCTGCACGAGGCGCCCGATCCCGACTCGTTGGCCGTGCAAGTCGACGGCAGCACCTTCACCGAGTGGACCTACGATCCCCGTGACCAGGCCATTGTCTTCGGGGCCGACACCGCCCCGAGCACTGGGGCCGAGGTCGGGATCGCCTACTCTCCCGAGCTGGACTGTCGGTCCTTCTGAAGACCTTGCTCCACGCTCAAGACCACCCGCACGGTCGCGGCCCCGAGCCCCGGCGTGAGCCCCGTGCCCCCGAGCAGGCGCACCCGGCCACCACGAGCGGTGTCCAGCCAGCCGCCGGCGAGCACTTGGACCGGGTTGTTTCGCGAGCTGGGTCCGCTGCTTCTGCCCGCTCCTGAGCCGCTGTACTGGGCCCGTCCCCAGAGCTCACCGGTGATGCCTCCGGGCCCCAGATCGAGGGCACCCGCGAGGGTGTACTGGAGCTGGTCATCGACCTCGATGCTGCCCAGGTCCACCTTGGGCAAGAAGCGGTGGGCGACACTGAGCCCCAGGTCGGTGCGGGCGGTCAGCCACTGGGCGGTCAAGCCGAGCTCCCCAGACACCCCCGGCTGACCCAAGTATTGGTCGGCAGCCCCGAGCGGCACGGCCAAGCGACTGAATGTGGCGAGCCCGATGGGTGCAGTCCCCGCATCGAGCATCACGCCCTTCACGCCGATGTGGGCATCCCCCAGCGCCGACCCGGCAGCGCTGCCTTCGTAGCGCTGGGACCGCCCGTCGATCTTGACGATGTCCGGCTGGCTGCGCACATAGAGCGGCACCCCGCCAGTCAGCCGGAGCGCCCCCCACCCTCGGGTGAACACCGGATTCAGGGTCCAGACGTCGCCGACCAGTGCCAAGCGCTCATCCGCCGCGTCGGCCCCAGGCCGGCCGAGGTCGTAGCTCGAGACCACGCTGTCGCGGTCGTAGGCCGCCAGAAGCCTGACCCTTGCGAACTCTTCGACTTGGGCGTCCTCCGTGAAGAGGAAGTGGCGGGCGTCTGCCCGGGGGTCGAAGGCGTACCCGGAAAAGGGCGGGGGCGTCAGCAAGGACGGAGCGGCCGCTTGGGCCTCCCCGGTGCTCAGCGCAGCGGCCAAGGCGGAAAAGACGAGCATCATGGCCCCATCCCGGGCGGAAGCTCCACCAAACGTGAGCCCGCCGGCATGCCGACAAAGCCGAGCCGGTCCACTGGTGACACCCGCCACCACAGCGTGTGCACCCGGTAGGGCAACAACAGGCGGTCCGGCTCCCACACCGGGTGGCCAACCACCTCCAGCCGCACCAGCGCCCTGAAGTCGGGGCTGGACGACAGCTCAAGCTGGTATTCGAGGGCATCCGCGTCGGCCCGCCAACCAAAGTCTGGCCGCCGCAGCACCGCGCCCATCTTCGGTTGGAGCAGCGGCCCGGCAACCAAGAGGGCCACAATCGGCCCGGGTGCTTCACCAACGCGGGTGCGGCTGCCCTGGCCAGCCCCCACCTGTTGCTCGACGCCAGCACCGATTACCGACAACGCGGTCTCCAGCGCTTCGGTGCGCGCCGCGTCGGGCTCGACATGCACCCGAAAGCCCCCACCCGGCGCAGTGGTCACACCAGCGCGGGTCAGGACCGTCATCACACCAAAGGCGCCGGAGCCGGTGTTGGCCGGCACGTTGACCGACCCTTGCTGGAGGCGAATGAGCGAAGCCCGACGGCCATTCCGGCTTGTGGCGGACTGCACCGTGATGCAGGTTCGAGGGAGCAACGACACGTCGTCATGGACCCCGCCGGATCCCGACACCGCCATGCGCACCGATGCGAAGCTGTCCGCGCCGGTGCAGACCACCGTGCCCTTGGGCAGCGCAGCACCGGCTTGGAGCGGCACGGTCTGGCCACCCAGGGGTGTCAGCGTGCCTTCGCCCGACAAGCTCAACACCAACGCCGGTCGCTCCTGCCCCCCCACGTCGTCGGGGAGGCTGAGGATCGTGCCCACCGCCGGCTCCGCCCCAGGCTCCAGTCCGTTCTGGGCCAACAACGCGTCGACCGTCGTGCCGGTGGCCGCTGCGATCCTCGCCAACGTGTCGCCCTGGCCGACCACCACATGCCCAGCGGCATGGACCACCGTGCCCAAGATCATCCACAGCAGGGCAATCACGACGGTCTGGCGGATCATTGGCTCTCCCCAGTTGGCGGGATGGGAGTGACCACCGCCACCCGCTTCGAGGCTGCTGCGCCCCCCCCTTCGGGCACCGCCGGCGGCCGCATCAAGATCTGAGCCGGAGGGACACCCGCATCCAACAGCGCTTGCTGAACGGCAGCCGCCCGTCTCTCGGCGAGGGCCAGGTTTGCCGCCCGGTTGCCCTCGGGAGAGAAGCCACCCTCGATGGCATAGGTCCACCCACCGATGTTGTCGGCGAGGGCCTGGATCTGGGGCAGGGCGTCGGGGGCCAACACACCGCTGCCCAAGGCGAAGGGCACCGACACCCGCTCGGGCGACCGCGCCCGCACCCACACCGCGTGGCCCGACTCAACCGCGAGCTCGGCGACCACTCGGCGTCCACCACCAAAGACCTGCACCGCGAGCACACCGCTGCGCACGTTGAGCTGGGCAACACCGTCCGCCTCCACCGGCAGGACCGCTCCCTCCACAGCCACTTGGTCCCCTGGGGCACCGACCACCAGCACGGAGCCTTGGCTGCTCGCAGGCACCAGCGTGATGCCCCCCACCGTCTGGGGTGTAGCAAAAGCGACGCCGAATGTGCGGGCCTGAATCTCCAGCCGCACATCCGCCGGCAGCTCGGGCAGCAGCGCCACCGCCTCATCCCGGGACACCCAGTAGCACCACGGATGGGGAATCCAGATCTCGGCATCCTCGGGCAGCTTGCTGAGATCGACCTCTGGGGCGGCCACCGGCTCCACCACAGGTTCAGGGGGTGGCGGTGGCTCCGGCGGCGTGCCCCACACCCAGCCGAGGGTCAGCTCCCCCCGCGCTCGCTCCCGATAATGAACCCGGGCCACCACCCGCAGCCCACCCGACTCCGTCAGCGGAAGCTGCCAGCCCGCACCGACGATCCCGTGCATCCAGGGCGGCGCAGCGAGCTCGGCTCGACCACCGAGGGTCAGCCCCCCACCCAGCACCAGCAGGGGACCGGGCTGCCACGCCGCTGGCCCCACCCGCAGCTCAGGGCGCAGATCCACCATCGCGCCGGCCGTCCCGCCCAGGGCACCCTGAACATGGCCGCCCAAGGACCAGTGCCCCGACGCCGGCGCACCACCAAACCCACCGCCGACCAGCAGCGCACGATCCCCGGGTGCATCGCCGTCCAGCTGCTCCGCGCCGTCGGTCCCGACGCGCACGCCAGCGTGCACCGTGCCTTCAGATCCGGCCCGGGCGGTCATGCTCAGCAACAACGTGAGGACCAACAACAAAAACTGCCCCAGGAGGACCCGGACCTTAGCGGATGTGGCTCATCACCACGACCTTGGACGACCCGCGACGCGTCGCCGTGCCCAGAAAGCGACCATCCGCTTGAAGGCGCAGTGCGTAACGCACCGGCTGCGGGACTCCCTGCTCCTCGATCACCAGCGTCCCCTGATCCTCGTCATACTGCCCCACAATGGCGACCTGCACGGTGTTGGTGCCGTCCGATGAGCGGTATCGGATCGTGCCCGCCAGGGCGCTGTGCCGGGGTCCGGTGACCACCAGCTCGTGGGCGTAGCCATCAATATTTAGCCGCCATCGACCCAGGGGAACCACGGCAAGTGGCCCCGCTTCTGGGGCCTCGGGCAGCGTGTCTGGCGCCTGGCTGCCCACCGGCCGGGCTGAAGGGGACACCTCGGCGCGTGGCACCGCCTTCGCAGCTGGGTCTGTGGGCCGAGGGACCACCGCTTCGGGGGCGGGCTCCAGCGGCACAGGGGACGTGGGCAGGTCCGAAGCACCCGGGATCAGCGGGGTCACACGAGCCGGGGCGTCGAGACGGGACTCTGGCGCCGGCCCATCCGACCACCGCGGCCCCCAGACCGCGAAGCTCACCAGCAACGCGATGAACAGCACCAACAGACCGGCCAGCACGGAAGAGCGGCGGGCCAGCGGGGCGCGGCCGACTTGGGTGTGGGCGCTGACCATCCCGTCGGCCGGCAGACCATCCGACTTCCACCCTTGTCCCGCCCCGTCCACCATCGTCTTCGCGTGGGCGCCGGTGGCATCCAGCGAGCCGCCCTCGCCCAGCCCATCCAGCCAGTTGGTCCCCGGACCGGCGCCCAGCTCGTTGGTCTCGCCCTCGTCGGCTTGCCAGGTGTCGTCGGTGTGGTCCCCGGTTTGACCCGCCGGATCGCGCAACAGCGATGTCAGCGCAGCCGCCATCTCGGTGGCCGACAGGTATCGATCCTCAGGTGCGTAGCGGGTGGCCCGGAAGAGCACCGTCCGCAGCCCAGGCGCCACCACCCACCACCGCTCCGAGTCCCCTCCGGCCACAAAGAGGTCCATGGGGGATCGCCCTGTTGCCAGGGTGTAGAGGGTCGCGCCGACGGAGTAGATGTCGGCCGCAGCGGTCACTCGGCTGGCGTCCACCCGCTGCTCTGGGGCCATGAACGCGAGCGACCCCATCGCCGCGCCCGTGCGGGTGCCGCGAAACACCCCCGGAAGGTCGATGAGGGCGATGCCAAAGTCGGCCAGCAGGACCGTGCCGTGGTCATCGAGCAACAGGTTCTGGGGCTTGACATCCCGGTGGACAATTCCCTGGGCGTGAGCGGCTTCCAACGCCGCCAGGATCTCCAGACCAAGCCGGACCACCCGCTCTCGAGACAGCTGCCCTTGGGCCCGCAGCTCGTCGGCGAGGCTGCCCCCGCCAGCAAGCCGCATGACCACAAAGTCCACTTCGCCGTCTTCGCCGACATCGTAGACCTCCAGAACGTGCCGGTGGGCGAGGCGCGCCATGACCCGGGCCTCGTCCTTGAGCCGCCGCCGCAGGCTGGATCGTTCGCGCTTGGCACCGCCACCGATCAGCTTGATCGCCCGATCCACGCCCAGCTGCAGGTCGGTCGCACGGTACACCCGTGCGGCACCGCCCTCGCCGAGCAGCTCCTTGAGCTCGTACCGCCCTGCAATGAGCGCGGGGGCATCCGTCGGTGGGGCCTGTGCCAGGTTCAGCGCCCCGGTGGCAGCCGGGTCCGGCCACACACAAGACTCGTCGCCGTGCGGGCCACACCGAGCCGGTCAGTTTTTTCGAGAACATTGGCCAATACGGTATTATCCACAAGGCAGACGCGCTGCCACGTCGCCCCTTGGCGTGCGCCGGCCCCCCCGCATTGCGCGTTCATGCGACGGGGTCCCCACTCATCAGGGCTTGGCCTGACACAGCACAACCGTGCCGGGCCGCAAGCGGGTGAAGCCCGACCGCTTCTCGATCAATGCGCCGGTCAGTCCCGCCCGAGCGAGGTCTTTGCGGATGCGGTGAATCAACACCTGGAACGAAGCCGGCCCCTTCTGGTTCCACTGGCGGCCCCAGACCCCCTTCATCAGGGTCTCGTCGTGGCACCAGCCCCGCTCTGTGCCGGAGTCGTCAGCGAGGTAGTGCTCGATCAGCACGTGCAACACGGCCACCCGGTTCGCCGCGCGGATGCGCCCCTGCACCCGCTCCTCCGGATCCAACACCTCGGCGGTCGGGCCCGGCAGCCCACCGATGTCGACCCGCAGCGTCCACCGCTGGGCAGCGCTGCCCGTCTCGGTTCGCGCTTGGGCGGCATGCCCATCCAGGACGGCCACACGGTGCACACCGAGGGCGAAGATCTCGTCCAGGGGGTGACACTCAACCCCTCGGTCGCTCTGGACGTGGACCTCATTGCCCTCCACCCGCAGCCGAAACTCGGGGCTGGGGGCCAGGTCACCCTCATCGGGGGAGACGTCTTCGGCCACCTCGCTCAGCAGATCTTCGAGGTGCACTTCGCCGTTGATGGGCCAGGTCCGGCCAGAGTTCTGGTGGAACAGCCAGCAGCGGGGGGGCTGAGATGCGTCCGCCGCCACATGCACCCGCGCTCGCACTTGAAGCCCGATCCGGAGCAGATCGCCGTCGCGGAGCAAGGTCGGACCATCGAGCGGGCGCTCGTTGACAAAGCTGCCATTGGTCGACCCCAGATCCCGCACCACCGGACCCTTCGAAGAGTCTTCAATCACCAAGTGAAAGGAGCTGACCGCCGGCTCGGGGATGACCAAGTCGTTGTCGGGGGACCGGCCCACCCGCGTTGCGCCGGACTCCAGGCGCCAGGTGCGACGGGCGTCGCCATCTGTGATGAATTCCAGGCGTGTTCCCACGAGGGTCTCTCCGAGACGGGGCCCCCCGACCATAGCAACGTCGGCCACACATTGCGGCCTGCGGCCCTGGTCAAACGGGTCAACTGTTCTCCCCCCAAGACGGCGTGCATCGGACTATTTTCATCCCATGAAACAGCAGTGAATGGGGAGGGAACCGCACCAGCCCACTGGCACTTGCGCGCGCATCGGTCCACGGTGCAGGATCCGGTCCCGCGATCCCGGGTGCCGTCCCACCGCCGTGGGTGTGGCGCCGCTCCGACAAGGTGCCACTCGCCCTGCGGCATCCCTGCTGTCGGTCCACCGCTTCGGCGTCGTTGCTGACCCCAGGCTGGGCCCCGAGACTCGATGCCCCGATAGACACCCGGCCCGCCCCCCCTCGCTCGTCCTCCTGAGGAGGCCATGTCCCAGCCCCGCCCATCCCTGCGCATCCTGATCGTCGATGACGACGCTGATGTGCGCACAGTCTTGGCCGAGTTCTTGCGCCTGCGTGGGCATGAGGTGCAGGTCGCGGGCGGCGGGCGGGAAGGCATGGAGCTTCTCCACAAACACGGCCCGCCCTCGGTCGCGGTCGTCGACTGGACGATGCCCGGCATCGACGGCCGCCGGTTCGTGGAGCAGCTCAAGGCCGAATCACCGGGCACCTTCGCCGTGGTGATCACAGGCGAGAACAGCTCGGTGCTGCGGCCCCACCGGCACCACGTGGGCTGGGATGCCCACCTCCAGAAGCCCTTCTCTATGCGTGCCCTGGAAAAGGTGATCTTCGACTTGCTGGGGCATGGGGACCGCTGAGCCCAAAGCCGCAGGTGTCGGGCCCCAAGGTTCCCACCGTTCCACGGCCTGCCCCCGCTCCCCCAGACGCCCAAACCGTGACACCGATGCCATGGTTTGGGGAGTTTCGTGCCGGCTGTCCGCCGATGCAAGGGTGATTCACGGGATCGCCTCACTTGCCGTGAGTCACCATAACCACGGCACTTTCATAGACCGCCCGAAGCTTTCCGGGCCTCGATCACCCCCCAATTGAGAGATCTGGTGACAAGAAAGCTGGCATCAAACAGTTGCCACTGCGACGCAGATGTCGTACCTTCTTTGGGCGGGGCGGGATTGTTCCACTCCCTCCCAACAGTTCTTTGATTTTGTGAGTTTCTGCAAAGGACCCCGGCCGCTCGTCGGCTGAGGTCGCTTCGCTCAGGGATCGCTCCCTTCGCCGGACTTCACTAGGCAATCGTCTCAGCGTCTCCTCCATCTAACTGCGGTGGGGCCCGATTGCGGGGGGGGCTTTCCCTGAGCGGCGCAGAACCACAAAACATCAAATCGCTGGAATCGGGTCTCGACTCTGACTCCAGACAAGCAAAAACGCAGCTTCGGCTGCGTTTTTCTGTTCTCCAGGCCGCACTGTCGACGCCTTGCCGCATCGCTGCGGAAGTCGGTCGGCGTCATCCCCGCCCGAGGCCCCCACGACACTCAGCCCGGCGGCGGTGGACTCCCACCCTGCGGCGGGCCTCCGGCACCCTGCGGCGGGCCTCCGGCACCCTGCGGCGGACCTCCTCCGGGCGGACGTCCCGGCGGCGGTCCCCCCTGCGCGCCTCCCGGTGACGGTCCACCGCCCGCGCCCCCGTTGCCCTGCTCACCGGCGCTCCCACGCATCAGCTCCCGGTGCAGGTGCGGGCGACTCACCAGCACCCGACACCGCTGCTCAATGGCGGACTCCTTGATCTTCTCGCAGTAGCGGTAGCTGGATGGGTCCACCTCGCGGGTCACCGTCAGCCAGATGAAGTCGCGGATCTGGGCGTCCTGGACCTTTTCCATGACGATCTTCTCACCCCGTCCCGGGTCCGTGCGGAAGACCTCGGGCGCATACTGGGCCCAGCACTCGTCTGCGGCCGCCCCAGCGGACAGCCCCTCGCAGTCTTCGGGGCCACTCCAGCCGCCGCTGCAACCAACAGCCACCACCGCAGCCACCACCGCAAGGCCAGTGCTCACCGACGATGTCGACAAAGTCAGGCTTCCAAGGCGCATTCGTTCCACTCCACGACCCGCGGCCCCACGTCCCGAAACCAGTCTCAGGTTCGATGCCCCAGGACCAAGGGGTTAGCACAGGCACACTGGCCTTGGTTTTGGGTCGTCGTCCCCTCCGGGCGGCCCCCCAGCGCGCCCATCCCACGGAGCTTGCCTGTGCTCAATGCCCTGCTCCAGGCCTTCTCCGGCCCCGGCGCCTCGTTCATGTACGCCATCACAGCCGTGCTGGCATTCGGCCTCGCCGTGGCCATTGAGCGGGGCTTCTTGCTGGTGCTCCAGTGGCGCGCCGACGGCCCGGCGGTGCTGAGTGCACTGAACACGGGCGACACCGACAAGGCCAAGACGCTCGCCGGCCGCCACCCGGTCGTGGGGGTCATCGCCGCTGCCGAGGGTCAATCGGGTGCGGACGGCGCATGGGATGCCATGGGGGCCCAAGCCGCCATGGTCGAGACCCAAGTGATGAACCGCGTGCCCTACCTGGCAACGGTGGGCAACATCGCCACCATGCTGGGCTTGCTGGGCACCGTCTATGGCCTCATCATCGCCTTTCAGGGCCTCGGGGATGCCAGCGCTGTCGAGCGCGCATCCCGCTTGTCCGAGGGCATCGCCACGGCGATGTCCACCACCGCCTATGGCCTGATGGTCGGCATTCCCGCGCTCGCCCTCCACGCTGCGCTCGACAGCCGCGCCCGAGGAGTCCTGGCCCTCTGCGAAGCCGCCGCCGGCACCATCGCCGCTCGCCTGCGCCGGGGCTGAGCCGCCGTGGGCCGCCTCTTTCGCACCGCGCGTCCGGCCGCTGACCATCGCCCCTCCATGATGGCAATCATCTCGCTGATGGTGCTGCTGCTGCCACTGCTCATCTCCAGCACGTCGGCGCGCAAGCTGGCGGGCCTGCCCCTCGGTGTGCCCGGTCCCACCGACGAGCTGCCGCCGGAGGCCCCCGGTCCGGTCGAAGGCATCGAAGTGGTCCGCATGGGCGACCGCTTCCAAGTGCAAGCCCGCATCCGAAACACCGATGTGCGCGCCAGTGTGGGCGACGTGGAGCTCCGCACCTTCGAGGCCGCAGATGTCGTGGCGCTCCAGTCCACCTTGGCCACCCTCAAGCGCCTCGACCCCGGTCGCGAGCGCATCCGCTTGGTGCCCGCCCGCCAGACCACCGCCGCTGAGCTGGTGTTGTGGATGGACGCCGTGCGCCAGGGTCCCGATGGTGAGCTGTTTCCCAAGGTGATCTTGGAACAGGTCCAGGCCCCCCCCACGCGGCCCGTCCCATGAGGCGCCGCCTGTTCAAGTCCTCGGCGCTGCCCGCCACCGGGCTGGACGCCATCGCACTGGCCCCCCTCGTGGACCTGCTCACATTGCTGCTCGTCGCGGTCCTGCGCACCTGGTCGGCCGATCCGCCGCCCAACCTCGCCGAAGAAGGCTTTGTGCTGCCGCTCACCCGTGAAGAGGCCGCGCCTCCCCGGGGCCTCACCATCGACATCGGCATGGGGGGGCTGTACGTCGACGGCTGGCGAGCGGGCAACGCCGGGTACTGGACCGACGCCGATGCCCTGCTCATCACCGATCTCTACGGTCCCTTGGAACAGCGAGGCGAGACCCGCGCCATTGTGCGCGCCCACGCTGACGCCCCCTGGACCCTCGTGGGCAAGGTGCTCCTGACCGCCCAGCAGGCTGGCTACACCGATGTGGTGCTGGTCGCCGAGAGTCGCGCGAGCCTCTGATCCGCCGCAGTCCTGGGCGCTTGCGCATCGTCGTTGAGGTGGTCACCCTGCCCACCGGAGGCCCCCATGCGCTCACTCCCCGTCTTTGCCCTCACGATCGGCTGCGCGTCAGGCGTCGGGAACACCGACAAACAAGCATTTCCCGCGTCCGAGGGCACCGACTGGTTCGCCCCGGTCGCCGCCCCCATCGCCGGTGACTGGCCCCAATACCGACTGGAAGTCCAGCATCGGGGAGTCGCCCCAGAAGGCACGTCCATCGGCCGCAGCCCCCTGCACGCGTGGCAGAGCGAGGCCTTCGCCATCGGGGACTACAGCGCGTCCAAGACCTCCCCCACCCTGTCCGATGATCTCGTGTTTGTGGGCATTGACGACGGGCACTTGCTCGCGCTGGACCGGGACACCGGCGAAGAGGTCTGGCGCTTCCGGACCCACCGCGCGGACACCGAGGAAGAAAACACCGAGAACACTGACCATCAAGGCATTCACGGGACTGCCGCGGTTCACGGGGACCGGGTCTGGATCGGGGACTACAACGGCTGGCTGTACGCGCTGGACCACGACACCGGCGCGCTCATCTGGGAGCAGGACCTGGGCGGCAGCATCGGCGCGTCGCCCGTCTACTACCAGGGCCACATCTTCATGGCGGTGGAGTTCCCTGATCCCGATGGACGCGTCTATGTCGTCGACGCGGAGACCGGGGGGCTGTGGTACGAGACCCCACCGCTGGGCAACCACCCCCACTCGTCGGTCAGCATCGATCCGGACCGGGGCACCATGTTCATCGGCGCCAACAATGGCCACTTTGTGGCCTTCGACTTCGTGAACCGCGAGATGGTCTGGGAAGCGTGGATGGACGAGAAGCCCGACGGCACGGGCCTCGGCGACATCAAGACCACAGCGGCGGTCGACCGGGACACCGTCTATGTGTCCAGCTGGGACCAAAAGGTGCATGCCTTCGACATCGACACGGGCGAGCGGCTCTGGTCCTACGAGACCTTGCAGCGGGTGATGTCGTCGCCCTCGGTCTATGAGGACACCCTCTTTATGGGCTCTCACGACGGCTACCTGTACGCCCTCGACATCGACCCCTCCCTCAGCGACGACGACCGCCTGCGCTGGCGCACCAGCCTGGGGGCCACCTCGACGAGCTCCCCGACCGTGGTGCCCGAGGATGGACTGGTGTTCATCGGGGATCACAACGGCGACACCAACGCGGTCGACATGGCGACGGGCGAGATTGTGTGGTCGGCCCGCATGGCAGGGCGGGTCTCGGGCGTGCCGACGCTCACCGGCAACAGCTTGTTTGCCTTCGACTCCACTGGAGTCACTTGGCGCTTCGACGCCGAGTAGGTCACCCTCCCCGCAGCTTGCCCCGGGTCACAAACTCGATGCACTGGGCGTTCAAGTCCGGGCGCCCCACCGCCTCGCACAGCTCCAGCGCCGCAGCGGGATCAAAGCGCCGCAGGTTGTAGGCCACGCCGAGCCGACACGACGGCGCCTTGGCCCCCGCCCGCGCGCACTCCGGCACAAAGTCCTGCCCGGCCGTCTCGCTCGCCCCCCAGCCGAGGCCGTGGTAGCAGTTTTCCTGATATAGATCGTCGGGACCGGCGGGAACCCGCTCACACAAGGCAAAGGCGCGGTCCACATCCACCCTCGCGACATACTTCCCGATGCCATGCCAGCACGTCTTCCGCGTGAGCACATCGCCCTCGTCGGCCGCGCAGTGGGCCCAAGCCAGCGCATCGTTCACCTGGGCGATCTCGCCGTTGACATCGTGCCGGCAGAAGTCCCGCCACTGGCCAGCGTCGTCGCACAGCCGAAAGGCAAAGGGACTGTCGAGGGTGGACAGGGCCAGCGAGATGCCGAAGACGCACTGATCACGCCACTTCTCAAGCTCAATCGTCGGGCACACGGCCAGCGACGCATCCCGGTCGGTCGGCGCGTGAAGCTCGGCCACATCGGCGGAGCACTCGTCCCGCAGCGCCGGGTCCGACAAGTCGGCACACGCCCCCCGGGCCCCTTCCAGATCAGTCCGGGCCCGGCGGCGAGCGACCTGGTGCAGGCACACGTCCCGAAGCTCCCCGTCGAGCTGTCGGCAGCGTTGCTCGGTCCACGCCCCGTCGTCGTCCCCCTTGCCCGCATCCTCCCGGACCCCCTGGGGCTTGGGCGGCACGGCAATGACGACCTGTTCCACCTTCTGGGGGGGCTGCGGGTCCGGCGGCACCCACTGGGCCCGCAAGCCCTCGACCGTGCCCAAGCTCACGCCCAGACACACGAGGTACAGCACTGGAAAGCCACCTTGCATCAAGCCCGAGCATAGCCGAAGCGCCCCGGACGGCACACGGGTTAGGTCCCGGCGTCCCCGCAAGAAGAGCCCACCTGCCCATGTCTCGCACCGCTGCCGCCGCCGCCCTGATGCTCACGATGGGCTGCACCAACCGCATGGGCATCCCCGGTGGACCGCCGCCGGACGACCCCCGGCCCGCGTGGAAGGACGTGCTCCAGAACGCCGTCGGCCAGCGGGGGGTGCACTACGACTACATTGAAGAGCGGCAGGACGTTCTCGAAGACTACTTGGCGTGGGTGGCCGTGCACGGGCCGGTCATGGACAGCATGCGCGAGTCGGCCGAAGACAACCGCATCGCGTTCATGGCCAACGCCTACAACGCGGCCGTCATCTACTCGGTGCTCAAGAACCCCGACATCGAGAGCGTCAACGACGTCGGCGGCGGGCTGTGGTCGCTGCAACCGGGCTCTGGGTTCTTCCTGGGCCAAGAGTTCTTGATCGATGGCAGCTGGCAGACCCTGTTCATGCTGCAACAACAAGACATCATCGGTCGCTACCAAGAGCCCCTCGTGCACGTCACCCTGAACAGCGGCGCCAAGGGCTCGCCCCCGGTGAAGTATTGGGAGGGTCGGCGGCTCACCAACGCGATGAAGCGCAACATGCGCAAGTGGCTGCTGTCGGACCACGGCATGCGCTGGGTGGACGATGGCTACGCGGTCAACGAGATCTTCTTTTGGTACGCCAAGGACTTTGTGGACTGGTCCCACGCCGGCACCCTATGCGGCTACCTGATCGACTTCACAGCCGGCGACCGCCAAGCCTGGCTGGAAGAGCACGAAGAAGAGTGCCCCTTGGGCACGATTCCCTACGACTGGTCGCTGAACGCCGCGCCCCGCGCCGCCACGCCTGACCCCGAGCCCGAGCCCGAGGACGACGGGGAGGATGACGAAGAAGAGGAAGAGATCGACGAAGACGAGGAGGACCAGTAGCGCTCAGCGCGAGCGGAGCACCGCATCCCGTGCCGCTGCACGCCGTCGCTCCCCTTCGTGGGGCAGTCGCACCACCGTCCGGTCCATCGAGAGCCACCGACAGAGAGCGGCCTCGTGTGCGATGTTCTCACGATCTCCACACCACAGTGTGAGCGCATAGCGAGCCGCAGCAGCCTGCCCGGCCAACCACGCCGGCTCGGCGACCTCTCGCCTGTCGGCCAGCGCCTGGACCGAGGCCAGATCCCCGTCGCAGACCAACAGCCCGGCGCACAGCCGGGCCAGCGAAGCTTCCTGGGCACGCTGCAGTTGGGCCATGTCGTCAATGCGGACGGGCCAAGGCACGGCCGCCGAGCCGGGCGTCTCCAACACACTCGCGCGACAGTCCGGCACCAGCGTCGCCCCAAAGGACTGGGCCAAAAAGGATGCCAGTGCGCTCTTTCCCGACTGGGATGGGCCGACCACCGCGACCCGTGTTGCGTACCAAGCGCGCACGGGCGGCGGCAAGAAGTCGAAGCAAGCCTGGGGATCGGCCCGCACCCGGGTGGCCGAGATGGGAACGGCGGCCCGGGCGATGTCCACGGGCACAAAGCGGGCGCCCAAGCACGCAGCCAGAGGGGCGCCATAGCTCTCGGAGGCAAACACCCGGTCGGGGGCCTCGGGCAGCAGCGCCAGCAAGGCATCCCGCCAGATGTCCCAAAACGCCGGGGTCTGGGACGGGGTCTGGGGCATCGCCCGAGCGAGGTGGTGCACGGTCGCCGACGGGACCAGCTCCGCAACCCATGCCGCCCGCTGCGCTGACGGGATCGACTCGCCGGCAATGTGCTCCACCACGATGTGGAGGTTGTCGGTGCAGGCGCCTGCAACATGGAACAAGTGCAGGTGGCCGTTGTGGGGCGGCAGGAACTTGCCCAACACAAGGGCCAGGGGGCCAAGCCGCGGGGTGTCATCGGGCACGGGCATGTCCGAGCCAGGGGAGGACCGCCAGACCGAGGGCCACGGCCAGCAGCCGGCGGAGGTCTTGGCGGGTGGGGGCCGGCACAGGGACCCGCCCGAGCACACGCTGCGCTTGGGTGCAGTCAAATGTCCAGCCCGTCGCCTGGAACAAGTCCAGCGCCCGCAGTCCCGCCCCTAGCTTGGGGTCGACCGCCCGAGCCAAGCCCAAGATGGCCGCTGGGCCTTGGGTGCCCAAAGCGGTGGGATCCTCGCCAGCCAATATCGACAAGAACGACGTCCCTGAGACTATCGTGAGCGGAACGCCCAGGCCCTCCAGGCACGCGATGAGGTCCCCCAAGGTCAAGGCCCGGGGGGCCGCGAGGTGCACACACAGGGGGCTGGGTTCGGGACCCAGTGCAGCGAGCAGATCGACGGTGGCCACCGCCGCGAGATCGGCGGGGGTCAGGTCAAAGGCGAGGTGCTCGGCACCCTCGGGGACCACACCGAGGCACACGAGCCCTTGGGCCACCGCCGTCAGCCAGTCCCCGGGGGCACTCCGGCCGCTGTTGCGATCTGCACCGAGCAAGCCGTAGCGCACAACCATCCGGGGCAGACCCGTGGCGTGCTGGACCAGAGCCTCGGCCACCAGCTTGGTCTGGGCATAGCCGCCGAAGATGTGGGCGCCGGTGGGCAGGGCGCCCTCCAGTGCCCGCCCTGGGGTGGCATCGGTGTCCACAAACACCGACAGGGTGGACGCAAAGAGCAACGGGGCACCCCGGCGGCGGGCCAGTGCGAGGAGGCCCGCGGTTGCGCCCACATTCACCGGCCACAAGGTCTCCGCGTCCCGGGAGAGGTCCACGGCGGCGGCCAAGTGCACCACCTTGGACCAGGGCGCTTGGGCCAGCGTGTGACCCAGTGGGCCGCCGCCGTCGGGACTGAGCTGGTCCAGATCGCCGAGCACCACGTCCAAGAGGGGTGACTGGAGCAGGGTCTCGTCCAGTCTGTAGCGCCAGAACACCTCGACCAAGCGCTGCTGGGCGCCGCTCAGATCGGGGGCCCGCACCAGGGCCAGGCACGGCTGCCCCCGGCCGAGGAGGACCGCCAGCACCCGCGCGCCGAGGCCCCCCGTGGTGCCGGTGAGCAAGATCGGTCCGACGGGACTGCCCTGGCCCACCGCCGGCAGGGCCTCGGCCAAGGCCTTCCCCTCAGCCACACAGGCCGCCACTGACCGTCCCGGGTCCCGTCCTCCGGACACGGCGAGCCGCAAGGCGTCGAGGTTCTCGGCCGAGCGCACCTGCTCCGGCGGCACGGCCACCCCCGACAGCGCCAGCGCAGCGGAGATCTGGATGGCCCGCACGGAGTCCACGCCGAGGGCGTCGAGGGCCACGCCTTCTTGGACGGGTGCGCCGGTCACCTGGGCCACGAGCAGAGCCAAGGCATCGGGCAGCACGAGGTCTTGGCGGTCCACCTTGCCGCTGGGGGTGCGGGGCAAGCCCTGAACATGCACCCGGCGGGGCACCATCCATGAGGGCAAACACTGTTCCAAGATGCCCATGAGTGTGCCATTGTCGAGCACAGCCCCGTCGTCGGGCTCCACCACCGCTTCGAGGTGGGACGCGCCACCCTGGGCCACCACAACCACGGCGGCGGCGTGCACACCCGGCAAGCCCTGAAGCACCGCCTCCACCTCTTCAGGACAGACCAGCCGGCCGTCGATCTTGGTCTGGCGATCGATGCGCCCCCGGAAGACGAGCTGGCCGTCCACCGACCCGACCCGGTCCCCCGTCCGGTGCCAGCGCCGGCCCTCAACGTCGACCACAAACCGGCTTGCCGTCAGCGCCGGGGCGCCCAGATAGCCCGTGGCGAGGCCCGGTCCGCCGATCCACAGCTCCCCGTTGACGACCCGGAGCACCGCACCGGCCACGGGCTCGCCGATCCACGCCTGACCGACGCGCTCGGGATCCACCCGCCACAGACTCGTGCAGATGGTGGCCTCGGTCGGGCCGTACACCCCGATGAGCACCCGTTCTTGGGCCCAGCGCGCAGCCCCCCGGGGCGGCAAGGGCTCCCCCCCACACAGCACCGCCCGCAGCATCGGCAGCGCGTCGGGGCTGAGCACGTCCAGCAGCCGCGGCGGCAGGTCGGCGTAGGTGATGGCGTCGGCATTCAGGCAGGACACGAGCCGGGCGGGATCAGCGAGCAGCGGCGCGGACCGGGTGCACAAGGCGGCCCCGGACCACAGGGCGACGCCGATGTCCGACAAGCTGGCGTCGAACTGGGGGGAGAGCAGCCACGCGCACCGGTCGCTGGGGCCGAGACCGAGGGCGGCGACTTGAGCGGCCAGCACGGCACCGTAGGCGTCCCCGGGCACACACACGCCCTTGGGCTCACCGGTGCTGCCCGAGCTGAACAAGACCCAGGCCAAGCGACCGGGCAGCGGTCCTCTCAGGTCAGCGGTGCTGGGGCCCGGGACGAGCTCGGCGGACGTGTGGGCATCGATCACGACGTGGGGACGGGCACTGTCGAGGATGTGCTGCGCGCGCAGCGGCGGCAGGCTCGGGTCGAGGGGCAAGATCGCACCGCCGGCCGCCCAGGTCGCCAGCGCGCCCACCACCCAGTCCGGTCCACGGGCGAGGTTCAGCGCCACCAGGGCGTTGTCCTCAACGCCCCGGTCGCGGAGGTGCGTCGCCATCGCCCCCACTTGGGCAACCAGCGAAGCCCAGGTGTGGACCAACCCCCCATCGTGCACGAGCGCAGGGCTCAGGGGTCGCACACTCGCATGGGCAACAATGCTCTCCAACAAGGTGTTCTGGTGCATCATCGCGCCTGCTGGGCCCACGATCGATCCCCCAACCTCAGACAGTCCGGCAAGGCGCAGCCCCGGCTGCGGTCGTCCACGGCGGGTGCCCCCCGGCCGGCCTCGTGGTCACCCAAGTGCACCAGCCGCAGGTCGAGGCTGAAGCGTGTGGTGGGGGCCACATGGGAGCGGGTGCCGTGCAAGTGAGCGCCGGCGAAGATGCGGTTCTCGTTGGCCACCGCCGCGAAGCCGACCCCGTGGCCCAGGTCGTAGCGGTCGCCCAGAAAGGCCGGATACTGAGCATTCTTGCCCGCTTCGGGATCCTGCCAGCCGATCTTGAGATCCCAGCCCTTCGCGACCCAGTCGTCGTAGTCGAACACCTCGCTGTCATTCGGCACCGGCTCGCGCAGGAACTCAGGCCAGACGGCAAACGTCTCGCCCTCGGGCACATCGTCGAGGGGAATCCACCAGGTCAGCAGCCCCGGGGGGTGGCCGTACCAGATGTCTCGGTGGATGGCATACACAGCGCTGGCCAGGGGATTCTCTTCGCCCCGGGGGTGCACCACCCGCAGCCGGGCCGGGTCGAAGGCCCACGCCTCCGGGTCTTCGCCGATGTCACCCAGCAGCCCGAAGAGCAGCTCGTGAGACGTGGACGCCAAGTAGAGCTTGCGCCGCACACCGCCGAGCACCTCAAACAGCGCTTCAGGGCTCATCCGGGCCCACGCCGTGCGGGGGTGCAGCCCGAGGGCCTCCCGCAAGAAGCCACGGGCCAGGTCGGCGAGTGCGCGGCTGTGGGCGGTGGGCGGCAGGCGCAGCAGTGCACCGTCGTAGAGGGCCGCCCGGCGGAGCGCGGGATCGGCGTCCAGCGCGCCGTCTTGCCAGCCTGGGTGTTCACTTGGGGGCGTGGCTGGGGCGCTCATACCGGCCGCCGGGCGAGCACGATGCAGCGCTCACTGTCCGCGGTCAGGGGGGTGCCCCGGGAGTCGCCGAAGAACCGCAGGTCGACGAACTCCGCCTCGTGCAGCAAGCGGCCGAGCTCATGGGGCATGTAGAGACGCACCGCACTGGGCCGACTGTGCACCCGACCGTCGGGCAAGGTCCAGATCCACTGCTTGTGCAAGACGCCCTGCACCAGGTCAACCTGGGAGCGTCGCTCCAACGTGACCAGCCCTTCAGCGGTGGTTTGGGTGCGCACGACCGAGGGGGCGAAGTCCCGCAGCACCTGGGCGACATTCATGAAGTCGACGGCGTAGACACCGCCGGGCAGCAGCG
Organism: Myxococcota bacterium; assembly: GCA_942491145.1. Lineage (GTDB taxonomy): Bacteria > Myxococcota_A > UBA796 > UBA796 > UBA2385 > CAXQUZ01. The sequence continues at coordinate 958,745 of CALOBC010000017.1, read as the reverse complement.
CTTCCCAGGCCCGGCGCAAGGGGCGCACGTTCTGGGCATCGGTGGGCGCATAGCCGAGGCAGGTCCACCACGAGATGGCCGCGTTGCAGAGGGTCTTGGGCACAAACTCGCCGATGTCCCCGACCTCAAAGTGGGCGAGGTCCCCGAAGTCGGCACACGCCGTCTGGGACCGGGCGATGTAGTGGGGGGCGAGGTCCACCCCGACCACCCGCATGCCACGGGCCAACAGGGGCTTGCTGAGCCGTCCGGTGCCGCAGCCTTGGTCAAAGACCCGGTCCCCCGGGGACAGCCCGAGCAGGGTCACCAGATCGTCCGCCGTGCGGCCGGCTTCGGCGGGGTCGGCCCCGTCCAGAAACAGGTCGGCCAGCAGATCATCGTAGAGTGCGGTCCACCAGTCGGTCATGGGTTCTCCAGGGGGCTGGACCGGGCGAGCAGCGCAGCACTGAGCAGAGTGTAGAGCACGGCGTCGTTCTGGGCAGCCGTCGTGGGCGCTTGCACACCGGGAGGCGGCAGCGCATCGAGCCAAGCCAGCGCCAGAGACGTGGACACGCCGGGCACTGCGGGCAAGCCGGCGGCCAGCGTGTCGCGAACCCGAGCGCGGCGGGGAGGGGTCAGCACACCCGCGAGCGGCGGCGCCAAGAATGGATGCTTGGGACGGGCGACGATGGACGGGGGCAGGACATCGACCAGAGCGGCGCGCAGCAGGGCCTTTCCACCGGATGAACCGAGCTGGGACTGCACCGAAGCCCGGCGCAGCACGGACCACACCGCATCGTCGAGAAAGGGCGGCCGGCCCTCAATCCCGAAAGACATCTCCTGGGCATCGGCGATGGAGCGCAAGATGTAGCCGCCGAGGCACAGCCGGGTCCACAGCCAGCTCGACCGGTGGGGGCGGGGCAGGCCCGGTGGCAGTACGGCAAGCTCGGGGCCCAAGCTCGCGAAGAGGGCTGCCAGTGCGCCACCCTCGGCGGGAAAGGTCTCAGGCTCGAAGCCGGGATGACACAGGCCCAGCAGGCGGCGCCCGAAGGCGGCTTTGGCGACCAAGAAGTTGGGTGAGTAGCCCATCGCTTGGTCCACAATGGGCAAGCTGGGTCCGTCGAGAGCGGCCAGCATCACACCACTCTGGGCATCCGCACCGGGCGCTCGGACTTGGCCATCCGCGAGCAAGTGGGGGTAGCCCAAGCCCAGCTCATCACTGCCTTCGCCCGACAGCACCACCACGATGCCGGCGCGCTGGAGGGCCCGGTCCAGCCGGCGGCGGGCGGGGAGCTGGCCGTTGATGCACAGCGCCTCGGCAGCGTGCACAGCCCCGGGAAGCTCGTCCAGCAGGTCATCGTGGGAGACGGAGACCTGGGTGAGGGGGGCGCCACAGTGCGCGGCGGTCTCGGCGGCGGCCGCCCCCTCGTCGTAGCCCTTGCCAGGAAAGCGCAAGGTGAAGGCGGGCACCGGTCCTGCCGCGCGACACGCCAGCGCGAGAACAGCGGCACCGTCGATGCCTCCGCCGAGGTGCACACCCACCGGACGCTCACTGTCCAGCCGCAGTCTCACCGCTGTGTCGAGGGCATCGAGCAGCTCGATGGGGGTCGGGGGTGCGGCGGTGCCCGGGGGGGCCCAGTTCATCGGTGCCCAGAGCGAGATCTCGACGTGCAGGGCATCCTCGGCATCGAGCCAAGCCACGAGGCGGTGCCCCGGCGCCAGCGCGTGCACCCCCACAAACATGCTGCGGTCCGGCGGCAGGTACTGGTGGGCCAAGGCATGACCCATCGACACCGAACACAAGGCGCGGGGCACCCCCAAGGCGAAGAGGGCCCGGGCCTGAGAGGCGATGAGCAGGGCCCCCTCGTGCACCGTCCAGACCAGTGGCTTCACCCCGAAGCGGTCTCGGGCGCACACCAAGCGGCGGCCTCGGGCGTCGGCCACCGCGAAGGCAAATTCACCGCGAAGCTCGTGCACCAGGGCATCGCCGTGCACCGCGTACAGGGCTGGCAGCAGTCCGCCATCGCCCCCAGTGGGGTGTTCACCCAAGGCACGGAGCGCAGCGGCCTGGGCCCGCCAGCCATACAGCTCGCCGTTGAGCACCGACGCGCGTGTGCCACCGGGAGCGACCGCTGGCTGGGCATTGTCGACCCGTGCCACGACAGCGAGCCGGGTGTGGCCCAGGTGCAAGCGACCGTCCGCACTGTGCCATGTCCCCTCCCCGTCCGGCCCCCGGTCGGCCAGCGCACGCAGCGCCGGGGTGAGCGAGACCCGTGCGGGTGGTCCCATCCGGGCGACGACGCCGCACACTCAGTCCCCCCCGTCCGCAGCAGGCGCGAGGAAGATCTTCTGGGTCTCGGGCGACGAGAAGGCTTCGGCCCAGTCTTCCAACGGCAGCGTGGGACCGAGCAGATCTTCGACATCGAGCGCCCCGGCGTGCAACAAGGACAGCGCCTCGCCGAAGTCGCCATACTCGACACCTTGGATGCGCAGCTCCCGCTCCACCACTGCCCGCAGGTCCACCGGAACCGGCCCGGTCGGGCGGCTCTTGGCGACGATGAGACCACCGCGACGCACCCGGTCCAGCACCGGCAAGCCCTCGGCAGCCGTGTGCACCAAGACATCGACGGGCAGGCCATCTTCAACAAGACGATGCCCCAACAGCGCGAGCACGCGGGCGGTCAACGTGGCGATGCGGCCGTGGCCGGTCATGCCCACCCGCACACCTGGGCTGAGGTTCGCCCGGTTGACCGCCAACGCAGCGGCCACAGGCTCACAAAAGGCGAGCCGGCGGAGGTCCAAGCCCACCGGGGAGACGATGAGCTGAGCGGCCGGCAAGCACAGCCAGGTCGCGAAACCGCCGTCGGTGTGCACGCCCACAAAGCGCCCGTCGGGCAAGCGGGGATGCACGGTGCAGCGAAGCCCACGAAGGGCCGGGTCGGTGCCGTCGCCGAGCGCATCCACCACTGCAGCAAGCTCGTGGCCAAGCACCGTTCCGGGGACCACGCCGAGCCGCCCCTCGGCCGCCGCAACATCCGTTCTGCACACACCTGCGAGGAGAATGCGCAGCCGCACTTCACCGAAGCCGGGCGCAGGGCAGGACTGGGGGAGCAGTGCAGCGCCGTCGGCGGTCGCGGTCAGTGCGGGCATTGCCGCAAGATAGCACGGCCGTCTGCGGCCCCCCTGCCCAGACCCCCGGCCGCGTGACACCCCCGCAAACCCCCACCCCAACGGGCCACCTCCCGCCGGGAGCCTGGGTTACCGCGGAGGACCCCCGTGGAGGCTCGATGTCCGACGTGCTGCTCACCGGTGCGGATCCCACCGCTATGCCTGTCCGCGATCCATCGGATCGGGATGTGGGGACTGATCGGGCGACGATGCCGGCCCTCAAGGACCGCCGCGCCCGCCAACCAAAGCCCAACTGGCTCAAGGTCAAGATGCCCGGGGGGGAGCGCTACGCGGGCATCAAGGGCCGGGCGCGCCAGCTGCGGCTGCACACGGTCTGTGAAGAGGCCCGGTGCCCGAACATCGGCGAGTGCTGGAACAGCGGCACGGCCACATTCATGGTGATGGGCGGCATCTGCACCCGGGGCTGCCGGTTCTGTGCGGTCACCACCCGCAAGCGGGGCATGCCCCTCGATCCCGATGAGCCGGCCAATGTGGCGGATGCCATCGCGGAGCTGGACCTCGACTACGTGGTCATCACCAGCGTGGACCGGGACGACTTGGACAACCAGGGCGCGGACCACTTCGCCGCGTGCATCCGGGAGATCCGGGTGCGGGCGCCCAAGACCCGGGTGGAAGTGCTGATCCCCGACTTTCGGGGGAACAGCGACCTGCTCCAGCAAGTGGTGGACGCCGCACCGGACGTGCTTGCCCACAATGTCGAGTGCGTCGAGCGACTGCAGGGCACCGTGCGGGACCCCCGCGCCGGCTACGCCCAGAGCCTTGAGGTCCTGGCCGCCACCAAGCGCAAAGATCCGGCACGCTTCACCAAGTCCAGCCTGATGGTGGGCCTTGGCGAGACCGAGGCCGAGATGATCGAAGCCATGCGCGATCTGCGCGCCGTCGGCTGCGACTTTCTCACGATCGGGCAGTACCTTCGCCCCACCCCCAAGCACCTCGAAGTGGTTGAATTCATCACCCCCGAACAGTTCAAGGCCTACGAGCGCATCGGGCTGGAGCTGGGCTTTCGGTATGTTGCCAGCGGTCCCCTGGTCCGCAGCTCGTACAAAGCGGGGGAGTACTTCATCCACGAGTTCCTGGAGAAAGCCGACCAGCAGGCTGCTCCCGGGGCTGTCCTCACCGCCGCACCGTCCCGTTTTGCGGACATCGCTGGCGCACTGGCCATCGCACCCTCGGAGCAGTCCTCGTGAACGGCCCATCCACTCTTCGCACCGCACTCTCCAATGCCCTCCGCAATGACCCGCGGGTGCGGATCCTCAGCGAAGCCCTCGACCTGTCGCCCGCCACCCGTGGCCTCGCGGCAGAAGCCCCCGACCGGGTGCACTTGCTCCCGGCGGCGGACGCCGGACTGGTCGGGGTGGCCATCGGCATGGCCATGGGCGGCGCGGTGCCCGTGGTGGAGCTGAGCGGACCGGATGCCCTGTGGGGTGCGGCCCAGCAGCTTGGCCAGGAGAGTGCACTGCTCACGGGCGACTTCGCTGCTGCGCTGGTCATCCGCGTGCCCCTGGCAGCTGGCGTGGCCCCGCCGTTTGCGGCGCTTGAGGGCATGCCCCAAGTCCAGGTCGCTGCCGGCGCCGACGCGGCTTCGTGCGCGGCCCTGCTGACCGACGCCATCCGCGGCCGCAACGTGGTGGTGCTCTTCGAGAGTGCCGATGCGATGGCCATCTCCGGCGACAGCGGGCTCGGTCTGGGCAAGGCACGGGTGCGCCAAGAAGGCGACCATGTCAGCCTGCTCTGCCTCGGGGGCGCCGTGTCGGCGGCCACCGAAGCTGCCGCAGTCCTCGCCGAGAGTGGCGTGACTGCCGATGTTGTGGACCTGGGCAGCACCACCCCGCTCGACGAGAGCTGTGTGCGCGCACGCATCCACCACACCGGCCGCCCCGTGCTCGTCGGCACCCCCACCTCGCTGCTCAGCAAGGTGGTGGAGCTCGGCTTCTTGCGGTTGGAAGCCCCCCCCGTGGCCGTGGCGCCCCGGGTCGAGGCCATCGTCTCTGCGGCGCTGTCGAGCGCCCGCTACTGAATTTCTTGAATCCCGCGCCTCACCTTCGGGGGAGGCGGCTGCCAGGAGTTGCCAACATGTTCCGGTTCGAGCTGCCCGAGATCGGCGAAGGTGTCGTAGAGGGCGAGATTGTCGAGTGGAAGGTGTCCCCCGGACAAGTCATCGACGTCGACACCCCGGTGTGCGACATCATGACGGACAAGGCGACGGTGGAGATCTCCAGCCCCCGCGCGGGCAAGGTGGTCGCCGTCCACGGTGAGCCAGGCGATGTGATCAAGGTCCACAGCGTGCTGATGGACCTCGACGACGGTGCGTCGGCACCCGCTGAGGTTGTGGCTCCAGTGAAGGCGCCTGCACCGGTGCGCGCGCCGGCCCCTGCACCCGTCGCGGCCCCTGCACCCGTCGTGGCTCCTGCACCCGTCGCTGTGGCGCCTGTGTCCCCCGGCGGCAAGACCCTCGCCACACCCGCTGTGCGCAGCCACGCCCGCACCCAGAGTGTCGACATCGACGCCGTTGTGGGCACGGGCAAGTCCGGCCGGGTCACCCGCGCCGACATCGACGCCGCGCTGAACCTGCCCGAACAGATCAAGGCCCCGCCGGCCCTGGTCCTGCCGCCCTCCCCGACGGGCGCCACCGGCGACGAGCGCATCAAGATCATCGGCCTGCGGCGCAAGATCGCCGAGAAGATGACCGAGTCGTACCGGCGCATCCCCCACTTCACGTACGTGGACGAGGTCGATGCCACCGAGCTGGTCAAGCTGCGCAAGGACCTCAAGGGCCTCGCTGCCGAGCACGACGTCAAGCTGACCTACCTGCCCTTCATCATGAAGGCGCTGGTGGTTGCGTTCCGCAAGTTCCCCACGGCCAACGCTGTGATGGACGAAGCCGAGAACACCCTCATCGTGCGCAAAGCCATCAACATTGGCATCGCGACCGACACGCCGGCGGGCCTGTACGTGCCCGTCATCCACGACGTGGCCAGCAAGAGCTTGCTCCAGCTTGCCACCGAGATCCGGGATGTTGTGGCCCGCACCCAGAACGGCACGGCCAGCCTGAAGGACCTGAGCGGTGGCACCTTCACCATCACCAGCGTGGGCAACATCGGTGGACGTTTCGCGACCCCCATCATCAACGCGCCCGAAGTCGCGATCCTGGGGGTCAACCAGATCCACGACCGGCCCATGGTGATCGACGGCGAGATCGTCGCCCGCAAGATGATGTACCTGTCGCCCAGCTTCGACCACCGCGTCCTCGACGGTGCGGTCGCCGCGCGCTTTGTCAGTGAGCTCAAGGCCGTTCTCGAGAACCCCAAGCGCTTGATGCTGGAGGCCTGAGTTGACTGAGGCACTCGACACCCTTCGGACCGCCGAGGCTGAGCTCAATGGGCTCGGTCCCCTGCCCTTTCCGCTGCCCCTCGGCGGCGCGGCCCCCGCCCTCGCTGGGGCCATCTCCGGCATGAAGAAGGGCGACTGGCTCGTGACCGGTCCCCGGGAGCGGGTGGGTGCGGCCCTTCGGGGATGCCGGGTCAGCCGCCTGCTCGATCCCGCCACCGGTGCCCGGCCCTACAAGCTCGCGCCGGTGAGCGCAGCCCCCGGCAGCCGCGCGCTGCATGCGGTCGGTCTGGCCATGGTGTCCGGGCCGACCTTGTGCGTGCTCGGTGCGGCCAGCGCGGCCTCGGGTGCCTTCCACGAGGCCCTCAACCTCGCCGGAACGCTGGCCCCCGCCGTGATCTTTGTGCTTCGGATGCCGGCCATGCCGGCCGATGCACCGGTGGCCACCCAGCTTGGTGCCGATCCGGTCGCCCTCGCCACGGCCGCCGGACTGCAGTCATGGGCCGTCGTTGATGACGAGACCGCCGTGCTGGACGCCGTTGCCGCGGCCCGCACCGACGGCCGGCCCACGTTGCTGCTCATTCGCTGAGCGGCACACCCCGTTTTTCCCCCGTCTTACTTGAGAGGAAGCCATGGAAACCCGCGAATACCAGGCCGTCGTCATCGGCGCCGGCCCCGGCGGCTACCCCGCCGCCATCCGTCTTGGCCAGCTCGGCATCAAGACCGCCATCATCGAGCGTGAGTACATCGGCGGCGTATGCCTGAATGTCGGCTGCATCCCCTCCAAGGCCCTGATCTCCGCGGGCAAGAAGTACAGCGAGCTCAGCAAGCTGTCCGAGCTGGGCATTAGCATTCCTGGCGAAGCCAGCCTGGACATGGGCAAGCTGCAGGAGTGGAAGGGCGGCATCGTCAAGAAGCTCACCGGCGGCGTTGGCGCCCTCCTCAAGGCGAACAAGGTCGACTCGATCATGGGCACCGCTGAGATCCCCGAGCCCGGCCAGGTCAAGGTGACCACCGCGGACGGCGAGATCCTCATCAAGGCCCAGCACATCGTCATCGCGACGGGCTCCCGTCCCATCGAGATCCCCGGCTTCGCCTACGCCGACGACCGGATCATGGACAGCACCAAGGCACTGGACCTGGATCACGTGCCCGAGGAGCTTGTCGTCATCGGTGGCGGCTACATCGGGCTCGAGCTCGGCACCATGCTGGCCAAGGTCGGCTCCAAGGTGACCGTGGTCGAGATGCAGGACCAGGTGCTGCCTGGCTTTGATCCCGACGTGATCAAGATCTTGGCCCGCAAGCTCAAGAAGAACGGCGTGGAGGTGCTCCTCCAGACCCGCGCACTGGGCTGGGAAGAGGGCGACACCAAGGGCGTCGTGAATGTGGAGACCCCCAAGGGGCCCCGCGCGCTGCCCGCCGACCGCATCCTCATCACGGTCGGCCGCCGGCCCAACAGCGAGTGGGTGAAGAACCTCGGACTCGAGCAGGAACGGGGCCACATTGTGGTCGACAAGCAGCTCAAGACCAGCATTCCCGGCATCTACGCCATCGGCGATGTGGCCACCGGCATCATGCTGGCCCACAAGGCCACCCACGAAGGTGAGATCGTCGCGGAGGTCATCGCGGGCCACAACGCCCACAATGACGCGCGCACCATCCCCGCTGTGGTCTTCACCGATCCGGAGATCGCCACGGCGGGTCTCCAGGAGCACGAGGCTCGCGCGGCGGGCTACGAGCTCAAGGTCGGCAAGTTCCCCTTCGCGGTGAGCGGTCGGGCCATGTCCCAGCGCGCCACGGATGGCTTCACGAAGGTCATCTTGGACGCCGCGGACGACCGGGTGCTCGGTGTGACCATCATCGGACCCAACGCCTCGGACCTCATCTCGGAAGCCGCACTCGCCGTCGAGATGGACGCCGAAGGCCTCGACATCGGGCTCACCATCCACCCCCACCCGACCTTGGGTGAGACGGTGATGGAAGCCGCCAAGCACGCGCTGGGCGAAGCTGTGCACCTGATGAACCGCTGAGCTTGACGCGACTTCACTGGACTCCGGGACGGGGAGGCTTGCTGCTGCAGGTCTCCCCGTCTGTCGTCTTGGTTAATAGACAGGGCATTCCCGAGGAGGCAAGGCCCATCGCCGACCCCCACGTCACGCTGCTGAGGGGCGTGAGCATGGCCCCGCTGCTGGGCACCCTTGGTCCCCAGGCAGCGGAGGTTCTCGCAGCGCTTCCGCCCCTTCCCGATCCTCGCTTGGGGACGCGGCTGCACCTGGCGACGCGGCCCCCCCATCCCACGAAGGACCCGCCGGGCACGACTCATCCGCTGCGCACATGGTTTCGGACGGTGGAGAACCAAGCCGCCTTCCACGATGCCCTGGAACAGGTTGTTCTGGTGCTTGCTCAGCTCGCCGCTCGGCCCTTTCCCCACCCCGAGCGGCACCGCTTCTTCCACCTGAGCTGCTTCAACAACCGGGGCGGCGACGGCATGCGCAGCATCGGCGACATCTGCGCTGAAGATGCCCTGCCGATGGGCCTTCAGTCCGCCGAGTAGCCCAGGTCCACGGCGAGCTGGTCGAGGGGTTCCCGCCAGGGCCCAAGCTGGTCACAATACCGCCGCCATCGGCCTCTTGCCTTGGTGCTGATCGGCTGGCTGACCTGGCTATACGACGGGGTCGCGACGTGGCGTCCGGCCGTGGTGGTCCAGTACTTGGCCACGCGGTCGTCCCAGGGCAGCCCGAGGGCGGTGAGCAAGCGTGCCGTCTCGCCGGGTTGGTCCTCCACCACGTCTTCGTAGCGAACCACGGTGAGCGCATCGCCGAGCACTGGCGTCACGGCGGCGTAGGTGGCAAAGACGGCCTGCATGAGCCCGACAATGCTGTGCATGTCCATCATCTGGAGGTTGCCCACCCCGGGCCCGAAGTCCTGCATGAAGCACGAGAGCGCCGCGTCCCGGGGATCGCGGAGAACCACGATGAGCGGGGCTTCAGGGAAGAGCGCGTGGAGCAACGGGAGGTGGACGAGGTTCAGCGGCACCTTGTCGATCAGGCGCCGGTCCACCGGACGCTCGGGCAGCACAGCATCGCGGGCTTCGAGCCAGTCCCGACGGAGCACGGCTCGGCGCTCGGGGCCCACCGCGAGCAGCCCTTGGGGGTAGGCCGGGGCATCGGACATCAGCGGGGTCCAGCGCCGCAGAAACACATCGGTGATGGGTTGTTCACCACACGACCACAGGGCCGGGTGGGCGCCGAGAATGGTCTCTATCAGGGTGGTTCCGGAGCGGGGAAAGCCCGTGACGAAGACCGGCGCATCACCCGACAAGGCCCCGTCCCGAAGCCCCACGGCATGCCCGGCGAGGGCTGGGGCCAAGGTCCGGATCTCGTCCACGGTGGCCCGCCAGGAGTGGGCCGCTTCGACACGCAGCCCCGGACGGCGCTGAGCATGGGCGTTCATCGCCGAGAACGCATCCCACGCCCCCTGACTGTTGCCCTTGCGGTCCAGGCACAGGCCCCGCTCGACTTCACGGCGGGCGGCGTGGTGGGGCGCCAGGGTCGCGCCGTCGATTGTGTCGAGCAGTGCCAAGCTCTCGTCCAGTTTGCCCTGGCGTCGGAGCACCCGGGCGAGGCACAGGCTCGCGAGGCCGTGGTGGGGATCGAGGGCCAGCGCTACCCGAGCAGCAGTGGCCGCCGCATCCAGCTGGTTCAAGGTCTCCCGCACCGTGGCGAGGTTGGCGTGGGCATCCACATTGTCAGGGGACAAGGAGCAGGCCCGCTCGAGCATCGGCGCCGCGACATCGGCCCGGCCCCGTCGGACCTCCACAATCCCCAACAGCAGCCAGCTCTGGCCATGTTCGGGGCACTGTGTGCATGCAGTGTGCAGGGCCTTGGCGGCTGCGCTCAGGTCGTTGGCGTCCATCGCGTAGCGCCCGAGGGCCAAGAGACCGTCGTGGTCGAGCATCCCCCGCCCTTGGGCCGCCGTGAGCACCGCGACGCCATGGGTGATCTGGCCTTGGGCCACCGCCGCATCCGCCCACCCGCGAAATGCCGCGGTGGAGGGCGCCCGGCGCAGGGCTTGCTGGAACGCCTCGGCGGCCGGCTTGGGCTGTCCGGCACCCATGAAAGCATTGCCGAGACCGACCCAAACATCGGCATCTTGGGGACGAGCTTGCACCTGAGAGAGCGCTTCGGTCAAGGCACTCACGAGGGGTCCGGCTCCGCAGGGGTGTCCTCGCCGGCGCCCTCGGCTGGGGCGCCACCAAACACATCGAGATCACCAAACTCGGCGTCGCCTGCGCCCTCGCCGTCCGGCGCCGGGGGCACCGCATCCAGGGCAATCTTGCTGCCACACATCCGCAGCCACTTGGGCGCCTTCGGCAGGTCCACCCATGCCCCTGTCACCTCCCCTTCCGGGCAGCGCACTTGAGCGAGATGGCGCCCAGGCAGCACCATCAGGTCTGGCGTCAGCGGCACACCATCGAGGTAGGCGAGCACCGCGCCGTGCTTCTCCGGCAAGCCCGGGCTCACCCGCTGGCGCGCACCCACCTCACCCCGCAGCGCCTCGAAGAAGCGCCACTCATCACCTTCCCCGAGCAGCTCGGCGTCCCACTCCAGCGCGGGCATGATGGCGAGGGCCCGGCGAAAGTCCGTTGCGGCCGAGTCGACCGGAAGCCCGCTCTTGATGCGCCATGCGCCTTGCAGGTACCAGATCTGGGCGAGCGCGTCCGGCGGCACGATCACCGGTTGCTCGGGTCCCCGCTTGAGGGTGCCCGCCAGCACCTGCTCTGCGCGCGGGAGGTTGCCGTCCACCAGCAGCCGACGCGCACGGACCACCCGCTGCTCCACCGGCTTCGGCGGCGCGTCCTTGGCGAGTGCCAGTGTGCTCCATGCTGCCCATCCGAGGGCGACAACGCCCCATACCAGTCGATTGCCACGCAAAGTCGGTGCTCCCCGCCCGGACCTCCGGACGCAAACATGGTGCCGCCTTCCGTCGCCGAACAGAGGGCCCCGGGGGAATATCCCACCGAACGCCCGACAACGACGCCAGAATGGCCTCAACCGGGCGTGCCGACCACCCTCTGTGCGCTACATGGCCCGCCAGACCGCCTCCCACCCGTGCCCGACCGCGCTGGAGCCACCATGACCACTCGCCGCCTCGGCGTCCTCGCCACCTTGTTCCTCTCGACCGCGTGCGCCAGCAAGAACATCGAGTCCAAGCCAGCCTCGACCGACGAAAACAGCGGTGAGGACGGGACCGACGGATCCGACGCTCCGCCCCCCGAGCTGCGCTTCACGATGGACTCCCCCAGCAACGGCACCTTCCGCTCGAACAACAAGGTGGAGGCCTCCGGCACCTGGTCCGGCGGGCTCGATGGCAGCGCCAGCGTCAACGGCGAAGATGTCGGCGGCGAGGGCGACTGGAGCATGGACACCAGTCACCAGGACACGATGTGGCCCGACTCTCCCCTGTGGCCGGTGATGGGCTCCGCTCAGGACAGCACCGGCCAGTGGGTGCGCGCCCGGGCCACGCTGATCCACGGCGAGTCCACCGACACGACCGCGCCGATGCCCGCCGGGCTGGTGCTGCGGTTGACCGACGAGCTGCTGCTGGACCTGGGTCCCCAGATCGACGGCATCGTAGACGGGCTCGATCTCGACGCCCTGCTGGTGAGCGAAGACCCGGTGTGGGCCGACTTCGGCGCCGAGATCTACGTGAGCGGGGCCAGCATTGGCGCGGTCGGCGCAGACCTCGACTTCCAGACCACCGGCCTGCACTATGTGCTCACGGCCGACGATCTCGTCGTGTTCATCGACATCGACCTAGGCATCCTCGGCACCTACCCCACCGAGGTCAACGTGCAGACCGTGGAGGTCGCGGGCGACTTGGTCTTCGGCACGTCCGCCGGCAGCCTCACGGCGACCCCCGCCAACACAGCGGTGAGCACGGTTGGACTGGAAGTCTTCGGCTTTGAGGACACCTTCGGCCTCATCGACGGGTTCCTCGGCGACACCCTCGCGACCACCATCGAAGATCAGCTTGTGGGGGCCATTGACGGGCTGTTGGAAGCCCAGGATGCCCTGCGGGTGCTGGAGTTCTCGGGGATGCAGATTCTCTCGGACTTCACCAGCGCCACCCACGACAGCGCTGGCGTCAACGTCTATGCCGAGAGCACCCTCGCAGCCGACGGTCTGGACCTTGGCCAGCGGCTCACCACCGACGGGGGCTTCACCGCACCGAGTGGCACCGAGAGCCCGTCCGGGGTGGCCTACCAGGCGGCCCTGTTGCTCGATGATGACCTGCTCAGCGCGATTGGCGCCGCACTGCCCGCCACGGGCCTGTTGGACCAGTCCATTGAGGGGGACGCCCTCGGCTCGCTCAGCCTCGACACCAGCTTGCTCGGCGGCATCATCCCCGGCTTCGACCAGCTCCCCGCCGGCCAGCCCGTCTCCCTCCAGACCCGACCCACGGCTCCGATGGTGGGCGCGCCCGGCTCCGGCGAGGTTGCGGCTGAGCTGCACCTCGGTGGCCTGGAGATCGACTTTCTCACCGATCAGGACGGCGACGGCAGCGACGACGTGGTCATGACGGTGGTCATCGACGCCATCGTGGGCATCACCGGCGGCGAGGAAGGCGCGCTGGTCGACATTGTCCTCATCGACAGCCAGTCCATGCTGCTCAGCACCTCCCTCGACACCACCCCTGAAGCGGTGGAGCCGGGCCTCGACACCCTCATCTCGCTGGCGGTGCCGGCCTTGGTGGGCGGCTTGGTCGGCGATGCCCTCGCCTTCGATCTCGGCGGCATCGGCATCACCGTGGTCGACGGCAGCGCGGTGGGCGACCGGGCAGGTCTCTTCCTGGACCTGGACATCAGCGGGCTTGAGCTCTGAGGATGGGCCGGGGATGATCGGCAGGAACGCCGGCGTCCGGCCAGCGGTGTCAGACCCCGCCCAGTGCGCTACGGGCTGGGCGCTGCGGGGATCTTCGGTGCCCAGTGCCCGGTCCCTGCGCCGCCTTCGGTCCCAGCGCGCTGGGCCGCTTGGCAGGCCTTCCTCGCGGCTCGAACAACCGGCGGTGACCCCGCCCCCGTGGTCCCGGAGTTCCCGTGTCTGACGCCACTTCCGCCAATGTCACTCCGCTCGTTCAGCAGCTCAACACCCGGGGCCGCACGGTCGAAGTGGTCTTTGCGTGCCCCGTCAGCGGTCAGCAAGTCCAGGCCCGCCACACGCTGCCGGCCAATCGCTCAGTGGGCAAGCAAGTGGGCCAGCGCGTGCAGCGCTCGCTGATGTGGAGTGTGCGGGGCGCCCTCGCCTCAGCCATCCGGTCCGCCCTCGGCCACGGCATTGCCGGGCGGGTGGCGAGCGATGTTGCCTACCAGATGATGAACGAAGCGACCCGCACCCAATCCAGCACAAGCATGTCGAAGGGCGAAGAGCAAGAGGCCGTGCTGGAGGCCTTTGTCTCGGTCCAGAGTCAGTTCATGTGGGACCCCAACCGCAGCGGCTGGGTGGGCCGGGAAGCGGCCGCTGAAGTGATGTCGGGCTTTGAGCAGCAGCTCGCCGACCACCCCGTTCAGCACCCCTATGACCGCCACATCATGGCGCGCATGCTCGTCGAGATCGCCCGCGCAGACGGCGTCATCAGCGGCGAGGAACAGACGTGGCTGACCGACCTCATCACGGCCGACCTGGGGTCCATTGCCGACCTCGCCCAGCGCCCGCCGCTGTCGGATCCCGAGCTGCGCAACAGCTCCCAAGGCAGCGTCCGGGACAGCATGTTGCTGATGGCTTGGGCCATCGCGCTGGTGGACGAACAGATGGACGACGCAGAGCTCGCCATCTTGCGGCGGTTCGCTCGCGGCCTGGAGCTGTCAAGCCCTCGGGAAGACCGGGTGCGCAAGGTCGCCCAGGGCTGGATCCTCGACCAAGCCCTCGACCGCATGTTCACTTGGGGGGGCCACGACGACCACGCCCGCCAGCAGCTCTTTCAGCTCGCCGGCCGGCTGGGCATGAGCCAGGACGAAGCCCTCGAAGCCGAGGCCCGGTTTCAGCGGCGCAAGCTGGGGCGATAGGCGGCCCTACGCGCCCACCCTGTCGATGATCTCGGCGAGCCGCTCGGGCTGTTCCAGGTGCACGGCGTGGCCACACGGCAGGTTGTGGCGGCTGACCACCGTCGAGATGGCGGCCTCGCGGGCACCCAGATCGTCGAGCTTGGGGTACCAGCCTTCGTCACCATAGACGAGGGCCACCGGCGCACAGATGCGCGCGAGCACCAGCAAGTGGCGGTCTCGGTCGTAGGCGATGGCCGATCGGCTGCGGTGGCGCGCGTCCCAGGACCACGACACGGTGCCCAGCCCTTCAGACCGGGTGGAGCGCTGAGCAAGCGCCCTGGCGAGGTCGTCGGGAAGCCCCGGGTTCACACGCTGGATGCGCACTTGGGCGTCGTCGAGGCTGCCCAAGGCACGGTGGGCCGGTGGCCGCCGCTGGGCGTCGAGAAACGCAACAAGCTGGTCCACCGCATCGGCATCGGCAGTGGCGGGGGGGCCCAGGCCATCCACAAGCACGGCGGCCGAGACCCGCTGGGGGCGGAGTCCCGCAAACATGCCCGCCATCGTGCCGCCCATGGAGTGTCCCACGAGCACCGCACCATCGAGCTTCAGGGCGTCGAACAGCGCATCAGCATCCGCAATGTACTCGGCAAAGTGGTACCCCGACGAGGGCGCACCATGGTCGGAAGTGCCGTGCCCACGGTGATCCCAGGCGATCACATGTCGTCCCTGGTCCACCAGCGCGCGGGCCACCCGGTGCCAAGCCATCGCTTGGTCGAGCCAGCCGTGAAACACCACAATGGAGGGTCGGTCGGCGCGGGGCTGACCCCACTCCAGCACACCAAAGCCGAGGCCCCGTGCACGCACGCGATGAGATGTGGGCAGGTTCACGGGAGCCTCGCGGTTGCCGATCCGCGGTCAGCTCTTGCGGGCCACACGGGCCTCGAGGCTGGCCAGCTTGATCTTCAAGCCGCGGATCTCCGACTCCTGCTCCTTCACACGGCGCATCAGCGAGCGCACGAGCGCAGGGCGCGGCCGACTCGGGACACTGCCGGTGTCGAGCTCGGGATCATCGGGCAGCGCGGGGGGCAGGCCCAGATCGGTGCGTTCTTCGTCCGCTTCCACCTCCACCGGAAAGGACCCCACGTCGGTTTGGTCGATCTCAGGGTCGGGCCCCGGTCCCTCAGCAGTGCGCGACGGCATGTGACTCTCCCAGGTGAGCGGATTGTGGGCGTCGGCGGTCCCCCCTGCGCCGTCCACCCATGGGGCGGCAAGCTGGGCACCCGGACCGACTGCCCCGACCGGACCGCCCACCATCCACAGCGGGAGCGGTCCACCCTCCGATCATAACCCCAGCGCCCGTCCATCCACGCTCAGGGCGTCGTCGCGCCGGTGCCGAGTCGGGCATTGAGGCGGGACAACGCCACAACCAGCTCTGGAGACTCGGGATCGGCCGCCACAGCACGGGCCGCCATGTCTCGGGCACCGTCCACATTGCCCTCATCGAGCAGCAGCGACGCCTCTTCGATGTAGACGCGGGCGGCGGCATCTCCGCCGGAGCGGCCCACGCCAGCCACCGTCAACACGAGGGCCACTGCGGCGACCGCGAGCAAGGTGGCCACGCTGCTGAGCGCGACGGTGCTGAGCTGGCGCGCGGGACGCGGGTCGTCGGGGCGCATGGTCGGCTCACTGCCCCCCTCGTCCACGGACTCCGGCACACCCACCTCGGCGGTGCTGCCGTTGACCAGCTCGCCGAGTGAGGGCACCCGCTCTCCCGGCGTGCTGCGCTGCCGCATGGACAGGTCGTCGTCCTCGGTGAGCGGCACGGTGTCGTTGAGCCAGCGGGCCACACTCTTGCGGTCGGACGACCAGCGCGGACGGCTGAGCCCGAAGGCCTCCAGCATGTCCGCGAACTCATCGCCGGTCTGCCAGCGGTCGTTGGGGTCGGTGGACAGCGCGGTGAGCACCAGCTCTTCGAGCTCCAGCGGGTAGCCCGGCACGATCTGGCTGGGCGGCGTGACCACACCCTTGAGGCGGGCCTGCCACAGCTTGGCGGGGTCTTCGTGGTGGAACGGCGGGCGCCCGGTGGTCATCCAGTAGAGGCAGACCCCCACTTGGTAGATGTCGGACCGGTGGTCCGCCTCGCCTTCCAGCTGTTCGGGGGCCATGTAGTGCAGCTTGCCCTTGAGCAGGCCGATCTGGGTCACGTTGCGCTTGTCAGACCACTGGGCGATGCCGAAGTCGATCACCTTGGGCACACCGTCGCGACCGAGCACGATGTTGCCCAGGCTCACATCCCGATGCACGATGCCCATCGGCTGGCCGTCGTCGTCGGTCAGCCGATGCGCATGGGCCAAGCCACGACAGACACCCGAGAAGATGTGGGCAATGTGGCCGAAGGGACGGCCGTGATCACCGCCCATCATCTTGGTCACACGGGCGAGGTTGGGCCCGTCGACGTACTCCATGACCATGTACGGGATGCCGTGGTCGTCCCCGACTTCGAAGACCTGGGCCACGTTGCCGTGGTGGAGGCGAGCGCTCAGGCGTGCCTCGTCCAAGAACATCTGCTCATAGCCTTCTTCACCCACATGGTCGGGATGCAGGATCTTGACCACAACGCGCTTGCTGAACCCACCGATGCCTTCGAGCCGGCAGCGATAGGTCAACGCCATTCCGCCGGCACCGACTCGCTGGTCAATGACATAGCGGCCGATGCGTCCGGGGAGCTGGGTGTTCGGGAGACTGGTCAGCATCAGGGCTCCGACGCCAGGGCGTGCGGTGGTAGGTGCGAAGGGCCAGGAGCCACTTCGGGTGGGCCATCCTCCAGCTTGACAGGCCGGAGGGCTGCACCCCACTTTCAAAATTCTTTCACGGTAGCAATGGCCCAATTTCAGGTCAAAGCAGAAGACCTCCACGCCGGATGCCGTTGCATTCCGTTGCAACCGTGGGTGGTGAAGATGGCCTTTGCTACGGCATCTTCATCAGGTCAGGATCTGGCCCGATCCCCGTGGAACCCTGGACCGTTTCCCAGCGACAGTGGCGCACCGGACAGAACGGACATTCGATGACATCCCAGGAGGCCCACGGTGGACGAGCAAGCTTCTTCAGTTGATGTGCGCTGGCTGGGACGGCGTCCTCACGGCGAGGTGCACGCCCAGATGCGCGCGCTGGTCGGCGCCCGGCTGGCCGACGAGGTCCCCGACACACTGCTGCTGGTGGAGCACGACCCTGTCTACACAGTGGGCCGGGCCCGGGGCTCCCGCGACAGCCTTCTCGCCCCCGGGGACGTGCCAGTGGTCGACGTGGAGCGGGGGGGCAACGTGACGTTCCACGGCCCGGGACAGGTCACCGCCTACCCAGTGTGCAAGCTGCCCGAGGGGCGCCGGGACCTGCACGCCTGGCTGCACGGACTCGAGGACGTCTGCACCGCGACGCTGGCGCACTGGGGCATCCAGGGGGGCGCGGACCCCCGCAACACCGGCGTGTGGGTGGACGAGCGAAAGATCGCGGCGATCGGGATCGCGTGCCGCCGCTGGGTGACTTGGCACGGCTTCGCCATCAACGTGGACGTCGACCTGGACTGGTTTCGGCGGATACGTCCCTGCGGGCTGGCGGAGGACACCGTGACCACCATGTCCGCCCATGTGCGGCCCTGCCCGTCGGTCCAAGATGTCGCGGAGCAGGCCGCCACCGCGTTTTGCGCATGGCACCAGCACCCTGCGCGCATGGCTGCCCGGAGCTGAACCTCGACAAGCTCGTCAGGCAGACCGCTCTGGAGATTCCTCCCCGGTCGATCGAACTTCCGGGCGGATGGCGCTTGCCACAGCAGATCTGGCTGAGTATAAGCGTGGGGCCCGCCGGGAGGTGTGGCCGAGTGGTCGAAGGCAGCGGTCTTGAAAACCGCCGTTTCGAAAGAAACCGTGGGTTCGAATCCCACCGCCTCCGCCTTTTCATTGAGTCCTGGAGACGTGTCCGAGTGGCCGAAGGAGCGGGATTGCTAATCCCGTGTATGCTTATGTGTACCGAGGGTTCGAATCCCTCCGTCTCCGCCACCTTGAAAAAGTTTTAGTTGCTTGTGTCCCGGCAAGCTGATACATGGCGGCGGGACATTTTGCACCCATAGCTCAATTGGATAGAGCGTCGGACTACGGATCCGAAGGTTGGGGGTTCGACTCCTCCTGGGTGCGCTCCAAGCCCCACTCTGACATGTTCAGAGTGGGGCTTTTTTTGCTTCTTGGGACCGGCCGGCGTCCGTTGTGTTGGCCGCTGAGCCTTGTGCCTCGTCCCTGTGCAGCCGTCGCGGCCCACCCGTCCAAAGGCCATCGGCGCCAGACGCACCGAGCCCCCGCGCACGGGATGTCCACCGTGGCGAGGGCGCTGCGTTCTCTGCGATGTGCGGGCTCAGCCGTTGCTGGAGTGCCCTGCAAAGCGAATGATGACCTTGGGGTGGGCCTGAATCATCGCCTCGAACTGGTCTTTGTTCCAGTCCTCGATCCCCACCATCGTGCCCTGGCCACCGTCGAGGATCACGTCCCAGACAGCATCTTGGATGCCGTTCATCGGCGACTCCAGCATCGCCCGGGTCATCTCCCAAGTGCCGAAGATCTGGCGGCCCACCACCCCGTGCAGCTGGAGGCCGTTCATCACCACACGGTGGTAGTCCTCGATGTGGGCGTCGCCGTTCTTGACGCCAAACAGCACCACATGGCCGCCGCGACGCACCATCTTCAGGGCGTTGTTGAGCGCACTGTTGAAGCCGGCCATCTCGAAGACCACGTCGGGTCCGTCCCCATCGGTCGCCGCTCGAACTTGGGCCACGAGACCCGGCGAGCTGGCCCACGGGGTCTCGGGACTGGGCAGGTCCGGCGCAAACACCTCATCGCAGCCCAGCTTGCGGGCGAGCTCAGCATGGTGGGGGTCCACCTCGATGCCGATGATGCGGCGGGCACCCATCCCTCGGGCGATGAGGATCGCGAACAACCCGATCGTGCCGCAGCCGATGACCGCCACGGTCTTGCCGACGAGGTCCGTCGCTTGGCAAGCGTGCACGGCATTGCCAAACGGCTCTTGGACCGCGGCCACTTCGGGCCGGATCGCGTCCAGATCCGTCGGCCACAGGGCCTTCGCGGGCAGCTTGACGTACTCGGCAAAGCAACCGTCGCGGGAGATGCCAATGATGCGGTCGTCAGCACAGACGTGCAGATCGCCCACCCGGCACTGGTGGCAGACCCCACACACGATGTGGCTCTCGGTCGAGACCACAAGGCCGGGGCGGTAGCCGTACTTCTCTTCCACGCGGCTGCCGACCGCAACGATCTCACCGAGCAGCTCGTGGCCCACCACCCGGCGGTCCTGCCCTTCTTCATCCAGGCTGGACTGAATCATGTCGCCGAAGGCCTTGCGCCACCAGATGCCGCGGTCTGACCCGCAGAACCCGGCGTACTTGACCCGGATGATGCAGCTTGAGCGGTCCACCCCGTCCGGATCATCCAGACGGGGCGTCGGCACACGCTCTTTGACCAGTCCGGTGGACGCCGACCAGCGCTCCCGAGACCGATCAAAGGTCAGCGCCCACATCGTCTCGGGCAGACCCGAGCTCCCCGAGAGCGTGGCCATGGGCCTTCCTACTGGTTCAGGTAGTAGTTGACGTCAGCGCCGATCTCACCGAAGTGGTAGCGCCAGTAATTGATGGTGTACGGCGCGGCGGCCCCGACACCCATGTCGAACTTCTCTTTCGACTTGGACTTTCGCTTGACGTAGCGGATGCCGAAGCTGACCTGGTTGAACCGGAAGGACTCGATGTCGTCGTGGCCCAGGTCCTTCATATACGAGGAGCTCTCGAAGAAGACCCGGACTTCGTCGCTGGCGGCAAACGACAGGTTGGCGCCGCCCACAAGCCGGGGCGAGATGCCGGTGCTGCCGTCGATGTTCATGATGGCCAGATCGGAGCCGGCCTGGAACATGGCGTCGAGGAACTGGTCCCCCATCTTGAATCGCTTGCCAACACCCAGCTGGGGGCGAAGACCGGGATGGGAGGGGTTCAAGTTCAGACGGAAGTCACCAATGGCGGTGACCAGCAGGCCCATCCTCGACGACTTCACGATGGCGTACTTGGTGCCCAGCTCGAGGTTGTAGCCGGTGTAGCGCTGGCGCAGGCCGCCGTGGACGGACCACTCGCGCATGAGCTGCCACTCGAGGTCAGCCATGAGGTTGACCCAGTCGGGGTAGCCCCACTCAAAGCCCGCGCGCAGCTTGCTGCGGGGGTCGATGCTCTCCAAGAACATCGGCTGGGTGAAGCGGATCTCGGACTTGCCGGCGTCGGTCGTCCGCACGCTCTCTTCGATGTAGTCGTCGTAGAGCTCTTGGTTGACTTCGTCCATCCGCGTCTCGATGCGCTGACGGAACAGCGACCGAGGATACTTCTGGAGGTATCGCTCCCACGCGAGCGCTTCTTCGTCCGGGCCGAGCTCGGAGTTCTGTTCGAGGGCCGCGCGGTAGATGCGGGCGGTGTCCTCACCCTCCTGCTGCACTTGCAGGCCGGTGGGATCGTCTTCATCTTCATCGTCGAAGCGCAGCTCTTCGATCGGTTTGTCGCTGTCCTTGGACATCCACGCATCGTCGTCGGGATCAGCCTCGTTCAGCTCGCCAGACTCTTCCAGGCGCTTGGGTGGGGGGGTGGCTTCTGGCTCGTCTTCCTCGTACATGTCGAAGTCGTCGTCATCCTGGGCGACGGCGACAGACGGAAGAAGCAACAGAAGGGCGCCAGCCACGGGACGAACCCGGGCAGCGAGCAAAGACGGTAGATGAAGGGCGCGGGCCATCGGGCCTCCGGCGAAGCGGTCCGCGATAATAGGGTGCCGCTTCCCGGCGTGCAACATCCCCCGTCGAGACGACACATTCCCCAACTACCCACGAGAGTCCACTGTCTGACGTGATTCCAGAGCAGCAAGGGGCCCCCACAGGCTCCGGCGCCGACGAGGTCAGCGCGTACCTTGTGATGGTCCGTGGCGGCGCACCGTTCCTCTCCGGCCAAGACTCCCGTTTGCTGATGCAGTGGATCGACCAAGACATCCCAGTGGCGAGCATTCTGGCGTGCATCGACACGGTGGCCTCGCGCCGGCGGGCGTCCCGACCCCGCACCCGCCTGACGCTGAGTGCCTGCAAGGGTGAGGTGAAGAAGCTGCTCAGACGGCCGATGGCACCGACGTCGACAGTGACAGCGGTGGCGCCGAAGGCCGTGTCCTCTGGCTGGGACGCATTGTTGGCCACGGTCACCCGCATGGATGCCCCGGCCGATGCGCTCAACACCCTGCGCGCCAGTCTGGAGGCCCACCAGCAGCGGGGTCTGGAGGGACGGGCGGCCGCGAGCGCGAGCTTGGCCAGCATCCGAGTCTTTGTGGAAGACTGTTGGCAGAATGCTGACCAGCAAGCCATCCTCGATAAGGCCCTCGGTGAGCTGGCCCACATCGCCCCCCTCGTGCGGCCCCGTCAGCTCCAAGAGCTGCAAGAAGAAGTCGCCCGGGACATGGTCCGCCGTGCGTGGCCGGACCTGAGCGCGCAGAATGTGGTGGCGACCTTTGGAGTGAGTCCATGACCCAGAAGCCCCCTCCCCTGCCGGGCCTGCTCGCCCATGCCCCGACGGCCGCCAAAGGGCCCGACGTCCCCCGACTGGAGGACCTGCCGGCGGCTGCGAGCGCTGACCCCAACTGTGATCTGTGCGATGGCACGGGCATCGTGGTCGCACCTGAAGCCGAGCGTGCGGTGGCGACCGTCTGCGAGTGCTTGGGGGAGTGCCTGCGGTGCAGCGATGGGGGCAGAGTCATTGCGATTGTGGACGGCGCGGTTCGCACAGGGCGGTGCCGGTGCCAGCTGCCGGCGGACCGGGCGCGGCTGTTCAACGCGGCGCACATGCCCGGTCGCTACGCTGATGCGTCGTTTGGGTCCTTCATGCAGGGGGCGCTGCGTGCGGGTGACACCGACAAGCAGCACTCGCTCACGTCTGTGACGCAGTGGCTGACGCGGTTTCGGCCCCACGAGTCCAATTCAGGGCTGATCCTGTATGGGGCCGTGGGCCGGGGCAAGACGCATCTGTTGGTGGCGATCCTGCGGGACCTCGCGCTCGACAAGGGCGTGCCGGTGCGCTTTGTGGAGTTCACCCGGTTGTTGTCGATGCTGAGGGCGGGCTTCTCCGAGGGACGCTCTGGCAACACGCTGATGGACGAGCTGGTGGCCATCCCGGTGCTGGGCATCGACGAGCTGGGCAAGGGACGGCTGACGGACTGGGAGCTCACGGTCATCGATGAGCTGATCAGCCGACGCTACAACGCGATGGCGTGCACGCTCGGCACGACCAACTTCCACCCGGGCCCCGCGACGGGGGCCCCACCGCCCAATGCCGCACTGGTGGACCGCTCTCCCCAGTCGCTGGGCGACCGCATCGGCGACCGCGTCTACTCAAGAGTGGCCGAGATGGGCGACTTTGTGGAGATCGGCGGCATCGACTACCGCGACTGGCGACGCACCCAAGACCCGGGCTTTCGGTAGGCGTCGACAACAGCTTGACCATCGGCACTCTGGAGCAATCCTGACTCGATCGCTCAGCCCTGCTCGTCCGCGTCCTCATCGTCCTCGTCCCCGTCGTCGACATCGGGCGGGTCCACGTCGAAAAACTCGTCGAGTTCGTCCTCCTCGCCGTCGATGGGTGGCAAGTCCGCCTTGGTCCGCCCGGGCCGCACGATGCGCAGCTTGTAGTCCCGGGCATCCTCGGCCTTTCTGCGGATGTGGCTGAGGCGGGGATCCAGCGCGAGCGCCGTCTCGTACAGCTCCTGGGCGTGTTCCCAGTCCTGCTCGGCAAACGCCACATCCCCGCGCTCGACGAACTCCTGGGCGCGCAGGCGAGCCAGAGGCACCAGGTCGGGATGGTGGCGGTACCAGACGCGAGCTTCGATCAGCAGGGCCGCTTCGTCTTCAACGAACTCTTCCTCGATGGCGCTGCGGACGAAGCACCCGGCCAAGGCCTGGCGCACCTCAAAGTCGTGGGGCTGGACCCACTCCGGGGCATCGAGCAGGTGGCGCCGGGCACGCTTCCAGGCGGGCCAGACGTCGGCACACCGTCCCTCGGCGCTGGCATCGAGTGCAACACGCAGGTCCTGTTCCGCTTCGGCGGTCGCCTCGTCCAGCGTCACAATGGACACAGCGTCGTCGAGAATCAGCTCTCCAGCGGCATACAGGGGGGCGCCGTCACGGGCCCCTTCGACCGGCAAGACCTCGCCGCTGGCGGCGTCGAGAACCACGATGCCAAGCTGATACTTGCCCGGTGCCAAGCGCTCGGGCAGCACCAGCTCGTGCCGTGCATCCACCCACTCGTTGACCTTCCACTGGCGGGTCGGGTACCAGCCGAAGCCGGGCTCGAACGCTGAGCTGTGGACCACGCCCTCATCATTGGCCAGAAATGCGATGCACTGGATGTCGCCGATGTGGTGGTCGGACTGCCAGACCGACTCGAGCATCACCGCCGTGCCCTGGGCGACCTCAGGCGCGCTGACATCGACGGAGATCAGGTGGAGCTTCTTGCCCACCGCTCGGGCCCCCTCGGGCCACTCGGCACGGAGCTTGGTCTGGACGAATGTGTCCTTGCGGACATGGTTTCCGTTGTGGAGACGGGCCCCACCTATGGGGTAGGAATCGACCGAGATGTACTCCCGACGCCACTCGGGGTGGGTCGGGATCTTGCTGGACGACGCCCATCCCCCGTGCACATGGGCAAAGTGGGGCTTGCGCTGCTCGAAGATGTACTCGCGGATGAACTTCTTGTTGAAGTCGGAGTGGCGGGCCATCGAGACATCGACCAGTCCGGCAATGTCGACGATGTCCCAGCCTGAGAAGTACATGTGGGCGCCCATGTCCACATCGAGCACGGTGACGTTGTCGAGATCGAGGGCGCGCTGGACCGTGGCCATGTGGCTCACCCGACGGTGCACATCCCGGGGGGACGTGTCGGGGGAGTTGGCGAAGCGCCAGTCATGGCGGGCCTCTCCGGAGAGCCAGGCGGCGAAGACCACAAACAGAAGCGCCGGTCGGATGGGCACGCCCCGTCCCGGCCAAGGGGTGCGCGCGCCCTCGGGCACCGCCGTGCTCACCAGCTCGGTCAGGCCCACCGCCATCAGCGGCAGCATCGTGACGGCGACCGTGTTGAACCAGCGGTGCTGGGCCATCCAGTCGCCGCCTGCGTACAGCGCAAAGAACACGCCGAACGAGCACGAGATCCACAGCAGTCCTCGCGCCCGCCACCCGGGGCGGCTGAGGGTGGCGAGGCCCAGGCTGGCCGCCGCGATCGCGATGCTCCACACCCGGAGCTTCACCCAGGACGACTGGAGCTCTCGCCAAGCTTGGGGGGTGGCGTCGACGCCGAGGGCCTTCCAGTCGACCGACCCATCCCACAGGATGACCACCGAGAGCCAGCCGAGGACCAGCACCCCAAACCACCGCGCCCGGGAGCGCAGTCCGGTGAGGGCCATGACCACCAGCGGCATCAGGAACAACACGCCGTGCTTGACGAACCACGCGTTGATGTATTTCCAGCCCTTGGTGGTCCAGTTGTAGGGCTTGAAGGTCGTGCCCCGGCCAAGCTTTGCGTAGTAGGTGTTCGGAAACGCCCATCCGAAGTAGGAATAGCGCCAAGCATTGTAGGCGATGAGCGGCACGGTGAAGACAGCAGCCCACGCCGCGAGGTGGGCAAACCGGCGGTTGCGCACAGCATCGAGCGCGAGGGCCACCCCAGCAAATGCGGCGTACGCCACCCCTTCGGGGCGGGTCATCGACACCAAGAAGAACAGCAGCGCCGACCAAGGGAAGGGACGGACACCCCGGTCCAGGCGCTCAGTCTCGACCAACAAGCGGTCGAAGCCCGCCATCAAGAGAAAGCACAGCAGGCTGTTCTCGAGGCCGGCCGTGCTCCAGAGCACAAACTGGACCGAGGCCGCGACCAACGCAGGGGCCAGCAGCGCCGCTTCGGGCCGTTGCGTGGGCATGGCGCGGCGGGCCACCCGATAGACCAGCGGGAGCGTTGCGGTGCTGAAGATGCCCCCGAGCAGCTTGGCCGCCGTCCACAGCGGCACACCCAACGCGTAGAAGGCTGCCAGCAGGAAGGTCCACAGGGCGTTGGAGTAGCCCTCGACCCGCTCGCCGCCTTGGTAGCCGACCAGCCCGTCACCCTCGACCAAGAACCGCGCGTAGGCGTAGGTGATGGCGGAGTCTTCGATGTAGAACGGCTGGGCGAAGCAATAGACGAGGTAGTGGGCCACATAGGCCGCACAGATCAGCACCAGCACCGACACCCGTCGGCGCGCCGGATCGTCCAGCGTGTCCCACCATCGCTCAACCCGCTGGGGCACCCGATCCATGCTGCTCTGTGCTCCGATCAAGTTCGGGGGACGAACCGGCTGGCTCGACCCCCGCTAAAACCGGGACCGTTGAGGCGTGCCCACCGATCCCGCTCATCCCGCAGACTGCCGAACCCGGCAGACTACATCGTCTTCTTCACGCCCGCGGCCGCTTCTTGGGCCTTGCGCGCCGCCATCTGCTTCTTCATCTCGGCGAGCTGGGAGCGGGCAGCGGCGTTGGCCGTCTTGGACTTGATCTTCTTGAGCTTGGCATCGAGGGACTCACCCTTGATCTCACCCACGACGTCGGCCTCGGCCGTCTTCTTGTGGATGGACTCACGGATGTTCTCGAGGGCCTTGATGTCGGCATCGGTCGACAAGCCTTCGAGGCTGTCCTGGATGCTGATGCGGGCCTCGGCGTTGGCCTTCTTGGCCAGCATCTCGACCTTCTCGCGCTTCAGCTTCTCGATCTCACCCTGGAATTGGAGCAAGCCAGACTTGGCATCCTCCGCTTGGGTGCTGACCTTCTCGAGCTCGACTTGAATCTGAGCGATGCCCGCGTCCAGCTCGTTCTTCTTTTCCAGAAGCACGAGGGCCGCTTCGTCCTCACCCTCTTCGACGGCGATCGGGATCGACAGCTGGACTTCTGCCAGCTCCCGTTCTTTGTTTTCAAGGTCGGCTTGGAGCTTGTTGCGCAGGTAGACAATGCCCGAGACAGCCTTCTTCAGCTCACGATGGCGCTTGATGCGCTCCTCGATCGCCGCTTCGTACACGGCCTCAGGGTTGCGGTTCTCGATGTCGGAGATCCAGAGACCAAGGAAGCCTTTCCAGACCTGGCTGAGACGTTCAAAGAAGCCCATGGAATCACGCTCCAGAGATGGACA
Source organism: Myxococcota bacterium (assembly GCA_942491145.1). GTDB lineage: Bacteria > Myxococcota_A > UBA796 > UBA796 > UBA2385 > CAXQUZ01. Next base: position 931,944 of record CALOBC010000017.1, on the reverse strand, counting down.
TCGCGGGGAGGGTCGGCGCGCAGCAGGCGGGAGCCGGAAACACGGCACGCGAGGATGTTGAATAAAGGCAGAGCAATCGGGACGCAACCGGGTCCCGGGGGACATGAGCGACTCGTGCCACGGCGTTACGACAGAACGCAGCGCACATTTCACCTCCGCGCAGTCTGGGCCAGTCGCCCCACCGGAGCACGCCGTGGCCACCGCCCTCCACATCACCGCCGTCCGGCTGGTCATTCCGACCGTGCTCGGGTTGGCGATCTCTGCCACCGCAGCCGCCTCGCCGACGGCGCGCGCAGGAAGAGACTTCCTCGCCTACCCCGCAGAGACCATTGTTCTGGATGGCACGGCCAGCGAGCCCGCGAGCGGGGTGGAGTGGCGCTGGGCCCAAGTCGGTGGACCATCGGTGGCACTGCGCGACGGCGCGACCGCCCACCCGACGTTCCGCGTGACCGAGCCTGGGCGTTACTCGTTTGAGCTGGTGGTCCGCGCAGAAGACGGAGCCTCGGAACCGGACACTGTTGAGGTGATTGTTGCGGACCCCGCCGCTGGTGATCGCGCCCGGGGCGGATGTGCAACGGCGGGACCGGCCGGCGCGTTGGCGTGGCTGCCCCTGCTGGGATTGATGTTGATGGTCCCAAGGCGACGTTCGTGACATCCAACAAGAGGCCGGGCAGCGCACTGTGTCGCCGCTGCCGCCGACTCGTGAGCAAAGGGGCAAAGGTCTGCGTGCACTGCGGCACCCGCATGCCCACGGTCGGTCAGAGCCGTGCACTGCGCGGCATGTTCGACGGGATTGATGTAAACACGGTCGTCATGGGCACATGCGTGCTGATGTACACAGGCACCGTGATGGTCACGGCCCACGTCGCGCCGGAGGTGCTGCGCAACCCGCCCAGCTGGTTCAGCATCGGTGCACCCAGCGGCCAGACCCTCGTGACCATGGGCGCCACGAGCGGCCCCCACCTGACCAGCGGCATGCTGTGGACGCTGTTGAGCGCGAGCTACCTGCACGGCAGCCTGCTCCACATCGGCTTCAACCTGATGTTCATCCGGGACCTCGGCCGCATCGTGACCGACATCTTCGGCCCGGCCCGATACTTCATCATCTTCACGCTGACCGGCGTGGGTGGGTTTCTGCTGAGCAACCTCGGCAGCGGGGCCCTCACCGTCGGAGCCTCTTGCAGCGCATTCGGGATGATGGGTGCGCTGGTGGTCTTCGGGTGGCGACGGGGCGGCGCGGCCGGCGACGCCATCAAGAGCCAAGTGCTCCGGTGGGCCATATTGTCGGTGCTCTTCACGGCGGGCATGAGCAACGTGAACCACTGGGGACACGCCGGCGGCTTCATCGCGGGCGCACTGTTGGCCTTTGCACTGCCCCACCAAGAAGGCGAAGAGGCCAACACAGGGACCACCGTTCTTGCCGTCGTCCTCGCACTGGCCTCGCTGGGATCACTCGCGGCGTCGATCTTCTGGACCGCCACCGCGAGCTGAGCGCGGCGCCTCAGCAACCGTTGGGATCGCCAGGGGTGCCATAGTCGCCGGTGGCCCACTGGGTCGTGGCTTGGCACCAGTTGGAGACGTCGTTGTTGTCGTTCGGGTATGCCGCGCCGACGCGGTCGAGCTCCACGGAGTAGCCCTCGGCATAGATTGTCGACCAGGTGCCGTCCATCTCGTAGTCGACCACGTCCACTTCGACGGTCGTGAGCGCGGTGGGGTCGTCGTACTCGATGTAGATGTCTTGTGTGCCCGCCTGGGGGATCAGCAGCCCACTCCCGTAGGCCTCCACGAGGGTGACGCCCACAGACGCCGCCTGCGATGTGTTGCGGCCCACCACCACATGGTCACCGGAGGCGATGGAGATCGGCCCAGTGAACGTGTAGCTCGACGACGTGGTGCGACCAATCGTCCAGAGGTCCGGCTCCATCACGATGTCGAAGGCATTGGGGTTGTACAACTCCACCCACTCGTAGGCCGTGTCGAGGCCGGTGGGATTGGCGATGAACTCGGTGATCAGGATGTACTCGTCGCCGGCTGTGATGACGCCGTCGTCGTCGCGGTAGCCGTTGCAGTCATCATCCACGCCGTTGAGGGCTTCGGAGCCCGCCGGGTTGATGGCGATGTCACCGTCGTCGCAGTCGGTGTTGTCGGCAACGTAGCCAACGGGCATCGTGCAGTCGTCAGTGGTGGTGAGCGGGTCGCCGTAGGTGTCGGTGTCGGAGTCTGCGTACCAAGTGAGCGGCCCGAGAACGCCGGCGTCGGCGTCATCACAGTCCGTGCCTTCAGGATCGCGATCGAGGCCGTCGAGGTCAGCGTCGTAGTCGCTCAGGCCGTCGCAGTCCTGATCGGTGCCGTCGTACCAGATCTCAGTGGCGGTGGTGAGGATGGTCCCGTCGTCATCGTCACAGTCGACGTTCGGGGCGAAGCCACTCGCCACCACTGTGGTCGCGCCTTGGACCGTCGCAGTGGCCGCATACGCATCGCTGCGCTCGCCGTCGCCGTCCGCGTCGAAGTCATCGTCTTCCGCACAGTCCCAGTCCGCCCCGTCATACCAAGTGTCGGTGGCGACGGGGTTGTAGCTGGCGGCGTCGACGTCCTCGACCGTGTCGTCCACACAGTCTGTGTTCGGGTTGTCGGCGAGGCCAACCACAGTGACGGCGTCTTGCACCGTCGCGGCCGCCGCATAGTCTTCGGACCGGTAGCCGTCGGCATCGACGTCATAGTCGTCGTCGCCGGCACAATCGTAGTCGAACCCGTCGTACCAGACCTCGGTCGCCCCCGTGTAGTAGGACGCCGAAGTGTCCACACAGTCGGTGTTGGGGTTGGCTCCGGCGGCCACCACTGTGGACCCATCTTGGGTGGTGGCGAGCGCTCCGTAGGCGTCGCTGCGCTCACCGTCGCCATCTTGGTCATAGTCGTCGTCACCCGCACAGTCGTGGTCGAGGCCGTCGTACCAGACATCCGCCGCGGTGCTGGCGTAGGCCGTGTTGGTGTCCACACAGTCCGAGTTGGGGTTGGCGCCGGCGGCCACCACCGTTGTGGAACCCTGGAGCGTCGCGAGCGCGGCATAGCCGTCATTGCGGTCGTTGTCGCCGTCCTGGTCGTAGTCGTCGTCCCCGACACAGTCGTGGTCGAAGCCGTCGTACCAGGTGTCGCTGGCCCCGAGGTAGTAGTCGGTGTCCGTGTCGACACAGTCGGTGCTGGAGGCAGCGGCAAGTGCCACTACAACTGTGGCACCCTGGACGGTGGCCGTGGCCGTCACCGCGGTGGTGCGCTGACCATCCACGTCCTGATCGTAGTCGTCATTGCCCGCGCAGTCATGGTCCTCGCCGTCGTACCAAGCGTCGGATGCACCCGTGTAGTAGGCGGTGTCGGTGTCCACGCAGTCGTCGTTGGGGTTCGCCCCCAAAGCCACGACGGTTGACCCGCTCTGGGTGGTGGCGGCAGCAGCATACGCGTCGCTGCGGTGCCCATCGGCGTCTTGGTCGAAGTCGTCGTTGCCGGCACAGTCGTGGTCGAGCCCGTCGTACCACGTGTCGCTGGCGCCCACCGTGTTGTAGGCCGCGTCGGTGTCGACGCAGTCCAAGTTGGGCGCAGCGCCGGCCGCGACCACTGTGGTTGCACCCTGGACGGTGGCGGCAGCGGAGTACGCACTGCTCCGGTCGCCATCGGCATCCCGGTCGTAGTCATCATCGCCGTTGCAGTCGTGGTCCAGCCCGTCGTACCAAGTGTCGCTGGCACCCTGGCTATAGAGCGTGGAAGTGTCGACGCAGTCGGTGTTCGCTGCGGCAGACGACGCCACAACAACTGTGAGCGCTTGGCGAGTGGCAGCAGCAGCGTAGTCGTCACTGCGCTGTCCATCGCCATCTTGGTCGTAGTCGTCGTTCTCGAGACAGTCGTGGTCAAGGCCATCGTACCATGTGTCGCTGGCACCCAGGGCATAGGCGGAGGAGGAGTCCACACAGTCGGTGTTGGCATTGGCGCCCAGCGCAACGACCGTCGTGGCCCCCTGCAGAGTTGCGGCGGCAGCATAGGCGTCGCTGCGCTGGCCATCACCGTCCTGGTCGTAGTCGTCATTGCCCGCGCAGTCGTGGTCCAGGCCGTCATACCAGGTGTCGGGGGCCCCATCGTAGTAGGCCGTGGACGTGTCGACACAGTCGGTGTTGGCCGCAGCGGAGCTGGCCACCGTGGTCACCGGCCCCTGAACCGTGGCCGCTGCCGCGTAGTCTGAAGACCTCTGGCCATCGCCATCTTGGTCGTAGTCATCGTTGTCGGCGCAGTCGGTGTCGAGGCCGTCGTACCAAGCGTCCGAGGCACCGAGGTAGTAGTCGGCCGCGTCCACGTCATCGTCGGGATCGTCCACGCAGTCCGTGTTGGCCGCAGCCGTCGACGCGATGATGGTGACACTGCCCTGGACCGTCGCTGCCGCCGAGAATTGGTCGGAGCGCTGACCGTCGCCATCGGCGTCATAGTCGTCATCCTCAGCACAGTCCCAGTCGGCGCCGTCGTACCACTCTTCGGTGGCATCCGGGTTGTAGTCAGCGTCATCGTCGACACAGTCGGTCGAGTCCGCCGCGCCCAATGCAACCACCACCACCCCATCTTGGGTGGTGGCAGTGGCCGTCAGCGCGTCGGTCCGGAAGCCGTCGACGTCTTTGTCGTAGTCGTCGTCTTCCTGGCAGTCGTGGTCCAGCCCGTCGTACCAAGTGTCGGTTGCACCGGGGTTGTAGGCGACACTCGTGTCCACACAGTCGGTGTTGGGGCTGGCTCCCGACGAGACCACGACGCTGCCGTCCTGGGTGGTCGGCGCCGAAGCATAGGCGTCAGACCGATACCCGTCGACATCCTGGTCGTAGTCATCGTTCTCAGCACAGTCGTGGTCCAAGCCATCGTACCAAGTGTCGGACTGGCCCGGGTTGTAGGCCGTGCTCGTGTCCACACAGTCGGTGTTGGGGTTGGCCGAGGAGCTCACGACCGTCGTGGCCCCCTGCACTGTTGCCGCCGCCGCGTAGGCATCGGAGCGGTAGCCGTCGGCATCCTTGTCGAAGTCATCATTGCCGGCGCAGTCGAAGTCCTTTCCGTCGTACCAAGCGTCGGTCGCGCCCGGATAGTAGAACTCGGCTTGGCCGTCTTCCGTGGGGTCATCCACGCAGTCCGTGCTGGGGGCGGCAGACAACGCAACCACGATGTCGGCCCCCTGATAGGTTGCGGCGGCGGTCTCGTCCTCCGAGCGGAAGCCATCCGCGTCGGCGTCAAAGTCGTCGTCGACCGCGCAGTCCCAGTCTTCACCGTCGTACCAGACCTCGGTGGCGCCCGGGTTGTAGCTGGACGCATTGGTCACTGTTGCGGGATCGTCGATGCAGTCGGTGTTGGGGTTGTCCAACGCCCCCACCACTGTGGTGCTGGCTTGCACGGTGGCGGCAGCGGTGTAGGCATCGGACCGGTACGAGTCGGCATCGGCGTCATAGTCGTCATCGCCGCCACAGTCGTAGTCCTTGCCGTCGTACCAAGCGTCCGTCGCGCCGGTGTAGTAGCTGGTGGAGTCCGACACAGTGGGGTCGTCCACGCAGTCGTCGGCCAGTGCCGCGCTCGCAGCCACCACCACCGTGGAGCCCTGGACGGTGGCCGACAAGCCATAGTCATCGGACCGGTGACCATCGACATCGGCGTCGTAGTCGTCATCTTCCTGGCAGTCGAAGTCTTCGCCATCGTACCACGCGTCGGGGGCACCACCGTAGTAGTCCGTGTCGGTGTCGACACAGTCCGTGTTGGGGTTGGCCGAGGAGGTGACCACGGTCTCAGCGCCCTGGATGGTCTGGGCCGCGGTGTAGCCGTCGTTGCGGTCACCATCAGCATCACGGTCATAGTCATCGTTGCCGGCGCAGTCGTAGTCCTTGCCGTCGTACCAAGTGTCGGTGAAGCCCAGGCCATAGCTTGCGGCGTCCGTCGCTTCGAGCAGATCGTCGACACAGTCCGTGTTGGCGTTTGCACCCGATGAAATCACCACAACGCTTGCGTGATAGGTTGCGGCGGCGGCGTACTCATCAGCGCGCTGACCGTCGGCATCAGCGTCGTAGTCGTCATTGTCTTGGCAGTCATAGTCGAAGCCGTCGTACCAGACCTCGGATGTCGAGCCGCCGTGGTAGAGTGTTGCGTTGGTCGCCGTTGGGTTGTCCACACAGTCGGTGTTGGTGGTCGCACCCGAGGCGACCGCGACGATGGTGCGAGCAGAGTCTTGGTAGGTGGCGGCAGCCGCATAGCTGCGGTCCCGGTCTCCATCCTCGTCTGCGTCGTAGTCGTCCTTGTCATCGCAATTGTGGTCGAGACCGTCGTACCAGTCTTCGTTGGCTTCGCCCGTCACGTGGGGGCCAAACTGTTCATCGGCGTCGTTGCAGTCGCCGCCTCCCCGCAAGCCACCGGCGTAGTAGCCCGGCCGCCCCTCGTCGATGATCTCCCAAGGGTCGTCATCGGGAATGCCAGGATCACCTTCGTAGGCACGGTCGCCGTAGGAGTCCCCGTCCGCGTCAAAGTCGCTGGTGCGGCTGCAGTCTTCGTCGGTGCCGTCGTACCAAGTCTCGGCCGTGCGACCGGGGTTCACACTGGTGCTGGGCAGGCCGCCTGCGTTGGTGAGCTGGGGGTCGGCACCGGTGTAGGCGTCGTTGTCACAGACATCCGCACAGACCGCCGCGAGCTCTTCGCTCAGCTCGGCGCCCCCACAGTCATCGGAGCAGTCCATGCAGTCTTCGCCGCGGGCACTCCAGCCGGTGCCAGGGTTCTCGAACTGGTACAGCCCGCTGTAGCCGTCGCCGTCCCAGTCGTGGTCGGTGGAGACGTCTCCCGCACAGTCCTGATCGACCCCGTCGTACGGCCGGTCGAATGCGCCCGGATAGACATTGGCAGCCGCGACCTCGTCGGTGTTGCCGTCCCCGTCGGCATCGTAGGCCGCAACGAGGGAGGTCGGATCCGTGAGGTCGGCCATCGCTGCATCAAACTTGAACACCGGCGCGGTGAACATCTCGACAGGGCGGTTGTCAGGGTCGTCGAAGCAGTCGTCAATGGGCTGACCGTCAACAGAGTCAGCCACCGTGGAGTCGGCAAGCTCGGGATCGTAGCCGGCGTCCCAGTGCCCATCACCGTCTTTGTCCCCGTCGAGGTCTCCCGGCGCGATGATGCAGTTGTCATCGGTGTAGTTGTAGAAGATCTCGGCGATGGAGGGGTCGGGCGCCACGCTCGCGTCGACGTCCTTGCAGTCTTGGTTGTAGCTGTCGTCCACCCCGCAGACATCGAGCATCGTGGGGTAGTCGTAGGCGCCACCGAAGGGGTCGTTGACCGTGCCAGGCGCCGGCACCCGCAAGTAGGAGTCGCCGTCCTGGTCGCAGTCATCGGCCAGATCGCAGTCTTGGTCCACCCCGTCGTACCAGACATCGTCCGCCGCATCGGCGGGGTCGGCGGCACCAAAGATGTCGGCCGGGGCCAGCCCTGCGAGGTTGTCCGCATCAAAGTCTTCCAGATCGGAGCCGTCGACGCAGTCGTAGCCGATCTCGCCGGACCGACGGGGCTGGACCATCGCGTCCTGGCCATCGCCGTCTTGGTCGAACTCACCCTCGCCGTCACAGTTCTGGTCCACGTCGTCGTACAGCAGGTCTTCGGCGGCGTCGGGGTTGACCTGGCTGGGGAGGGGCTGCACAAAGCTGGCCCCTCCGGATGCGTACGGGCCTGCAACCACGACGAAGGGCATCGCGCTGTCGCCGCCGTTGTCGGCCACCCAGTCGGCATTGTCTCCGTCCGCCCGCCAAGCCTCAACGTAGTCATTGTCGACCGTGCCGTCGCCCAAGACCACGTCGTCAGGCGCATCCCAGCAGTCGATGCCCTTGTGCAGCCCGCCGGTGCTCTCGACGATGCCGAGGGTGTCCAGGCCGAGAAATTTCTCGGGCACAAATCCGTCGCCATCGGCGTCATAGTCGTCATTGCCGCTGCAGTCGGCATCCACGCCGTCGTACCAAGAGTCGGGGGCCCCCGGGTAGATGTCGCTGCCAGAGATGCCCGGAATCGGCCCGTCGGTGCCTTCCCAGCAGTCGCCGTCCGCCGCGGAGTAGCCGTCGCCATCCACATCGATGCCGGACCACTTGGTGCCACAACCGGCGAGCAACGCCAAGAGTCCGAACGCAGGGAGTATGGGGCGGGGCATGGACGTCTCCTCAATGCCGACGGCAAGATCGACAGCGGGCACAGCGTAGCCCCAGGCCCGGAGAACAGGCAAGGGACCGCGCCGAGAATGCCGGTTGACAGCCCGAATCCGACGTGCCGCGCCCATCGCGGCGGTCGGGTGAGCGGGGCTTTGACCGGGCTCAGTCGCCGAGCGCCGAGAACAGGAAGGTGCGGCCGCCGTTGGCCACAACCGCGGAGTCCGATGGAGCGCCGACCAGAAACTCGCTGTAGCCGTCGTTGTTGAGGTCCACGTCGCCCAAGACAGCGCGCCCGGCGTCTGTCGTGGTGCTGGTCCACTGGTCACCCGTCGATGCCGAGGCGGTCATCGAGCCCGTGAAGGGGCCGTACATCAGCCAGGCCGAGCCGGTGGCGCCGTCTGGCTCCCCGATGACCAAGTCGAGGTTGCCGTCGTCGTCCATGTCTCCGGCGAGGGACAGGCTCGCACCGAAGCGAGTGTTCGAAGCGGCGGCCGTGATCGTCGCACCAGCGACTGTGTGGATGGCGTCCCCATCAGACCAGCCCGAATTGCCGTATAGCACGTAGACGACGCCTGTCCCGACAGCGTTGTAGGTCGCGCTCGCGATGACATCCTCGTAGCCATCCTGGTCGAGATCGCCCACTGCGAGGGCATCCCCGAAGTGGGAACTCAAAGCAGGGCCCCGGACAAAGTCGGCGTCGTTCAAGAGGGTGTTCCCGTTGGCTACCTTGTCGATGTAGACCCGGCCCCGGGGCAGGCTGGAGGGCGCCGTGGGCTCGGACATCACCACGCTGTCGACGCCGGTGCCATCGAGATCGCCCATGCCAAGGGACCAGCCACCACACGCGCTGCCGATCCAGTAGGCGTCCACATTGCTGGAGCCGCTGTGGGTGATGTCGGTGGGTATGGGCGACCCGCCGGCCGCGAGCAAGTAGACCTTGCCCGTGCCGGTGCTGGTGTCGGACCCGTAGAATGCCGCGCCACAGGCGGGGTTGCTGATCAGGATGTCGCCGGAGATCCCGTCGCCATCGGCATCACCGCCGATGAATACATCTGCACCGAGGAAGGACCCGTTGCTCTTCCCGTTGCCGATGAAGTCGGCAGCCGCGGAGAGCGCAGTCAAGCCCGGTGTTGCGCCGATGGGCCCAAGGATGCCGAAGATGGCGCCCGTGGGGTTGTTGCCGCCAGTGTTGCGGCCATAGCCAGGAGCCCCGACGATGAGGTCCACATACGCATCGTTGTTGATGTTGCCAACAGCCAAGGACGCGCCAGCCCACTCGTTTGTGCTGCCCCCACGGAACCGCACTGCATTGCTCGTCGACACCGTGAGAGTGGTGCCAGCGGACACCGGATCCCCGTCCATCGTGGGCAACACCCACACCGAGCCCACGTCGGTGGACGAGAGGTAGGTCGAACCCGGTGAGCCGAAGACCAGCTCCTGGACACCATCGCCGGAGCCGTCGAGGTCACTGGCAGCCAGCGCTTCGCCGGTGCCCAAGATGGCCGAGCCCGTCTGGAGAATGAGCGCGGCTTCATCAGCCATCACCCCCGGTTCGAGGGAACACACGCTGGTGGTGCTGGCCCCCACGGTCTCGGTCGTCCCACTGCCATCACAGTCCGTGTCGACACCATCATTGCAGGTCTCGCCGGCCTCGGGATAGACGAGCACGTCGGTGTCATCGCAGTCGGTGCTGTCGGAGACCACGCCTGAGTCCGGGTCGCACGCCAGTGTTGTGTTGGACAGGTCGCCAAACCCATCGAGGTCGCCATCCACATAGTACGTGGACTGCGTCGACGTGTCGACTGAAGGGTCGGCGTCATCCGCGAGCCCATCGCAGTCTTCGTCGGTGTCGGATCCATCACAGATCTCAGTGGCGCTGGGATTGATGGCCGCCAGCCCATCGTCACAGTCGGTGGCATCCGCCACCACGCCTGAGGGCTCGTTGCCGTCGCAGTAGAGCTGAGCTGAGGCGGTGGCATCCCCGTATCCATCGCCGTCATCGTCGACGTAGAAGGCGTCTTGCGTGGCGACATCGAGGGTGCCGTCGGCATCATCGGCGAGCCCGTTGCAGTTCTCGTCGACGCCGGCGGCATCGCAGATCTCGGTGGCACCCGGGTTGACGCCGGCCACCCCGTCATCGCAGTCGGTGTTGTCGGCCACCACCGAAGCGGGGGGGTCGCAATACAACACTCCCGCATCCGTCTCGTCACCAAACGAGTCCCCGTCGGAGTCGGCGTAGTAGAGGTCCTGGGTCGACACATCGACCCCCGCATCGTCGTCGTCCGCCAAGCCAGAGCAGTCCTCATCCGTGTCGTCGGCATCGCAGATCTCGGCCTCACCGGGATTGACATCCTGGTCGGAGTCGTCGCAGTCATCGGCGTTGAGGACGAGGCCGGCGGGCTGGTCCCCGAGGCAGTATCCAGTGCCACCGTCCGCGCTGTCGCCATACGCGTCGCTGTCGTCATCGACATAGTAGGTGGCCTGAGTTGTGGTATCGAGGGACGGGTCGGCATCGTCGGCGGCACCGTCGCAGTCTTCATCGACGTCGCCGGCGTCACAGACTTCCGTAGCGCCAGGATTGATCGACCCGTTTCCATCGTCACAGTCGGTGTTGTCGGCAATGAAGCCGCCACCTGGGTCGCACTGGTCTTGGGTTGTGGTGGGGTCGCCAAACCCATCGGCGTCGGTGTCGGCGTAGAAGGTGGAGAAGCCGCTCACGTCGACGCCGCCGTCGTCGTCATCCGCCACCCCGTCACAGTTCTCGTCGACATCGGCGGCGTCACAGACCTCGGCCGCCGCCGGGTTGATGGCGCCGTTGCCATCATCGCAGTCCCCATTGTTCTCCACATAGCCATCGACCGGATCACAGAACAGATCAGCCACGCCGGGATCACCATAGGTGTCGCTGTCCGTGTCTGCGTACAGCGTGGTCTTGCCCGCGTCGACGGTGGTCTCGTCAATGTCGTCGGCGAACCCGTTGCAGTTCTCGTCCACATCGTCGGGATCGCAGATCTCATCGGCCGCCGGGTTGACCCCGGGGTTGCCATCGTCGCAGTCATCGCCATTGTCGACCGTGTCGGGCACCGGCGAGCAGCTCTGTTCCAGAGAGGCGGGATCACCAAAGCCATCGGCGTCGGCATCGGTGTAGTAGTCTCGCAGTGTGGTGACATCGAAGTCCCCGTCGTCGCCGTCCACCAACGTGTCGCAGTCGTTGTCCAGATCGTCGCACACCTCGACAGCGTCGGGGTTCACGCTGGCGTCTTCGTCTTGGCAGTCGGCACCGACGCTGCCGTCGATCTGTTCGTGGTCGGCCGAAGCAAAGCCATCTCCGTCTTGGTCGAAGTCATCCCCCCCCAAGCAGTCGGCGTCAATGCCGTCGTACCACGTGTCGACTGGCGCGCCGGGAAACACATCCGCGGGGTCCGGGAGTGTGGCACCGGGTGCGGGGAAGTGGACCTCGCTGCCGGTGTAGTCATCCTCCACGTCGGCACAGTCGGCGTCCTGGGGGCGCGCGCCGATGTCGAATGATGGGTTGTTGAGGATGGTGGAGGCCAAGTACTGGAGCGGTACATAGCCGTCACCGTCCGCGTCGAAGTCGTCATCACCGGCACAGTCTGCGTCCAGCCCGTCATAGGGCGCATCGATGGCGCCGGGATGCACACTCGCGCCGTCCACGCCAGTCGCCACGCCATCGATGACCACTTCGCCGCTCACATCCCAGCAGTCGCCTTGAGCGGGGCTGTAGCCGTCCCCGTCCGCGTCCACCTCGGTCCCCTTTTGTTCGCTCCAGTTGGTGCCACAGCCGGAGAGAGCGGCAGCGAGGCCAGCGGTGGTCAAAAATCGGCGGGACATGGGAAGCTCCAGAGACGGTGCGCACGGTCCGCGGCACACCGGCACCGTATTCCCCACTGCGGGCCCCGGGCAAGGTGCCGCAAGGCCGTGCGATTCCGGAACCGACGCTTGGGCGGCCCCACCAGGAACCAGCCGGCCGGCTTGACTCCCTGGCGGCTGCGAATAGGGGCGCCCTTGCGCCGGCGGAGCGCATGCCACCTCAACGGTGGGCTGACCGGTCTCAGCTTGTGAGAACCAGCCCGGAGTGCAGATGATCGAGGTCGAAGGACTGACGCGGCGGTATGACGACTTCCTTGCGGTCGACCAGCTCTCCTTCCACATCGGCAAGGGCGAGGTGGTGGGCTTTTTGGGACCCAATGGTGCTGGGAAGAGCACCACCATGCGGATTCTCTGCGGGTGCATTGGGGCGACCGAGGGACGCGCACGCATCGGCGGTCTGGACGTGCTGGATCAACCGGCCGCGGCCAAGATGCGCATCGGCTACCTCCCCGAGGTGCCACCGCTCTACCCGAGCATGGAAGTGGAAGACTATGTCGCATTTGCGGCCAGCTTGCGGGGGGTCGCGGACCCTGCCGGAGCAGCGGCCCGAGCACTCGACCGGGTGGGCCTCACCGACGTGCGCCACCGCATCATCGACCACTTGAGCAAGGGCTACCGACAGCGGGTCGGCCTCGCCCAGGCGCTGGTCCACGAACCCGACGTGCTGGTCCTGGACGAGCCCACGAGCGGCCTGGATCCCGCTCAACGGCGCGAGATTCGGGACCTCCTCTTGGAGCTGGCGGCGGGCGACGCGACGGTCATCCTGTCCACCCATGTGCTGGCCGAAGTGGAGGCGGTCTGCGAGCGGGTCATCATCATCAACCGTGGCCGGATTGTCGCACAAGACCGCATCGACACGCTCAAGGCGGGCAACCACCGGGTTCGTCTGCAGCTCCAGAGCGTGAGCCCAGAGCAGCTCGTTGCGCTGTGTACATCCATGGAAGCACTGCCCGCGGTCACGAGCGTGGAGCGCATCGGGCCTGAGAGCCTTCGGGTGCATGCGAGCGCCGAGGTGCGGCCTGACATCGCTCGGCTGGCGGCCCCTCATGGGCTGTTGGAGCTCGCCACCGAAGCCGGGCTTGAAGACATCTACCTGACCCTGACAGCGGGCAAGATGCCGTAGCGCTGGCGCTCCCACCGCGCGTGAAGCCTCGTCCTGTACGCCATTGTCACCTCCCCTTCCCGCACCACTTCCACCCACTGGAGCTCAGGCCATGGCCCCATCCGCAGCCACGCCGTCCGGCGCCCCCCCGCGAGGCCCCGTCGGCGCCCTCCAGACCGTCGCGGTCATTGCGAGGCGGGAGCTCGACGCCTACTTCGCCAACCCTCTGGGATGGGTCGCGCTGTGTGGCTTTGTGGTCATCACCGGCTTCTTCTTTGTGTTCAGTATTGTCGAGTTCAATGACGTCGCGGTGCAGTCCACCGGCAACCCCTACATGGCGGAGCAGATCACCATCAATGATGTGCTGCTGCCCATGATCTTCGGCAACTGGGCGGTGGTGCTGCTGCTGATGTGCCCGGCCATCTCGATGCGCACCTTTTCCGAGGACCTTCGACAGCGGTCCTTCGAGCTTCTGTTGGCGAGTCCCGCGACCAGTGGCGCGATTGTGCTGGGCAAGTACATCGGCGCACTGGGCTTTATGACGGTGTTGTTCGCGTCCACCTTGTACCAGCCGGCCGTGTTGTATTGGTTGGGCACACCAGACCCCGGCATCGTCGCGGGAAGCTACGCCGCGATGTTCCTGCTGGCGGCGTGTTGCCTCGCAGTGGGGGGCTTGGCCAGTGCCTTCACCGACAGCCAGATCATCGCGTTCATGGTCAGCTTCGCCGCGTTGCTGGTGCTGTACCTGATGGGCTGGGTGGGCGAGATGGCGAGTGCGGACTTGTTGTCCCACATCGCAGAGGTCAGCATGCTGAGTCACCTGGACCAGCTCATGAAGGGCCTGCTGCACGTCGAAGACATGGTGTACTTCATGACCTTTGTGGGCTTCTTCCTGTTCGCAACCCAACAGCGCGTCGAGTCGTTCCGATGGCGATGAACCCATGCAGAGTCGGGGAGGCAACATGACGCGGTTTGGCTGGATTGCCGGTTCACTCGGTGTCATCGCGCTGGCGGCCTTCGGGGCCCACGCTGTGTCGTCGGATGCCATCCAACCGGAGTGGGCCGGAGTGGGCATCTTTGGCGTGGTGATGGCCACTTTGGGCATCTGGCTCGACCGAGCCAGCGTCGGCCAGTACGCCCGATCTCGAGGGGCACGCTACTCGCTGAGTGCGGTGGCGACGGTGCTCATCGGTGCCGGCGTGGCGGTGGCCCTCAACGTCCTTGCAGTTCGATACGACAAGCGATGGGACATCACAGCGAGCGGAAAGCACGCACTGAGCGAGCAGACCCTCAAGGTGTTGGGTGAGCTCGACCGAGACGTGGCCGTGCATGCGTTCTTCCCACCGGCGGGCGCCGACAGCATCCAGTTCAAGGATCTGGTCGAAGGCTTCGAAGCGGCCTCGTCGCGGGTGACCATCGACTTCCATGATCCCCTCGCTGAGCCCTTGGTGGCGCGGGAGTTTGAAGTCACGAGTGCGTACGGCACAGTGGTGCTGGTGGCGGGTGAAGACCGCCAGCGTTTGGAGAGCCGCTTTGATGAAGAAGCGCTGACCAACGCGCTGATTCGACTGACCAGCGGCGTGGAGCATGTGGTGTGCTTCACGACGGGGCACGAAGAGCTCGACCCAGACGACGACCAGACCACCGCGGGCCTGGGCTTGGCGGTGCTCAAGCTGGAGGGCCAAAACTATCGGGTCGAGAAGCTGAGCTTGTTGCGCGAAGGCACCGTGCCGGAGCGGTGCGCGATGGTGGTCATCGCCGATCCCCAAGTCGACTGGCTGGCCCCCGAAAAAGAGCTGTTGGCTGAGTATGTCGTCGGGGGAGGGTCAGCGATCTTGCTGCTGGAGCCCGCACGGGTGCCCGGTCTGGCGGCCGACCTGGCCCGCTACAATGTGGCCGTCGGCGACGACATTGTGCTCGAACAGAACCCGTACCTGCAGCAGCTGGGCGGCGACGCGTCGTACATCGTGGTGGAGAAGGCTGGCTTCGACTTCCACGACATCACCAATCCCATCAAGGGTGGTGTGCTGCTTCGGATTGTCCGGTCTATCGGCATTGTCGACGCGTCGATGAGCGGACTGCGCGCCATGGAGCTGATGCGTACCAGCCCACAGGCGTGGGCCGAGTCCGACTACCTGTCGGCCGGCGGCATGGAGCCAAACCCGGGGGTGGACCGCCTCGGGCCGGTGCCGATGGCAGTGGTGGTGGAAGTGGACGACCCAAGCGTCATTCCCGTTGGACAGACCGTCTTGGGCAATGCCAGCACAGCACCACTGGGCGGTCCGGTGGATGCGGTGTCGGGGGACACACCGGTCGCTTCACCCGTCCCACGTGAGGTCACTCGAGCGGCCGGCGGCCGGCTGGTGGTGTTTGGGGACGCGGAGTTCGCCGGCAACGAGCTGCTCGACCAGTCCAGCAACGCGGACCTGTTCCTGAACACCATCGCGTGGCTGGCGGGTGAGGATGACCAAGTGAGCATCCGTCCCAACCCGTCGGCGGGCGGCAGCTTCACCATGACGCTGGTCCAGGGGCTGCTGGTCTTTGTGATGTCCCTGATCATCGCCCCAGGACTGGCCATCATGGGGGCCATCGGCACCTGGCGACAGCGGCGAGCACGGTAGCGGCGCCCGGGAGGACTCCGACGGGACGGACCTGTGCCCAAGACGAGATCAGGCCAGGCGACAGTGGCCTGGCCTGAAGGGCGTGGGGCCAGACCAGATTGACGGTCACGGCCACGCGGCGAGGAGGCTCAGGCCAGGATCTTCTGAAGCTGGGTCGCGAGACCGAGGTTCGAGATCTTCAGCTTGCCCATCATGACCATGGTGACGGCCTTGCTGGGGTTCTCCAGGATGGTTTCCCAGTCGTCCTGGCCAGCGGAGATGGTGCAGTCTGCAGCTTCGGAGTCACCCTCGCGGACTTCGTTCTTGCCCTTGAGATCGAGGGTCCAGTTGCCGGCGCCGGCGATGTTGAACTGGAACACGCCGTTGATGGACGTGGCGAGATCGGGGTTCTTCTCAAGCTTGTTGGGAAGGTACTCGTTGAAGAAGCCAGCGGTCTTGGACATGTCGATGCTCCAGGCAGTGGGCGAGGCAGTCCGCCCGAGGAATGAATGGCGATTCAGGCAGCGCCTAATACCCGCTCAACCGGCGAGTGGGCAACTCGCGTCGGACGGCGCCTCGGCGAGCAAGTCTAGAAAGTCGCGGGCTTCGGCGTGGCGGTAGCGAAATGAGCCGAGCGGCCGTGCTCCCCACCCATGAAAGTCGCTGCCGCCTGTCTCCACCAAGAGGTGTTGCCGGGCCAGCCGGCTGAGTGCAGCTGTCGCCGGGCCAGACAAGGCCGGGCGGTTCGTCTCGACCCCTTGGAGACCCCAAGACTTGAAGGTCGACAGCCACAACTCCGCATCGGCATGCCGCGGATGGGCCCAGACGGGCACGCCCCCGGCCGCACGTGCCGCTTCGATCGCTTGGCGAAAGGTGAGGTCCACTGGGGGCACATGCCCATGCTTGCGACCGCACCAGCTCGCGAAGGCATGGTGCACCGACGAGGCATGGCCCGCCGCCACCAGAGCCCGGGCGAGGTGGTGTCGGGTCAGCGCCCGTCGGCCCGCCACAGCGTCGTCGTCCGCAGGTACCACCCCAGCCAAGCCCATGCTCAACCGCGCTTGCTCATAGCGAGCCGCCCGCGCCTTGGAGCGGCCGGTCAAAAACGCCCGAAAGAGGCTGGGCATGGGGCCATTGAAGTAGACCAGCAGGTGGAGCTCGCCACCCTCGTGAGTGCCCGACACCTCCGCCGCCTCCAAGACCCGAAGGGTGCGATCGCCGACGGTGTGCATCCCGGCGGTGAGCGCTGGCGGCGCATCATGGTCAGTCAGCGCAACGATCGAGAGGCCCCGGCGAGCGCAGGTCGCCAGCACTTCATCAGGGCTCAGCTCGCCATCGGAGCGGGTGGAGTGCATGTGGAGGTCCAGCCGGGGCTCACCACCGGAGGGATCGGAGAACCGTGATCGACGGGACGGGCGTCGCCGACGACTCATCTGGCGACCGGCGCACCGACACCCAAGTCGTCGAGTGACCGCGCATAGCCATCCAAGACGCCACGGAGGTCGGCCACGAGCCGGGCACGCCGGGACTTCAACTGCACGAGGTCGGCCTGGAGCCCGCGGCGCTCGTCGGCCAGGGTCATCAACAACCCCTCGGCCTCGATGCGGGCCTCTCCAACAATGACATCCGCTTCATGCCGAGCCTTCCGGCCCATGTCCTCTGAGACCCGCCGGGCGAGCATCAGGGTTTCCTTGATGTCGCCTTCGCTGCCCCGGAGGTCGGCAATCTCGTTGTCCCGTCGGGCCACTTCGTCCCGCAGACGCTGGTTCTCCCGCAACAAGGCTTCCATCGACTCGCGCACTTGGTCGAGGAATTCCCGGACCTCATCGGGCTCATAGCCACCACGGCGGGCGTCTCCGAACTGCTTCTGGATGATGTCGAGCGGGGTGATGCGCATGGGACTCTTCGATGCGGGCGGGAACGGCGCGGGCTGGGGGGACCGCGCAGCAGGGCTACAGACTACCAGCGATCGCGAGCGGGGGCCGAACCACAATGTCGGCTTCCGGCGCGTCCTTTCGCAGGGCGAGCGCCAATGACTCGAGCGGACTGCGGCTCGTCGCCGACTGGTGAACGAAGGCCTCCAGCTGGTCCACGCCGGCAGGGCTGGACACTATCGCCACCCCATCACCAGCGACACGCAGCCGGAAGTCCCCTTCGCCGGTGGCCCAGCTGCCCTTGGCGGCGCGAATGTCGCGATGGGCCACATGCAGAGCACCGTCCACTTCAACTATCACATCCAGAGAGGCACGATCGCTCGTGTCGAAGCGCACGTCCCAGCCTCCGTCAACAGCGGAGAAAGAGGCCGCGATGGGCGCAGGAGGCGGGGTCACCACCGGACGGCCAACCCAGGCAGCCGCCAGCACAGCCGCAGCACCCATGGCCAGAGCAACGAGCCACGGCACGGTGGCCCGGGGCGGCGGGGGGCGAGCCGGCGGCAGCTCGCAGAGTCCTGCCACCTCTCCCCAAGGGCGGGCCCGGGCCGCTTCCAACGCGTGGGTCACCAGCGGGCCGAGCAGGACCTCGCGGCTCCACCGGCCAGGCCCTCGGATGCGCACGCCGCGCACATGGTGTCGCCCGGGCGTGCCGGCCGAGCAAAGCTGCAGCAGCGCATCCCGCGCACGATCGATCCCACCTTCGGAGATCACCCAGCAATTCGGGCCGTGGCTTCGGGCGTGACTGCCCAGGCCGGAGACCAAGGCCCCCCGAGCCCCGTGCCCATCAGGGTGCAGCAGCACCACCAGCAGGTCCACTTGCTGATCGGCGATGCCGTCCCGGGGCGGAAACAAAGCACGCACGTCGAGGTGGCCCGCCCTCACCAGCCGCACCGCCCGGCTCGCCCGCGGACACTGATCCGCATGAGCCAGTCCCGCAGGGGTCAGCAAGCCCATCGGACCCGGCCCACCTGGTTCGGCGTACAGCGCCAGCCGGGAGAGGATCTGGTCCAGCTCGTCGTCGGAGGGGCGCAGGCGCGGGTGTTCAGATTGGATGATGTCGGCGGCGCAGAGTCGGACCGCCGAGAGGGCAGCGACGATGCGCGCGCTGGTCACCCGGAGATGGGAGGCCACGTCGACAATGCTCAGCCCATCGGCATAATGGAGCCGAAAGCACGCATCACCGAGCCGATCGACTGCACCCAGCAGCTGCTCCCGCCAGCGCCGTGGGGCCTCGTCGACCACCAGTTCCGGGGGAGACACACGATGGCCGCCCCGACCCTGCTTGCGGGCCAAAAACTCATCCACCAGCGCCGGCGCCAACCACTCGGCGTCGTCCACCGTACAGTCACTCGGCAAGCTCCGCAGCACGTGCTCGCGCGCATCATCCAGAAGTCGGGGACGAACAGACATCCCAAAGGACACCAGTCGCCAAGCGGTCTGGACCGTGATGGCAGACCACGCAGCGCGGACGAACTCAGGAGGCGGCCCGTCAGGGCGAGGTACGGGGAGCATCGGCAAACGGGGAGGTCGGCGCGCGGAGAATGCCCGAACAGGCGAGCGCGGCGGGGTGACCCAGTGTAACCGTTCGATGATCCGCCGTGGACCGAGATTTGTTGTTTGACGGGGTCAGCCCGAACCGGCATTCCGAACCGTGCCCGAACCTGACGCCAGTTCAACCCAGCACCGTGCCCGTTGTCACCAGTGCCCGTCGGCACTCGCGTCCTGTGGACCTTGGCCGCTGGCGCGCGTCCATCCAGCGCCACGCACTTGCCCGGGCCGCTGGCGTTCTCAGCCCCAGCACACGCAACCTGCACTCACGGTTGGCGCGAAGGCCTCAGGCCGCTTCGATGAGCTGGCCCTGGGCTTCGGGCCTCGACGTCAGCATGTCGTTGATGACCGCGGCCGCAGCCACCGCGGCAAGCTCCGCGTCCCCGTACATCTCGAAGAACTCGTCGTAGAAGAGGCTCACCAGATCGCCAATGTTGGACTCGGCCACGTGCTGCATGTCGTCCTCCGCGAGCGTGGCCGCACTATAGCGGTCACCACAACCAATCATCTAGCACAATCCGTGCCAATATTCGATACTCGCACACAACCCCTGCGCCGTGCCGCCCACTGCGGCCGTTCCCAGGGCGTCCGCCAAGCGTGAACACCCGCAGCATCAGGGTTCGCACTCAATCATGCGACACGGCGGGTCCCGGCCCCAGCGCCTGAAACGTCATCAATGTCAAAGAACTGGGACACCCGTGTGGTGTGTCCTGTGGTGTCGCGCTCTGGTCCGCTGTGTCGATGATGACACCCTTGCGGGCACCAAGACATTCTTGCCGGGGGGCGCCGCCGCCAAGCGAGCCTCAGCCGCCGGAGCTCTTCAACTTGGTTGCGGTCGCCGCAACCAAGAAGACCCGACGCGCCCCCAAGCCCAACAGCTCTTCTGCACATGCGCCGGCCGTGGCCCCCGTCGTGAGCACATCGTCCACCAACAACACCCGGCGAGGGACCGCACCGATCCCATCTCGGCATCGGATCTCCCGACGGACCTCCCGCATCCGGGCCGTCGCATCGCGGCCCCGCTGCCCCCCCCTGCCCCGCCGCATCAGCAGCGCGCTCACCGGCACGCCCAGCTCCCGCCCCAGCTCATGGGCGAGCACCCACGCGGGCGAGAAGCCACGCGCCGCCGTCCGCCATCGCGCGCTGGGCACCGGCACAATCACGTCAACACACGGTACCCGCGACCGCACCAGCCGCGCGAGGTGGCGCCCCACCGTCTGGAGCATCGCGGGACTGCGACCGTTCTTTGCGACACGGATGACATCGCCCAGCGGGCCGGCATAGTCGCCCGCCGTCCAGGCCATCGCGACCAAGCCAGGCGAAGGCACCAACCGGGGAAGCGGCGGCAAGTCCGCGCAGCAGGGACCACACAGTGGCAGCGGTGACCCGATTGCGACATCTGCGGCGCACCGGACACATCGCGCAGGGAGGCACAGGGCAAGCAGGCCCTGGACAAACACCCACAAAGCCGACCGGAAGCGGTCGACCGGCGGTCGACCCGAAGGGACCGCAAGACTTTGGAATTGGGACACAGGGGCCGCAAGCGGCGTCGTTGGCTCTCCACACCTACTCAAGCAGCCACGCCGCCGCCTGTCGCAAGCTGTCACCGAGGCGTGGGGCACGACCTCCGGCCACTCCACCGCAAGCGTCCTTTCCTGCGACACCTCAGACGTGGTGGTAGCCGCCGCCCCACATCATGGTGCTGACCCGGTAGATCTGTTCCACCAAGATGACCCGGGCCAGCTCATGGTTGAGCACCATGGGCGACAGCGCAATCACCCGGGCGGCTTGCTGGCGAACCGCGTCGCCGTGGCCATGGGGGCCACCGATGGCAAACACCACCCGGCTGCGGCCGTCGCGCAGTGCACCCGCAAAGAGCGCCTCGAAGTCGTCCGTGGTCAGCGACTCCCCCCGCTCATCCAGCACGACCAGCAGGTCCCCACGCTGAACCCTCGCCAGCACGCGCTCGCCCTCGGCGACCTTCACGCGGTCGATGTCACCCCGCTCCGGCTCAGGCTTCAGGCGGATCTCTTCCCAGGGAAGGGTCCGCTGAAAGCGACGGGTGAAGTCCTTCGTCGCCGTGTCGGCCCAGGCACACCGGCCCTTCCCGACCCGCAGCAGCACACACTTCACTCTTCAGATGCGGCTGACGACTCCAGCGACAGACCGTCCTCATTGAGACCCAGCTCTTCGAGGTCCACATGGGGTGCATCCATCCACAACCCGTCGATGTCGTAGTAGCCGCGGGCCGAGTCGCTGAAGATGTGCACCAGCACGTCACCCAGGTCAACGAGGACCCAGCGACCGCTCGCCATGCCCTCCACACCGATGGGCGGCTTGCCCCGGGCGCGCTTGTGGGCTTGGACGATGTTGTTGGCGATGGCGCGCACGTGCCGGTCGGCCTTGCCGGTGCACACCACCACGATGTCGCAGTAGGAGCAACGGCCTTCGACGTTGATGACCCGCAGGTCTTCTGCCTTCAGTTCGCTCGCCGCCAACACGGCAAGGCGAGCCATCGGAAGGACGATCGGATCCACATCGAACACGTCTTCGTGGGTGTCCGCTTCGGGTGCGGTCTCGGGGACTGAACTCATGGGTTCTGCTCTTCGGTTTGGGGGGTCGGCGGAAGGCTGGTGCCGGCGGGGCGCGACTTGCGCTTCTTCCGACCCTTTTTTGCGTCGCCATCCGGCGCTTGAATCTGTTGGTCCCGACCAATGTCGGACCGGACGACCTTGAGCTCCACGGCGTGGGACCGCCCTCTGTGGATGCGCTCAGCTTGAACATCTGCCAAGAGCCGCACTGCGGTTGACTCATCAACCCAGACTTCTCCGGCAATGGAGAGCAGCCGGTCGCCCGACGGCTCCGCGGACTTGTCCCGGCCCGCCTTGCGGCGCTTCGCAGCTTTGCCCCCGCGGGAAGCCGCATCGGGGCGAGCCACCGGGGGTGCGAGGGACAGACCATAACGCCGCGCTTGACGACCTTCGACGACCTCGGTGCCCCGGTCGTCGTAGACAATGCGGTCCAGATACGGCTCCAGCGCTTGGTCCCAGGCATTCCAGCTCTGGCGGAGCTCCAAGCGGAAGGGCTCGGCATCCTCCTCGCGCCGCCATGTCCCATTGGCCTGAATCATCCAGGGCACGCCACTTCGGGCAATGACCGCCGTGGCAAGCTCCCCGTCCACCGAGCGCCGAAACTCAAACGAGTCCCAGTCTTGCCAGCGGATCTCCACGGCCTCGTCGGTCCGGCCCACGGTGCCATCCGACCGCATCCGTCGGTGGTGCACACTGCCCAAGAAGTGGTGAGGTCCGAGGCTGTCGACCGCCTCAAACTGGACCTGTTGGGACACCTGGGCGAGTGCGGCCACCGCCGCTTCGTCCCCACACCCGGCCAGTGCCAGCAGCGCGAGCGCTGTCGACCTCATTCCTCACCCAGGCCTCGAAGTCGACAGACCTCATCCCAGCAGTGGGTGACCAGCGGGCGCAGCCCTTCTTCGGCGTGGGACGAGATGCAGAACAGCTCACCCACATCCGGCAGCTCCGCACGAAGCTCGGCGACCACCTCGCCCAGCACCTCGGGCGGGAGCAAGTCCGTCTTCGTCAGAACGATGACTTCAGGCCTGCGCAGCAGCGACTGGTCGAAGCGGCGCAGCTCGGTGCGGAGGTTCTGATAGCGCACCAGGGGGCTGAGCTCCTCGTCGGGGGCGAGGCTCAGCAGGTGCAGCAGCAGACGGGTCCGCGACACATGGCGCAGGAACCGATGGCCCAGCCCGACGCCATCCGCAGCGCCCTCAATGAGGCCCGGAATGTCCGCAATGACGAAGCTCTCGTAGCCCACCCGGACCACACCCAAGCTGGGAACCAGCGTGGTGAATGGGTAGTCCGCGATCTTGGGCCGCGCTGACGAGAGCTTCGAGATGAGCGTGCTCTTGCCCGCGTTCGGGTAGCCGAGCAGCCCCACGTCCGCCATCAGCATCAGCTCAAGGCGCAGGTGCCGTAGCTCTGGCTCACCACCCGGCTTCGACTTGCGGGGGGCCCGGTTGGTGCTCGACTTGTAGACCATGTTGCCCAGGCCACCATCGCCACCGCTGGCGACCACAAGGCGGTCGCCGTCGCTGACGAGATCGCCCAGAACACGGTCCAGGTCCACATCGTAGACACGAGTACCCACGGGGACCGGGATCTCCACAGGCGCCCCACGGGCACCCGTCATCTGCTTTCCGAGTCCGTGGCCACCGTCCTGGGCGCGCCAGTGAACCTGGCCACGAAACTCCAGCAAGGACGAGCGTCGGGTGGTGGCCACCAAGACCACGTCACCGCCCCGCCCACCATTGCCGCCGTCGGGCCCCCCCATCGGGACAAACTTCTCGCGGCGAAAGGAGATGCAGCCGTTGCCGCCGGCACCGCTCTGGACTCGAATTGTGGCTTCGTCAACAAACTGCATGGGTCACCTGGAAGGCATGATTGGCGGGGAAACCACCCACCATGCGCGTCACAATCCAAGTCTGCCAGCTGGCAGCAATCCAGTGCGAGGTTTGGACGCAACGGTCACAAAAACGAAAGCCCGCCCGCCCAGGAAGCGGGCGAAGGCGGGTCTGAATCATCGGCACGGAGCCCGCAGGACCCGGGCCATCCTAAGCAAGTCGATCAGGCTTCTGCGCCGGCCGGATAGACCGACACCCGACGACGGTTGCGGCGACGCTCGTAGCGAACCACACCGTCGCACAAAGCGAAGAGCGTGTAGTCGCGGCCGAGGCCAACGCCCTCACCCGGATGGAACTGAGTGCCAAGCTGACGAACCAAGATGCTGCCCGCCGTCACCGTCTGCCCGTCATGCCGCTTCAGACCGCGGTACTGGGGGTTCGAGTCGCGGCCGTTTCGGGTGCTGCCCTGTCCCTTTTTGTGAGCCATGGTGCAATCCTCAGGCCTCGACGGCCTTGATGTTGAGAGTGGTCTCGGAGGGGCGGAAGCCCGTGTGACGACGGGTCCGGTGCCGCCGCCGATACTTGAAGATGTCCCGCTTCTCGCCCTTGTCGTGGGACACGACCTCGGCGACAACACGAGCACCATCGACGCGGGGCGCGCCGATCTGCGGGCCAGCTTCGCCGCCGCCGACAAGCAGCACGTCAAAGCTGACTTCCGAACCCACCTCGGCATCGAGGCGCTTGACGGTGATGGTGTCGCCAGTGGACACGCGGTACTGCTGACCGCCAGTCTGGACAACGGCGTACATGAGAGTCTCCGAAGAAATCGTCGAAAAGGGGGGCCGGGGCCCAAGGCACTGTGGTGACGGTGCCGACACAAGCGGGTGAGGACCCAGTCCTCGATGCGCCCTTATGGGCAGCGGATGTGCAGCCGAAGGCCACACGGAACCACTGATCCCCGAGGGGGCTGTCCCAGACGCCCGACCGACAGCGCGGAAGAGACTTGGGAGGTTCGGATGGTGCACTCGACCCGTGAGCGGCAGTGCCACGCGGGGCCTCGGCATAACCCATGTCTGGCACGATCGAGCGGGAGCTTGTTCCAGAGCAGGCAAAACCTCGGCTCTGGGCACAGACGGCCCCGATTGCAGCCAGCAGGAGCTCCCGATCGACCGGTACAGGGCAGAACCCATAGACCGATGCAGACAAGGAACCCGAAGCCGCCCCCTCCTACGCGGTGCCGCCGTGGCTGTCAAGGACAGGCTGGAGGTGCCGGGGGATGCCCCACCGATCCCTGGCGCCGGAGTCGGCAGGGAGGAAGTCGAGGCCCGGCAACGCCACCACAGCGCGCCGGGCCACCGTCATGCCCGCCGGCCCAAGGCAGCACGCAAGCTGTCCAGCCGCGCGTGCACTTCGTCGGTGGACAGCCCCTGATAGCGATCCGGCAGCATGCGGCGCGTGGTGCTCTCGAACACAGCCAGCATCTCCATGAACTCCAGCATGCGGGTGTCGCGGCTGGGGATCACGTCTTCGACCGCCTGGGCGAGATCGTCGGCATTGAGCACGGCGCGGTCCTCGTCGGCTGCGTGCCCGGCTGCCGCCAACAGCACACTCTCCAGCTCTGCGCCCGAGTATCCCTTGGTGCCGTCGACCACCGGCTGGAGGGACACCCCTTCTTCGATGCTGAGCTTGTTCTTGCGCGCGAGTGCCTCGATCACCAGAAGGCGTTCATCGGCGTGCTCGGGGAAGAAGAAGGGGATCTTTAGGTCGAACCGCCCGGGCCGCTTGAGGTCCGCATCCAGCTTGTCCGGCCGGTTGGTCATCATGAGTACCACCACCCGACCCCGGTGGCTCGTGTCGCTCATGAACTCCTTGAGCCGTGCGATCACGCGGCTGGAGGTCCCGCCGTCGCCGTCGCTGGACGAGCCCATCGAGCGGTCGGCCTCGTCCAAGATCAACAGGACGTAGCCAAGGCCATCCACGACTTGCAGGATCTTCTCGAGGTTGCCCTCGGTGGACCCCACCCACTTCTCTCGGAAGTTCTTGAACTTGATGCATGTCAGGCCGCTCTCTGCTGCGAACGCCTCCGCCATGAACGTCTTTCCGGTGCCCATCGGCCCAACGAAGATGATGCCCATCGGCACCCGGGTGCGGTGACCCTTCTTGATGGCGGTCGAGACCTTGAGCAGATCGATCTTGAGCCGCTCCATGCCACCGACGTGGCTGAAGTCATGCCCGGGATCCACAAACTCCACCAGGCCGTGGCATTCCTGCTCGATGATCGCCTTCTTGCGCCGGCTGATGGTGCGGAACGTGATCTGTTCGCCCGACTGGCGCGCCCGCTTGAGCAGGCCACGGACTTGAACAAGGGTGAGGCCTGCGGTCACCTTCGCGAGGCTGACGTCGTCCATCTCCATCGAGATGCCGTCGAGGTCCACGCTGCGAACAAATGACAGACGGGCATTCTCGTCGGGTAGCGGGACGTTGATGGCCGCGAGCTGCGGGGAGCCCACCACCCGGCGGTGCACATCGGAGAGGGTCTCGGTGCACAGCACAACGACGTTGTCGCTGTCGAGGAATGCGGGGTCGCTCGACCAGCGCTGAAGCGCGACCAGGTTGGCCTTGTCAGACTCGGACATGAAGCCCAGCTCGGCCATCGGCACGATCATCTCGACATAGTCCAGCACCACGGCCGCCGAGACCGACGGCGCAGTCGACGTGATGAGCGCTTCCATCAGCGGCAGGACGGCGTCTGGCGTGCGGGGCAGGTCCTCACCGGGAGTGATGCGCGCGCCCCCCCGCCCGCCGTTGACGGCACGCACGAAGCGCCCGTCCATGCCAGCCATCGGGAACTCGAGCCCCTCGCTGACATTGTAGTAGGCAACGATGTTCTTGTGCCGACACAGAAAGCGCTCCAGGAACTCGCGCAGCGCGACCCACTGGATCTCGCCGGCCTCGTCCTCCCAGGCGAAGAGGTCCCGCACATTGCCGTGAACCAGGAACAGCGCGGACTCTCCCGCGAGGTAGCGCTCGCGCAGCTCCTCTGCCCACGACGGCAACCGGGGCCCTTGGACGGCGTCCTGCACAGCACGGTCCAAGGCGTCGGCGCTGGACGGGGTGGGGCCCGCCTGAAGGCGCTGCACGACAGACTTGGCATCCCGCAGGCTCCGGCCGGACAGCCCCGCCGCCACCTTGTCGATCGCCGACGCCTCGGCACCCACCATCAGGTTGGCCACCAGCTCCTTCACGGCGCGAAAGTCCGGGGGTGGCACCAGCACCTTCGCGAGGCGGGACGCACCGGACACCCGGGGGTCCACTTGCGCGAGGTCGGTCGTCGCGAGCACCAGCACCACATCGGCTTCCAGCCCCAGCGATGGGTCGTAGAGGAGGCTGCTGACTTGGCCTCGGGTCAGATCGGCGTCGGGCGACGAGGACTCCGCAGGTGCCAACAACTCGACAGACTCGATGACCAGGGCCAACCGGAGCCCCCGTTCCCCGACGAGCGAGCGGAGCAGGCCCAGCACCGCCCGCCCCTCTCTCGGCCAAGCCCCCAGCTCGCTCTGGCCCGTGGCTTTGCGCCGCAGCGCCACGCGCTCACGAATTTCTGCCTCGCCCTCCGCCGAAGAGAACGCCAGCCCCGCCCGGGGTGACCACGAGACCACCGTGCGGGAGCGCCCCAAGAAGCGCGCCAGGAAGTCCGCGGACTCGAGCCAAGCGGTCGCCCCCTCGGGCTCGGCCCAAGGCTGGAGGTCGTCGATGGCGCCATGGAGGAGGAAGGAGGTGGCGCTTCCGTTCTGGAAGCGGGCCTTCAGCTCCTCGGCCCAGGAAGGAAGGACGGGGTCGGGCATGCTCACTCCGAGAGGGGGGCAGGGGGTTGGAAGACGGCGGTCCACTGGGCCAGCTCGACGGCGTCAGGCGCCCGTCCCAGCCGGTTGAGTGCACCGATGTGCGCAAGAAGCGGTCCGTTGAGCGTGACGTCGTCGGGCACCGGCACATCGACGGCGTACACCGTCCGCAGGTAGGCACGCAGCGTGGCCGCACCGTGGGCGTTCACCAAGATCACGCGGCAGCGGGCACTGCGGAGAAGCTCCGCGGGGAGGTCGTCCGCCGAGGATGTGACCAGAAAGAGGATGTTGTTGCTCTCCCGAAGCTTCGGATCATCCAGCCAGTGCCGCAGGGCGCTGCGGGCCAGGCGATCGTCCGGGGAGAGCGCGCGCGCCGCACCGGGGGGGAACAACAGGTCCGCTTGATCGATCACCACGCCCGTGCTCTTTCGCCGATCACCCAACAGCTTGCCAATGCGAGCGAGCGCCGGTTGCACACCCGGGAGCACCGGCTGGCCCTCGAGTGAGCGCTGGGCGGTCGCGCCTTCGCCCCGAATGCCCTTGAACAGGTCATACCGGAGGACGATGTCGCGGGAGCCCGTC
This sequence comes from Myxococcota bacterium, assembly GCA_942491145.1. Lineage (GTDB taxonomy): Bacteria > Myxococcota_A > UBA796 > UBA796 > UBA2385 > CAXQUZ01. The sequence continues at coordinate 903,842 of CALOBC010000017.1, read as the reverse complement.
AGGCGCGCGGCCACTGCATCGGCCAGCGGTCCCCAAGTCAGCCCACCCGAGACCGGCACCGGGTGGAGGTCATCCACCAGTCCATGGAGGACGAAGACGCTGGCGCTGCCGTCCAAGAAGGCCTCTCGGACTTCATCGAACCAAGGTGCCGGGGGGAGACTGTCGGACATGGAAGGCTCCAGGGAAGCGGTCGGGGGGGCCATACGGGCGAGCGCCCCACTGTGTTTCATGCCCGCGTCCGGTGCGAGCTGGACCGGTGCTGCACGGGCCTCCAGGCGACGGATGCGGCGCTCGTGATCCTCCAGCTCGCCCCCGCTGCCCACCAGATCATGCACGGCGTCGGCCGTGGTGTGGTGGGCTTGTTGGAGCACATTGACGGCCATCTGGAGGGCGTCCAGGTCGACCTGGAGAGGGACCAACGGGTCGGTCTGGGGATGGCGCTCGCGGTGGACCGCATCGAGGTGGTCACGGAGGGTCGCGACGGCGTCTTCCACACGCTGCAGGGCGGGAGTGGGCTGGTCGAGGCGTTCGCGGAGTCGGGTCAGCTGGTGGGCCACCACAAGCGCGCGACCGTCGACGGGCACCCGGGTCTGGGGGGGCACATCTTCGCCGTTGTGGACCACCGACAGCCAGCGCGGTCCGTCGCGGAACAGCCCCACATCGAGGGGCCGGACGGCGCCAAGAATGACGTAGGCTAAGCCATTGTCATCGAACACCTGCGCAGGGTGTTCCTCGTCCCACAAACACACCGGCCCGGTCGCTGAGGCGTGCAAGCGCACGAGCACCGCCACCGTCTGACCAGCGAGGCTCGGACACAGGAGGGGCTGCACAAGCCAGGTCATCCCGGAGGCTCCATTGCCAGGGGGTCGTCCACGACCCACCCAAAGACACCGCACCGTACCGCACCGCCGGACGGCCAAGAGCTGGGGCACCCGCCGCATCAGCGCGCCATGGTCAACGCTGCAATCGCCTCCGCAGCGGCGAGGCGCAGCTCGAGGTCTTCACTCGCGAGAAAGGGCTCAGCACGAACGACATCACGGGAATTTCCCACCGCGCCCAGCAAAGCAAGGCCCGCAGCGACGAGTGCGGGTCGCTCCGCCCGGAGCGCGATGTCCAGGCCTTGTCCGCCCAGTCGCTCCCACGCCCGGCTTCCGCCGCCAGCCCGAGAGGCCACAACACCCTCCGCCAGGGCCTGAAGGGCATACACTTGGAGCTCCGGAGAGTCACCGGTCAAGGCCGCCTCCACCAGTCCGGGCCCCCCGCTTCCCCGGGCCGCCAGCGCCAAGCCCGCGAGGGTCGCTGTCGGGGAGGCCTTGCCGCCGGCCACGTCCCGCAACAGTGCGGTTGAGCGATCGCCAGGAACACCCCACAGCCGCAGCACCACACCCATCCGAGTCTCCGGGTCCTCCGCCGCCAGCATCTCATCGATGCCCCGCCCTCCGGCCGACTGTCCTCGCTCGAACAAGCCGATGGTCAGCGGCAGCACAAGCAGGTCTTCCGCTTCGCCGAGAAGACTAACCAGTGCGCCATTCAGGGCCTTTGGGGCGTGTCGACAAAGTCGATCCAAGAACACCGGGTCCAGGGCGACCGCGCCAGACTCCAGCGCCCCCGCCAGCTCCGCCTGTGCGGCAGCGCTCCCGGCAGGATCCACGACGGTCTTGGCCAACAAGCAGGGAACCCGCCGCCAGGGCGCACGCTCGCGGACCAGCCGGTCGTCGATGAGGGGCATCAGGCCGGACGGCTGCCCCTCGATGGCCAATGTCAGCAACACACCACATGCCGCATATGGACTGACATCTGGACGAGCCGCCACCTCGATGAGGCGCGCTCTGGCTTCAGGCGCCGCGCCGCGCTGGGCGAGGGCGTCGAGCACCCGGGCCTGCACCCACGGGCTGGGGTCCCAGAGCCCAGCAGACGCAGCGGGCCCACCGTCTGGGCTGGGGTCCGCCAACAGGAGCACCGCGAGGGCTCGGGCACGAACCTCGGGCGCTGGGTCAGACGCGGCGGACTTGAGCACTTCTTGAGTGCGGTCGGGCAGGCCACCGCCGTGGTGCACCGACACCGCTGCCGCAGCAGGCCCCCGGCTGTGGGGCCCGCAGCCGACAACCGCCACCCAGAGGCCAAACACAGCCCATCGACCCATGGCCTGGACGCCGCCTATGGGTGCCCCGCTCGGTACTCCACCATCCGAAGCAGATGCTCCGCCCGGTAGCGATCGGGAATCAAGCCCTCCGGATCCAGCGCAATGGCCGCTTCCAAGGCCGACCGGGCCTTGCCGAGGTCACCGCCGTCCATGGAGACCTCACCCAACAGGACCTTCGTGCGCATGGTCTCCTGCTTGTCGACGAGCTCCGACGACTTGAGCCGGCTGGCGAGGGCGCGGCGCACCCGCCCTTCGGCGCTGCTCAGCTCGGCGTCTTTTCCGACCACCAGCAGGGCATCTTCCACCGCGAGCCGCGCTTCCACCAGGCCGGTGCCAGACTGCTCAGCTTCAGCCACCTGGGCAAGCACCGTCCGCTTGAGCGACCGGTGTTCTTTCGGATCGACCTCTCCCGCCCGCAAGGAGTCAGCGAGAATACCGAACGCGACGTACTCACAGGTGATGAAGCCCTCCCGGTTGGCGCCGGGATGCTGGGGCTCCAAGCCCTTGACCACCTTGTAGTACCGACCCGCCGCATCCATGTAGCGGCGCTGGTCGAAGTGCATGGCCCCGTCGGCCATCAGCCGCGCCACTTCGTCCACGTTGCGGGCTTGGACTTGGTACGCCGGCGGCAGCTCTGGCAGCTCTTCCACAATCCCCAGGCGGGATGCGAGTTCGCCGTCATTCATCAACACCAGCCCGATGGCACCCGCACCCACGCCAAGGACAACCAGGAAGAACCCAATGACGATGGCAGCGATGAGGGGCGCGTTGGAGCGCCGGGGGGCGGCGGAGCAGGAGCGGCTGCAGCGGGGGAATCGTAGGCCGGCTGAAAGACCGGTTGTGCCGGCACAGGAGACACAGTGGCCGGTGGCGCGGGAGCGGGAGCCGGAGCCGGAGCCGGAGCCGGCGGCACGTAGGCCGGAGGCGGGGGGGCCGGAGCGACATACGCAGGTGGCGGCGGAGCGGGCGCGGGCGCCGGCGGCGGGGGAGGCAGGGCGGCCGGCACATGAGGCGCCTGGGAGGCAGACGAGGGCTCAGCCAGCTCGAAGCGGAACTCGGTGGCGCCGATCCGCAGGTGGGCCCCATGCTGGAGCCTGAGGGCGTCCACCACCCGCTGCTCATCGCAGTAGGTGCCATTGGCGCTGCCGCGGTCCACCAGCCAGTAGCCGTCCGCACGAAGCTCGACCCGGGCGTGGTCGCGGCTCGCCGCAGGGTCGAAGAGCACGATGTCCCGCGCTTCGGAGCGGCCCAGCGACAGGGGCGCGCCACCGACCGGGTAGCTGGAGGCCAAGCGGTTGCCCTGAAGCACCACCACCCGCGCCGCAGCACCGGAGAAGCCCGCATCTGGCGGCGCCCGCACCGTGTCGTCGTCTTCCGGAAGCTCCGCGACGGCCCCGACAAACCGAAAGGCGATCACAAAGGGGTCGATGACCACTTCGTCGCCGTCGGCCATGACCTGGCTGTCGAAGCGGCGGCCGCGAAAGGTGGTGCCGTTGCCGCTGCCCAGGTCGTCGACCCGCACCGTGCCGGCATCAAAGACAATTCGGGCATGGCGGCGGCTGACACCGATGTCGGGCAGCACGAGGTCGTTGTCCTCGGCGCGGCCCACTTGGGTCACGCCCGCAGACAACATCACGCGGCGCTCGGGCTGGCCGGCGCGCCGAACCACGACTTCGACCTGTTGGACGGTCACCGGGAGCCTCCTCCCCTGCCTTCATCCCTTCGGTGCCGCCAGGCCAGCGGCCTGTCTCGCGCGCCACTCCAGCAGATCGAAATTCCGGCAGCGGATGTGCATCACGCTCAGCAATGCATCGAGTTGAACAGGCTGGGCCACCATCAGCGGCGCCGCAAGCCGAGCGGGCAAGCGGTTCCGACCCAGGAACAAGGCGCATCACACGCATCGTTCGGGCCCGCGAAGCCACTTCCACCCCGCGGTGCTATCCGGCTGCAACCACGGCGGCAACGCCCAGCAGCACGACCACCCCAACCACCCCGGCCACCACCAACGCTTTCTTGTTCACGGCGGCGGGGGCATTGCGGGCGTGGCTCACCGCGACCGTCGGCACCGGCTCCGTCGTCTCTGAGGCGGCGCCTGAGTCCTCGTCGTCGGCCGCTTCTTCCAAGGCCAGCACGAAGCGGTGCGCGCCCACCACCACGGCATCCCCCACACCAAGGGCCTTTGGCCGCGCGATCCGCTTGCCATTGACGAAGACCCCGTTGCGGCTGCCGGTGTCCTGCACCCACACCGTGCTGTTGCGCAAGAAGATCTGGGCATGCTCCCGGCTGACGCCCGGGTCGTCAATTCGGATGGTGCACGTGTCCGCACGTCCGATGCTCAAAGCCTCGGCGCGCACGTCAAAGCGGTGCCCTGTGCGAGCCCCCTCGACCACGACCAATCTTGGAACCCGCTCCATGACGCCTCGTCCCACCAAGGGGGCCGCGCTCGCGATCCCACTTGCATGTGAAGCCTGACCGGCAGGATGCCATGCACCTGTCTGTTCTGGCGGCGGGACCCTACTACGCTGCATGGGCCGGTGTCACCGCCACACCCCCAACTCGTTGCGAATCGAGTCGACCCGTTTGCGTGGGCCCCCCGATCTCTGTCTTGGACGGGCTGAGGTGCCGGCACGGGTCCCCTGGATCCGGCCCAGTCCCCGGCGGGTGGGGCGGTCGCCCACGATCACATCCCTCGCGCCGTCCCCCTTGGGACCTCGGCCACCACAATCCGTCACGGACTGTGCCTTCAGCAGCCCGTTCGGCTGCACGATTGACACTGGGATCCGGCCCTTGCTACCTTCGGACCCTTCACGTCGGATAGGGACCCACACCGTCCTGCTCCGGCGAGCGGCACGTGCCCCAGCAGTCAGCTGCTTCCGGTCCCGCCGGCGGCGCGACTCGGCATCCATTTTTTGTCTCGACCTTCCCAATTGTTCAGCATTCTCGGCGCATCGTCCTCCCTCCCTCACCCCACGGCTCTGACCCCCACGGTGTCAACAGTCCCAAGGTCTGTGGACCCGGCGATGCCCGCTCCGGAGCGCCAGCGATGAGCGTAGAAAACGGCGACCGCCTACAGCAAATTCAGACCGAGCTGGCGGCGGTTCTCGAAGACCGCATGGCCGAGCTCGATGCTGCGCTCAAGGCATCCGAAGCCACCACCCGCCGCATCATCACGATCGAGACCGAGCTGGCCCGTCACCGGGCCGAGAAAGCTCACTACGAACAAGACATGGCCTCGCTGGAGTCCACGCTCACCACGTCCAGTGAGCAGATCGAGTCGCTGCGGGCTCGGGCAAAGGCCGCGACCACCGGTCGAAGCGCTCACTCCGACGAGGCCCTCGCACTCGAAGCCGAGATCCAAGCGATCGACGCCGAGACGGAGACCCTGCGGGAGCGCATCACGACCCTGCAAACGGAAGCGCGCACGCTGCGGGACGAGAACACGACCCTGAAGCGTCAGCTCCGCACGCTCGAGGACAATGTTGCCCAGATGCAAGCCGCGAAAGCTGAGCTGCGCAGCAGTCTCTCGGCGATGACCGCCAAGGCCCACGCGGTCACGCTCTCGAACGACTAAGCACCGGACGCACCGGTCCCGAGCCCCCATCGCACAGCGGCATGACGGGGATCGAGCCCGGCATGTCCGTCGACGGAGAGCGAATGTCCAAAGACCTTGAGCATGCCGAACGACTCCTGGCCACGATCCAGGAAGCGCGGATGCGGCTGCGGGTGCTCTCCCACACCCACCTGTCATTCGGTGGGTCCCTGCGAATCGCCCTCAGCGGCGTGGACGAGCGACCGTCCCCACTGCCGGTGCACTCCCCGGTCCTTCACCGCAGGGCAACGGTCCTGCGCTTGTCTCGGGAAGCGGCATCAGAGTTCGCCACTGGTGAAGTCCACGCCAGCTTGCTCGCGGCCCCCCGATCTCGGCCTGCACAGCACCAGCGGGCGATCCCGGACCGCACGATCCGTTTGCACCCGGTCGCGGACCTCGGCGACGAAGAGGCCACGCTCATTGCTGCTGCGATGGACGAGAGCTTGTTCGCCCACGACGGCACCCTCGACGCCGGCAGCAACGTCACCTTGTCGATGCCCGAGTCCGGAGACGACGAAGAGACCATCGCGGACGAACGTGTGCACACCCTCAGCTTCGGTGATCCCGCTGGCTTCCCCGGTCTTGCAGAACAAGACTCTAAAGGCTTTGCCGACGAAGACGAAGAGGACGCCCCACTCGTCCACTGGCGGGTCGACGATCCAGCCGAGGTCAGCGCCCACGGCGACACTGGGTTCATCGAAGCCCTGGAACACGACGACGGCGACGACGAACCCACACGACTGGGCGAGATGCCCGACGGCCTGCGGGTTGCGCTGACCCAAGCCGACGACTTCTTCGACGATCCACCCGACGCGAGCCCCCACGCCGACGACGTCGACGACGAAGAAGCCACGCGGATCTCCAGGATCCCGCCGGAGGTGTTGCGCACCCTCGCCGAGCGGCGGGCGGCGAGAGAGCCCGACAGCGCACCCATCTTCAAGGCAGCGCTGCTCGAACCGGACACCGACAACCAACCCTTTGCCACCCATGAGGACGACAGCCTGTTCGGCGGGGATGAGGACGACGGATTCTCCTACGATGGGGACAGCCTCCAGTTTGAGGACCCCGACGTGCTCGCCGCCGAGGACGACTCGGCGGGCTGGAAGGCCGGAGGCATCGCGGCCGCCGACTTTGATGTGGTGTTCGACGACGACGGGCTCAGCACCAGCGACGACCCGGATGACGACGACCTGGGCGACGACCATGGCCTCGTGTCCGAGCTCGGCACGTCCCCGCTGGAGGCATCCACGTCCTGGGGCAATGATCCCCTTGCTGACGACGAGCCCGACGAGAACGATCGCACCATGATCGGCCAGGGCCCCACCCCTGGTCTGATGCTCAATGCGCCCCGTGCGGTTCGCCCGGAAGTGCGCGATCTCGACGAAGGGCCCAAGTCCACCACCGGCGGCGCGGCCATCCAGATACTCGGGTTCGGTAAAGCCCGCACACTGACCCCAACGCTGGCCCTCGGGTCTGCGCCCGATTCCGACGAGGACGAGGACGAGCTGGTCCTGGAGGGTGACGGCCCCCACCTCGCCCTTGCGTTTCAAGAGCCAGAAGAGCCGACCGGCACCCAAGTTCCGGTGCTCACCGAAGAGTCCACCGAAGAGCCCCACTCTTCGATGCTCAACCTCGACGGCAGCCTCTCCGGCGGCTCGACCCCGAATGTCGACAGCGGCCTGACCGGCGGCGAGGCACGCCAGTTCCTACAGCTCGCCCACAGCGCCGAACAAGCCGGGCGCCTGCGCGACGCTGTGGTGCACTACGACGACCTGCTCAGCCACACCCCACACAACCTCGATGGCCACCTGGGCCGCGGGCGTTGCTTGGTCGATCTGGGCGACTACAGCGCGGCAATGAGCGACTTCACGCGCGCAGAAGACATCGCACCGGACTCTGCCGAGCCGGTGGTGGAGATGGGCAACCTGTTCTTCGCACGCAAGGAGTGGAAGAAGGCCATTGGCTACTTCGACCATGCCTTGTCCATGAACAGCAAGCACGCCATGGCGCTGTGTCGGCGGGGCATCTGCCACTACCACCGAAAGCGCTACGATGCCGCAAACAAGGACCTTCTCGCGGCGCAACGCCAGGGCGCAGACGTCCCCGGCTTGGATCGCTACATCCGCATGGCTGCCAAGCGGGCGAGCGGGAAGAACTGACCAACCCGGTGCGCCTGCCCTGTCCTCGCCGTGGTGATGGCGAGAAGAGCAGCGGTCGCTCTTCCCTGCAGGCGCCCACTCCGCGGTGACGCCTCTGGGCGGGTCCCCGTGCGGCGCTCAGGCACGCCTGCCGGTCTCGACGTGAGGCGGCAGGTCGGTGCGCGTGGCCGTCGACGAATTCCCCATCAAGATCCCGGGCCCACCGGCCGACTCCCGAGCAGGGCACTTGTGGCCATCGGCGCCCACTGCGAAGCACAGTTCGCACTCCACCGGCGTGGGTGCGCACCAGAGTTCCCAAGTCGGGGGGGACAGAAACCCCAAGCTGTTGATATTATTGAAGTCACCGTTCTGGCACTGAACTTGCATATGGTTCCTGTGTCTCTGCGCAGCCGCCCGGCTCCGCGAAGACGCCGACCCGGAACGCAAGCCCACGGTGAGACCCATGAACGCAGCCCCGCAGCAAGAGCGCCTCTACGCCCACCGCAACAAGACCGTCGCAAAGAGCTTCTACCGGCACCTTCGCACCGAAGGCTTCACCCACCAGCAGATCATCGCGCTGTCCACCGAGCTGCTTGAGCTGGTGACCGACGACATGCGGGACGGCGGCGCAGCAGAGGCCCGCTGAGGCCGCTGCGGGTTCGGCGGTCCTCACACTGCCACCTGTGTTGCGCGCCTCGTCCGTTCAGCTGCCGCTTCCCACATGCGTCGTCGTGGGGGGCAGGTCCAGCACGGACATCAGCTCCCGCCACTCCCGACCCGACAACGCCGTCTGCTCGCGGGTGATGCGCTCACCTGCCAGGGCGCGACGCACGATGTCGACCGCGCCACGGGACAAGAACGCCCCACCGAGTCGGTAGTCGCTGAACGCTTCCCAGCTCAGCGGAACCCACTCCGCCACCATGTCGCCGATGACATCCGCGTAGACCCGGATCTCGTGCTGCGCGTGGGGATGCTTGCGCAGCGACAAGAAGTGCAGGAGGTTGTGCAGATCAACCTTCCAGTACCACTGCGTGTACGTGCTGAGGGTCAGGCCAATCCGCGCCAGCTCACGCGCCAGGCCGTGCTCATCCATCAAGCGCTCATAGCTGTCGAAGGTCTGCATCGCGTCGCGACGCAACAGCGACAGCACCTCCGCCGCTTGGTCCGCCGTCAGGGCATCGCCGCGCCCTTGCTTGTTTGACCGCGACTGGACCGCCAAGTCCTCGGGCCGAGGCATGTAGAATTCTCGGTCCATCACGCTGTAGCGAGCGCTGTACTCATTGACGTTCGCCGTCCGGTGCCGAATCCACTGGCGCGCAATGAAGATGGGCAGCTTGACGTGCAGCTTGATCTCGCACATCTCGAACGGTGTCGTGTGGCGGTGCCGCATCAGATAGCGGATAAGCCCACGATCTTCGAGCACCTTGCGGGTGCCGCGGCCGTAGGACACCCGCGCGGCCTGCACCACCGCCGCATCGTCGCCCATGTAGTCGACCAGTCGCACAAAGCCGTGGTCCAACACCGGCACCGCGCTGAACATGCGGGCCTCAAGGGCATCGACAGTCGGCCGGCGGGTGGTGAAGGTCGCCTCGCGGGCGTCTGCAACCTCCGCGGCAGCCTCAGCAGAAAGGGCAGTTGAGGGGGACGTGGCCACAGGCTCTCCAGGCAATAGCGGACCGGCTCCTATCACGGGGCCCGACCCACCGCGCCCCCCAGCAGATTAGGCGCCCACGACCCACCGACGGAGCCCGCAATGTCCGAACGCACCAAAGCCCTGCGTGCCCACCAGGCCGCATGCAAGCGTCGGGAAAACGCCTACATTGACCCAGTGACGGGCAATTTCGTCATGACCGCATCGTACCTGGACGCCCGCGGATACTGTTGTGGGGCAGGCTGTCGGCATTGTCCCTACCCTGCCGACGTGCAAGCTGAAGCAGGCCGCCCCTTGGACGCAGAGTGCTGGGAAACCCCCAAGCGCTGAGCGCTGTCGCCTTCACCGGCGCCAATTGTTGGAGACCACATGAGCGATGGATTTGTCGACAACATTGCTGAACAGGCAATGCTCGCCCTCAAGGGGGACGACCCGCAGGCGGCCGCGCGCAGCCTGCGCAAGCTGCTGAAGACCGCCCCCGATCGACTCGACCTCCACCACGCCTTGGCCGTGACCGAGCTGCGGCTGGGCGACCCCCAGGCTGCCCTCGCCATCTGCGAGGCCGCGGAGGCCAAGGCCTATGAAGCGCGGGACGAGCGGGCCGGCATGATCATGCCCCAGCTCATGCTCGTGCGGGCCAGTGCTTTCGAGGATCTGCGCGCCCCCGCCGGCGCCGAAGCGGCCTACCGCATGCTGCTGGAGCACGAGCCGCTCAACCCCCGCGCTACCCAGGGGCTCGCCCACTTGCTGCTCGCTTGGGGCCGCACGTCTGACGGGCTCAAGGCGCTGGACGAGTACATCGAAGCCGCCCAGGACGAGCCCCAGTTCATTGAAGGCACCGAGGCGTTTGGCGACAACCTGCGGGCCTTCATCCGCAACGACATCCACCCCGAAGAGTTCCTCAAGGCCCACCGGGGCTCCTACGTCCAGATGTTTGACCACTACGCCAAGACGATGGAAGAGAAGGGCTGGATGGCCGAAGCCGCCCGCATGACCCGCGATGACGACGGCAACCTCGTGCCGATCATCCCCGAGGGCGCTCGCCCCTATGCCTCAGTGCGCGTGGACTTGGTCGACCCCCAGTCCGGCCAGCCGGGCCGCATCGGTGAACAGCCGATGATCGTCGCGTTGGCCGACTACCAGCCGCTCGCCCATGCGCCCGTCATCATCCCCTGGCGGGAGCGGGACTGGCCCTTTCCCTTGTTCGTCAGCAGCCAGTGCCCGTGGAATGACCTCGTTGTGCAAGTGCGCTTTGCCGACCAGAACACCGATGCAATCAGCGTTCTCGATGGTGTCGCGGGCGACTGGTACAGCGCCGGCTTCGATGGTCGCTTCGGCAGCGCCGACGCCGGACGCTTCCACGAGATCTCTGACCTGGAGCTCGCCGGCCTCGGTGCCGCACGCTTCAGCATCGACGCCGGTCGTGCTGAGGTCAGCGCCATCCACGATCTGCTGCGCCGCCTCACGGTCCTCCATGGCCAGCACCCGATCGCCGCAGTGCTCTTCGGGCGTGGCTACCTGCCCGCGTGAGCCGCGCCTTGCTGCTGGGTGCCCTGGGTGCCGTTGTCCTCAGCGGCTGCGGCCCCAAGGCGCCCCCTCCCCGCCCGATGGATCCGGCCATCGCCCACATCGGCGCGTGGTTCGGGACCGGGATGGCCTTCCCCGACGGCGAGCTGTGCTTGGTGTTCTGCCCGGATGGGCGCCTGTTCTCGGCGGCCGGACGGTGCGGCACACTCGACAGCCCCCGGGCGTGGACCTGGACCCGGGAAGGCGAGCTGTTGCGAATCTCGGACGGCGGAGACTCCGTGCCAATGCGCTTCCGCCCCATTGACCGGAACACCGCGATGGTCGACATTCCCAGCTTCCCCAGCCTACCGTTGGACCGGGTGGGGGACCTGCACGCGATGTGCTTGGGCGACTGAAGGCCCGTTCCGCTGGAACACGGCCCGCACCAATGCCAGCAACCCATCGTCCACCGGATCCACCGGTCGACGCCCCGCGAGCCGTCGCAGTGTGGAGGCCAGCGGTGCCAGGGCCGCGCGCTGGGCTTCTCCCCGGACCTCGGCCCAGTCACGCTGGACCAGCCGAAGCCGCGCGAGGTCCACATGACACAGCGCATGACTCAATGGTGCGTTGCGGGCCAGCCCATGCGCCCGAAGCAGTGCCTGTTCACCCGCCACCACATGACCCGATCGGAGCTGTTGGCGCCCGAGGGCAAGCGCCTTGCGCAGGTCGGCCCGGTGTTCGGGATCCATCGCAGAGTGCCGCCAGGCTGTGCCGAACCGCCCCATCTCATGCGCCTCACCGTGCGAGGTTGTGCAAGCCTGCCGTCAGGGGTCGGCCGAAGGGTTGCGACCGGCACCACGTCCGTGTCCCGCACCGTGCAACCATACCCTCATTGTGGCATTGCATGTCGCACCCCTCGACAGCCCAGCCCCGGAGCCCTCCCGATGCGCCGATCGATCTTCGCCTGCCTCATGATCCTCTTCCCCACCGCCGCCTTTGCCCAAGCCGGCGACGAAGCCCCTGCAGAAGCGGCCGAAGCAGCACCAGCGCCAGCGCCAGCCCCCGGACCTGCCACGTTCAAGGTGAGCAACGGCAAGACCAGCTTGCTCGTGCGGACGTACAAAGGCGGCGTGATGTCCGCTGTCGCCCATGATCACGCCATCGCATCCACCCAGACCAGCGGGACCATCACCTGGGATGCGGCCGCCGGCGCATGCACCATGGACATCACGGTCGACGTGCCCTCGCTGCGGGTCGATGCCGCCCAGGACCGCCGAAAGCTGGGCTTGGACGGTGACGTGGGCGCCGACGACCAAGCGGAGATCCGCAAAAACATGATGGCCGCCGACCAGCTCAATGCGGCCGCCCACAAGACAATGACCTTCAAGAGCACCGCGTGCAGCGCGTCCAAGGTCACCGGAAGCCTCACCATCCGCGGCAAGTCGAAGACCGTCAGCTTCACCCCCAAGCTCGACACCAGCGCCGGCTTCTCGCTGAGCGGTGGCTTCGACATGAAGCACACCGACTTCGGCTTTGACGGCTACTCCGCCGCGCTGGGCGCCATTCGCAACGAAGACAAGCTGACAATGAAGTTCACGGTCGTCGGAGAGTAGGCACCACGCCGGCTGTCACGTTGCAACTCACGCTCGGCCGACGCACAAAGGGATAGCGGGGCCGGGTGTCCGACACTGCTCCCCCTCCCCTGCCGTCTGTGCGCCGCGAGAAGATCTTCGGCGGCGTGCTGGGCTGCGGCATGATGGGCGGCTTTCTGGGCGCTGGCCTCATCGCGATGCTGCTGCCCCTGCCCCACCGGTTTGAGGGCTTCCGAGACCCGCTGGCGGTCGCCTTGGGCGTAGGCAGCATCCTGTTCTTCGTTGTGGTCGGCATGGTGCCGGTCTACCTCAATAGCGGTGAAGAAGGCCGCCGGCTGGACCGCTTGTTCGGGTCCTTCGGCCTTCTCGGCGCTTCCGACCCCGGCCATGGTCGCGTGTACCGCGGCGAACATGAGGGCCGAGAGACCACCGTGGCGTGCATGCTCACGGGGGGCAACGCCTTCGCCCGCAACAGCAAAGCCAGCTTCTCGGTGAGCGCGAACATCGGCCTCCAAGCCCTGGTGGCCACGCGGGGCACCCCGGCCCTGAACATGGCCCGCCCCGCCGGCCGCAAGCATGTGCTGCTGCTTGACCGCAAACACATCGACATTCGCGCCAGCCATCCGGCGCTCATCCGTGCGCTCGCCGACGACCCGGCCTGGGCCGACGTGAATGGTCTGCTGGCGGGCATCTCCGAGTCCCCGGGTGTGCTCGTGTTCGAGCCCGAGTTGGTGCAAGCCCTCTTCATCGGACCCGGCGCCACCACCTTTGATGTGCCCGACGCCCAGCGCATTCTGCGCCAGCTCGGCGGGGTGGCGGCCGCCCTGGAGCGACTGGGCCCCGCATCCCCTCCGTCGTCTGGGACAAGCTGGCTCTCTCTCAGCCACACCGCGCCGACCGCCAAGCGATGGCAACAGTGGGCCATGTCGCTGGGTTGCCTCACGTTGGTGACCCTCGGCTGGCTGGCATGGGTGCTCGCCATCGCGATCGACGCTGGACTTGTGCCCGGCCTGTGAGGGCCCTCCGGCGGTTTGGGTCTCGTGTCTGCCAGGACGTCCCACACGACAGGGTCCCTCGACAGTCCCCCCGCCTGGGCTACTCTCCGAGACGAAAGGCCTGGAGCCAGCCATGCGCGTGATGCTGATCAACCCGCCCATCGATCAGGTGTTGGAAGACGGGAACGCCAACCCCGTCACCAGCTTCCTGTTCTACAACTCCGCCCCACTCGGCATTCTCTACATTGCCGCGGTGCTCGAGCAAGCGGGCCACGAGGTCGCGGTCATCGACGCCGCCGCCCAGCTGCTCAATGTCGAGTCCACCACCCGCGAAGTGGAGGCGTTCCAGCCCGAGCTCATCGGCATCGGCTCGTTCACGGTCACCTTCGAGACGTGCAAGAAGCTGGCGACCGCGCTCAAGGCGTCGATGCCCGACGTGCCCATCGTGTTGGGCAGCTACCATGTGACGTTGGTGCCCGAAGAAGCGATGGCCAACCCTCAGTTTGACGTGGGTGTGGTGGGTGAAGGCGAAGGCACCATGCTGGATCTGGTCGAGCACTACCAAGGCAACAAGGCGCTCGACGACATCCCCGGTCTGGTGCTGCGCCAAGACGACGGCAACATCCGGTTCACCGCCAAGCGCAAGAAGGTGCGGGACCTCGACTCGTTGCCCTTCCCCGCGCGGCACTTGTTGCCGCCGAACATCTACCGGCCCGTTCCGGTCGATGAGCACGGCTTTCCCAAGTTCGCCATGGTGACCAGTCGGGGGTGCCCCCACGCATGTGCGTTCTGCCAGAAGTCCCGGTCCGGCTACCGCAGCCACAGCCCCAAGTACATCGTCGATGAGATCCAACACATCGTGCGGGACTTTGGGGTTCGGGACATCGCGTTTGTCGACTCGCTGTTCTGCGCGAACAAGCGCCGTGTGCACGCCATCTGCGACGAGATGATCGCCCGCGGGGTGCACAAGCAAGTGTCGTGGACGTGCTCCAGCCGGGTGGAGGTGGTCGACCGGCCCCTCCTCGAAAAGATGAAGAAGGCCGGATGTTGGCGCACCCGCTTTGGCGTCGAGTCGGGGTCCGACCAAGTGCTCGACTTCATCTCCAAGGGCATCACCAAGAAGAAGATTCGGTCGGCCATCACGGCGGCCCATGAGGTCGGGCTGCGACCCAAGGCCTTCTTCATGGTCGGCCACATGCCCGACACCCGCGAGACGATCCTCGAGACCATCGAGTTTGCCAAGTCGCTGCCCCTGCACGATGTCACGGTGCAGATCAACACCCTGCTGCCCGAGACCCCCCAGATGGAAGTCTGGCGGCGAGAAGGCCAGAAGTGGGGCCGCATCATCAACCGCTCAGACAGCGAAAAGAGCTTCTGGGAGCCCACTTTCGTGCCATGGGGCATGGAGCCTGACGAGCTGATTGAGCTGCACCGCAAGTTCTACCGCGAGTTCTACTTCCGGCCGGTGACCCTCGCCCGCCACGCCGAACAAGTGAAGAGCTGGCGGGACGTGCTCAAGTATGTGCAAGCGGGCAGCTTGTTCAGCTTCTTGTTCTTCAACGAGAACAAGCCCAAGCTGTGGATGCTCAAGGACGCACTGTCCCGGGCTGCCGGTGGCGACAAGCAGGACGCGGACATGGCCGCCCGCTGAGCCCTCGGCTCAGTCGAGCTTGAGGGGGGGCGGTGGGCCCTCGCCCGGCAAGCCCGTCGGATCGTCGTCCCCCTCAGGGTGGAAGTCGTCGAGCGTGCCAAACGGTGACCACTCGTCGATCGAGTCGTCGGTGGGCTCCGGGTCCAGGCGCACCGGTGGCGGCGGGCGCCCCGGCAGCGCCGTGGGATCGTCCGTGGCGTCCACACTGGCCCCCGATCGCCACCCCGCCGTCGGCACCGGGTCAAAGGCCATCGAGTCGTCTTCGCCATCGATGGACAGTGGCGGCGGCGGGCCCTCGGGCAAGCCCGTCGGATCGGCCTCGATCACGGGCGGAGGCGGCGGGAGCTGAAAGCCCAGTGGCGGCAGCGCGTCGAGATCGTCCACCAGGGAGTCCACCGCGCCTTCGTCGTCGGTGGTCCCTTCCGTAAACACCACCGGCGGCGGCTTGCCCATCGGCAGATCGGTGGCGTCCCCTTCCCGCCGGGACCAGTCGAGCTCAAACACACAATTGCCCACCAGGAGGTCGTCTCCGGGCTCCAGCAGCGCCTCGACCTCGCCGGTGACCCGCTGGGCCCGAGACAGGGAGATGATGCGCTCACCGTCAGGCGTCTCGCGGCGGATGAAGCTGTAGCAGTGGCGCGCCACGGAGCGCACACGGGGCTGGGCCTCGGTCAGGTCCAGCTCGAGGTGGTGGGTGGCCACCATGATCGAGTCGAGGGTGAAGCGGGACTTGGGCACGTCGCCGTTCTTGGCCCGTATCACTGCCCCAGCATCGACCTCGGGACGCCACAGAATGTTGTTGTTGTGGGGATCATCGGGGAGCTGCACCCGAGAGTCCAGGGCCCGGCCAATCGCATGGACAGTGCCGCCGACCAGGTGGGTGGTCCCGCCCCGGCGACGAAGCTCTCCCAGGTAGGGCCAGCCCCGGAGGCGCACCGCACGCAGGTCCCGCCACGCGAAGCGGTGGTCACCGACGCGAATCTCGGACTCACCACCGAGCACCGCCGCTGCGCCAGGGGGAATGGGCACCGCACCCAACAGCACACCCATGGCATTGGCGACCAAGCGCACCCGGTCGTCGATCACTTGGATCGTCGCCATCGGGGAGTCACGGCGGGTGCCAATCTCACCCGCGGCACCAATGTAGATCTCGTAGCCGAGCATGATGTCCCGAAAGTGCACCCGCTGGAGGAGCACACCAAGCTCCCGCAAGCTCAGCAGATCCAGGTCCATCCCTGCGGCAGCCAATGTCGCCGGCGGGGAGGCCGGCGCAGGGGCAAGCTCCGGGGCAGGCTCGGCAAGCGCCGGCAGGTCGTCGGTGTCAAGCCCGGGCTCGCCTAGCGTGTCCATCGTGGGCAAGGCCAACAGTGGATCGCGGTCCAGCGGGCCCGGGTCCAGTGTGGGGGACTCCTCCACAACCACGGCCACTGGCACAGGTTCGACGTCATCGGACAAGGTCTGGCCCACCAGCGAGGGGCTGGAGGCCGGGATGTCGGCCGCCACCTGCTGTTCGTCAATCACCGCCAGCACCAGCCACGCCAGCACCTCACCGCCGGTCCGCTGCAGCGCGTACACGGACGGCCCGCCCGGATCCGCGTGGTGGTGGAGCTGGAAGCGCCCGTCGGTGTCTGGGCTCACCAGGTGGACCAGTCCCTCTTCGGGCGTCCACTGCAGCCGGTAGATCGCGGGCGCAGACAGCGCGGGATGGGCGTAGTTGTCCAGCCAGTGATTGCCGATGGTCAGTAGATCTTGGTCATGGTGCAGGCGCGCGACTTCCCGGTATCCAGGCCAGACCCCCGGCAGGTTCAGGTGCACCGCGACGAGGGCCCGGGAGTCCGCCGAGGGCCCGTCGTACTGGTTGGGCAAGATGCCGGTGACGAACTCACCCTGGCCCAGACCCAGGGCCTTGCCCTGCATCGGGCCGCTGCCGTCCGCGAGCAAGCGCACCCCCACTTCGCGGTTGTGCCGCCGGAGCCCGTGGGTGGTGCACGCGTCGTGAAACCGCGCCTTGAGGGTCTCGACCGCTTCCCGGCCCCAGCCCACGCCGACCTGGCGGGCCGCCCGTTGCCAGTCCGCCGCGTTGACCACCACGAGGATGTCGCTGAGGCCCGCCACCCGCTCGCGGCTGGCGCTCTGGAGGTGCGACGCGAGCCCGCCGAGGCGCCCGGGGTTGCCCTCGGCACGCCAGAGCTGGTCCGGGTCCAGGATCAGGTCGCCCGCGGCCTTGTGACGCCGCAGGCAAGCATTGAAGAAGTCGAGCGCCGGGTCGGCCGCCAGCACGCGGTCCGCGTCACCGGACAGGCCACGGGTGCCTCCACCACCAATCAGTCGAAAGGAGGTCTCTTCAGATAGGGCCATCGAGCGGCTCCCTCGGATGCGCGGGCGCCCCAGCCTAACCGACCGTGCCCCCCGGGGACTCAGCCGCCAGCGCCGTCCACCACGAGTGACGTGACCATGTCGTCGTTCGCCGAGGGAATCAAGCGGTCGCAGTCGTGATCGGCGATGACCATCTCGAGGCTGTCCAGATCCAGATCGATCCCGGATCGGTCCACCACCGCGTAGACGGTGCGGGCGCCTTCAGCGTCGAAGTGGTCCCCATAGGCATCAAAGCCCGAGGGCAGCCGGGACTCGAAGCTGACATCAAAGACGTAGTCCGGGTCCCAATCGTCGCTGGGGCGGGTGGGGTCGGCCTTGCCCGGCACATAGGCGATGCCGACAAAGTCCTCCAGCACGTCATCCTTGAGCCCATCCGTGTTTTCTGGACGGCGGGCATACGAGGACTGGAACTGCTCGACAGTCACCGCGTCTTCGGCCACCGCGCCCGGGCGGGTGGGGGTGGCCCGGTAGTCATTGCTGGGGCGGTCCGCGACATTGTCCGGCAGCTCGGCATAACAATCGACCGCCGTGGGCAGTTCCTTGCTGCCACAGGCCACAGCTTGGCCGCAGACCAGGGCCAGCAGCACGGTCTGATGGGACCAGCGGCGATGGGCTTGGGTTGACAGAACACACCTCTCCGTCGAGTCTGCCACGGTAGCACGGCCAGCGAGACCTGCCCGTTCCCCGCCCCTCCCCGACCGGAACTGCGCGCGTGGCCAACCCCCAAGATACCCGACGTCGCTTGATCCTGATGCGGCACGCCAAGAGCGACTGGAACACCGGTGCGGGCCCGGACCACGCCCGTCCGCTCAATGCACGGGGTCGTGGGGACGCTCCCCGGGTGGCCCAAGCGCTGCTCGCCCTCGGCTGGGCGCCGGCCCATGTCCACACCAGCGACGCCCAGCGCACGCTCGAGACGTGGTCCCTGATGGCCGCTGAGCTGCCTGAAGTCACCATCCAGCCCACTCGCCAGCTCTACCATGGCGACCTGGACGCGCTGTGCCGGGAAGCGCCGACCTGGCCCGAGGGCACCGTGCTCGCGCTGGGCCACAACCCCGGTTGGGAAGAAGCCGTGTCGGAGCTCACCGGCATCCCAACCTCGCTCACCACCGCCAATGCGGCGCTGCTGGAGGGCACCGGCGCCACTTGGGCCGCTGCGCTTCGGGGCACTTGGCGCTTGGTCGACGTCCTGAGGCCCAAGAGCCTCCAATAGACGGCCTTCAGCTCCAGGGACGGGACCGAAGAAACGCCACCGACGCCGTGTAGCCGTGCATCCAGGTGCGTCCGTGCACCGGCCCGAGCTCGCCATTGCAGAAGAAGCCCACCATCGGCATCTTCTCGAAGGCATCGCCCAACACCCGAGAGTCGTGGTTGGGCACTCCGAACAGGCCCATGCCTCGCCCCAGGCACGAAAAGACCAGGGCCACCGCGGGCTCGCCCGCCTCAGTGCTCAAGCGCGCTTCTCGGCTCACCAGATCCTGCAGCTCGGCCGAGGCGCTGTGGGCATCACGCACGTGAAGCTGCACCACTGCGCCATTTTCAACGACTGCCCCGATCGCGAGGGCGCCCTCAGCTCGGCTGAGCCCGACCACCGGCCGCACCAGAAAGTCCGTCGGCCGGGGGCCATCCGGGGGCGCCAGCTCGGTCGCCACCCCGACGAGGGCCGACCGCCGAAACAACCGGCGCTCCGCTTCGCTCATCGCGGCCATCGCCTCTTCCAGAGCATCGACCACGGGGGTGTTGTCGACAGTCCGAATGACTTGGCCATCGGCCTCGGTGACCACCCATGGTGCCGCCACAGGCCGGGCGCCCTGGGCCACCAGCGGCCGCGCTTCGATGTCGCCCGTCATCACCAACACCAGCGCACCGTCGTGGTGAACCCCATCGTCGACGAGCAGGCGGTGCTGACCAGGCCCCTCCCCGCCGCTCGCCAGCCCGCCCACCTTCACGCACCGGGGGAACGCGCGGTCCAGGCCCTCAGCCATCGCCTCGGCCCGCACCGAGAAGGGGTCGGGAAGCACCACAAACACCGGCTGTTGTTCCGGGATCAGGTCCAGCGCCATCCGCCAGCGCAGGGGCGCCTTGGCCCGGGCCGCAAGCTCCTCCGGCTCGACATGGCTGAGCTGGAGCAACACATCGGGCAGGCTGGCCGCCGAGACCGCCACGGCATCGCGGCCTTCTCGCTCCTGACCGTCTGCGAGCACCCCGCCCCCCGAGCAGCCCATCAGCCGAGCGCCGGGAAAGGCGCGCCGCAGGCCCATGGCGAGAGCTTCAGCCTCGGCCACAAACATGCCGCCAAAGAAGACCAGCAGCAGATCCACCGAGGCGCCCTGAAGGTCCGCCTGCAGTGCACTTGAGAGCTCCTGAACCGCCGATCCCACCGAACCGGCCTCACTGATCGCACTGGCCCAACGCATCATCAACCCTCCAGCCCTTCGTTGTGATAGCCCGCGCGGACTTCCTGGGAGCACCGATGCCTGACGCCGACCACACCCCTGCGCGCCCGACGCTGCGACAGCACCTCCGCGATGCGCATGGGCTCAGCGCTTCGGATCAAAAGCGTGTCATGCAGGTCGGCCGGGTGCGGCTTCGTGGTGTGCCCACCTCGGACGGCGGACGGCAGATCGACCCCGAGACGGTCGAGTTTCTCACCCATGGCCCGCGGCTGCGCCCAGGACGGGACCTCGCCATCCTCCACCAAGACCCCGACGTGGTGGTGGTGTGGAAGCCGGCAGAGCTGCTGTCGGTGCCCGCCCGCTCCCATCCTGAGGGCCACCTGAGCGCGATCGGCCTTGTGGGCCGGCTCCTCGGTCGGGTCTACCCGGTGCACCGTCTCGATCGGGACACCACTGGGGTGATGGTCTTTGCCCGCACCCCTGCCGCCCAAGATGCCCTCAAACAGCAGCTTGAGGCCCGCACCATGCAACGGCGATACCTCGCCTTGTTGGCCAGGGACATCGGCGACACACCCCGCCGCATCGACATGTGCTTGATTCGAGACCGGGGCGACACCCGGCGGGGCGCCGTGCCCAACGCTGAAGCCCCGCCCGATGCCCTCGCTGCGGTCACCCACTTGCGTCGGCTGGAGCGGGTCAGCGGCAAAGCCTGCCTCGTCGCCGCATCGCTGGAGAGTGGCCGCACCCACCAAGTGCGCCTCCATGCCGAGGCCATCGGCCATCCCCTGCTGGGCGACACGCTGTACGCACCCATGGCCGTGGCCCGCTTGTCCCCCCGGCTTGCACTCCACGCCGCGGTGCTCGCGTTTGAGCACCCCACGTCCGGCGAAGTGTTGCGGTTCGAGACGGAGCTGGCCGACGATCTGGAACAGCTCCGACGCAGCTTGCTCCACAACGACGCCGACCCGCGGCTTCCCAACCGGCCGTCCCGCCCCAAGGACCGCAAGGGCTCCCGCCCGGGGCAAAAACGCAGACAAAAGCGGCAAGGGTGATGAAAGCCGCGACATGATACTGGCGCGCGGTCGGGGCCAACACCCTGAGACGCCCCTGTCCCCCGAGACCTTGCGGGCACTTGTGCACCGCTTCCTGGCCTCGGAAGGGAACCCCGAATGTACCAGATGGAGGAATCATGTTGAATCGAACCCTGCTCGTGCTGGCAGCAGCCAGCGGCCTTGTCGGCTGTGACAAGGTCAAGGACGCCGCCGCTGGCGGTGCCCAGGAGTCGTACTGCGAGGCCCTCTGCACGTGGAGTGTGGAGTGTGCAGCAGACGCCCGTGACGTCGATGCCGACGCCCTGATGGAGGAGTGCCTCGCGGCCACCCGCTCCGTGTCCGCCAGCTGCGCCGACGCCGAAGACGGAAGCCTCAACGCCGCCCAGAGCGCCACGCTCAGCGGCTGCACCGACGCCATCGCTGCCAAGTCCGGCGAGTGCGACAGCATCACGGGCCTCGACGCCCAGGTTGCCGCTGGCACCCCCCCGGGCTCCTGCACCAGCCAGTCGAACGCGCTCGACACCTTCCACGCCGCCCAGGACGCCGTCATCGAGTCCGGCCCAGAGCTGTGTGACCGGTTCTACAGCGACATCTGCGGCACCATCGACAGCTGCATCCAGGACACCACGGGCTTCGACTATGACGCCGTCGGCACCGCGCCCTACGACCTGTGCCTGTCCGCCTTCGGTGGCCAGATCAGTGAGTGCGCCAGCAGCGGCAAGTACGACCGCAGCTCCACCGCCAACCCGGACCGCGAAGTGGCCCAGGAGTGCCTGGAGAACCTCGGCGAGCCCACGTGCGGCGACATCCTCAGCGGCGACATCCCCGCGACCTGCGCCACCGCGCTGGGGGACTCCTCCCAGCTCACGGCCCTCACCGACGTGATCCAGCAGTACGCCACCCGCTGAGTTCCGCGACCGCTCCGGCCCCGCACCACCCCCGAGGTTGTGCGGGGCGTCTTCGTTCTTGGGGCACCGGTCCCCGGCTCAGCGCAGGAAGCCCACCACCGAGCCCGTGGCCGCACCCAGCGCAGATGACGCCGCCGGGGCCCCGATCACCACATCCGCGAGACCGGTCCCGTCCAGATCGCCGGCCAGCACAGCGCTTCCGTGGGCATCCGACGTGCCCGAGGCGCTGAACAGGCCCGCGCCGGTCCCCACTTCCCCGTCCCCGCCCCAGTCGCCCAGATCTGCGCTCAGCAGGCCAAAGACCCGGCCGCCGGTCGGGCCGTAGACCGTGGACGCCAGCACATCCTGAATGCCGTCGCCATCGAGATCAGCGCCGACCAGCACCCCGCCGGCAGCGGCCAGGACATCCGCCCCACCCCACACCGCGACCGCGTCGGCCGTTGTCCACACGCCCCCGGCGCCCGGCTCTCCAGCGAAGCGGTACACCGCCCCCCCATTGGTCGCCAGCACGTCCCCCATCGGGGCCGAGACCAGCAGCTCGTCATCGCCGTCCCCGTCCGTGTCCGGCAGCATCACCAGGTCACTGCCGAACTCTTCGGCGAAGCTCAGGCCCTCGATGGTCAGCATCGCCACATCACCCACGTAGGCGGCACTCAGGTCCACGCCGTCCGGCAGCTCAACATCCGGCGAGAGCAGCCCTGAGCTCAGCACATAGACCTTGCCGGCGTCCACTTCGGCCGTGGCGTCGGCGCGGTCACTCCCGATGGCCAGCTCCACGACGCCGTCGCCGTCCAGATCGCCGATGACCCGCACCCGTCCGAAGCCCATCACTTCGTTGAAGTAGCCGTGCACACGCACATCCGCGTCGTCCACGGAGATGTCGGCCGTGCCGGCGAGGGTGCCGTCGAACAGCGCCAACATGCCGGAGTTTGAGTAGACCAAGTCCGCTTGGGCCGACATCAGTGCCAGATCGGCCACGCCGTCGCCACCAAAGTCCGCCACCGCCGCCGCGCTGCCCAGCTTGTCGCCCGCGTGGGCACCGAGAATGGCGTAGCTGGCGACATCGTTGAGCAGGCCGCCTCCCATCGCCGTGGCATCATCGCTGTGCACCACAAACACCGCCCCGGCGTTGGAATTGCCCCCCGGGTCGGCCCCAGGATTGCAGATCAGCAGCTCAGCGAGGCCATCTCCGGTGGTGTCGGGGATCTCCAAGAGGCTGCCCGCAGCACCGAGCGTGTCGTAGCGGGCCCGGCCCGTCCACACCGTCGCGACCCCTTCGGTCGACAGCCCCGCCACGCCCGCATCCCGCAGGTCCCCACCCGAGATGAGAAAGACCGCACCGATGTCTCCGTCAGCGCCCTGGGCCCCCACCACGAGGTCGGCTTGGCCGTCGCCGTCCATGTCGTCGAGCAATGCGATGTCGGACCCGAGCTTCATCGCGCGCGCATGGGGCACCACCCGGACCGACGCCCGTCCCGGGGACAGGCACTCGTCGGCCAAGGCGCCGTCCACTGTGGCGTCCCCATCGTCACAGTCGTCGTCGATGCCCAAGCCGTCGCCGTCCAGATCGTCGTCCAGGGTCAGCGGGTCGCAGTCGTCATCCTTGCCGTTGTACGGGGTCTCAAAGCCACCCACATACACGTCGGGATCGGTGTCGTCGCAGTCGCGGTCCAGTTCCTTGCCGTCCCCATCCAGGTCGTCATCAGGCGTCGCGTCATCGCAGTCGTTGTTGATGCCGTCGTAGGGAGTCTCGGTGTTGCCCGGGAAGATGTCGGCGTTTCGGGGGGCACAGTCGTCGTCATCGAGCACCCCGTCCCCGTCTTGGTCCGCCGTCCCCTCGGTGTCGTCCTCACACGCGGCGGCCCCCTTGCAGTCCGGGTCGTCAAAGTCGAACTTGCCGTCCCGGTCGTTGTCCGCGCCGTCGCAGCACTCGCCGGGGTAGTCGCCCTCAAAGATCTCGGGATCACGGCAACCTGCGGTCAGCCCCCCCATGCCCAACAGCAGCCCCAGCCTCAGCGCATGACCGTCGAGGCGGGGGCGGGACGCGAGACAACCGATGGGCATGGGCACTCCGCAACAAACAACGGCAGCGTAGCCGGTCGATCCGGGGGTGGCCCTTCGCCGGCCTCGCACCGCCGGCTCACTCCACGAGCGCGGTCGACATCGTGCCGCTCAGGCTGAGGCTCACCGCGTCGAGCGCCAGAACCAGCTGGGGGTCACCAAAGTCCACAAACACGACCGCGGCCTCGACCCGGGACGACCACCCGTTGCCCGCCACGTCCAAGCTGCCCGTCCACTCGGCGCCGCTCATCGAGTCCGAGTCGCCCTGGATGGTGACGGTCTCGCCCAGGAGCAGCTCTGCATTGGGCTCATCGAGGTTGGGGCTGCACGTGATGTCGACCCGGAGGGCGGGGCCTGTGCGCTGGATGAGGCCGGGGCAGGACACCCGGTAGGCGTACGCCTCGCCCATGTAGATGGCGTTCGCTTGAAGATCGAGAACACCCTCATAGTCACCATTTGCATCAACTCGACCGTCGCAGTCATCGTCCACGGCGTTCCACTCTTCGGGCGCGTCGGGGTGGGTCAGGGGGTCCCGGTCGTCGCAGTCCTCAGACGCCACAAACCCGTCTCCATCGTGGTCTTCGTCGCCTGCGTCCCCACCGTCGCCCGCCCCATCGGCGCCGTCCGTCCCGCCATCCGCTCCGTCGCTGCCGCCGTCCCCACCATCCGCCACAGCGGCCGCCGAGTCCCCTGACTTCCCCTCGCCGCTGGAACATGCGCACGCGCAGGCCAGGATCAGCACCCAGCCCCCGGTCCGGGCCAACGTGGCGCTATACGTGGGCCTCACAACCGAACCCCGGAGCCCCATCATGTCCGCCGTGGACTTCGTTCCCGTCAACATCGCCATTGTCACCGTCTCCGACACCCGCACCACCGAAGATGACCGCAGCGGCGACACCCTCGCCACCCGGGCAGCCGACGCCGGGCACCGGGTGGTGCACCGCAGCATCGTGCCTGACGATATTGCCGCAATTCAGGCGTGTGTGCGGGCTTGGATCGCCGACCCCCACGTCGACGTCGTGCTCAGCACGGGCGGTACAGGCCTGACGGGGCGGGATGTCACCCCCGAGGCCATCGAGGCCCTCTACGAGAAGGCCATCCCGGGCTTCGGTGAGCTGTTCCGCTGGCAGTCCTACGAGAAGATTGGCACATCCACCATCCAGAGCCGGGCGACGGGTGGAGTGGCCAACGGGACCTACCTGTTTGCGCTGCCGGGCTCGACGGGGGCGTGCAAGGACGCGTGGGACGGCATCCTCAAGGCCCAGCTCGACATCCGCCACCGGCCCTGCAATTTCGTCGAAATCATGCCCCGGCTGCAGGAACACGTGAAACAGCGCAAGTAGAGGCCCCGGGCCCTCAGCCCACCGCGTGTGGGAACCACCCCCGGCAGGCGATGGCCCCCGCGGACGGGCACTCCCTTGAATGGGGACCTGCGGCGTGTCAGGATGGCCCACAATTCCGGTGGAGTCCGCTCGATGGTTCGTTCATACATGCTTGGCATGGTCCTGATGTGCGGGACTCTCGCCAGCGCCGCCCCCGCGCGGGCCGCCGACCCTGCTCCGGTCGACCCGCCCCCCGTGGACCCGGCGATCCGCACGGGCGAGCGCGCAACCCGCGATGCTGCGCTCATCATCGGCAATGAGGCCTACACGTCGCTGCCCCAAGCGACCTGGGCCCAGCAAGACGCCTCCAGCTTCAAGGACTGGTCGGAGCTCACCAGAGGGGTCACGCCCAGCCGTCGCGCCGTGCTGACCAATGCCGACGCCAACACGATGTCGCGCTGGCTGAAGAAGATGCGGTGGAAGGCGCGGCCGGGCGGCACGGTCTGGGTCTACTTCGCGGGCCATGGCGCCATCGACGACAGCGGGCGCCAAGTGCTGCTGGGCACCGACGCCAGCGGTGGAGCACTCTCCGGCCTCAGCATCGACGAGATCGCCGACATCTTGGGCTCCAACCGAAAGGTCGAGCGCATCGTCATCATCGCCGATGCCAGCTTCGGTCCGGTGGGCCGAGGTGGCTTTGAGCTGGTCCCCGGGCGCACCCAGCCCGAGGCCCATCCCATGGACGCGACGCCCCGTGTGGTCGTGTGGACGGCCGAAGCGGGCGACGCCGAACCCCAGCTCTATGCGCCGGCACGGCACGGCCTGTTCACGTGGAGCGTCTTGGGCGCACTGCGCGGCTGGGCCGATGGTGAACTCGACGGAAGCAAAGACGGGAAGGTCACTCTGGGCGAGGCCCAGGCCTTTGTGGCCCGAGCGCCCACGCTGCTTGGCCGGCTCGGCAGCCCCCAAGTCGACACCCGTGACGAGGTCCGGGACTGGACCCTCGCCCAGGGCAGCTACCTTGAGAATGCACCTGAGTACGATACTTTCGAGACTTTGGCCCGAGAGGACACCGACGCGCGCCTGCGGGCGGCAGAGCGGCGAGTCCGAGAGGACGCGGCGGCCTTTTGGGGAGACACCCTCGCGATGGCCCAGCAAGGCGGTGACGGTGGGCGAGAGGCCCTTGAGGCCTATGTGCGGGAGTTCTCGGGCACCTCAGTCCAGGTCGCCCGCGCGGTCTATGTGCCCCAGGCCCTCGAGGCCGCGCGCATGCTCCATGCGTGGGACGGCAGCGCGCCGGCCCGCCCCACCCAGCCGACTGCGGCATCCGCGCCAGTCGAGCCCTGCGACGACCTAATGGCGATGGAAGGCCCCGCGATGCTCGGCCAGCTCTCGGCCGGCCAGGACACTTGCTTGGAAGCCCGGCTGCACACCGAGCGGCTCCAGACCACCAAGAACAAGATCAGCCGCATCATGATCGTCAACGCCGAAGTGAAGGGAGACACGGCCGCGTGGGAGGTCCTGATGCACCGGCACCTCGAAGACATCGACCGGTCCGACCCTGATCTGTGCATGCGCTACGCGGTCTTTCTTCACCGCAAAAACGACACCGACACCGCCGAAGATGCGGTGCGTTGGGCCGATGTTGCGTTGGAGAACAAACAAAACTGGGAAGGCGAACCCCACGTCCGCAAGGTCACGGGGCTGCTGCGCTTGAGGGCCGAGGCCGCGCACCGTCTGTGGGTTGCGGCCGAGAATGCCTACCGAAAGGACGCCACACCCGAGAA
Organism: Myxococcota bacterium; assembly: GCA_942491145.1. Taxonomy (GTDB): domain Bacteria; phylum Myxococcota_A; class UBA796; order UBA796; family UBA2385; genus CAXQUZ01. Next base: position 876,675 of record CALOBC010000017.1, on the reverse strand, counting down.
CGACCGCATGGCGCGGGAGTACCGGGGGTGGGCCAAGGACTTCAGCCGCGAGTGGCTCGACTATGCACGGGCATCGGGGGGACAGACCCAGAAGCCCTTTGAGTTGTGCAAGACGGCGGCCGGCACCGAGAGCTTCTGCAAAGAGACCCATTGAACCCGACCGGTGGGGTGATGCCATGGCGATGACCAGGTTTCCCACTGTGCCCGCCGACCCGCCGCCCTGGGCGGTGCCCTCGCTGCTGCGCCCGCCCCCGCTGAAGGGCAGCGTGGACACCGATGTGGTTGTGGTGGGCGACACCGTGGCCGGCTGTCAGGTCGCGGCCAAGCTCGCCGAAGAGGGCGCAAAGGTCAGCATTCTCGGGCAGGACGTGGTGTTCGGCCTGGCCACCTGTGTGCGGGGGGACGGGCTGGTCCACTCCGAGCTGCAAGACAACATGGAGCGGCTGCAGGCGTCCCTCGGACCCCAGGTCGCCGGCGAGCTGTTGGTGTGGTGCCAGCGGGGGGCTGCGGCACTGGGATGCGGCACGGACCTGTTGATCGCAGCGGCGGGCGAGGCCGAGAGTGGTGAGCTGCAGCGCAGCCTCGACATCCGGGCCGAGTGCGGACTGCCAGGCAAGTGGCTGGACGGCGTCACGCTGGAGTCCCGCTGGGGCCTGAAGGGCCTGTATGGGGGCTACCTCGCGGCCGGCGGGGCCATCGATCCCCTCGCGCCCCTGCGCGACGCGCTGACCCGAGCGCAGTCCTTGGGGGTGCTCGCCTACGCCGACTCCCCCGTGCTTCAGGCGAACCGGCTTGGCGCTCGACACCAGCTCAACACCGCCCAAGGGACCATCACGGCAGACATGGTGGTGCTGTGCGGCGACTATCGCTTGTCGACGGCGTGGCCTTGGCTCGCCGATAAGTTGAGCCCGGTGCGACTGCAAAACCAACTTAGGCCACACGCAAGCTTGGGGGTCGCCGTCTCTGCACAGTTTGGGTATCTGACGGCGGCGCCTGGAATGCACGGCCTGGTGCTGGGGGGCTGCCGCTGGGCCACCCCCCATATGGAGACCGGAGAAGACAGTCCCGATGAGATCCGGTCGACCATCGACGCCAAGATCGCGTCGTCATGGGTATCCCGGATGAGCCTCGACCTCGGCCCCGTCGGCGCCCGCTGGTCGCGCATCGCCACATGGACATGCGACGGACTGCCCATCATCGGGCCCATTCCGGGCAGCCCCACTGTGGTTGCGTGCCTCGGCTTCAACGGACGACCATGGATGCACACGCCTCCAGCGGTCGATACGGTGGTCCAGGGCATCCTCGACGGGCGCGCCTTCGGCCTTCCCACTTGTCTGCATCCTGGGCGCTTTGTGGGCTGAGTGTGCCGGGCCCTGCGCAGCCCACGAATCACGGACCTCGCCATGCACCCAGACCTTGACTTCGAGCCCAGTCCTGCGATCTTGCAGCGGGCACGGCGGATCCTCCGGCCCCTCCAGTACTACCACCGCCACCGCGTTGTCGGGCTGGAACACTTCCCGGACACCGGTCCCGTGCTGCTGGTGACCCACCACTCGCTGGCCACCTACGACGCCTTCATGCTGGGCTTGGCTGTCATCGAAGCGACGGGCCGCACCGTGCGCGGGCTCGGCGACGACTTGTTGTTCAAGACCCCCGGTTTGGCCCAGGTGGCGTCGGCCATCGGCTTGGTGCCCGCATCCCCGGAGGCGGGGGAAGCGCTGCTGCACGCGGGTGAGATTCTGGGGGTCGCGCCGGGTGGGATGTGGGAGAGCCTGCGGCCCCGCGACCAACGCTACCAAGTGCGCTGGGAGACCCGAACGGGGTTCGCCAAGCTCGCCGTGCGCACGGGAAGCCCCGTCATTGCGGTGGCTTGCCCCAGAGCCGACGATCTGTATACGGTTTACCACTCACCCCTCACCGACCTTGTGTATCAGAAGCTGAAGCTGCCGCTGGTCTTTGCGCGGGGCATGGGCCCAACGGTCCTCCCCCGGCGGGTGCAGCTCACCCACTACATCTCAGCGCCCATCGTGCCCCCGCCCCACGACCCGGCCCGCGAGACGGAACAAGCCATCGCGCTCAGAGACGCGGTGGAGGTGGCGATGGAGGGGCTGCTGAAGCGGCGAGAGCCGGGCATCCCGGTGTGGCGCGGGGCCGAACACCTGGGACGCCGCTGAGCCATGTCTCGTGGCCCACAGGGCTCAGGTCGTGATGATGCGGTCCATGCTCATCCACCGTCGAATGAGCGTGTTGGTCATCTCGCCCTTGAGCGCCATCTTTCCAGCGGTGGTGCCCATCTTGACGAAGTTGCTTGCGTTGGCCATCTGGATCAGCGGCCACGGATGCTTCTTCAAGGTCTCGCTCTTCGACAGCGCCCGCAGCACCGTCCGGGGGACAAATGGCTTGCTGAGCATCTGGGTGAGCGCAATCCAGAACGTGTCTTCCACCGGCCGGGGGTAGCTCAGGTTCACGCGGTGCTGGTAGAACACGCGCGTGTTGTCGGGGCCGTCGATGTCAAAGCGGCTGATGAGGCCGTTGTCGATGAGCTTCTTGTTCAGCTCGGACCCCGGAAAGACGGTCATGCTGAACAGGTACAGGTCGAACGGATGGGGGAACGACGCAATCATCTCAAACAGGGACTGCTTGTCGGCTTCGGTGCTGACCGGATCGTCGAAGATCAGCTGGAAGTGGGGCTTGATGCCGAGGCGGTGGTAGAGCTGGGCGATGTCTTCGATGGACGTGTTCTTGACCCGGCGATCGTAGAGATGGCCGGTGACCCGCTCCGAGCTCTGAATGCCCATGTAGACACTGGACAAGCCCGCGTCGCGCAGCATCGTCATCCGTTCTTCATTCACCAGCTTGGGCTCGATGAAGATCTCGAACGGCAGCCCCACTTCGCGGGGGTAGATCTCGCAGAACTCTTCGAGCCAGCCGAGCTGGAAGTTGAAGACCTCGTCATCGAAGCGGATGCGCTTCATCGGCCAGTGGGCACGGGCCGCGCGGATCTCGTCGACCATGCTCTGGGGGGACCGCACGCGGAACCACTTTTGGCCCGGGTAGATGTCCTTCTTGTAGGTCGAGTTGTAGCAGTAGCTGCACTTGTAGATGCAGCCCCGGCTGCCCATCATCTGGAAGACCGGATCGCCCCGCATCGGATCGCCGACCACGTAGCTGCCGCCCTGGATGAAGTACTTGTGGGCGTGGGTGGTGTAGTCGCGAAACTCGAGATCATCGAGGTTGGTGACCAGCGGGCGCAGGGAATTGCGACGCACATGGGTCGCGTGGGGCACCGGGCTGGGGCCCCGAGAAGACGACCCGCGCTCGAGATCACGCTCCATGCGGAACCACACGTTCTGGGTGCCGAAGACCTCGTCGTCCTTTTGCACCAGTCGGTTGGCGAGATCGGCCAGCGCCAGCTCACCCTCACCCGCCAGGGTCATGTCGGCATAGTCGATGCAGTCGTCGCCACGGAGCGTGGGGTGCATGCCGCCCCACAGCACGGGCAGATCGAGCTCCCGCTGGACATGCTCGGTGATGACCCGGGCTTGCTCGGCATAGGCCGACGCCCGAATCGAGATGGTCACCAGGTTGACTTGCTCACGGCGCAGCACGCGGGTGAGCGCGTCGAGCTCCTCAGCCGAGGCCGGATCCAAGTGGTTGGAGATCCAGTCTTTGAAGTAGATCTCGACAGTGTGGTGGCCCTGGGCACGCAGGGTGGCCGCAAGAATACGGACCGCGTTGTTCTCGACATCCCAGGTCGACACCAGCGCAATGCGGGCGCCATCGCGGGGGGCCGCGTCGATGAGGCGGTCGAGGCGGGGATTTCGCTGGCGGTCGTTCATGGTCGCTCCGCGGATGTCACGAGCACGGCTGGCGCCCGAGCGGGGCACAGCTGTCCACCCCGTCCACTGCGAAGGTAGCCCGGATGACCACAAACGGAAGCAACGACCGATGAAAGCGAAGGATTGACAGCGATGGCGGTTCCCGTCCCCGACCAGCCCAGCGACCACATTCGGGGCAAAGCCGCAGTCGGGCGGTTGCGGCAGGCCGGCGGGTCGAGGTCTCCGGCAGGGCGGGGCCAAGGGTGCCGGGGGACCGCTCAGTGTCCAGCCTCCACCCCGATTACGGGCACATTCCATTTCGAGCCCCCCCGTTGGCGGGCAAGGGTGGTGGCTGGATAGGTTGACCGTGTCGACCCCAACACCAACAAGCGGCGGTGTTTACGGTTGCGGAACCCCAACGAGCAGCGGCGTCAATGCCGTCTCGATGATGATTTTCGCCTGTCTACAGTCCACCGCACGACAGCTGTTCCAATCCCACCAAACGGCGGGGTTTGGCCCTCAGTTTGTCGACACGGCGGTGGGGCCAACATCTACTGATTGGCCGGCTTCCGGCCCTGAACGCGAGGGACTCCGATGCCGATGGAAAGCGAAGACATGGACCAGATCGCCACGCCTGCCACCCACGCCCAGTTTCGTCCACGGCGGGTCTCCGCACGGGAAGCCCTCGAGGAGCTTGGCGGCATTGCGGGCGCCAAGGCCATCGCCGACAAGCTCGACGAGGTGAACCAAGCCTCGGTGACCGTTCGCCAAGTGCGCGACCGCTTCCGCAACACCGGTGGGGCCGTCCGCAAGCTCGGTGCCGGCTACTTCGCCACCCGCCGCTGCAGGGACGCACCCGTCGGTGACTTCGTCCAGCAGCTGATCTCGTCGAAGGGCGCGATGTTCGCGAACGAAGTCTGTGGGGCCATCCTGGCGAAGTACCCCAACGGCGACGAGCGGGCGGTGCTCGCTTGGCTCTACCAGGACCCGGGCCCCATTGCAGTGCGAGACGATAGGGTCTTTGTCGTCGCCCACCGCTGAGCTTGGGGCGCGCGGAGCGGTCGTGAGCACGCACATTCCCCAAGTCCTCTTGGCCCTGATCCAGCATCTTGTGAACGAAGAGCTGCTGGAGCTTGTGCCCGGAGCACGTCCCGAAGACCTCGTCTTGGACGTGATCACCGAATTTGACCAAAATCAGGGCCGCATGGCCCAGTTCGGCTCGGCCGTGTCCGCCGCCATCATCCGCTCGTCCCTGGTGGAAGAGCTGTACTTGAGCGATGCGGACGTGGCGAGCCAGCTGAACCACCTGACGATGGGCTGATCCCGGCGCTCAGCGGACGGGAAGCCCCCGCAACAGGCGATCGAGGGCCTCCCCCCACGAGGGCACCCACATGCCAAAGCGCTGTTGGGCCCGACGGTGGCTGAGGCAGCTGCGCGCAGGCCGCACGGCACCGCCGAGGTCCAGCCGGCGGATGGGCCGCATCCGAAACGGCAGCCCAAGAGTGGTGGCGGCTGCACCCAGCCACTGCGCAGGGGTCGCCTCACCGGCGGTCGCCAGGTGGACCAGGCCCGTGGGCAGATCTGGACAAGCGAGGGCCCGCAACCAGTGGGCCACCAGCGGTGCCGGTGTGGGGCAGCCGATCTGATCCGACACCAGCGGCAGACACTCGCGGGCAGCCAGTCGCTGGAGAGCAGACGCAAAGAAGCCCCGTCGGCCGGGGGCATAGACCCACTGGACCCGAGCCACCACACCGCCAATCGCCAGCACGGGTGCTTCCCCCTCCAGCTTGGCGCGGGCGTAGGTCGACTGCGGGGAAGCGACCCGCCGCTCGGTCAAGCGGAGCCCCGGGACGTTCGGACCGTTGAGCACGTAGTCGGTGGAGATGTGCACGAGGCGCACGCCCAGGTCGGCGCAGGCATCGGCCAGAATGGCCGGCCCACCGGCATTGACGAGAAACGTGAGGCTGGGCTCATCCTCGGCGAGGTTCACGTTGGCTTGGGCGGCCGCGTTGATGACGGCATCCGGGCGGTGGTGGATCAGCGCGGCCCGCACTTGGGCGACATCGGTGATGTCGAGCGCCCGACGAGACAGGCCGATGGTGCCCTCGGTACGCGAAAGTGCCGTGCCGACCAGCCCTTCGGCGCCCGTCACCAGGATGCGCAACGTCATGCCGCAGCGGTCGTGGGCACGTCAACCAGATCCAGCTCTTCCGCCAGCTGCGCGCGGCTGCGGACACAAGCTTGGCGAAAGCTCCACCGGGCGCGGAAAGTGGGCACCACCACGGCCACCGCCGCCAGCGCACAGCCCACCAGTGCGAAGCCGGGATCGCTGAGGCCCTTCATCAGCGACGACAGGAGCAGGACGGCCGCCATCAGGCGAAACAACAAGGCGTGGGTGCGGGCATCGGGATGGGGCCGGAAGGTGGCTTCGACTCGGGTGCCGCCTGGCGCCGCCATCACTTGGGCCCGGATGATGGGCTGGAACGGGCTAATGCTGCGCAGATCAGGGACGATGGCCACCCGAAAGCCGGCAGGGTCGACCTTTCCGAACAACCGGCGCTGGGTGGGGGGCGCGCGCAGGGCCCGCACAACAATGCCGCCGCCGCTCAGGCGGTGCATCAGGGTGAAGCCACCTTCGAGGGGCTCCACCTTGGTGGCCACCAGCGCCAGCAGCGCAGCGGGGCGCCGGGTGCTGGTCCACGCCGCTGACTCTTCGAGCGGAGGGGCCCGAAACATCAGAGCTCTGCGGCAGCCGGATCCCCGCCGAGGGCATCTGGCGCCCAGACGTGGCTGCGGTCGCCTGGATCGCCGAGACCCGACCGCTTGAACTTCTTCATCGCATGGCAAGCACGGCGCTTCTCGATCTCACAGACACAGTCTTCGCCGCTGCCCCCGCAAGAGCCCCGGAGCCGACGGTCGCTGAGAATCACACCGAGCGCCATGCCGACCATCGCAATCGCGACGAAGCCGGTGGAGACGAGCATCACGGTCATCGAAACCTCCTGCGTGGCCCTAACCCAGCTTCGGTAGAGCTACAGTGCCTCAAAGGCGGAAGTGGCGTGCGACTCGAAGTTGTCTTCGGTGCGCACGAGGAAGTAGGCCGCGAGGCCCTCGGCTTCAGCCCGCGCGAGCCCAGCCTCTGGCCCCAGCACCATCAGCGCGGTCGCCCAACCATCCGCGTCGACGCACGTGGGCGCGACGACAGAGACCGACGCGAGGGTGTGCTCGACTGGCCGCCCAGTGCGGGGGTCGATGGTGTGGGAGATGCGCTTGCCGTCGAACTCCCGAAAGTTGCGGTAGTCGCCGGAGGTCGCCATGGACAGGTTATTCAGCCCCACGACATGGTTCACGGTCCGCCGTGCCATGGAGGGCTGCTCGATGGCGATTCGCCACGGCTGGCCGCTGGCGTTGGTCCCGGACGCCCGCACCTCACCGCCAACCTCGACCATGTGGTTGCTGTGGCCCAGCCGGCTCAGCGCGAGGGAGACCTCGTCGACGGCCCAGCCCTTGGCGATGGCGGACAAGTCGATGTGCAGGCCCTCGCTCAAGCGGGTCGCAGCGTCCGCGCCGAGCTCGAGCTTGTCCTGGCCCACCGACAGCCGAAGGGTCGCCAGATCGGCTGCCGATGGCGGCTGGGCTTCAGCGCCAGCACCGAAGCCCCAGGCCCGCACCAGCGGGGCCACAGTGACATCGAAGGCCCCCTGAGAGGCCCCGTAAATGACCGCTGCGCGCTGCAAGACGGAGACGGTCTCCACCGACAGCGAGAAGGGCACACCCACCGGCGCACGGTTCAACCGGGACAGCTCGCTGTTGTCCTTCCAGGTCGACATCAGCTGGTCGACCTCGTCCAGCTCCCCCCGTATGGCCTCGCTGGCAGCCGCGGTCTCGGCCTCGGACAGGGCTGTCCCGACGATGTGGACCGTGAAGTCGGTGCCCAGCGTCGCGCCCTCGAAGGTCGTCAGCTCCCGGGACGGGTCACCCGCCGCGGAGGGAGGGGTCGCCGGCCGCAACAACAACCAGAACAAGGCCCCCACAAACAAAGCTGGCGCGGCAATTCGCCGCGCCACCTGAGTCAGAGTGAGCCCCTCGTAAGGAGAGGGACGCATGCCTGTTCAGCCTCCGAAGTCGTCGAGCATGATGTTCTCCGGCTCGACGCCGAGGTTCTCCAGCATGTCGATGACGCACTGGTTCATGATCGGCGGGCCACAAAGGTAGTACTCGATGTCCTCGGGAGCCGGATGCTTCTCGAGATACTCGGACTGGACGACATTGTGAATGTAGCCAGTGAGGCCCTTCCACTTGTCTTCGTCGGTGGCGTCGCTGAGCGCGATGAACCACTGGAAGTTGTCGTTCTCTTCCTGGATCTCGTTGAAGTCTTCCACGTAGAAGGCCTCGCGCCAGGACCGAGCGCCGTACCAGAACGTGACCTTGCGGTCCGTGTGCAGCCGCTTGAACTGGTCGAAGATGTGGGAACGCATCGGCGCCATGCCCGCACCACCACCGATGAACACCATCTCGTTGTCGGTGTCCCGGGCGAAGAACTCGCCGAAGGGACCGGAGATGATGACCTTGTCACCAGGCTTCTGGGCAAAGATGTACGAGGACATCTTGCCCGGGGGCACATTGGGCAACCGGGGCGGCGGCGAAGCGATCCGGATGTTGAGCATGATGATGCCCGCTTCACCCGGGTAGTTCGCCATCGAGTAGGCGCGCGTGACGGTCTCATCGACCTTGCTCACGAACTTCCACATGTTGAACTTGTCCCAGTCGCCCCGATACTCGTCTTCGATCTCGAAGTCTTTGTAGTCGGCGACGTGGGGCGGAGCCTCGATCTGGATGTAGCCACCGGCCCGGAAGGGCACCGCCTCGCCTTCGGGGAGCTGCAGGTAGAACTCCTTGATGAAGGTCGCGACGTTGTGGTTGGACTTGACCGTGCACTCCCACTTGCGGACCGAGAAGATCTCCGGCTCGACTTCAATGCGAATGTCGCCCTTGAGCTTCACCTGGCACGCCAGACGGCAGCCTTCGCGCGCCTCGCCCCGGCTGATCCAGCCCTTCTCGGTGGGCAGCATCGCGCCGCCACCTTCGTGGACGTGGACCTTGCAGACACCACAGCTCCCCATGCCGCCGCAAGCGGACGGGATGAAGATCTTGTGTTCTGCGAGCGTGTTGAGCAGCGTGTTGCCCGAACGGGTCACGATGGGCTTGCTCTCGTCATCATTGACGACGATCTTGATGTCCGAAGCCGGCACAAGCTGCTGCTTGGCCATCATCAACACGGCAACCAGGGCCATGATGATGGCGGTGAACATGACGATGCCGAGTACACCGACAAGCATGTCATTCTCCCAAAGAACCGAAGGGTCGGCTCAGAGCTGGATGCCCGCGAAAGCCATGAAGCCGATGGCCATCAGGCCGGTCAGCAGGAAGGTGATGCCCAGACCCCGGAGCGCCGGGGGGACGTTGCTGTACCGCATCTTCTCGCGAATCGCGGCCAGCGAGATCACCGCAAGGGCCCAGCCCACACCGGAGCTGACGCCGTACACGGCGGACTCACCGAGGGTGTAGTCCCGCTCGACCATGAAGAGCGAGGCGCCCAGAATGGCGCAGTTCACGGCAATCAGGGGCAGGAATACACCCAGCGCATTGTAGAGCGAGGGCGAGTACCGGTCGAGCGCCATCTCCACGATCTGGACGATGGCCGCGATGGTCCCGATGAAGATCAGGAAGTTGAGGAAGCTCAGGTCCACCGTGGCGAGCTCTGACGAGACCCAGGCCAGCGCACCCTCTTTGAGGAAGGCATCGTGGATGGCTTGGTTCATCGGGCAAGTCACGCCGAGCACGAAGACGACAGCGCCCCCGAGGCCCACGGCGGTCTCGACCTTCTTCGACACGGCAAGGAATGAACACATGCCAAGGAAGAAGGCCAGGGCCATGTTCTCAACGAAGACAGCCTTTACGGCCAGCGAAAGGTATTGCTCCATCGTGCACTCACTCCGCTTCGATCTGTTCAGGCTTCCACGAACGCAGAGCCCAGATGAAGATGCCAATCAGGAAGAACGCACCGGGGGCCAGCACCATCAGGCCGTTCGGGTTGTAGAACCCGCCGTCTGTATAGAGTGGCAGAAGCTGCACACCGAAGAGCTTTCCGCCGCCCAGGAGCTCGCGGAAGAACGCGACCAGGATGAGCACGAGGCTGTACCCGAGCCCGTTGCCGATGGCGTCGAGGAAGCTAAGCGCTGGGCCATTCTGCATGGCATACGCTTCAGCCCGTCCCATCACGATGCAGTTCGTGATGATGAGGCCAACGAAGACCGACAGCTGCTTCGACACGTCGAAGAGGAAGGCCTTGAGCACCTGGTCCGTCAAGATGACGAGCGAGGCGATGATGGTGAGCTGGACCACGATCCGGATGCTGGACGGGATGTAGTTCCGCAGCAGCGAGATCGCGACGTTGGACCCGCAGAGCACCACCGTCAGCGCGACGGACATGACCAGCGCGGTCTCCATCTTCGTGGTGACCGCGAGGGCCGAGCACACGCCCAGGACCTGCAGCGCGATGGGGTTGTTGTTGAACAGCGGATCGACGAGCGCTTCGCGCTGTTGCTTGTTCAATACCGAAGGGGTTGCGCTCATCCCTTCACCTTCCCGCTCTTGAGGTTCTTCAGGTAGGGACCAAAGCCATCCTGGCCGAGCCAGAAGGACAGGGCGTTGCTGACACCGTTGCTCGTCAGCGTCGCGCCGGACAGGCCGTCCACCGCGTAGGGGTCTTCCGAAGCGGAGCCCGCCTTGCCCTTCTTGACGTGAATCCGGATGTCGTCGCCGTCGCCGATCTTGCGACCCGCCCAGCTCGCCTTCCACTTCACATTGTCGACCTCGCCACCGAGGCCTGGCGTCTCGCCGTGCTCGTAGAAGGTGATGCCACGAATGGTGACCGCGTCGCTGTCCACGCTCAGGTAGCCGTAGAGCGTCGACCACAGACCGGCGCCCTGGATGGGCAGGATGTACTGGTCACAGCCACCACCGGACTTCACGCAGTAGACCACCGTGTGGTCTGGCATGCGCTTCACCTTGGCCTTGTTGTCAGGCGCGACATCGCTGGTCTCCGGATCGGAGGCCGCCTTGCGCTGGTCGAAGGTCGTGGCGTCGACGGCATCATCGTAGGTGCCGGTCTCCATGTTCACGACCTTGGCGACGATGTTGTCGTCGAACAGGGTCTGAACCTTCGCAGGCTCAGGTGACGCGCCGTCCTCAATGAGGCCAGCGACGGTGAGCACCTTCTTCTGGCGGTCGAGGACCTTGTTGGCTTCTTGCCTGTCCTTGAGGGAGACCGCGGCCCCCGAGACAAACAAGGAGCACACGAGGCAGACCCCCGCAGCGAACATGAACGTGTAGCCAGTGCTATGCGGCTGCATTTCGCGCGAGCCTCCGCTTGATGTTCGCCTGGACCACAAAGTGGTCGAACAGTGGAGCGAACAGGTTCATGAAGAGGATGGCCAGCATCATCCCTTCTGGGTAGGCCGGGTTGACAACCCGCACCAGCACCACCAACACACCAATGCCGAAGCCATAGAGCAGGCGGCCGGTGTCGGTGAATGCAGAAGAGACCGGGTCGGTGGCCATGAAGACGGCGCCGAATGCCCAGCCGCCGAGAACCATGTGCCAGTAGAAGGGCACTTGGAACATCGGGTTGGTGTCGCTGCCCACAGCATTGAGAATGAGCGACATCACGACCGTTCCGGCCACCGCCCCCGCCATGGTTCGCCAAGAGGCAACCCGCGTGGCCAGGATGATGCCGGCACCGAGCAGGATGGCCAGCGCGCTGGTCTCACCCATCGACCCCGGCACGAAGCCGAGGAACGCATCGGTCCAGGCCAGCCCATCGAGGGCCGTGGGGTCCGCCGCAGCGCGCCCCAGCCAGGTGGCACCCGAGAAGCCATCGGTGTTGTTGGCCGCGATCCAGACCGCGTCGCCCGAGATCTGCGCCGGGTAGGCGAAGAACAAAAACGCGCGGGCCGTGAGCGCCGGGTTGAGCACATTCATGCCCGTGCCGCCGAATACTTCCTTGCCGATGATGACGCCGAAGGCGATGCCCAAGGCGACCTGCCACAGCGGGATCGTCGGGGGCAGAATCAGTGGGAACAGAAAGCCCGAAACCAGGAAGCCCTCGTTGACCTCATGCTTGCGGATGACCGCCGTGGCCATCTCGATGTGGCCACCCACGATGAAGGTCGTGAGGAAGATGGGCACGAAGTACAGCGCACCGTACAGCGCGTTGCCGAGGTGGCTCGCCGGGTCGAAGGCCGCGAGCAGGTCCGGCCCCGTCATGCCCGAGACGCCCATGAGCATCTGGAAGAGCATGGTGTTGAAGTCGTCCCGGATGGCCGCTTCACCGGCGGCCTGAACCGCGAGGTTCGCCTGGTAGCCGGTGTTGTACATGGCCATCATGACGCAGGGCACAAGGCCCACCACCACGGTCACCATCATGCGCTTGAGGTCCATGCCGTCGCGCACGTGGGTGCGACCAACGGTCACTTCACCCGGCGTGAACAGCAGCGTGTCTGGGGCCTCATAGAACGCATGGAACCTGTGGTACTTGCCGCCCTTCTCGAAGAGAGGCGCAGCCTGGTCCAAGATATTGCGGATGAACTTCATCAGCCTTCCCGCCGGATCGTGTCGAGGGTGTCTCTAAGCATTTGTCCGTAGTCATTCTTGCCGGGGCAGACCATGGTGCACAGACCAAGGTCTTCTTCATCGAGCTCCATGCAGCCCAGCTGCTCCGCCCGCTCCAGATCCCCGGCCGCAATGGAGCGCAGCAGGAAGGTCGGCAAGATGTCGAGCGGCATGACGTCTTCGTACATGCCAATCGGCACCATGGCCCGGTGGGAGCCGTTGGTGGTCGTCGTGAAGTTGAAGCGGTGGCCCGCAAACAGCTTCGAGACGTAGGTCGGGAAGATGGAGAAAGACTCTTCCCCCGGGGTGAGCCAGCCCAGGAACTCCCGTTCCCGGCCTTCCCGCACCACGCTCACTTGGAGGTCGTAGCGCCCCAGGAAGCCCGTGATCTTGCCCATCGCCTTGCGGCCGGAGAGCACACACCCGGAGACCACGCGGTGCTCGCCGCCCTCGGAGACCTCGCCGACCATCAGCTGGTCCAGGTTGGCGCCGATGCGCGACCGGACCAACCGGGGGTCGGCCGCCGGTGGGCCCCCCAGCGCGACGACCCGCTCCACGTGGAGGCGGCCATCGGTGAACAGCTTGCCGATCATCTGGACGTCAGCGTAGTTGACGTACCAGACTTGCTTTGCGCGATGCACCGGGTCCACAAAGTGGATGTGGGTGCCCGCCAGACCAGCCGGATGGGGACCCACGAACTCTTGGAGCTCGATGCCGTCCACCATGCCCGCTGAAGCCTTGCCACCGGGGGCGCGGCACAGGTGCACCGGGCCATCGGTGAGGAGCTGCAGCGCCCGCAAGCCGGCCTCGAATGCACCCTGCTCACCGTCCATGCAGACATCGACGCTGCCCGCCAGAGGGCGCGAGTCGATGGCTTGCACAAAGATGGAGTGGGGCACTTCGGACGGCGAAGGCACGCAGCTGTAGGGCCGCTGCCGCAGCGAGGTCCAGGCCCCGGACTCGACCATCAACGCCCGCACCTGCTCGCGGGTGAGGGTGGACAGGTCCTGGCCGGCGTAGCTCTCGAAGGTCGCAAAGTCGTCAGCGCTCGGGCTGCCGGCCTGTTCCCGCTCGTTGAGCTCGATGACCACGGACTGAAACGCCCGTCGCTCGCCGCGGTTGATGGCCACCACGGTGCCTGCGCCCGGTGACGTGTGCCGAACGCCGGGTTGCTTGCGATCCAGGAACAGCAGGGAACCCCGCTGCACCAAGTCGCCAAGCTGAACTTCCATGCTTGGCTTCATGCCGACGTAGTCAGCAGCCAAGATGGCAACAGTGGAGACGGGCTTGCCCGTCGTGATCTCTTGCCGCGGCGTCCCAGTGATGGGGAGGTCGAGGCCCTTGCGGATGGTATGTCGCGCCATCTTTGCTCGTCTTCCGTCGGCTCGAGGATGAAGGGTCGCGCTCTATCCAGTGCGCCGGGGCCGGGCCAGCGTCACCGATTGTCCCACCAGGGACGCTGGCACCCAGGGACGGGTTTCCACGAGCTTGCGCCGAGACTCAAGCGCACGGGCACGCTGCCCCCCAGGCACGTGGCACCCGCCGGGTCGGGGCTGTCCTCCGACAGGGATCAGCGCCGCGTCCTCCGCATACAAGCGTCGGCCAGCGTCTGCAGTTCGTTGCGGTACAGCTCCCCGCCGAGCGACCCACGGGGGTTGATCAGCAGGCTGCCCACCTTCGGCTGTTCCACGAGAAAGGGGAACAGCACCCGACCGGGGACAACCTGGTACGGCGGCACACGAGGGTCCCAGCGGCGGAGCTGGTCGATGTCGGTGAAGCCCCCCACCACACTCCAGCCGGACAGGTCGCCCACGATGGTCGGGGCCCCTGGCGGCCCGTCGGCCTCGTTGGGACTATCGACCAGCAGTAGCAAGCGGGCATTGAGCATCGCCCGGTAGAGGTCCGTCCGGAGGCCATGGTCACGGGTCTCCGCGACAGCCTTCATGACGTCCAAGAGGGGCGCATTTCGGGTCCCTTCTTGCTCCCCAAGGCTGATCGCCACTTGATCGTCACCCGATTCACCGTAGACCTCGCAGAACAAGCCCACGAGATCCTGTTGCAGGCGAGCCAGCGCCCCGGGCGCGTCCAAGGAGACGTGTCTCACCAGCGCTTTGTGGCCCGGACGGCTCTCAAACCCAGCGTCCCGGATGCGCTGGACCTTGCGCAGGGACAGCGCCGCTTCCTTCGGGAGCAGGCCACTGGGGGCCGCTTCCACCGTCACTGACCTGCCGCCGAGCTCGCCCGACACCACAAAAAAGGCTGGCCCTCGGGACCACACCAGCCGATTGCCGTTGCCGCCATCACCCACGAGGCTGGCGAAGGCACGCCCCACCTCATCACTGACGGGGGGCACATTTGCGGAGGGATCGAGGTCGTCCACAGTGAGCTCCGGTTCGGGCGGCATCCACTTCACCGTGGGCCGATGGCGGGGCCATAGCCTGGGTTTCGAGGGGCACCCGCCCGCGCTATTGACCGTCCATGAAAATTCTTGGACTCGACGAAGCAGGACGTGGCAGTGTCCTCGGGCCGATGGCCGTGGGCGCATTCTGTTGCGAAGACACCGATTTGGAGCGGGTTGTGGCCACTGGTGCAACCGACTCCAAGAAGCTCAGCGCCCGGCGCCGCACGACCATCCGCGAGCTGCTGCATGACCTCGGTCAGGCGGACGTCATGCTGGTCTCGGCACGGGAGATCGATGCGGAGAACATCAACACCATCGAAGAGCGGGTGTTTGTTGAGCTGATCGCCCGGTTTGCCCCGGACCGCGTCGAGATCGATGCCCCGGTGCACCCCCGAGGGATCCCTGCCTTCCGCGCAAGGCTTGAGGCTGCGCTGACTGCCCGTGGCGTGGCCATTCCCGAGTGGCTGATCGAGCCAAAGGCCGATCTGAACTTCCCCGCCGTCAGCGCGGCCAGCATCTACGCCAAGGTGGCCCGGGACGCCTCACTTCCTGCGCTCGGACCGGTGGGCTCTGGCTATCCCTCCGACCCGACCACACGGGCGTGGATCAAAGGCTTCATCGACCGCCAAGAGCCACTGCCGGCCTGCGTGCGCTCCCGCTGGGGCACCATCGACAAGCTGCGCCAGCAGTCCCTCCTCGGCTGAGCCCGGCGGTCCCATGCACCCGGTGAGCATCGGCATCTCGGTGCCGCTTTTTAACGAGAATGACCTGCTAACGAGCGTTGTCGCGGACTTGCGCGACGCCCTCGACCGGTGCGGCGTGCCTTGGCACTTGGCGCTCGTGAACAACGGCAGCACCGACGCCACGGGCGACACCCTCGACCGCATCGCCCACGGCGACCCGCGCCTGATCCCGTTGCACCTCAGCGCGAATGCCGGCTACGGCGGGGGCATCCTCCACGGACTGCACGCCCTGCGGGAGCGGGTCAAGCCGCCCTTCATCGGCTGGGCGTGGGGCGACGGACAGGTCGACCCTGGTGTGCTGCCGGCGCTTCTTGAGCTGTGCCGGGACGGGGCAGATCTGGCCAAGGTGCGCCGACGCACCCGCCTGGATGGTCGCCGGCGCCGTGCCATCACCCGCACCTATGGGCTCGCCACCCGGGCCCTCGGCATCCGCACGCCCGATGTGAATGGCTGCCCCAAGGTGTTCCGCTCCAGCGCCTTGTGGGCCCTGAACCCCCAGAGCCAGGACTGGTTCTTGGACCCGGAGGTTGTGTTCCGGCTGGAAGCCCAAGGCGGCACAATCGCCCAAGTGGACGCCACGATGCGCCCCCGCCAGGGCGGCCAGAGCAAGGTGAACTGGCGAACTGTGGCCGAGTTCTCCCTCGCGCTCGCCCGCTGGTCTCAAGGATGGCGTCCTTCCAGTCAGTCCGTGGACGCCGGAAACGCCTGAATCGCATGCGCGAGGTGGGCCACGGCCTTGCTCAGCTCCGACGTGGCCTCGTCCGGCACCCCATCGGCGCTGGCGCTCCACGCCCGGTTCAGACACCGCTCAGCGGTCGCGACTGGCGTGAACACCCGTGCATAGGCCTCCACCCCATGGGCCGAGGCCAGCAGACTCCGGGCCTCCAGTGCCGGCACCAACGACTCCAGGAGGGTCTGCTCCAAGCCCGCCCGCATGCCCTCCCCCGGTTCTTGCGCTGCCAGCGTCACAACGGTGTCGTGCAGCCCCTGAAGCGCAGCGTGGAGCTCTGGCACGGACCCGATGCCCTCGCCATCCCCGTCGCCGACCCCTGTGGCTGCAATGCGCCGCAGCAGGATCGCGCCCACCAGCGCCGAGGCGATGCCCACCGCAAACAGCGGCCAGATGGGCGGCAGGTGGGCGCCGGTGGCGGCGGCAATCAGCGTGCCCAACAGGAACAGCGTCCAGCTCATTGCTTTCATGCGAACACCTTCCAGATCGAGAAGCACAGCGCGGTCAGGGCCTCGCCCACAATCAATCCCGCGGCGAGCGGCACGATGCGGTCATCCATCCACCGGGCCCCCTTTGCACGCTGAAGGCCCATGGACAGCAAGCATCCCAAGCCGTAGCCGAGGGTGATGCTGAACGGCAGGTACATCGCGAGCCCGAGGAGCACCCCCAGCCCGCCGATGGGAAACAGCGTGACCGCACCACCGAGAATGCTGCCTGCAAGGTACTTCTCCACCGGTGCGTTGCCGTCGACCACGCCAGAGATCATGCCCTGCAGCGCGCCGGCCTGGGGCGCACTCAGACAGTCGGCCGCCTTGGCGATGCATGCGGCGCTGTCCGGACCAAAGCCCGGCGAGCCGTCCGGGGTGCTCCACAGCAGCATCATCGTGCCCATGGCCACCAGCGGTCCGAGCCAGGCCACCGCGAACTGCACCTTCTGCTGGGCTGCCGGGCGGGCGCCCACCAAGTGCCCCGTCTTCAGGTCCTGCATCATGTCGGCGCACTGGGAGGTCGCCACACAGACCGCCACACCGATGGCAACGGCCACCACCACAGCACCCTGGGTGACCGGGTTGTCCAGGCCCCCCGCGGTCCCGATGGCACCCGTCACACCCAACATCAGGGTCACCGCGATGAGCGCAAGCCCGGAGAGTGGCGAGATGTCAGTCATTCCCGTCGCCTGGGCGACGATCAAGCCGGCGACCGCGATCCACAGCGTGCCCACCAAGCCAGCGCCGATGATGCGCACCGGCCCGAGGGAGGGGTCCAGCAGCCACACCACCGAAATCAGGACGATCGCGGAGGCAGCAAGTCCTGCGTACAGCACCCGAATGGACAGCTCTTCGCTGGGGCCCGTGTCGGCCCCGCGCACCTTCACCGCGCTGGACAGGCTCTGGAGCGCGGCCTTGATGGCGGGAAAGGCCAACACCACGCCCATCAGCGCGCCGCCGATCAACACCCCGATGCCCAGCGGCCGGAACATGTCGCCGTACAGCACATCCACCGTGTTGGCGTCCACCGCCACCCAGCCCAGGCCCACGGCCATCGGCGCCAGGAACCACCAGGACAGCACCCCACCCAGGAAGAAGGGTATGCCCCCCCGGCCGCTGAGCATGCCGGCGCCCAGGTTCATCAGGGACATGTACAGCGAGATCTGCAGGTAGTCCGGCATCCCCAGTTGCTCGCCCACCGGCCACTCTTCGGGCACCACGCCCGCTTCCATGCCGACGACCATCAGCGCCGAGGCCGCCGCCCCCACACCCAGCAAGACGGCCTTTTCCTTGCCGCTGGCGGTCGCCTTGAGCAGCGTGGCCACGGCCGTTCCCGTCGGAAAGCGCAGCCGGTCCAGCTCCACCATCTGCTTGCGGAGCGGGATGATCACCACGATGCCCATGAAGGACCCCGCCACCGCCGCGAGCGCCATCATCCAGGGATCGAAGCCGACGCCCAGCAGCAACAGCGCCGGCACAGTGAAGATGACGCCGGACGACGCGGTGTTGATGCCCGAGGCCACCGTCTGGTTGATGTTGTTCTCGACGATGGTGCCGTTCTTGAGCAGCCCCCGCAGCACCACCAGCCCCATGATCGCCGCCACGCTGGAGCCACCCACGCCGAGCCCCAGCTTGAGCCCCGCGTACGTGAACGCCGCCGTCATCAACACACCCTGCACCACGCCCAGGCCCACGGCTCTGGCCGAGACCTCTCGATACGTCGACAATTGGTCCTCCGCGCCGGCCGCCGGCGTGCATCGGGCACCGCTGCGGCAAAGCCTGGCACCCTACCCCACTCGTCGCCTGCGCCCCGCCGACCCGGTCTGGCGTGCGAGGCGATACAACAAGGCCCCCGCCCGCCCTTGGAGCCTGCATGCGCGGTCCCCTGAAGACCTGGCTCGGCCGCGTCGGCCTCATCGTGGGCGGCGTGCTGGTCGGCCTTGTCGTCGCGGAAGGTGCCGCTCGCATGATGGAGCCCGCTGGCCACAGCGACCTGCTCTTCAACTCGTCGGACGCCCACCCCCAGGGCATGTACCTGACCGACCCAGAGCTCGTGATGGTGCCCGCACCGGGCTTTTCCCAAGACGTCGGCGCGGTCGGCTACCAAGTGCCCGTCCGCTTTGATGCCCAAGGACTTCGGGGCTCCGGGGTGGGCCCCAAGGCCGATGGCCAGAAGCGGCTGCTCGCACTCGGGGACTCGTTCACGATGGCAGTGCAGGTCCGGGAGGAAGACACCTTCGTCGCCCACCTCGCTGAGCGCACGGGATGGAGCGTCGTGAACGCCGGCGTGGACGGGTACACCACCCAACAGTCCATGGTGCGCTACCGCCGCCTCGACGGCCCCCTGGACGTGGACGGGGTGTTGCTCACCTTCTTCCTGGGCAACGACCTCCATGAGCAGTTCATGCTCGATGGCCGCTTGCGGGCGGGCGCCGAGATCCCCGCGGGCAGCCCCGTGTCACGGTCCCAGGTCTCGGCTGCCCAGCGCTTCTTCATGCGCAGCTCATTTTTGTATGCCCGGTACCTCGTGTGGCAGCGCCAGAAGTGGCTGCAGACCGGCCAAGATCCCCTGCGGGAGCGGTGGAAGGACGAGCTGTCCATCTTCACCAACCAGGGCCACGCGCGGCTCACCCAGCTTGTCGACCAGATGCGCCCCCCGGTCCAAGCCCTCCGGGACGAGGTGCGCCGACGGGGCGACAACCTGATGGTCGCAGTGGCCGCCCCCGCCTTCGTGGTGCACCCCGAGCGGGTGGCGTCCACCTTCGAGGTCATGGGGCTCGACCCCGCCTCCGCCGAGCTCGACGGTCCGAGCCACGCGGTGATGCTGATGATGCGCCGCGCCGGCATTCGGGTGTGTGACCTCACGCCGAGCTTAAGGGCCGCCGCCGAAGATGGCACGGCCATGCACTTCGCCTACGACGGGCACTGGACCCCGGCCGGACATGCGGTCGTCGCTCGCACCATCGCCGAGTGCTATGGCTACCGGGCCGACGCCCCCTGAACACGCTGCAGAACGATCTTCACGGCAACTGCAATCAGCCAGACCCACGGCGCACCGTGCATCGCAAAGTCAAACCAATCGGCCGGCTGCATGCCCTCCGCGCCGCCTGCGAGCCAGCGCAGCTTGCCCACAATGTGGGGCTCAGGCACAAAGGGCGCGAGTCCCAGGCTGAGGGAGCCCAGCACCGGTGGCACCAAGGCCGCCAGTGGGGTGCGGCTGGAGTCTGACGGCGGGGCGGGTGGATCGGGCATGGCGCACCTGGAGCGTTGGGAGGACCCCGGGTCGGAGCCTCAGTGGACCGCGGCTGTGCCTATGCACGGGACACCCTCGCGGCACCGGGCGAGCAGTGCGAACCGTGGCGCTTAGGGCTACGTTGGCACCCAGACACTGCCCGAGTCCGCCCGAGGATGCACCCATGACACCCCGTCTCACGCTTGCCCCCGACCATCGTGCGTCGCCTCATGGCGGTCGTGTGGCCACGCTCGCGATCCTCGGCCTCACCGCCGCGTGCGGCTCCCCGATCATCCCCGCGGAAGGCCGCAGCCAGGGCATGTACTCGCCGTGTGGCCGCGGCGATCCCAGCTGCGCGGGGCTCATCGACACCCCGACTCACTCGGGCTCTGGTGGCGGCAGTGGCTTGGCCCTGTCCGACGTCCAGTCCAGCGAAGGCACGATGCGGTACATCCAGACCACCGGCTGCGAGGCGATGTTCTCCGTGGTGGGAACCCGCGTCGAAGATGGGTATTGCCCAGACTGTGACCTCACGCTCTCCACCACCTACTCGCTGTTGGAAGACAGCTGCGGCACGGCCACAAGGCTCTTTGACGGCGCCGTGGGAATCCGCGAGAGCGACGACGGTGAGCTGTCCATCTCCCTCGTCTATGCCCAGTACGACTCCTACTATGGCTATTACGAGGACTACTACGGATACGATGACTCCGAGTCGCGCATCATCTACACCGCAATCGGCGAGGGGTACGGGGATCTCACCGGCCGGTTGCTGAACTACCTGCTGTACTCCGAGCCTGTCTACTACGGCTACGACTACGACGACTATGATGACTACGGCTATTATGGCGTCGCGCCGCCCTACTCCACCGTCTACAACACCGTCATCGGCGATGTGACGCTGTCCCCCTGAGGGCAGCGGGAAGGCCGGTCGACTGTGTGAACTCGTAGAGTGAGTGGTTGAAGCAGCCCGCGGCACATCCCTCGTGGAACATGGACTCGCGGAACTCCTGAACCGCGGCTGAGTTCCAGAGCTCCGCCAGCGGCGTCTCAAAGACATTGCCCATCACGAGGCCATCTCCGCCCCACACGCAGCAAGGGATCAGCTCGCCGGTGTACTTCACACCGAACTGGTCCACCAAGCCCAGACAACGGACTGCGGCAGGGTCTCCGATGGCCTCGTGGTACGCGAGACCATCCTCGTAGTAGGCCTTGCGGGCAGCCACGTCGGCATCGACTGCGCCAATGACCCGGACCGCTTCACGGAAGGCCCGCTGGCTGTCCTCATCGGTGAGGGCCAGGTCTGGCGCGTCATTGACCGGCCAAAAGTCGAAGCCGGCGCCCATCGCCCGCACTTGGGACCAGACCGCCAGCAGCTCGTGCACGTTATCGCGAGTGACGGTGAAGTAGACACTCGCGCCCATCCGACCGTCCTCCAGCACTCGAGCCAGCCCTGCCATGGTGCGCTTGTGGGCACCGAGCTGGCCACGCAGCCGGTCGTGGGTGGGGGCCAGCCCGTCGATGCTGAACGACAGCGCGTCCGGCGGGCATGCCAGCAGCTGGTCCCAGCGCTTGTCGATGAGGGTGCCATTGGTGGTGATGTTCACGCCGAGGCCACGCACCCGAGCAGCCTCCACCGCCCTAAACAGGTCGGGATGCAGGAAGGGCTCGCCACCAGTGATCACGAGCGTGCGGGTGTGGATCTGGACCGCCTGATCGAGCAACGGGATCAGTCGGGACTCGACGGGCATGTGCACATGGCCGTCCCACAAGTCGCAAAAGCTGCAGCGCAGGTTGCAGCCCCGGTTGATGAGCAACAGCATCGTCCGGGGCTTGCTCAGCGTGCGCGGGGGGAGGTGGGCCGCAATGCGCGCTTCGTCCGCCGGCAGCGACGCGGCGACCACCGGCGCGACTGGCGCGTCGACCATGCCGGCCAGACGCCCGTTCCAGTCGGCTCCCCTGCCCTCCCCTTGGTACAGCTTCACGTACGCTTGGGCGACTCGGGACCAGTCGTAGCGTTGGGCAAATCGGGTGGCACCCGCGCCCAGCCGCGCCCGGCCAGAGGGGTCGGCCAGCAGCGCACGCAACGCGTCGACGGTGGGCCCCAGACCATCGACCACCACAATGTTCTCGCCATCCGTGTATTGGATGCCCTCGGCGCCCTTGCGGGTGCTGACGATGGCCTTGCCGGCGGCCATGTACTCGAGCAGCTTCATGCGGGTGCCACCGCCCGCCATGATCGGGCAGATGCACACGTCCGCCGCCGCGATGTGGTCTGCGAGATCATCCACGGGTCCCGCGAAGTGGAGGCCCTCGGTCTGGTAGTACAGCGGTGGGTTCATGCCCGCGACCAACACCCGAACGTCCGGCACATGCTGCTGCAGTGCGGGCAACAGGCGCTCGGCGATGAAGCGCACGGCCTCGGTGTTTGGCCAGTAGTGCAAGGTGCCGTGGAAGAACAGCAGCGGCGCTTGGGCGGGGATGTTGTGTTGGGCGCGCACGCCGCCGGCACGGCCCCCCCGAAAGGTGGAGACGTCGACCCCGTGGGGAATCACTGTCACCCGCTCGCTCGACACCCCGGCCGCCACCATGCGGCGCCGGTCGTCGAGGCTGACCGCCACCACATCGTCGACTGCGGCCAACGCAGCCCGCTCGACTCGACGAACCCAGCGAACGTTGTGGCCGAACTCTTCGAGTCGATCCCACTCAACATTGTGCTGCACAATGCTCGACCGCACCGAAGGGTCCCCCGCCGGCAGCCCCAACCTCAGCCGTGCCTGCCGGAGCTGACCGAGCAAGCGGGCCGCCACCGCAGCGGGCGGACCGTAGCCCGGAAATTCGGCCTGGTAGACCGTCGTTCCCTCTCGACGCCCCACGTCCAGCGCGCGCAGCACCCACGCGGGATCAAACAACGGCCGGTACAGAAAGACCTCTTCGCGCGGGTAGCCCAAGGCCTGAACCCACCCTTCTGCGGCCCGTCCGAGGGTCGCCACGCCCGGCCATTCTTCAGCCGCACGCACCCGTGGCGGGTAGGCAACCTGGGACCAACCCTCGCCATCGACCCGCCAATACTGGTCGCGGTCATCCGTCACGACACAGCACGGATGCCCGGTCGCAGCGGCCAGGCCCTCGGCCGTGCGCACGATCTTCACCGCCGCGCCGTGGCATGGCGGGAACAAGTCACCCCGTGTCAGCAGGCATACGCGCACGTGCATTCCATCGTCGATTCAGGCAAGCCAGAGCGGTCTTGACTCGTGGTTCGGGACACCTGAGGCCGAGCGACCGACGGGCCGCCAGCCACCCTTGGCCTTCGCAGTGTGTACTATCCGACTCTATCGGTCGCCTGGAACGCAGCCGCGGCAAGGAAGACGTGCCGGCAATGCCCCCCACCACTCAAGACAACCTCCACCAGCCCACCCTCGCCTGGATCGGAGATCCTCCGCCAGCTGAGCTGGCCGAGAATCTCGCGGCAGTGGCGCGTGTGGTGGGTGAAGCTCATCGCCGGGTCGACTTGGTGGCCATCTGCAGCACCGTCGGCACGGGGGCCTTCGACCGCCTGCCAAGCGGCCTTGTCGGCAGTCCGGTCATCGCGGCGTCCCCCCACGAGCCCACCCCAGCGGAGCGGATGGCCTGGATCAAGTCTGGCGCCGAAGACTTGGTCAGCTTTGCCGCCCTCCCCATCGCGGTCGCCCGGCGAATCAAGCGCCTGCGCCGCGAGCGGGACAGCCTCAACGACTTGAAGGGACGGCAACGGAGCAACCCCACCGCGGTGCCCTCCAGCGTGAGCCCCATCTCCATGCGCCGTCGCGGCCCCCCGGTCCCCCGGGACGTCCGCGACGCGCCGGTGCGCCAACCCCCACCGCCAGCGCCCCGCCACGACGACTTCCCCCCGCTGATGGTGCCTCGGCCCCAGGAAGGCGTGCCGGAGTGCATCGAGGCTTGGCTTGAGAACCTACGGCGCTACCTCGCCGAGCGGGACGCCCTGCTTGCAGGCGGCGGAAAGAGCGCACTGGAGCGATTTCTCGCACTGTCTCATCTGCGGGAGCAAGTGGCCCCCCGGCCCCAAGCCAACGCCGAGACCGCGCCGTCGACCCTCTCCCGTGTGCATGGCATGCCCGACCAACAGCTGGGCTGGCCCGCGCTCATCCGCAAGGGGGCCCAGCGCGGTCGGCAAGCCATCGAGGTGGCCGAAGCCCGCATCATCAGCGCGGGCACCGACGGCCTGACCCTCGAGGTGCCATTTGCGTCCAGCGCACGCCAGAAGCTCGTGATGGACTTGGCGGCCTCGGACGCAGCGAACGCGCAGTTCCTGGTTCAAGCCCGCTGGCAGCGCCGTCTGGAAGCCGATCGCTGGCTGATCGGTGCGCTCATTCTCGAGATGCGGATTCGAGAGCTGGCAGTCCCGAACCGGACATGAAGCAAGGCGCCAGGGCGGCCTCCAGCGGCACCCAATCCGCGTGGACCGCGGCGCCCACCAGCGACTCCGCCAGCCATGACGCCTGATCCCGCCACGCAGCATGGTCCTCCAGCGCTTCGCCAGCCGCGTACAGCGCGAGCACCGCTGCGACGGGATCGAGCCGCCGCCAGCGCAAGGGGCCCGAGAGCCGGGCGGACAAGCGCGATCCGGTGGCCTCGATCTCGGCGAGATCACCCTCTTTGAGGGCAATGTCGAGGGCGAGAGTCTGGGCCTCATCGCCGTGGGCGCCCTCCACACCAGCGAGCTGAGAGGCGACCCTTCGGGCCCGCACCGTGTCCCCCAGCGCCAGCCATGCGCGGGCCTTCACGAGTGCCGCTTGGTCTTCCAGCTCCAAGTTGGGCAACGACACCTTCAGCAGGTCATGCAGGGCCCGCGCCGGTCGCCCCGCCCGCCGGTGGCGATCGGCTTCCAGCACCGTGCGCAGCCCCACAAGCTCCGGGCTGTCCACCACCACGTCGGGCAGGCACACCCCGTCCGGATCGTGACCGGTGAGCAGGTCGAGCCAGCCCAGCATCAGCTGGCCGCTGGTCTGGCCCAGGGGTGCGCCCACACGGGTCTCAAAGGCCACCATGCCGGTGATCGGCTCTCGCTGGGCAAACAACGGGGCAGCGCTCGCCCCAGACCCCGCAAACCACCGCAGCAACCACCATCCGTCGCTCGCCATGGCACCAAAACGCCATGGCACCAAATTCCAGACCGCCACCAGGGTGTTGAAGTGGAGGATCGGGCCCACCCACCACCAGTCCGGCAGCGCCATCAGCACCACTGCCAGCACCAGCTGGGCAATGACGCCACCCGCATGAAAGAGCGCCGAGCGAGGGCCTCCGGGAGGGCGCGCCGGCACGGCCACACAAGCCCCACCAGCGAAGAACAATGCACCCACCCAGAACACCGTGCCAGAGGGACTCTTCACACGGAGCAGCGGCCGTCCCCGCCCCACACCAAAGCTGCTGACCCGGTACCCGGCCGGCCGGGCGCACACGGCGTGGCCCACCTCGTGAATCAAGGCCACAAGGGGCACCCAGCAGGCCAGCCAGAGGAGCGGAAGGGCAGCGTGAATCGTGTCGACAATGGCCAAGTGCAGAACCTCGGCGACAGCGTGCCCGATGCGCGGTCCGCCCGCACCCCAGTGGCCCGCCACGCCTCGGATACACTGCCCCGAGCCGCCACTGCACTTCCCCCTGCCGGAGCCCTCGTGACCCCAACGGCCCCCCCATCGCCCGCCCGCACCATCTTTGAGATCTGGGAGCAGGGCAAGACCTGGGACCGTGGTGTCGCCGCCGTCGACGCCGCCCTTGGGCACACGTACGCCGCCGCGACCAACGACCGCACCGAGGCCTACTACGGGCCCGAGTCCATCGCGCCGCCGATGCTGCACGTCCGGCTCATGCGGGACCTGCTCTTCGACGTCATGGAAGACCCAGCGCTGGGTCTCGACATGCTCAAGCTGCTGCACGGTGAGCACGACGTGACCATCCACCGACCGCTGCGCCCCGGCGACCTGGTCCACATGCGTGGCCGGCTCAGCCATGTCGAGCAGAAGTCCAAGGGTCTGGTCGTGGAGGCCCTGCTCATTGGCTTTGTGGAAGGAACCGCCGCCATCGAGGCCCGCACGCTGTTCTTCATTCGGGACCAGATGGTCGGAGAGCCCGGTCGCGGCAAGCGCGCCCCTGGTCCGGACCAGAGTGCGCCCGACCGTCCGGCGGACCGGGTGCTGGAGTGGACCGTCGATGCGGACCAGTCCCACCGATACGGCGAGGCCTCACTCGACCGCAACCCCATCCACATCGACCCCGCGGTCGCACAGCAAGCCGGGTTGCCGGACGTCATCCTTCAGGGCCTGTGCACCATGGCCATGACCGGTGCGGGCCTCATCCAACACCAGTTCCACGGGCAGGCCGCCCGGCTGCGACGCTTGTCGGTGCGGTGGACCCGCCCGGTGTTCAATGGCAGCAAGCTGGCCACCCATGTGTGGCAGGTCTCCGACACAGAGCTGAGGTTCACCGTACTCAACGCCGCTGGCCAGCCGGTGATCAGCCACGGCGTCGCGGAGCTGCGATGACCACCCGATGGGATCAGTCGGTGCTTCGTGAGCCCCGCACCGGCCTTGTGTTGGACCTCACCGACGCCCCACCGTGGCCCGGCGACTCCTGCGAAGCCGCGCTCTCCGCGATGGCCGCAATCGAGGCCGGGGCCATCGCAAACATTGATGAACAGAGGCAAGTTGGCCACTACTGGCTGCGGGCGCCCGAGCTGGCGCCCGACCCGTCTCAGACTGCTGCGATCCGGGACGCTTGGGCACGCATCGATGCCCTGGACACCGACGGCTTCGACCATGTCCTGTGGATTGGCATCGGCGGGTCGGCGCTGGGCCCCCAGCTCCTCGCGGGGTGCCTCGCTGGACCGGGAGAGCCAACGCTGAGCTTCCTCGACAACACCGATCCCGAGGGATTTGCGCGGACGCTGAGCGGACTCAAGCCCGCCTCCACACGCGTGGTTGTGGTCTCCAAGAGCGGCGGCACTGTCGAGACGCGCAATGCCATGCTGGCGGCGCAGGCCCACTGGGCGCGGGCTGGCGTTCGCTTTGGTCCCTGCGCCATTGCCATCACCGGCGAGGGATCCCGGCTCCACCTCGAGGCCACCCATGCGGCCGACCCCTGGCGTGCCGTCCTTCCGGTGTGGGACTGGGTCGGTGGACGCACCAGCGTGACCGGACCGGTGGGCCTCACGCTGATGAAGCTGATGGGCTGGGACTGGAAGGCGCTGGTGGCCGGTGCTGCCGCCGCCGATGTCGCGACGCGCAGCCGTGGTGAGGCCAACCTTGCTCTCGCCCTCGCCCGGGCCTGGCACACCGCCGGGAATGGCCGCGGTGACCGTGCTCTCGTGGTCCTGCCCTACCGCGACCGGCTGCACCTCGTCGGCCGCTACCTGCAACAGCTCATCATGGAGTCCATCGGCAAGCGCACCGATCGCACCGGCGCCGTGGTCCACCAGGGACTCACCGTCTACGGCAACAAAGGCTCGACCGACCAGCACGCCTTTGTGCAGCAAGTCCGCGATGGCCGGGACGACTGCTTCGTGCACTTTGTCGAGACGACCGCCCAGGGCCCCCGCATCGCAAGCGACGAGGGGACCTTTGCCGACGACCACTTGCTGGGCTTCCTCTTGGGCACCCGTGCCGCACTGCGTCAAGCCCAGCGGCCCTCCCTGACCCTGCGACTGCCCGACACCTCCGCCCGCTCCC
Source organism: Myxococcota bacterium (assembly GCA_942491145.1). Lineage (GTDB taxonomy): Bacteria > Myxococcota_A > UBA796 > UBA796 > UBA2385 > CAXQUZ01. The sequence goes on along the minus strand of CALOBC010000017.1, from coordinate 848,872 downwards.
TCGGGGCTCTCATTGCCCTGTTTGAGCGAGCAACCGGCCTCTATGCCGAGCTCTTGGGCATCAACGCCTATGACCAGCCCGGGGTGGAGGCTGGCAAGCTGGCCGCGAAGGGTGCCCTTAGCGCGCTGTTCACGGTGGCGCAGGCCCTGGCCGCGGAGGGGCAAACGGCAGGTCAGCTCGCACGAGCGCTCGACCTTGACGCCGTGCTTGTGTGGCGCTTGCTGGAGCAGCTGGCCGCCACCGGCCGGAGCCAGGTGGCCAAGGGCAAGCGACCGGCAGAAGACCGCTACAGCACGCCCTGAAGCCGGGGGCAACCCCACAGCTTTGAACTTGGGAGTGGCCGCAGTGCATGGGTCTTCGGTTCAGGACCATGGGCTGCCCGCGCGGCGCCACGCTTCGGCGCCAAGCTTCGGCGGACTGCACACACCAAGAAACAGAAACCGGCTCCACCTTGCGGAGGAACCGGTTCACACTCGCCTGCTCGAGGGCTTCTGAATGCTGATTGCAAAGCACTCAGAAGACAATCAGCTATCGGTCGGTCGAGCCCTTCACGTTTTCCGTGCTTTCCTTGTAGGAAACGCGGAACTCAGCGCGGCGATTCTGACTCCATGCGGACTCATAAGCACCGGATGCGCTGGGGCGCTCTTCACCGTAGGACACGGTCTTCAGACGGCTCGAAGCAACACCCTGGTCAACGAGGTAGCGGTAGACTGCGCGTGCGCGCCGTTCACCAAGACCCATGTTGTAGGACGTTGTGCCGCGCTCGTCGCAGTGACCCTGCAGTTCGAGCTTGACGCCGTTGTTTTCCTTGAGAATCCGTGCGGTGTCCGACAACGCAGACTTGGTGCCGCCCGTGAGGGAAGCAGAGTCGTAGTCGAAGTAGACCTTCCGCAGAGAATCAGCAGCCTTTTGGACAGGCGGCGGCGGCGGCGGCGGTGGCGGCGGCGGGGGGGGTGGGGGTGGCGGCGGCGGTGGCGGGGGGGGCGGTGCAGGTTTCTTGCACCCGACCACAGCCACCATCAGTGCGATACCGGCGAGCCGGAGCGCGCTGTGGTTCATGGGGTACCTCCGAGAGAACGCCCGCCTCATACCAAGAAATCGAGAACTGCGCTCGTCATCTGCCCCCCACAAAAAAAAATGCCAGATCTCGGACCCGCCCCGAAGACCGCGATTCCGGGCTGGTCCCCCCGGCGCACAGGGCCCTCGGCCGCCCCCTTGCGGGATAGCGGATCCTCAGGCTCACCCAGTGCCCACCCGCCGACGGCAGGCGCCCCCAGCGACGAAGCCCAACACGCGACAACACGCGAATCAACGGCATCTTCGCCGGTCGCGCCACCTTCGGCAACCGGCGCTCCGACCCGCCCTGCACGAGGCCCCGATGTCCAACACCCATCCGAACGCAGCGCCACCAGCGCCTGCGCTTCCCTCGGCCCAAGTCAGCCACCGCTGGTTTGGTTCGACGCCGATCCGCCCATTGCCAGATGGCGGCCTGATCAACCAAACTTTTGTGGTGGGGGCACCGAGCATCGCCGCCCTTCAGTGGCTCAACCCGATCTTCCCGGCGGCCGTGAACCACGACATCGACGCGGTCACGTCCCACTTGGCCAGCCAGGGACTGGTCACACCGAGGGTGCTGAGAACCCAGGACGGTGAGCTCTGGGTGGACGATCCTGGCGGCGGCTGCTGGCGGGTGCTGAGTTGGGTGCCCGGACGCACAGTGCACCGAGTCGACAGCGCAGCACTTGCATACGCCGCCGGATCCACACTGGGCCGTTTCCACAATGCGCTGCACTCTTGGGATCCCGTGCGGGTCGCGCCGGTCCGCCAGATCCACGACACGACAGCGCGGATGGACGAGCTCGAGTCGGCACTTCGGTCCAGCCACGACCACCCGCTGTTTGCATCGGTCGAGCCCGTCGCCGCCGAGGTGCTGGAGCGGTGGTCGACCTGGGCGGGCAGCACCACCCTCCCTCAGCGCACTTGCCACGGCGATCCGAAGATCTCCAACATCCGCTTCTCCACGGGCGATGACACCGGCATCTGCATGATCGACCTGGACACGGTCGGTCCCCAGTCCCTCGACTGCGAGCTCGGAGACGCATGGCGATCCTGGTGCAACCCGGCTGGCGAGGACGACCCCGACGCGGCCCGGGTTGATCTCGAGCGCTTCGCCGCCAGCGCCGCCGGGTTTCTGGACCACGCCCCAACGCTCCACCCCGATGAGGCCAGCGCGCTGGTGGGCGGACTGGAGCGGATCTGCCTCGAGCTCGCCGCTCGGTTTGCGCGGGATGCCTTGCTCAACAACTACTTCAAAGAGGACCGCCAGCGGTTCCCTGCCGTGGGTGCCCACAACCTCCATCGTGCGCGAGGCCAGCTGGTCCTCGCCCGAGATGCCCGAGCTCAGCGCCGAGCATGTGACCGGATCTTCCAAGAAGCACTGGCCCAGAGCACGGGGCGCCGCTGAGGGTCAGTCCTTGCCACGCGGCATGCCACGAGCCCCATCGCCCGATAGCTCCCAGAGGCAACCGGTCGCCGGCCGCGCCCCCTCTCGGCCCCCGGCGCCCCTGTCCCCCGCTCCCCCCCAGTCGAGGTGTGTATGTCGCTCTCTCCGCCATCCGGTCCTCCGGGCGCTCACTTTGAGCAGCTCGGTGTCACTCCGGAGCTCCTTCGCCGCGTGCTCGACGCTGCGCTGGCCCGTGGCGGGGATGACTGTGACCTGTACTTCCAGCACAGCGCATCGAACACGGTGAGCCTGTCGGACCGCAAGGTCAGCCGAATCGACACCTCCGTCGACCTGGGCATGGGCGTGCGCGTCGTTCTGGGCGACCAGGTTGGCTACGCCTACTCCGAAGACCTTAGCGCCGATGCCCTCATCGCAGCCGCCCGCGCCGCCGCCGAGATCGCGGCCAGCAGCCCCGGGCGCGTCGCCGCAAACCCCTCCCCCAGCCGAGCGTTCAACCGCAGCCCCGAGCTCAAGCCGTGGGCCGGCGTCGACATGGCCACACGGGTCGCCCTCGTCCGCCAGTGGGAGAAGGCGGCGTTCGAGCGGGATGACCGCATTCGCCGGGTCGAGGCCCTGCTCCGGGACGGGTCCAGCGTGGTGATGGTGGTCCGCCCTGACGGCCGCTGCATCGAAGACTACCGCCCTGGCTCCATCGCAATGGTCAGCTGTGTCGCCGACAACAACGGCGTCCGGGAGGGCGGGTCGTACAACGTCGCAGGCCGGGCCGGGCTCGAGCTCTTCGATCCCCGTCGCACGGAGCTCTTGGTCAACGAGGCCGTGGACCGCACCCTCTTCCTGCTCGACGCGGGCAAGCCGCCTGCCGGTGAGATGCCTGTGGTGCTCGCGGCCGGTCCCAGCGCCATCCTGCTCCACGAGGCCATTGGCCACGGGATGGAGGCCGACTTCAACCGCAAGGGCAAGTCGATCTACGCCGACAAGCTCAACGCCCGCATCGCGTCCGACGAAGTCACCATCGTCGACGACGGGACCATTCCCAACAGCCGCGGCGCCGTGAACATCGACGACGAAGGCAACGAGGGCCAGCGCACGGTCCTCGTGGAAGACGGCATCCTGCGGTCCTACCTGCACGATGAGATCAGCGCTCAGCACTACAATGTGGGCCCCACCGGCTCCGGCCGACGCCAGAGCTTCCGACATCCGCCCCTGCCCCGGATGCGGGCCACCCTCATGCTGGACGGTCCCCGAGACCCCAAAGAGATCATCGCCAGCGTCGAGAAAGGCCTATACTGCATGTCTTTCGCAAATGGCCAGGTCAACATCGGCGGGGGTGACTTCTCCTTCTACATGCGACAGGGCTTCCTGATTGAAGACGGCAAGCTCACCAAGCCGGTCAAGGACGTCAACATCATCGGCAACGGACCCGCGGCGCTCATGGACATCGACATGGTCGGCAATGACCTTGTGATCGATGAGGGGGGCTGGACCTGCGGGAAGGATGGCCAGGGCGTGCCCGTCAGCCAGGGGATGCCCACGGTCCGGGTCGCCAAGCTGTCGGTCGGAGGTGTCGGATGAGCGGGTCCAAGCACACGGGTGCAAACCTCGAACAGGGCGCCGAAGATGTGCTTCGGCTCGCGCTGGAGCTGGGTGCCGATGAAGTCAGCGTGACGGTCAGCCTCGGGGTCAGCACCGAGCTGCAGCGCCGCGACGGCAAGGTGGAGAAGGCCCAGGAGTCCCGGTCTCTCGGCGCCGACGTGGAGCTGATGGTCGACGGGCGGTTCAGCTCCCATGGCACCAGCGATCTCCGACCTGCTGCGCTGCGGGCATTCCTGGAGCGCGCAGTGGCCGCAACCAGCCACCTCGAACCAGACCTGGACCGCCGCCTGCCTGACATCGCGGACATGGGGTCTGCCGATGCGGACCTCGACCTCGAAGATCCGCACTACGCGACGCACAACCCCGAGCGGCGGCGCGAGCTGGTCGAGGCCTTGGAGTACGCGAGCCGGGAAGCGCTGACCAGCGATCCCGTGCGCTCGATCACGGCCTACGTCTGGGATGGCCGCAGCCAGCATGCCATCGCGTGCAGCAATGGCTTTCGCCACCAGGGTGCGTCCACCAGCTGGGGCATGGCATCCACGGTCAGCCTCGCCGACGTCGATGGCCGCATTCCTGAGGCCTGGAGCAGCGCGTCCGCCCGACACCTCGAAGACCTGCCCCCCATCCCCCACATCGTGGACGACTTGGTCCGCAATGGTCGGGCCCGCCTGGGGTCCAAGGCTGCGCCCAGCGGCAAGTATCCGATGCTCCTGGACGCCCGGGTCGTCTCCCGCATCCTCAACGTGATGCTCACCCCGCTGGGCGGCAACGCCATCTACGAGCAGCGGTCCTGCATGGCCGACAAGCTGGGCAAACAGATCGCATCCACGGCGTTCTCGCTCCGCGACGAGCCATTGGTGCGACGGGGCCTGGGCAGCCGCCACCACGACGGCGATGGCCTTCCCGCCACCCCGCGCACAATCGTCGACAATGGCGTGCTCCAGACCTTTTTCTTGAGTGTCTACGACGCGCGCCGACTGGGCAAACAACCGACCACCGGCCGCGCCTCCAACTTGTGCATCGCCCCCGGCCGGCGCACTCCCGACCAGATCGCGCGCGGGCTCGGTCGTGTGGTGCGTGTCGATGGATTCCTGGGCGGCAACACAAACCCGGTCACTGGTGACTTCTCGTTCGGCGTGCAGGGCGCGTTGCTGGAAAACGGCAAAGTGCTGCACCCCGTCAGTGAGATGAACGTGTCGGGGAACATCTTCGAGCTGATGGGCGGATATCAGGAAGCGGCCAGCGACGTCTGGACGTGGAGTGCTTGGCGAAGCCCCTCCCTGTTGTTCGACAATGTCCAGTTCTCTGGGAGCTGAGTTGATTCCGCTACTTTCGACACTTCTGCTGGCCGGCACGGCTCTCGCCCAAGAGGCCCCGCCAGCGGCGGCCGTCCCGGCGGACCCACCGGCCAACACTGTGACCGCTCCCGATGACGCCCCCACTCCGCCAGGTTCTGACGAAACGGAAGACCTGGTGGAAGACAAAGGCGTGGTCGAGATCCTGGTCTTCGGTGAGATGGAGATCGCTCGCCGTCGTCGGGCGGTCAACAACAAGCTGCGCGCTGAGGGCTACACAGAAAAGAAGAAGAAGCGGGACGGCACGGCGGTCTGGCGCCCGGAGACCCCGTGGAAGCCGTCGGTGGAAGTGCACAACGACGGCTTCGTCGTGATGAAGCGCTCGCCTGTCCGGTTCGACAGCTACATCAAGGGCAAGTCCCCGGCTCGCTGGATCGGTTGCATCCCCCCGTTCATCGTCATGTGCGTGCGCATCGGTGGTCAGGTGGTGAGCAAGACCAAGCTGGACGCCCAGAAAGACCGGGTCGCAACATCCATGGACAGCGAAGTGGACGCGTGGACCGAGGCTGTCACGGCGAACGCGATGAAGAACCGCATCGAAGTGACCCTCCCGGCCGCGATGGAGCGCACCTGGACCACGGGCGCTCCCTTCGAGGGCGGCTCCCCCCTCGACACCCCTGCAGACCGCCGAGCCGCGCTGTTGGACTTCTGGGCGACGCGGGCCTGCAACCCCGAGGGTCTGGCCGTGCGAATGGCGGTCGAGGACTTCTTAGAGTACCAAGTCCAGTCCAGTGCCCACCCGGTCCTGAAGGCCGAACAGGACGCTGCAAACAAGCGCCAGGCCTGCGATGGCGTCCTCGACCTTGCGCCCGCGACCGGACCGTAGGAAAGGGGGCCTCCGGCGCCGCGCACCAGCCGGCACCAACGCCCCTTGACGCCAGCCTTTGCGGACCATAGAGCCGCCGAGACCGAACCCTGACTCCCCAGGAGCGGCCGCTTTCCGGCCCGCTCTTTTTTTTGGCATGGCCCATCTGTGGCCGTGCCCAGAGACCACCGCCTGACCGTCCATGTCGGCACCATCGCCGACCATCGCCGCTGTCACTTGGTTGCCGATCCCTCGGATCACAGCCCGCCAGGAGCCACCCGTGGATGCCGTTGCCCGCCGCAGGATTCGCGATCACATTCGCACCCTGCTGACCCCCACAATCGAGGAGCTCGGCTGCGAGCTCGTGGGTGTGTCGCTTACGGGCGACCGGACTGGCCGGATCCTCCGGCTGAGCATCGACAAGCCCGGTGGCGTCAAGGTTGAAGACTGCACGCGCATCAGCCGTGCGGTCTCGCCTGAGCTGGATGTTGAAGACCCGCTTCCCGGCCGGTACCGGCTGGAAGTCAGCAGCCCCGGCCTCGAGCGCCCACTGCAGCGGCACAGCGACTTCCAACGCTTCCGCGGGTTCCAGGCCCGTGTCCGCACCCTCCCAGGTGCCGGGCGCACCAACTGGCTGGGCACTCTGCTCGGCCTCGAGAACGGCGCGGTTGTGATGGAAGTCGACGGAGAACGGCAGGTCTTCGCCTTCGAAGAAATCGACCGGGCACGCCTTGAGCTATCGACGGAAGAATTCCTCCGTATCGGTAGCGAGGGTCTGCCCGTAGTGGAAGGAGAGCTCCCATGAACAGCGATCTTGCCCGTCTCATCGACGTGGTGCACCGCGACAAGAACATCCCGCGCGACATCCTCATTGAGGTGCTCGAGAAGGCGATGGTTGCTGCTGCCCACAAGCGCTACAGCCCGGAACGGGTGTTCGAGGCCCAGTACAACGAAGACCTGGGCGAGGTCGAGCTCATCGAGTTCAAGACCGTCGTCGATGAAGTCGAAGACCCCGAGGTCGAGATCTCTCTCGAAGAAGCCCAGGACGAAGATCCCGGCTGCGAGATTGGCGACTCCCTCGGGTTCATCCTGCGCATCGAAGATCTGGGCCGCATCGCTGCTCAGACCGCCAAGCAGGTCATCATCCAGCGCATCCGCGACGCCGAGCGCGAGATGACCTTCAATGAGTTCAAGGACCGCAAGGGTGAGCTCATCACTGGCATCGTCCGGCGCTTCGAGAAGGGCAACATCATTGTCGACCTTGGCCGTGCCGAGGCGATCCTCCCCAAGCGCGAGCAGGTCCCGACCGAGACCTACCGCCAGGGCGACCGGATCCAGGCGTATGTGCTCGACATCACCCGTTCCTCCAAGTCGCCTCAGGTGGTCCTCACGCGGACCCACCCGGGCCTGCTGATGAAGCTCTTTGAGCTTGAGGTTCCGGAGATCTACGAGGGCATCGTCCGCATCGAAGCATGTGCGCGCGAGCCGGGCCACCGGGCAAAGATCGCTGTGTCCTCCATGGACCGCGATGTGGATCCCGTCGGCGCTTGCGTCGGTCTCAAGGGCTCCCGCGTCCAGGCCGTCGTCCAAGAGCTTCGCGGCGAAGCCATCGACATCATTCCTTTCCATCCCGACCCGGCTCGGTTCATCGTCTACGCCATTGCTCCCGCCAGCGTGAGCAAGGTGTACATCGACGAGCTGAACCACTCGATGGAGCTCATCGTCCCCGACGACCAGCTGTCGAAGGCCATCGGCCGTCGAGGCCAGAACGTCCGCCTCGCCGCTCAGCTCACGGGCTGGCGGATCGACATCTACTCCGATGCCCGTCACGGGGAGATGGTGGACGTGGCCCACGCCGAGCTCAGCCGCGTGACGGTGCTCGACGACGGACAAGTCGAAGAGCTCATCCGCCATGGCTACCGGAGTGTCCAGGAACTGTTTGACGCCGACGGCTGGGACGTTGCCGGCATCCTGGAGATCACTGAGGACGCCGCCGAGGACATCATCGACGCCGCCGAAGCCGTGCTCAACATCATCATCGAGGAGGACGCCAACCGCCAGCAGGCTGGTGACAGCGACCTCCCGGAAGAGGCGTGAGCCCTCACCGGCCGCTGGAGGAAACTCATTACGAGGCGTTCCCAATACGGAGTTCGTAGCTGTGTGGTCACCCGTGAGCGGCGACCACCACAGGGACTGATCCGCTTGCACCTTGACGGCGACGGCAGGGTGCAAGTTGACCGAAGCCGACAAGCTCGCGGTCGCGGTGCGTGGATCACACCGTCCAAAGATGCGTTTCGACGTCTGCTGCTCAAGCCGCACGTGCTTCGTCGCAGCCTCGGGGTGGTGCCCAGCCAGCTGGGCACCCTGTTGAGTGATGCGATCGAAGACGCGGACCTCCATCTGGAGGCAGCGATCGTCCGTGCCTGGCGTTCCGGGCTCCTCCGGATCGCCTCAACCACCGACTTCGCCCATCGCTGGACCCTTCTCAGCATTGACGCGCCACTATCGCCCCCCCCTGCGGGGGCCGAGTCGCTCCCACTTCCCTGGTCGAGCGAACGATTGGGTCGCCTGATCAGACGTCCCCCCGTGACCACCCTGCAACTTGCGACCGGGAGCCCCTCTTTGGAGGTGCTGCGGAGGTTGCAGTGGCGGTCGTCGTTGGGTTACGGCACCGGGCCATCGGCCAGCAACCCGGGCCAGGGTCATCCTAAACCGAGCGAGACAGTTCGGACTGAGTCCCCTGGGGTTGGACCGCGGATCGGTGTGCTCCTGTGCACATCTGCACGGCGGGTTTCTCCCTCGAATTCGAGGAATCGCGGCCGTTCCCCTGCATCCCGGCAGACCCAGTCCGGGGATTCTACTATAGCAAGCGGCGTCCCCTGCGACGTCACCCTGGCATAGGCTACCTTCGGTAGCTACCCCCTACTCGCCGGCGGCCCTCCCCCGGACGGAAGAAGTACCTGCATGTCCACAAAGGATCTCCTCGACCGCCTCAACCGAGCGAGCAGCGCCACCAAGGCGCGCTCCCCACGGAGTGGCGCGACCGGCACGAGCTCCAGCACCGGCCCCACCGGCACTGAGGACAAGCGCGTCAAACGACGCGTCATCCGGCGACGTCGTGTCGCTTCCGAGCCCGAACCGGCACCGAGCGTCAGCGCAAAGAGCGCCACGCCCAGCCAGAGCGCACCGGCGGCACCTCGCCGTCGAGTCGCACCGCAGACCGCGGCCCCCGCCCCAGCGCAGGCCGCAGCGCCTGCACCCGTGGCGGCTCCCGCTCCGGCACCCGAAGCCGTGGCAACGCCTGCTCCGGCTCCCGCGCCGGCTGTGGTTGCGACGCCGGCTCCGGCCCCTGCCCCTCAGGCAGCGCCCGAAGCCAAAGCTGTCGAAGCGGCACCCGTTGCGCAAGCCCCTGCGGCTCCTGCACCGGCGCCCGCTGCACCCGTGGCTGCCAAGCCGGCACCTGCGGTGGTTGCCGAGCCTGCTCCTGCACCCGCCCCAGTGGCGGCGGCACCGGCACCTCCGGCGCCTGCACCCGCTGCAACGCCGGAACCCATCTCCACTGCCGCTAGCCTCGCCCGGGCACTGCCCCGCGCCGACGGCAGCGGGCCCCGTGGAGACGGTGCCGCACCGAAGGTCGCCAAGTCGTTCCCCGGACTGGGCAGCGCCGTTGTGAGCCCGCCTCCCGGCTACGACCCGAACGACCCGATGGGCAACCGTCGGCGCGCCCAAGCTGCAGCTGCTGCTTCGGTCCGTGGCCGTCGTCCGGCTCCTGCTGCCCGCCCCGCAGCTGGCGCTGCACCCAGTGGTGCGGCCCAACCGAGCGACGCACCGAAGGATCGTGCTTGGCGCGACCAGACGACGCCCGGACGGCCTGACGCCCGTGCCGACAAGGACCGGCGCACCCGTCGGACCCGTCGGGGTGGAGCGCGCGCTGGCCGCGTGAACATGTACGGCATGGACGGGATGCCCCGCGGCCGTCGCGGACGCCGTGGCAAGAAGTCGAGTGGGCCCAAGAAGCTCTCGCCACAGGCAAAGGCAATCAAGCGCAGGGTCGAGGTTCAGGGCACCATCACGGTCGCTCAGCTCGCCCACGCCATGAGTGCCAAGGCCGGCCAGCTCATCAAGACGCTGATCGGCATGGGCCAGATGGCCACGGTCAACGATGTGCTCGACTTCGACACGGCGACCCTCGTGGCTGCTGAGTTTGAGTTCGAGGTGGTCAATGCTTCCTTCCAAGAAGAGAAGCTGATGATCGACATCGAGGACGACCCGGAGAACATGGACCCCCGTCCGCCGGTCGTCACCATCATGGGTCACGTCGACCACGGCAAGACCACGCTGCTCGACACCATCCGTCGTGCCAACGTGGCCTCGGGCGAGGCAGGTGGCATCACCCAGCACATCTCGTCCTACCAGGTCGAGCACAACGGTGAGCCCATCACCTTCATCGACACCCCCGGACACGCCGCGTTCACCGCCATGCGTGCCCGTGGTGCCCAGGTGACCGACATCGTCGTTCTGGTCGTTGCTGCCGATGACGGCGTGATGCCGCAGACCGTCGAAGTCATCAACCACGCCAAGGCTGCCGACGTCGAGATCATCGTCGCCGTCAACAAGTGCGACAAGCCCGATGCGCGTCCCGAGCGCGTCCGCCAAGAGATGATGCAGTACGGGCTGGTCGCCGAAGAGTTCGGTGGCGAGACCATGTTCGTCAACGTCTCAGCAATGACCGGTGCGGGTGTCGAGGACCTCCTCGAAGCCATCAACCTGGCTGCTGAAGTGGGCGACTACCAAGCCAACTCCGACCGCCATGCTGAGGGCACCGTCCTCGAAGCGCGGCTGGAGCGGGGCAAGGGCCCGGTGGCCATCGTCCTCATCCAGGCGGGTACGCTCAACCGGGGTGACCACTTCGTCGTCGGCACGAGCTGGGGTCGCATCCGCGCCCTCACCGACCACCGCGGCAAGAAGATCAAGACGGCTGGTCCTTCCGACCCCGTTGAGATCATGGGCATCTCTGAAGTTCCGATGGCAGGCGACAGCTTCGTCGTCGTCGGCACCGACAAGGACGCAAAGACCCTCGCCGAGCATCGCCTCGAAGAGGCCCGCCAGAGCTCCCTCGGGCAGCACAAGCGGATGACGCTCGAAGAGCTGATGAAGCGTGGCTCGGCCGAAGAGAAGGTCACGCTCAACCTCATCGTCAAGGCCGATGTGGGTGGATCCCTCGAGGCCCTCAAGGCCTCCTTCGCGTCCATCGACGTCGAAGGCACCGAGATCAAGATCCTCCATGACGGCGTCGGCGCGGTCAGCGAGTCGGACGTCACCCTCGCCCACACGAACCAAGGCGTCATCATCGCCTTCAACGTGCGGCCCGATGCCAACGCCCGGCGAATCATCGACGGCTTCGGTGTTGAGGTGCGGACCTACAAGGTCATCTACGAGGCGATCGAAGAAGTGGAGCTGGCCCTCAAGGGTCTATTGGGTCCGGAGATTCGGGAAGTGGTTCAGGGAACCGCCGAGATTCGCCAGACATTCAGCGTGCCCAAGGTGGGAACCATCGCTGGTTGTTTCGTCCTCACCGGCAAGATCGCTCGGAGCCACACCATTCGGTTGCTTCGCCAGAGCAAGATCATCTGGGAAGGCCGCCTCGGCTCTCTGCGCCGCTTCAAGGACGATGTCCGCGAAGTTGCCGTGGGCTACGAATGCGGCATGAACCTCGACGGCTACAACGACCTCAAGATCGGTGACGTCATCGAGGCGTACACCAACGAGGAAGTGAGCGCGAGCTGACGCTTGGGCTCCTCCACTATGCACTTGCCCGCCCCAGACGAGTCTCTGTGGGTGGGCGTGCTTCGTCTTGCACTCGGCATTCCGGGTGCACGCAGCTTGAAAGACCGCCGCCGCGCTGTCGCACAAGTCCGAGACCGCATCCGCGCCAGGGCTGAGTTTACCGTGGCTGAAGTCGGCCACCTTGAGTCTCACACCATGGCCATTGTGGCGGTGGGGATGGTGTCCAACGACCCACGGCTGCTCCGCTCCACGCTCGATGCGCTCGGGCACCAGGTCGAGTCCTGGGACCGGGTGCTGGTGACCGGTCGCTCCATCGCGGTGATGCGTCCGTTCGAGAACGACTACGAAGACGAGGACTGGGGCCAAGAAGATTGGGAATCGCCTGATGATGGTGACTTTCAATAGGTAGGGGAAACGGCCAGGGACGTGTCCCAGACCGCCCGCAGCCTCCATCGACTTCTCCTGTCCCCAATTTTCTCGGACTGGCATGCCCGTCGAGCTTACTCAAGCTATGCTCTTGACATGTCAGATCGATTTGCCACCGAACGTCGGACCCTGGCCACCGACGACCGCATCGAGCTCGGCCGCAGCCACATTGCTGCGCTGGGCTTGGGCACGTTCTTCTTTGGTGTGCTGGCATTTCTGGTCGGCCTCCAGACCGGCCGCAGCGGCACGGCCGAAGCCGAAGTCGCTCAGGTTCCGGTCGGGGTCTTTGTCCCCAACATCGGCCAGATTGATGAGCTGGACACCCTCCTGCGTGAAGTTGAGCTGGCCCGGAGCGCACTGCCTCCCCAGATCGCTGAGCCAGATGTCCCACTGAACTTTCCGACGGCGCTGACCCAAGCGCCCCAGGCTTCCCTGCTGCACTCGACAGACTCCAGCCTCACGGAGAGCGGCGCACCGCCGATCGCCGAGACTAGCCCAGTCCGGCCCGCATCGTTGCCGATGGCCATCGGGCGGGGGTGGTCGGTCCAGCTGGCGACCTACGCCACACTCGACGAGGCTGAAGCCCACGTTGCGGCACTGAAGGACGAACACCCCGGCGCCTACTCGGTTGCGGCACTGGTGGACGGACGCAGCTGGTTCCGCGTGCGGATCGGTGGCTTTGAAGACCAGTCCCAAGCGGAGGCGGCCTTGGCCCAACTTGCCGAACAGCAGGTGGCGGCCGACCTTCGAGTCGCTCTGGCCCCATGAGCGGGCCCTTGCCCCACCGCATCTCCAAGCCGTGGGGCCATGAAGAGATCTGGGCCCAGACCGACGTCTATGTGGGCAAGATGTTGGTCATTCGCGAAGGCCACCGACTCTCGCTGCAGCACCACCGTCAGAAGCAGGAGACACTGCGGATCATGACGGGCTCGGTCCGACTGGTCGTCGGCACGTCCACCACCACATTGTCCGAGCGGGTGCTGGGCCCCGGCGACGTGGTGCACCTGCCCCCCGGGACTGTCCATCGCATTGAAGCGCTGGAAGATGCAGAGATCGTGGAAGTTTCCACGCCGGAACTGCATGATGTCGTGCGACACGAGGATGACTACGGTCGCCTTGAGATCGACAGTTCCGGGCCTTCCGAGACTTGACATGCAGCCAGCCGACTGGCATGGTCGCGACAGCTGAGCGGAGCCGGAATGCGTGCGCTGGACTGCCTGAAGACATCCCTGATCGGGGCCCTCGTTGGGGTCGGCCTAGCCGCCGGTCCTGCTCATGCCCAAGATGGTGGGTTTCCGGGCTTTGGGGACGTGTTCTCCATAGGCGCGGAGTTCGGGGCACCGGACTACTACATCGTCCAACCGGGGGACACCCTCTGGGACATCTCTCAGAGATTCCTGGGGAACCCCTACTACTGGCCCCGGCTCTGGTCCATCAATGACTATGTGACCAACCCGCACTGGATCTACCCAGGGAACCGCATCGTCTTCCGCATGGGAACGGACATCGATCCGCCCTCCGTGCAGATGGAGAACATGCAGCGGGACCGTGGTCCGGAGATCCCGACCATCGAGACCGTCTCGGCGGAGTGTGGGCCGGACATTCGGTTCAACAAGTCCCGTCCCCTGCGCAGCTATGTGGCCTCGGGCTTCATCGCCGACAAGGGCGAAGTCGAGATCTATGGCACGGTCGAGAAGGCCCGGGGCGAACAGACCATCCTCTCCGAGCGCGACCTGCTCTACCTCAAGGTCGATGACCCCGACGCCTTCGGCTGTGGGGACGTCGTCAGCGTGTTCCGTCAGGTCCGCAAGAAGGTCAAGCATCCGACCAGCCGCGGCCAACGCTTCGGCAGCTTGTACCGGGTGGTCGCCGAAGCGAAGGTGGTGCATCGGCACGAGGACTACCTGACCGCTGTGGTGCGCCAGAGCTGGTCCGAAGTGCATCGCGGCGACTTTGTCGGTCCGTCGGTGCCCGTGATGGTCGAGATCGAAGTTCAGCCTCCCCGAGGCGACTTGGATGGCACCATCCTGGACCGCGTGGAGACCGAGTTCTCGCTGATGGCCAACGGCGAGACCGTGTTCATCGACCGGGGCCGTGCAGATGGTGTGCGGGTCGGCAACAGCTTCTACGTCGTCGAACAGCGTGACCCCCACGTGGACATCAAGAAGGAAGACGAGGACCTGCCGTTTTCCGTGGTCGGCCGGGTCGTCATCGTGCGGGTGGACGAGTACTCGTCGACCGCCGTGGTGACCGATGCGAACCGCTCGCTCAAGATTGGCCAGCGCCTCCGCCAGACCGTCGAGTAGCCACCCGGCTTGACAAGGTGCGGGCTGGGCCCTACCTGACCCATGCCAACGACGCCGCTCGCGGCCTGACATGGAACTCTCGCCCTTCTGGATCCGGGCCGCCGCGCTGAGCGGTCGGCTGGACCTCTCGGCATTTGTTCGCGACCAGCTCGACCCCAGCACCCTGTCCGCACGTCCGGGCGATCTGGTGAGCCGTGGTGTTCGGCTGGACCATGCTGCCCGACTGTGTGCCACCGCTGAAGCCGAGGGAGACCCCGCTCAGAGGGGCATCTCCATCGTCGACTCGCGGTATCCAGCCGCGCTCGCGGGCATCCCATTTGCTCCGCCCGTGCTCTTCTACGAAGGCGCACTCGAGGCACTTCAGTCCCCCATGGTGGCGGTGGTGGGCACCCGTCGGTGCACGCCAGAAGGCGCCCGTCATGCCCGCCAGCTGTCGACGGCCCTCGTCCGGGCCGGCGTTGTGGTCGTCAGCGGCGGAGCGTGGGGAATCGACGCTGAGGCCCACACAGCGGCGGAGGGTGCGACCATCGCTGTGCTCGGACAAGGCCTGGGCGCGCCACGGACCGCTCGCTTGCGACGCTTGTGCGACCGGATCTTGGCGCTGGGGGGGCTGCTGCTGTCGGAGTTCCCAGGCACCCACCCCGCTGCCACCTACACCTTTCCAATGCGCAATCGGGTGGTCGCAGGCTTGTCCTCGTGCACCGTGGTGGTCGAGGCCGGACGCCGATCGGGCGCACTCATCACTGCACGGCTTGCGGCCGAAGCCGGGCGGGACGTCTGGGCGGTGCCCGGGGACCCAGACATGGCCAGCCGGGTCGGATGCCTGAACCTGTTGTCCGATGGCGCCCGCGTCTATCGCAACCCCACCGAAGTCTTGGAGGCCATCGGCCTGGGGTCGGCGCCGGCGGCTGTGAAGCCGACCCATCCGCTCCTTCGCCACTTGCATGACGCCCCCAGTCTGGACACGCTGCTCACCCGCACCCAGCTCCCACTGCCCCAGCTGCTGCGGGTCCTCGGCGGTCTGCAGCACGAAGGGCTCGTGCGAAGGGACGGCACCGACCGGTACACCACCGCCTTCGTCGGATAGACCCGCCGGGCAACTCAGAAGCGCCAGCGCTCCACAAGGACGCCATGTCTCAGACCGACGCCCCCACCCACCACCTCACCCTCAGCCGCGACGCCAGCGTCTTCCTCGACATGATTGTCGAGATGGGCCACTTCGACGAAGCGGCGCTCGACCGGCTCAACGACTTGCTCCTCGAGGGCCAAGAGCCTGGGGGCATCGTGGATCTGCAGGGCGTGCGTCGGGCGGTGGCGATCGTGCTGATGGACAGTCAGGACCGGATGCCTGAAGAAGCGCAGCGGACACTCAACATTGAGTGGCCGCTGCTGCTGCACTGAGGGTCATCCTGGTGCGCTTCACCCCAGAATGACCCATCTATGGCCATTTTCGACGCCTTAGGCTGACGACTTTGCCTCGCCCTCGGCCGGCGGGGTCTTGCTCGCGGCAGCCTTCTTGGCCGCGGGCTTCTTCGCTGCGGTCGCCTTCTTGGCGGCAGGCTTCTTGGCGGCAGGCTTCTTGGCGGCAGGCTTCTTGGCGGCAGGCTTCTTCGCCGCCGTGGTCGCCTTCTTGGCCGCAGGCTTCTTGGCAGCCGGCATCTTCGCCGCAGTCGCCTTCTTGGCCGCGGGCTTCTTCGCAGCCGGCTTCTTGGCCGCAGTCTTCTTCGCAGCCGGCTTCTTCGCCGCAGTCTTCTTCGCTGCCGGCTTCTTCGTCGCAGTCTTCTTGGCGGCCGGCTTCTTTGCCGCAGCACCCCGCTTCGGACGGGGCGGCGCCGCTTCTTTCTTGCGGATCAGGGCCACAGCCTCGTCGATGCTCAGCGCTTCGGGGTCCATCTCCCGAGGCAGGGTCGCGTTCGTCTCCCCGTCGGTGACGTAGGGACCAAAGCGACCATCCATCACCCGAAGCTGACGCTCCGTGGCCGGGTCGGGGCCCAACACCTTGATCGGCTCCCGACCCTGGCGACGGGCCGGCGCCGCCAGCAGCTCCAGCGCTTGCTCCAGCGTGATGTCGAGAACCGACATCTCACGGGGGATCGAGCGGCTCTGGGTGCCGGACTTCACATACGGCCCAAAGCGCCCGTTAGCGGCCAGCACGGGCTCGTCGCCCTCCGGGTTCTTGCCCAGATCTCGCGGCAAGGACAGCAGCTTGAGCGCGATGTCCAGGTCCACTTCTTCGGCAACCATGCCCCGCAGCAAGCTCGACCGGGGGGGCTTCGACTTCTTCTTCCCGCCCCGCGGCCCGATGATCTCGACCACTTCACCGAGCTGCACATACGGCCCGTACGGTCCAATCTGGATCGAGACCGCTTCGTCCGTGCCCTCTTTGACGCCCAGCACCCGGGGGCCTTCCGCACGCTTCTCAAGCAGCTCCTGGGCCATCTCCAGCGTCAGCTCGTCCGGGGCCAGGTCCTTGGGCAGGTCTGCCCGCACGTCGCCCGCGCTCAGGAAAGGACCGTATCGGCCCACCCGCAGCTCGATCTTCGTGCCGTCTTTCTCTTCCATCGCCAGCGGGATGGTGCACACCGTGCGCGGATCAATCTTGTCGCCCGCATCGGCGAGGCGATCCTTCAAGCCGGTGTCGCCCCGGTAGAAGCGAACGAGGAAGCTCAAGTACTCTTCCTGACCCAGCGCAATCCCATCGAGCTGGTCTTCCATCGTGGCCGTGAAGCCGTAGTCCACCAGCCAGCTCAGGTGTTGCTCCAGCAGTGCAGTCACCGCGAATGCCGTGAACGTCGGCACAAGCGCCGAGCCCTTCTTGAAGACATACCGACGCCGCTGGACCGTGTCGATGATCGACGCATAGGTCGACGGACGGCCGATTCCCCGCGCTTCAAGCTCCTTCACCAGCGTGGCTTCCGTCAGGCGGGCCGGCGGCTTGGTCTCGTGGCCCTTGGGCTCCGGATCCACCACCGTTGCATCCTCGCCCACCTGCATCTTGGGCAGAAGGCGCTCCTGATCGGCAATCGCGGCCTCAGGGTCGTCCGAACCCTCGACATAGGCACGGCGATAGCCCGGGAACTCCAGCGTCCGTCCGCGAGCCGCGAAGGATGCGCCTTCCACGTCCAGCGTCACCTTGAGCGTGCGCCCCTTGGCGTCTTCCATCTGGCACGCCACGGTGCGCTTCCAGATGAGCTCGTACAACCGCAGCGTGTCGCCATCGAGCTGGGCTTCGGCTTCTTCGAGCGACCGGAACCGCTGGCCCGCAGGACGCACGGCCTCATGCGCTTCCTGGGCATTCTTCGACTTGTTCTTGTAGACCCGGGGCTGGTCCGGCAGGTAGGCCTTGCCGAACTGCTCCTGAATCAGCGTTCGCGCGGCCTCGATGGCCTCGCCCGACAACGTGGTCGAGTCAGTACGCATGTACGTGATCCAACCATTCTCGTACAAAGACTGGGCCGCGCCCATCGCCCGACGCGCCGTCCACCGCAGCTTGCGGTTGGCTTCCTGCTGCAGCGTGCTCGTCGTGAAGGGAGCCGCCGGGCGGTCCGAGTACGGACGCTCGTCCATGCTCACGATCTTGGCGTCTTTGCCCTCAATCGAGGCAACCACACCGCGGGCCGTCGCCTCGTCCATGACGAGAACATCGCGCCCTTCGATCAGCTTGCCGTCCTCGCCATAGTCCCGACCCGATGCCAGCCGCTGGCCATTCAGGGACATCATCTCGGCTTCAAACACACCCTGGGGATGGGAGAACGTGGTCTTGACATCCCACCAAGCGCCCGGCTTGAAGACCATCCGTCGCCGCTCGCGCTCCACCACAAGACGCACCGCCACGGACTGGACCCGGCCGGCGGAGAGTCCCCGACGGATTTTCTTCCACAGCAGCGGCGACACTTCGTAGCCATACAGCCGATCCAGCACCCGCCGTGTTTCCTGGGCCCGCACCAAGTGCAGATCCACTTCGCGGGGGTTCGCCAGCGCCTTCTGGATCGCCGTCTTGGTGATCTCGTTGAAGACCAACCGGCGGACCGGCACCTTGGGCTTCAGCACCTCCAAGAGATGCCAAGCGATGCTCTCACCCTCGCGGTCTTCATCTGTCGCGAGGTACAAGGCATCGGCGTCTTTCAGCGCGTCCTTGAGCAAGCGCACCTGGGCTTTCTTCGCCGGCGGCACCACATAGATGGGCTCAAAAGCGGAGTCGACGTTGACCCCCAGCCGTGCCCAGCTCTGGCCCTTCATTCCGGGCGGGATCTCGGACGCATTGCCCGGCAGGTCCCGCACATGGCCGACAGAGGCCTCCACTCGGAAGCCCTCACCGAGATATTTCTCGATGGTCCGCGCCTTGGCAGGCGACTCGACGATGACCAACGCGGTTCCCATGAATTCCTCACTGAGCCAGGGGAGTCCAGCCGCAACGCTCGCGGGGACAAGCCCTCAGTACCCGGCAGCAGCCCATCCCAACAGGCGGAGAGCATTGGTTGACCTTGAGGTCGCGCGGCGACCTCGGCCACCACACGGCCCAGCGAACCGGGCCGGACACCCCGACGCGTTGACCACCTTGCCACGAATCCCGCAAGGGGACCCGGACCGGGTAGGCTGGACCGAACGTCAGGCCTGGTGCTGTCAAGAGGCTGCGGGGCAATCCCGACCTCTCTACCGGCGGCAATGGGTACACCGGCGCCACCGCGGAAGCAAGCGCCGCCCCCGATGGAGCAGCCTGCCCATGCCCCCGTCCCCCCCTGTCCCGAGCCCCTGGCTCGACCGATGGCTCCGGCACCTCGCCGCTGAGCGCGCGTGCTCACCCCACACCATTCGGGCGTACCGGGGCGACCTCCGATCGCTCCTGGATTTCCTCGCCGATCGCGACCAGACTCCGCTCACGGCCTCCCGCCTGGACCTCCGCGCTTGGCTCGCCGCAGCCGCCCCCAAGCCCCGCAGCGGGCACCGCCCCAACCCCGCCAGCACCGCTCGACGCCTCGCCGCCGTCCGCACCTTCTTTCGTTGGATGCTCGATCAGGGAGCCATCTCCACCGACCCTGCGTCTCGGTTGCGCACCCCCAAGGTCCCGGCCCGGGTTGCCCGTTTCTTGGATGTGGACGACGCCGCCGCGCTGGTCGAAGGCCCAGCCCAGGCCGGCTGGTTTCGCGTGCGCAACCGGGCGCTGCTGGAGCTGGCCTACGCGTCCGGCATGCGGGTGTCCGAAGCCGTCAGCCTCGACTGGGCGCACTTGGACCGCCCGTCGCGCCTGGTGCGTGTGCTCGGGAAGGGCAACAAGACGCGCATTGTGCCCTACGGTCCGCCCGCTGCCGAGGCGCTGGACGCTTGGCACGGTGCCTCGGTCCACTCCGCAGACTCCGGCGGCCTGCCCGTCTTTCTCAACAAGAACGGCACCCGCCTCTCCGCCCGCGCCGCCTGGCAGATCGTGCGGGACGCCGGCGCAAATTCCGGCATTGAGGGCGCCCACCCCCACATGCTGCGCCACTCTTGCGCCACCCACCTGCTGGGCTCCGGGGCCGACCTGAGATCCATCCAAGAACAGCTTGGACACGCTTCTCTCAGCACCACCCAGCGCTACTCCCACGCCGATGCCGCCCACCTGCTCCGGGTGTACCGCAGCGCCCATCCGCGGGCCCAGCGGGACCCCGACGGCGACTGAGCCCAGCTCCCCACCATCCGCATCCGCTACAATTCGCCGGCAGGGGCAGCGGTGGGACCTCACGCCACTCACCGCCCCGACCGCGACCCCGAGGATCCCATGGGACAGACCGACAGCTCCACGACCGACGGCCTCAGCCCAGAAGAGACCACCGCCATCGACGCGTTGTGGACCATCGCCCAGAATGGCGATCACTACGAGATCTTGGGCATCACCGAGGACGCGGACCGCTCCGACGTCCAGCGCGCCTTCTATGAACTGTCCCGAAAGTGGCACCCCGACCGCTACTTTCGGCAAGAGCTTGGCATCTACCAAGAGCGCATCGAGCTGCTGTTCGTCGCGATCACGGAGGCCTACCGCACGCTCTCCAACGACGCGGCCCGCTTCACCTACGACATGGAGCTTGAGAAGAAGCCCGCCAAGGCCCGTCGCCGCGCCCGCCTCGCTCGGGCCCAAGCCCCAACCGCCGACACACCGGACGGCACACCCGCGGCCGACCCCACCCCCACGCGCCGCGCCCGGCCGAGTGCCACCCGCCGGAGCGATGCCCGACGAAAGCGGGCCATCGAAGCTGCCAAGTCCCAGATGCGGGACGAGATCCGTGGCCGAAGGCGTCGCGCCGCCAAGCTCTTCCAAGAGGGTCAAGCCGCAATCGAAGCCGGCAACATCATCAAGGCCGCGTCGGCCCTCGGCATGGCGTGCACCTACGACCCCAAGAACGCCGAGTACGCCAAGCTCGCTGCGACCGCCAAGAAGCAAGCCCGCCTCATCCAGAGCAAGCAACTCATCGGTGTTGCCGAGACCTCAGAGAGCTACGGAAACTGGCGCGAGGCCCTGTCTTCCTGGCAGAAAGCCATCGAGTTCGGCACCCTAGAGCCCCGGGCCCACTACCGCGCGGGCGTGCTCACCAAGCGGGTAGAAGAGGACAACCGTGGCGCCCTCACCGCGTTGCGTGAGGCGGTGCGCTTGGCCCCCGATGTGGCCGAGTACCGGCTGACTCTGGGCGAGCTCTACCAGGAGCTGGGCCTTGGGCTCAACGCCCGGCGCCAAGCCGAAGCGGTGCTCAAGGTCGACAAGACCAACACCAAGGCCAAGGAGCTCCTGAAGGACACCAAGTAGCCCCATTGGGTCCTGCTGGGGCCGTTAGGCCCGTCCGCCTGCAAGGAGCGACCACGATGCCAGCCGCACTTGAGAGCACCACGTCCGCAACCTCTGGGTCCCACAACACCGTTGTCGTCGGCCTTCAGTGGGGCGACGAGGGCAAGGGAAAGGCGGTTGACCTGCTGGCCCGAGACGCGCGCTACGCTGTGCGCTTTCAGGGCGGGAACAACGCCGGGCACACTCTTGTCGTCAATGGCGAGAAGCTCGTCCTCCACCTGACGCCCAGCGGCGTGCTCCAGCCCCACGTGACCTGCGTGATCGGCAATGGCGTTGTCGTTGACCCCGAAGTGCTGATGGGCGAGCTGGACGCGTTGGCCGAGAGTGGCCGCAACATCGGGCCGGACCGGATGCTCATCAGCAACCTGGCCCACGTGATCCTGCCCTTCCACCGGACCTTGGACGCCTGCCGCGAAGAGGCCCTCGGTGGTGAGAAGATCGGCACGACCTGCAAGGGGATCGGCCCCGTCTATGAAGACAAGGCGGCCCGCCGAGGCATCCGGATGGCCGAGTTCTGCGATGCCGTGGCGCTGGAGCGCCGTCTGGACGCCGTTCTGCCCGAGCGCAACCGCATGTTGCGCGAGTGGTACGGGCACGACGGCTACACCAAAGAAGCGCTGATGGCCTGGGCCCGTCCCCTGGCCGAGCGGTTGCGCCCCCACGTCTGCGACACCGTGTCGACCCTGCACAGGGCGCTGGATGCTGGCGAGAACATCCTGTTGGAGGGCGCTCAGGGCACCTTCCTGGATGTGGACCACGGCACCTACCCCTTCGTGACCAGCTCCAACACCGTCAGCGGCAACGCCTGCGCTGGCACCGGACTGGCCCCCCGCGACATCCACGGTGTGGTGGGCATTGCCAAGGCCTACACCACCCGCGTGGGCGCCGGCCCCTTCCCCACCGAGATGGCGGGCGCCCTCGAAGCAGAGCTCCGGCGGCTGGGCGGCGAGTTTGGCGCGACCACCGGCCGACCCCGGCGCTGCGGCTGGTTCGACGCCCCGCTGGTCCGCCACGCTTGCCGGCTCAATGGGGTCACGGCCCTGGTGCTCACCAAGCTGGACGTCTTGGAGACCTTTGACAACCTGCTGATCTGCACCGAGTACCGTGGGGCATCCGGCGTGCCGGGCCAACCCGAGGCCCTCGAAGCCGTCGAGCCGGTCTATGAGTCGATGCCGGGGTGGAATTCCACAATTCGTGGGGCGCACCGGTGGGCCGATCTGCCAGAGGCTTGCCGCGCCTACATTGCGCGGATTGAAGAATTGGTCGGGGTTCCGGTCGTGCTCATCGGCACCGGTCCGGGCCGAAATGAGACCATCGCCCGGGGTGAACAGTTCCGAAGTTTGATGGAAGAGAGCCGAGGCGCTTGACGGTACACGTGACCACATATTATCAGGCTGCCGCGCTCCCAACGAGGGTCGCTAGCTCAGTTGGCAGAGCACCGGCCTTTTAAGCCGAGGGTCGTGGGTTCGAGTCCCACGCGACCCATTCCCTCTCACCCGTTCGTCTAGCCAGGTCAGGACACCGGGTTTTCATCCCGGCAACACGGGTTCGAATCCCGTACGGGTGACTAAACAAAGAAAACCCGCCCTTGTGGCGGGTTTTCGCTTTTCTGGAGTCGAGCGTTGGTGGCTGTTGTGGGGTGGATTTCGGTGGTTCTGGGCGCTTCTTCCGTCCACTATCCGTCCACTTCTGTCCAAGTGACCCTCCCCCGAACCACCGGACCAACTGCGAAGAGACAGCAGGAGTCCATCATGCCAGCAAAATCTGGGTCCACCTCTCGTCGCCGGCGGCGCTACACGTCGGAATTCAGAGCCGAGGCCGTTCGGCTCGTCACCGACGGCGGCCTCAGCCAGACTCAGGCCGCACGCGACCTCGGCATCTCCGCAAAGCTGCTCTCGAGCTGGGTGCGCGTCGCGAGCGAACGCTCGCTGCCCGGCGCGATGGGAGACGCCGAGCGGGATGAGCTGAAGCGGCTGCGCAAGGAGGTTCGCACGCTGCGAATGGAGCGTGAAATCCCAAAAAGAGCCGCCGCCATCTTCGCGAGCTAGGTCTCGTAGGTCACGTCTACGAGTTCATTGCCGCGGAGAAGGCGCGTTGGCCTGTGCGTCGGTTGTGCGTGGCGCTCGAGGTCTCGAAGTCGGCCTTCCATGACTGGTTGGCCGCCGACAAACGGAGCTCGAAGAGCTCCCGGCTGGATGTGCACATCAGGGCCATTCATCGGCGTTCACGAGGAACGTATGGCAGCCCGAGGGTTCACGCCGAGCTGGTGGACGAGGGCTGGACCATCGGCCTCAATCGAGTCGCGGCGCGCATGCAAGCCCTGGGATTGTCAGGGATCCCAAAGCGCAAGAAGCGCGTGACGACCACTGTTGTGGGTACGGAAGACAAGTTTGCCAGCAACGCGCTCAACCGGGAGTTTGCGGTAGAGCAACCCAACCAAGCCTGGGTCGCGGACATCACCTACTTGGCCACGGACGCTGGCTGGGTCTATTTGTCCGTGCTCATCGACCTTCACAGCAGGCGGGTGGTGGGTAGGGCCATCGCCGACCACATGGAAACCCGCCTCTGCCTCGACGCTCTCCACCAGGCTGTGGCCTTGCGCCAGCCCCCGCCCGGGCTCCTGCACCACTCGGACCGAGGAACGCAGTACACCAGCTACGCCTACCAGGCCGCACTCACCGCGCTTCAGGCTCGGCCATCCATGAGCAGAAAGGGCAACTGTTGGGACAATGCGGTCGCGGAGTCCTTCTTCGGTACGCTGGAGCAGGAGCTGGTTCGCCAGTCCTCGGGCTGGGCAGACCTGGAAGAGGCCAAGAAAGCCGTTGCTGAAACCATTCACGCCTTCCACAACCGAGTCCGTCGACACACCAACAACGGTCAACGCAGCCCCGTGGACTTCGAGCTGGCCTTTGCATTGGCCGAGCCCAAGCAGGAGGCCGCATGAGCCCGTCAGCGTGGTGGGGGCGGGGGCCCCGCCAAAGCAACCTCCGGGGTCAAGACTGCGGCAGTAGCGATAACACCGAAGACGAGGCTGTTCTCGAAGCGATGCTTCCCCATGAAGGGAGGGGCCATCCATGGGAGCGCGAAGGCGGAGCGATGGCCGGTCAACGACGGCATGGGTCCGGCAGAGGCGCGACCCCCTGCCGGACCGGGGCCATCCACGGTCGCACTTGGCTGTCGCAGACGGTGCAGCAACCATCTTCGAGAACATCGTCAACATCAATGTGTTGAGCGGGCCACGCGAAGCCCTCGAATTCGCCTTACAAATTGGTCCGTCAGATCGGGACAAGCTCACTCCCACGCCTCCTCCACTCCGCGGACCGACGGAGGAGCACCAAGGTCGAGCTTCATCGCTAGGGTCGAGAGCAGGGCATGCCTCGACGCGCGCGCGCTCGAGCACGTCGAGGGAGGTGAAGACCCGGACACCCTGTCCAGGTTGGAGTACCGTGAGGTCCGCCACCGGAGCGCCCCATGAACGACCCACTCCATGCGCTGACGCAGCGGGTGCGACGAGACCTCCCAGACGTCCCCGCCCGCTTCGCCCCGGACCTTGCCGCAAGCCGCGCCTACGCCGCACCGCTCGTCTTCGGAATGGATCGTGGCATCGCCCGGGAGCCCACCCTCGCGCAGTGGACGCACCTCGCTCACGGACTGACCCTCGGGGATCCCCTCGCCGACGCAGTAGCCGCCGACATGATGCGGAACCGCAGCAAGCACTGGCGCGACTTCGAGCGGGCACTGGCCGCGGGCATCGATGCCGTCGACACGCCCTCGCACGCACTCGTGGAGCTGTTCCACTCGGTGCGCACCCTGCCCGCATGGGCCGACCCCGCAACCATCCGGGTGGGAGCAGGGGTCTGTGCCCTCGGCGGCGACCACGGGATGGCCGCCCTGCTCGTGCTCGGCCTCGCCGGTGGCTACCGCCTATCGGCCATCAACCAGACCCTCATCGCCACCGGGCAGCTCCGGGGCTCTGCCGCGAAGCGCATCGGCTACACCACCCGTTGGTTCCTCGAAGCCATCGCCGACAATGGACTCGAGCCCGACTCGATCAGCGTGACCTCGACTCTGCGTGTCCGGATGATCCATGCGCTCGTGCGCCAGCGGATGGCTCGACAGGACTGGGATACCGGCCAGTACGGTGTTCCCATCAACCAGGTGGACATGCAAGCGACCTACCTGGGCTTCTGTGCGGTGTATCTGGTGGGACTGCAGCTCATGGGCGTCGTGACGACACTCGCCGAAAGGGAGGCGTGTCTGCATCGCTGGCGGGTGCTGGGCTGGCTCCTCGGCGTCCGTGAGGACTACCTACACGCCAACGATCAGGCATGGACCCATGCCCGCCTGTGTCTCTACCACAACACCCTGCAGCAAGCGCCCGCCGATGAGACGGGTCCGTTGCTTGCCCGCCCGCTCATGCTCGATGAACCCCTGGAGCGCAGCTACCGCAGAGTGCCGTGGCTCGCGGGTCGCTACACCCGGGCCAAGCAGCTCAGCCTTGCCCGCATCGGCCTGCGACGCAGCGGGATGGCCGAGCTCGGGCTCCCCACATCGGCATGGCCCTGGTACCCGGCCTCCTGCTTCCTCTACAATCAGGTGCTCCACCGGGCCGCACGGACACTACCCGGCGGACGGGACTGGTTGGTGCGACGGGGGATGCGACAGCAGCTGGGCGTTCTCGACCAGGTCGGTGCCGCCGGTCCCACCCTTCATCATGGCGCGGGGTCACCGACCGGTGGGTGAAGGTGTTCACCGGCCGGATGGGCCACCCCCCAGAAGATGCGGGTGAACGCATCCGCGAGCGCATCGTCGTCGAGCTCGACCTGGTACAGCGTGCGCTCGAGCATCCAGATGAGGGCAGCCGCAGTGGCGATATCGGATGTCGTGGGAGCGTCGGTCCCGCGCCGCGTGGACATCGCGACCGCCAGCGCGCCCGAGGCCCGCTCCATGGACCCTCGATAGGCCTCCGCCACGCGGGGCTCCGTCGCTGCGACCTCCAACAACAACCGGTAGTCGCCTTCATGGGCCCGATAGTGGGCCACTCCCTCGACCAGAGTCGCCCGGAAGTCAGCGATGGACTTGGTCGCAGGCATCCGCAGCGAGCTTGAGATGGCCTGGAGGGTGAAGGCCGTGAGCTGGTCCAACACCTCCGCAAACACCGCGGCCCGGTCGGAGAAGTACACGTAGAAGGTGGAGCGCGGCACACCCGCTTCAGAGAGAAGCTGGTCGAGGGGCACCGTCGAGACCGGGGTGCCTTCTGCGGCATGGGCACGGGCCGCGGCACAGACCCGGCGCGCAATGTCGGCCTTGCGGCGTCGGGCGCGACGGCCCAGCGGGGAGGGAGAAGCCATGGGTTCAGCTCGGCCCCAACACCCGCACCCGCGGGCGACCCGACCACCCCAGCGCCATGTGGGACATCCCCAGAGACACCGACTCGAAGCCAGGAACGTTGGTGCGGGCTGCACCGCCACCCAGGGTTTCCTCTACGGTCAAGCCCGACACCCAGACGCGTTTCATGCCGACGTGGACCCCGACACCACCGAGTGTGCCGATCTGGCCGTCGAGCTCGATGGCCCCCAGGCGGAGGTCGCCCCCCACGAACGCCCCGCGCACGAAGTTGCCCCTGAAGCAGTAGGGGTAGAAGCCGCCCACGCTCGTGGTCCGGCGACCGGACTCTTCGAGGTCCAGCCTCATGTCTCGGACGAGGACTCGTCCCCCTGCAGAGTGAGACGCAGCGAGGACCTTGTCCACCCCGAAGCCGAGCCCGCCGCGATCCACCGAGAGCACGTCGCTCTGGTTGAAGCCGCGGACCGAGGGCGGCACGTTTTGGCTGCCGGCATGGGCAGCAGTGGTGCCCCACCCAAACACACAGACAGGGGCCGCGAGCGTCATCGAGTGCGACATGCTCACCTGCTCCTTTGTCCACACGGAGTTGCGAGGGTACCCTATGCGCCCTCGATGGGGCATGGGGTCTTCAATCTGCACCCCGCCCTCGAGCCCCCTTCCCCACCGGCTCGGGCTGTGTCCGTGGAGAAGCGCTCCACCACCACCACCATGGTCATCGTCGCTGGGTTCTCCCTCGGCTCGCGCGTGCCAGGGTAGGCTGTCGCATCGACCGGCTCGACGGGCAGCACAGCTGGCTCGCCTCGGGCTCCGCGACCATCACGGTCGTCAGTGCCGTGATCTTGGTCGGCGGGGTGGTGCTGGCATTCTGGCTCATCTCGCGGGACCCGGACGCCGCCCAAGCCCGGCGCGATGCTCGCAACGCACCTCCCCCCACCCCCGACGACCTCGCTCGGAAGGGCCGCACACGCCTGCTCGTCGACAGCGGTCTGCTCGTAGCGCGGGGCAACCTGGGCAGCGAGGTGGCCTTCCTGCTCGACAGCCCCGCCGCCTTCGACCAGCCCGACGACGAGATGAAGCGCGGCCATGGTCCCGCCCTCGATGGCCTGACGGACTGACCAGCCAGCCGAAGCCCTCCCGCGGGTCGCCACAGCGCAAGTAGCCCTCGATCTCCCGGGCCACGAAGCGCGGAAGGGTTCGGTCTGCGCGCTCGACAACCGCCTGGAGCTCGGCGAGTCCGTCGCGCACGAGGCCATGCAGCAGGTCGCCGGGGGTGTTGCAGCGCTCGACGGTGACCGGCATGGCGCGCGACCATGCAGCAACCGGGCCCGGGGCGTCGAACGATCAGCATGAAACGGAGGGCTCGATGAGGCGGGCGATTTCGCGCCTTCGCTCATGGCGGAGGAGAGGAAGGGGGGCGGCGGCGATGGGCGCTGCCGACGAAATCCGACACCTTGACTCGAGGCCCATGACAACACCCGCAGAACGGAGCGCAGAGCCGCGAGCTGGGACGCTCCGACCTGCCGTCACTCCCGGTGAGATGGGTTTGCACCGAAAACCGCCACGATGCGGTCGGTTTCGACTACAGCTGCCCCGTTCGCCTCCACCCAGAAAGCCCTATACGCATCCATCCCAGGCTGACCAAACTGACACCCTCCGCTCTACCGGGCGGAGGGTGTCTTCGTTCTTGGGTCGGCAGCCGGCCCGGGGACCGAGCCAGCCTCCCTCAGCCGAGGGCATCCGCCAGCGGTGCTGTGCCATCACGCCAGTGCGGCGGGAAGGTCTGGTCAAAGCCCGGGATGGCCTCCACTCGCGCAGCCCAGGCCGCCAGCTGGGGCCACCGGCCGGTCAGCGGCAGCAGGTCGAGGTTGTGCTCGACGGCGGCCGGGCGGGTCAGGCCACGCTCCAAGAACCGCAAGCCGGTGTACCAGACCAGATCTGCGGCGCTGAGCGTGCTGCCGACGACCGCCGGGGGGCCATCCGAGTCGTCCAACCATGCGCACAGCCGGTCCAGCTCGATCTCCACAGCCGGAATCGCCGCATCCAGGGTGCCCGGCTCGGGGTCAGACCCGAACAACAGCGGTCGCGCGAGGCGACCCAAGGCCGGGCTGGCGTGGTTCTCGTACTCCAAGCACGCAGCCCAGATCTGGCCCGCTTCTGCCGCAGTCGTGCCGAACAGCCGGGGGCCCGCCTCGAAGCGGCGGTCCAGCCACGCCAGGATGGCCAGGGACTCGTTCAAGACGAAGTCCCCCTCCCTGATCGCCGGCACCTTGCCCCGGGGATTCACCGCGAGGAACGCCTCGCTGCGGGTCTCCCGATCCGAGAAGCTCAGCCGCCGCGACACAAACGGCCGCTCGGCCAGGGCAAACCCCAGCAGAACCCGCCACGCCGGGGTGCTCCCGCTGCCCCAGAAGACTTCGATGTCCATCCACACCTCCTTTCCTTCACACTACTCGAAGTGGCCTTGCCGGCGGCCCGCCCCGCCCAACTGGCGAGCCCGGCAGCCCGCACATCGGGATAGGCGCCGACCGATGAGGAGCCTCTGCCCATGACCGCCCCCCCGCTCTCCCCGGCCCATGGCCTGCCCGGCCTGCTGCTCGCATTTGAGGGCATCGACGGCGCCGGCAAGACGACGCAGCTCCACGCGTTGGCCGCCTTGCTCCGCGCCGAGGGCCGCCCGGTGCTGACCACCAAACAACCGACGGACGGTCCGTGGGGTCGCAAGATCCGGGCAGCGGCGGCCAGCGGCGAGCGCTTGCCCATCGAAGACGAGCTGCACGCCTTCTTGGAGGACCGCAAGCTCCACGTGCGCGAGATGATCCGGCCCGCGCTCGAGCAAGGCACGGCCGTGCTGATCGACCGCTACTACTTCTCGACCATTGCCTACCAGGGCGCCCGCGGGCTCGACCCGGTCGCGCTTCAGGCACAAAACGAGGCCATCGCCCCCCTGCCGGACGCCACGCTGCTCTTCGAAATAGACGTCGACACGGCCCTGTCCCGGGTGGCCGGTCGCGGCGCCGCGGACGCCTTCGAGCGTCGAGACTCGCTGGAAGCCGTCGCCGCAGTGTTCGCCAAGATCACCTGCCCGTCCATCACCCGCATCCGCGGCATCGGCGCCCCAAACAACGTCGAGAACGCCCTCCACAACGCCATCTTCACCCCGAACAGCCACGCGGTTCGGTGGCGGAATCGCGGCTGATCTTGCCCTGTGACGGCTGCACGCTGAGGCCCCCATGCCCGCTCCCCGCCTGCCGCCCCTCCTGGAGGACCAGCTCGCGTTCCCCACGGCGGTGGGCGGCGACCACGCGCGGATGTTGGGGCGCTACGGACCGGACGGGGTGCCTGTCTTCGTCAAGCAATGGCGACCCGGCGCCGGGCCGGAGCTCGACACCCGAATGCAGTGGCAGGCGGCTGCGGCTCGTGCCCTCGGCGACGGCTGCCCCCCCGTGCTCCAGCGCCTCCGCTGGTCTGGCGCTGTGTGGACCGTCACCCGCTGGCTGCCCGGTGAAGCGCCAGGCTTGCCGTTCACCGGCGGGGTGCTCCGACAAGCCGTCGCGCTGCTCAACCGCCTGCACCGCGCCGGCTTCGCCCACGGAGACATCAAGCAGGACAACTTCCTGCTCACCCCCAGCGGCCGGCTGCTGCTCCTCGATCTCGATGAGGTCTGGCACACCGGGTGGGCGGGTCCGGCGCCCGTGCTCGGCCCCCCATCTGCCCAAGACCCCCATCGCCAGCCCGCTTCCGCCCCATCCCCACGGGGGGATGGCTACGCGCTGGGCACGCTGCTTGCAGACGGCCCCGTTCGCCGAGCCCTCCACGCCCCGCTGCCCATCCAGCGGCCCCCGGACCTCAACGACGTCGCTGTCGACCTTCCGACGTTCCCGGCCATCCCGCCAGACCTGCCCCCCGTCATGGGCTGGGTGCCGATCCACGCCGTGCCCACTCGCGCTCGGGCCCTCCGCCAGGGCCCCCTGGGCGAAGCGGTGCTCCACTCCATGGCCGCGCGGGGCATCGGCCACATGGCCGCCGGACGGTGGTGGCTGGAGCCGACTCAGCTCGCCGTGTGGTGGGGAGAGAGCCGACCTGAGCCGCTGACGCCAGCCGCCCTGCTGGACACCATCGACCGGGGCTTCCCCCACGATGCGCTCGCCCACGTCGCTCATGGGGCCGACCCGGACCCCGACCTTCTCCTCGCTGCGGCGCTCGCGTGTGGCACCCCCGCGGCCCTCCGGCGGGCCTGGCGAAAGCTACCCCAAGACCACGACTATCAGTCCATTCTCACCGCCGCCCTGCTGGCCGATGCCGGCCACCACGCCCAAGCCCTGGACATGCTGCAGCACCCCGGCGACCGCCCATCTGCGCTCACGCTGCGGAGCCTCGCCCATGTGGACCCCCACGCCGCCCTCGCTGCGCTGGACGAGGACCACCTGCCGCCCGACACGGCCCTGCACCTGATGGCCTTCTGCCACGAACACTTGGGCGAGATCGATCTTGCGGTGCACCACCTCACCCGTGCGTGTCGCACTGCACTCCCCCTGCAACGGGCGCGGTCCGCCACCTTCGCGTCCGGGCTGTTGCTCACCAGCGGTCGACCGGCGGAAGCCCTGCCGTTCGCCCAGGACGCGCTGCTGGCGCTGCCCCCCGGTGCCCACCCCCACCTCCGCAGCACGGCTGCCGCCCACGAGCGCCGGGCCCTCGAGGCATCGGGCGCCCGCCTCGCCCCCAGTCCCGAGCTGCTCCACGTCATCAGCCACCACTGCTCGGCCGAGACCACCCGTCAAGCCGCCCACGCAGAAGCCCGCCTCGCGGAGCGTGCAGGTGATCCCGAGCTCGCCGGCCACCTCCTCGCCCTCATTGGGGCGCCCGACGCGTGACACCAGCGGGCCTCGCTCAGCCCTTGGGCACCAACACCGCCGCCAACGCCACCGCGTCGTCCAGCAGCTCCGCCAGCTCGCTCGCGCTGCTGGGCGACCCCACACACACCTGCAGCACCCCCGCGTCCACCCGCGCGCCCCGGCCACACACCAGCGGCAGGACCAGATCTGCGCGCAGCCCCCACACGCGCGCCACGCCCTCCACCGCGACAGCGCTGTCCACGATGGGATCGCCCGAGAACGACTTGGAGGGCGCTCCCTTCGTGCGGGCCCGCATGTGCAGCGCCGTCCACGCGCCCGACGCTGGCCACGCCCTGAGCTGGTGGCCCGCCCCCTCTGGCTCCAGCACAAGCGCAACCCCACCCGTGGTCCCCCGCAGCGCTGGCCGACGGTCCCTCACCCACACCTCCAGCCCACAGCGCGCTGCGGCATCGGTGTAGACCCCCATCACCGCCGCCTCAAGCTGCACCGCGAGGGTCTCCATCCGCCCCAGCGCGGCGGGCGCCGACAGGTCCAGCATCGAAGCGAGCACGACCCGCACCACGCTGTTGCCTTGCACCCGGGACCCTCGGTCGTCGACCACCCCCTCCAGTGCACGGGGCAGTCCGGGCAGGCGGAACAGAGACCGTGCGAAGTCCACTTCGCTGCACCCGACGGCCATCGGCAGCATCGCCAGCCCGAGGGGCAACGGCACAGGCGACCGCCCCGCTGCCGCCGTCAACGGGGGCGGCGCGTCCCGGCCCACAATGACCAGATCACCCGGCAGCACCACGTTCAGGTCAAGACGCAGCTCGACCGCTTGGGCACCCGCGACCAGCCGCAGCGTCCGCCCCCTCCAGGTCCCCCCATGCTCGCCCGGCGGCCCCGCCGTCAGCCCCAGACTCGCCGCGACCCCATTCACGCCCCCGCCACCCGCTGCTTGTTGGGGCTGACGCTCCAGCAACCGCACCAGTGCCACCGCTTGGGAAGCCAGGTCCGCCACATCGTCGGCCACGGTGGTCACGGGGAGGCTGAGGGTCAACCACCGCCCATCCAACGTCAGCGCCCCCCGAGCAGCGAGGGCGAGGATCCCCGGCCGCACACCGTCCCGAGCCAGCACGGCGGCGACTTGCGCCGGGTCTTCCGCAGACACCGCCACCCCAGGCACGCGCTCTCCGGGCACCGGTCCTCCTGGCCGCGACTGGAGACGCAGCCCACCCGCAGCGCGGTCGTCCAACATCACCTGAAGCCCCAAGCAGTCGCTCGGCACCGACGCCCGCTCGAGGGCCACACGGCGCGGGGAGAGCCGCACCCGGCGACCATCCACAACACCGTCCAATTCACCGTTCTCACCAACACTGAGTGGGAGCTTCTGGCCGGCGGCACGGAGCTCCGCCCGCCGCTGCAACACCACCCGTGCGCGGGGGTCAGTCCGGTCGCGCAGCATCCGCACGCTGAGGGCCGCGAGCCCCCCCACGGTCGACACCACCAAGGCACCGCCCAACAGCCACTCCGTCAACATGCCTTCGATCAAAGCAACCCCGGCGGTCGGTTCAGCCGCTCGTGTTCCGCGCCAGCTGACGTTGCTTGCGCTGGCGGAGCATCCGGCCGATGCGATGGTAGATCGGCATCCGGGCATTCTCACTGCGAATGATGGCGGGGCCGGTCTGGTAGGGCACATACATCGAGCGCCGCAGGCTGGGCCAGCCCGTCTTGGGAGACCCCGCCACGCGGTGCCACAGCCGCCCGTCGTGCACCGTCAAGTCGCCGGGCTCGGTCTCGATGACGATCTCTTCCGGATCGGGCGTGTGGTCCAGGAAGTACAGCTTGCGGAAGCAGGTGTCCCAGAGGCCCTGGGTGTGGCTGCCCGGAATCAGCCGCAGTCCCCCATCTTCAGCCTTGATGCGGTCAAAGTGGAGCCCCACGTTGAACATCTGTTGGGGGCGCCGAAAATACGTGATGTCCCGAAGCCCATCGGTGTGCCAACCGAGGCCCGGATAGGCCGATCCCGGCGTGTTGACGTAGCGGTTGACGACCACCCCATCCATCTCGTTGTGGCCCACCCGCGCATCGGGGCCCACCATGCGCCGGACCGGGTCGAAGCGGGGGTCCAGCACGAAGGTGCGGATGCGGTCCGAGAAGGTGCTCGCGAACGCAAAGCGCTGCACAAACGGCCCACCATCAGGATCCTGGCCGATGAAGATCGGGATGCCGTTGATCTCGTCCCTGGCCGCGTCAATCCACTGTTGCTGGACCGAGCTGAGCTCTTCTTCCAGCATCTGGAGCTCATCCGCGGACGCCACTTGATTGAAGATCAGGAACCCGTGGGTGTCGAAGAAGGCTTGCTGGACCGCGGAGATCTCCTGGCCGAGCTCAAAGCGGGTGCCGATGGGGGGCAGCTGCAGACCGGTGGACATGGTGGTTCCTCACAAGCCAGGTGCGAAACAAACTACGCACCGGTGCCCGCGCCGATAACCACGCCCGCCCGGCCCGGCACCCACCGCAAGACCAAGGGTGACACCCTCCAGCTGGGCACCCTCAGCCTCAGCGCTCGCTTGGGGCCACCACTTCGGGGACCGCCAGCGGCTTGGCCACGAGGAAGCCCGCCCGCACCCGCCCGGGAATGGCCTTCGTCGCAGCGTACAGGGCATCCGGGGATGAAAACGCCCCTCCGTACCAGTCGAGCTGGAACAGGTTTGCCGCGAACGCCCCACCGGAGTCCGCGAGCACCACCAGTCGGGGGCCGTCCGTGGCCTCGACCCAGATGAGCCGACCAGGCCCCAGGTTCCAAACATCGCCGGCCACCGCGACATTGGGCTTCAGCACGATCTTCCCGCAGGCTTCGCAGCCGTCTGGCTCCCCCCAACCCAACACATCGTCCACCGCCCGAAAGTACCAGTAGCGCGGCTGGGATGCCCGAGATGCACCGCGCTTCCATGGTCTGCCGTTGTGTTGGTGGACATTGAAGCGAGCCCTGTGCCCGTCGGGAAACAGCACCTCCACGGTGCCTTGGAGCTGCGCCTCGTACACATCGGCCTCGGTGAGCCAGACCAGCGGCTGTGCCCCGCCGGCCGCCCACGCGCCGCCCACCACCTCCGGCCTGGTGAAGCGCACGCGGGCCTCAGGGCCAGGATCTGCGTACAGCGCCGTGTTCCAGCGCCCTTCGGCGGCCGCCCGCCCCTCGACTTGCGTCACGTAGTAGCGGGTGAGGCGGATGCGCTCGGTGTTGACCTTGAGCCCAGCGGCCTGCTGCCCCACCGCATCGGGCGCCCACCAATACAGCTCAAAGTTCGCCTCCACGAAGGCCGGGTCCTGCAGTCGGTTGGCCCCCGACACAGCGTCTTGCTGCACAATCTCGGCGATGCGATCGAGGGTCCACAGCGTGCGGTCGACGTCGATGCCCAGCTCAGCGGGCAGCCCCGCCGTCGCCGACGGCAGCACCCCTCGAGACGCCCGCAACCATTGAGCGGACGACGTCGCGACCTCGGCCAGTGCCCCCACATCCCCCACCACTGCAGCCCCCCAGCCGGGGGCCGCCGGCGAGAACACCGTCGACGCTGCGATCTCCCGACCCGTGGGGGTGCCCCCGGGTCCAAGAAGCGGCCCCGCCAGCGCCCCGGACAGCAACACCGGCAGGAGAAGGGTCAGACCGGCCCCGGATCCAACAACAGCAGCACCACCGCAAGCGACAACACAAAGACCACCATGCCCAGCATCAGCTTGAGCAGCCGCGACGGGGCGCTGGGCAGCGGTGGGGCCTCGAGCGGCAGGTCGGTCGGACGCCCCCCGCCCCAGTCCAAGACACCCTCAGGCAGCACCGTCCGGCCATTCACCAAGCGCGGTTGCACGTGGGCCGCGTCGGGCATGCCCAGCACCGCCCGGCACGCTTCCAGGGCCTTGCGGAACTCGTCCACACTGGCGAAGCGATCGTCAGGGTCCTTCTTCAGACACGTCGCGACCGTCCACTCGAAGGCCTCGGGCAAGTGCTCCCCGTCCGGCAGTCGGTCGGCCAGCCGTGTCGGCTCGTCTTCCAAGTGGGCCACCAAGGTCGCCACGGTGCCCTGACGGTCAAAGGGCAGCTGACCGGTGAGCATCCGGAACAACAACAACCCAACGCTGTAGATGTCCGAGCGCGGGTCGACCGGATCCTCCCGAATGTGCTCCGGCGACATGTAGTTGGGCGAGCCCACCAGCCGCCCTGCCGACGTCGTCTCGGACTGGTCTTCGACACCCTTGACCAAGCCGAAGTCCACAACCTTGACCAGCTCACCGTCTTCGCCGACAGTCACCAAGATGTTGGCGGGCTTCAGGTCCCGGTGGATGACCCCGATGCGGTGGGCCTCTCGCAGTGAACGGCAGATCTGGACCGCGATGTCGAGTGCCCGCTCCGGCGCCAGGGCGCCTTCCCGTTGCAGCACAGACGCGAGGTTCTGGCCGGCGATGTACTCCATCACCAAGTAGGGCCGACCCCGCCAGACACCAAAGTCATAGATGCGCACGGTGTTCGTGGCCGCCAGTCGGGCCAGCGTCGCCGCCTCGTTCATGAAGCGCTGGTCCGCGGACGCCTGTTCGTCGGCCCCGACATAGGCGGAGTCCAGCGACACCACCTTGACCGCCACCACCCGACCCAAGTTGACTTGCTCCGCCCGATACACGGCCCCCATGCTGCCGCGCGAGATCAACGACAGCACCCGCAGGCGCCCGTCGATCAGCTGACCGATGAGCGCCTCCGGGGAGGTTCGTGCCGTGCCCTCTCGGAGCGCGGGCGGGCTGGGC
The DNA here is from genome assembly GCA_942491145.1 of Myxococcota bacterium. Taxonomy (GTDB): domain Bacteria; phylum Myxococcota_A; class UBA796; order UBA796; family UBA2385; genus CAXQUZ01. The sequence continues at coordinate 812,350 of CALOBC010000017.1, read as the reverse complement.
TGAACAGAGCTCATCGACCATAGGACTCGGGAGAGCCGCCACTGTAGCCGAACCCAGCCGTGCCCCGCAGATCCCAGCGGTTGCAAGCTCTGGTCCGCCCCGTTGGGGAAGCCAGCAGGACTTCACCCGGCGAGGCGCTGCCGCCCGAAGTAGCCGGCCGACCGGGCGTCAGCCGCGGTGGACCAGCCGCTCCAAGAGACCCAACACAGCGCCCTTTCGGCGAACAATCAGCACCGGACCCAAGGCACGGCCTGCGACGCGGTCGGCACTGGAACCCAGCAACAACGCCGCCAGCGGGCTGAGTCCCCGAGAGCCCATCACGATGGGGGCTTCACCAGCGTAGCGAATCAACACTTCGGCGACCTTGCCACCCGGATGGACGATCAAGTTGGGCCGTGCAAAGCCGGGACTACTGTCCACCAGGACATTCTCGGCGAGGTGGCGCTCCGCTGCATTGGCGACCTTCTCCCGAAAGTCTTCCCGCTTCTGTCCCCCATCCGACACCGCCGAGGGGTCATACTGGTAGACCGCGTCCACGCCGGTGCCCAGACGACAAGCCACACTGAGCGCCGTCTTTGCAAAGTCACTAAAGTCAAGACCACACACGATCCGGTCCAGGTTCAGTGCGGTGCCATGGGGGACCACCAACACGCTGCAGGTGGTGAGCCGAAGGAGCTTTCGCCGTGCCGATCCCCAGCCGGGCTGGCCATCGACCGCAGGGTTGCGGCCCATGATGACAAGGTCCACGTCCAGCTTCTCGATGATGTCGCTCAGCACCACCTCGGGCGGACCGATCAGGTGGTGGCTGTGCACCACCCGCCGGGTACCGAAGGTCTCGCGCAGCCGATCCACAGCGGCTTGCAGCTCGGGAGGAGCCGAGGGCACTGCAGCTTGGCCAAGGCTCGCCAGCAAGGGCGGCAGCGGATCCCGGTTGGAGACGTGGCAGACATGGACGTCGGCCGCCCCGAGCGCCTCAGCGCCGAGTTCTAGGGCATCGAGCACAGACTGGTCCCGGTGGTCCAGTCCCAGCATGACCAGCACCTTTGGGAAGGGTGCTTGGCGATTTGTTTCCGTCGAGGGACTCGACCCACTCATCATGGACTCCAATAGATTCGCATCTCAACCGCCGCAGAGGACACCCGGCAGTCGGTCCCTCACTCCGCACCTTGAGCCCAGCCGCAGCCGATTGTGTGGCACGGTGGTGACGACGGAGGGAGGACCCAGTTGTGTGTTGGGATCGGTGCACCGTTGGGTACCCTGTGGCCCACCACAGCGGACGCGCCCTGGGCCACAGTGGCCTCAACCAGGGCATCGTTGCCCCCGCAGACCCCTCCGGTCGCGTCGGCGGCCACCGGCTATCGTCCAACCTTGTACCGGGTTGTCACCCTTTGTCGCGGAGGGACCGAAGCCCCGCCGCAGCCAACGGCCAGCTGCGCAAGTCGTGATCCTTTGCTTCAGGCGCCCACCACCTCAACCAAGGTGACGATGCGCCCGTCGGGATCAGTGTCTTCGCGCAAGTCCACCTGACAGAGCAGGCTGAACTCGCGGTCGTCCTCGTCATCCCCCAGCACTTGCTCGACCCGCCACTGGTGCGGCCCGGTCTTGTGCACCGCTGTGTTGTTGGCGAGCCGGGCCCGATGGTCAAAGCGCGGCAAATAGCCGTACCGATCGACAAACCCAGAGAACTGCGCTTCCAGGTCCCTGGCGGTCCACGCTTCGGGGTCGGTGCTGGCCAGCAGTGCCGCTTCGTCCCAGTCTTCCAGGGACACGGCCCGCAACAACACATGCACCTCGGCGCGCACCCGTGCTCGAAATGCCCGTGGGTCGGCGGAGATGTCCACCTTGGCCGCGCCTGGCTCCACCACCACCTCTGCACCCGCCTGGAGCTGTTCCCAAGCCGTGAGCAGCGAGCTGTCCGCACGCACGATGAGGGCCCGCAGCCACTCCGCGATCTCCAAGAGCTGGTCGTCCATCGCCGCTTCGGGGACCGTGTGGGTCAAGCACCGCCAGACCCCCGACAGGTACCGCAGAAACACACCCTCGGACCGGGCCAAGCCGTACTCGTTCACCGTCTCGACGAAGCCGGCCCAGTTCTCGAGCATGGTGCTCACCACCCCCTTGGGCGCGATGCTCTCCGCGCTCACCCAAGGGTGAAGGCTCGTCCATGCGTTGAAGTGGGTGTAGATCCACTCCGCGTTGGGCTTCGGGTAGGTCACGTCGTCCAGCTTGGCCATGCGTTCCTCGTAGGGAATGCCGGCCGCCTTCATCTCGCCCACCATCCGCCCCTTGATGGCCCGCGCGAACGCACGCAGCACGGTGCGAGGCTGGTCCTGAATAGCTTCCACCAGCGACAACACGTCGGTGGCGTAGGACTCTTGTGCGGGGTCCAGATCGTCGATGGCTTCCACCAGCCACAGCCCGAGGGCGGTGTTGATGGAGAAGTCTCGCTGGAGGTCCCCCTCCACCTTGACGGTGCCGCAACGCTTTGGGGGTTCAGGCTGCACCCGTCGCAGAATGCCTCCCTGTTCGAGATCCTTGAGGGCCCGGCGCGCACCTTCGATCGCTTCGGTCTTGCCCCGGCGGCTGAGGTGGCACCGAGAGATGATGTCGAGGGCCATGCGGTACCCACCGCCGAACCCGACCACCTCGCCACCCCGCTCACGGCTCTCGGCCCGCTGCATCAGCGTGAGCATCATGCCGTGGTGCACGTCCATCACGGGTTCCAGTGGCTCTGGCGGGGCGTCCCGCAGGCGCTCGTAGATCTCGTGATCCCAGTGTTTGTAGCCAAAGCTGGGCTGCTTGCGGCGCACGAAGCGCTTCTTCTTGCCGGCGGTGGCGCTGGCTTTCGCTTCGAGCCGGGCATTCTCGATGATGTGGGCCGGGGCTTGCACCTGGACGTAGCCAATGGTGTCGAAGCCGGCTCGACCCGCCCGGCCCGCGATCTGGCGGAAGTCCCGAACCGTGAGCAGGCCGACCTTCTCGCCGTCAAACTTGCAGAGCTGGGAGAACAGCACCGTGCGGATCGGCACATTGATGCCCACGCCGAGGGTGTCGGTGCCCACAATGACGCGCAGCAAGCCCTTCTGGGCCAGCTTTTCAACGGCGAGACGGTACCGGGGCAGCAGCCCCGCGTGGTGCAAGGCGATGCCAGACTCCAAGAACCGCCGGAGGTCCTTGCCGAAGGGCGTGTCGAACCGCACCCCACCCAGCTCGGACTTCACCGCTTGCTTTTCCTCTTTGTCGGCAAGGTTAAGAGACAGCAGTGACTGGGCACTCTCGACACACTCTGCTTGGGTAAAGTGCACCAGATACACCGGCGCCTTCCCGCCCCGCACCAAGTTCGCGACCGTGTCGTGCAGCGGCGTCTCGACATAGGCCCAGTCCAGCGGAACCGGGCGCTCGCCCCCCTTGACCACGGCCACCGGCCGACCGGTGCGCTCCTCGAGGTCTCGCTCGATGACTTGGGTGTCGCCGAGGGTGGCCGACATCAACAAGAAGCGGGACTGGGGCAACAACAACAACGGTAGCTGCCAGGCCATGCCCCGGTCGCGGTCGCCGTAGTAGTGAAACTCGTCCATCACCACAAAGTCGGCCCAGGTCTCTTCCCACTCGGCCAGCGCCACCTGGGCGAGCACTTCCGCCGTGCAACAGATGATGGGGGCTTTCGGGTTGACCGTGCCGTCCCCGGTCATCAGGCCCACGTTGTCGGCGCCGAAGACCTCACACAGCTTGAAGAACTTCTCGCTGACCAGGGCCTTGATGGGCGCGGTGAACCAGGAGCGCTTGCCGGTGGCGAGCGCCAGGAAGTGCACCGCCCGCGCCACCATCGACTTGCCCGAGCCGGTGGGTGTCGCGAGAATGACGTGGTTGCCGCTATACAGCTCAAGAATGGCTTCTTCTTGCTGCGGGTAGAGCGTGAGGCCACGGGCCTCGTGCCAGTCGATAAAGGCTTCCAGCACACCATCGGTCTCGCCCTGAGCTGAGCCAGGAAAGCCCTTCTCTGGGATGATGTCCTCAAGGGTCTCGGCGTTGGGGGTGTCCATGGGGGCTCCGCATTCCAGATGTGGTTCCCGCATAGGGGCTCCGGGGGGCGACGGCCACGGTCCCGGGACGCTGTGGACCAGCCAAGCGCTACACTGGCGGCCGCTGCGCTCCTGCCTGCGCCGTGTCCACCTGGGAGGAGCCCTTGTCCGCTGTCCGCTCCCGACGCTGGTGGTTTCCCCTCGCTGCACTGGCCCTGGGCCTGTCGGTGCCGCTGGGGCTGGAGATCGGCCTGCGGTGGAGCGGTCGGATGGCCCCCCCCGCGCCCGAGATTGTCGGTGAGCACGGGCCATGGCGGTCGGCCCGGGGACAACACGTGGGTCCGATGCTGGAGCGCACCCACGTCAACGGACAGGTGCGGGTGCGCACCCCCCGAGCCGAAGTGCAGTCCCGCCGCATGATGGACGTGGAATTCAACCTTCGACCGACCGAAGACACCGTGAGAGTCTTCACTCTCGGTGGCAGCGCCGCCCTCGGAGTGCCCGTCGAACGCACCCCCGCCCGCACCTTCCCCGGTCGACTTCAAGCCCACCTGGAGGGCCTCGGCATCACCGCAGAGGTCATCAACCTGGGCGGCGCGTCGTTTGGCAGCGACCATGTGCGCCAGCTCGCCACCGAAGCCGCAGACCTCGGTCCCGCCATCTTCGTCGTCTACTCCGGCAACAACGAGTTCTTCAACTACAACATGGCGCTGTGGGGCGCCAACCGCGACTGGCAAGGCATGGCGGCCGCCTACGAAGACCTTCACGTCCAGCGGCTCTTGCGCACGCTGCTCGGTCGTCCGCTGCCCACGGCTGTTCCCGCCGCCCGGGTGCAGGACGAAGCCCTCCGCCAGCGAGCACTGGTGCGCGACGTGCTGGAACACCGCATCCGCGCCGCCGGTGACGCGGCCCTTCCCGCCGACCTCCTGACCGACCACCCCCGCCGGCGGGATCCCATCTACCGCGCGGTGCTCGCTCGATATCGGGACAACCTCGCCGCGGTGGCTGCGCTCGGGTCACGGCCGGGCATCACGGTGCTGCTCGCGCCCGTTCCCGCCAACTACCGAGAACCACCTTGGCTGTCCATCCACGGTCCGGCCACGGCGCTCCTCGGCACCCGGGCGGGTGAAGCTGCTTGGGAGCGTGCCACTGCCCGGCTCGCGCTTCAAGGCTGTGCCGCGGCCGACGATGACCTGACCCACGCCATTGAGACGTCGCCGCTCTACGCGGCCGCCCGCTTCGAGCGAGGCCAATGCCGTGCGCTGACCGAGCCCGACCAGGCCCACGCCGACCTCGCTGCCGCGCTGGAGCTCGACATGGACCCTGGCCGCCCACCCGAGGCCTTTCGAGAGGTGGTGCGCAGCTTTGCCGACCAGCCGGGGGTCTCCATCGTCGATCTGGACAGCCTCTTCGGCCCGGGCACGGACCACGGTGCAGCTTGGTTTCATGACTCCTGCCACCTGACTGCAGACGGCCAAGATCACCTGGCACAGGTCATTTCCGGGCAGGTTGTCGACGTCCTGGTGCAGTAGGTCACCAGTCGTCCTCCCCATCATCAAGGTCCCGCACATCGTCGAAGGCAGGCGGTGGCGCGAGGTTGCCGCCAGTGGCCTCGGGGATCTCATCCAAGGCATCTTCGGGGGCACCGCCGAGCACACTCCCCTCGGGCAGTCCCTCGGTCGTTCGCTGCCCCCGGTTGCCGGTGGTGACCTGGTCAAAGGTGCGGGTGTCGATGCCGAGCGGCAAGGCCTGCATCTGGGGGTCCTGCAGCGTGCCGCGGATGTTCCAGGCCACCAGCCGGGCCGCCAGATCGGACGGACGGGCCCGCTCTCCGGGGCGCGCCCCACCCTCCAACTGCACGTCCACGCCCCCGGTCCAGCGCACCTCCCCGGCGCCGGTGTACCGCACCGGCCCGAGGTCCACGAACAGCTCGGGAAAGCGCACGCCCCTGGGCCCCAACCGGTACCGCAGATCAAGCTGGTCATCGCCCGTCTCGCCCGAGGTGTCCCGCTTCATCGCGCCGAAGGGCGGGATGGCCAACAAGCGGCCGTCGATGATGTGGGCCTCCCCCGTGCCGCCGCGCACGGTCAGCTCCCCTCCCTCGACGCCCACCTCGACCGTGCCCTCGCCCCGCAAGATGCCGCCAATGCCCTCGGGAGAGCCGGCCAGCGACACCATCTTCGACAGATCCAGCCCACCGAGGGACCACCGCACCCGCCCGGCGTCGGAGACGAGGGACCAGCGCCCCTCCCGCAGGGTGAAGACACCGTCCAGTCCACGAACCTCGCTGCCCCGCACATCGAGGGCCCCGTCGCCGAAGGTCACCGGCAGCGCGCCCGACAGGCCATCGAGGCGGTAGCCCCCGAAGGTCCAGCTCCCGTCGCTCAAGCGCACCGTCGCCCGCGCGGTGGAGCGCCCCAGCGGGTCGTCCAGGTTGAGCACCCCGTCGGCACTCTCCAGCATCAAGATGCCGGTTGTGCTCGCGACCGCCCGCTGCACCGTGGGCGGCAGCATCGCCCGGTCCCCCGCCGCGTCGAGGTCCACGCTGCCCTTGAGCTCACTGAGCACGAGGCGGTCGCCCCCGAGCGCCATGGTCCCCGTGGCACTCAGCCCACCGGTGCCGGAGCCCGCGATGGCGCCCGCAAAGCGCAGGTGGTCCCCCTGTGGCCGCAGGCTCGCCGAGAATGACGACCACTTCAGCACTCCCGCCGGCCCTGCATCGACCCGCAGCGCCCCATCTTGGATGTCGAGCCCACCCAGAACCGGACGCCCCTCCAGCTCAGTGAACTGTGCGTCCACGGTCGCGCTGCCGCTGAGACGGCCCACCCCCAGGGGCACACCGGCCATCGTGGTGACCCGTCGCAGCGACAGGTCTTCGGCGACCAGGCCCAGGCTCAGCGCTCCGTCGGCATCCACGGTCGCCAGCCTGGTGCGCAGCTTGCCCGACGATGCCGCCAGCACCACGTCCGACACGCGGGTGGCCCCGTTGGCCACATCCACCCGAGCGGTGCCCTCGCTGACCACAAAGCGCAGCCCCGCAACCTCAAGTCGCCCTTCCGAGACGGAGAGGTCGAGCCCCAGCGCAATCGGGGGTGGTCCCAGCGGGAAGTGGGCGGTGCCTGAGCCGGCCACAAGGCCAGCGGGCAACAAGCTCGTGAGCGAGCTTCGGACCCCAGGCGGCAAGAGCGCCTGGGCGCGGGCATCTCCAAGATCCGCCACGAAGGACCACTCGGTAAAGTACAGCGAGGGCTCCCGCAGGTCCACCGCTCCCCGGGCTGACAGCTTCGCCGCTTCCCCTTGGTTGAGAGTGGCCGTCAGTGCGCTGGTCTCGTCACCGCCAAGGCCCTGGAGCACCCCCTGAATGCCCCGCAGCTCCCATGGCACTTCGCCCGACGGGGCGAGCCTCAGCCGACCGCTGCTGACCTCCAGCCAGTCCACCACAAACCAGTCGCTCCAGTGGGTCGCCAGAGCAGCTCCCGCAGGCGGGTCTTCGGTGGGTTGGCCAGCCGCGGGGATCGGCCATCCATCGGGGCGACCGGGCACGCCCCGAAGGTCGACGTCCAGCCGCGCAATCGAGAGCGCGTCCACCAAGATGGGGGTGCCGGAGGACTGGAGGCGCAGGTTGCGCAGCACCGCTTTTTCCATCGTGAAGACGGGGGCCTCGCCGGGCGGCGTGAGCGACAGGGCATCGAGCACCATGCCCATGCTCAGGTCATCTTGGGACAAGAACACCCGCCCTGTTCCCGCGAGGGTGCCCGCTGCAGAGGGGGCCGGATCCCGGAGCAAGTCCCCGAGGGCGAGGCCGTCGATGGTCCAGTCGGCCGCCAGGGCCAGCCCCTCCTCGTCGAGGGCCAGATCGGCTTGGGTCAGCGAGATCTCGCCGGACAACAACCGAGCCCGGGCTTCGTCCAGGCGCACGATGCGGTCTTCGAGAACCAGCTTGAGCGCAGCATCTTCGATGGGCACCCGCACGTCATCTGTCGCGCCATGCACGTCGTGCAGCGTGGCCGACAACGCCAGCGTCGAGCCCAGGAAGTCGGTCAGAGCCAGCTTGCCGTTGCCCTCAATGTCCACCACACCCCGCAGCTCGTGGGCCTCCACCACCGCACGCACGGCTGGCGACAACCGGGCGACCGCGTCGGGATCTGCGAGGTCGATGCCCACCCGCAGCGCATCCACCCAGGCGATCTGGCCGTCCAGGTCGACGTGGCCACCGGCCGACAACACAAACCCGGGGGCCTGACCAAGCTCCAGACGCATCCGGTGGCCCGCGTTTCCATCGGGGGTGGCGTCGGGATCGGCCTCCAACAGCATGGCGATGCCATCGAGGCGCAGTGCGTCCCCCGCGCGGTCCTCGATCACCAGCGTGCCCTGCTCAATGTCGATGTGGTGCAGGTCGAGAACCTCGCTGGGGCGCACCGATGCGGCCAGCGCCGAGGGATCGGCGAGCGCGTCGCTCTCCAGCAGCGGCACCCAACCGTGGGGCACAAACCCGGGCGAGGCAGGATCCGGCCGCAGATAGACCACTGGACGCAGCATCGAGAGGCGGGCGATGCGAAGGGGCTCTCCCTCGCGGGGAACATTCGCCAGAGACACGGTCAACACGTCAATCTCAATCAGGGGGCGCCCATCGGGGCCCACCAGAGCGACATCTTCGAGCGCCACTGTGCTGGGGTCCAGCAGCGAAAAACCACCGATGGTCAGGTCTGGAACCAGCCAGACATCGGCAATCTGGGACAGCGCATCCCGAATCCAGGCGTTGGCGACCCGGCCCCGGAGCAGCAGACCCAGACCAACCGCCAAGAGACCCACCAACACGACAATCAGGAACTTTCGACGCATAGGACGGGGCTCGACGGCGGGGGCGGGCGCGAAGGGCAGACCCGCTCGCCTGCCCCCCCTATCACCCTGCGTTCCGCCGCCTTCCCGACGTCAGAACCAGAAGTGAGTCTGCACGAACACGTCATTCCCGCGCATTGTGGGGGTCCACAGGGTGCGGGCCAGCGCCGTGAACGTCACTCCGGGCACTGGGCTGAGGTCAAAGCCGAGACTGAGCCGGTGTTGCACATCCTGGGCATTGTCCAGGTTCATCCAGGCGATGTCGTGCCGTGCCCTCGCCAGCAGCCCATTGCGCAGAATCCAGGACAGCTCGGCCATCGCCGCAGCGTGGGACGTGGACGGGGCCGTGCCCATGGTGCGCTTGCCGAGCGTAAACTCGCCCAGCAGCGTCACGGGCACCTTCTCCCAGTAGTAGGCGGGATTCAGCCCCCAGCCGACCCCGGCAGCCACGAGATCTCCCCGGCCCAGGCCACCCCGCTGCTTGATCATGGTGTGGCCCGTGAGGCTCCACCCCAGATCTCGCCAGCCCGCTTGGGCCGATGCCCCCCAGCCCGGGTCCTCGGCGCCCCCATTGATGAAGCTGGTGTTGTTGCGGAAGACCGAAACCACCGCGAAGGGGTAGTTCGGGGCCGTGCCCACCTCGACGCCCAGCACGGTGTCGTCGCTGGTCGAGACGTCCTGCTCAAACATGCTGCGCACAAACGCAGTGTGGTCGTCGCCATAGGTGCCGAAGGCCGGTTGCATGATGCCCGCCTTCACCCATGTCATGGCCGGCAGCTCATGCACCATCACGAAGGCATTGCGGGCAAAGACCGGTCCCTCGGGGGACGTCAGCCCGTCGGTGGTGCCCGTCGACCGACCCCGCGCGGCGATGGTGGCCATGGCGGTGACATGCTCGATGGGGTGCACGGCGCTGTGGATGTCGATCTGCATCGGAAAGAAGGCGCCCGTGCCGCTCCACCACGCCATGCGTGCGTCGGCTCCGACCTGAAACAGTGGATCAGCATTGAGATCGTCGTATCGCCCGTCCCAGAAGGCCATCTCATCGGGCCCGCCCCGGGGCTTGCCCATCGCGTTCCATGGACCAGTCTGGCCAGCGCCGATGCCTTGCTGCACTTCGTCGAAGTCCGAGGGCACGATGCGGTCGTCGGGGGCATCTCGCTTTGGGTCTTGGTCGAGAAACTGCTTGACCTTCCACCGTGCGTCGTTGGGCACCAGCTCCCGATCGAGGTCGGAGTAGCTGCGGTCCTGACGATGGAACACCGACAGCGTGGACTGGCCAAAGTAGCGGCCGCTGCTGTTGCGCAAGCCGCCCCCGGTGGGGTTGACGTGGCACGCCACACACTGCAGCGTGCACTTGCGCTTGGCAAGCTCTGGATTGTCCCATCCATCGGGATCTTCGAGGGTCGGCGACACATGGCAATTCGCGCATGTGCGACCGGATCTCTGGCCATACATGGGCGTCGCATGGGCCAAGCCACCGACAAGACTGAGCAGACCCAACACAAGGGCCAACAGTGCGGTGCGCATGCTCACTCCTCCGGTGCGCCCTGGGCAACCCAGCGCGCAAGTGTCATCTGCTGATCGAGGGACAGGCGGGGCTGGGCCCCCGGCGGCATCGAGCCCACCGTTGAGCCCTGGCACGGCCGGTCCGAGGTTCCGCCGAGGGTGTGGAGGTGGTCGGCAAACTCGTCGACCACGCCCTGTCCCACCGCCGTGCACACACTGGTGACCCGGGCGCTTCGGACCGATCGATACTCGCTGAGATCCACCCCCCCGGCGAGCCGGGTGGCAGGCGAGTGGCACCGGGTGCAGTGGGCTTCGACAATGGGCGCAACATCGTCCACATAGGTGGGCTCGGCGACGCCCCACGCCGTGTCGAGGTCACCGGGACCCAAGGCACAGCCGCTGAGGGTCAGGCCCAACGCGACCCGTCCCCCAAGGGCTGCCGCCCCACCCAAGCCTTGGGGCAGCACAGACCCACGCTTGCCTCTCTTCATCATGCAGACTCCCCACGAAAGCCGTGGACAAAAGCAGGTGACACCACCGCACCCGGCGAGCTCAGGGCGCCACCCGAGTGGACCACTCTGTGCCATGGCAGGTGTAGCAGGAGGGGCCATCCGAGCCGTCGACGTGGCGATCTGGCGAGTCCGGCCCCTCCACAAACTCAAAGTCCCCGTGGCAGCCCGCCGCATCGCAGCTCAGCGCACGGTCGACCGGGCGCTCCAGCGGGCACAGCACCTCGTCCCCGGTCTCAGGGTCGTGGCACAGAAAGGGCGTGCTCTTCCCCCGGGCGTGGGCGGCAGAGACCTGGCCCAAGCCCTCGACCCAGTCGGACTCCACGTCGTCGTGAGGGGGCTCGGACGGCGGGTCGTAGTCCCCATCCTTGGCACCACAGGCGACCAGCACACCGAGGACCAGGGCTGGGGCAGACCAGCGCAGAGACGGCACGGGGCCGCCGGGGCGAGCGAGCTTGGTTGGGGGGAACGGCGGGCGCATGATCTCTCCAGTGGGCTTGAGGTCGGGGCGGGCACACAACGCAGGGTCAGTCGTCGTCTTCGCTGTCGTCGCCTTCGTCGTCGCTGTCCTCGTCGTCGTCTTCGTCCCCGTCTTCGTCCTCGGTGTCCCCGTCTTCGTCCTCACCGCCCGTGTCGGCGGCTTCTGCTGCACGGGATCCTACACCGTCCTGAGGCACGCCCTCGGTCACCGGGACCGCCGTCGCCCCCAGCATGTTCTCCACCTGGCCGCAGCCCGGCAGCACTGCGGCAATCACCATCGCGATCATGAGCATCATCCGGTCCGACATGCTGTCCTCCTGTGGGGGGCCGCGGCGGTGTGCCGCGGTGTGCGCCGTCGCGTCCCACACCCACTGTGACCCGCCAGGCCGGTCTTGGTGTATCCAAATCATCCAGATTCTTGAGGTTCTGTTTCCTGATCTGGATACACTGAAATTGCATCAGATAGCGCATATTTGGCAATCTCCTTCGTATCCAACGAAGACCACGATACACTCCGCTTGTCCCCAATCAGCGGCACCCTGACATCCCCTCTGGACGCCTTGCATGCAGCCCCCTCGTCCCGACCTGTTCACCTACCTGGACCACCGGGCGTGGCTGCGCGACTGGTTTGCGTGGAAGAAGGCGAGCAACCCCCGCTACAGCCACCGTGCATTTGCGCGACGGGCGGGCCAGCGCTCCCCGAGCTTGCTGTTGCTCGTCAGCAAGGGGGAGCGCAACCTCACCGAAGCCAGCCGCCCTGGGTTCGCGAAGGCCATGGATCTCGACGGTGAAGAGACGGCCTTCTTCTTCATGTTGATCGACCTTGATGCCGCCGTCCGCGACGAAGAACGCAACACCATCTTCGCCCAGATCGCCGCCACGCGGCGGTTCCAGGCCGCCCGGTCCATCGAGGGCGACGCCTTTCGGTTCTTGTCCCACTGGTACATTCCGGCGGTGCGAGAGCTCGCGGGTTGCCCCGGATTCAGCCCCGACCCGAGCTGGATCGCCCGCGCACTGCGGCCCCGCATCACCCTCACCCAAGCCCGCACGGCGCTCGACATCCTCCAGCAGCTTGGCATGCTCCGCATCGACGATGCGGGCGCCGTGCATGTCACCGACGTGTCCATCGTCACGCCCCACGAGGTCGCCGGCCTCGCCGTGCACAACTACCACAAGGGCATGCTGGCCCGATCTCAGGACGCCATCGAGGGCTTCCGGCCCGACGAGCGGCAGCTCGGTGCGGTCACGGCCACCGTCCCCGCCCAGCGCCTCGCCGAGCTCAAGCAGGCGGTCGCAGCGTTTCAAGACCAGTTCCTGGATCTGGCCGATGCAATGGCCGGCGAGGCCGGTCCGGACGACGAGCTGCGTGTGGTCCAGATGAACCTCCAGCTCTTTCCCCTCTCTGTTCCAGTGCCGCCCCCAGGGTCCCCTCCCCTGGCGCCCGCCCCCGACGAGGACTGACCATGCTCCCCTCCCACCCCGCCCCAAGCTTGCCCCGCCAATCTGGGATAAACACGGCCCGTCTGGCGCTGGCGTGTGCCTTGCTTGCCGGATGTCGCTCCCGCCCGGTCGACGAAGGCACGTCCGTGGGCAACCCCGGCAACGCCCGCCTCACGGTCGCTCCCGGCGCCGATCTGGTCTTTCGCACGGCCGACGTCCTCGTGGCGGACCTGACTTGGCGGGGATGCTCCGGCGCCGCCGATGTGGTCGTCCCCATCGATGCCGCCCTGGCTCTGCTCACCAGCCCCAGCCTGGAAGCACCGGAGGGGCGGTGGTGCGGCGTGGACTTGGCGGCTGCGGGCCCGTTGGTGATGTCGGTCGGCGACGCCGCGGGCACCGGGGACGCCGCGCTCACCCTGGACCTCCAGATCGTGGAAGTGCCCTCTGCCAAAGCATTCTCGGTGACTGCGGCCACCGACATGGTGCTGGAGATCGCCGCGCCCGGGTGGCTCAGCAAGTCCGGCCTGGGCATCGCTGATGGCACCACTGTGACCATCGACTCAGGCCACCCGCTGCACGACAGCCTCACCACCGCCGCAGAAGCGAGCAGCGGACTCTACGAAGACGACGGAGACGGCACGCTCAGCAACAGCGAGCGCAGCTCCGGTGCTGTGGCCGCGGGGTCCGACCGCCCCGAAGACGACGACGATGGCGATGACGACGACGATGACGAGTGATGCGGCACGCCGGCGGCTGGCGACCCCAGCGTGCCCGGCACCACCGCAACCCACTCCCGTCCCCGTGTCTACACGGCTTCGAGAACCGCACCCGCACCCAATCCGCCCGCCGCGCAGATGCCCAACAGCGCGGTGCTCTTGCCACTTCGATGCAGCTCCTTCGCGCTCATCAGGACCATCCGGGCGCCCGTGGCCGCGAAGGGATGTCCAAACGCAAGACTGCCACCGAGGGGATTCAAGCGCAGGGGGTCCACCTCTCCCACCGCGTGGTCCCACCCCAGCCGCTCTTTGGCCCACGCAGCGCTGCCGAGCGCCTTGAGCACACACAACACCTGGGCCGCAAATGCCTCGTGAATGTCGACGATGTCGATGTCGCTGAGCTGCATGCCCGCCTGCTCCAGCGCCCGGGGCATCGCGATGGCCGGCCCAATGAGCAGCTGGTCAGCCGGGTCCACCCCCACATACGACCAGCTCTTGAACACCGCCAAGGGCGTGTAGCCCAGCGCCTTGGCCTTCTCTTCGCTCATCAACAACACCGCCGCGCCACCATCGGTCAATGCCGAAGAATTGCCAGCAGTCAGTGTTCCCGTCTTCTTGTCGAACACCGGCCGCAGCCGCGCCAGCTTCTCCACCGACGTGTCCGCCCGCACCAGCCCATCGGCCGCAATCGCCCCCGACTCGGTGGGGACCGAGACCAGATCATCGGCGAACAGCCCCTCTTCGATGGCCTTGGCCGCCTTGTGGTGAGAGTCGACCGCAAAGCGGTCCTGGTCTTCCCGGGCGATGCCGTTGCGCTTGGCCATCCGCTCGGCCGCCTCGCCCATCAGCTCGCCCGTGCTGCGCTCAGCGATCGCCGGTTGCTGGGGCAGGATCTCCCGCAGTGGCAGCAGGTTGGACGCAACCCCCAGCCAGTCTGCAAACGCAAGCCGCTTGCCCAATGCCACCGGCGCGAGGGCGTGCACAAAGCGCTGGCCCATCTTCACTTCGGCGTTTGAAGTTGAGTCGGAGCCCCCCGCAATCACCACGTCGGCTTCTCCCCGCTCGATTGCCGCAGCGGCGAGGGTGATGGACTGCAGACCGCTCGCGCAGGCTCTCGACACGGTCATTGCCTCAACGGAGGGCGGCAAGCCGAGATCCAACACAATCTCACGTCCCACATTGGGCGCACCACCGGGGAGGACCACACCACCCCAGATCACGCTGTCGAGCTCGCGGCGGTCGAGGCCGGTGCGCTCCAGCAAGCCACCCACCGCAGCCGCACCGAGTCGAATCGTGTCCAGCGCCAGAAAGTCGGTGAAGGCCCGAACAAAGGGGGTGCGAGCACCAGCGACAATGACGGCGCGGCGGGCATTCTTGGAGGACATGATGGTTCCGGGAACAAAGGAAGAGAGACGAGGACAGGGGCAGCAGGTTCAGGCAGCGCCTGGCTCACGCACCCACGAAATTCAGGCCGCAGATGCGCAGCACCCGGCCCGTGATGCCCACCGAAGCGGGGCTGGCGAAGAACACGATGCCTTCGGCAATGTCGACCGGTTGACCACCCTGGGCCAGGGCCGACAAGCGCCGGGCAACTTCCCGGGTGGCGGCGGGGATAGCGTCGGTGAGCCGGGTCTCGATAAAGCCCGGTGCCACCGCATTGACGGTGATTCCCCGAGCCGCGAGGGCGGGGGCATGGTGGTCTACCCAGCCGATGAGCGCGGCCTTGGTCAAGCCGTAGTTGGTCTGGCCCGGGTTGCCCGCGATGCCGCCGATGCTCGACAACACCACCACGCGGCCCCCGTCATGCAGCACACCCCGCTCTTCGAGAACACCCTGCACCAACAATATGGCATCGAGGTTCACATCCAACACGAGGTCCCAGCGGGCCCGGTCCATCCGCCCCAGCGTCTTGTCGCGGGTCACGCCCGCGTTGTGCACCACAATGTCCACACCACCGGTCTGTTCGGCGAGAAAGGCTGCGATGCGCTCGCCTGCGTCGGGATCGGTGACATCACAGGGCAGCGCGAGGCCCCCGATGAGCTGGGCCACCTCAGACAGCGCTGCGTCGTCGGCAGGCCGGTCCAGAACAACGACCTTTGCACCTTCTTCGGCAAGTCTCTGGGCCGTCTTCCGACCGATCCCCCGGGCCGCACCGGTCACCAAGGCGACCTTGCCAGACAGCGGGCGCACGAGTGCGTCGGGGTTCGAGAGCACCGGGCCGTCCACCACCCCGTCCACATCGAGCTGCTGGCCCGTGATGTAGGCGGAGCGCACCGACAGCAGGAAGCGCAAGGGCCCCGCAAGCTGGTCCTCCGCCCCCAAGGCGACCGTGAGCAGGTTGACGGTGATGCCCTTGGCGCCGAGCTCTTTGGCCAGCGACTTCACGAACCCGGGCAGGCCACGGCGGACCGCAGCAGCAGCGGCACTCGGGGCTTCGTCGGCGGGCCGGGCCACCACCACCACACGGCCACAGGTCGCCACCGACCGCACCCGGGGGTGGAAGAAGTCATGCAGGGCGTCGAGCTGGGCCACGCTGCTGATGCCGGTCGCATCGAAGATCAACGCATGGGGACGGACCGACTCGGCAACGTCGTCGAGCGCAGTCACGCTGCGTCCCCAGGCCTCCGCTGCCGCAGACCACACCGCGAGGTTGCCGCCAAACAACCCCACCTCGGCGCCGGCCGCCGGAAGCACTCGCGCCAGCTCCGACTCGACATATCCGTCGGGCACACCACCCACCCACACCGTCTTGCCGTCGATGGGCCGGGCCAGCAGCGGTCCCCGGCCCCGCACGAGCTTCTGCGGCAGCGGCAGCGGCAGTCCAAGCTTCTTCACCACGGATCGGGCGCCTGGGTTGGCCCCGAGGTTGACCAGGAAGTCACCCATGCGTCGCTCCTTCAGAGTCGGCAAGACTCCGGTCTCGAATCGTCCCCAACATCCAGGCCGGACCACCATGGCCCGCCCCCACCGCCAACGTGCGCGTCCCGTCTGGACCGGCCTCGCCGACAAACACACCGAGGTCCACCCCTCGCCCCAACAACAGCGGGCGGGTCAGCCGCACATCCAGCCCCCCAAACCGAGACACATCGCCCGACCAGACCGAACGGATCACCGTCTCGACCGCAATGCTGATGGTCGCGAAGCCGTGCAGAATCGGCGTGCGAAAGCCGGCCATTCGGGCATACGCGCCCACCCAGTGCACGGGGTTGAAGTCGCCGGTCAGCCGCGCAAAGTCGAGCCCTACGGACGGTCCCACATGGCGGCGCCCCAGCTCTCGAAGCGACCAGTCGACCGTGGGCTTGGGGCGACGGGGCCCCTTGGGACCGCCCTTGCCCGAGTCCAGGGGCACCACCGAGTACACATCACAGATCAACGCATCGGGCACCGAGACCGTGCCCGTGATGAGTTGTTGGTGGATGCGGGCCTTGGACTCCGTCTCTTCGATGGCGACAAGCTGGGCCCGAAGCTGCAGCGCTTCGCCAGCGGGAATGTCGCGCTGGACGGCAATCCGGCACCCTTGATTCAACACGCGGGCCAGCGGATACGGAATGTCCGACAGTGTGCGACCGAGCAACGGAAAGCCCCACTGGGGGAACAGCGTCGGGGGCACCTGACCGGACCATGCCCGCGGGTCTCCCCCCGCCCACTGAATGAAGTCGTGGACCAATGCAGCGTTCCGCGGCGGCACCGTCACGTGCAGCTCGGGCCCTGGCAAGGGCGGGACCGCCGGGGACGACGGGCCCGAGATTGCCGACCACCCGGCACGCAGCAGCCCCTGAATCACGGGACCTTGGCGAAAGATGTGCAGGTTGCTCACGGCCATGCTGGCCTCCTCATGCGCGAAGCTCGGGGTGTACCCCCGGTTGGCCCATCCGGCCGGGCGAATCTCACCGCCCGACCCCCATCAGCGTGCGGCGGCTGCGCCCGGCTCGGGGACCTTGCGCAAGCTGTCGAGCAGCCGATCACCGGTGGTGCGAATGCAGTCCAGCAAGTAGCGGGACCGAGGCTCCGCGCGGTCGAGGTGGCGGTCCAACAGCGGCCCCCGCTCGGGAAAGCGCGCAACCTGGGTCGCGAGAATGTCGGCGATGTCGGCATCAGCGAGCATCTGGGTCAACCGCTCGGCGTGCAGCAAGGCCGGACCAAAGTCCCGCTTGGGGTCCCAGTCCTTCGTGAAGCCCTGGCGCCACTCACTCAGGGAGCTGCCCCGCAGCGCCGTCGCCTTGTCACCAGCAATCCGCACCATCAGGTGCCTCTGGGCGGCCAGCACGTTGGCCTTGAGCCCCGCCACCCGGCGAGTGTGGGGGTCCCGTGCGGTGCGGGCGAGCCACTCGGCCTGGGCCAGCTCCCGCAGAAACCGCTTGGGACTGCGCATCACGCCCAGCAGCGTGTCTTTTGTGGCCATGAGGGCCTGGATCTGGCTGGTGCCCTCGTAGATCGGCAGCACCAGGGCATCCCGGAGCAGCTTCTCGGCGCCGTACTCGGTCATGTAGCCGCAGCCACCGTGGATCTGGAGGCACCGCCGGCTGATCTCCACCGCCTTTTCGGCTGCGAGGAACTTCAGCACCGGCGTGCGCTTGCGGCTGCGCCAGGTCAGCTTGCGCACCTTGGCGTCCAGCGCGTCCTTCTCGGCGGGCGTCTTCGCAAGGTAGCGGGCCCGCAGCCGGGTGCGCTGGGCCACTTCCTCCGCCAGTCCCGCTTCCACGGCCAAGGCGCGCAGCCCGATGAGGTCCGCTTCCATCTCGTCGAGGTAGTCGGCGATCATCTCGTGCCGGTCGATGGTCTTGCCCATGCTCGACCGTCCCTGGGCGTAGGCCCGGGCCAGCCTCAGCGCGTTCTCGATGAGCCCGATGGCCTCAAAGCCCACCGAGATGCGGGCGTTGTTCATCAGCAACAGCATCATGCGAAAGCCGCCGCCCCGCTCCCCAATCAAGGCACCCGCAGCGCCCTCAAACGACACCGCCACCGTCGTGGACGCGTGGTGGCCCAGCTTCTCTTCCACCCGCTCCACCGTCACATGGCGGGTGCGGGTGCCGTCAGCGGCATCGGTCCAGGCCGGCACCAGGAACAACGACAAGCCCCCGAGCCCCGCCATGGGATTGTCCCCATCGTCCACACTCTCGGTGCGCGCGATCACCAGGTGGTACTTGCCGTGGCCCGACGTGATGAAGATCTTCTGGCCAGTGACGCGCCAGACGCCGTCCTCGTCCTGTTCGGCCACACAACGCAACGCACCCATGTCCGAGCCGGCATCGGACTCGGTGATGTCCATCGAGCCCCACTCGGCGTTCTCGACAATGTCGCGAATCTCCGCCTCAAAGCGTGTCGACAGGATGCGCCCCTGTGCTTCGTCAAACGTGGAGGAGCCCTCCAGCGCGGAGTACATGAGCAGCGCCATCGCGATGCCGCCATGGAAGCCGTGGTGGGCCATCACGGACACATCGGCACGGGCGATGAGCTCTGACGTCAAGAAGTAGAGCATCAACGGCGCGTTCATGCCGCCCAGCTCCCGGGGCACACACAAGCCGTGCAGCCCCGTCTCGGCCAAGGTCTCGAAGATGTTGACCAGGTGGTCATTCGGGACGACCTCGCCGTCCGCGCCGAGGGTGACCCCTTCCGCGTCCAGCGCCGCCGCATGGGGCGCCACTTCACCGGCGACCAGCTCGCCCACCATGTCCATCACTTCCATGTAGAACGCCCGGGCGTCACCGGGGGAGGCAAAGCCCTCGCCCTCGTCCGCCAGCTCGCTCGAGAAGCCCTGGAGCTCACAGCTCTCGGCCAGCTCTTCCCACGGGATCCACTGCTCTGTGTAGAATCGCAGATCCGCGTTGTCTTGGTTGAAGTTGGTGGACTGGGGCGGGTAGGCGGTGGGGTCGGTTGGGGTCATCAGTCCTCCAGAGGGGCAGGAGCGGGCGGAGCACAGAACAGAGAGGAGCGGGCGAGACGGAGGAGCTCAGCGGTGCGACGGGCGCGAGCGACCTTGCGGTCCTCATCGAGGATGCCCACCACCACGCCGTCCACAGCAAATGAGCCCACCAACAGGATGATGACCTCGACCAACCACGCTTCAGGGTCGAGATCCCGATGGATGCGGCCTTCTCGCTGGCCCGCCCGGACGTAGCGCAGCACAAGGGGCGCCCAAGGCCGCAACCGCGTGGCGATGCGTTGTCTCATCGCCTGGGGCCGATCCAGAATCTCCCGCAGCAACAGGCGGGCACGGTCCCGGTCGGCCGCGAAGAAGGCCACGACTTCCTGAACGGCGTCATCAAAGCGGTTCTCGCCGGTGCTCGCCGCCAGCAACACTTGGGGCACCAGATCTTGCCAGTGGTCCATCAAGCTATCGAGCACCGACTCGCGCAAGGCCGCTTTGTTGGGAAACCAATGCAACAGCGACTGCTTGCGCACACCCACGTCATTGGCGATGCGTTGAAACGAGGTCGCAGCGTAGCCCTCGTCAGCAAACAAGCGTGTGGCCGACGCGAGGATGCGGCCCCGCATGTCGATGCCTTGCACGTCGGGGGTCTGATCCGGAGACGGTGCGGGGGGGGACACGGACATGGGCTCCACAGAGCGTGCGGGGCGAACATTGCACCCGCTGGATACCTGCATGTAGCCGGCAGGCCACAGCCTGACAAGCGGTAGGCCAGCATGCCACAAAGCATCTCCAGCCCACACTGATCTCGAGCCTGTCCGCCGCCAGACATCTCGACAAGACCGATAAATACGACATCTTTGCCGTGCTCCTCCGGTCCGTGCTGCCGCCGGGTGGCATCATGCCGGCCCCCCGCACCCCCCGGATCCCATGAACCGCAGCCGCCACTTCATCTCGCTCGCCGACCACAACCCGACCGAGCTCCGCAACCTGCTGGAGCTGGCCCGCCACATCAAGCTGGCGCCCCAGGCCTTCGCCCAGACCTGCGCCGGCCTCAGCCTCGGGATGATCTTCCGCAAGCCCTCGCTGCGCACCCGGGTGAGCTTCCAGACCGGCATCTTCCAGCTCGGCGGCCAAGGGATCTACCTCGGCCCCACCGACATTCAGCTGCACCGTGGCGAGCCCATCGCCGACACCGCGCGGGTGCTCAGCCGCATGGTCGACGGCATCATGGCGCGGCTGTTCGACCACCAGAACATGCTGGACCTCGCCGAGAACGCCGAAGTGCCGGTCATCAACGGACTGACCGACTTCAACCACCCTTGCCAAGTGCTCGCCGACCTGCTCACCATCCACGAGCGCCGGGGCCGCCTGTCCGGCCTGAAGCTCGCGTATGTAGGCGACGGCAACAACATGGCCCACTCGCTGCTGCATGGCTGCGCGCTGATGGGCATGGAGGTCGCGGTGGGTCACGCGGCTGGCTACGCACCGGACGCCGCTGTGGTGGCCAGGTCGGAGGCCATCGCTGCCGAGAATGGCGGCAAGGTCGTGATCACAGAAGACGCAGTCGAAGCTGTGCGCGACGCGGACGTGGTCTATGGCGATGTCTGGGCGAGCATGGGCCAGGAAGACGAGACCCGGGAGCGGCTGGCCCACTTTGCCGACTACACCGTTGACGCCAAGCTCTTCGGCGAGGCCCGCCGCGACGCGATCTACATGCACTGCCTGCCGGCCCACCGTGGCGAAGAGGTCACCAGCGAGGTCATCGACGGGCCCCGGTCGGTCATCTTTGACCAGGCGGAGAACCGCCTGCACGCCCAGAAGGCCGTGATGGTCAACTTGATGGGTGCCCGCCGCTGATTTGCACAAGTGGGGCGCGCGCCGACCACCGAAGTGAGTAGACTGCAGCCGTGCGCAACACCGGTGTGTGGAACCCCCCGCGGGATTCGACATCAGTGTGCGTGTCACGGACCGATTCTGCCCCGTGATAGCCTGCTCTGGGAGGTGCCTGTGTCCCACGAACAACGCCCCACAATCGCCGGAACACGCCCTGACGCGGTGCGGATCTGTGAGGTGTCGCCCCGCGACGGCCTCCAGAACGAAGCGGTCATCGTGTCCACCGACGACAAGATCGAGCTGATCGAACAGCTCGTCGCGGCGGGTCTGAAGGACGTCGAAGTCACCAGCTTCGTGCGCCCTGCGTGGGTGCCCCAGCTCGCGGACGCGGCCGAGGTGATCGCACGCCTTCCCCAACAAGACGACGTGCGGTTCTGGAGCTTGGTGCCCAACCGCCGGGGGCTGGAGCGCGCCATCGGGTCCGGCGTGCGCCATGTGGCGACCTTCATGAGTGTGTCCGAGACCCACAACAAGAAGAACCTGAACCGCACACGACTGGAGAGCATGTCCGGGCTGGACGACGTCATCGCCACGGCCAAGGCCGAGAACATGACGGTGCGTGCTTACCTCAGCACGGTCTTCGGCTGTCCCTTCGAGGGCCCCGTGGCCGTTGACGAGACGGTGCGCCTGTCGCTGGCCTTGCTCGAAGCAGGCGCCGACGAGCTGGCCCTCGGCGACACGACCGGGATGGGCAACCCGGTGTTGGTGACGAAGGTGGTGGAGGGGCTGGTCGCGGCCGGCGTGCACCTCGACCAAATTGGCCTGCACCTCCACGACACCCGCGGCACGGGCATGGCCAACGCACTCGCCGGCTATGCCGCAGGGGTGCGCACTTTCGACGGTTCGGTTGCGGGCGTCGGCGGCTGTCCCTACGCACCGGGCGCGTCGGGCAATGCCGCAAGCGACGACCTGGTCCATGTCTTCGAAGCGATGGGCATCTCCACCGGCGTCGACTTGGACCGGCTGGCGAATGCCGGCGTCTTCCTCGGGGAGCGCTTGGGTCGGGACCTCCCCGGCCGCTACCACCGCTACCACCTGGGCACCTGTGCCGGGCTGTCCTGCCGTCAGGTCGGCGAACAGACGACCGCTTGATGAGCAGCGCATTCCTGAAGATTCTGAGCGGTGCCCGCGAGGGCCTCAACGTCCAGTTGCAGGTGGATGCACCGGTCGAGATCGGCCGCAAGCACGGCGACCTGCTGCTGGAAGACCCGCTGGTCAGCGGTCGACACGCCACCATCTTCTGTCGGGACGGGCGCTGGTTCATCCAAGATCAGGGCAGCACCAACGGCACCATGGTGGATGGTCGCCTCGTGCGCGAGCTGGAGCTGAAGCCCGGGGCCGAGATTGCGATTGGCAGCTCCCGCATGGCCCTGTTTGTGGGCACAGAAGACGAAGAAGTCGATCACCAGAGCCCCCGGGCAGCACGCGCCGAGATCGCTTGGTTGCTGGACGAAGAGCTGGTGGAGGTCCCCACATCGGGCGACACCACCGGGTCGCCAGCCGACGTGATCGACCAAGACCTGCGGCTGCCCCCCGGCATGAACGCCGTGGTCGAAGTCGTCGCAGGCGAAGACACGGGTCGGGTCTTTCGGTTTGCCCGGGGCAACATCACGGTGGGCCGCAAGACCGGGGAGATTCCCCTGTCCGACATCGAGGTGTCCCGCCGCCACGCCGTCATCGAGGTGTTTGGTCGCCGCATGATCTTCCTGCGGGACCTGGGCAGCACCAACGGCACGTACCACAACGGACGGCGGGTCTCGGTGGCTCCCCTGCGCAGCGGCGACACCGTGGGCATCGGGCGCACCGTGCTCAAGCTCCAGGTCGCGGGCTAAGGTCGCGGCGGTTGGGTTCCGTCATGGGGAACAACCCCTCCACCGCCGTGGTCGGGTGCGAGGCGCTCCCATGTCCACCACCGTCGTCACGCTGCTTGTGTTGTGCATCAGCGCACTGTTTGTGTTGTCCTACCTCTATCTGTCGGTGGTGATGCCGCAGATGGACGAGCTCGCGTCGCGGCCCAACGGCCCGACCGATGAAGAAGAAGCCAAGTGGGCGGCCGAGGTGCGCCTGCAGCAGCTCCTAGCCGAAGAAGAGGTGGTCCAGGACCGCCTGCGTCAGCTGGCCAACGCAGCCTAAGACCCCACGCGGGGCCTATCGAAGCTGGGCTTGGGCCCACCGACGCCATGCCTCACGCTGCTCATCTTCGCTTCGGCCTTCGGCATAGTCAAAGCCGGCAATCTTCGAGAAGGCACTCAACGAGGCCTTGGCCACCGCATCGTCGCGATCGTCCAGTCCACGCAACAGCGCGGGCAGGGCCTTGCGGGACCCGATGCAACCCATGGTGTCGACGTAGTGCCGGCGCACCCACAAGCTGGACCCACGGTAGTAGCTGTCCTTGGCATCGAGCGCGCGGCTCAACGGCTCGACCGCCTCGCCTCCACCGATGGCACACAAGCTGGCCGCCGCGCCCGCACGCACAATCACGGCCGGATCGGTGAGGGCACCGACGACCGTGTCCGACAAGCTGCGATCCCCGGTGTCGCCCATCGCTTGCAAGGCCGCCGCCCGAATCGCGGGTTCTGGATCATTGGCCAGGTCGACCAAGAGCTGACGGGCCCGAGGGCCACCCACCTTGCCCAGCACCCGAATGGCCACCCAGCGGCTGCGCGTGTCGCCGGACTTCACGTCCTTGGCGGTCTTCTCGACCAAGCCCAGATCGGTGGTGCCGTTGGCCACGAGGCGCTCAAAGGCTTCCATTCGTGCTGACTTGGGCACGTCAGGGTTCGCCGCCTGAGCCAGATCCTGGGCAGGACCGGCGAGGGCAGTGGCAACGAGGGCGAGCGTGGTGAGGAAGGTCATCATGGCTGGATCAACCATACCCGCAATGCCCCGGCGACGCCCAGGACCACCAGCGGGGAGAGGTCCCATCCGCCGGTCCACTGCGGACGCAGCACCTTGCGAATGAGCGCTTGGGGGGGCTCGGTCAGCGCATGCGTGGCCCGTCGGGGCCAGAGCTGGGGATCCCGTTGAATCCAGGCCAGCAGCACATCGATGCCCGTGACCAGGCAGTACAGCTCGATGGTCAGCAGGATGGCGCGCAGGGGCATGGGACCGCTCCCGGTCAGACAGGGCCGGGCACCCCTATGGGCCAACCGGCTGAGGGCACCCCGACGCGGCACATGGCGAGACCGAGAACACCCTTAGACACGATGTTCTCAGCAACACAAAAATAATCCTGAGGCGTCCATGGGGGGCGATCAGAACTCGTAGGCGATGCGGGACTGGAAGGTGAGGAACTTGCCTTCCGGGTCGAGTCCCAGGTTGGCCAGCGGCACCCGGTTCGAGATCTGGGCGTAGCCCGCTTCCATCGTGAAGTTGATGTGTTCGTGGAAGGTGGTCTTCGCGGACAGATCCACTTCCCAGCCGATCTCTTGGGCGAGGGACTCACGGGCAGGGCTCGCACACTTCACGTTGTCGCTGGCCTGGCACAGAATGCGCGAGCCATCCGGCTTGTGGGGCCAAGCCAGCAGGAAGGCGCCGTTGAACTCCCAGTTGTCCATCGGCCGCACCCGAACGTGCGGATAGATGTAGTAGGAGTTCCAGACACCGCCACGGGACCACAGCGCGTAGGCCTCGTTGGACCAGGTGCGCGACGTGACGCGGGAGAGCACTTCTTCGTAGAGGATCAGGCCCACGTTGTAGTCGGGATGCAGCGGCCGACCGGTGAACGAGTCGTCGGCCACGTTGTCATCCCCGCTGGAGAAGCCCGCTTCCATCAGCGCGCTGTAGGCCGGGCGCAGGTAGCCCGTCCGTGCGGCCCAGCCCCAGATGTCGACATCTTTGTAGAGCGGGTTTGGCAGCTTGGATGCGGGATCGTAGGTGCCTGGCAACGCCAGACCACTCGACTTGCCGCGGATGTTGACCACCTCACCCTCGAAGTAGACGCCACGGCGCAGGAACTTCGTGTGGATGTCGTAGATTTGCACCCGGGAGTCCGACTCGTTGTGTCGGCGGTCGATGACGTACGACCCCAACGTCAAGTCACCCTTCGCACCGAAGAGGGAGACGTCTTCGCCCTTGTAGACGGCCACATAGACCATCTCCCATGCGTCATCGTCCCGGTCCATGAAGTACAGATCGTCCCGATCCGAGGGCACCCGAGTCTCGTCGATGTAGTCGTGCTGGGTGTCGTGGATGCCGTCCTGGCCGTTCTGCTGGGTTGTTGAGTTGATCTGGTCGCAGCGAGGGTCATAGGCGTCGGGATGGGAGTCTTTCGTGATGATGTCTTCGGCCGCATCGGTCGTGGAGCACGAGTACCCGTAGTAGGTGTCCATCGGGTCTTCGACCAAGCGGTCCACACCCACGGCCATGAAGAATGGAATGCCCGAGTCTTCTTTGCCGGTGATGCCCTGGACCACAGCGATGGGCCGGGTCGCGAACATCGCGCGGTCGAAGGTGCTGCCCCAGTGGTTCTCGCCCACGGGGCCCTCTTCAAAGCCGTTTCCGTTGTTCGACAGGATGCCCATGCCCCAGTTGGACTCTTGGCGACCCACCCGAACCAAGCCCACCGGAACCTTAAACTCCATCCAAGCCCGCTTGATGATGGGTCCCGCCGTCTGGCGCTGGAAGAAGTCCTGAGAACCGCCGGTCATGTGGGTGTAACCAGGATCCTGGGCAAACACCGACGCCGGCATCAGCGAGCTGTTGTCGCCCCAGACCACATCGTCGAGCAAGTCCGCCATCATCACGAACTTGGCGCGGTCCTCGAAGTTCAGCTCGGGCTGGATCCGCAGCCGGTGCACCATGTAGTTGCCCCAGCCCTTGCTCCCGTCCGCCTCGGCGTTGGTGGCCATCTGGCTAAATGCGTACCCGCGGGTACGGTAATAGCCTTCCAAGTTGAAGTCCCAGTCGTCCTCGGCGGCCTGAGCCGTGGGCGACAACAGAGAACCAGCCAAGGCAATGATCGACAGAAGCATGGGGCACTCCACAGACTGCTCCCCAGCGACCAATGCGCTCGTGGGCGGCAGGCTTGCTCAACACAAGGGAAAGAACCAGCCCCAGGCCAAGATGGCCTGGGGAACGCGCATCACGGCAGGCAGGAATCCGGATAGTGCACGCTGTCGTAGCCGGTCCAGAGGTTGGCGACGTTGATCGAGTCACCAAACACAGTGATGCCGGACGTCGCGACCTGGATGTAGCCAGAGCCATCAAACACGTACGCGTCCACCCGCCAGTCACCCGGCGGGATGTTGATGGCCACCCAGAGTCCATCTTCGGAGGTCTCGGGCTGGTCCCGGTTGGGGAAGTCTTCGACGAAGTACTTGACCACCAAGCTGGCCGGAATCTTGTCGTCCGCATCGCGCACGATGACCTGGGCGCCCTGCACAGGGTCGCCATTGACGTCGTACACCGTGCCTGCTGCCGTGCCCTTTTCGGGGTCGATGCTGATGCCGAGCAGGGACGGGATCAGCGCATAGGTCGCACTGGACACCGAGTTGAAGCTCTCATCAATGCTGGTGCCAAACTCCGAGACTTGGTGCAGCTCGAAGGTGTTCTTCGTGTCGCCCAACGCCGGATCGGTGGCCGTCTTGTAGGCCAGCGGCGTGCAGCTGCGACTGGTCTGGCCGGTGAACAGCCCGCTCGAGTCGCTCGTGAAGGTGGCGTCGGGAACCCCACCGATGGCGTCCGAAAAGTACAACTCAACAGTGGCCTCGGGCACACCGTCTTCAGTCTCGAAGTCTTCGACCTTTCCACTCATCGGCAGGTCGGTGACCTTCTCGGGCGCGGGCGTCTGGACCAGCCACGCGCCGTTGGCTTCCAGTCCGCCTTCAAAGCCGGTGAAGTCACCCGCGGGGGTCGCGGTGGTGTTGATGAAGTCGTCGACCGTCAGGGGTCCGCCGCCGCCAGCGCCGCCGTCGCCGCCTCCCGCGGTGCCGCTGTCTCCCACCACGCCGCCCTTGTCGCCGCCACTGCACGCCAGCGACAGTGCCGCGAGCGCCGCCATCATCCAGCGCGCCTCCGTGGATGCACTCACCATGTTCGTCTCCTCAAGATTGTACGTGCTGGACGCCGACACCCATGGCCAGCCCAGAGGCCAGCACCGTCCTGGGTCCACCCAATCGAGAGCGGCCCGCTCATCCAGAATCCCGAGGGTTCTACGTCCTGCGCCCCACCCATGTCAAGCCTGACCGGTGCGCGGTCCGTCAACCTTGGCATGGCCCGATTGCGGCATGGCCGCCGGCCGGTGGACAGCCGGGTGTGCCCGACCACCCACCGCGGCGCACGACGGGCCCAAGATGGCGCATTACAGCGTCAAGTCAGCCCGCACATCGGCCGCATAAAACCCGCTCAGCTCCTCCGCCAGCTCGGCAGCCCGGGCGTCTTCGGTGGCCGGCACCGTCGGGCGCAGCACCACGAAGAGATGGCCACGGGAACCCCCACGCTTGCGGAGTCCACGCCCCTTGATGCGCATCCGCTGGCCACCGGTTGAGCCCGCCGGAATGCGAATCCGGACCGGCCCATCCGGGGTCGGCACCTCGACCTTGGACCCGACAATCGCCTCGTGGATGGTGATGGGAACATCCATCTCCAGGTTGTCCTCGTCCACACGAAGGTGAGGATGGGGCAGTACCTTTACGGTCAGGTGAAGGTCACCCGCCGGCCCCCCACCCGCGCCGGGGCTGCCCTTGCCCTTGAGGCGCATCGTGCCGCCGTCTCGGAGGCCCGCAGGCACCGCAAGCTTGAGGGTCTCGGACCCGCCCGCCGACGAGCTGAACGAGAACTCCTGAGGGTCCCCCGTGATGAGGGCCATCAAGTCCACCGTGAAGGTGCCCTCCATGTCCCGTCCCCGGCGAGGGCCCGCACGCCCCCCATGGCCACGAAAGACTTGCCCAAAGATGTCTTCAAAGCCACCTCCGCCGAAGCCACCAAAGCCGCCGCCGGGCATGCCGCCCCCGAAGCCGCCGGACTGCTTCCACTGGCGGGCCTTGGCCGCATCGAAGCCCGGCCGTGTCGAGGCTTCCCCGAAGTCATCCCAGTGCTTGCGTTTCTCCTCATCGCCAACAATTTCATTGGCTTGGTTGATCTCTTTAAAGCGCTCCGCGGCCGCCGGGTCCTTGTTCAGGTCCGGGTGGTACTTGCGGGCCAGCTTCTTGAATGCTTTGCGAATCTCATCCTGTGGGGCGCTCTTCGAGACCCCCAGGACCGCATACGGGTCACGCATGGTTCGGCCCTCCTTGTGCCCACGCTAAGCACCTGGAGCCCAGGAGGAAACCGGCGAGCCCAACCACTCACCCAATGGTTGGCTGGGCCGCCGCTCACGGTGCGGTGAGCAGCGCAGCAACTTCGAGCACCTTCGGCACCACGCTGGGACCGATCGAGTTGGTCTCTTCGTAGTGGTCACCCTCGGGCTCGCTCAGATACGGCGAGCGCTCGGCCAGCTTGTAGTCGTAAGCTGGGACCAGGTACCCGATCTCGTCATTGCCCAGACCGACGATCCAGTTGTGTTCACCGCCCATCTGGTCTTTCAGGTACGGCCCGTCTGGGGCTGAGCTCAGGTCGGGCGGGTTCGGGTTCTCCGGATCGACGAACGGCACCTCGGTCGTGTTGACCCGGTCGCCGCTGTAGCCACCGATGGCCAGCTCGGGGGTGAGCTCACCCGGCACGGTCAGCAGCCGCAGCGGGCCAATCTCGACGAAGTCCATCTCGGTCTCGACCTCGGGCACGTTGCTGTCGTCTAGCGCTCGGGTGTTGTCGTAGTTGAAGATGCGCCTTTCGAAGATGCCCGCCAGGAAGAGGGCCTGAAATGCGATGTTCTCGACTCGGAGGTTGAAGGTCTCTGCCTTGAAGGCCACCCGGGGCTCGGACGCTTCGGTGCCCCCACTGGCGGCGGTCAGCGCCAGCCCGGCGACGATCTCGCCCAGTGCTTGGGCCTTGTCGAAGTCGCCGTTGCTGTGTTCGACGCCGTCCCAGTCCGTCACGGTGATGCCCAGCGGTGTCATCAGCCCGCCCACCGCCGCATTGATGAAGATGGCGGTGCCGCCCACGCCGGCTTCGGTGCGGGCGTCGTAGGAGAAGCCTTCCTCGACCCCTTTGCGGATGTAGTGCACAAAGTCAGCGGTCAGCGCCGTGTTGTCCCCGCCGAGGACCTCGGGGTGGTTGCCCCAGTTGATGAGGGTCGCGACCGTGGACCCGTCGTCCCCGACCAGGAAGGCCGCACCCACTTGTTCGTCGATGATGACGGGATCTCGGCTGTCCCGCACCAGGTTGCGCGTGCCTTTGTCGCCGAACGGTGCCGCGCTGTCGGCGGCCCCGATGCGCATCGTCACCGGCTGGAGCTGACTGGCCGCCTCGACCACGGCTTCGGCGGCCAGCTCGACAATGCGGGCGTGGTAGGCGTCGTCGACACCCCGGCGACCAAACGTGGCGCCCCACTGACCCATCGTGTCGGGCCCCTCGTGGTTGTGGGTGGAGTGGACAACCACGAGATCGACGTCGGCGCCGGCACTCTGGACCGCGTCACGGATGGCCACGGTGTCGTCGTAGAACCACCCGACCACATCGAGGGTCACCAACGCCACCGCGGTGTCGCCCGAAGCCACCACAACCGCCCGTGCGTCCAAGGGATCATGCACCGACGCGCTGGCCCGACCCTGGCCAAAGCCCGCGATCCAGATGGCTTGAAACTCGCCGTCCCCCTCGCCTTCGTCGGCGGCGGTCCAGCCGTCGTCGTCCGGGCAGATGCGGTCGCAGCCGCAGTCCAAGAACTCGTCCTCGCTGGCGCGGTAGTCCTTGCTGCCATCAAGATCAACCCAAGCCTCAAAGCAAGGCGGCGTGATCTCCCGCACCGCGGCGCCCGCCAGCAGTGGCCCCTCGTTGGACACACAGCCGGCGTCCCCCGGGCAGATGCGGTCAATGTCCCGCTCCACGGCTTCTTGCCCAGAGTCCGCCACCGAAGGCGACCCCTTCGGGCCGTCGGAATTGCAGGCCACCAGCATCAAACAGACAAGGGCACCGTGCCGCATAGGACCTCCGCAGCGCGGGAGTCTACAGGTCAGCCGGTGCCCGGAGCAAGCCACGAGTCAACCTGGGACCCGATCAGCCCCCAAACAACAGCCCGCAGTCTTCGAGCACTTCGGAGGGGTGGGTGCCAATGGCGGACACCGCGTAGGTCAGCAGCAGCTCGCCCTCAGCGTCAAGGAGCACTGTCACCCGGGATGCGTAGGCCGTCGATGAGCTTGCGGCCGCTCCGTAGGCCATCGCCAGCGCCCGGGAGTCGTCGGTCCACAGCTCGAACTCAAAGCCCTCGTTGGCCTTCCACGACGCATTGGCGGCGGGCGGGTCAAAGCTGACACCGACAATCTTCACACCCAATGCATCAAACTCGGACTGGAGGTCGCGGTACCCGCAACCCTCGACCGTTCAACCACCGGAGGCGGCGGCCGGATAAAACCACATCACGGTGGGGCTGCCGAGCACGTCAGCTGCACTGCGGGCCGCACCGTCCGAGTTGACCGCAGCAAATGCGGGCAGGTCCACCGGCGAATCGGGTGCGGTGCCGTGGGTCGTGCCCACCCCGTCCCCGCCGTCCGCCCCGTCGTCGCCGTCGTCGCCGTCGTCGCCGTCGTCGCCGTCGTCGCCGTCTGCGTCAACCCCACCGTCGGCACCGCCAGAGCCGTCTGAGCCATCTGAGCCATCTGAGCCATCGGCCCCGGCCACGTTGGCCCCGTCCGTGCCGTCACCGGACTTGGCACCGGAACAGCCGAGCAAGAGAAGTGCGAACAGAGCGGTGCGCATGAGGTCCCCAAGGAATTGAGCGTTCGTGGAGCGCGCTCGGCTTCCCCCGTGGGCAACGTCCGAGACACCAGGGCAGCGTAGCCCATCCCGACCCGCCGTCGCGTCGGCTACGATGGCCCCACCCGTCTGCCCCCGAGGACCCATGGCACGCGCGCTCATCCCCCTGCTTGCACTGACCGCCATGCTCGGCTGCGACAAAGCAAAGTATGCCGACATTGGCAACGATGAGGGCACACCCGAGACGGGAAGCCCGCCAGACACCGACACGATCGAGGACACGGACGAGCCCGAAGACTCCGGCGACCCCGTGCCCGTGGACACCGACGGGGACGGCACCCCAGACACCGACGACTGCGCGCCAGAAGATCCGACGATCCACCCCGGGGCCTTCGACGTCCCCTACGACGGCATCGACCAGGACTGCTTTGCCGGCGACATGCGCGATGTGGACGGCGATGGCTACGAGTCCACAGTCGTGGGCGGGCTGGACTGCGATGATGACAATGGCTCAGTGAACCCCGACTCGTTTGACGGCGAAAATGGCGAAGATGATGACTGCGACGGCCTCATCGACGAGGACGTCATCGTTGAGTACGACACATGGCCCGTTGTCTTGGGCAAGTCCGGCGGCAGCATTGCAACCGAAGCGGTGCATGTGTTGCCCAGCGGGAACATCGCGATGCAGTGCACATTCTCGGGCGAAGTGGACATTGACCCCGACGGCGCCGAGCTGGTGCCCCGGGAGTCCGAGGATGCTGGTGCTGACGCCATCTACGTCATGTTCGATGCCGACCGCCAGCTCGCGGGGGACTTCGCCATCACGTCGGACACATCGCTGGTCATCTCGGCCACCGAAGTGGACGCCGGCGGGGGCTACCTGATCGCGGGCGACTTCGCGGGAGTGGTCGACTTTGACGACGCCACACCCACCTTTGTTCGACGCAGCAATGGCGGCGTGGACGGCTTCTTCGCACGCTTCAACGACGTCGGAGACATCGCGTGGGCGTACAGCATCGGGGGCGCCTCCGACGACCACATCCGCGCGGTCCATGGCGCCGTCGGGGGCGTCTACATCGGCGGTTCGCTGGTGAATGGCAACCTCAACCCGGCCGCCCCCCCGGCCGACTCCATCAACGTCAGCGCCACCGGCGCCCTCGACGGGTACGTCGCAAGCTATGACTTCACCACCCAATCCAACTGGACGGCGGTCTTCGCCGGGTACGGCGGCACCAGCACCGCCGAAGTGACTCACCTCGTGGAAGACAACGGCACGATCTGGGCCGTGGGCTGGTTCTCCGGCTCCATTGACCTGGACCCCGATGCGACATCCGAGGCCATCGTCACCGCAGAGGGCGCCCAGGATGTGTTTATTGTGGGCCTGGACCTCACCACGGGCGCCTACGTCGCAAGCGCCCACTTTGGCGATGCAGCCGCCACTCTGACCCCGTCGCGGTTCATTGGGGACGGCGCCGGCACCCTCGTGTTGGCCGGGATGTTCACCGGGAGCGTCGACCTCGGACGGGGCACCGTGGTGTCGAGTGGGGACGATGTGTTTGTGCTCGAGCTCACCACGGGCATGGTGACCTCCAGAGTGCTCACGGTCGGCGGGCCCGGCACCGACTCGGTGGGCGGACTGGCCTTCATCCCCGGCAGCACAGACCTGATGCTGAGCGGCGGCATGGACGACACCCTCACAATCGGCACCGACAGTCTGAGCCCGGTGGGCGGCACCGACTGTTGGGTGGGACGAGTCGGCACAGAGACCCCCTGGGGACTGCGCTTTGGCAGCGCGGGTGACGAGGACTGCACCGGGCTGGCCGTGGACGCAGCCGGCGACGTCTGGCTGGGCGGGAGTGCCGTGGGCACCGTCGACTTCGGCACCGATGGCACCAGCGATCCCCGACCGGTGGCGGGCGACGTGGACGCATGGCTGACGAAGCTCAGCAGCGCACGGTAGGCCGCGGCAAGCGGGTGCAATCGCGTTAGCCGGCGCCTCCACTGGAGTCCGCCCATGCCCTTGCCCAAGACCTCGACCAAAGCCCGATCATTGCGCCGTGTCTGCGTGTACGCGAGCTCGTCCACCCACCTCGACAAGCGCTACCACGAAGCCGCCACCGAGCTGGGACTGGCGCTGGCCGCCCGGGGCATCGACCTCGTCTTCGGCGGGGGCCGCGTGGGCCTGATGGGCACCATTGCCGACGCCGTGCTGGGGGCCGGCGGCCAAGTCTATGGGGTCATCCCCCACAAGCTGCAAGCGCTCGAGCTCGGCCACGACGGCTGCACGGAGCTGTTTGTGGTGGACTCGATGCACGCCCGAAAGATGATGATGGCCCAGCTCTCCGACGCGTTCATCGCCCTTCCCGGGGGCTACGGCACCATGGAAGAGCTGTTCGAGATGACCACGTGGACCCAGCTCAACTACCAGAAGAAGCCCGTCGGGGTGCTCAATGTCGACGGATACTACGACTTCCTGCTGGCCTTCATCGCCCACGCCGCCCGCGAGGCCTTTGTGCGCCCGCTGCACGCCGATCTGATCCACGCCGAGACCCGCCCCGAGACGCTGCTGGATCGGCTGGCCACCGCCGAGATTCCCGACCTGGCCAAGTGGATCGAACGGCCCTGACGATCGGGCGAAGTCGCCAACACCTGAACATGTTTGCAGGTGAACGCGTGTTCTGGTTACCCTCACCACGAGGTGACCATGACACAGCAGCTTGGACTGTTCTCCGCCGGAGACCCCGCATTCCCCCGGAATCTGTCCGGCCTCCGGTGGACGGACCTGGACGAGGGCGCCTGGGTCGCCTTCGCGCCCGGGCTGATGTCGGGCCACGATGCGCTGTACCGAGCCCTGGTCGACGACACGAGCTGGCGGTCTGGGCGCCGCCAGATGTACGACGCCGAAGTGGACATTCCTCGGCTGATGGCACGCTTTCCCGAGGACGGGCCGGCCCATCCCGCCATCTTTGCGCTCCGGGATGCACTGTCTCGCCACTTTGGTCGGTGCCTGCGCCAGCTCTCGGCGAACTGGTACCGGGACGGCACCGACAGCGTGGCCCCCCAC
Source organism: Myxococcota bacterium (assembly GCA_942491145.1). GTDB lineage: Bacteria > Myxococcota_A > UBA796 > UBA796 > UBA2385 > CAXQUZ01. Next base: position 778,217 of record CALOBC010000017.1, on the reverse strand, counting down.
AGCGACAAGCTGGGCGAGCTGAAGAGCGACACCGTCGTGGCCATCCTCTCGCTGGGTGAACCGCGGCCGTTTGTGCTGCGGCCCAAGTCCGGCGGCAAGGGCGCGGCGAAGTCCCGGCGCTACCTGCTGGGCTGGGGGGATCTGCTGGTGATGGGCGGCGACTGCCAAGACCGCTGGGAGCATGGTGTGCCCAAGGTCGCGGGCGGTGGCGGGCGGATAAGCGTCATGTTCCGTGAGACGCCCCCCCAACCGCCGGTGCTGGGCCCCGTGGTCACCCAGCCGGCGTGATGGGGACAACGCCGCCGCTGCACCGCCGAGGAGCCCCCCATGTGTGGTCGATACCAGCTCAAGATGACGTGGGACACGCTGTCTCGGCTGTACCGCATCGTGCCCAGCCCCGAGCCGGAGGGCCCGTCGCTGCCCTTGTTCAACATCGCGCCGACCCAAGCGGTGCCGGTGCTGCGATGGGAAGGCGAGCGAGAGCTGGTGAAGATGCGCTGGGGGTTCCCGGCGACCTGGCTGGCCCGCACCGGAAAGGACCCATGGTCCCGTCCACTGGGCAATGCTCGCGCGGAAGATGCGTTGACGAAGGCCACATGGAAGAAGGCGCTGCTCGGCCGTCGCTGTGTGGTGCCCGCCACCGGCATCTACGAGTGGATTCGCCAGGGCAAGGTCCGGCTGCCGGTGCGCTTGTGGCAACCCTCGGAAGCACCGATGCACTTGGCGGCGGTGTGGGGGCGCTTCACCCGCGATGGTGCGCCAGTGGATGCCGTGTCCATCCTCACCACGGCGGCGTCGTCAGACATGGCTCCGATCCACGACCGGATGCCGGTGCTCATTGCCGATGAGGCGGTGGACCAGTGGCTGTCGCCGTCGCTGTCGGCCGAAGCGCTGACGAGCACCCTGTCTGCACCACCGGTGGGCACGCTGACACGGGCGCCGGCCAGCCGGGCGGTCAATCGCTGGCAGTCCCAGGGGCCGGACTTGGAGCACGCCGACTGGAACCCGGTGCTGGAGGGCTTGGCGGATCGGTTCTGAACTCAGCGCAGCCCCCTTCCAAGTCCGTGAGCACAGCGCGGAGGGTATCGGTGAGGGTGTGCTGGGGCCTGAAGCCCGTGGCGTACAGCTTCAGGGGGCTGCCGACGTTGCGGGCGAGGCTGGGGGCCCGGGGATCACTGTCGATGGCCACATGGGTCATGCCCAACATATTGGCGAGCTCCTCCAGAATGGCGCCCATCGCCCGGCCCTCGCCGGAGCAGACATTGCACACCGGTGGGAAGGTCGGGGCCACTGCCGCCTGCACCAAGAGCCGGGCGAGGTCACGCACATCCCCCACGTCCCGCACGCCGCCCAAGGGCCCGGTCTGGAGACTCTGGCGCTGGCCGGCGCGCAAGGCCAACAGCCCCCGGGCAAAGGCGGGAATGGCGTAGCGGTCGGACTGACCGGTGCCAGCATGGTTGAAGGGCCGCACGAGGCGCAGCTGAGACGGGTCGAGGCGATGGCGCAGGGCTCGCTCCATGGCCGCCTTGGATGTGGCATACGCGCCGATCGGGGACAGTGGGCTGTCCTCCGTCGCGGGCGCTGGGGTCTCCCCGTAGACATAGCCAGTGCTGACCGCGACCAGCCGCGCGCCGGCCAGAGCATTGGCGAGGCTCAGGCTGCCGAGAACATTGATCTGGTCGACATCTTGGGCGAGTCCACGTCGGTCGCCGGCACGGGCAGCGAGGTGCACCACCACATCGGGACGCACCGCTGCGACCGCTTGTTGCGTGGCCGCGGCGTCTCGGAGGTCCACGGCAGTGAAGCCACCACGTCCTGAGCGCGACCAGCCCACCACGGTGCCAACCTCAGGAGAATCCTGGAGGACACGCATCAGGTGACCGCCGACAAAGCCAGAGGCTCCAGTGACCAGCACGCGAAGGGACATGCCCCACGGTAGCGCATTGCAGCGGTCCAGCGGCACAGGGGCCGGAGGAGTGCGGCGTGGGACTGCCGAGTGGTGACGACTGTCGTCGGACACTATCGGTGAAGTCCGGCACCCATCTCTTGTGATTTCAACTAGAAAGGGCTGGCACGGTTGGTGCATTCGGCCCCAGCGAGCGCGGCATCCCACCGCATCGCTGGAGCACCGAGATGACCTGCACTGCCTTGTCCGGAACCCTCGTCGGGGTCGACGCCGCCCCTGTCCATGTTGAGGTGGACCTGCAGCGGCGCCTTCCCGCGGTGACCATCGTGGGGTTGCCCGGTGGCGCCGTCCGCGAGAGTGCCGACCGAGTGCGCTCGGCGATGCAGCAGACGGGGCTGGAGTTTCCCCGAAAGCGCGTGGTGGTGAACCTCGCCCCGGCGGACCTGAAGAAGTCGGGCACGGGCTTCGACCTGCCCATTGCGGTGGGCATTGTCGCGGCCAGTGAGCAGATCCCAGCGGAGGTGCTGCGGGACACCGTGTTCTACGGCGAGCTTTCGCTGGATGGGGCACTGCGGCGGGTGCGCGGCGCGTTGAGCATGGCGCTGATGGCGCGAGACCAAGGCGCTCTGCGGGTGGTCCTGCCCGCCGACTGTGCGAGCGAAGCCGCGATGGTGGTGGGGGTGGAGGTCCTCGCCGCCTCCCACTTGGACGAGGTCTGCGCGTGGGCCCGTGGGGAGGGCCGGCTCGCGGCCGCCGTCCACCAGGCATCGCCGCCCGAGCGGTCCCCCGTCGACCTGCGGGAAGTGCGGGGACAAGCCCGCGCGCGACGGGCGCTGGAGGTGGCGGCGGCGGGTGGCCACAACCTGCTGATGATGGGCAGTCCGGGCTGCGGGAAGACCATGTTGGCCGCCCGCTTGCCCTCCATCTTGCCCGACCTCACCTTCGACGAAGCCATCGACATCACCCGCATCCACAGCGTCGCGGGGCTGCTGCCAGCCGGCGCGGGCCTGGTCACACGGCGGCCCTTTCGCGCCCCCCACCACAGCATCACGGCGGCCGGCATGGTCGGTTCTGCCAGCTTGCTGCCGGGCGAGATCTCCCTGGCCCACCAAGGCGTGCTCTTCCTCGACGAGCTGCCCGAGTACAACCGCGCTGTGCTGGAGCTGCTGCGGGGTCCTCTGGAGGACCGCGAGATTCGGCTGACCCGGGCCAGCGGCACCGTTCGGTTCCCGGCCAGCGTGAGCGTGGTGGCCGCTGCGAACCCCTGCCCGTGCGGCATGGCAGGGTCAACCGGCCGAGTCTGCACCTGCGCCCCAGCCCTCCGGGAACGCTACCTCGCCAAGCTCAGCGGCCCCCTGCTCGACCGCATCGACCTGCACGTGTGGGTGCAGCCTGTCGACAGCGACGCCCTCATCAGCGGCCCGCCCGGCGAGAGCTCCGCGGTGGTGCGCAAGCGGGTGGTGGCGGCGCGGGAGCTGCAGCGATGCCGGCTGGAGGGCACCCCGGCACGGTGCAATGCCGAGCTCACCGGGGACGCGGTCCGCACAACCACCCTGCCCACAGCCAGCGCACTGCGGCTGCTGCAAGACTTGCTCGACCGCCACCAGCTCTCCGCCCGGGCGGGCACCCGGTTGCTCAAGGTCGCGCGAACCCTCGCGGACCTCGACGGCTGCGAAGATCTCTGCCCCGAGCACATTCTCGAAGCGAGCACGTGGCGGCTGCCCCTGCGTGGGGCCGAGCCATGAACCCCTTCGGCCGCCCTGGGCTCGGCCTTGGCCTGGGCCTCGCCACCAGCCTGCTCGTCCCCTCGACATTCGGTCAAGTCCTCATTGTCGACCGCATTGAAGGCGAGATGGCCGTCGTGGAGCTGGATGCCGAGTCCTGGCTCGACATTCCCCTGAATGCCCTGCCACAGGACGTTCAAGAGGGAGATTTCATCCGCATGCGCCTCGTGCGCTCCCCTCCCCAGGGCTGGTCCCTGAGGTGGTTCCAACGCACCGCTCCGATGGTGCACAACCCAAGCAAGACTGGAGACTCAGATGTCCAAATCCAAGACCCTCGACGCCGCCCACAAGGCCGTACAGGACGCCATCGGGCGCCTCGACAAGCAGTACGGCCTGGGCACGGTGATGCGCCTTGACGCCACCGCCTGCCAGCCTGTGGAGACCTTCTCCACAGGCTCCCTGCTGCTCAACAAGGCCCTCGGCATCGGCGGGCTGCCCCGCGGACGGGTGGTCGAGATCTACGGCCCCGAAGCCAGCGGCAAGACCACCCTCGCACTCCACGCCATCGCGGACTGCCAGCGTCGCGGCGGCATCGCAGCCTTCGTCGACGCCGAGCATGCCCTCGACCCCACCTATGCCCGCGACCTCGGCGTGGACCTCGACAAGCTGCTCATCTCGCAGCCCGACGACGGCGAGCAAGCCCTCGATGTGGTGGACGGGCTGGTCCAGAGCGGGGGAGTTCAGCTCATCGTGCTGGACTCGGTGGCGGCGCTGGTGCCCCGCGCGGAGCTCGAAGGCGACATGGGCGACCACCAGGTCGGCACCCAGGCCCGCCTGATGAGCAAGGCCCTGCGCAAGCTGACCAGCAGCTCGTCGAAGACCGGCGCGTGTGTGTTGTTCTTGAACCAGCTTCGCCAGAAGATCGGCATCACGTTTGGCAGCGGCGAGGTCACCGCCGGCGGCAATGCGCTGAAGTACTACGCCAGCGTGCGTCTCGACATCCGCCGGATCGGCGCGGTCAAGCGGGGCACCGATGTGCTCGGCAACCGCACCCGCATCAAGGTGGTCAAGAACAAGATGGCGCCACCCTTCCGAGTGGTCGAGACCGAGATCACCTATGGCAAGGGCATCTCGTGGCAGGGTGAGCTGATCGATCTGGCGTCTGAAGCGGGCTTGTTGAGTCGCTCGGGCTCCTGGTGGTCCCACGGCGGCAACTCCGTCGCCCAGGGTCGCGAAGGCCTGAAGGACTGGCTGGACAACAACCCCACTGTGGTCGCCAGCCTGCAGGCCGCGTTGGCCGACATCGACGCGGTCCGTCCCCCGGACGAGGACGAGGTCGAGGACGAGGTCGAGTCCGCGGCTTGAGGGCACTCTCCCGCTCCTCCCGCCATCGCTGGCCGGGCTGAGGCCCAGTCTGGAGCTTGGACAGCCGGAATGGTCCGGTTGTCCACCGCTTCCCGTCGGCACACCTTGCTCAAGGAGGTGCCGTGATCGGGTCGTTGGCACTGCCCGGTGCTGGCGGGTTGCGGTTCTCCAAGACTGCGGCGGCCTCGGCGATGCCCCGCAACGCCCCACCCGAAAAGCGTCCCAGACGGCGGGCCGCGTCTTCAGCGACGGAGCGCTGCCCGTCCGACGCGATCCACAGCCCCCAGCCAACGTTCTCCCCCAGCCGGCGCTTGCGCTCCGCCGTCGGCGACGTCTGCCAGAGGTGTTCCAGCTGTCCCTGAACCTGTGGCTCGATCGCTTGGTCCGGAAACGGCTCGCCCCACACCGGGTAGCCACTGCGACGAGAGAATGCCTCCGAAAAGCCCTCCAATGAGACATTCTCAGCACTTCGTCTCGCCAGGAAGGTTGCCACCGCGTCGGCACGGCCCGGGGTCACGCGGTCGAGGCCCGCCTGCTGAAAAGACCACGGTGCCCAGACGGACCGCGCTGTTGGGACCCGCCCAGTCAGGAGCTCGGCGGTGACTGGCAGCGACGACAGTGCGACAACCACCGACACCCCCAGCAGCGGTCGCCAGCGCCGGTCGAGAAGCCCCGCCCACAGTGGCAACAACAGCACCGCGGGCAGCCACGGGAGCAGGTATCGATGGTGCAACGTGGGCCGAAGGGGCGACAGCATCACCACCGCTACCAGGTGCACCAATGGGGCCAAGACCAGCAGCCGCCCAGCCTTCTGGCGGCTCACCAGGACCACAGCCCCGGCGATGACCACCCCAGCGCTGAGCAGCCCGTTGACCCAGGCGCTTGCTGGCACCCCGCTGGAGGCCACCAACGGCAGCGGAAGATGGGTCGCCAGCGCCTGGACCAGCGCCCCCCGGTCGAAGGCTTGGACCACCACGCCTTGCATCGTCAGCGCGGGGTTCTCGACCAAGCTCTCCGTCAGACCCGCGCCCCCCAGCAGCCACCGTGGGCCGGCGAGCACCCCAAAGCCCGCCACCGCTGCCACCGCGGACCGTCGGCTTCGGGCAAGGGCCAGTGCGAGCAGGCCCGTCGGCCAGAGCATCGGTGTCCACGCCATGCCCATGCCGACCCAACCGCCGATCCACCGGTCATCCCCGCCCTCTGCCAGCGCCCACACCCACAGCCCCGTGAAGACGGCCGCTTCCGGATGGCTGCCCCAGGGCGTCAGCCACCACTGCTGGGCCCATGGGGGCAGCAGGATCATCACCGCCGCCATGCCCACGGCCACGCGCTGGCCACCGGCTGCGCCCGCGGCCTGCACCCACACCCACCACGTCAGGGCCCCCGTCAATGCCGCCACCGCCCGAAGCGCCCCGATCCCATCGCCCAAGAAGCTCGCGAGCAAGGCATAGAGCATCGACACGGGTAGAAACCCGCCGTGGTGGACATTCTGGGCAGCACCCACCAACCGAGATACCGCGCCGAGGTCGGCTCCACCGCCAGCCCACAGCCGGAAGAGCTCCGCAAACTTGAGCTCAGCCGGGTCGATCGGATGCACCAGCCAGGGCACCCCATCGGCAATCCACCACCGGGTCAGCCCCAGCAGCGCCGCCACCCCAAGCCAGCGAGCTCGGGTCACAGGCCCGGCCGCCCAGCACACAACCACATCGCGGCAAGCACCATGAACAGAAGCATCGCGGCGGCAGCCCAAGACACTCCGCCCCGCAAGTGGGACGGCGCCCGATCAGCGTCCAACACCAGCACCTGCCGCCCGGCTGGCCCCGGCCGCGCCGTCCATCCCCGCTCCGCTGCCACCGCCTGCAGCTTGCCGGCCACCACGTCGGGCAGCACGGCCTTCCCCGCCGAGTGCCGTCCGACACCGGTGACAAAGATCACGGCACCGCCTTCCAGGTCCCCAGCACAGTCCACAACCCGGTCCACGACCTTCTTGGCCAGCGCGACCTTGAGGTCGTGAAGGTCCACCACCACAACACCCTGTTCATCCCACACATGGGTGCGGGCCCGCCAGGGTCGCTCCCCATCCCACCGCTGGTCCTTCGCCTCACGACTCAGGCTGGCCAGTGACCGCCGCAGGCGCTGCACATCGGGAGGGACAGCCAAGACTCAGCGTTCCGGCACACCCACCACCGCGCTGCCATCCTCGACCCGACCCTCGGCAACCGCGATGGCATGGGCGGTGTGGGCGAGGAAGAGCGCACGGTAGGGGTAGGTGTGGCCGAGCTTCTGGAGCATCCCGTAGATGCCGCCCAGCGAGCGGTGCAGGTAGACAAGGTGGCGCGGGCCCACAACGTCGGACCGGCGCAGCACGCCCGGAACGGCGGCCTTCACTTTCTCCATCGTGTCGTCAACGCCCACAGCCACGCAACACTCGTCCACCCGGAGCGGGCCGCAGACCCCCTCCCCAAGCTGCCACATCGCGTCGAAAGCGGCGTCTTCATCGCTGGTGAGCACCCCAATCTTGCGGGCAGCTGCCCGACACGATGCGGGGTCGTCCAGCACGATGCCCCGGGCCATGCGGGCGTAGTCAGCCGTCCAGAACGCATCGAAGCGCTTCACACAGCCGAAGTCCAGAATGCCAATGGTGCCGTCTTTGTTGAACAGGTAGTTGCCCCCGTGGGGGTCGGCGTGCAGGGTCCGCAGCCGGTAGAACATGTCGTGAAAGGCCGTGACCAGTAGGTCTCCGGCACGCTGGCGCGCCTCGTCGTCGGCGGTCTCCAGGAACACATCGAGGCTGCTGCCCGTGAGCCGGTCCATCGTCAGCACACGGCCGGTGGACAGCGAGGGCACCGTGCCGGGAATGCGGATGCCGGGGATGTTCAGGTTCGCCCGGAAGAACTCGAGGTTGGCCGCTTCTTGGTAGTAGTCCAGCTCTTCGTACAGCCGCTCTCGGATCTCGTCGAAGGCGTCGTCGATCTCTTCCTTGGGCCGACGGAACACCTTGCCCGCCACCAATATGGACCGAAGGGCACGAAGGTCGCTGTCGACCGAGCCTTCGATGCCGTGGTGGAGCACCTTCACCACCACCGCGCGGCCTTCTTTGGTGCGAGCGGCGTGGGCCTGGGCCAGCGACGCCGTCCCGAGGGGTTCTTCGTCAAAGTCGAGGAAGAGCTCTTCGAGCGTGCCGTCCAGCTCCTTCTCGATCGCCGCGCGGATCACCGGAAAGGGCACCGCCACGGCGGAGTCATTGAGCTTGCCGAGGATGCGGGAGACCTCGGGCGGCAGGTCCAGCCCATCGGTGGCGAGCGCCAGCGACTGACCCACCTTCATGGCAGCCCCCTTGAGGGCCCCCATGGTCTGCACCACACGCTCCGCATTGTCGAGATGCAGCCGGCGCATGGCCTTGTCGCGCGCTTCGGGATCCTGAAAGGCCCCCTTGATGCGCTGCCCCAGGTACGATCCTGACACCCGAGACGTGAGCGCCCCGAGGCGCGCGATGCGACCCATCCCCGAAGTGCCTGACTTCTCCGCCACGTCGACCTCCGCTGCCATCAAGGTCGACGGTATAGCGCAGCCGACCCCAACACGACCGGTGCACCAGGCCGTTTCACAACGGGAACCCAGTGCGGTGGCAGACCAAGCGGATGGTTGACGGTGGCCGGTCCGTGGGGGCGGCTCAGCCCCGGTGGGCGACCAGCGCCTTGCCTGGCTGGAGCTCGTCCGACAACAGTCCGCTGCGGGCGACGATCTTCCCGCCGGCGATGACGATCTGCGGCAACAGGCCCACCTCACGATTGAGGAAGGGGGTCCATCCCGCGCCGACCGGCTCGGGGGCGTTGCGCAGGCGGAGGCTCTCCCCTTCACGAAGGAAGACCAGGTCGGCATCGTAGCCCACCTCGATGCGCCCCTTGTTCTCCAGCCCAAACAGCGCCGCCGGTCCCTCGCAGCACATGGCGACCAAGCGCTCCATGTTCAGCCGCCCATGCTTGACCGCGCTCATGAGCAGCGGCAGCAGCAGATCCACGGCGGGGACACCGACGGCCCGGCCGGCCCGAGGACCGTGGGCCACCGCAGACGTCACCGGTGTGTGGGCGCTGTGAAAGCAGTCCACCCGACCCCGCCGAATCGCTGCCCAGAGCCCCCGCCGGTCCAGCTCACCCCGGACGGGCGGATCGGTGACCACCGGGTGCCCCTTCTTCCAGGTCTCGATGCTGAGGAAGAGGTGTTGGGGCGAGACGCTGGAGCTGAGCGACACTTCTCCATGGACCGCATCGAGCAAGTTCAGCTCGGCGGCGGTCGACAGGCTGCACAAGTGGGCGGCGCCTCCGGCGTCCCGCGCGGCCTGGATCAGCTGTTCGGTGGCTTGAGCGGCGGCTGAAGCGGGTCGGAGATCGTGGGGCGCAGCATCGGGCCCACCGTGCTTTCGGGCCGCGCGAGCGAGCACGTCCGGGTCCTCGGCATGCACCCCCACCGTCCCCAGCCCGGCCTTCAACAGCGTCTCAAGTGCGTCGAGAGAGCCCTCCAGATCACCATCTTCGAGGTCCATGCGCAGATAGGGCGCGAGCGCCAGGCCATCGGAGATGACCGTCCGAACCAAGTCGAGGTTTCCGTGGCCCGCCGGCATCCAGAGGCCGAAGTCCACCACCGAAGATGCGCGCGCATCGTCCAACACTGCACGCACGGCATCCGCCGACGAGAACCCGCTGCCCGCCGGCGCTGTGTCGACCACTGCCGTGACCCCAGCCGCCAGCGCAGCCCGGGACTGGCGGGCCCAGTCGTAGCCCATGCCATCGCCGGGAACGCCCATGCGCACCTGGGAGTCGATGACGCCTGGCATGACGAACAAGCCGATGCCTTGAATCTCTTTGCGGCCAGCGCCTCGGACCGGCCCGCCGACGTCTGCGATGCGGCCGTCCTCGATGGCGATGTCGGCCACAAGCCGCCCGGTCGAGCTGATGATGGTCGCGTCCCGAATGATGATGTCGTACAAGGTTCACCTGACAAGTCTGGCCACGGGGCATGCACCGTAGAATCGCGGACGCACACCAACGACACTGCACAGCCTGGCAAGCCCCAAAAGCAAGGGCCCCACGAGCCGGCAGTGCGGAAGCCGCATCGCCCCTCACGGGCAGGCACGAACCCGGGGGTTATCCGATCAGCCCTCCACCTCGCCAATCGGAGCCACTATGGCCACCTTCCTGCTCGCCGCCGGGCCCCCCTTGGGCGCCGTCGCCTGGGATCAGGTCGCGCGACGCCTGCAGTCGCAAGGCCACGACGTGCTTCGCCACGACCTGTGCACCGCGGAGCCGGACCGCGCCCGGGTCGGCGACCATGTGCAAGCCCTGGCCGAACACATCGACCGACTGGACGCGCCGCCCTTTGTGGTGGGGCAAGGGCTCGCGGTTCCTGTTGTGATGGGCATCCTGGACAATCGCAAGATCCCCGGGCTCGCACTCATCAACGGGCCCATCGACACCCTCGACCCGTTCACCGCCGCGCTGTCCCGCGCGCTGGTCAAGCCAGCACTGGCGGCGCAGACGCTGCTCCAACCCGCTCTGTTCCGCCGATTCCTCTGGTCTTCCCTTGGATATCGCCGACTGGTCGTAAATCCCTACGTCATGGGTCGCGACACGGTTGTCATGGTCACCGGTGCCGCCTTTTCCACGGCAAAGCGCAGGCAAGCGCTCGCGGTGTTCCTCCACGATCTCCCCGAACACCTTGCGCGCCCAGTGGCCCAGACGTCCGCGCCGACGCCCACTCTGCTGTTGTGGGGCGACGACGACCGCCTCTACCCGGCCCATGTGGCAGACCGGGCCCGGGCCTCCTTCGAGAAGGCCGAACATGTGAGGATTCCCGGCGGCCGGCACCTCCACATCATCGAGCGACCATGGGAAACCGCGGACGCGCTGGACGCCTGGGTGTGGCGGCTCACTGGCGACACCGACCCGGGCCACCGGGACGGCGCCACACTGACATGAGTGTCGCGAATTTCCCGAATTCGGGGTTCGCTGTGCCCCAGCGGCCCATCCGACACGCCTGAAGATGACCGATTGGTCAACACTCTCGATAAATTCCAAACAATGGCATAGCGATTGCATAAGGCCGCTGCGGAGACGCAGAGACGGTCCGGCAGGCACCCCCTGTCCCACCGCCCAAACGCTCGGTCGATTCACCTCGGCCGGGCGTTTTCCATTTCTTGGTCGGGCACCTTCGTGGACGGGCTCTCTTTGCCCCAGTCCGCGACCCGTCCCACCAGTCGCACGACACCACCACGACTGGATACATGAAGGCGGGTGCGACCGGACCTCCGCCTCGCACCGTCCATCGCCGTGGGGTGCCTATGCTCGCCAGTGACTCCAGCCCGGTTCGAGGTGCACTCGACATCGCTGCCCTCCGCAGCTCCGGGGTGCCGTTCAGCACCGCAGCCACCGACCGTGCCGCCGCCTCCCGAGATCTCTGGCCACGGGGCACCCTTGAGCTGCGGGCCGGACGGGCGCTCCCCCAACCGGCGGCTGTCGCCTGGCCTCGCACTGCCGATGAGGTGCGCGCCCTGCTCGATCTCGCCAGCGCCACGGCAACCCCCGTCGTCACCTACGGTGCCGGGTCCGGCGTCTGCGGGGCAGCAGCCGGCATGAGCGATGCCCTTGTGCTGGACACCAAGCGCATGAAGCGTGTGCTGCACCTCGACGAAGACCTGGGCCTGGTTCACGTCCAGCCCGGCATTCTCGGACAGCATCTCGAAGACTGGTTGGAAGCGCGAGGCTGGCGCACGGCCCACAGCCCCTCGTCCATCATGTGCTCCACGCTGGGCGGCTGGGCGGCCGCACGCAGCGCCGGCCAGTTTTCCAGCCGGTACGGGGTCTTTGCCGACATGGTCGTGGCCGCCGCCATGGAGACCCCCTCGGGCCGCATCTTGGGTGGCACTTGGTGCCCCGCCGACCAGCCCGACCCCTTGCCCCTGATGCTGGGCTCTGAAGGCGGCATGGGCGTCATCACCGAGCTCTTGGTGCAGGTGGTCCGCCCCCCCGAGACCCGCTGGCTCCGCGGCTACGCGTTCCCCACCTTGGAAGCCGCGTGGCAGGCCATGCGCGAGCTGATGCAAGCCGACCTCTGGCCGTCGGTGCTGCGCCTCTATGATCCCGTCGACACGCGCATTGCCGCCGCCGGTCGTCGCGGGGACGCGCCCAAGGATCGCCCGCTCCTGGGCGCAATTCGGGACGCCGTCAGCCGCATGCCTGGGCTGCGCCGACACCTGCTGGACGTGCCCCTGGCCATGCCCCGCTTGTTGAACCGGATTGCCGACCGCATCGGCGACGAGGTGTTTCTGATCCTCGGATTTGAGGGTCCCGCCGCCCTTGTGGACGCAACCGTGACCGCCGCCGAGCCCATCTTGGCAACCGGACGGGACATGGGCGCGGGCCCCGGAGAGCGCTGGTTCTCCCACCGCCACGACGTGTCCTACAAGCTCGCCCCCATCTTTGCGGGCGGGGGCTGGGCCGACACCATGGAGGTCGCCGCAAGCTGGTCCGTCCTGCCCAAACTTCACGAGCAAGTGCGGGCCGCAATCTCCGAACATGCCGTGGTGATGGCCCACTTCAGCCATGCCTACCCCGAGGGATGCTCGATCTATTTCTCCTTCGCGGGCGGCGGAGAACACGAGACCTACGACGCGTGCTGGGAAGCGGCGCTCGCGGCAGCACGGTCCGCGGGGGGCACGGTGACCCACCACCATGGGGTGGGCCAGCTCAAGGCCATCGAGGCGGCGCGAGAGGCGGGTGCTGCGGTGCGAATCTGGCGGGACACCATTCAACGCGCCGACCCAAACTGCATTCTCAACCCCGGCCGGATGCACCCCGACGTGCCCGGTGGGATGCACACCGCCCCGCTGGAGCCGGCGCCCACCGAGGGGGGGCCCGTGCACGCCGTCGATCTGTACAGCCGCCTCGCCCGGGTCGATCCCAACGCCCCCATCGCCGAGATCGAGGCCAGCCTGCGCGCCCAGGGAGCACGGCTCGCCACCAAGCCGGACCGCCCACTGGGGGCGTGGCTTCGTGCACTTCGGCCCACCGCTTTGCCCCGCTGGCACGCGCCAGTGCTCGGCGTGCAAGCCCACTTTGACGACGGGGTTGCCGTGCGCTTGCCCAGCGTGCCCCGGTCCGCCGCGGGCCCCGACCTGCGACTGCCGCTGACCCGCCACGCCACACTCGACTGGGTGGAGGTCCCGGTGGTGCCCGACGAGCCGCTGACCATCGTCAAAGCCCCGACCGCCGACGCTGCTGCGCTGCACGAGTGGCTGCGTCCGATGTGGGCCGACGACCAGACCTGGGCCTTCCGCGGACCGGTCGCCGCAATGCGAGCCAAGCTGGTGGGAACGTCCATCACCACAGGATCTCAGCCCACGGTGTCCCCGGACGCCAAACCTGCCGCGATGGAAGGTGCCCGATGACCGAAGACACCGTCCAGCTCACCACAAGCGAGCTCGAGCCCTGCGTGTACTGCCCCCACCTGTGCCGCCACGTGTGTCCAAGCGCGGTCGGATCGGACCGGGAAGCGGCCACCCCCGCCGCCATGGCCACCGGTGTCTGGGCATGGCTGCAAGGCCGCGCGGACGCCTCTTGGGCCGCCGCTCACGCGAGCTTGTGTGTGGACTGTGGGCGCTGCACCGACCACTGCAAGCACAGTCGCCCCCTCGGCAAGCTGCTGGCGGCAGCCCGAAGCAGCACCGCGCCGCCCCCGTATGTGGAGCCTCCCGGGCGGGTGCATGGCACGGGCGAGCTGGTCGCCGTCCAGACCGATGCCCGTCAGTGGGCGGGTGCGCTGTCCACGGTGTTGGGCCAGCCGGTCGCCCGGTACGCTGCCCCCGATCACCTGGGTGCGCCCCTTCTCGACCACCCCACGCGCTTCCAGCGCTACGCCCGGGCCCTGCGCGATCGCCTCGCTGGGCGGGTGCTCGTGGTCGCCGACGCATCCAGTGCGCGGGCCGCCGAAGCCGCTGAGCTCCAGTTCAAGATGCTCGAAGATCTCGTGTCGCTGAGCATGGGGGGCACCGTCATCCCCGCCTGCACCGGCACGGGCATGCTGTCCGACGCCGCGCCGGGGTGTTGCGGTGCCCGCCGCCACCTGCGCGACGCCCATCCCGAGGTGGCCCTGGACATGGCGCAGGACCTCATCACCCGAATGGGTCCTGGCCCCCTCGCTTGCCAAGACGCCGCGTGCGCAGCGTGGCTGCGGGAGCAAGGCGCCGACGTGGTCGACCCCATAGACTCGCTGCTCAAGGCCGCTGCATCCCTGGAGACACCGTGACCCCGTCGGAGAACCTCAGCGACGAGCCCGTCGTCTTCATCGTCAACCCCCACGCCGGCGCGGGCAAAGCCGCACGTCGCAAGGGTGATCTCGAGTCCGCCATCGGCCGGCACTTCTCGGCGGCGACGATCCGCCTGACCGAAGGGCCCGCCCATGCCGCGGACCTGGCGGCGGAAGCACAGGCCAGCGGGGCGGCACTGGTCGTGGCGGTGGGCGGGGACGGCACCTGCCACGAAGTGGTCAACGGCTTGTGCCCGCCAACCAACACCGAGCCGGCTTCCTCGCGCCTGGGGCTGTTGCCCTTCGGCACAGGCAGCGATCTCCAGCGCACCCTGGGCATGTCCTCAGACCTCAACGAAGCCATGGATGCGCTGGTCAGGGGCCAAGACCGCGTGGTGGACGTCGGCTTGGCCTCCTTCAAGGGCCCCACTGGCCCCCAGCGAGAGACCTTCATCAACGTCGCCGGCTTCGGCATCAACGGGGATGTGGTCAAGCGCGCGAACCAGATGGACAAGCGGATCGGGGGCACGCTCACGTTCTTCATCGCCACGCTCCGCAGCTCCCTTCGCTACGTCCCGCCCATGGTCCGGCTCACCTGGACCACCCCCGAGGGCGAGCACACCCGCGAGCTCGACGTGATGTCCTGCTTCATCGCCAATGCCGAGTGGTGTGGCGGTGGCATGTGGGTCGGCCGCGGCGGCGCCATGGACGACGGGCTGCTCAACGTGTCGGTCCTCCCCCCCGATCCCATCCCCGTCCAAGTTGTGCGCACCCGCTTCCTCTACAACGGCGCGCTCGGCGACTGGCCCGGCGTGCGCCAGTTCCAGACATCCAGCCTGAAGGTCGAAGCCATCGACCGAAGCGCACCCGTCTGGATCGACCTGGACGGCGAGATGCCCGGGCAGCTCCCGGCCGAGTTCAGCACCCACCCCCGGCGCCTCACAGTCCGTGCGAGCTGGACCCCCAAGAAGTCCTAAAACAGGTCATCTTCGGCACTTCTCGGCAGTGGACCACCACCAGCCACTGGGCACGTGCTCACCCGGGCCGATCGGCACGACCTGGGGGGGGACTTGTCGGGCCTCGACGGCGCCCACGCCAGCTTGAGCGGCCCCTCAGCGGCACAGAACCCTGTTTGTCCCTCCACTCTGGTTCGGTCGCTCCAAACGCCCTGCTGGCGGGTTTTCCCGACGACCGCCTCGGGACGCGCTCGCTTCAGTGCAGGTCCCAACCCGACATCGGCCACCCCAAACCGGGCATTATTCCTAGGTGCAGCGCTCGTTCGGTCCTGTATCTCGAATGTGCCGCTGCAAGCCCCACTACCGCCGACTCGTCGACGGGGGCCCCCGGGACCCAACCCTGCAGCGGGGAAGGAGCCAACATGAACAAGTCCGACCTCACTGCGATGCTCGCCGAGCGTGCTGACATCCCCAAGGTGCACGCCGCCCGACACATCGACCTCATGGTCGACATCGTCAAGGAAGCCCTGGTCGCTGGGGAAAAGGTGACCATCTCCGACTTCGGCACGTTCAAGGTCTCGCAACGCCGGGGCTTTGATGGGCACAACCCCATCAGCGGTGGTCGGCAGGATGTGCCCGCGCGACGGGTGCCCAACTTCAAGGCGGGCAAAGGCTTCAAGCAAGCGCTGAATCCGGAAGACAGCTGAAGCGCAACCGTGGTCCCTTCGATCCCGATGGTGCCGGTGGAGCCCAGCCGACCGGCAGCCCTGCAGCGGTGACAGATGGTTCCCCGCACCCCCTGGGCCTTTGCCGGCCGTTGACATTCGGCCCACTCAGGGACTAAAGTCTGCGACACACACGGCTCGCCCCCGTGCGCATGCACCCCCCTCTGAGCACAGCACGAACCCGGCTCGTCGCACCACCGTGCACCGCCCCACCTCCGGCTCCCCAACCGGTGGTCAACTTGGGCCCCGCACGCGCTGGTCCGCCCCGCCTGGGCCGCCCAGGATCCCCCATGTCGCGTCGCTTGTCAGCACTCGCTCTCCTCGCCTTGCCCGCCTGCCAAGGCGTCGTGAAGGTGCCGACGGAGCTGGTCCTGTACCCAGAAGTCGAGCTCTCCACGAACCTCATCGAGTTCGGCACCCTTGACCTCGGCCGCAGCGCCACGCGCAATTTTGTGCTCCGAAACCGGGGCGATCTTGCGCTGGGAATCGACTCGATCAGCCTGCGGGAAGAAGGCTTCGAAGACCACTTCACGATGACTTGGTCCGCGGCGGATGTCTCGTGCCCGGTGACCAGCTCGTCTTCTGATAAAGGCGAAGAGGACGAAGTCCGGGTCGACACCGGCTCGTCGGGGGGCTCCACCGGCGGCGGGGGTGGCGACGGCAGCGATGGCAGCGACGGCTCGGGGGGCGGCGAGAACACGGGCGCCACGATGCAAGGCGACGTCCTGATCCTCGAGAAAGACTGCGAGCTCCCCATTCGAGTGGACTACGCGCCCTCGGTCACCGGCGAGATGTGGGCATCCATCGAGATCATCTCGACGTCCGAGAAAGTGGAAGTCGACGACGACGGCCAGCCCAAGAGCGAGCCTGCTTTCTGGCGCGACCCGGATGAGTACCGCCACGTGGTGAGCATGTCCGGCGGGGCCATCCAAGGCGTCGGCAACATCGTTGTCCGCTCTCCCACCGTCGACATGGGCCACCTCTACACTGGAGAGTCGGACGTCCGGTACGTCTACGTGCACAACGTCGGCGACGGCGAGCTCTGGGTGGACGAGCCGGTCCTCGATCCCACATGCAACGAAGGCTACTCGCTGAACACGTCGTTCATGCCAGAGCGGGCCTTGTTGCCCGGCGAAGCGACGCTGTTTGAAGTGTGGTTTGCACCGGTGGACCTCGACCCGGCGTACTGCACGCTCGAAGTCACCTCGGACGACGAAGGCTCCCCGAGCATCACCGTCTCCGCGAAGGGCAACGTCGGCTACGACCCCGAGAACAAGGCCCCCGAGGTCTCCATTCGGTGGCCCCCGGTCGGCTACCAGCATCGGTCCCCGGAGCCCCTGCGCCTCGAAGTCGACATGTTCG
The DNA here is from genome assembly GCA_942491145.1 of Myxococcota bacterium. GTDB lineage: Bacteria > Myxococcota_A > UBA796 > UBA796 > UBA2385 > CAXQUZ01. The sequence goes on along the minus strand of CALOBC010000017.1, from coordinate 760,879 downwards.
ACGTGAACCAGCCCGCGGACACACTGGTGTGCAAGGTGCGTTCGCTGGTGGGCGAGACTCGGATCGCTGACTGCTCGGCCGACAACGCCAGCGGCCATGTGTTCGTCGACATCCCGATCGAGCTGCTTGAGACGGGCACCGACACGCTGACCATCCTCGTGACCGACCAGTCCGAGATGATCTCCCGCGCCAGCACCACCGTCCTCTGGCGGGGCTTGTATCCCCCCTCAGACGACGACGGGGACGGCTGGGGCGACGACCCGAATGCGCTCTACGTCGACTGTGACGACGAGCGGCGCGATGTCTATCCGGGCGCGGCAGAGCTTCCCGACGGCATCGACAACAACTGCAACGGCGCCATCGACGAGGACTCCCTCGCTGGAGACGACGACGGCGACTCGGTGACCGAGCTCCAGGGCGACTGCGACGACCGCGACCCCGACACCTACCCCGGTGCGATGGAGCAGCCCGACCAGAAGGACAACGACTGCGACGGGCTGGTCGACGAGGGCACCAGCCTCGTGGACGATGACGGCGACGGCTTCTCCGAGCTGGACCTCGACTGCGACGACAACGACCCGAACGTCAACCCGGCCGCCATCGAGTACTGCAACGGCGTTGACGACAACTGCAACTTCATCAATGACCAGGCCGAGCCCGGTGGTTGTGTCGAGACCGAAGCCAGCCCGATCATCATCGGCGGCATCATCGCGTCCCAGTACGCCATCGGTGCGGGCGAGAGTGCCACGCTCAGCGTGTTTGCATTCGATGCGGACGGCGATGACCTGCTCTACACGTGGTCGCCCGACTCCAAGCTCCAGGGTGAGTATGGCGGGCTCGGTGGCTTTGACACCCAGACCGCCCCCACGGTGACCTTCACGGCGCCGCCCTACCCCGAGGGCATGGCAGAGGGCGAGTGGCCAGGAGAGGTGTTCCACTTCAGCGTGGACGTCAAGGATGTCGACGGCAACCCGGCTCGGGCCGAGACCGTCGAGATCACCGTCTACCCGGAGCCCGTCCAGGTCGAGTACGAAGACATCCTCCAGCAGCAGGCTGTGGAAGAGGGCGGCTGTGGCAACGGCAGCAGTGACAGCACTGCGCTGGTGCTCGCTCCGGGACTGTCGCTGCTCGGGCTGTTCGCTCTGGCCCGTCGTCGCCGGGAAGACGAAGCCTGAAGCCGGCCGGACCGCTTCGACAGACCCGCGCCGCTTGGTGCGGGTCTTTTCGCTTCAGGGTGTGCGACCCACCAGCGCCAGCGCCGCCGCCACCGCGGTGTCCGCACGCAGGACGTGGGCGCCGAGGGAAGACAAGGTCGCACCACCCTCCACCAGTGCCGCAAGCTCCTTGTCGGTCCACCCGCCCTCGGGCCCGATGAACACCACAACCGGGCGTCCTGCCGGTGGTGAAGCCGTGGCAATCGGTGCGCATGCCACCTTCGCCCACCCATCGGGAATGGCGTCCAATAGGGCATTCAGGGGCATTGCCCCATGAAGTGTGGGCACCACCGCCCGCCCGCTCTGGCGCGCGGCCCCCTCCACAATGCGCATCCACCGGTCCGCCTTGTCGCCCTTGACCACTGAGCGCTTGGCGTGCACCGGCCAGATGTCGGTCACCCCCAGCTCCGTGGCCATGCGCAGCGACAGGTCAAAGGCGGGTCCCTTGAGCAGCGCGAGCGCAAGCCCCACCCGAACCGCGACAGGTGTGGTCTTGGGCGGGTCGACCAGCTCACACACCGCGTCCCCGTCCGACACGTCCACCAGACGCGCGGCACACGAGCGCTCCCCGTCAAACAGCTCGACCAGCTCTCCCCGAGCCACCCGAGTGACCCGCAGGATGTGGTGGGAGGTGGCCGCGTCCAGCACAATCCGCTGGCCCACCGACACGAGGGGGCCCGACGGAAACCGGCGCATGCTCAGACCACCAGCTCGAGGTAGACCCAGTCGCCTTCGGTCTCTTGGTGGACCACCCGCATGGGGGCCAGCGCGGCCACCACACTGGGCGCCCGGTCCGCCAGGATGCCCGCGAGCAACAGCCGCTCGCGGGTCAAGCGGCGCAGGTCCGGCGCCAACATCACCAGCACTTCGGCGTAGACGTTGGCCACCACGAGTTCCCATTGGCCCTCGACCCGGTCCAGAGGCGTGTCGTCAAACTCCGCCACAAGACCGTTCAGCACGGCGTTGTCCTGAGATGCAGTCACTGCGTCGGCGTCGATGTCGATGCCCCTCGCGGTCATGCCCGCGCGCACAGCAGCGAGGGCCAGCACCCCCGTGCCCGTGCCCACGTCCAGGCACCGCCCACCGGCCCGCGCGTTGCGCCAGACCCCACCCAAGCACGCCCGGGTGGTGGGGTGCTCGCCAGTGCCAAAGGCCATGCCCGGCTCAATGACGAGGTCGCCCGCTTCAGCTTCCCAAGGGGGCGCCACCGCGAAGTCCTCGGCGATCACGAGGCGCTCGAAGCCGGCCTTCCAGCTCTCCGCCCAGTCCTCGTCTTGCTGCCACTCGACGGTGGCATCGGGGGCATCGTCCCACAGCGGGGCCACCGCCAGTGCGGTCCACTGGTCCTCGGTGAACCACGCCTTGAGCAGCGCCTGCGCCGGCAGCGGGGCATCCGGACCCCGGTCCCACGGCTGGCGGGGCGGCGGGGCTTGCCCGGGAAGGAAGTCTTCCTGAAGACCGGAAGCACCCAGCTTCAGCAGCCGGGCACCGGTCCGTTCCAGCGCGTCCCGACCCACGACCATCGAGACCTGGGCCCAGCGCGCCACGTCAGCCCCCGACCGTCAGCTTGCCCGCCTTGTGGGCTTCCACAAGGGTCTTCACATCCGCGGGGCCCCCAAAGACCTTCACCCACGTGCCCGACGGCCCCAGGCCGTGCAGGTAGAGCGAAGGTGTGCCGCTGATGCCCAGCGCATTGGCAGCGGCCACGTCGGCCGTGATCGTCGACAGCGTCGCAGGCTGGTCGAGGCAGGACTTCCAGGTCGCCAGATCCATGCTGACCTGACCGGCCATCATCTCGAGATCGGCGGGCGCCAGGTACTGCTGGTTCTTGAACATCAAGCGCCCAAGCTCCCAGAACCGACCCTGCTGCCGTGCGCACTCCGCACCCTTGGCGGCCCCGCAGGCATGTTCATGGAACGAGCTCTCCACGCTGGCATTGCACGCATTGCTCAGCGGGTAGTGCTTGAACATCAGCTTGAGCGACGGCACTTGCTCTGGCAGCTTCTTCACTTCGTCCGAGATGCGACCGCAAGCGGGGCACTCGAAGTCCGCGAACTCCACGAGGGTGTAGGGCGCCGTCGGGGCACCCAGGACCGGCTCGCTGCCGCCCAGGCGCACTTCCGCGGGGGTGACCTCGTACATGGACGAGTAGTCAACCTTGCCACCGCTCATCACCACAGCCGACGAGCCATCCGCCGGCCCCATGCCCCGGTACCAGAGCATCGCGGTCAAGAACACCGCCACACCAGCGACGCTCATCACGCTCACCGAGCGGTCATCCTTGCCCCAGAGTGCCGCCTGAATGCCCTCACCCAGAGGGCTCCCGCTCGCCTTCACTTCCATGAAGGACGCACCCGCAAGGATAAGGTTTACCCCGTACAGCGAAATGCAGAACAAGCACCAGGCACCCAGCTGGACCGACGCCCAAGCGAGATAGGCCGAGTAGATCACCGACAGCACCGCGCCGGCGAACACGGCGTGGGCCGCACGGTCATGTTGCTTGCGGCCAAGCAGGGACATCGCCGCCACCGCAATGACGCCGGCGTAGAATGCGCTGCCGAAGAACGCAATGGGAATGCCCCACAGCTCCGAGTACACGCTGGCATTCACCACGTCGCAATTGAACGTCTCGTTCAGATTGCAGACCGACGAGCCCATCGACGGATGGTGCTGGCGGCCCAGGTACAGCGAGACACCCAGCCCCATTGTGGCCGCGCCAGCGATGCCCGCCATGCGCTTCCACGCGGCCAAGCCGAGCGAGACCAGCCAGCCCGCGGCGATGCCACCGAGCAACGGGCCCATCGCAGCAGCGCCGAGCAATGCGACAGCCGGGAGCACAAGCTCGCCAGGCAGGAATCCACCAATAAACAGGGTCGAGGCGTCCACCACAAGCCCTCCGTGAGAGGCATCGCACTAGCCTGTGCCCACCGCCGGGGCAAAGGTCAGGCCCTTAGCGGTCCGCGACAGCCCGGGACATCTCGCGGCGGTCCTGCTTTTCTTTGAGCGCATTGCGCTTGTCGTGGAGCTTGCGCCCGCGGCCCAGCCCCAGCTCGACCTTCACCCATGGCCCCATGAAGTACAGCCGCAGGGGCACCAGGGTCAGGCCCTTCTCGGTGGTGCGGCGCTTTAGCCGGTCCAGCTCACTCGCCTTGAGCAGCAGCTTTCGGGCACGTCGGGGCTCGTGGTTGAACTGGTGGGCCTGGGGGTAGGGCGGCACGTGAGCGTCCATCAGCCACGCTTCGTCGTCGACAAAGCGCACCCATGCCTCGGCCACGTTGCCCTTGCCGTTGCGCAGGCTCTTGACCTCGGTCCCCAACAGAACCAGCCCGGCGACAACCTTTTCCAGCAGATCGTAGTCATGTCGCGCCTTGCGGTTCTCGGCGATCAACCGCTCGACCTTGGCGCCGCTCGCATTGCCCATGTGGCCTCCGACCGACCGCCTATCCCGTCCAGCCGCCTGCGAGCGGAGTCTGCGACCACCGACCGGGCGCGGAAAGCGGGTCTGGGGCGAGGTCTGGGCCGCCACGGATCCACTGCCCGGGAATGAGATCCACTTGCTGACCCCTTGACCAGACCTTCGGTCACTCCGGTGGGCCTTGGTGGGTGCCCTGGATCCGTGTCGGCTCTGTCCGCTCTTTAGCATGAAGATCGATAAACACGAGATTCTAGCGAACAGCGGCCAGCTCTTGTCATTGGCATGTCAAGGAAGCGGCTCCATCCCCCCGTGCGCCGCGCCCCATGCTGATCCCCCCACCAAGGCACGCGATCGTTCCACGGCGGTGCCCACGAATTACGCACGCAATATCAACCGTTTAACGATTAGGCCCAGGGATGTGTGGCACCTCGTGATCTCGCAAAGTACATGAAGTGGGACGATGGGGTCATGAAGTGGATCGAGGTGTCTGGCCTCGCTCCTTCCACATCCATCCCTCACGGTGCCATGCAGTTGCCGGCGCTCAACGCGGAGCTCACTCTCGACCCCAAGGGTCGTGTGATGTTGCCACGTCAACTGCGCAACGAGCTGGAACGTGAAGGAATCAACGGGCTTGTGGCGTTCGCCAATGGTGGCCCCAAGGGCGGCCTCGCGCTCTACACCATCCCTGAATTCAACAAGATGGCTGCCCAGTACCAGGGCGGCGACCCCATGGACCCCAAGGCACGCCTGTTTGCGCTCGCTGTGCGCTCGACCGCCCAGACCGTCACGGTCGATGGCGCCGGCCGCATGCTCATCCCCAAAGAGCTGCGCAAGCTGCTCGGCCTAGAGCGCGGCCTCTACCTGTTCACCGCCGGTGGCTGGTTCGAGGTCTGGGACATCGAGCGCTGGGAGGCCCAGGCCTACCCCCAAGCGGCCGAGATGTGGGACCAGCTCTTCGGCTTCGGTGCCCTCCAGCCCGGCTCCGTGCCGGCGGAGGGTTGATGCCATGGTCCAGCGCTCCACTTCCTTTCACCACGCCTCCGTCCTCCTGCCCCAGGTGCTCGATGCGCTGCGCCCCGCTGCTGGTGGCCGGTACCTGGATGGCACCCTCGGCGGTGGTGGACACTCTCTCGCGCTTCTCGAAGCCAGCGGTCCGGACGGCATTGTCGTCGGCATCGACCGGGATCCCATCGCCCTCAAGGCGGCGGCTGAGCGACTCCAAGCCTTCGGCGACCGAGCACGCCTGCTGCGCGGCACCTTCGCCGACATGGCCCAGCTCACCGCCGATGATGCCCCGTTCGACGGCATCTTGCTCGACATCGGCGTCTCGTCTCCCCAGCTCGACGACCCCTCCCGCGGCTTCTCCCTGCAAGCGGACGGCCCCGTCGACATGCGGATGGACCCGGACCTCCCCGAGACCGCTTCAGAGCTCATCGATCGCCTCGACCTCCGTGAGCTCACCAAGCTCATTCGAGAAGCCGGCGAAGAGCCCCGCGCCCACCAGATCGCCCGCGCCATCCTCGCTGAAGCCCCCTGGGGCAGCACCCTCGCGCTGGCCAACTGCATCGCCAAGTCGTCTGGCTACCACCAGAGCCGCACCCACCCGGCGACCCGCACATTCCAGGCCCTCCGCATCGCCGTCAATGACGAGCTGGGCCAGCTGGAGCGGGCTCTCGACGCGGCCATCGGCTTGCTTGCCCCCGGCGGCCGCCTCGCCATCATCTCGTTTCACTCCCTTGAAGACCGCATCGTCAAGAACCACTTTCGCAAGCTCGCCGGCGTGAACATGCCGAAAGACGCATACGGTCTTCCCCTCGTGCCCCCCGTCCTCCACATCGTGACTCGAAAGCCCCTTCGCGGCGATCTTCTCGATCCGGACAACCCCCGTGCCCGCTCTGCCCTCCTCCGAGTGGCCGAGCGCATTCCCCGCAGGACCTGACCCCAGCGTCCTCGCCCGAATCCCGCTGCCTTCCCCAGCTGTCGCCCCGGATTCCCCGTGTCCCGTTCTACCCGCCCTGCCACTCCGATGGCCGTCATGGTCCCCACCGTGGCCGGTGACCTTGAGATCACCCAGCTCTGGCGCTATCTCGGCGTCGCAGCCCTCTGTGCTGCCTGCGCCATGCTCAGTGCGTGGTCCCGCGTCGATCTGGTCGAGACCTCCGTCGCCCTTGACCGTGCCCAAGCCACCCTCGACCGCTCCCTCGCGGACCGAGAACGGCTGCACCTCGAGCTGGCCACGCTCACCGATCCCCAGCAGCTGATGCCCACGGCCAGCTCGTTGTCCCTGGGTCCCGCCGCCGAGGTGGTGGACCTCTCCAAGGCCGGCGCCCTGGCGGGGAACTGAACCATGTCCCGCCGCCCCAACTCCCGCAGCTCCCGCCGTCAGAAGCACCTGACGGTCGCCGGTCACTCGGTCCTGCCCAAAGGCAGCGACGACGGTGAGACCGACGGCGTGGTCCGCACCCGCTCTGCGGTGCGTGTGGCCTGGCTGGGGGCCATGATGGGGTTTGGCTTCTTGGCGCTCACTGCGCGGGCTTCGGCCCTGATGCTCCTGCCGGACGCCCAGCTTGAGGCCAAGGCGCGGGTGCAGTTCGAGGAGTCCATCGAAGTCCGCGGCCGCCGCGGCGACATCTTCGACCGCAACGGCGCTTTGCTCGCCACAACGGTCGAGCTGTACGAGTTTCACGCCGACCCGAAGCGCATCTGGAGCGAGCCGGAGGAAGACAAGCCCTTCCTCGAAGACCCCGTCGCGGCCCTCGCTGAAGCCCTGGCACCGATCTTGGAACAGCCCGCCGACGCCATCGCCGAGCGCTTGGCCCGGGTTGACCGCCGGGACGTGCGCCTCGCCGAAGACCTCACCCCCGAGCGGGCCAACCTCGCCCGCGCCGCCGTCAGTGCACTCGCCCAAAAGGACCGCCGCTTCCGCGGTGCGAGCTGGCTCAAGTCCACCCCCAGCCGCTTCTACCCAGGTCGGGAAGAAGCCAGCGTGCTGCTGGGACTCGTGGGCCACAACGGCGTCGGCCGCGCCGGCCTCGAGCGAGGCCTGGACCGGGCACTGCAAGGCGAGACCTTCAAGTACGTCCAGTGGCGCGACCGCAAGGGCCGCAAGGTCACGCCGGAGCGCATGCACGCGGACGCCGGCCACAGCATCGCGCTCACCCTCGACCGGCGCATCCAGCACGTCGCTGAAGAAGCGGTCGAGCGGGCCCGCGTCGACTTCGGCGCACTGTACGCCTATGCCGTGGTGGTCGACATTCCCACCGGCGAGATCTTGGCCATCGCCAACCGCCCGGCACAGAACTCCAACGACACCCGCGACATCCGCATGGACAGCTTCACCAACCACGCGGCCGAAGACGCCATCGAGCCCGGCTCGGTGTTCAAGCCGTTCGTGGCTGCGGCGGCGCTGGAAGAAGCGGTGGTCACCCCGAACACCGTCATCGACTGCGAGGGCGGCGCGTGGCGAGTGGGCCGGGCGATCATCCATGATGACCACCCCAAGGGCGATCTCACCGTCACGGGGGTCATCAAGCACTCGTCGAACATCGGGGCCGCCAAGCTCGCCTTCAAGCTCGGTCCCGAGCGCACCCTCGACTACCTGCGCGACTTCGGCTTCAACCGCATGAGCGGGCTCGAGCTCACGGGCGAGACCGGCGGCGCTATGCGCAAGGCCCACAGCATCAAGCCCATCGAGCTGGCCACCACCGCCTATGGCCACGGCGTCACGGCCAACGCGATCCAGCTCGCCACCGCCGTCGCCACCCTCGGCAACGGCGGGGTGCGCATGCAGCCCCGGCTGGTCAAGGAAGTCCGCGACCGCCACGGCACCGTGCTCGAGCGCTACACCCCCGAGATCGATCGCCGGGTGGTCAGCGAAAAAACGGCACGCCAGGTTGTCGAGATGATGGTCACCGTCACCGAAAAGGGCGGCACGGGCACCCGCGCGCGGGTGGAGGGCTACCGGGTCGGCGGAAAGACCGGCACCGCGTGGAAACACGTCAACGGCACCTACTCGAGCACCGACCGCATCGGCTCGTTCGTGGGCCTCATTCCGGCCGATGAGCCGCGCCTCGCCATTGCTGTTGTGGTCGACACTCCCACCGTCGGTCGCGCTTACGGCGGCCTCGTCGCGGGCCCCGCCTTCGCGGAGATTGCCGGCGAGTCGCTGCGCATCCTGGGCATCCAGCCGAACCCGGCCCTCCTTGAGTCCGCGGGCACTGCTTCCGTGACTGCCGAAGAACCGATGGTGCTCGCGCCCTCCATCCCGGTTCGAGACGTCACGTGGACCGCCGATGGCCGCCTTCGCTTGCCCCCGCTCACGGGCCTCTCCCTGCGCGACGCGCTCGGAACCCTGGAGGGCACGGGATTGTCCATCAACACGTCGGGCAGCGGACGGGTCTCCAACCAAGTCCCTCCCGCCGGCACACCCCTGCTTCCTGGCGACACCGTCCAGGTCATCCTTCACTGAGTCCTTCGGGCTTCCCTTCTTCACACTTTGCGGGCTTCGGTCCGCACCCCCTTGGGGCGGGGGGCAGCGACGCCGGATGGTTTCCCCTGCACCATCCACCGGTTCTTCCCCCTTCGGATTCCCACGGCACTTCGCACGAGTCCGCCGCCGCCAGCCCACTCTGGACCCTGGCCACGCACCCTCTCTCTGGCTCACCGCGACCGCCACCGAAGCCTGAACCAGCGCCGTTTCCCATTCCTGCTGATCTGCCACCGCTGCGCTGAGTTGGCCCCTTTGTCCCAACCCTCCCTCCGTGCCTTCGGGCGCACCCTCCCCACCTCCCATCCCCCCGAGCAACGCTCCGTGTCGGCGCCGGCCCCTTTGTCTGGGCCACCCCTCCCTCCCTCGCGCATCCCCGCGCAACCCGACACGGAGCGTTGTCCCCTCCCCCCATGCGCCTCGTCGATCTGCTCCCTGCCATCGCACCCATCGCCACCCGTGGCGCTCTGGAGGGCGAGGTCCTCTCGGTCTCCCGCGACAGCAGGGACATCGACGAAAATGACTTGTTTGTCGCCATTCGCGGCGAGCACTTCGACGGGCGCACGGCTGCCCCAGGGCTGCGCTGCGCGGGTGTGATTGCCGATGGTCCGGTCGACACGCCTCCGGGTGTGCCCGCCCTCATCGTCGACGACGCCCGCGTGGCCTTCGCTCGTGTGGCCGCCGCACTCCAAGGCCACCCGGCGCGCACGCTGCCGACGGTGGGCCTCACCGGCACCAACGGGAAGACCACCACCGCTTGGCTGCTGGAGTCCGTCGCCCTAGCGAGCGACGTGAAGTCCCTGGTGATGGGCACCACCGGCCACCGCATTGCCGGACGGGCCGTGCCGGCCACCCACACCACCCCCGAAGCGCCCACCATCCAGCGCTTGCTCCGAGAGTCCATCGACGCCGGCTGTGGCGCGGCCTTCTTGGAGGTGAGCAGCATCGGCATCGAGCTGGAGCGGGTGACCGCCCTGCCGTTCAGAGTGGCCGCGTGGACGAGTTTCTCGCGAGACCACCTCGACCACCACCGCAGCATGTCCGCCTACCACGCCGCCAAAGCCCGGCTCTTCTCCGAGCTGCTGGCCGCCGACGGCATTGCCGTGCTCAACGCCGATGACCCCGCCATCCACATCCTCGCGCCCAAGCAAGCCACCCTCCGCTACGGCCGCAGCCCTGACGCTCAAGTGCGCCTGATCTCCTCGGAGATGGGCCTCCACGGCACCACCGCTCAGCTCCGCATCTTTGGGCAAGCCCACACCCTCGACGTGCCCCTGCTTGGCACCCACAATGTCGAGAATGCCCTGTGTGCCCTCACGATCGGCATCGCCCTCGGCTGGAGCGCCGACGCATGCTTGGCCGGGCTTGCGGCTGCCCCACCCGTGCCCGGCCGCATGGAGCCGGTGCGGGTGCCAAACGGGCCCCTGGTGTTGGTCGACTATGCCCACACGCCCGATGCCCTGGAGCGTGTGCTTGGCACGCTTCAAGAACTCGACCAGAACGCCCTCGTGCACGTCGTCTTCGGATGTGGCGGGGACCGGGACCGCACCAAGCGGGCGCCCATGGGCACCATCGCCAGTGCGGGCGCCGACCGGGTGACCATCACGTCGGACAACCCCCGAAGTGAAGACCCACAAGCCATTGTCGACGAGATCTGTCAGGGGGCCGGACCGGATGCCCTCGCCATCGTCGACCGGGCCGAGGCCATCGACCGCACCATCGCTGGGGCGTCCCCCCAAGACGTCGTCCTCATCGCCGGCAAGGGGCACGAGCGCACCCAGACCATCCAGGGCATCGCCCATCCCTTCGACGACCGGGACGTGGCACTCGCCGCGCTGGTCCGCCACTTCGGAGCCTGAGCCGTGCGCTTCGACGCTGCTGCCATCGCCGCCGCCACCAACGGGGCTCTTCAGGGACTCCCCGAGGATGACCGTCCCGGCGCCATTGTCACCGACTCCCGCAAGGTGGGTCCTGGGGACTGGTTCCTCGCGCTGGTGGGCGAGCGCTTCGACGCCCACAACTTCCTCGAACAGGTCCGGGCCTCGGGCTGTGCCGGTGTGGTGGCCCAGCGGGTGCCAGCGGGATGGGACCGGGGCTTCGTCCAGGTGCACGACACCTTGGTGGCCTTGCAAGACCTCGGTCGGGCGGCGCGTGCGCGGGCAACCGGCCCGGTCATCGGCATCACGGGCAGCGCGGGAAAGACCACCACACGGGCGATGACGGCGTGTGCCATCGGCGCGCTCGGCGAGGTGCACGCCACGGTGGGCAACCTCAACAACCACATCGGTGTGCCCCTGAGCTTGCTGGCCGCGACCGAGACCTGCGCCGCCCAAGTCATCGAGATGGGCATGAACGCACCCGGCGAGATTGCCCTGCTGCAGAGCATCGCAGCGCCCGGCATTCGCCTCATCACCAATGTTGGCGCCGCCCACTTGGAGGGCCTCGGCACCTTGGAAGGGGTCGCCAAGGCCAAAGGCGAGCTCTTCGACGGCGCCCGCCCCGGTGACACCTGCATCGTGAACATCGATGACCCGCGGGTTCGTGCGCTGCCGCTGCCCGAGGGGGTGGTCCGGGTGACTTACGGCGGCTCCCCATCGGCTGACTACCGCCTGGTGGACGCCCATGTCGACGCCACCACGCTGTCGACCACCCTCACCGTGCGCACCCCCCAAGATACCGTCACCGCCGTCATTCCCAGCCCGGGCATCCACCTCGCCAGCAACGCCACCGCCGCGCTGGTGGTCGCGGGTTGCTTGGGCCTCGACCTCGCCGACGCCGCCCGCCGACTCTCGGACTACGCGCCCGTCGGCATGCGCCTGCGCATCGAGCACGGTCCCCTGGGCACGCGCATCCTCAACGATGCCTACAACGCCAACCCCTTGTCCACGCGGGCGTCCCTCGACACGCTCGCGGCCATCCGGGGTGCCCGCCGCATCGCGATTGTCGGCGACATGCTGGAGCTCGGCATCCACGAGGCCCCGTCCCACCGTGAGCTGCTCGCCCACGCCGCCGGGCTGGATCTGGACCTGCTCGCGGTCGTCGGCCCCCGCTACACCGCCGCCGCCGCCGCACTGGGCCTCGATGTGCTGAGCGCGCCCGACGCTGCGGCACTGGCCCCCGCCCTCGCCCCACGACTCCACCCCGGCGACCTCGTCCTGCTCAAGGGCAGCCGCGGAATTGCTGTGGAGCGTGTGCTCCCCGCTCTGAACGCCATCCTGGGCCCCACCGGCCCGGAGACCTGATGCTCTATCATCTTCTTACGCCGCACGCGGACAGCATTCAGTTCTTCAACTTGTTCCGGTACATCACCTTCCGTACCGCATGGGGCATGGTGACCGCGCTGGCCCTCTGCTACTTCCTCTACCCAAGCTTCATCTCGTGGATGAAGCGCAAGAAGATGGAGCAGATCATCCGGGACGACGGTCCCCAGAGCCACATCGAGGCCAAGGTGGGCACCCCCACGATGGGCGGCGTGCCGATGATCATCAGCATCACGGTGAGCACGCTGCTGTGGGCGCGGCTGGACCAACCGGTGGTCTGGATGGCCCTGGTGGTCTTCGTTGGGTACGGCGCCATCGGCTTTGTCGACGACTGGAAGAAGGTGATGCAGAAGTCCAGCGATGGGCTCGCCGGACGCTGGAAGATGATCGGGCAGTTTGGCATCGCCGGCGCAGTCATCGGCGGTGGCTACGCGATGGGCATCATCGAGCCTGACCTGTCCATCCCCTTTCTCAAGGACTCCACGATTCACTTGGATGAGCTGATTCCGGGCGTCCCCGCCACGGGTTGGCTGTATGTGTTGTTCGCGATGGTGGTGTGCAACGGCAGCTCCAACGCGGTCAACCTGACCGATGGGCTCGACGGGCTGGCCATCGGCCCGACGATGACCTCGGCGATGACGCTTGGTATTCTTGCGTACCTCGCGGGCCACGTCCAGTTCAGCGCCTATCTGGCGATTCCCTACATCGAAGGCAGCGGTGAGCTCACCATCTTCGCGGTCACCATCGTCGGCGCCGGGCTGGGCTTCCTCTGGTACAACACCTTCCCTGCGCAGATCTTCATGGGCGACGTGGGCTCGCTGAGCCTCGGCGGTGCCCTCGGTGTGCTCGCCGTCCTCACCAAGCATGAGCTGCTGCTCGCCATTGTCGGCGGCATCTTTGTGCTGGAAGCCCTGTCGGTGATGATTCAGGTCGCGAGCTTCAAGCTCACCGGCAAGCGCGTGTTCCGCATGGCCCCCATCCACCACCACTACGAGAAGCTGGGGTGGAGCGAGCCCAAGATCATCGTGAGGTTCTGGATCATCAGCATCCTGTTGGCGCTGATTGCCCTGTCCACGCTGAAGGTTCGCTGATGAAGGACACTGCCGAGAGTCCCCTGCGGGTCACCGTGCTCGGCATGGCCCGGTCTGGACAGGCCGCCGCTGGGCTGGCGCTGGCCCGGGGTCATGTGGTCACGACCACCGACCAGCAAGCGAACGCGCCTGCGGTGGAGGGGGCCACCGCCGTGCACGGCACCCATCGGGAAGGCGACTTCACCGATGCGGACCTCATTGTGGTCTCGCCTGGCGTTCCGGCCCGGGTGCCGATGCTTCAGGCTGCGCTTCAAGCGGGCGTGCGAGTGGTCGGTGAGCTGGCCTATTCCTTCGAGATCATTGACCAACACGGCATTCCCGTGCTTGCCGTGTCGGGCACCAATGGCAAGTCCAGCACCGTGTGGTTCCTGGGTCAGCTGCTGGAGCGGGCCGGACTCCGCGTCTGGGTGGGCGGCAACCTGGGCGAGCCCCTGAGCACCCTGGCCATGAGCCTTCTCAAGGGAGGCCCCCCACCGGATGTCGCTGTGGTGGAGGTCTCCAGCTACCAGATGGAGCTCCCCGGGACGTTCCGACCGGCCGCCGCAGCCGTGCTGAACCTGACGCCCGACCACCTCGGCCGCCACGGCACAATGGCGGACTACGGCGCCGCCAAGCTGCGGCTCTTCGCCCAGATGGGCGCCGACTCCGTGGCCGTGTTGCCCATCGCCTGCCCACACCTCTCGGCCATCGGCCTCGGCCCCCCGGTTCTCCACTTGGACGGCTGGCCCGGCGCGCGGTGCATTGGAGAGGCACTTGTGCTCCAAGGCACTGATGACGACGGCGTTCTCGACATCAGCGACTTTGAGCACCCCGGTGCCCACAACCGCCAGAACCTCGCCGCGGCGGTGCTTCTGGCCCAGTCCGTCGGCGTCAACCGAGACCAGCTCCAGCTTGCGGGGCTGCGGCCCCTCGCCCACCGCATGGAGCTGGTGGCCGAGCGCGACGGTGTGCGCTGGCGCGACGACTCAAAGGCCACCAACGTCGATGCCGCACTGACGGGCATTCTCGGTGCTGGCCACCCCCAGATCTGCCTGCTCGGTGGCCAAGGCAAAGACGGTGCGAACTACGCCGCGCTGGCTCCTGCCTTGCGCAAGACCGCCCGACGGGTGATCTGCTTCGGTGCCTCGGGGCCCGACATTGCGCGGGTCCTGCGGGTGGCGCTGCCCGCCGAGATCTCGGTCTCGGAACAGCCCACCCTCGAGAGCGCCGTCGACGAGGCCCGCAGCGCCGCCCGCCCGGGCGACACCGTGCTGCTCTCCCCCGCCTGTGCCTCCTTCGACGCCTTCCGTGACTTCGAGCACCGCGGCGATGTCTTCGCCCAGCTCGCCCGCCGATGACCCCTTCCTACCCGGCCTCACCCATGAACCGAAGCACCGACCCCTGGCTGATCACCGTGACGGCCATCCTCATCGTGCTCGGGCTGGTGATGGTCTACTCGGCATCTGCCGTGGTCGCGGCCGAAGCAACCGGCGACGAGACCCGGTACTTCGTGCGCCAGTGCATCGCGGTCGCCATGGGCTTGCTGGTCGGCGGCCTGAGCGCCTTCACGCCCACGCGGGTGATGCGCCGCTACCGGTGGGCCTTCTTCGGTGTGGTCATCATCGGGCTCATTCTCACGTATGTGCCGGGCATCCAGTACCGGGCGAATGGTGCCGCCCGCTGGATCGGGTTCGGCTCGGTGAACCTCCAGCCGTCTGAGTTTGCCAAGATCGCGGTGTTGGTGTGCCTCGCCCACTTCTTGGACCGGTACCGGGCCCACATCGGTGACCTGCGCGTCATCTTCGGCGCCGCGCTGATCCCCGCCATCCCCTGCGCCCTCATCTTGGGCCAGCCGGACTTCGGCACCACCGCCATCATCGGCGGCTTGTGCGCAGTGATGATGTTTGTCGCCGGCCTGCGCCCGACCCACATCGCCGCCACCGCTGGGGTTGGCATTGTGGGCGGCGTGGGCTTGGTCATGTCGGCCCAATACCGCATGGACCGCATCACCAGCTTCACCGACCCCTGGTCCAACGAAGCGGCCGAGGGCTACCACATCATCCAGAGCTGGGTGGCCATGCACTCCGGTGGCGTCTGGGGACAGGGGCTCGGCAACTCGTTGGCCAAGCTGCACTTCTTGCCGGAGCCGTGGACCGACTTCATCGGCGCCGTCATCGCCGAAGAGCTCGGCCTCGTCCGCTTTGTCATGATGATCTGTTTCTTCGCGGTCTTCGTCTGGCGCGGCCTGCACATCGCCCGCCACGCCCGGGACGCCTTCGGCATGTTCCTGGCGGCGACGCTCACCGGCATGATCGGCTTGGAAGCCTTCTTCAATCTTGCGGTGGTCATGGGCATGGTGCCCCCGAAGGGGCTGGTCTTGCCCTTCGTGAGCTACGGCGCCAGCGCCATGATCGCCAATCTGTGGGCCGTGGGTGTGTTGTTGAGCATCGCCAGCGAAGCCAACACTGCCGACGTGACCGAGGGGTGGCCGGAGCGCAAAGCCCGCACCCAGATCAGCCCCGCAGCCGTCCCGTCGCGCTGAGTCGACACCAGGAGCCCAATGTTTCGCGGAAAGGTCCAGAAGATCCACTTTGTCGGCATTGGTGGCTCAGGCATGTGCGGCATCGCCGAGGTGCTGGTCACGGCCGGCTATCGGGTGACGGGCTCCGATCTGGGCGAAGGCAGCGCGGTCCAGCGGCTGCGTGAGCTCGGCGCCACCGTCTATGTTGGGCACGACGCGGCCTACGTCGAGAATGTCGACGTGGTCGTGAAGAGTACCGCCATCCCCAACACCAACGTCGAGATTGTGGAGGCCCTGGCCCACAAGATCCCGGTCATCCCCCGCGCCGAGATGCTCGGTGAGCTGATGCGGATGAAGTACGGGCTGGCGGTGGCCGGCACCCACGGCAAGACCACCACCACGTCGATGCTCGCGCAGTGTCTGCACCACGCCGGCAAGGACCCCACCATCGTCATCGGTGGCCGTCTCGACGCCATCGGGTCCAGCGCCCGGCTCGGCGCCGGTGAGTTCATCGTGGCCGAGGCCGACGAGTCCGACGGCAGCTTCCTGAAGCTCGGCCCCACCGTGGCGGTCGTCACCAACATCGACCCAGAGCACCTCGACCACTGGGGCAGCCTGGACAACCTGCTCCAGGGCTTCACCGAGTTCGCCAACAAGGTGCCGTTCTTTGGGTTCTGTGTGTTGTGCTTGGACCACCCCAACGTGCAGGCACTGCTGCCTCTCGTGAAGCGGCCGGTGGTCACCTACGGCCTGAGCGCCCAGGCCGAGGTTCGGGCCGAAGACATCGTGTCAGAGGGCATTCACACAAGATTTGTCGTGGTCCGTCGCGACGAGGTGTTGGGCCAGATCAGCCTGGACATGCCCGGCCGCCACAACGTCTGCAATGCGCTGGCGGCCATCGCCGTCGCGATGGAGCTGGGCGTCGACTGGGAAGATGTGCAAGGGGCCATGGAAGGCTTCACGGGCGTGGACCGGCGGTTCAGTGTGCGGGCCACCCTCCCCCACCCCAGCGGTGGCGAAGACAGCCTGCCCATCACCATCATCGACGACTACGCCCACCACCCGGCAGAGATCTCGGCCACCCTCCAGGCCGCCGCCGAGGCCTGGCCCCACCGCCGCATCGTCGCCGTCTTCCAGCCCCACCGCTACACGCGGGTGCGGGACCTGATGGACGACTTTGCCCGCAGCTTCAACGATGCCGGCCATGTGCTCGTGTGTCCGGTGTACCGCGCCGGCGAGCGCCCCCTGCCCGGCTTCGACAGTGTGCGCATTGCCCGCAACCTCACCAACTTTGGCCACCGGTCGGTGCAAGCCGCCGACAGCCTGGAGGATGCCCGGGCGCAGCTCTTTGAGATGGTCGAGCCCGGCGATGTGGTCATCACCCTCGGTGCAGGCAACGTGAACCGGCTGTGTGCCGAGCTGGCCGCCGACCTGGGCGGGGCCTCCGCATGAGCGAAGACGACCTGCTGGTGCAGCTCAACGCGGTGGACGGTGTCATGGCGAGGGCCGACGAGCCGATGCACCGCCACACCCCCCTGCGCATCGGCGGTCCGGCGGACATCTATGCCGAGATGCGCGATGTACAGGCCATCAAGGAAGGCCTCGCACTCGTGCGCGCCGCCGGCATCCGCAAGTGGACCGTGCACTGGCCCGAGCAAGCCACCCTCATCAGAGACACCGGCATGACGGGGCTTGTCGTGCGCCCCGGCGCGGGCTTCCACGGTCTCGACATCGAGGAGGGCGGCACGGTCAAGTTGGGCGCTGCCACGCCATTCTCCGCACTCGCGGGGCTCGGTCCTCAGTGGGCGGGCATCGCAAGCTGGCCGGGCTGTGCCGGGGGCCTGTTCGCCATCGAGCAGCAAGAGTGGCTGGCGGGCGCCATCACCGGGCTGGCGTTCGCACGAGGACGGGGTGCCAAGACGGTGGCCATCGAGCCGGGGGCAGCTCCCGAGAACCTCGGCCCCAGCGACGTCTTGATGTGGGTTCGGCTTCGGCCATCGCCCGTGTCTCCCCACGGCACCACCCGAGTGCGCCCCCCGCGGGCTGGCGAGATCTTCGCAGAGCCTGGGGTGCAGGAGTGTCCCGGCGGGCTGGCCGCAGAGCTCGTCAAGCTCGACCTTCCCGGCACCCGCTTGCGGGCGTGGCGGCTCAACAGCCACCGCGTCGGCGAAGTGGAGCAGCTGGGGGGCGGCACCCACACCGATCTGATGCACCTCGTGAAGGCCGTGGAAGACAGACTTCTGCGGGGACGGGGTCTCGAGCTCACCCTGGGTCTGCCCTCCGCAGGCCGCAGTGCTTCTGCCGCATCCAAGCGCGCCGCGCGCCGGAGGTCTTGATGTCGCATCCAAACCGTGACGCCCGACTGCTCGCCATCGATCCCGGCCTGCCGGGCGTGGTCGCCAAGCTGCAAGACCGGACCGCCCGTGTGGCCGTGCTCATGGGTGGCATGTCCACCGAGCGCGCTGTGTCGCTGAAGTCCGGAAAGGCCGTCGCCGGCGCCCTCGAAGCCCGGGGCTGGCATGTCGACTGCATCGACGTGGGCCCCGACTTGCCCCAGCGCCTCCTGCACACCCAAGCCGACGTCGCATGGCTGGCGCTGCACGGTCCATTCGGCGAAGATGGCTCGGTGCAGGGCCTCTTGGAGCTGATGCGCATCCCCTACACGGGCTCGGACGTGCGCAGCTCCGCGCTGGCGATGGACAAGATCAGCACCAAGCGCATGCTCCGGGGCACCGGTGTGCGCCTCCCGGCCGACACCGTGTGGACATCGGGCGATGCATTTCCGGAAGGCCTTGAGTTTCCGTTGATTGCCAAGACCCCCAAGGGCGGGTCCACCATCGGCATCGCCAAGATCGACCGTGAGGGGGACCTCGAGAGGGCCCTGCTCGACCTGTCCCGCATGGATCGCCAAGTGTTGCTGGAACAGCGCATTGTCGGCGAGGAGATCACGGTGGCGGTGCTCGACGGTCGGGCCCTGCCGGTGGTCGCCATCCGCCCCCGAGACCGGGATGGCTTCTTCGACTTCGAGGCCAAGTACACCACCGGATGCACCGACTACATCGTGCCCGCCCCCATCTCCGACAAAGCCGCCGCCGACGCCACCCGCCAGGCCCTCCTCGCTTGGCAGACGATGGGCCTCTCGGGCATCGCACGCGCCGACTTTATCGTCGACAACAACGATGAGGCCTGGTTCTTGGAGGTCAACACCATACCCGGCATGACTGCCACCAGCTTGAGCCCCATGGCCGCTGGCGCCGCGGGCATCGACTTCGGCGCGCTCGTCGAGATCTTGCTGCAAGGTGCGACCCTTCACATCGCCCGCGCGGACGGGCGGGACATGGCCAGTCCAGGGGACCGCCCGACAAGCTCGATCCCGTCCCCATCGTGATCAACGACGACCACCCTCGGCGTTGGGCGGGCGTCAAAATCCTTACCTCTTGCCTTGTCAAGGATGACGCCACCCGGTAAGGTCAGCACAGCGGTCCCAGCGCCCTTCTCGGGACCCACCCCTCCGCGGCACCCCCCTCCCTTCCCCCCGCCGCGAACCCCCGCCTCCCGCATCTCCCTCCCTCGCATCCCCGCGAAGACACCGTGCATCGCACCCGACTGACACATCCCGACTTTGGGACGCCTTCTGTCGATCGCTGGCTCCGCGTGGGCCGCATCGCTGGACTTGGCGTCGCGGGTGCTGCTGTGGTCACGGTTCTCGGCCTGCTCACCCACCAAGTGGCCGAGGGTGAGTCGTGGGAAGTGCAAGATGTGCATGTCGCGGGCAATGTGCGGGTGAGCGAAGGCGCGGTTCGGCACTTGGCGAACATCCGCCAAGGCACGCACCTGTTCACGGTTGACCTGACTCGTGCAGTCACTGACGTTCAGGCGCACCCCTGGGTGCGGCGGGCAGAAGCACGAAGGGTTGTTCCGGGCACGGTGGAGCTCGTCATCGAAGAGCACCAACCGGCGCTGCTCGTGGCGCTGGACCGGCTCTGGTATGCAGACCGCACGGGCGTGCCCTTCGCCCCGGCCACCACCGATGACCTCGACTACCCCGTGGTCACCGGCATTGGCCAACGCCTCGCTGAAGCCCGGCCCGATCTGGCCCGGGGCATCGTGCTCGGCGCCATGCGCATCCTCGACTCGGTCGACGGTGACCCGCGCATCGGCCCATCCCAGATCAGCGAGCTTCGCTTCGACGACCAGACGGGCTTCACGGTGGTCCTCCGAAGCGGCACCGAGCTCATCATTGGCTTCGATGGTCCCGAGACCGCGCTGGCAAGGCTTGACCAGATGGTCGGCGCCGGACTGGTGCTGGAGAAGCCGCAGCGAATCGATCTCGACATCGCGACCGTCGCCATTGCGACCCCCCTTCCTCCGCCCGGCCAGACCGACCACGGTCTCGGCGCTCCGCGGATCGACTGACCCTTTTTTAGTTTCATCGTTTCTGACGAACCCTCCCGTCCTGGCCCAGCCGCGGCCGACCCTCAAGGAGCAGTGATGAGTAAGATGCACCTCGACTTCGTGCATGAAGACGTGCACAAGGCCCAGATCCGGGTCATCGGTGTCGGTGGCGGCGGCGGCAATGCAGTGAACAACATGATCGAGTCCGGCATGTCCGGCGTCGAGTTCATTGCTGTCAACACGGACGCCCAAGACCTCGAGCGCTCGCTTGCCCCCCGCCGCTTCCAGCTTGGTGGCATGCTCACCAAGGGCTTGGGCGCCGGGGCCAACCCAGAGATCGGCCGTGAGGCCGCCCTCGAAGACCGGGACCGGATCGCAGAGCTGGTGGCGGGGGCCGACATGGTCTTCATCACCGCTGGCATGGGCGGCGGCACCGGAACCGGCGCTGCTCCCGTCATCGCACAGGTCGCCAAGGAGCTCGGCGCACTGACGGTGGCTGTGGTGACCCGTCCCTTCGGCTTCGAAGGTCGGCGTCGTCGCAAGCAAGCCGAAGAAGGCATCGAGAACCTGCGCCAGGTTGTCGACACCCTCATCACCATCCCGAACCAGCGTCTCATCAGCATGGCGACCGAGCGCACGACCATGCGCGAGGCCTTCCAGATGGCGGATCTGGTGTTGTTCCAGGCCTGCAAGGGCGTGAGCGACCTGATCAACTTCCAGGGCATCGTAAACGTCGACTTTGCCGACGTGCGCACCATCATGGCCGACAAGGGTCTCGCTCTGATGGGCGTGGGCCTCGGCCAGGGTGAGCACAAGACGGTCGAAGCTGCCCAGAAGGCCATCAGCAGCCCGCTGCTCGACGATGTCAGCATCGCCGGGGCCACGAGCGTGCTCATCAACATCACGGGCAACAGCGAGCTCACGATGTTTGAGGTGCACGAGGCGAGCACGATGATTCAGGAAGAAGCCCACGAGGACGCCAACGTCATCTGGGGCTGGGTCATCGACGAGACGATGAAGGAAGAGGCACGGGTGACCGTGATCGCGACCGGCTTCGAAGAGGCTTGGCTGCAGAACACGCCGGACGTCGAGAGCCGGGTGCGCAAGGTGGTCAACAGCGGCCGGACTGGCGGTGCGTTCCGCTCGGCCCCCACGGCGACCAACCCCAGCATGGCGAGCGGGCTGAACCCCGACGACTACGACATCCCGACCTTCTTCAAGAACGTCGACTGAGCGTGTCCCCGGCCGATGGTCGGGAGCTTGCAGAACCAAAGACGGGCCCTTTCGTGGGGCCCGTTCTTCGTCTTGGATGTGGCAGCTACCCCCCGGGGAAGCTCGCCTTCCCGGTGCACCGCAGCGCTGAAACCCGGACCCGGCGCCATCCGCTCAGCCAGAGCTGCCGTTGCCCACGACTGCACCCGCAGCCTCTTGAACCGCAGGCTGCGGCCCGAAGACACAAACCCAAGAACGAAGAAAGGCCCGCGAAGAACGCGGACCTTTCAGCGAAGAGCTTCCCCCGAAGGGGAGGACTCAGCTCACTTGGAGCCGCCAGCCGAGGCGCAGGAGTCTGCGGCCGAGGAGGCGTCGAAGCTGGGGCTGTAGTAGTAGGCGGTCACGTCGGAAGCGCCGCTGGGGACGTCGCCGCCGGTGCCCGAGAGGTCACACTGAGCAACAGCACCGGAAGCGCACTCGCCGCCGTACTGGGTGGAGAGGCTGTAGAGGCTAGCCATCTCGCCGCACCATGCTTCGGTTCCGTCAAAGTTGACGAACTCGAAGCAAAGGTCGATGCCCCAGTCGCAGCTGTCGATGGTGTCGCCGCCGCCGTCGCCGCCGCCGTCGCCGCCGCCGTCGCCGCCGTCGGAGCCGGTGGTGCCGGATTCACCAGCGGAGTCGCCGCCCTTGTCCTTGCAGCCGACCATAAGGGAGCCCATAGCAAGGGCGAGCACGAAAGTCTTGGTGTTCATGATTCCTCCATCATTGTGTCGATGTCTCGACCCGGGCTTTATAGCATCTCTCGCAGTCGATCAAGGCGACTTCAGCCAAGAGAACCGCAGATCGGGACCTTTTTCGACATTTTCGGCATCAACAATCCTCGAGAACAGTCCGTTGGACGACATTGTCAACTTGGATCCTGTTGACCCAGCTCTGATCGGGATCCGGATCCACTTCGCCGCGACGCGCTGTGAGACACTCCCGCGATGTCAACGGATGCCCCCCATCGCGCAGCGCGCCCCACGCTCAATCGCCTCGTGTGGGCCCTTCTGGCATTGGAGTTGCTCGCCCACCTGCTGGACCTTGCGCTGGGTCCGTGGGGCAAGATGCACTGGGAAGAGCGCTTCAATGCCCGCGCGGGGGTGCAGTTTGCTTGCGGCCACGTCGAGGCCATGGACACCCTGCAGTACCGAACCTTCTGCGGAGGGTGCACGGCAGAGGCCCTGGTGGCGGCGCCCCTCTTCGCTGCGCTGGGCCCAACCGTGCTGGTGTGGAAGGCCATCGTGGGCGGCTTCCACATGGCGCTCACCGCAATGGGGGCCCTGCTGGTCCGGCGACTGGTGGGCGCTGCTGCGGCGTGCGCCTTCGTGGCCCTCATCTTCGCGGCCCCAGGCTGGTACCTGGAGCTGTCGCACACCGGCTGGGGCAACCACTTCGAGTCGACGGCCTTCCCGCTCGCCGCCATCCTCCTGATCGCCCACGCGGCCGGTCGGGGGCTCGCCGCCCGGCTGGGCCTGCTGTTCATCGCAGGAGGGATGGTGGGTCTGGGGCTCTGGTTCGGCCAGACCTCAGCCTGGGCCTTGCCAGCGCTGCTGTTGGCTGCCTCGATCGTCGGGCGGACCGCGGTGGTGGCATTTGGCGTGGGCACCCTCGTCGGCATGCTGCCCCTCTTCTCCTACTACAAGGACAAGCCCGGCGAGACCGATGCCTCGATGGACTGGTGGACCGGTCGGCAGGTGGCGGGGATGCCCGAGCTGGCGGACTGGCTGGGCGGGCCTTGGCTGCGGGACAACCTGTGGGACCCCACCGTCTTTGGCGATCTGGGCGCCACTCCCGGGCTCTGGTGGGCGGCGCTCTGGGCCCTGGCAACGCTAGGCATGGGCCGCATCCTCATTCAGTGGCGCTGGGGCGTGAACCGACCGCCCTCCGCCCTCGCCGCCTTCCTCCCGTTGTCCTTGCTCTCCCTCGTCGCCGTCTACTGGCTTCGCTACGACCTGTGGTCGAACCTGCCGGACCCCTACGCCAACGGGGCGTTCAACCTCCGATACCGCACGCCGCTGGTGCCACTGCTGACCATGTCCGCCGCGCTGGCCATCGGCTGGCCGTGGCGCCGCCCCCTGTTGCGCGCCATCGTGCTGGGTATCGGTGGCGCCATGGTGCTCTTTGGCGGCGCCCAGCGCGTCGGGCTGTGGACCAGCCCCCAGTGGGCCCTCGTGGGACTGGGGGTCTACCAACACGATGGCTGGCCCGACAAGACCGTGCCAACGGGCACCCCGCCCCAGCCCCTGCGCCGCGGGCAGGGCCGCCCCACCGACATCCACGCCGCGCTGGGCTGGCTGGACGCCCACGAAGACCCGCTGGCGGACTGCCGCTTGGACCACAGCTACGAGCTCGGCCGGCGGCTCGGACTCAGAGCTGCTGACCCCACTGCCGACGACATCGCCCCGTTCGCCCAAGACGGGTGGACCACCACCGACCCGGGCCCCGGGCGCACCCTGTTCGCCCAGGGCATCGCTCGGGGACTGATGCAGGACTCCGGCGAGCAGCTCCCCCACCTGAGCCAGGTTCTCGACACCCTCGACCAAGCCGTGCCCGGCCTGGGCACCACGGTGGGCATCCAGGCCGGCGCCCGGGCCCACCGAGCGTTCCACCCCGAGCAAGATGACCACCACCGGGCCATCTTGGACCCACGGGTCTTCGCCGGCGTGTGCCAGGGTCGGGGGGAAGCACTCGTCCGCGGCCGGAGCGAAGACGGACGACGCACCCTGGACGACACGCTCCCCGAGGACTCCGGCCTGGAGACCGGCACGTGCGAGCTGGACGGGACCTTCGCCAACGGTGTCGCGTCGGAGTGGGCAAGCTGGGGAGGCTGCGGATCAGCCCCGCCCTCCGCGTGGTCGCGGTGGGCGCCCGAGACCCAGGCCGCCATGGAAGCCGTGTGGCGGGACACCTGTGCTCAAGTCCGACCCTGAAGTCCCCCGGACCTGCTCACCGCGACCGGCACTCTTCAGACCCCGGCCAGGTGGCCACCCTGCACCCGAGCCACCTGTCCACGCCTCGCACCAGCCCCGCCGTCCAAGCCGGCTCGCCTGCGCACTCCGCTGGGGGTTCCGGCGGCCCATCCACCGGCCACCATCGCCCTCCCCCGGTCGCCGCGTCCACCTCGCGCATCGCGACAATGGCGCACTGCACGTCATGTTCGTTCAGTCTACTGCCGCCGGGTGCCGCCGCCAGCTCCACCGCGAGGTCCTCCCCCGTCAGGCCCTCCATCGCCGTTCGGGCCCCCAAGTCGACCGTGCCCCCCGGCGGCGCAACGGCCCACGCCAGGCCCCGATGCGCCATTGCCTGGTCCTCCGCGGACAGCCCCGCCCACCACGCCACAACATCCGGCCGCTCCCCGTCTCGCAGACCGAGCCCCGCACGGCGTCCTTGCTCCACAACGTGGTGTTGATGGCACTCGTCCAGGGCATCCTCGTGCCCCGCCACCCACGACACCGCCCGGTCGAGGTCCACCCTCCTTCCCTGGCGAAGCAGCTGTCGCACCGGGGGAGCCCCCTCCGGCACGGTGGGATCCGGCGTCCCATCCACCCCGTAGGCGGCCACGATGCCCCCCGGGTTCGGCACCGATGCCCACTGGCTCACCCGCCAGCCCAGCCCAAAGACCACCATCAACACACCAATGATGGACACTCTCACTCGACCCAGGCCCGCCGCGAGCCCCACGGCCAGCAGCGGCCACATCGGCGCCCGGTACCGCCAGTCAAAGGGCGAGAAGTCCGTCAAGCCGGGCACCTGCGCCCAGAGATCGGCCCGAAGTGCCCAGGCCAGCCCCATGCCCAGCGCACCGAGCGCCACCCACCGCTGCCGGCGGAGCCCCCACACCCCCAGCACCACGGCCAACCCCACCCACAGCGCGCCCAGTGCGTCCACACCCGGAGACACCGAGGGCCACAGCCGCGCCGGGCCCAGATCCCCGACCACCCACGCCCACAGTGCGCTCGGCTCGGCCAACACCAGCGCACCCAGCCGCGCGCGCTCCCCCGCCCACGCCTCCGGCCGCGACCCATAGTAGTGCCACAAGGGCCACAGCCCAGCCGGCAGTCCGAGCAACCACAGCATCCCGCCCCCTCGGCCTGCCCACAGCCCCAGCGCCGCCATCGGCACCAGCGCCCACGCGCTCGTTCGGCAGAACCACAGCCCCAGGCCCAGCCACACCCCCGCCGCGACGCAGCCCAGCCAGCGCACGCCCCAGCGCCGCGCATCCAGCGCCGCCACCATCAGCGCCAAGCTGCCGAGCGCAAAGGCCCCGGACTCGACGTGGTTGCCCCAGCCCGTCAGCACCAGCTCCCGGTAGGCCAGCGGCGAGGCCACCATCCACGCACCCCAGCGCCACACCGCCCCGGACTTGCCGGTCCGTCCGACCAGCACCCCGCCCGCGGCCACCGTCACCGCATGAAAGGCCAGCGGCACCAGCTTCCACGCCCACACCGACGGGCCGAGCACCTGAAACACGGGCGCCCCCAGCAGCGCTTCGGCGGTGCAGCCCCCGCAGAAGTGGCGGTACTGCAGCGCCAGCACACGGTCCCCATGGCCACACGCCACCTGCATCGCCGCCCGTGCGTTGCGCCCTTCCTCAAAGCCCACTACCGACCAGGGCCCGAACACAATGTCCAGGCCCGTCAGGAGCACTTCAAGGGCCACGACCGCCAGGACCGCCCGGCGGACTCGGGGCGCTACTCGATGCAGAGATTCTCCAGCCAGACCGCTTCGTTATTGGTCTCGTCACACTCGTCGTAGATACCGGTCGATGCGGCATTCCCGCCGTCCACCGTCGCCCAGACCCGCGTCGGGTTGAAGCTGCCCACGCTCACGACAAACCGAAGCGAGTCCGCGACCGTGCCGCTGGCCATGGCGCCCGTGATGTCCTGCCGGCCGAGCTCCACTTCGGTCCCATCGTCCAGCTCACCCCACAGCACCACCGTCGTGCCCGACGCCGCTTCGAGGTAGCCCCGGTTGCCCGCCTGGACGTAGACCACCAGCTCACCCTCATCGCAGTCGTCCAGGCAGATCCGGGGGATGTCCACCAGCAGATCTGGGTACTCCCCGTCCTGTCCGGCCGTCACATCTCCCGAGCGGAAGTTGTTGTAGGTGAGCCAATTCAGGTCGGGATTCATGGGGATGCTGCCATCATCGTTGACGTTGGTGATGTGGTAGGCGTGCTGGTTCCAGATGCGGCGGCCCTCCTTCCATGAGTTGTCGGCGTCGCCAAACACATAGAAGCCCAGCTTGGCGCCAGTGTTGGGGGTCACGATCTCGGCGTGTCCGTCGCCATCCACATCGGCAATCACCGAGTACTCGGTCCACGTTGCGTTGCTGTGTTCGGCCGACTCCAGCTTCACCGCGCCGCTCACCCCATCGAACACCCACAGCCGGGTCTCGTCGGCGTAGACCACGTCCGCCACGCCATCGCCCTCAAAGTCGAAGACCGCCGAGCCCGTGTTGCCGCTCGATGCATCCTGGGTCGCCCGCTCCCAGAGCAGCGTGCCATCGGTGTCGAAGACTGTGTAGTTGGACCGACCGGCCACACCGACCTCGGGCTCGCCGTCGCCATCGAAGTCTGCGACTGTCGGAGGGCCCCCGTAGTAGGAGCTGGCACCCGAGACGGTGGAGCGCCAGAGCACCGTGCCGTCGGTGTCTTGCAAGCGCACCACACCGGCGTACATGACCACGATCTCGCCCAGTCCGTCCCGGTCGAAGTCGGCGACCGCCACGTAGCCATCGGACTCGCCGTTGTACCAGATGGTCGAGCCGTCTTTGCGGTACAGCGCGTTGCCCGTGATGACCTCCTGCGTGCCATCGGCGTCGAGGTCGACCGCGAAGGAAGAGGTGCCCACATTGTAGGTCGAACCCCGGCCGTACGCACCCCGGCCCAAGACGGTGCCAGTGTTGCTCAGGATGGCGGACCCGACGATGATCTCGGGGTTTCCGTCGCCGTCCATGTCGGAGATGGAGGGCATGTCGGACGTGCCATAGATGGCGCCGCTGACCGAGCCCGACGTCCACTTCAGCGTGCCATCGTTCTCGAAGGCCTTCACGGTGCTGCTGGTGCACGCGATGATCTCGACGAGTCCGTCATTGTCGATGTCACCCACCGCGACCGCACCCTGACCTTGCAGGCCGTGGCCGTTCACGTTGAACAGCTCAAAGGCCCCGTCGCCACTGACCGCCCGCAGCGTGCCTTCCCCGCCATAGGTCACGACAATGATGTCGGGGATGTCGTTCTCGTCCACCACACCGTCGCCGTTGTCGTCGTTGAGCGAGGCGACCGCGGGCATCATCATGATGTTGGCCGAGCTGGGGTCCACCGACCAGGAGTCTTTGCGGTACTCCACCACCGGCGAGAAGGTGCCCGGCAGGTACTCGACGTAGCACTCCTCGTTGAGGTCGACGGCGTACCCGGGCACCACATCATCGCTGCACGTGGGGTTCGGTGGGTCGCCCGAGTCCTCGGGATCCGGGTCGGGGTCGGGATCGGGGTCCTCGTCGTCGACAGGCGGGTCGCCGGTCTCATCGCCCTTGGCAGAGGGCTGCTTTTCGGGCGAGAAGTTGTAGTCCTGGCATGAAGCCAAGAGCAACAGACTGACGGGCAACAGGGGGCTGCGGCGCATGGGGACCTCCGGAGGGCCCATCCTTCCACGAGCGTGCGCCACTGCCAAACGTCTGGCCGCTACTTGTCATCGCGGCGCTCGGAGTGGGCCCACAATCGGCGGGTCAGCCGGCCAATGGCGAAGCCCCGATCGGAGGCCCACAGCGGGGCTCGTGTGGCCAGGCTCACGTCGTCCCAGAGTGCGCCCAGAGCTGGGTCTGTGAGCTGGTTGTCGTGGGTCTGGAGGGTGTCCAGATAGCCATCGGGCAGCGCGCGCCGCCAGTGGCCCGGTCGACCCCGGATCTCATCGCTGGGCAGGCGGGCCAAGAAAGGGTCGCCCAGGGCGTAGACATCCACAATGTGGACGCTCGGACCGGCCATGTAGCCATCGAGCCCTGCCGCCTCCACCACCCGCAGGTCGTCATCTTGCAGGCCCCGCCCAGGCCGTGGGGCGTCCTGACCTCGACGCAACCGTGGCAGCAACCCCAAGTGTTGGAAGTACCAACCGCGCTCGTCGGCGATGCCGGCGTTGTCCCAGCTCAGCGCTTCATAGTCCAGGCCAGTGCGCCAAGGCCCACGGGGCATCAGCAACCCCAAGGCCACCGCGAGGCCCGCGAGGCCCACCACCCAGCGAGGGCGCGGATCACCGGGGGCACCGTCCACCAACAGGGCAGGCATGACCGTGACCATCGGCACCGAGAGGAATCGCCCGAACATGAAGTCGCCCCCGATGGTGACCACCCACGCCAGGTAGACCAGCCCGCCCACAGCCAGCGCCGCCACCCCCGGCCGGACCTTGCGCAGACGCACCGCCCGTGCCGCGCCCAGACCCATCACCACGATGGACAGCGGATCCCAGCGCAGGCCACACCAGAGCCATGCGAGCCCCTGAGGGAGGAGCTGGGACAGGGGCGCTTGACCCAGCTTCGCCAGCGCCGTGTTGGGCACCGGGGAGCCATAGTAGACCCACGTGAACACCGTCCAGATGCCCGGAAGCAGCAACCCCAGGGCCAGTCCCCACGGCCGGTCCGACCGTCGGTCCCACCCCACGAAGAGGGCCACCGGCACGGCCACCAAGACCAGATCCGGTCGGCACAAGGGCAACAGACCCAGCGCCAGCCCCAGCCACCGGTCCCCGACTGGCCCCCGAGGACCGCAGACCACAAGCACCCCAACCCATGCCACAATGGCGTGGCTGAGGCTGTTCTCAAGCCCCGACGTGGAAAACTCTGTGAAGGCCTTGCTCGCCCCCAGCACCAGAAACACCGGCCAATGACGGACCGCACCGGGCAGCCGACCCAGCACCCCCAGGCACGCCGCCGTGAGCACCAGCCCGAGCCCCATCGAAGACAGCCACGGCTCGCCGCCAAGGGCCACTCGTCCCGCCATCAACAGCATCCACAAGGGATGGGTGTAGGCCTGCACCCGCTCGCCGGGGTTCCACACCGGACCGTGCCCCAGCAGCCAGTTGTCGATGGTGCGAAAGGTGATGTAGGCGTCGTCGCAGACCCAGGCCACACGCAAGCAGGACAACAGGACCAGCGCCCACACCCCCCACCGCATCGCCGGCTGCCGCCCGGTCATTCCTCGGCGTCGCCCTGACCCTTCCACCCCGGCCCGCTGCCTTCGACCGGCTTGCTGGAGATGCTCAACAACAACAGCCGACAGTCGAGGGGACCGTTGAAGATGGGCACCCGGGCGTCCGGGCGAAGGCCGATGCGCTTGCTGAGGGCGATGCTGCCCGCAAAGACCGCCGCGTTCCAGCCCAGAAAGTTGTTTCGGAGCACGTTGCCCAGCTCGGCCATCGTCGCTTGGGCCTCGACGGCTTCAGCCATGCGCTCCCCGTATGGCGGGTTGGTGATGAGCAGCCCTGGGGGGCCAAGAGGGGGCACGGCGTCGTGCAGCTCACCCTGCTCCAGGTCCACAAAGGCCGTCAGTCCCATGGCTTGCGCGTTGTCTTCGGCACCCTTGATCGCGGCATGCAGCCGGTCCCGCCCAAACACCCGCACCCGCCGGTCCAGCCCTGCGCGCTGGCGTTCTTTCGCTTCGGCCAGAACGCCCGCAAACAGGCCCTCATCGTGCACCCGCCAGCCGTCAATGCCCCAGCGGTCCCGCTGCAGACCGGGCGCCTGATCCAGGGCCATGCCGAGCCCCTCAAACAGGAAGGTGCCGCTGCCACACAGGGGGTCCATCAGCCGCAGACCGTCGCCTTGGTCAGCCTTCACCCGCTCGTGCCAGCCCGCCATTCGCAGCGCCGCCGCCGCGAGGGTCTCTTTGAGAGGCGCCTTGCCCGCCCGCCGTCCGGCGCCCCGCTCATGCAAGGGAGTGCCCGCCATGTCGATGCTGACGGTCGCAAAGCCACCGCCCAAGTGCACATTGATGCGCAGGTCCGGATCGCGCAGGTCCACCGAGGGCCGTCGCCCGGTCTTGGCGCGAATACCGTCCACCACGGCATCTTTGGTGCGGTAGGCCCCGAACTGGCTGTGGCGTATGGTCTCGCTTCCGCCGACGAAGTTCACCGCCAAGGAACCCTCTGGTTCGAGGTGGCGGGTCCAGTCAATGCTGCGAACACCGTCGTAGAGGGCATCGGCGTCAGGACAGGGGAATCGATCGAGCACCGCGAGCACCCGGCTCGCCACACGGGTCCAGATCAACACCCGCAGTCCGGCTTCCAAGGACGCTCGGAATCGCACGGCCCCCCGCAGGATGTGGGTGTCGTCCACCCCGATCTCCACAAGTTCCTCGCGGAGCACGGGCTCCAGGCCCCGCGAACAGGTGGCCACAAAGGTGTGTCGGCGGGACATGGGGGCTCCGGGGGGACCGGGATGAGCCCCGACCCTAACCTTGATCCCTCGCTCAATTGTCGACCTTCAGTCTGGTCGCCCTGGGCCGATTCCATGCGGGACCGGGAGGCCCCCATGGACCAAGATGTCGTCTCACGCTTGAGGCAGTTTAGCGAAGGCCGCGAGTACAAGTTGCCCCCCAGACCCGAGGTGGTCTCGGAGGTGCTGCAGCTCATCAACGATCCCACCACCGACTCACGGCGCCTATCGCGCCTCGTGCACGGTGATCCTGCCCTCGCAGCCCATGTGTTGCGGGTGGCCAACTCACCCGCGTGGTGTGGCCGCAGCCGCATCGTCACCTTGCAGCAAGCCGTGTCCCGACTGGGGATGGGCACACTGCAAGAGATCGTGCTGTGCGTGGGCATGTCCGAGGTGTACCGCGCCCCCGGACACGAGCAGACCGCCCGCCAGATCTGGCGCCATGCGCTGGGCACCGCACTGTATGCCAAGGTTGTGGCCCGCACCGTCCGCGAGAATGTCGAGGCCGCGTTCTTGGGCGGCCTCTTGCACAGCGTCGGCCAGCCGGTCGTCCTGCGTGAGCTCGTCCGCCATGCCCGCCGCAAGCGCATTCCCGCGCAGGCTGAAGAGATCATGGTGGTGGTCGCCGAGCAACAACGCACCGTGGGACTGGGGCTCGCCCAGGCCTGGGATCTGCCTTCGGTTGTGCAGGCTGCCATTCAGTGGGCGGACGTGCCCGACGAGGCCACACGCAACCGGTCGCTGGTGCACACCGTCGCCCTCGCGTCGCGCCTGTCCAGCGAGATGCTCGACGGCTTGCCCATCGACGAGGACGCCATCTTCCCCTTGGCCGACGAGCTCAACCTCTACCCGGAGGACATCGACACCGTGCGCGAGTCCGGGTCCAGCGTCCAAGAAGCGATGCAGGCGATGGCGGCATGACCATCCCCAACCCAGGTCCAGAGCTCGCCGACACCACCCACGACCTCATCGTCATCGGCGCCGGACCCGCGGGCCAGAAGGCCGCAATCCAGGGCGCAAAGGCGGGCCTGCGGGTGGTGGTCGTCGACCGGGACCGCCGGGTTGGGGGCGCGTGTGTCTACCGAGGCACCATCCCCAGCAAGACGCTGCGCGAGACCGCACTGGCCATCACCCAGGTGCGCCAGCGCGCGCCCGGCGTCACCTCCGGCGACCTGGGCACCCACACCGAGATCTACACGCTGATGCAGCGGCTGGAGCAGGTGATCAACGCCCACGGTCGCTTCCTCTCCGACCAGCTCCTGCGCAACGAGGTGGAGCTGGTGCGGGGCCTCGCCAAGATCATCGGCCCGGGCCAGATCGAGGTCCGTGGGGTGCGCGGCCGCACGACCGTGCTGCGGTCACCACGGGTGGTCATCGCAACCGGCTCCCGCCCCCGCAAGCCGCCGGAGATTCCGGTGGACCACGAGCGGGTCTTCGACAGCGACTCGCTGCTGAGCATGGTGTACCTGCCCGAGTCCTTGACCGTTCTGGGCGCAGGGGTCATTGCAACGGAGTACGCCAGCATCTTCCTGGAGCTGGGCGTCAAGGTCACCATTGTCGACCGGGGCCCCCGGCCTGTCGCATTCATGGACCCGGAGCTGTCCAACCACTTCATCAAAGCCTTCGAAGACGCCGGCGGGCGCTACCTCTCGGATCGCAACATCGCGTCGATGTATTGGGACGGGGTGTCCGAGGTGGTGACCGAGCTGAGCGATGGGGAGGTCATCCGCAGCGAGAAGGCATTCTGCGCGCTGGGTCGGGTGGCCAACGTGGAGGGGCTTGGCCTCGAGAACATCGGCATCAACTTGACCCGAAGGGGCCACATCCCAGTCGATGCGGCCTTCTGCACCACGGTGCCCGGGCACTATGCCGTGGGCGACGTCATCGGCTTTCCGGCGCTCGCGTCCACCAGCATGGAGCAAGGGCGGCGGGCGGTGCTCCACGCCCTCAACATGCCGGTCTCCGAGGACATGAAGGTTGTGCCCGTCGGCATCTACACCATCCCCGAGATGTCGTCGGTGGGGCTGAGCGAGGCCGAAGCCCAGGAGAAGTACGGCGAGATTCGGGTGGGCAGAGCGAGCTTCGACGAGGTGGCACGCGCCCACATCCAGGGGGACATCTCGGGCCTGCTCAAGCTCGTCGCACGGGCCGAGGACAACGTGTTGGTCGGCATTCACGTCATTGGCGCTGGCGCGGCAGAGCTCGTCCACCTCGGCCAGATCGCCATGATGAGCGGCTGGACCGCCGAGCGCTTGGTGCACACCACCTTCAACTTCCCCACACTGGCCGAGTGCTACCGCATGGCGGCCCTCGACCTGGTGTCTGATGAGGCCCGACACCGACCGGCAGCCCAGGCCGAGGATGCCGCCTGACAGGGCATCTTCGGGTAGGGCAATCCATCGGCAGGCTCAGACCTCAAGCTCCACGACCGTTGTGTACGTCTCGCCGCTGGGCTGGCCACCGCTGGCCGCGCGGTTGAGCATGCGCAGGATGTGGGGGCCGACCAGATCCACTTCGGTGCTTGTGTAGCGGGCCGTGCCGAAGTGTTGCATTGAGTCGCGCTGCAGCTTCAACACCACGGCGTCTTGCTGAAAGATCCGCAGCGCCAATGGCTGGACCACCGGCCGCACAAGCAGCGTAGGCAAGCGGGTTCGCAGCGAGCTGACCGAGTACAGCCGGGTGACGTGGTCGTCGACGGGGGTGAGCGCCACCGCATTGACGAAGTGGTTTTCCGTACCCATGCCGTACTCCACTTCTGCAATGCAGGGCATCACGAAGCGGTCAAAGTGGGTGACCAGGCCGCCCGAGGGGCTGAGCAAGCGGGCGACCAGTCCTTCGGGCCGGGGCTCACCAATGTACTCACACTCGACCATCTCGGTGGTGCGCCGAAGCGAAGCCTGGATGCGGTTGCGGGTGGCGGAGTCTTTGCGAAACAGGCCCCCGTGCAGAAACGCAGTGTGGGGCACATCGAGGGCATTCTCGGCCACCGAGTGCAGGCTGCCGTCGGCTTGCAGCTGCATCCGAACGGTCATGTACTCGGGCTTGTCAGCATAGAGAAAACGGTGGGGGTCGACGTCTGGTTCGGCCCCCGGCGTCGCCCAGACCCAGACCAAGCCTTGTTGTTCCCGCACCTCAAAGCGGCCCACCCGGCGACCCGGTCGGTCGGCTTCACCGAGCAGCGACGGAATGCGCTTGCAGGCGCCCTGTCCGTCAAATTCCCAGCCGTGGTAGCCACACTGCAAGTGGTTGCCACGAACCTGGCCGAAGGACAAGGGCACGTCCCGATGGGGGCACCGGTCCACAACCGCCGCCGCCACGCCGTCCTCGCCCCGCCACAGCGCAATTGGGTCGCCGTAGAGGCTGCGCCGCAGCGGCTTGGCCCCCGCCCGCAACTCATGGGTCTCGGCCAACACATACCAAGCCGACAGCACGCGGGGCACTGGGGGGAGCTGGCCAGGAACAGGCGCCTGCATTGCGCTTCCGGGAACGGGGAACCCCCGCCCTAACAGGGTTACCAGGGGCCATCATTGCGCCCTCGGGGCGTACCGAGGATGGTCATGATCGAGAACAAGAACCGGACGGCGGCTGAGGATGCATCCATCGCAGTGGCCGAGGCCAGCCGCGAGACCGACTGGAAGTCCAAGAGCTTCATGGGTTCCCTGTTCATGGGCAATCTCGACATTCGCATGGTCTACCCCTTCCCCGAGCAGGCCCCCGTCGATCGGGCCATTGGCGACGATCTGTGTGAGCGGGTCGACGCCTGGGCGCGCGAGTGTCTCGACGGGGACCAGATCGACCGCGATGAGCTGATTCCGGCGCATGTCTGGCGGGGCTTGCAAGAGCTTCGATTGTTTGCGATGAAGGTGCCGCACGTCCACGGCGGACTGGGCTTGTCCCAGACCAACTACATGCGCGTGCTGGCCCTGGTTGCCGGGTATTGCGGGTCCACGGCCGCCACGCTGTCCGCCCACCAGTCCATCGGTGTGCCCCAGCCCCTCAAGCTCTTCGGAACCCCCGCCCAAAAAGCCGCGTTCCTCCCTCGCTTTGCGGCTGGCGCGGTGTCGGCCTTTGCCCTCACCGAGCCTGAGGTGGGCAGCGACCCGGCGGCGATGGCGACCACCGCGACCCCCTCTGAAGACGGCACCCACTGGGTGCTCAACGGCGAGAAGCTGTGGTGCACAAATGGCGTGGTGGCCGACCTTCTCGTCGTCATGGCCCGCACGCCGGACCGCGTGGTGGACGGCAAGCCCCGGCGCCAGATCAGCGCGTTCATCGTCGAGAGCAACACGCCCGGGGTCGAGGTGGTGCACCGCTGCCGCTTCATGGGGCTGCGGGCCATCGAGAATGGCCTGATTCGCCTCACGGACGTCAAGGTGCCCAAGGAGAACCTGGTGCTGGCCGAGGGCAAGGGCCTCAAGCTGGCACTGGCCACCCTCAATGACGGTCGGCTGGGCATTCCCGCCGTCGCCGCAGCCTGCGTGCGCGACCTCGCTGCCTTCATGACGCGCTGGGCCAAGAGCCGCCGCCAGTGGGGACGGGCGGTGGGCGCCCACGAGGCGGGGTCCGAGAAGCTCGCTCAGATCAATGCCGGTGCCTACGCCATGTCCGCGCTGTCCGACTACTGCGCCGCACTGAGCGACCGGGGCGATGTGGACCTGCGCATCGAAGCCGCCACCGCCAAGATGTTCAACTCAGAGCTGGGCTGGGATCTGGTCGACACCGCGCTCCAGCTCCGCGGCGGCCGTGGCTACGAGACCGAGTCGTCCCTGAAGGCCCGCGGGGAGCCCTCCTTTCCGCTGGAGCGCATGCTCCGGGACTTCCGCATCAACCGCATCGTGGAGGGCACGACCGACGTGATGCGCTTGTTCCTCGCCCGGGAAGCCCTCGACCCCCACTTGCGCAAGGCCGGTGCGCTGTTTGGCCGGGCGGGCCTCGGCACCAAGCTGGCGACCCTGGCCAAGGCGGCGTCGTTCTATGGGGGCTGGTATCCCAAGCTGTGGCTGGGCATGTTCCGCAACCGGCATCAATACGATGCCTTCGACGATGAGCTGGCGCGACAGCTCCGGTGGGCCGACCGCCAGACCCGCAAGCTGGCACGCACGTTGTTCCACCAGATGGTGTGGCACGGGCCCAAGCTCGAGATGCGCCAGAACACCCTCGCCCGTGTGGTGGACATCGGCGCCGAGCTGGCGGTGATGACCCTGGTGGCCGCCCGGGCCCAGTCTGAGCTCGACCGGGGCGAGTCCACCCACATCCACACCGCGATGTTCTGGTTGGAGGAAGCCCGGTTGCGGGTGGGTCGGCTGCACCACGCGCTGGCCCACAACACCGATGTGCACGCGACGGCGCTGGCGACCCAGCTGATGGAGTCTGCCGAGGCCTTGCTTCAGACGAGCAGCGCCCACCTGCATCCCCTGGCCCGTGAGCGTGGCGTGGACCTGACAAGCGGCGACTTGGTGTGCCGCCATGGTGAGACCACCCCACCAGCCAGCTGAGCGGCCATGCGTCCTGCGGCCCCAACCCAAGACGCTGTCCGCTCACCGTCACTTGACGGCCCCGGGGTCGGACCGGTACAGCACGACCAGTTCTTTGTATCGCTGTGCGTGAAGGTGCCTTTCCGGCCTCGGGGCTGGAGGGTGAAACGGGAAGCCGGAAGACTGTTCCGTTGTCGAGAATGACTTATTGATGGTTATTCTCGGCAACATGAGCCGCCAAGCCGGCACGGCCCCCGCCACTGTATCTGGGGACGTCCGCCGCAATTGCCACTGGAGCTCAGGCTCTGGGAAGGTGCGGCAGACGGCTGATCCAGGAGTCAGGAGACCGGCCTTCATGCCACGTCCCACCATGCTCTTCGGGGTGAAGAGCGGGGATCGGGTCCGGCCGGACCACGATTCCACTTTCCGGCCGAGACCCCCATGACATCGCCATTGGCAGACCGTTCTTCGGCAGCATCCGCTGCTCGGAGGATGGCTCCGTCGACAGGTCTTCGCCGCGCCAACCCATGGGTTGTGCCCGGGATCTGCTCGGGCCCAACACTACTGTGAACGCCGTGTTGGCGGCCCTTGTCACGACTGACTCGCCCCCCGGGTGTGGTCGTCGGGTCCGCCGCGCACAATCCAACAGCACATCCTCTGGAGATCTCCATGCGTACCCTCTTGCTTCTGGGCTTCCTCATCGGCTGCGGTGACAAAGACGACGACACGGGCAGCACCACCGGCGAGGACGACGTCACCACCGACGCCGATGCCGACACCGACGCGGACGCCGACAGCGACACCGACGCGGACGCGGACGCGGATGCTGATGCCGACGCAGACGCAGACGCGGATGCCGACGCTGACGCTGACGCAGACGCGGATGCCGACGCCGACGCAGACGCAGACGCAGACGCAGACGCAGACGCTGACGCTGACGCGGATGCCGACGCTGACATCGCGATCGCGGGCGACTGGCTGGACAACTGGGGCAGCGACCACAGCATCTCGAATGAGCTGTGGGGCAGCTACGGCGGCACCTCAAGCTTCCACATCACCCAGTACGACAACACTGACACCTGGGCCATTGCCCAGAACGACGCGGCCAACAGCTACAACCCCGAGCTGTGGAGCCGCTTCGACTGGTTCTGGGACGACAGCGGCCTGCTCTGGTTCTGCCAGACCACCTACGACAGCGCCACCGAAGAAGACGCCCTGAGCGCCGCGGAGCCCGACACCTCCACCCCGGCATCCTCCGGCTGTGGCAGCTTCGGCTGGAACAGCCTCGAGGCGGTCACCCCCGAGGGCTGATCTCTGAAGCATCCCGCGAGTGCACAAGCTCTCCCGTGTCTATGGGCCGGGAGTGGGGCCCTGGGGTGGACACGTTCCCCCCGGGGCCCACTTGTGTCAGGGCCATGCCGATCCGCTCCACTGAGAGCGGCGACCGATGCCCTGGACATGACATGAACCCCAACGAGACTGACTGCTCGCCCTCTGCTGTCGAGCCCTCCCCCACGGACCCCCCATAGCGACATGCCGATCCTCCAGCGGGAGCCCGTCCAGCCGACGGACTGAGCATCCCGCGCACCGGGTCGCACCCACAGCGCCGGGCACCATGCTACCCAAGCAATGCACCGACGCTGCTGTGCAACTCGATGGAGGAATATCGCCATGTTGGGACCTGCCCTGCTGCTCTCGCTTGCGACCACTGCCGCCCACGCGGCCCCCATCTGGTTCGGGGGCTTCGGGCACATGACCCAGGGCTTCCTGCTGGGCGACCCCACCGGCATGGCCACTGAGCTGGACAGCGACGGGGGAGGCTCGCCCCACAACGCGCTGCTGATCGGGGGCGGCGGGCGCATGATCATCCCTGGTGGCGTCGTTCTTGGCGGCCACGGCTTTGGCCTCGAGGGACTCGGCGGCGACGGCACCGGCGGCAGCTCCCAAGTCTCCGGCGGTGGCGGCGGCTTCGATGTGGGCTGGGCCGCCATCAACGACGGGCGGCGCCTGATCTATCCCCTGGCCGGTGTGACCTTCACCGGTGTGGATGTGCTCGTCCAGAACCACGCCGAGGCCCGCAAGGTCGGCAACTACGCAATGGTGCCCGGCGACCGGGTCGAGATGACCGGCGGCGGTGTCGCCCTCGACTTTGGCGTGGCCCTCACCCAGCTGCTGTGGGGCGACGAAGGGGGCGGCATGATTGTGGGTGCCCAGATGGGCTACTTGCTGCCGGTGGGCGGCGGCACCTGGACGGCCAAGGGTGGTGCGGAGATCTCCGGCGTGGACGGGTCCACCAACGGCCTGTACTTCCGCGTCAATGTCGGTGGCGGCGGTGGCTTCAGCCGGCGTGAGATGAGGCGCTGATCCCATGGGCTGGTTTGATGTTCACGCCCACCTGACCGACCGCCGGCTGGCGGCCCAAGAAGCGGACGTGGTGGCTCGGGCCGTCGAGCAGGGCGTGACCACCATCATCTCCAATGGGCTCAACCCGACCGACAATGCCGCGGTGTTGGCCCTTGCGGCGCGCCACCCGGAGCTGGTTCGCCCGGCGCTGGGCCTCTATCCGGTGGATGCGGTGCTCCCGGAGATGTTGGCGCTCGGCGTCGAGTACCACCGGGACGACACGGC
This sequence comes from Myxococcota bacterium, assembly GCA_942491145.1. Classification (GTDB taxonomy): domain Bacteria; phylum Myxococcota_A; class UBA796; order UBA796; family UBA2385; genus CAXQUZ01. The sequence goes on along the minus strand of CALOBC010000017.1, from coordinate 721,736 downwards.
GCCGCTGCCGACAGGCACCGAAGCGATTGACTGGCTTGAAGACCACCTCGACGAGGCCTTTGCCGTCGGCGAGATCGGCCTGGACCACCACTGGGTGCCCGCGTCGCTGTGGGCCGCCCAAGAAGTGCACTTCATCCGGCTGGTGCGGCTGGCGATGGCGGCGGACAAGCCCATCATCATCCACACCCGCAAGGCGGAGCGCCGGGCCTTTGAGGTGCTCCAAGAACTGGGCGCGACGCGGGTGGTGTGGCACTGCTACTCCAGCAAGGTGAAGCTGGGCATGCAAATCGCCGAGCATGGCCACTGGCTCAGTATTCCCGCCAATGCCCGCAAGGCCCAGAACTTTACGGCCATGCTCAAGGGACTGCCTCGGGAGCGCATCCTGCTCGAGACCGACTGCCCCTACCTGGGACCGGTCCGGGGGGAGCTCAACGAGCCGGCCAATGTGGCGGGCACGGCAGCCTACGCCGCCGAGCTGTGGGACGAGCCCCTCGACGCCGTAAAGGCCCAGCTCGAGGACAACTTCGCCGCGGTCTTTGGGGTGGCGCCCTAGGTCGTCAACCGGGACTTTCGGGAAGTACCCTCCAATCCCGTCCATGCACTTGCTACCGGGCTTGGGCAAGCCCAGCCCTCGACACGAGCTGAATCAGATTCATCTCGTGTCAGACCTCGAAGAACGCGGCCAAGCGGTCCACGGTGGCGTCGTCCACGACAGCTCCGCCGGAGGGCCCCAGTCCGCCTGCCGGGCGTGCGGTGGCAGCCGAGACCGACTCCACCAGAACATCGAGCCCTTCGATGTCATCGAGCAGCACGCAGCCCGGTCCCGCCACGAAGCTGCGCCGGCTGGACGTCGTCGTGGGTTGGAGCAAGCACAGGCGCTCGCTGGCCCGCGTGACGGCGACGTAGAGCAAGCGGCGCTCTTCTTCGATCGCGGCGCCGTCATCGAGTGCGTAGCCGCTGGGAAAGGCACCATCGAGCAGGCTGAGCACAAAGACCTGCCGCCACTCCAGCCCCTTGGCCCCGTGAATGGTGGTCAGCACCAGCCCTTCGTCTTCTTTGTCATTGGCACGGGCGCTCGCTTTCGTCGGGGCGTCGAGGGACACTTCCGCCAAGAGGCCCTCCAGATCATCGTGGTGGTCGGCCAACACGAGCAAGGTGTCCAGGTCGCCGGTGCGCTCCTGGGGGTTGTCATACAGGCGGGACAGCCAGGTGGTCCGGTACCACTCCACCACCGTGGCGACCTGGGCGGTGGCCCCCTGCTGACGGAGGTCTTCGAGCATGCCGTCCAGCGCGAGCAGGTCCGCTCTGGCCGACACTCGCTGGAGGGCCTCGGCGCGCAGCCGCCCGGCCCCGTCGCCCACAATCTGCTGGATGAGCCGCTCCGCCGTGCGCTCCCCCACCCGGTCGAACCACACGAGCACCCGGAACCACGACAGCTCATCGCGGGGGTTCACGATAGTGCGCAGCAACGCGAGAACGTCCTTGACATGGGCAGCTTCGGCAAAGCTCAGGCCGCCGTGGCGCACATAGGGGATGTTGGCCGCGGCGAGCTGCAGCTCGAGCTGGTTGGCGTGGTTGCCGCTGCGGTACAGCACCGCGAGGTCGTCCAGGCGGAAGCCTTCTTCCCGGGCGTCGAGCACTTGCTGGACCACCCACGCCGCTTGTTCTTCTTCGTCCCGACACCGCACCCGCTGGGGCAAGGCACCGCCGGGTGTGGTGGTGTGCAGGCGCTTGTCGAAGCCCTCGCGGGCGCTGACCAACACCCCGTTGGCCACGTCCAAGATGGGCTGGGTCGAGCGATAGTTGAGCTCCAGCCGGGTTGTCCGGGCGTCGGGACAGAGCCGGGGAAAGCCCAAGATGTTCTGCACGCTGGCGCCCCGAAAGGCGTAGATGCTCTGGGCTTCGTCTCCGACCACCATCAGGTCATTGTGGGCACTCGCCAGCATCGCCGCGATGAAGCCCTGGACCCGGTTGGTGTCCTGGTACTCGTCGACCAGCACATGGGCACACCGCGAGGCGATCTCCTGCCGTGCTGCCGGGTGGTGCTTCATCACGTTGGCCAGCTGCACCAGCAAGTCATCGTAGTCGAACAGGTCCCGGTCCTTCTTGCGCTGGGCATAGGCCTCGCCCACGGCGGTGATGCCGTCCAGATCGTCCTCGTACTGGGGATAGTCGGACAGCAGCAGGCTCTCGAGGGTGCGGCCGGTGTTCGCCCGCTTGCTGAACAGCTTGAGCAGGGTGCGGGACCGGGGGAAGCGGCGGCGGTTCGTTGGGGGGGCGCGCTCGGCCCGGACCATGCCCACCAGTGCCTCGGCGTCGCTGCGGTCGAGGATGGTGAAGCGCTGGGACCAGCCCAGGACCGGCGCATGGCGGCGCAAGATGGTGTGGGCGAAGCCATGAAAGGTCCCCCCACGCACGGCTTTGGCTCGGGGCCCCACCAACGCGGCAGCCCGGGCAAGCATCTCTTGGGCAGCTCGACGGGTGAACGTGAGCAGCACGATGCCCCGGGGATCGGCGCCCTGGTCGAGCAGCCACGCGAGGCGGTGCACCAAGGTGCGGGTCTTGCCGGTGCCCGCCCCGGCAATCACCAGATGGGGCCCTGGTGGCGCGGTGACCGCCACACGCTGGGCTTCATTGAGGCCGGAGAGGTCCATCGCAGCCCCCATGGGAATTGTCGGGTGCAGCGGGTCCCGTAGCAAGCTCAGGTGGACACCGGGGCGCGGGCGCCGAGTCGGGCGACCAACCGACGGGCGGCCCGGCGCACCGAAGCGTCCGTGCGCACCGTGTCGAGTGTACCCAGCGGGAACCAGGACGCAGCGCACGCATCACTCGCGGCCTGCACTGCCCAGTCCTGGACTTGAAAGGCAAAGCGCAAGTCGAGGTGGAGGTGCCCCGGCTGGCCCTTGAGACCGTCGGGCACATCGTGCACGTCCACATCCAAGAGCCCGTCAAACAGCGGCAGCACGGCGGTGGCACCGGTCTCTTCCCACAGCTCCCGCAAGGCCGCCCCTTCAGGCGAGGCATCGGCGGGATCCACATGGCCACCCGGCTGGATCCAGAGATCCAGGGCCCGGTGGTGGATCAGCAGCAGCTGCGCGCCGTCGGGGGAGACCACAAACGCGGAGCACGTCACATGGCCCGGGGCGAAACAGCCCTTGGACAGGGCATCTTCGGCAGCATCGAGGGCCGACCGAAGCCGGGCCAGGGCCCCAGCCTCGTCCCGATCCGCCGGCGAGTGGGCGCGAACCAGGGCCCACACTTGGTCGAGTGAGAGCCCCAACCCGGCCTACTTGCAGGTCTTCTGAAGCGCCACCGTTGCACCAATCTCGACTTCGGGCCACAGCTTGCTGACACCGTCGGCGCCCTTGTGCAGGTCATCACAGACCTTGTTGAGCGCCGCGATGGCCGGACCGCCGCCCCAGGTGTCCATGTTGAGGGTGCCCGACATCGTGAGCGCGTCGCCCTCACCCTGGGCCAGCTTGACCGGCACGTCGTGGCTCGCGCCGTTCATCGTGATGGTGAGCGTGGCAGCATCCGCGCTGGTCGCTTTGACCGTGCCCTTGATGGCGGCGGTCTCGGTGAGTGCGCCGAAGAAGGACGCGACGATCTTGGCGTCCCGCTCGGGGTTCTTGGAGTTGATCGAGGCCGTGTCGATCTCGAAGCTCAGCCCATCGAGGGCCTTCCAGGGCTCGGGCGCCGCCTGAGCCCCCGCGACCTTGACGGTGTCGAAGCCACCGCCGACGCCGGTCTTCTCAGTGAACTTGAACGCCTTCCACGTCACGGTGTTGCCCGCAGCGGGGGCGGTCCAGGAGCACACGGGCTCGGCTTTGGCCGGGGCCTTGGCGGGCGCAGGGGCGGGCGCAGGGGCGGGCGCAGGCTTCTCATCGCAAGCGACGGTGAAGGCGCAAGCCCCCAGAAAGGCGAACATCAGGGCATTGGAACGGGACATTGGGGCTTCCTCTCGGCAGGCGACCGCCCTATCTCAGCCACCCGCCCTGGCCCACATCCGCCCCCAGGGCGATAGACCTCCACTCCAGCTTGAAGGGGCCTCCCATGCACACTCCGCGGCTTCCTGGCCAGATCGGCACCATCACGGGACGCTCTGTCCTCATCACCGGCGCCAGCTCCGGCATCGGCCTCGCCGCCGCCCGCGTGTTGGCCAGCCGCGGTGCCCACGTCACGCTGGTGGGGCGCAATCCCGACAAGACCCACGGGGCCGCAGACGACGTGCGCGCCCTGGCCAAGGGTGACGTACACGTCGAGATCTGTGACCTCGCGAGCATGGCCGACATGCGTGGGTTCTGTGCCCGCCTGCGCGACAGCCGTGAGTCCCTGGACGTGTTGCTCAACAACGCGGGCGCGGTGCACACCTCACGCAAGCGCACGGCCGACGGCATCGAGATGACCTTCGGGGTCAACCACCTCGGCTACATGCTGCCCACGCTGGGCCTGTTGCCCCTGCTCCAGGCGGCCCCGGCCGCGCGCATTGTCAACGTGGCGAGCATGGCCCACCGCGCCGCGAACATCGATCTGGACGACCTTCAGCTCGAGTCCGCCGGCTACTCGGGCTGGACTGCCTACGCCAATTCCAAGGCCCACAACATCCTGTTCACGCGGGAGCTCGCCCGGCGCTTGCAGGGCACGATGATCACCGCCAACAGCTTGCATCCGGGCGTGGTGGGCACCGGCTTTGGCAAGAACGACAAGGGCTGGTTCTCGTGGCTGTGGGCCCTCGGCACGCCCTTCCTGCGCTCCCCGGACGCCGGTGCCGAGACCAGCATCCACTTGTGCAGCGCGCCCGAGCTGGACGGCGTCACCGGTCGGTACTTCTCGGACTGCCGGGAAGCCAAGCCCCGCCCGGTGGCCTCCGACGACCACCTCGCAGCGGGCTTGTGGTCCCGAAGTGCCGCGATGATGGGCCTCTCAGACGAGGGCTTGCCCATCCCCTGAGCGCTTCAGGCCGCCCTGCGTCCCATCCGCGCCAACACCCAGCCCTCGACCCGACGGTATTGTTCGGGATCGAGCAACAAGGGGTAGGCTGCGATCGATGCCAAGGTGAAGCTCGGCACGTTCATCAACACCAGAATGCCCAAGTGAAAGGCCATCCCGACCAACAACAACCACGGGCGAACCGGTCGAATCCAGATGAGCAACGGAAAGCCGGTCTCGAACCCCAGCGTCGACCAGCTCATGAACTTCATCACACCCGGCATGCCCGACAGCGCCACGCCGAGGGGCAACCCACCAAAGTTGCGGTGGACCAAGTCGTAGGCCAGCGGCGAGCCATCCCACCAGCGGGGCTCGTCCAAGATCTTGTGGATGCCGGTCTGGCCATACAGGCTGCAATACAGGATGAGCAGCGCAACCCGGCCGATCGGGACCGCGTGGTCCTTGCCGTCCAGGCCCTTGGGCCCAATCAGCATGCAGATGCCTTGAAACACCATCAGCCGGTCGTAGCCTTTGTAGTTCAGGCCTTCCGACAGGCACAAAAAGGTGTGGATGACCATGGCCACCACCACCGCGGCGCGGGTTCCACGGTTGACCAGCACCGCCACCAAAGCGGCCATCAACACGCCATAGACGACCCACCCCGCGGGCTCGGAGAGCACCAAGTGGTGGGCGAGGGGCAGGCTGACGCGGCGCACAATGGGCCCGGCGTCCGTGAAGCGCTCAGCAAAGCCGACGCCCCGCATGCCCCACGTAAACAGCATCGTGAGCGCCCAGCCCCAGCGAAAGAGCCGCCAGCCGCCGTGCTGTTCGACCGCGAGGAACTTCATAGGTGCAGCCCCTGAGGCTTGGGGCCCTTGAGCGCACAGTCCCAGTCGCGGCGAACCTCCCGCGTGGGGTTGCGCTTGGGTTGGTCCATCCGGCCCAGGCGCGCCTTCCACTTCTCCAGCACCAGCCGGGTGGCGAGGGCGCCCGACTTCTCACAGGCTGCAATCAGGAACGGCACCGACGCCTCTGAGTATTTGTAGACCGGCGGTCGCTCCCAGCGGTAGCCGCTCTCCCACCGTGCCGGGTACCACTCCGCCATCGGCAGCGGTCGCCAGCCGGCGGGCTGATCTCCATCCGGCTCGGGAAAGAAGCCCTCGAACACCGGCTCGGTGTGTTTGGCCGATCGGTTGGTGAACATGTGGAAGTTGGCCGGCCAGAGCACGTTCCAACCCAGCACCACCGATGGCCTCAGATCGCCCATCCACACGCGCTGGTCGAGAAAGCCCGCGACGTGGTAGCTCGTCCAGATCGCCAAGAAGGCGGCGCCCAACACGCGTGTTCGGGACTCATGTGCGACGGGGGGTGTGGCCATGGGGTCCGCTAACCAAGAAGGCCCCAGGTTTCAGCCGCCACTGCGGTCCCCGCCCGGTCGACGCCCCCAGCCGGCGCGTCAAGAGGCGCCCCCCGGGCTATGAGCGACGCTCTGCGCAGGAGCCCCCCATGCCCGACATCTGGCTCATCCGCCATGGCCAAGCTGGCGACCTTCTCGGCGACTACGACCGCCTGTCGGACCGCGGACGGGAGCAGTCCCGCCTCGCTGGGGTCCGGGCCCGGCACATCGGCGAGGTCGCGGTGGTCCACACCGGCGCCATGAAGCGCCACCACCAGACCCGTGAGGAATTTGAGGCGGGCTTCGGACCGCTGCCCGCCGCCCACGTCGACCCTGGCTGGAATGAGTTTGACCACCAGGACGTCATCCGCAAGGCCATCGCGGCTGGACTGGAGCCCCCCAGCAACGGGCGGGGCCGCGCGGCCTTCTCGCAGTTCTTCTTCGAAGCGATGGGGCGCTGGGCACTCGGCGAACACGACGACTATGTCGAGCCCTACGCCATGTTCCAAGCCCGGGTCGAGCGCGCGCTCAACGGCCTGGTGGACCAGCTCGGCTCCGGCCAGACCGCGATGGTGTTCACGTCCGGCGGGGCCATCTCGGCGGTGTGCCGCAAGCTCCTCGATCTCCAACCTCAGCATGCCTTCGAGCTGAACACGGTGATGGTCAACACCGGCCTCACACGCCTGCGGGTGGGTCGGGGCCAGGTGAGCTTGGCGACCCTGAACAGCCACCCCCACTTCGATGAGCGGCCTGAGCTGCTGACGCTGAGCTGATGCGCCCACGCGTCTATGTCGCGCCCTCCGGACGGCGGCTCGCCCCCCTCGGTGACGCCCCCGGCGACCTGCTCATCCTCAACCGCCCCCTGCGGGACTGGCAAGCCGAGGCCTTCGCCAGCGCCGGGCTTGAGGTTGTCGACACGCCCGACGCCCCCTGCCTGGTGGTGCCCGACACCGTCTTCACAACGGGCGCGGTCCTGCGGGCATTCTTGGAGGGTGCCCACGGACACAACGGGGTGCTGGTGCTCGCCAAGTCGGCGTTTGTGGACCAGACACGCGCGCTCCAGCCGGATGTGGAGCACTGCGATGCTGGACTGCGCTTCACGACAGTGCGCTGGCTGAGTGGCACCGAAGACGCCGCGGTGGACGTGGTCATCGATCCCGACGAAGAGCTCCAGACCGTGGCCCGGCCGGCCTCGATGGGCGGGGACCTCACCCTGCCCTTGGCAGCGAAGCCAGTGCTCAACATTGCCCACTGGATGCACCTTCTCGCCGCCAATCGGGCCGCCGCTGCCCTGCCCCTGCGCACCACCGAGAAGTGGCGCCTGGGCTGGGACCTGCTGGTGGCGGTCCTCAAGGCCCGCAGCGTCAACAAGTGGCGGGTGCTCGCCGCGCTGACCACCCGTGGACCGGGCTGTGATGTGCATCCAACGGCCATTGTCGAAGGCAGCGTGCTCGGCAAGGGCGTCACCGTCGGCCCCTTCGCCCGCGTGATGTTCAGCACCATCGGCGACAACAGCACGGTCATGGCCAATGCCGCCGTCGAGGGCGCGGTCATCGGCGACGGTGCCCTGGTGGGCCAAGGCGCCTGTGTGCGGTTGAGCGTCGTCTACCCGGGGGCCGCGGCGTGCATGCCCTTCCTCCAGATGAGCGTGCTGGGGCGGGATGTGGCCACCACCACCGCCACGTGGCCCATGGACGCCAACTTCGACGGCAACATCAAGGTGATGCTCGACGGCACACTCCAAGACGCCGGCACCCCCTTCCTGGGCTGCGCAATTGGCCATCGGGCACGCATCGGCACGGGGCTCTGGATCGCCGCGGGGCGGGACATCCCCAACGACAGCTTCATCATTCGGGACCCCGCGCTCACCGTGCGGCGCATCCCGGTGGACCTGCCCGGTGATGGCCCCCTCGTCTCGGTCGACGGCACGCTGGTGCCCCTGCTTAAGCAGTAACACTAACGCTGACATGGAAATCAGGTGGACAGCTTCCGGATCAGCGCCGACGCGTCATCAGGGTCCATCGCCGCCAAGTACAACACAAACATGGTCGCCGTGAACGTCGCCACAGGCAGCGTGGCGTAGATGAACGCGTGAAAAGGCACGGCCACCACCAGTGCCGGCACCAGCCACTTCCGAAACAGAAACGCCACCGCCAGGAAGGCTTCGAGGGCCACCGACACCCAGGCGTTCACCGCCAGGAAGTTGCGCAGGCCCGGGTCGGGAAGGCCATGTGAGCCGGTGTAGATGTAGGAGAGCTGGTGCTCAAAGCTGGTCCCAGACAGGTACAGCGACGTGAGCTTGCTCTGGGTGCCCCACAGGTAGATGGCGGCGAGGTGCAACGAGAACAGCAGCACGGCCCACACCGGTCCCGTCGATGGGGGCGGCGGGGTGCCGGCCTTCTCCGCCCGACGCAGCGCGAGCCAGCGGTCCACCGAGAGGCTGCGCCCGCACGGGGTCATCGCCAGTATCACCAGTCCGATCACCATCGCTTGGGTGTGGTGGTGGACGAAGTCGTCGATGCCATCGACATAGCCGAGCTTGTAGAGCACCCAGGCCGAGCCGATGGCGGTGATCCAGGCCGAGGCGCGGGTGAACAGGCCGATGGCCAAGAAGAACGACGCCGTCAGCGTGATGGTGGCCAGCACCATGCGCTCTGGCTCCCGGTAGGCCAGCAAGCGCAGGTCGCCGCCCCACCGAGACCACAGCACCGCCACCGAGCCGATGCGCACAAACGCCAGCGACAGCGTGTCGCCCTCGCGGCTCATCCAGTGCTGGAGCCGTGCCCAGAGTGCGGCGATCATGGACGCTTCTCCTGGTCACCGGGGGCACGCCCTGCCGCGCACAGGTTGACCGTGGCCTTGTCTTTGCGCTTCCAGCCAGTGCTGTGGCCACACCACACATTGGCCCGCACCTCGGCGCCTGGCCCCATGGTGCGGCACAACCGGCGCCCCAGCTGGTTGACACTGTTCTGGCTCTTCAACCGCCAGTAGTTGCGGGGCATGTCCCAAGGTTGCTCATACCCAAGCACCTCGAAGACATCGATCTTGGGGCTCTTCAGGCCTGGCCCGGAGTGGTACTCCACCTTGCAGACGTCCTTGCCATAGGACGTAAACATGGTCCACTTGGGGAACCAGAAGTCGGGCCGGTGGCCGAGCACTTGCCGCCAGAGGGGACCGACCAACATCCACGTGCCGAACACCAGCAAGCTGGCCAGCCGCACATGGCGCAGGGGAGACAGAGGAGGCTGCGAAGCTGACATGTGCTGCTCTAGCCGCCGACGGCCCCCGCGGCACCTCAGGGCGCAAGTCCCGTCGACCCGAGCACTGACGGAGCGCAGCCGGCAAGCGGTCTCTCGTTGGGGTAAGCCGTGTCACCAGTGCTCTCAGGAGGCCCAATGTCCCGTATTCTCATGATGTCCGTGCTCCTGTCCCTTGTGGCGTGCCAGTCCGATGAGGACAAGTCCGAGGACGACACCCCCGATGACGGCGGCGCGGACGGCGGCGACGGTGCAGACGGCGGCGACGATGAGCACGCCGGGATCCCTGCCCTCGGCAGCGGCACCCACGATCTCGCCAGTGTCTCGCTAACCACCCACGCGACCGACGACGACGGCTTGCGGGAACCCCGCGACCTCGCCTTCAACCCCGAAGCGGATGGCGAGCTGTGGGTGGTCAACAAGCGTGATGACTCCGTGGTCCTGCTCTTCGACGCCGGCACCGACGGCCAGACCACCGACAAGATCATCGACCCCTACGCGCTGCACTTCATGGACGCCCCGTCCAGCATCGACTTTGGCGCACCGGGCACCTTCGGCACATGCCAAGAGTCCCGCAACACCTACAACGGCGGCGGCCGGCCCAACGAGTTCATGGGACCGTCGCTGTGGTCCAGCGATCTCGCGGTCTTCGGCACGTCCAATCCCGAAGCGGTCGAGTACCTGTCCGATCTGTACGGCTTCGCGGTCGACCTGGGCTCCCACCTCGACATGTTGCACGAGAGCCCGCTGTGCATGGGCATGGCCTGGGACTTCGACAACGTCTACTGGGTCTTCGACGGCTACCACGAGACCATCGTGCGCTACGACTTCGCGGTCGACCATGGCGTTGGCTACGACGACCACAGCGACGGCATCATCCACACCTACGCCGAGGGTGAGGTCTCCTACGAGGAAGGCGTGCCCTCCCACATCGAGATCGACCAGGACGCGCGGCTGCTCTACATTGCCGACTCGGGCAACCAACGCATCGCCATCATGGATCTCGAGTCCGGCGAAGAAGGCTCCCGCATTCGCCCGCAGGAGCCCGGCACCACATACGTCCAGTACGACGACGCCGACATCTGGACCTTTATCGACGGCGGCGACGCCGGGTTCTCGTCGGTGTCCGGGCTGGAGCTGGCCGGCGGCTACCTGTTTGCGTCCGACAACGCCTCGGGCACGATCATCGCCTTCGACATGGACGGCAATGAAGTGGACCGCCTCGAGACTGGCCTGGCTCCCGGCGCCCTGATGGGTCTGGCCGTGGTCTCACTCGACGAGATCTGGTTCACCGACGCCATCGAGAACACCGTCCACCGGCTCACTCCCGCTGAGTGAGGCCGGTCGGCTCATCGTCCGAGGGCTCCCCGCTCAGTGGGAGCCCTTCTTGTGTCGCAGGGGGGCGCCTTCGGTGAGGTGCTGGTTCCAGCTCGCCGGTGCAAAGCCGTTGTCGACCTCTTCCATCGTGATGCAGCCCTCCACCGGACACACGATCTGGCAGAGGTTGCAGCCCACACACTCGTCCAGATCCACGACGGGCACCCGAATGCTGCCGTCTGGGTCGGGATGGATGCACTGGTGGGCACCGTCGTGGCACGCCACCATGCACGCCTGGCACCCGATGCACGTCGCGGCGTCGATCTTGGCCACGATCTCGAAGTTGAGATCGAGGTCGCCCCAGTCGGCGTAGTTGGGCACCGCCTTGCCGATCATGTCGTCGAGGGTCTGAAACTCATGCTGGCGCATGTACTCTTCGAGCCCTTCGATCATGTCGCCGACGATGCGGTAGCCCTTGAGCATCACTTCGGTGCACACCTGCACACTCGATGACCCGAGCAGCAAGAACTCGACCGCATCCCGCCAGTTGGTGATGCCACCGATGCCGCTGATGGGCAGGCGGAACCGGGGGTCACGGGCCAAGGCCGCGGTCATGTGGAGGGCCATCGGCCGCACCGCCGCACCGCAGTAGCCACCGTTGGACGAGCGGTTGCCCACCGAGGGCATGGGCACAAAGTTGTCGATGTCGACGCCGATGATGCTCTTGACCGTGTTGATCAGGCTCACGCCGTCTGCACCGCCCGCCTGGGCCGCGAGCCCGTGGGGCACAATGTCGCCGACGTTGGGCGTCAGCTTCACCAACACCGGGATGTTGGCGTACTCCTTCACCCAGCTGGTGATGCGCTCATTGACCGCCGGCTCTTGGCCGACTGCCGAGCCCATGCCCCGCTCACACATGCCGTGGGGGCAGCCGAAGTTGAGCTCGAGGCCGTCGGCCCCCGCATCTTCGGACCGCTGAATCAGCTCCTTCCACTCAGCCTTCGTCTCCACCATCAGCGACGCGATGATCGCGTGCTTGGGGTAGCGCTTCTTCACTTCGGCGATCTCGCGGAAGTTCACGTCGAGGGGCCGATCGGTGATCAGCTCGATGTTGTTGAAGCCCACGCCGCTGGCCCCCTTCCAGGAGATGGCGCCAAAGCGGCTGGACACGTTCTGGATCGGCTGGCCGAGGGTCTTCCAGACCGCCCCACCCCAGCCCGCATCGAAGGCCCGCATGATCTGTTCCCCCGAGTTGGTCGGGGGTGCGCTCGCAAGCCAGAACGGATTGGGCGAGATGATACCCGCCGTGTTGGAGGTCAGGTCTGGCACGTTGCTTCCCTTGCGTTCAGACATGTTGCTTCACCCTTGCGTTGGGGGGGTGAGGTAGGCATGGATGGCCACCGCGGCGTCGCGCCCTTCGGCAACCCCGTTCACCACTTCCTTTCCACCGTTTGCACAGTCGCCGCCGGCGTACACACCAGGGCGCCCGGTGGCTTGGGTCTCATCGACCACCACACAGCCCCACTGCACGGCCACCCCGTCCAGAGTGCCCACCAGCGCGCCCAGCTTGGACTGGCCGATCGCGAGGTAGACCTGGTCGGCCGGCAGCACATGCTCGCTGCCCGCGATGGGCTTCTTTGCATCATCCAGGCGCACACAGCGCACGCCGGTCACCGCACCGTTGTCGCCGACAAAGCCCACCGGCTGGACCTGCCAGGCCGGCACGACCCCTTCCACCTTCGCGGCCTTCCACTCGTGGGCGTAGCCGCTCATCTTCGCTTCGGTGCCCCGATAGGCCATGGTCACGCTGGGCACGCCGAGCCCCTTGAGCTCGCGAACGACGTCCAGTGCGGTGTTCCCGCCACCGATGACCACCGCCCGCTCGACCCCGGAGAGGTCCACCGTGCCAGTCTTCATCACTTCGATGAAGTCGACGGCACCCTCAACGCCCGTGAACTGGGCACCCTCGACCGCCAAGCGGCTGTCGGGACCCAGGCCGAATGCCAGAAACAGTGCATCATGGCGCTCTTCCAGCGCGGTGAGCGACACCGTCGTGCCGATCTCCACCCCTGTCTGGACCTCGATGCCACCGATGGCGAGCACACTGTCGACCTCTTCGAGGCCCCGGTCGGCCGGCATCTTGTAGGGCGCGATGCCCGTTGTGTTGAGCCCACCCAACCTTGGCCGCTTCTCGTAGATGGTCACCCGATGGCCGAAGCGACGCAGCCGGTGGGCGCACGCCAACGCGGCCGGTCCACCGCCCACAATGCCCACGGAGCGGCCCGTGTCGGGCCCTGCCTCGTAGAAGTCCCAGCCCTCGTCCATCGCGATGTCGGTGGCGTAGCGCTGCAGCTTGCCGATCTGGATGGGGGGCACACCCATGTGGTTGTAGACACAGTCGCCCACACACAACACCTCAACCGGGCACACCCGCGCGCAGGACATGCCCAGCACGTTGCTGTCGAGAATGGTCTTTGCAGACCCCTTCACGTTGCCCGTCGCGATCTTCCGAATGAACGTCGGAATGTCGATGCCGGTGGGGCAGGCCGTGATGCAAGGCGCGTCGTAGCAATACAAGCAACGGTTCGCCTCCACAACCGCCTGGTTGGGGGTGTAAGCGGGCTTGAAGTCGGTGAAGACCATCTCCGACCGTTCGGCGGGCAGCTTCGTCATCAGTTCCTCGGAGCCAGGGAACCGGCATCGTACACTGCGCGGCCCTCCCGGGGGCCACTGGCAAGCATCTGGTAGGGTGGCCGGGCACCCGGGAGGTCCGCCGTGAATGAGCTGATGGTCTACAAAGTCGTGGGGGTTGTGGCCTACCTCGCCGTGTTGCTGGGCATTGGTGTGGTGGCGAGCCGCCGCATGAAGGGGCTGCGCGACTACTACGCGGCCGACAAGCAGCTCGGCTTCTGGGCCGTGGCATTCAGCGCCCGGGCCACCGGTGAGTCGGCTTGGTTGTTGCTTGGGCTGACCGGCATGGGGGCGGCGCTCGGGGCGCGGGGCCTGTGGGTGGTGCTCGGTGAGGTGCTGGGTGTGGTCGGCGCATGGCTGTGGATGTCGAGGCGCTTTCATCGGTTGTCCCAACGCTACGACGCCATCACCATCCCCGACTACCTCGAAGCCCGCTTTCGAGACGGCACCCAGCGCATTCGCATCGTCGCCGCCAGTGCCCTCGCGGTGTTTGTCACCATCTATGTGGCGGCCCAGATCGACGCGACCGGCACGGCCTTCGAGAGCTTCCTGGGGATCGACTGGACCATCGGTGCCGTCGTCGGCTTTGCCGTGGTGATGGCCTATTCGGTGGGTGGCGGCTTCCTCGCGGTGGTCTGGAGCGATGTGTTTCAAGGCGTGCTGATGTTTGTCGGCCTTGTGTTGTTGCCCATCGTTGCGTTGGTCAGCCTCGGCGGCTGGGGCGGCATGACCGACAAGCTCGTCGCCATCGATCCCACACTGCTCACCTTGGCGGGACCGGACGGCTGGACCGCACTCAGCATCACCGGCACGGTGGGACTCTCGCTCATCGGACTGGGCTTCCTCGGCTCTCCCCAGATCTTTGCCCGCTTCATTGCCCTCAAGGACGAAGGACAGATCCGCAAAGGCGCCGTGGTCGCCTTCTTCTGGACCGTGCTTGCAGACGGCGGTGCAGTGGTCACCGGCATGGCCGGTCGGGCCCTCTTGACTGGCCCCGATGGTGATGTGGTCAGCATTCTCGGCAATGGCGCCCAGGACGTGCTGCCCCTGAGCGTCGAGCTGCTGATGCCGCCTGTGTTGGTCGGGCTCTACATCGCCATTGTGTTGTCGGCCATCATGTCCACCGTCGACTCTTTGCTCGTGGTCGCCAGCAGCGCCGCCATCCGCGACATCTACCAGCAAGTGCTGCATCCCGAGCTGGGCGACGATGTGCTGATGAAGCACTCGCGCACGGCCACACTGGCCTTGGGTGGCTTGGCCCTCGCCATCGCCGTGGCGATGGGCGTGCTGGTGGAGGGCCGCACCGTGTTCTGGTTCGTGGTCTTCGGGTGGTCGGGCATCGCGGCGACCTTCTGTCCCACGATGATCCTGTCGCTGTATTGGCGGGGCATGACCGCCAAAGGAGCGCTCGCCGCCATGATCACGGGCTTTGTGTGTGTGCCGCTGTTCAAGTTTGGGGTGACCGCCCTGCCGGGTGTCGGCCCCTACGCCACTGAGCTCGCCGAGCTGCCGCCCGCCTTCTTCTTGGGCGGGCTCGCTGCGGTCGTGGTGAGCAAGCTCGACGGGGCGGGACGGCAGGCCCTCGAAGACGCCGGCATTGGCGAAGAGCTCGACGCTGCCGGTGCCTGAGCCTCAGTCCTGAGAGAACCGGGATGGTCGAATTGAGCGCCGCATCGCGGACACGCGCATCCCGGGCGCCGTCCAGCCGTCACCGTCTTCGTCGATGAAGAAGGCGTTGGTGATGGCGTAGGGCAAGGCGCCCCGCCACGTGCTGCCCATCGACACGCTGCCCTCCACCTCGACCACCACCCAGCCGTCCCCGGCCGAGGCCAGGGACCAGTCACCGGTGCCCCAGACCCCGTCCACCGGCGGGCCATCAAGCACCTCTTCATGCACCACCAGGCCATTGTGGTAGATGCGGAGCACGCCCGGCTCGATCCAGTCCGGCGCCGAGACAGCCCACGAGAGCGTCCCGTCCGAGCCGGTCACCGTGTCGCCGGGCAGGGCCCCGTCCACCGTTGCCCGCAGCGTGGTCCCCGACGCCACCACGACGTGCCCGGCATCCAGCGCCGCCCTCAGGACGTCCTCGGTGACCGCCCCGGGCGCTTCGGTCTGCACCATCACATCGGTGCGCCCGAGCCCACACGGAATGTAGCGATAGTGGCTGTCGGAGACACCCACGGGCACGCGCACCACGCCCATGTCGAGCATGCTGAACCAGTCCTCGCGCAGGTCTTCCAGACCGTCCACACCGCCGTTGAGCAGCTCGAAGAAGTCGAAGTCCCAGGACCACATGTCGGCGTTGCCCACCTCACCGGTCGCGGGGACGTAGCGGGCAAACGCAAACATGCCGGGGCTGCGGGGATGGTTGACCTGCACGCGGGCCGAGGTGCCGGCAGCGGTGTGGATGCGGTCGAAGAGCTCTTGAGTGGTCGCGGGCACGTCCCACCAGCGAATCGCCCCGCCGTTCGGCTCGGTCAGCGGCTGGGGGGGCAGCGGGTAGACATTGAAGTGGCCCCGCATCAGCGTGGTGACCTCCAGCCCGGGAATGACCTTCATCCGGCCATCCAAGCCCAGCGCGGTCGCGAGGGGCGCGTAGTCGGTCATGGCGTCATGGTCGGTCAACACCGGCAGCTCCACCCCGGCCGCCGCACAGGTCACCAGCCGGTCTTCCATCGGCAAGGCCCCGTCAAAGCTGGGCGCCGCGTGCAGGTGGGGATCCAGTGCCAGCCAGCCATCCCGGGACACCACCGTCTCCAGCGTGACCGTCAGCTCGGCGCGCTCCCCCGGCATGACCACCACGTCGTCCACCTGGGCGCGGGTGTGGCGCCAGGAGTGGCCCACGTCCATCGTGAAGGTGCCGGGGGGCACGTCGAGATCCATCGTCCCGGTGGCGGTCCAGCCCCACGCCTGACGGCCCGAAGTCTGCACACCGAGCGCATCGTGGAGCGCTTCAGGCACCGCGGAAGCCGGTCGCCCCTCCCCCGCCCAGCGCAGGTCGATGATGCCCGGCAGCGGGTTGCCGTCCTCGTCGACAATGTGCACCGTGAGGCCGGAAGCGGGCCCCAGCGTCACGTCGAGGGCGGTGTCCGCACCGGCGGCCACCGTGAATGGCGCCAGCCCTGAAGGAGCGCGACCGGTCGCCCAGGGCAAGGGGTCCGCAGGCTCAGTACCATCGAGAACACTGATCTGACGAGCATTCACAGGGATTGAGGCGTAGGGCCCAATGCGCCCACTGCCCACCGGAACCTGCACTTGGTCGGAGTCCGCATCGGCCACGGCCCAGGCCGTCCAGTCGCCCGGGGGCAGGTCCGCCGTGAACGCGCCCCCAGCGTCCGTGAGCGCCAGCGCCCCCACCCCACCGTCGCCGTCGACCATGTGCACCCGCACGCCGGCAATCCCGGTGCCGTCCGCTTCGGCCACCGTGCCTGAGACCGTGCCCAGAGACTCGCCGAGTCGCCGCCTTCGCTGAGCCTCACCGGTCGCCACGTCGGGGGCCACGGTCAAGAATCGGTTCAGCACCACGGTCTCGCCAGGTCCAAGGCTGATCTTGGGCACCTCGGCGAAGAAGATGCCCAGGTCGGAGGCCAGCGAAGACAAGGCGCCGACGGTGTAGTCACCGCTGTCCCGGGCCAAGCCCACGCTCGCTTCACCCGTGCGCCCCACGAACCACGTCGCCGGCACCAGTCCCGACGCAGGCCCCTCGAGCCCAGTGCCCGGCGCCCACGGCACGAGATCCTCCGCCGACGCGAAGATGCCGTCTGCCACGGTGAACTCGACAGCCACGGGGCTGGTGTTGCGCAGCTCGGTCTGGATCTGGAGCGACCATGCATCGGGGGGCAGCGTATACGTGTTGGTGATCTGCAGGTGGAGGTCGGGGATCAGCGGCGTGGTCCGCTCGAACATGCCCTCCAGGTACTCCCAGACCACGTCCCGACCCATCGCCTGGACGACGGCGTCCTGCCCCGGGCCGCCGGCCGACACCACGGTCACCGACGATGCATCAAACAAGCGCGACAGACCAAAGGACACAAACACGTCCTCGATCGTGTCACGCCCCAGCGCCGTTGAGTCGCGTAGAACATCGACATCGAGGATGTTCCCGGACGTGTGCACGATGCCGTTGCCCGGCCGCACCCCTTGGATGACAAAGCGGGCGCGGTCGTTCCACAACACAGGGTCGCCCGACCGCCCCTCGGCGGTGACGCCCCCCGCCAGGGCCGCCTCACCCGCCACCCCGTCGCGGACCACACCCGCGAGCGCTTCCCCGGCGTCGGCGGCATCCCCGGGATCGGCCCCAAGCTCCACCTCCACGGGGGCGGCACTGTCGACCATGGCGCCGGGCTTCTGGGGGTCGCTTCCGCACGCGGACAACAGGGCAGGCAGCATCAGGATGCGCAAGGAAGACCTCCAGCGGGTTGTGCGGAGGGTCACGCGCCCAGAGGGCGCGGTCAAGGGCGAAGGGCCCGTGCATGCAGCGCATGGAGGGGCTCGCTCACGCGGTCCAGTGCCCCTGCTGCCCAGGAGCGACTGCGGACCGAACCAACGCTGTGCCCATCTCGGCGCATTGTGTGCCCAAGTCGGCAACGCCTGTGTTGGCGCTTGTTCTGGTCAGACGCCATGGGCAACGGTGGCGGCGCGGCACGTCACCCCTCCATCCCCGATGAAGAACACCATGCACACCACATCTCGCTCACTGCTCATCCTGGCCGGCATGCTCGGCCTCTCCTCTACTGCCCTCGCCCAGGACGCCCTCTACACTGGCACCTGGAGCAACCTGGGCTCCGGGGTCAACACCTCCGGCCACGAATACTACGTGGGGCACTCGTTTCACGACGACTCGGTCTGGGCCGGCACCACCTGGGGCAGCCCCTCCCAGGTGTGGAACAGCGCGAAGTACTCCGTGCCCGACGCCAGCGGCGACTACACCAGCTGGACGAGCGCCGATTCCCGGCTTCAGCCCACCGGCGGCTGCGCCATCGACAACTTCATGATCTCCGACGACGGCCTGGTCATGTACGCCCAGGGTGGAAGCTACCGCTGCAACCGCTCCGGATGGCCCAACGACATCAGCTCCTTCGTGTGGCGGTTCGAGCGCTCGAGCACCAGCCAGAGCGGGTCCACCGCCACAGCCACCCGGTTCTTCTCGGGCAACTACGACTACGGCTATGCGGCTCCGGGCTCCTACGACGAGGTCACGGGATTCCTCAGCGGTATTGTGCTGACGGTCAACGGCGACGCGAATTGGACGGGCAGCTACGTGATCACCAACGGCCAGCCCCACGCGCCCCGTGCCCAGCAGATTCGCGAGAGCGCCGACCACCTCGAACTCTACTATGTAGCCTCGGGGGCGGACGGCGTGGTGGACGTCTGGCGCCGCACGCGCACCTCCACCAGCACCCCCTGGAACGACGCGTCCCTGCCCGAGGAGCTCGTGGCTGAGTCGGCCAACTCCGCCGTGCCCCTGAGGGACGGCCGGCTGGTCATCTCCAGCATCACCCGCGGCGGCTACGGCGGCTTCGACCTGTTCATCTCCGACGAGGCCATCCCGAGCAATGGTGACGAGGTGCTCGACAGCGACGGGGACGGCTACGAAGACGGCCTCGACAACTGCCCGGCCATCTTCAACGACCAGTCCGACTGGGACGAGGACGACATCGGCGACGCCTGCGATCTCTGCATCGGAGACAACGCGACGGAGGACGACGACGCTGACGGCTACTGCGGCGACGTCGACAATTGCCCGGTGGACCCCAACGGCAATCAGGCCGACGCCGACGGGGACGATGTCGGTGACGTCTGCGAGGCAGACGGCGACGAAGACGGCATCATCGACGACCTCGACAACTGCCCGGCGGACTCCAACCCCGATCAGGGCGACTCCGATGACGACGGCCTGGGCGACTCCTGCGACGCCGACGACGACGACGATGGCGTGGTCGACGACGCCGACAACTGCCCCTTGCTGTACAACGCGGACCAGTCGGACACCGACGGGGACGGCCAGGGCGACGAGTGCGACGGCGATGACGACGGCGACGGGGTCGGGGACGATAACGACAACTGCCCGGACACGCCCCTGAACCTGTTCACCGACACCAACGGCTGCTCCGGCGTGCAGTTCGTCGAGCTTCAGTGCCCTGCGGCCAACACCACCAACCATGGCCAGCAGATGAACTGTGTGGTCGGCGCCGCCAAGGACGCCGTGGAGCTGGGGCTGCTGACCATGAAGGAGTTCTCCGTCCTAGTGCGCACGGCGGCCAAGACAAAGTAGTAAGCTGCCGCGCGGGCCCATGGAATGACAAGGTCCCCGCCACCACCACGCCCATCCACAGCTGCCAATCGGCCGCTGTAGATGGGCCCGTGGACGCCCACCACCGTCCACATCAAGATCCTCGACTCTGGCACCGACTTCGACCATTGGCTCGAGCTGACGGACGTTGACCTGCCCGCCCTCGGTCGTGGGAGCCATCCACCGACCTTCGACGACGAGGCCACCGACGAGGTGCCGCCGGAGCCCGCCGACCGCAGCACCGGCGTGACCCTCGATGCGTTCGGCTCCGTGCAGCCCGAAGAGGCGCTGAGCGCGTTCGACGGCATGGACCGCCTCGGGACGTGGGAGCTCGGCCTGGTCGCCCCCGGGGGCGTGGTCACTCGAGAGGGCTAACCTCGCTTCTTGGAGTCTCGTGATCACCTGCGAGCAATGGGAATGACCCCGCGAGCCGGCTGTATGGACGGATAGGACATGCAGATGACGCCCCTCTCCGCCCTCGTCGCCTCCCTGCTTGTCGCTCCCGCAGCGGCAGTGGAGACGGCGGGGGCGGGCCCGCGCTGGATGGTGGACCAGTGGACGGTGGCGGACGGACTGCCGTCGAACCACAACAACGGCCTAGCCTTGGGGCCCGACGGCCGGCTCTGGCTGGCCACCTATGACGGGCTGTGGCACTTCGACGGGCGACGCTTTGAGCGCGTGCCGGGGCCCCCCCCCGACGGGACGCCGGGCTCACGCATCCACGCCCTGGCGCGCGCGCCCCTCACTGGCGACGTCTGGCTGACCGCGGACGGGGGCGAGGTCCAGCGGCGGGGGCTGAGCGGGGTCGAGACTTGGCAACCGGGCATCCCGGGGCCCCATGACCTCAGACTGGGTCCCAACGGGGGCCTCTGGATGGTCGGCTCCGCGCGCTGCATCCTGCTGGTGTCCCCGTCGGACCCAGCAGCCCCTCCACCCCTCCCGCCCCCAGTCCCCCACCCGTCCGAGCCTAGCTGCCCATCGGGCATCACGGCTCCCGCGATCCCGCCCTCCACCTTCGACGGCGGCCCCTTGCAAGCCAGTGCCGGCGGGCAGGTCGCGGACGCCCGCGGCAGCGTCGTCGACCTGGGCGTGCCCATCCGCGACGCCCTCTGGCTCGATGGCCAGCTCTGGCTCGCCACCACCGGCGCGGGCCTCGTGCGGATCCGGCCCCGCCCTATCGAGGTGATCGAGGCACCCACCGGAGTGTCCCGCATCGTCAGCCGCCTGCAGTGGGACCCCGCCACCCGAAGCGTCTGGGCCCGTAGCCTCGACGACCGCTGGTGGTCGACCGCGTCGCCCGACATTGAAGTAGAACCGCCAAGCCTGCACGCCCCGGCGGAGGCACTCCCGCGAATCGACAACAAGAGCCTGCCCTTTCCAGCCCCACCGCGGGACGACGCGGTGCGGTGGTGGGGCACCGAACGAGAGCTGCGCCGCCAGGGGCCCGACGGTCACCTCGAGCCCATGACGGAGCCGCGGGGCTTCTGGCAAGCGGCCGACAGCGTCGTGCTCCCCGATGAGTCTGTGCTCTTGGCCACCACCGACGGGGTCTGGAGGATCGGAAAGAGTGGTGCGAGGCCAATCCTAGATGCCAATGGCGCCCCGATTGCCGTCGTGCGCAGCCTGGCACTCACTGGGCCGAACACCGTGGTGATGGGCGGCGGAGGACGCCTGTCCGTCGGATACATAGACTTGCGCACAAACGTCGCCGTCCTTCAGTCCCTCGAGACCACGCTCCGCCAAATACGTATTGACACGTATTGACACGTATTGACACGTATTGGCTCTGGTTGGCGACCGAGGAGTGGGGCCTGTGTGCCGTCACCCGGGAGCGGGGACCACCCCTTGGGCTGCTCGACCCCGAGAGATGGCGCTGCTTGGGGGCCGACCGCGGGCTGGACAGTCTCGGGGTGCACGGATCCATGCCCGACGGAGCTGGCCGGGTCTGGATGAGCGCAAACCGGGGCATCGGGGTGGCCCCGGAGTCCTCCCTTTGGGCGTTTGCCGAAGGAGACAGGGACACCGTGGAGGTGACGTGGCTCGGCACCGAAGCCGGGCTGCTCGACCCTGAGGCCAACGGCACAATTGGCGGCACTGTGGTCGCGACCCCTGATGGCTCCCTCTATTTCCCCACGCAACATGGCGTGGCGAAGGTGGTGCCAGATCGGTATGCCGACCCGCCGATGCCCCGCGTGGCGTTGGACGGTGCACAGGTGGATGGCGAGGCGGTCGGGCTGGACGGACCGATGCTGCGCTTGTCCGCAAGCTCGCGGCTGGTTGGACTGCGCTGGTCGACGGTGTCCTTGGCATCAGCTGAGGGCGTGAAGGTGCGCCACCGCTTCGCAGCGGACGGACGCTGGAGCCAGCCCACCACCGACACGATGCTCCAGCTTCGCGGGCTCGAGCCCGGGGACCACCACTTCGAGGTGCAAGCCGGCATTGGCGAGGGGTGGGGCCCCTCCACCCACCTGACGCTGTCCCGTCCGCCCAAGCTCACCGAGCGCCGGGACATCCGCCTCGGGGCCCTTGCGGCGGCCTCGCTCACGCTCTTCGCTGTGTTCGGGCTGCAGCGGCGCCGGTCACAGCGGCGGGCCCGCGCCCTCCAAGCCAGAATTGACGAAGCCACGGACGCCTTGCGAGTGGCCAACGATCTGCTTGCCATCGATAACGTGGCGCTTGCAGAACAGGCCGTAGCGCTCGACACGCGCAACGCGAAACTGGACCATCAGAACTCCGACTTGGCAAGCCAAGGCGCCCGACTCAAGGACTTGGTCCACGAGACGGAGAGCCACGCCAGCCAGCTTGAGGAGCTCGACCGACTCAAGCGACGCTTGATGGCCAACATCTCCCACGAGCTCCGCACGCCGCTGACCTTGATTCGCGGCCCCATCGAGGTGCTCGCAGCCACCGAGGCAGATCCGGTACGGCGCCGGGATCTCCTGTTGGCCACCCGCAACGCTGCCCGGCTGGATGCCCTCGTCCACGACCTCCTGCTCCTCTCTCGGGCGGAGAGCGGGAACCTCCCCCTGAGAGCCCAGCGCACGACCCTACAGGCCCTCCTGAGTCGGCTGCTCGACCGCTTCCCGCAGGACCGCCTCGTGCTTGCACCCCTGCCGCTCGACCCACCCGAGAGACTCTGGTGCGACCCGGCCGTCGTCGACACCGCACTGGGCAACCTGATCGCCAATGCCCTCGAGCATGGGGGCACTCACACCCCCGTGACAGTGACGGTGCGCCACGACTCCCGGGCAGGGGCGCCAGGGGTCACCATCGCCGTCCGCGACCAGGGCCCAGGCATCGCGGAGGGCGCCAGCGGGACGCTCTTCCAGCGCTTCGAGCGTGGCGACGCCCAGGGTGGAGGACTCGGCCTCGGTCTCGCCTTGGCGAGGGAGCTGATTGAGCTTCACGGCGGCCAGCTCGACCGCATCGCGCCGGAGCAGGGTGGCGCTTGCTTCCAGGCGTGGCTTCCACTCGGGGCCGAGCACCTGGCCATCGACGACATTGACGTGGACACCGACGCGCTCCATGAGCCACAGCCTGCTGCGCCGCAGCCCGCCACCTCCGCGACGGCGGTCCTGCTGGTGGAGGACAACGCGGAGCTTCGGGGCTTCCTGGCGGCCCACCTCCGCACGCGGCACCACGTCATGGCCATGCGCGACGCGGAGTCCGCGCTGGAGTGGCTGAAGACAAACACCGCGAAGGCGGTGGTGAGCGACATCATGCTCCCCGGGATGTCGGGCATCGACCTGGCGCACCGCCTGCGCTTGACTCCCGCCAACGCGCCCCTCCCCATCCTGCTGATCTCTGCGCGGGGAGAGGTCCAGGACCGCATCGAGGGGCTGGCGGTCGCAGACGACTACCTCCCCAAGCCTTTCTCAATTCGAGAGCTGTTCGCCCGCCTCGACGCCCTGTTGCGTCGTGTCCGAGCCCACGCCGCCCCGCCTCGCGCCGGGTCCGTTGAAGCTCCGAAAACGCCGGTCAGACCAGCTTGGATGGACGACCTGACCAACGCCCTTGACACTCACATCGAAGCGCACCTCTCCGACCCGTCCCTCGACGCCAGGGCGCTGGCCCGCGCGGTGGGCATGAGCCAGCGCACCCGGTCCGCGCGCCTTCGCGAGCACAGCTGTCCCTCCCCGGCCGCATGGATACGAGAGCGCCGACTGGCACGAGCCGAAGAGATGCTGCGGGTGGGCACTCACCAGACCGTTGGAGAAGTCGCTGCATCGGTCGGGATGAGCCGTGCCTACTTCACCCGAGCCTTCAAGGCACTGACCGGGCGGGCACCGGGAGACCTCATGGGCGGAGGCTAGTTCACGGGCTCGCAAACAGCGAGCCCATGAACCGGTGCGTTTTTGTCGGGGAAAGCTCCCGCACCGCGCCCAGAGGGCACTCCCCCCGGCATTCTCGCACCGAGACTGCCGCCGTCCGGTCGGGGACCGGACG
Organism: Myxococcota bacterium; assembly: GCA_942491145.1. Taxonomy (GTDB): domain Bacteria; phylum Myxococcota_A; class UBA796; order UBA796; family UBA2385; genus CAXQUZ01. The sequence goes on along the minus strand of CALOBC010000017.1, from coordinate 697,408 downwards.
GATTCAGCACATCGGATGCGCTGCACCAAACTGCCCCCCCCCTCCCCTGTGCCCTGGTTTTTCGGGTTGCGATCAAGGGCGAAGGGCCCGATCCGGGCTTCCAAGTTTGTGATCCCGAGTGAACGAAGCTCGCAACGACGGCCCAAGATCGGCACCAGAGACCATCAAGAACGGCCACCGCACGCGGATGCACCGGCCCAAGGGGGCTGTGCTTCAGATCCGTGGCCACACGACCGGTGGCCGGTGCTGCGCGGTGCCCACACTCCACCGAGCTCGCGGCGGCCCGCCGGGTTGTTGCCGAACACACCGATGCCCGCACCCGGGAGGCCATGTTCGTCGCTGGCCTCCTGAACGACCTCGGCCGCCTCTCGATGCTGGAGATCGACCCGGACTGGTGTGCCGAACACACCCACGTGCGGGATGACAACACACGCTGCGAAGCAGAGATGCAGAAGCTCGGCTGGGGACCACGGGCGCGTGGGCGGTCCGTGCATCCCCGCCTACAGGATCTCCGGGAACTTCGGGGACCGGGCTCGCGCCCAACCCACGAACCGGCGGTTGATGCAGTCCAACCAACAGAGGCCCAGTCCGACAGCATCCGGAGCAGCGCTCGGGTGTGGCCATCCGGCTCGGCAGCAACTGGCGACGGGTGGCGACCACTCCCTCCGATGCCTCCCTGAAGGTGGGCGATAAACGCCACACTCCGGTTGGAGTCAGCGGCGAGGCGCCCCGCGCAGCCGATCCCACAGCCCCCGCTCCACCGGTCGCAACAGACCCACACAAGGCGGGCACAGCCGTCCGCCCCGACCCTCAAAGAGGACCTCGTCATCGGCATGTTCGCGACCACACGCCCCACACTTTCGCGCCCCCAGGGGCCACTGTCGAGCGGTCGGGGGCGCATCCTTGAGGTGGCGCACACAGGGCCCACACACATGCCCAAAGCCGTCCGCGGTGTGGGCTGCCGCACGCGCTTCCGACAAGCGCTGACCACACAGCCGGCACCCCGGACGCCCCATGATGCGCACCACCGACCGCTCCACCCACGCCGACCAACCCATCGCGGAGGGCCCCACATTGTCCGACCATGCGTCAAAGCGCTCCCACCGCCCCCGGGCATAGCGCTCTTCGTCCGCGGTGCCCCCCGAGCCCTCCGGCTGACACAAGCGACCGGTGCGCGCTCGGGGACTCAGGGTGAGCTGAAGGCCCTCAGCCACACCATCGTGGTGCCACGCCAGCGCGACAAGGTGAGCGCCAGAGAACTGGCCCCGGAGCCCATGGACCCCGTCAAACCACAACACGGGCGGCAGCCCCAGCCGCACTGAAAGCCGCTGGAGCGCTGCCTGTCGCACGTCAGTCCACCACGACCTTGTCGACCAGATCGAGCCCCCGGTCGATGATCTCGAAGGACTCCGCGAGCTCCGCTTCGGTGATGCACAGCGGCGGATTGCACATGAAGCTGCCCCACCGCATGAAGGTGAACAACCCGTTGTCGCGCAGGAAGCTGTTGAGCTCACCCATGACCGGGTGGGACCCGTTGTAGGGGGCCATGGGCGTGCCAGCCGTGTCCTTCTGAAGGTCGACCATGCCGAACAGCCCGATGTTCCGGAAGGTGCTCACACAGCGGTGTTTGTTCTTGAGGGCTTGCATGTGTCGCGTCATCACCGGCCCGAGCCGTGCTGCGTTGTCGACCATGCCTTCGTCCACCAACACATCGATGGCCGCAAGCGCAACATTGCACGCAAGCGGATGCGCATTGTAGGTGAGCCCGCCCCAGAACACATTGGCATCGAAGTGGTGGGCGATCTTGTCCCGCATCGCCACGGCGCCCAGCGGGATGTACGAGCTGGTCAGTCCCTTCGCCAGGCACACGATGTCGGGGATGATGTCGCCATGCTCGAAGGCGAACATCTTGCCGGTGCGCCCGAAGCCCGCCATCACCTCGTCGCAAACAAGTAGAATCCCGTACTTGTCCAGCAACGCACGCAGACCCTGCAGGTAGCCCGCGGGGGGCGGCAAGATGCCGTTGGTGCCCGTCACCGTCTCGATGAACATCGCCGCAATCTGATCGGCGCCCTCGTACTGAATCACCTCTTCCAGGTAGGTCAGGTTGTTCTTCACGATCTCGGCGTCGTCCGCACCCCAGCTCCACGTGTAGGGCCACGGGTCCATCACCTTCACGAAGCCCGGGCTGCCCGGCTCGTTGGGCAAGCGCCGGGGGTCACCCGTCAGCTGCATGCATGCATTCGTCGCGCCATGGTAGCTGCGGTAGCGGCTGAGGATCTTGAAGCGGCCGGTGTACTGGCGGGCCAGCTTGATCGCGTTCTCGTTGGCCTCGGCCCCGCCAAGTGTGAAGAAAAAGGTGTTGAGGTCGCCGGGCATCAGCTCCGACAGGCGCTTCGCCAAGCGGGCCCGGGGCGCCGTGGCCGAGCCGGGGAACGCATAGATCAGCCCATCGGCAGCGTCCTTGATGGCCTGGACCACCCGGGGGTGGCTGTGGCCGATGTTGACGCTCATGAGCTGGGAGTTGAAGTCGATCCAGCGCTCGCCCGAGGGGCCGAACAGGTGGATGCCCTTGGCGCTGGCGATCGGCATGGGCACGGTCTTGTCGCGGGCCGCCCACGAGTACAGCGTGTGGGCCATGCAGTCGGCGATCATCTGGTCGGCGGACATCGTCTCGGCGGGCTTCTGGGACATCTGGCAACTCCTTGGCGCCGCCGAGCATACCCCGGCGGTCTACGCCAGCGAAGCGGCCAGCTCGCAGAGTGCCCGGCCCCCGTCGCGAAAGACGGGCCAGCCGTCACCCACCAGCACCGCATCGATGCCGTCGAGGGCCGCCAGCCGAGCCACCGAGGCCACCGCAGCGGCCGGATCGCGGAGCTTGGGCGCGGGGAGGATGTTGAGCCGTCCACCTTGGTGGGCCCGCACGAGATCGCCCATGATCAAGGTGTTCTCGACACGAACCACCAGCTCTCCCGCCGTCTTCGATCCGTCGACGGTGAGCACCGTGACGCCCGGAACCAACGTGTCGCCGTCCTTCAGCCAGCGGTCCACCGCGCCATCCCACGATCCCGACTCTGCCGCCGGTGCCGCCACCTTGGCCCCGGTGTGGGCGGCCAGCTCGACCGTGGACCGGAGGTGGTCGGAGTTGGTGACCACAATCCAGGCCGCACCGCCCAAGGCGTCGAGGTGGGCCAGGTCGTGGTCGCTCAGCGGCATGGGATCGACGACCACATTGCCCCCCTCCCGCACGATGAGGTGGCCGTGAAAGTCGACGTTGCGGGGCGCATCGAAGACGGACCAGCTGAACATGTCGGGACGGTGCAGCGCTTTCATTGGAGCTCCTGGATGAGGGGGACGGTCGCCGGTTCATCGCCGGCAGGGACCCGCCCCTCGGCAGTCCCGTGTAGCGCAGTGTGTTGCGGAGGTGCGACCGACGTGCCCGCCCCCGCGCTGGGCCATGGGAGCGCGGACGCTGTACAGCCCACAGCCGGCGCGACCGATAGGGACGCCCAACCCCGCATCCCTGAGGCAAAGTGCCGCGCTTCTTCATCACAGGGGGCCGCCAGCGCCCTTCCCGCCTGTTGGCCCGCGACGAGTGGCATGCCTACGAGAAGGCCGTGCTCATCGAACTGGACACCGACACTGGTCGCACCGAGACCGTGCTGGAGTACGCCTCCCCGGTCGGCCGGCGCCCCGAGACTGGCGCGTCCCATGTCTTCAAGGCGGGGTCTTGGGATGGGGCCCACCTGCTGCTGTGCACCCAGACCGAGGTGCTCGTCTTTGACCCGGTCGAGCGGCGCATTGTCCGCACGCTGAGCCACCCCTGGTTCAACGATGTGCACCATGTGGCCCGCATCGACGGCCGCTTGCATGTGGTCTCGACCGGACTCGATGCCACGCTTGTGTTTGCCGATGATGACGAGACTCTGGCCGATGTGCACAGCCACACCGGCGCGTCGACCTGGGACCGGTTCGACCAGAACACGGACTACCGGAAGGTCGCAACCACCAAGCCCCACGCGTGCCACCCCAACTACATCCACACGGCGGCGGGAACGACCTGGGTGACGCGGTTCCAGCAACGAGATGCCATCGTTCTGGGGGGGGCGGCCACACTGCCCAAGATCTCCGAAGATCCCATCCACGACGGCATTCCCGACGGAGACCTCAGCTGGTTCACCGTGGTCTCGGGCGAGGTCGTCGCGGTGGACCGGGCGCGCAAGGCCATCCATGCCCGCTACAACCTCGACACCATCGGCAGTGAGGGCGGCCACCCCTTGGGCTGGTGCCGGGGCATCCACCGCATCGAGGGCACGACCTATCTGGCGTTTAGCCGGCTGCGGCCCACCGCCCTCAAGCAGAACCTGTCGTGGCTGCGCAAGCCGCTCGGCAAGGCCCCCGAGCCCAGCCCCACCCGGATTGCGGCCTACGATCTGGAAGGTGGCCGCAAGCTCCAGTCCTGGACCCTCGAGAACCACGGCATCAGCAGCATCTTCAGCGTGCTGCCGGCTGACCCGAGCGGCTGAGGGGGGCGGCCGGTCGGCCCGACACCGCGTGGGCCAGGTCCATCAGCGCCGCGGTGTTTTCTGGACGGTCGAACCACGCGGCACCGATGCTGCCATCCGACCACTGCTCTTCGCCGTCATACTCCCAGTTCAGGAACATCGCGCACCGGGGGTCTGCCGCGAGCACGGCCCCATACCGCCGGATCTCGTCGGCCGACATCGCAAACCGGCCTTTCTGCCAGCCGGGTTGGTGGCTGGACCCGTCCCCGCCATTGGCGATGTTGAGCCCGTTGATGACCCCCACGTCCAGGGCGGCGGCCGTCCGGGACTGCTCTTCAGTCCAACGCACCACGTCGCCCTCGCGGTGGCGGTACTGGTTCACGATGGCGTCGACGTGGTGGTACCGCCCCCCGTCAGGAACCGGCATCCGCGTGGCCTTCTCGCGCACAAAGGTGGGCAAGCCCGGCCACATCAGCTTGGACGTGCGGGCCATCTCGTCCAGCTCCGCCGCAGTCGGGTCTTGGGCGGCAAAGTTGTGGATGTCGTCCAGCAACATGTGGGCGACGAGGGTGCCGTCCGCGACAAACGGTGCCAAGTCCACATCTTGCCACGGCTCGAGCGCAGCCTTCCAGGCGTCGAGGTCAAACTCTCCGCCGGCCGTCGTGTAGTGCTCGTGGTCCCCCGTGAGCCGCAGCGTGACCCGCACGCCGGCGGACTGGGCCAGCGGCAGCAGGGTCTGCACCGCATACCGGGGCGAGCGGGTGGACGTATGAAACACCCCCAACCCGAGCCGCTGCTTCACATCCTGAAGACCAGCTTTGTTCACAAAGCCGTTGAGCCCCCAGAAGCCGTACAGCGGCGCCACGGCGGTCTGGACCACAGGACGAGCCTCGACGTGTCCCCGGGAGCAAGCGACACACCCGAGGACACCGAGAACCTTTAGCCAGTGCGACAAGTCCGCTCCTCAAGGGCGTCCACGCTCACGCTCGTCGGCGCCGCAGCCCGGGCCTGGAGGCGCAGCACCGGCGTCAGGTTGGTGTAGCCATCGGGGTGGCGACACGCCCAGCGCCATGCGGAGGTCACCATGTCATCGAGTCCACGGGTGGCGCGAAAGCCCAGCTCATCGGCAATCTTGGAGACGTCAGCCACGGCCACCGCCACATCGCCAGCGCGACGCTCGCCGTCCAGCGCAGGCACCGGGCGGCCCGCCACACGCTCGCAGGATGCCAACACCTCACGCACGCTGCATCCATTGCCCGTGCCGACATTGTACACATGGTGGCCCGGATTTTCCAGAACCGACAACGCATCAAGATGCGCCCGAGCAAGGTCACACACGTGAACATAATCGCGCAAACACGTACCATCCCGAGTGGCGTAGTCCGTGCCGAAGATCGCGAGCTGGTCGTCACTGTCGAGAAGCGCGCGCAGCGCCCTGGGCACCAGACTGGCCGCTTCGGACAGCGGCTCACCGATCAACCCAGACGGGTGGGCACCCACTGGATTGAAGTATCGAAGAGACACCGCCGACCACGTGCCGCACGCCGCAAGATCGGCGAGCATGTGCTCCCCGAGCAGCTTGGACCGCCCATAGGGGCTGTCGGGCCGCAGCGGCGCGTCTTCAGCGATGGGCACTTGATGCTGGGTGCCGTAGACCGCAGCCGAGCTGGAGTAGACGATCTTGTGGATGCCCGCCCGCTCCATCTCATCGAGCAGCACGGCCATCCCGCCCACATTGTTGTGGAAGTAACGCGCCGGGAAGGCCACCGACTCGCCCACCTTCTTCGACCCAGCGAGGTGAATCACTGCGTCAATACCCTTAAGCGCACCCCGAACAGACTCGGCATCGCGGACATCCGCATGCACGAAGGTACACTGCCGCCCAGTGAGGGACTCGGCCCTTGCAATCGCTTCAGCACTCCCAGTGCTGCAGTTGTCGAAGACGACCACGTCATGGCCTTCTTCGAGCAGGTCGACGAGGAGGTGCGCGCCAATATAGCCCGCGCCTCCTGTGAGAAGCACATTCATCAGTTGTCCAGGATTCGAATTTTGAATCCACCGCACGCCCACCATAGCCGATTGGCTACGGTCTTGGCCACGGATCAGAAGACGGACGTCTTGACGAACACGCGATCTCCAGCACGAACGGTGACATCTGCACCCCGTCCCGCCAACACTCGGCGAACATTGACTTCGATGGTTTGATCACCCCGCAACACCACCACACGGCCCAAATTGGCGAGCGACGTGGCCCCACCCGCGGCCGCGATGGTCTGCGACACCGTGAGCCCCTCCCGGTAGGCCACCTCCCCTGGCTGGCCCACCGAGCCCATCACCGACACCAGGCCCTCCGGCACAAAGACGAGGTCCCCCGGCCGCAGCTGGATGTTGCCCTTGCCCTCGGCAATGAGCGCTGCGACGGGCACCACCGTGACGTTGTCCTCAGACCCGCCGTGGGTGATGCGCACCTCGCTCGCCCCGCCGGCCAGCATGCCGCCGGCTTGACCGAGCACGTCCAGCACGGTGGTCGGTCCCTTGAGGTAGTAGAGCCCCGGCGCCGAGACCGCACCGAGAACGGGCACTGGCTGGCTGTTGTAGGCATCGAGCCAGACCGTGATCTGGGGCCCCTGCAGGTACTCCTCATCTAGCCGGGCCAGCAACCACGCGCTCACCTCGTCGGTGGTCTGCCCGTGGACAGGCACGCCGCCGAGCAGCGGGTAGTTCAGCTCCCCCATGTCGTTGACCGGAAAGGCCCCGGACAGCTCAGGCTCCCCGTAGACCCGCACCTGGAGCACATCACCAGGACCCACCCGGTAGTTTCGCAGCTCGGGTGCCACCTGGGTGGCGGCGACGCTGGTGCCGGACAGTGCCGCGACAAACAAGCTGAGCAGTGGGGACATGGGACGTCTCGGGTCGGGCCGTGGGGCGCTGCATTGCGGCAGCCCTCAGCGGTCGGACGACACCGGGTCCGCCGAGGCAGGCCCCACCAAGCGGGCATAGAGCTGCGCGTAGTGTCGGGCCATGACAGAGACATCGAAGCGGGCGCGGGCGACCTGTAGGGCACCTTGTCCCAGGGCGCGTGTCGATCCCCGATCTGCACACAGGTCGGCCAAGGCGGCGGCCAGCGCAGCGGGGTCGTCCGAGGGCACCAGCCGGCCGGTCTGGGGCCCCACCAACTCCGGCACGCAGCCCACCGAGGTCGAGACCACCGCGCGGCCGGCGGCCATCGCCTCCATCACCACCAATGGGTTGCCCTCGTAGAGGCTGGACAGCACAAAGACATCCGCCGCAGCCAGCAGCGCGGGCACATCCCGCCGAACACCAAGAAAGTGCACGGCGTCCGTGATCCCGAGGGCCTTGGCCTGGGCTTCCAGGTCCGGCCGCAGCTCCCCCTTGCCCGCGATCAGGAGCTGGGCCCCGAGCGCCGGATCGAGGCGGGAGAAGGCGTCCAGCAGCAGCTTCTGGTTCTTCTGGGGGTTGAGCCTGCCCACCGACAGCAGCACCGGCGCGTCCGCAGCGAGGCCGAGGGACAACCGCAGCGCCGGCCCGACTTCAGGGCCCGACTGGAACGCATCCACCGGCACCCCGTTGGGGATCGTGTCGGCAGGCGGCCGGCCGTAGAGCGCCACCGCACTGTCGGCGACCGCGTCCCCGATGGCCACCGCGGCGACCCGCCACCGAAACGCGAGGCGCTGGAGGGCTTGGTCTGCGGGTGAAGCTTCGTTCTCGGCGAGGTTGTGCAGGGTGTGCACGATCGCCGGTGGCCGGTAGACGAGACGAGTGGGCAGCAAGTACTTCAGGACATGCAAGTGGGTGTGGACCACGTCGGGACGCCACCGCCGCAGCCACCGGCCAAGCCGGGGAATCGCCCGGGGATCGAAGCCCGGAGACTTGCCGAGAAAGACCATCTCAACGTCATTTTCGTCAAGGTCTTTTTCGATCCAGCTGTCGGTGCGGGGACCGAGGGCCACCACACAGACCGTGTGGCCCTGCTGCGCTTGAGCGGCGGCCAACAGCGAGACAATGCGCTCGGCGCCACCGACGGTGAGGCCTGGAACCAGCTGAACAATGCGCACTCACACCCTCCGGAGTCGGCGAAGATCCGCCGGGCGCCATGCACCCGTCGCAAGCCCGACCCCGGCGTAGACGGCACCGCCCAGGCCAATCTGGAGCACAACGTGCAGGTCACCCATCCCGAGCAGGGCCAGCGCCATCACACCCGCCGGCACACAGACCCGCAGCAGGGTCGGGCCCAGGCTGAAGCCCTCCAGCAACGGGGAGACTCGCCACCGCATCCAGATGCCCAGCGCCACCTCGGTCACCAGCGTCGTCGCCGCCGCGCCGGCCGCCCCCCACTGGGGAATGACGAGCAGGTTGAGGCCCAGGTTGAGCCCAGCGGCGAGCATCACACCGCGGGTGCGGTCCTGCTGGCGGTTCAAGGTGGACAGCGTGGTCGCGAAGCCATTGTTGAGGAAGCGCAGCGGCAGGAGCGGGGCCATGATCAGGAACGGCAGCGCACTTCGGGCGAAGGCTTCGCCCCCCAGCAGCACCATCAGGGGCTCCGCGGTGAGCATGCCACCCACGGCCGCCGGCACGCTGATGGCGAGCAGCACCCGTGAGATGAACGACAGCTCCGCACCGGCTCCCTTGGGGTCACCCAGGCGCCGGGCCAGCCGCGGAAAGAAGCCGGTGGTGATGGTGTTTGCGATCACGGGGAACAGGGCGATCAGCATCACCGCGCCCCGGTAGAGGCCCACGTCTTCATCGCCGCGCATGTGCTCCAGCAGCAGCACATCGGCGCTCAGGTAGATGCTGCCGAACAGCATGTTGAGCCCAAAGGGCAGGCTGCGGCGGGACAGGGCGGTGATGTCGGCGAAGCGCACCCGGTGGGGCGCGGCGTCGAGACGGGTTCGGTAGGCCCAGCCGATCCACACCAACGTCACGAGGGCATCGAGCACCTGGGCCACAAAGACCGCCAGCAGCCCCAACCCTGCGGCCAGCCCGACGAGCGTGCCCACCACCAGCGCCATCCGGCCCGCCATCTGGCCCCGGGAGCTGGGCCCCATGTCCCGCGCCGCATGGAACGCTGCCTGAAGGACCGTCGCGAGCGACTGAAGGCCCAGTGCCGCCGCCGCGAAGCCCGCAGCGAGCACCACTTCTTTGCGGCCATCGGTCACCGCCACCCACCCGAGCACCGCACAGGCCGTGCCCACCGACAGGACCGCCGTGGTGAACAGCCCCGTGGTGACGAGCTTGCCGCGCTGCTCTGGCACCCGAGCGAGCTCCCGAATGAGCAGCCGCTCCATGCCCAGCCCGGCACCAAATGCTGCGAGGCCCACGAGGGTCATCACGTAGCCGTAGACCCCGAAGCCCTCGACGCCCAGCATGCGCATCAGCAGGACATTGATGGCCACACCGGACCCCATCCGGAAGGCTTGCCCGAGGGCCAGAAACGCGAGGTTTCCCCCCCGTCCGCCCGTGTCTTCAGCGCCCATGGGACGCCTCACCAAGGCTGGCCTGGTGGCAGACCGCGAGGGTGGCGCCGAGCACGAGGTAGCCCATGGAGAAGGTCAGCATCCCGAGCGTAGCGGACATCAGGGCCAAGGACATGAGCCCCAGCCCCGCGCCCACCACCCGTGCGCGGGCGTCCGTGCTGCCCGCCCGCTGCCACGCCGCGCGCAGCGTCAGGCCCACCGTCACCATGAAGACGGCACCGGCGACAAGCCCCAGCAGGCCCTGCTCCCCGGCGACCTCCAAGTAGGTGTTGTGGGCCGGCCGCAGCCGCCCATCCAGCGAGATGAAGCCTGTTGCCTTTGCAAAGTTGCCGGGCCCTGCCCCCAGCATCCAGTGGTCCGCGAACAGGTCCAGGCCCTGCCGCAGCAGCTCACCCCGCTCATCCAAGCTGCCGTCGTTGACCATCGCTTGGCCGGTGAAGCGGCCGAACAGCCGGCCAAAGCGCTCCAGCGCGATCTCCAGATCCACAACAAAGGGGGCCGCCACCAGCCCGCCCACCGCACACAACAGCAGCTCCGTGCGGTTGTTGCGGAGCACCACGAGCAGGCCCAGCGCCACACAGCCGCCCACCAGCAAGGCCGCCCGGGAGCCACTGTCGAGCACCGCCAGGGGCGCCAGTCCGATGAGCCCGAGGCGCAGGAACCGGGCCGTCCAGTGCCGGTCCTCCGCGAGCCCCCCGAGCAGGAACGGGGTCACGAGCAACACCAAGGATGCCCACTCATTGGGATCGCCGAAGGTGCCCGTGGCCCGGCCGTGCTGGTCCATGCCGCTGCCGCCGCCGAGCACCGATGCCACCAGCGCCAAGACCACCACCACGCCCAGCCCCCGGTACAGCGGCGCGAGGTCCCGGTCGGCCAGGATCGCGTAGACCGCGCCCGTGAGCACGGTCACCATCGCCAGCCCGATGAGGGTGAAGCGCCCCGCGTCAAAGGAGTCGGACCATGCCACGCAGATGCCCGTCACCACGGTCATTCCCACAAGGGCGACCAACACCGGGTGGGGGCGGACCAGCGCGATGCGGCGGACCAGCGCGTGCACACTCCAGAGCCCCAGGGTGCCCACCACCGCGAGCTTCGAGGCCGTCACGGGCAGCTTCGCGACCTTGAACCCGGTGGCCCCCAGCCGATCGAACAGGATCGACACAAAGACGAGGCCCACCAGCAGCTGCGGAGAGCGCGCCCCCAGCCATGCAAAGCCCGCCGCCACCGCGATCGCCAACGGCAGCCGGGGATCGATCAGGATGCCCAGCCCACACACCAAGCCGAGGGCAACCGGCACGACCAGGGAGCCCCCCAGGCGCCGGCGAGTCAGCTCGCGCATCGGTGCCCCCGTCCACTGAGCACGACGGCGCTCACTTGCTGACCAGCCGCTCCGTGGCGTCTTCTCGGTAGTATCCACCGGAGAAGCGCAGCGCCTGGGCGTCGGTGGGGGTGTCGTTGAAGACCGTGCCCAAGATGCGGGCATTGGCCCGGCGCAAGCGGGCGGCGGCGTCGGCGGCGAGGCGACCCGGCGCGTGGCCCCGGCGAACCACCATCAGCACCCCGTCCACCATGCTGGCGAGGGCCATGGCATCGGCCACCACACCCACCGGGGACGTGTCGATGATGACCACATCAAAGGCACTGCGGAGGTGGTCGATCATCCGGCTGGCCAGGTGGGAGGCCAACAGCTCCCCCACGTTCTCCACCGGACGCCCCGCCGGCAGCACATACAGCCCCTTCACATCGGTCGACCGACGCAGGAGCAGCGGATCCACTCGGCCCACCAGGGTGTCGGAGAGGCCCTGGGCGTTCTCCAGCTTGAACAGGCCATCCAGGCGGGGCCGGCGCAGATCACCGTCGACCAGCAGCGTGCGCCGCCCCAGCCGGGCGAAGGCCACCGCGAGCCCGATCGACGTCGTGGTCTTGCCTTCTCCGGCCACCCCGCTGGTCACCAAGATCACCCGCCCCGTCGACCCGCCGGACTGGTGCACCACCATGGCCCGCAGCGCCCGGTAGGCCTCGGTCTGCATCGAGTGGGGACGATCGATCGGGAACAGCGGCCGCTCGGCTTCGGGCACCGACCCGGGCAATGACGGGATGATGCCCAGAACCGGCAGCTCCGTGCAGAGCTCCACGTCCCGGGCGGTCATCAGTCCATCGCGGAACTGGTGGCGGATCAGCGCATAGGCAAACCCGCCAGCAATGCCCACCACAAAGGCCATCACGAGGTTCAGCGGCACATTCGGCAGCACCGGCGCAGACTGGGCCACCGCCGGATCCACCACACGCACATCGCTGAGCTGGGTCTGGGCTTGGAGGTCAACCTCGGCGCCCCGATCGGTGAGCTCGTTGACCATGCGGCGGGCATTCCCTTCCCGGCGCTCGAGCTGTTGATATTCTTCACTCAACAGCTCCCGACGGTGAAGCTCCGCTTTCACCAGATCGATCTCGGCCGCCAGCTCCACTTCAGTGGCCTGCAGGGTCTGCAGCTTGGAGCGCTCCGCATCGATCAATCGGCGCACCTCGGCGCGCACAAGGCCCTCCACCCGGGCCAAGTGGTCATTGACGCGCTGGTACTCGGGATGGCGCTTGCCGTAGCGACCTTGCACTTCAGCAGCACGGGTGCGCAGTGCGGCCAGCTGTTCGGCGACCGTGCTGATGCTGCGATCGTCAAAGGCACCCAGCAGCACCTCGTGCCGCCCTTGCTTGAGCAGCTTCTCGTGCTGGGCGAGCTGGCTGGCCACGGTCACCCGATCGGTCGTGGCCGCTCCCAGTGCGACGTGGAGCGCGCCCAGCCGTGTGGAGATGTCGTCAACATCCCCCTCCACGCCGACCAAGTCATTCGTTTGTTTGAACTCGAGCAGCGCCGCGGACGCGGCTTCCAGCTGGGTGCGGTAGCTCTGGGACTGGCCCTCCAGCCACACGCGGGTCTCCCGAGCGGCCTTTCGCCGGAATTCCAAGCTCGCTTCGACATAGACCTCAGCCACGAGGTTTGCGAGCAGCGCGGCCGAGTCCGGATCGGTGTGTTTGACCCGGACCTCCACCAGCTGGGTGTCTTCGCGGGGGCCCGCGGTCAGGTGCCCCCCCAGCCAAGCAATGCCTTCAGCGTCCGGCTCAAGCCCGGCACCACCGGCCTCAGAATAGCGGCGCAGTGCCTCTTCTCGCACCGCCCGGCTCTGGATGATCTGGATCTGGGTGCGCGCCCGATCCCGGCCTTCCATGTAGCCGCCCTCATCGAGCTTCAGGACCTCATTGACGTCGACCTCGAGCCCCGCCCGCGGCAACAGCTGAAGCACAGCCACGGCCTCGTACCAGCGGGTGGACAAGGCGGTGCCGAGAACCGCGACCAGCATGACCGCACCAAGAAAGGCGACCACGCCCCGCCGTTGGTCCCACACGATGTCGCGGAACGCTTGGAGGTCGAAAGAGCCGAGAGCAGATGGGGTGGGATCCTGTGACACAGCGCGGAGCCTCAAAATTGGAAGAGCCACACTGGCTCGATATGCCGAATGGGCGACAAGGGCCGCCGAGTGTCTGCCCGTCGCCGGGTCAGGATATGTCGTTCGGTCTGCCGCGTGGGGTCTTCACCCTGAGTCTCGACTTTGAGCTGGTTTGGGGTTCCCGAGATCTGGAACCCAACACCGCCATGCTCGAGCGCCAGTCCAGGGTCACCCGCGAGCAAGTCTTCTCGCCGCTGCTCACGATGCTCGACGATCTGGGCATCCGCGCCACCTGGGCGACGGTGGGCCACTTGTTCATGGCACGCAGCCGGCCCGACGTCTATGCAGACCAGATTGCGCCCACCCACACATGGCTGAACCAGCCGTGGTTCTCGAAGATTCCCCGGGGCGATGAGCACACGTCCCCCGCTTGGTATGGCCGCAGCCTTGTGCAACGGCTCCACGCCGCTGGCCAGGAAGTTGGCAGCCACTCGTTCTCCCATCCGATCTTCGGCGACCCCGGGTGCAGCCGCGAGACCGCCGACGCCGATCTGGCGCGGGTGGTGGCCGAAGCGCAGGAGCTGGGACTGAAGCTGAAGAGCTTTGTTTTTCCCCGGAACGTGCCCGGACATGTGGATCTCTTGCGCAAGCATGGGTTCACGTGCTGGCGGCCCCCCGAGCCAGCCTGGTACCGCCGGGCCGGGCTGCCCCACGCCGCCGGACGGGCACTGCACTTGGCCGAGGTGGTCGCCGCGGCGGTGCCCCCGACCGTGCTGCCGTCCCGCGATGAGCACGGCTTGTGGTGTGTGCCAGGGTCCGCCGTGTTCTTGCCCGCGGACGGAATCCGCCGGGTGGTCCCCATCTCTCGCCGTGTGCAGCGCAGCCAAGCGGGCACCCTGAGGGCCGCTCGCCGCCGCGAGATCTTCCACCTCTACATCCACCCCATCAACTTCGCGAGCGCCCCGGGGCCGATGCTGGCCGGGTTTCGGGCGGTGCTGGAGCACGCCGCCCGACTGCGAGACCGGGGCGAGCTCGACATCCTCAGCATGGGTGACATCGCCCAGCGGTGCGAAGCCCAGGCCTGACCATCCCACCGGCTGAGCGCTCACGAACCCGGCTTGAGAAGGACCGTCTGGACGGTCTTCAGAATGATCATCGAATAGAGGATCGGGCTGAGCTCCTGGATGGCAAACAGGTCGTAGCAGAGCTTCTCGGCTGAGTCGTCCACGCTGGCGCCGTACCGGTACCGGACCTGGGCCCAGCCCGTCACGCCGGGCTTCACAGCAAAGCGCAGGCTGTAGAAGGGGATCTCCTGCTTGAGCTGGGCGACAAAGTGGGGTCGCTCCGGTCGGGGGCCGACCATCGACATCTCCCCCATCAGCACATTCCAGAACTGGGGCAGCTCGTCGATGCGGGTGCGCCTCAAGATGCGTCCCACCGGTGTCACCCGGGGGTCTCCAGCGCCTTGGGACCACACCGCACCGGACTTGGCTTCGGCGTCCACCCCCATCGTGCGCAGCTTCCAGATCGTGAAGTTCTCCTCGTTCTGCCCCACCCGCACTTGGGAGTAGAACACCGGACCCCGCGAGTCCTTCTTGATGTACCAGGCCGCCACGATGATGATTGGCGCCGACAACAGCAGGCCCACGGTCGCGATGGTGATGTCGGCCAGGCGCTGGAGGGCGGCGCCCACCCCGTTCGACCCGGCGAACTCGGGTCCAAAGATGAAGGACGTGTCGGACAGGTACTGGATGGGCACCTTGCCTGTGATGTCTTTGTAGACCACCCGCAGGTCTTCGATCTGCACGCCCGATGCCTTCTTTTCGAGCAACAGCTGGGTCAGCCACGGGGGCATGCCGCTGCGGATGGCCACGATGATGCAGTCGACCGCCGCGAGGTTGATCAGGTTGGCGAGGTCTTCGGCCTTGCCGACCACTTGAAGGTCCGCCGCGATGGGCGCCGCCACGGGTTCTTCTTTCGGCACCTCCAGGGCCGGCCGACCGGGCCACTCCGGTGCACTGATGAAGCCCAGCAGCTCGTACCGGTCCCGCCGCTCCGGATCTTCGCGGATGGCCTTCGCGATGACGTGCCCCGAGGGGTCATCACCGAGGATGAGCGTGCGCCGCCGCCGGCTCAGCCGCGGCCGGAACAAGCCCATTGTGAGCCGCCAGCCGGTGATCGCGAACAAGAACCCCACGTTCGCCAGCACGACCACGCCGCGACCGAGCTGCCAGTTGGGAAGCGCGTAGTACAGCACCATCTGACACACAGCGGCCACACCCAGGGCCGCCCACACCCGCACCATCTGGCGCAGGCGCAGAAAGTCACGGGCGGGGTCGTAGGTCTCGGCCACATACAGCATGAGCACGTGGGTCAGCACAAACAGCGCAATGCCGCCTGTGTGGTCCGAGATCATGCGGCCGACTGACACATCGAACAGCGGCAGCTCAAAGCGAATGGCGGTGGCGACAGCGAGTGCCAGCACGGCGAGGGCAGCGTCGCCCAGCACGTACAGCAGCGACCGCCGCTCCATCTTGATGCCGAAGACCTTCATTGGGGGACCTCGTCGAACCGGGGGGGGCAAGGGTTCTGCGGGCCAGCCGCAGCAGGGGGACCGCCGATCAGCTCGCGGTAGACATGCAGCGTGGCGTCCAGCATGCGGGGCAGGCTGAACTGGGCGTCAAAGTCGGCGCGGCCGTGCTGGCCCAAGCGCACACGCAGCTCAGGGTCGGTCAGCAGAGTGTCCAGCGCTGCCGTCAGCCCGGCCAGATCACCGCGTTGCACCACAATGCCGTTGTGACCGTCCCTCACGGCTTCGGTGACCCCGCCCACGTCCGACGCCACCACGGGCAGCCCGGCCCGCATCGCCTCGAGGATGGCCAAGGGAAACCCCTCTTGCCGCGAGACCAGCGCGAAGATGTGGGCGTCCGCCAACAGCTCTGGCACATCGCTGCGCACACCGAGCCACTCGATGTGGTCCGCGATGCCGAGCTGGCGGGCTTGGGCTTCCAAGGTTGAGCGGTCTGGGCCATCCCCGATGAGCCTGAGGATGAAGGGGGCCTGCACGGCGGCCAGGGCCATCAGCATGAGCGAGTGGTCCTTCGGGGGGGCCATCCGGGCCACCAGTGCGATCACAGGCGGACCGCAGGCGCCGGGGCTGGCGCGGGGCACCACATCGGGCACACCGTTGTGGACCACCCGCACTTGAGACCACCGGGCCACCCGCCACCGGGTGCCGACCTCGCGGTCTGCCTCGGACACGGTGATGAACCGGTCGGTGATGCGCCCAGCGAGGGCCTCCACGGGAATGGCCCAGCTCTTTCGCTTCCAGGACAGCCCATCGGAAAATGACCACGCATGGGCCGTGTGGACCACGGGCACACCGCACCGCCAAGCCGCGAGACGACCCAGCAGACCAGCCTTTGTGCTGTGGGTGTGGACCAGATCGGGCTTGAGCTCGCGCAGCAGCCGGCTGAGCCCCACCAACGCTCGACGGTCGGTCCGAGGGTGGATCGAGCGCTGTAGCGCGGGGAGCAAGGTCACCGTCACTCCTGCCGCGCGCAGCGCCGGGCCCAGGAAGCCGTCCTCACCGAGGACAACGTGGTAGTCGATCTTCTCGGAGAGACCAACCACAAGATCGTGCACGTGCACTTGTGCCCCACCCCGCTCGCCGCGGGTGATCACCAACACCACCGATGGCCGCGTTGCACTGTCCACGCTGTCGATGCCTCCCTGCATTGCCTGAGCTCCCTCACCGCACCGAGTCCCCCCCTGCAACCCTCCGCCGGGACGACCTGGAGACGGTCGTGTGGCAGAGAGCCCCGGGTGACGACTGCTGAGCCGCGGGCGATAGGCCTCAAGCTACGGCGTTGGTCCGTCCGAAGTTGAGGACCCCGCGGTTTTGATCCGCAGTCAAGAGCCACCGAGCTCCCCCCCTCCCGGAGTCGCGATGAGTGGCAGTCCCCGCATCCTCGAGCTGCAGCGTGCGGCCCCGAACTTTCTTCGCCGTCAGGTGAAGACCCTGCGCCAGACCCGCCATGGGTGGGCCCACGCCCGACGGATCGGGTTTGTCTTTGGGTGCCAGCGCTCCGGAACCAAGATGGTCATGCGCGTGCTCGACCAGAGCCCCGAGACGCGCATCTTTCACGAAAATCACGCCTCGGCCTTCTCCGACTTTCAGCTTCGCTCGGACCGCACCCTGCGGGCACTGATTGGCCTGAATCCCGCGCCGGTGCAGGTCTTCAAGCCGATCTGCGACAGCCAAGAAGCCGACCAGCTGCTCCAGCGGTTCGACAACGCCCGTGGCGTCTGGGTCTTTCGGCACTTTGATGACGTCGCGAACTCCGCCGTGGTCAAGTGGGATGAGCACCAGCAAGACCTCATCAAGGCCGTGCTGGACGGCGACTTCGAGACCTGGGGATGGCGGACCGCACGGTTGCCCGAGGCGGTGGTGGCCAACATCCGACGGGTGGCCACCCCTGACCTGAGCCCCCACGAAGCCGCGCTGTTGTTCTGGTACATGCGCAACGCCTTCTTCTTCGAGCTGGGGCTGCATCAGGACCCCCGCATGCTGCTCGTGCGGTACGCAGATCTGGTCCAGGCGCCCGCGCCCACCTTTCAACGCATCTTTGACTTCCTCGGCGCCGCCTTCACGGACGACTTTGTGGATCAGGTGCGACCGACGTCCATTGGCCGCCGACCGGCGCCCGAGTGTCGCCCCGAGATCCGTGCGCTGTGCCAGGACCTGTTCGATCGGCTCGACGCTTGGGAGCCCGCGCCTCGACCGGTGGTCTCGCCCGTGCTGATCTTGATCGACACCCTCGCGACGGGCGGCGCTGAGCGGTATGTCGTGACCATCGCCAACTGGTTCAAGTCCCAGGGGGGCGAGGTGGTGGTGGCATCGAGCGGGGGCGCGTTGGTGGCGGAGCTGCTGCCAGGCGTCACCCACGAAGAAGGACCGCTGCTGACGGTTCGCGGGGATCTGCCGCGGGCCGCGGTGTTCGTCAATGGGCTGCTCGAAAAGCACGCCCCCCAAGCCATCATCTGCAATTCACTGGCGACAACCTTGGCCTCCCGGGCCGCCCAGCCCGTGCGCAAGATCCCCATCGTCACCGTCGGGCATGGCTGGCCGGCCAACAAGTACGGCCGGGTCGGACCGCTGATGCGGGTCGCAGATCGGGTGGTGGCGGTCTCTCCCGAGGTCAAGCGAAAGCTGGTGGAAGGCGGCGCCGATGCCACGCGGGTGCACGTGGTCTACAACGGGGTGGACTGTCGCCCACTGAGCCCGCGCACAGGGGATCTTCGGAAGGCACGACGGGCCGACATGGGCGCGGACGACGACCACCGAGTGGTCATCCTGGTGGGCCGCTTGGAAGACCAGAAAGCCCACCAGCACGTCATGGAGGTTGCCCGCTTGCTGCGGGACAGCAACCCTCGGCTGCGCTTTGCCCTCGTCGGGGGGGGCAGCCGGGCAGACGAGCTCAACACGCTGCGCACGACGCTGGGTGTGGAGGACCGGGTCACCCTGCTGGGCCTGCGGCGGGATGTCGCGGATCTGCTCGGTTCGGCCGACATCTTCTTCAACTGCTCCGACTGGGAGGGCATGCCGCTGACCACCATCGAAGCGATGGCGTCGGGCCTACCGGTCGTGGCCACCTGCACCGAAGGCGCCGCCGAGCTGCTGACGCCCGAGACCGGGGTGGTGGTGCCCGTGGGAGACCCGGCCGCGATGGCCCAAGCGCTGGCAAACCTCGACAATGATGACGCAGTACGGATTCCGATGGGTGAGGCCGCGCGGGAGCGGGCGCTGTCGGGGTTCAGCCACGACCGGATGTCCAGCGAGCTGAACGCGGTGCTGGACGCCGTGGTCATGCGCTGAGCGCCGGGGCTCTCTCCCTGCGCGCCAACGGGCGTTAGACCCCGGGCCATGTCGCCGCCCACCGCCATCGTGCTGCCCTCGCTGAACTACCAAGACAGCCTGGACCGGGTCCTGGGGGAGATTCCCCGGGATCGGGGCTACCGCATCTATGTCGTCGACGATGGGTCCACGGTGCCCCTCAAGGTGCCCCCCGGCGTGCGGGTGCTGCGCCACGCCCACAACAAGGGGTACGGCGCTGCCCAGAAGACTGGCTACGCCGCCGCTCTCGCCAACGGGGCCGACCGGGTGGTCATGCTGCACGGCGACGGGCAATACCCGACCGAGGCCACGCTGGCGCTGGCGGACGCCCTGGACGACGCCGACTGTGCGCTCGGCTCGCGCTTTCTCAGCCATGGGGGCGCCCACATACCGAGCTGGCGCCGGTGGGGCAATCGGCTGCTGACCGGGGCCGCCAACCTGCGCTTTGGCCAGCACATGAGCGAGCTGCACACGGGCGCCCGGGCCTTCCGCGCCGAAGCGCTGGTGCGCTTGCCACTGGAGTCCTTCAGCGATGACTACGTCTTTGACCAGCAGGTCCTCGTGGGTCTGATGGCCCGGGGACTGCGGATCGCCGAGCGGCCCCTCGAAGCGCGGTACGATGACACGGTGCAGAGCATCACGCTGCGCCGCTCGGTCCACTACGGACTGGGTTGTCTGTGGACCATTGCCCGCGGCCGCTGAGCGCCCTCTGTCCCGGATATTCCGTGCCTCCCCTCACCCACTGGCGCATTCCCCACCATGCCCCGGTGCCCGGACGGGCAACGCTCGGCCCCTACCTGAGGGCAGCGCTGCACCTTCCCCGGCGGCCCCGCACGCTGGACGACGCACTTCGAGGCCGGCTCGCCGACCGCACGCTGATCGGCACCCCCACCGGCCGTCACGCCTTGTGGCAGTACCTCCTGACCGTGCCGCTGGAGCCCGGCGATGAGGTGCTGGTCGCGGCCTACAACTACTGGGTGGTGGTGCAGCTTCTGGTCCAGCGTGGGCTGCGCCCGGTCTTCGTGGACGTCGACCCCCAGACCTTGTGCATGGACCTGGACGACCTCGCGCGCAAGGTGGGGCCACGCTCCCGAATGGTGCTGCTGACGCACATGTTCGGCCACCCTGCCCCCAGCGCTGAAGTCGAGACATTCTGTGCCGACCGGGGCCTGCGGCTCTTCGAAGACTGCGCCCACGCGCTGGGCACCGAGGTCCAGACCGAGACCGGCCCCCAGTCCGCCGGCAGCTTTGGCGATGGGGCCCTGTTCAGCTTTGGGGTCTACAAGAACGTCAATGCGCTGGGCGGCGGCATGTTGGCGCTGGCGCCGAGCGTCGGACCGCCGGTGCCCTTGCCCACCAACACCGGTGGCTTTGCCGAGCAGCACACCCGCGCGGCCTTGTCGCTGATGCTCCAGCCGGTGCCCTGGACGATGGCCCTCCAGCCCCTGCTGCGGCGGGTCCCCAAGCTCGCAGACGCCCTCGACGCCACCACGCCACCGACCACCTGGGCCTTTGATCCCGCCAGCCGGGCCCCGTTTCATCCCTTCATGGCCGAGGCCGTTGCACGCCAGCTCCGCCAGCTCGATGCCCACACCCAGATCCGCCGCAGCATCACCCAAGCGGTGTACGACGCCACCGACGGGGTGCTCGGCATCCGACCCTTGCGCCCCGACACCCACGGGCGCAGCAACGGCAGCTACCTGGGCGTCTGGGTCGACGACATGGACCGCTGGGTCGACACCTTCGCCCGACGGGGCATCGAGGCCAAGCCCCGCCAGTTTCTGGACTGCAGCCAGCTCCCGCTGTTTGGGGACGCCCGGCGCCGGTGTTCGGGGGCGGCCGCGGTCGAGCGCCATGTGCTGCGCTTGCCGAGCTTTCCCCACATGGGTGCGAGCGCCCGCCAGAGGCTGATCGACGCCATCCGCCATGCCTGAGCGTCCGCCGCTCCTGAGCACCGCACCCTGGGTCGTGATGGTCCTGCTGGTGGGGCTTGCCGCGTGGGACTACCTCGACTGGGCCCAGCGCAGTGCGGCGTGGGTGCATCAGGACGGCATCATCCACCTCGGCCGCATGACCGTCTTCGCCGACCTGATGTCCGGCGCCGGCTCGTCGGAGAGCCCCACGTCCATCGTTGGCTATGGCCCACTGGTCTACATTGTCACCGGGGCGCTGATGGTGTGGCAAGGCGCCCAGACCTGGCTGGTGGGGGTGCACGCTCAGCTGATCTTCTCGTCTTTGGGACTGCTGGGGACAGGGCTGCTGGCGGCGCGCTTGGGCGGACCCTGGAGCGGGCCCGTGGCGGTGGCCCTGCTGGCCGGCACCCCCATCTGGCGGGCCCACAGCATGGACCTGATGGTGGACATGCCGGGCGCCGCGCTGTGCACCTTGGCCCTCGGGCTGCTCGCATCGAGCGATGGCTTGCGGTGGGGGGGCTGGGTTGCCGGCGCCGCCGTGGCCTCTGGACTCGCGCTGGTCACCCGCTGGCCGGTGGTGTTTGTGCTGGGCCCAGCCTGGGCGCTCATGGTGGGACTGGCGGCGGTGCACGCCGAAGGCGGGCGGGGCCGGCGGGCACTCACGGTGATGGGGATCGGCGTGGTGGCCGGCATCTTGCTAGTTGTTCCCTTGCTCAGCGGTCCGGCGTCGCCGGGGGTGCGGGGACTGACCTGGGCCGTGACCAGCGCGGCCGGACTGGCCCTGCTGTGGGCGGGACGGCGCAGCCACTGGGGCTTGCGGGCACTCGGCGGCGCGGTGCTGCTGGTGGCGACCACCGTGCCCATCACGCTGTGGGCACCAGAGGGCCTCACCGCCGCGATGGGCGTGCAGCTCGACATGCACGGGGGCGGGACCCCGACCAGCGGCCTGGGACTGGGCCACGGGATGCGGGTGGTGGTGGACTGGGTCAGCGGCACCCCCCTGCTCATCGCCGGCGGGGCGGGCTTCTTGCTGGCCGTGCGCCGAACCCCCGGGAACAGCCTGGTGATGGCCACTTCCGCGACTGCCAATCTCCTCGTTGTCCTCCGCCTGCTCCACGAGCCAGATGACCGCCATGTGCTCGCCAGCTTGCCCATTGTGGCGGCATTTGCGGGCGCGCTGGTCCACCTCGTGCCCCCGGCACTGCGGCTGGCCGCCGGGGGAGGGCTCGGCGGACTCGGTCTCGCGGGCTTGCTGCTCTGGCACATCCCCGACGCCCCCGGGGTCACTCGCCCCGACCGCTGGCACCGGGACATCAACTTGGTGCGCGAGGTGGGCGTGCCCCGCAACCCCCTGCTGTGGCCCCAGTCCGGCCAGCTCTGGGTGTCGCTGTTGCCCTTCGATGGGGGCGCCGAAGCCACCGTCGCCACGCTGCTGCACGGGGCCTTTGGGGGCCGCGAGGCGTGCATTGCGTGGGTGGTCTCGCCCGACATCCGCTCGGAGCTGGAGGTCGCCAAGACGGTGCATGCGCTGGAGGGACCGATGCACGCCCGGGGCCTGCAGATCTTCGGCGAAGAACCGACGGACCGACCGGGGGCCCAGCTCGGGGACTACGACGGGGCCGTGGTCTTCTCACTTCCCGACTCTGACCTGCCACAGCGTGTTCTCCACACACTGAACACCAGCCAGCTCGTGGGCGAAGTGCCGCTGGAGGACTGGGTGGTGGCGGTGGTGGTGGTCCCGGAGTCCAGCGGCCACCCATGGTCCACGGGACAGTGCGACGCGCGCTTCCCCGGCACCACACTTCACCCCCTCGGGCGGGGCTGGGATGCCGGTCCCGGCGCCATTCCTGGGCTCGCGCCGTCGGCCTCCCCATGAGCGTCCTCCACCTGGACCAGCTGCAGTCCGACCTGCCTCAGCTCAAGGTGGCGTTTGCGTCGGCGCGTCCCTTTCCCCATGTGGTGCTCCACGACGCCATTGTGCCCGCGGTGTTGGCCCAGGCTCACGACGCCTTCCCCCCTGCCGACGCACCGCTGTGGACCCACTACCGCCACGCCAACGAGCGCAAGCAAGGCAGCCCCCGACGCGCGCTGTATCCACCGGTCCTCCAGCAGCTCATCCGCGCACTGCAGGGGCCCGCTTTTGTGGCCTGGCTGCAAGAGCTCACTGGGGAGCCGGGGCTCTTTGCCGACCCCAGCTTGGAGGGCGCGGGCCTGCACATGAGCGAGCGGGGCGGCTTTCTCAACGTACACACAGACTTTCAGCGCCACCACCACCACCCCACCTGGCGCCGCACGGTGAACCTGATCCTGTTCCTCAACCCAGACTGGGACCCGTCGTGGGGCGGTGCCATCGAGCTGTGGAATGCCGAGATGAGCGCGTGTGAGGTCAAGGTCAGCCCATTGGCCAACCGTGCTGTCATCTTCCGCAGCGACCACCGGTCGTTTCACGGCCACCCGGAGCCGTTGGCCTGCCCGCCCCACCGCCAGCGGCGCTCCCTGGCGCTGTACTACTACACCCACCACGACGGCGTCTTGCCCCATGAGCACAGCCGCTTTGCTCCGCGGCCTGGGGACTCGCTGGCCAAGCGGGTAGTCCTGCGGGTCGACAATCACCTGGTGCAGGGCTTCAGCCAGCTCAAGCGGTGGGGCCTGTCCAGTGACCGCGCGGCGAGCCGGGTGCTGAAGCGCTTGGACGGGCTGCGTCGGAAGTAGCGCCGTGGTGCGTATCCAAGGACGAGAACGGTTCCTCGGCCAACCTTGGCCTCCAGCGCCCCAGGCACCGGCCCACCGCCCTACAGTGGGGATGCGCCACCTGCGCACCGGCTGGAGCATCCCCCCAGCCCGACCTGGAGAGCCCCATGAACACCCGACTCTTGATGCTGACCGCCCTCGTGATGGCCGCCATGCTGGGGGGCTGTGAGCAGCTCGACGCAATGATGGACAAGGGCCCGGCAGCAGACGGCAAGCAGAAGTCGTCCCAAGCCCGCACCGATGCCGAGGACGAAGGGGACCGCGACTGTGGCGAGGAGGACGACGACGAGGACAGCGACGACGACGAGGACAGCGACGACGACGAGGACAGCGACGACGACGAGGACAGTGACGACGACGAGGACAGTGACGACGACGAGGACAGTGACGACTGCGGCGATGATGATGACGACGACAACGAAGACGAAGGCGAGCACGAAGAGTAGGCAGAGCCTGCCACCGGCCGGCTTGACCTTGGGTTGAGCCGGCCGGGTTCGTCTTGGGTTGTCGCGCTCCCGGCGGGGACCGAGCTGGGCGGCGGCAGCGGGCTACGACGGGGACGGGTCCCCACTGCCGGGGACTGTGTCTCTCGGATGTCCCCATGCGCATGCCCCTGCTCATCTCGTTGTTCTTTGTGGCCTGCTCCAGTGGCGGCGGCGGCGACGGCAAGGGTGGGGGTCCAGGCGGCGGCGACGGTGGCGATGACACGGGGGACACCGGCGAGCCGACGCCCGCTGAAGACCCGGTCCTGGCCATGGGCCTCGTGCCCCTCCCCGCCACTGTGGTCCCGGGTGACGGCGAGCTGCTCCTGTCGGCCACCACCACACTGCGGGCGTCCGGCGATGCCACCGCGATCGCGACCCTCCTGGCCGAGAGCCTGCGCACGCCCACGGGACTGGCGCTGACGGTGGGCGCGGGCACGGCCGAGTCCGGCGACATCTCCCTCGTGCTCGACCCCACGGCAGACCTCGGCGACGAGGCCTACACCCTGTCGATCACGGCCGAAGGCGCCATTCTCACCGCCGCCCAGCCCGCCGGCCTCTTCTACGCCACCCAGACCCTGCGCCAGCTCTTGCCCGCGGAGGCCTTCTCCCCGGCCAGCGCCGCCGACGTGACCTGGGTGTTGCCGGTCGTCGAGATCGAAGACGCCCCGACCTACCCATGGCGCGGGGGCATGATCGATGTCGCCCGCCACTTCTTCGACACCGCTGCGGTCCGGCGCCAGATCGACCTGTTTGCCCTGCACAAGCTCAACCGCATGCACCTGCACCTGACCGATGACCAGGGCTGGCGCATCGAGATCAAGTCCTGGCCAGACCTGGCCATCATCGGCGGGGTCACCGAGGTCGGCGGTGGGGTCGGCGGCTACTACACCCAGGACGAGTACACCGCGCTGGTGGACTATGCCGCGGCTCGCCACGTGATGATCATCCCCGAGATTGACTTCCCCGGCCACGCCCATGCTGCCCTGACCGCCTACGGCGTGCTCAACCCCAGCGGCGAGCCCGAAGAGCCCTACACCGGCGCGCCCGTCATCACGACCCCCCTCGACCTGGACCGCCCCGAGACCTGGGACATGGTCGAGGATGTCTGGACCGAGATCGGCGCGCTGACGCCCGGGCCCTACCTGCACGTCGGCGGCGACGAGGCCATCGACGTGAACACCGCTGAATACTCGATCTTCATCGAGTGGCTGCAAGGGTTGGTCGACGACCAAGACAAGCTGCTCATCGGATGGGACGAGATCGGAGAAGCCGAGCTCAGCCCCCCCTACGTCGCCCAGTACTGGTGGCAGACCGATCTGGCGAAAGATGCCGGCGCCAGCGGTGCATACCTCATCCACTCTTACGCGAGCGAGTGCTACCTCGACATGGTCTACGACGGGGACGGGGAGTACGGCCAGGTCTGGGCAGGCTGGGTGGGGCTGAAGAAGGCCTACTCGTGTCGCCCGGGCCTCGGCGGCGTGGACCCCGACCGCTGGCTCGGCGTCGAGGGGCCGCTGTGGACCGAGTACATCGCCGATGAAGACCAGATGGACTTCATGCTCTGGCCCCGGCTGTCGGCCATCGCTGAAGTTGGCTGGACCCCTGGCGCCCAGCTGGAGTGGGAAGGGCTCACCGCCCGCCTCGCCCACCACGGCCCCCGGCTCGAGGCCATCGGTGTGGCCTTCAACGCCACTGACGACGTCGACTGGGACTGAGCCCCAAGCCCGCGACAAAACCGTATCCTACGCCATTCAGGCCGATACCCACACCTCAGCCAGCCTCGTGCGGGCTTGACCCAGCTTGGTCCGCAGCAGCTGGTCCATCTGGGTGCGCTCTTGGCCGCTGCGCAGTGCACCCACCGCCTCGCCCAGGCGGCTTGGCTTGTGCTGGACCGAAGCAACATAAAACGCGGTCAACAACCCAAGCTGGACGGCGTGCAACCGACGGGGCCCCCACCTCGGATGCCATGTGCGGGTCAGCCCGCCGGAGCGGGACAGCGCGAGGTAGCACCAAGCATCACTCTGGTCGATCTCGCCGGCATCCCGCAGCCGGTGGTAGTCCGCGCTGCCCGGGTAGGGCGAGAAGATCATCACTGCAGCGTCATCACAGCCCGCCCGGGCCGCCGCCAGCAGCAGCTTGGCGCTCGCCCGCACATCGGCTTCGTTCTCGTCGGGGTGGCCAATGATGATGTTGACACGGGTCACCAACCCCGCCTCGTGGGCCGCCGCCAAGCTCTCCAGCATGCGCGCCGGCTTCACCCGCTTCTTGAGAATCCGCAACATGCGCTCGCTCCCGCTCTCCGGCGCATACGTCAGGTTGCGGCATCCCGTGCGCACCAGCGCCCGCAACACATCCGCGTCCAGCGCTTCGCTGCGGGTGCCCGTCGGCAGCTGCCACGTGATGTCCAGCTTTGCGGCCTCAAGGGCCGCACAGAACTCGAGGATCCAGTCCCGGCGCACAATCGCGGTCAGATCGCAGAAGTTGAAGTTCTCCACCCCCAGCTGGGCCACCGCGTCCACCATCTCGTCGACCACATCGGCCGGCGAGCGGGTGAGGTAGCGGGTGGTCCACATGTCCGGAGACGAGCAGAAGGTGCATGAGTAGGGGCATCCCCGGGTCGCCAGAATCGGCAAGCTGCGCCCCCGGTGCACCCCGTGGGGATCCCGCTGGGACAGGTAGGCCTCCACCGGAAACAGCGACCAGGCCGGCCGAGGCAGCGACGCCATCGCAGTGTTGCGGGCGGCCAGGCCGGACGTCTGGGGACCGACCTCCCCTTGCCAAGCCAAACCAGCGATGGCCTGCCAGTCCCCGCCCTCCACAATGCAGTCCAACACCCGCACAAACGTCTCTTCCCCTTCGCCGCGCACCACCCAGACCCCTGGAGGGGCCTCTTCCAGCAGTGTGGTCCAGTGGGCGCTGGCGTTCTCCCCACCCAACACAAGGCGAGCGCGAGGGCACGCCGCCCGCAGCATCGGCAGCAGCGCCCGCAGCATCGGCCACTCGTGCAGAAACATGTGGCTGAGGCCAATCACGTCCGCATCCGCCGGCACCCGGGCACAGATCTGGGCGTCACTCAAGCCGGTCCGGCTCAGCGCCCCCACCGCGCTGTCGACCGTCAAGGTCTGGTCCAGTGCTTCGCCCGCGCCGTCCACCACCGTCACCCGGTGGCCCGCTTCGACCACGGCCGCCGCCACATAAGCCAGCCCAATCGGCGCCACCGCCCCGTACAAGCTGAGGCTGCGCGGGCGCTGAAGCACCGGAGGCCGCACGAGAACGACGTGCAGGACACGAGCACCAGCGGGGTCAGCCATGCCCGCGCACTATCCCGAGCGCCGGGCGGTGCCCTCCTCCTTCCCCGGCGCCCCGACCCACCCGGCCTGCTACCCTGCCCACCGCCCCCACTCCAGCCCCCGTGCCCCCATGCCCATCGACGTCGCCCAGCTCCGCCGAGACACCCCCGGCGTGCGGGATCACATCCACCTCAACAGCGCCGGGGCGGCCCTCGTGTCCCGTCAGGTTCTCGCTGCCCAGATCGGCCACTTGGAGCTGGAAGCCCGCGTCGGGGGGTACCAAGCGGCCCGGGACGTCGCGCCCCAAGTGCAGCAAGTCCGCGTCAGCCTGGGCCGGCTGCTCGGGGCCAGCGCCGACGAGATCGCCCTGCTGACCAGCGCAACCGACGCCTGGAACACGATCTTTCTGGCCTTGGTCGACACCTTGCCCCGGGGCGCCCGCATCCTCGCCGATCGCGCCTTGTACGGCTCCCACGCCATCACACTGCTCCACACGTGCCAGCGGCTCGGCTGCACCCTCGAAGTCGTCGATGACAACCCCAACGGTGAGCTCTGTCTCGACGATCTGGACCGCCGACTCCAGCGCCCAGCGGCGGCCCTCGCGTGCTTGACCCACATGCCGACGTCCTCCGGCCTCGTCAACCCCATCGAAGCCGCCGGTGAGCGATGTGCCCGGGCGGGTGTGCCCCTGCTGCTCGACGCCTGCCAGAGCGTCGGTCAGTGGCCCGTGGACGTCCGCCGCCTCCGCTGTGTGGCGCTGGCGGGCACCGGTCGCAAGTACCTGCGCGCGCCCCGGGGCACCGGCTTTCTGTTTGTGCGCCGCCACGCCATTGAGGGCCTCCTGCCCCTCGCTCCGGACCTCCAGGGCGCCACATGGACCAGCGACACCACCTTCACGCTGCAGGGTGACGCCCGCCGCTTCGAGCGCTGGGAGCAGAGCATCGCAGGGTTCCTCGGGCTGGGGGTCGCCACCGATCATGCCCTCGAAATGGGCATTCTCGCGATTCGGCACCGCATCTCGGAGCTCTCGGCCGGGCTGCGGGACCGGCTGCGGGACATCCCCGGCATCACCGTCCACGACCGGGGCCCCAGCCTGTCGGGCATCTGCACCTTCACGTGCCAAGACACCCCCGCCACAACCACCGCCGCAACCCTCCAGGCCCACGGCATTCGGGTGTCCGTCTCCCAGGTGACCAGTGGCCGGCTGGACCTTCAAGCAAAGGGCGTGGACGCTGTGGTGCGGGCGTCGGTTCACGCATACAACACGTCCGAAGAGCTGGATCAGCTCTGCGCCATTCTCCGTGGAGCGTCCCGATGACCCTGCGCTTCCCCGCCCGCCGCACTGTTGCGCCGGCCCTCGTCGCCGGGGGACTGCTGCTCGCCTCGCCGGCCCACGCCCACCCCATCAACGGCACCTGGGTGCTGACCGTGTCCGAAGAAGACGTGCAAAAGCGTCTCACCGAGGCGGTCGACACCGCAGCAAGCCAGCTCAACCTGCTCATCCGCGAGATCGGCCGGTCCAAGCTCACGAACGCTGCAAACTTCTGCAAGGTCTATCGCTTTGCATTGACCGACACGTCGTTCTCGGTCCAGTGCGACAGCCGCGACCCCTACGCCCGCCCCCTCGAGGGCGACCAACCGGCCACCGGGCGCGATGGTGAGCCGATCCAGTCCCGGCTGAAGCTCGAACCCAGCGCCGCACACCTTGCGTGGCTGGCCGAGAGCGGTCGCCGAGACAACACATTCCGGGTGGAGGGGGACCAGCTCCAGCTGCGCGCCCGGGTGTCCAGCGACCGAATGGACGAGCCCATGCGCTGGAACCTTGAGTATCGGCGCCTGACAGAGTAGCCGGCTTGCCCCGGCCCACCTGAGGTCCACTTGACCGATCCGTACCTGCCCCCCCAGTCACCGCTGGCGGCCACCGAGTCCATTGATCTGGCCCTCGCGTTCAAGAGCGTGACGGCCGATCCCAACTGGATTCGCACATGCGCGCTGGTGGGGGTCTCGTTCTTCGTGCCCATCATCGGTCAGATGCTGCACATGGGCTGGCAGCGCCGCGTCTTTGGTCAGATGCGGGATGGGGGCGGCGACACCCTCCCAACGGTCGAGTTCATCGACGACATCCAGCTCGGGATCGCCCCGTTCGTGGCCATCCTCAACCTCGCGGTGCCCGCGGGTGTGCTGGTCTCGCTGACCATCGTGCCCGGCGCCATCATGAACAGCATCGGC
Organism: Myxococcota bacterium; assembly: GCA_942491145.1. Taxonomy (GTDB): domain Bacteria; phylum Myxococcota_A; class UBA796; order UBA796; family UBA2385; genus CAXQUZ01. The sequence goes on along the minus strand of CALOBC010000017.1, from coordinate 667,404 downwards.
GAAGGCGGTGCCTTGAGCGTGGTGGGCATGCTGCTGTCTGTGGTCGGCTTCATGCTGCTGACGGTCATCAACCTGGTGTCCATCGCCGTCGTCCCGGAGCTGCTGCGCCGGGGGCTCAAGGGCGAGATGACCCCGCTGCTGTCCTTCGGCCCCAGCATCGCTGCCATCCGGGCGCGACCCTCCCAATACGCCACGGTGGCGCTGGGGATCTTCCTCGCCCAGATGCTCGGCGGACTTGGTGTGATGGCCTGCTACGTCGGCCTGATCATCACCGCGCCCGCCGGGCTCATTGTGGCGGCCCACATCATCAGCCAGTGGGACGCCCTCGTGGCCCCCCACCACCCGGCCCCCGCTCAGTAGCGGGGCACGGTCGGGTCGATCTGGGTGGACCACGCTTCGATGCCGCCCTGGACGTTGAACACCCGGCGAAAGCCCAGCCGCAGGAAGTGGTCCGCGGCTTGCTGGCTGCGCCCGCCGTGGTGGCAGTGGAAGACCAACATGGTGTCTTTGTCGTCCAGATCGGTGATTTCCTGTACCTTCTCGGTGGTCAGGGGCTCGGCCGAGGCGTGGAGCACCGCGATGTCCCGCTCCGCGTCGGACCGCACGTCGAAGAGGCGGAAGCTGCGGTCGCCGTCAATGAGCTGCTTGAGCGCATTGACGTCAAGTTGTTTCACCTTGGGGGGCTCGTTGGGGTTGTCGATGAGCACCCCGCCACCGGTGCCCGGCTGGAAGTCGAGGGTGATGCCATCGGCACGCCGCGCGCTGGCCTTGTCGACCAACACCTTGAGCCCGTTGCTCTCGACCACAAAGTCGTCGGCGTTGGGGGTGTCGAAGCCGATCTGGTAGCGAAAGCCGGGACCGACCACAAGGCGCATCAGCTCGGGACCTTCGTCACCGGAGCTGGCCACAGCAGTGATCAGCGCGTCGGTCACCGTGATGGTCGGCGGTGCGGCGGGGGTGAAGGGGATGCCCAGCATCTGGTGGAGCTCGCCGGAGGCCGCTGCCTCGCGCACGATGTCGCTGCCGCCCACGAACTCCTGGCGCACGTAGAGCTGTGGGATCGTCGGCCAGTCGCTGTAGGCCTTGATGCCCATCCGCACGTCGGGATCGCTCAGCACATCCACGGTGGTGACCTTGGGGTCGGAGAAGCTCACCCCGAGGGCCTCCAGCTCGCCCACCGCGCCTGCCGAGAACCCACACTGGGGCATCTGGGGGGTGCCCTTCATGAACAGCACCACGTCGTGGGTGTCGATGAGGCCCTTGATGCGGGCGTGGACTGGATCTTGCGTGTCGATGGGCATTTCCGCTCCGAGTGAATTTCTTCGCGCCTAACCCTGCCAACCCGCCCGGCCAGCGCCGAAGTGTGGTGGGTGGCCTCGGCAGGCTACGGATGTTCGGGAGTCCAGAATGTGGATGTCACTGCTGCTGCTGGGTCCAGCCGCGGCTGCGGAGGACAACCCTGCCGACGAGCCCCAGCGCCTCGAAGCAGCGAACAACGATGCCGAGATCACCGAAGAGATCACCATTCAGGAGAGCCTGCGTCGAGCGGTCCCCGGGGAACGACGGCTGAGCATGGACGACGCCGCGATGCTGCCGGGGACCAACGGGGACGTCGTCAAGATGGTGCAGAACCTCCCCGGTGTGGCCCGCGCGCCCTTCGGCACGACCACCCTGCTCATCCGCGGGACCGGCCCCCGCCAGTCGGCCACGCTGCTCGACGGTCTGCCGCTGCCCCTGGTCTTCCACTTTGGCGGGCTGACCACCGTTCTCGACAGTGACATGCTGCAAGAAGTGGCCGTGGTCCCCGGCAATGCGTCGGTGCGGTACGGCCGCTTGACCGGCGGGGTGGTCGACCTGCGCAGCGACACCCAGCTCCCCGACAAGGCCCACGCCAAGCTGGGCTTCTCGTTGCTTCAGACCTCCGCGTCCGCCGAGGTGCCCGTGACCGACAACCTCGCGGTCCAGGCCGCAGTGCGCCGGTCCTGGATCGATGCCGTCGTGGGGCCGGTGCTCGACGCCGCCGGGCAACAGGCGCGTGCCCCTCGCTACTATGACGGACAGCTGCGCATTCTCAGCGAGGTCGGCGCCCTGGGCACCCTCGATGTGATGGCCCTCGGCAGCAACGACACCTTCGCTTGGTTCGGGACCGCCGACGCCGAGCCCATGGTGGACCTCAACTTGCGCTTTTGGCAGGTGCGGGCGCGGCTGTTGGGCGCAGCGAGCCCCCGCTGGCGACACGAGACCGCCGTGGGCTTCGGGATCACCGACGAAAACTTGGTGCTCAACACCATCGACCAGGCCACCGAGTCGGCCCACTCCCTCGCCGCCCGCCACGAGTGGCTGCGCTTGCCCCGGGGACAGCTGGATCTGGGCGCCCGACTGGGGGTCGACGTGCTCGGCGGCCAGGAGTCCTACCGCTACACCTCGCCGGCCACCCAGTGGGATGAGTCGAGCGAGGGCCCCCGCTGGACGTCGGCGGTCTACGCCGAGCTGACCGGCCGGCTCAGCATCCTGGACCTGAGCCCGGCGGTGCGCGCAACCCGCATGACGCTGGGCTCGATCTACACCGACGACGCGCTGGAGCCCCGACTGGCCGCGCTGGTGCGGCTCGGGGACGACTGGAGACTGCGGGCGGCCACCGGTCGGGCCACCCAGTGGCCGGAGACCCGGGAGCTCGACACCCGCGCCGACGGGGTGGCCGGTCTGGCGCCCGAGCGGGCCTGGCAGAACTCCCTGGGCGCCGAGTGGCGGCCGCTGGGGGGCCTCTGGATGGCCGGGACCGTCTTTGCCAACCGCCTGAACAGCCTCGTGGTGGGCCGGGATGGCCGGCTGGAGATCTTCGACAGCCTGCCGCTCGAAGTCCCCGAGAACACCGATGCCTACAGCAACAAGGGAGAGGGCCGAGTCTACGGTGGAGAGCTGTCGGCCCGCTGGGACACCGCCGAGACCCTGGTCTTTGGGGCGCTCACTGTCTCCCGGTCTGAGCGCCGCACCGGAGACCAGGACTGGGTGCTCTTCGACTATGACCAGCCCATCGTGTTCAACGGGCTGATCTCCCGGGCGCTGCCCCGGTCCTGGCGCCTGGGCGCACGGGTGCGCTTGGGCTCGGGCAATCCCTACTCGCCCGTCGCCCAGAGAGTGCAGCTCATCGGCGAACACAGCTGGGTGCCGGTGTACGGCGACCGAGTCCAAGAGCGCCTTCCCCCGTTCTGGAGCCTGGACCTTCGGGTCGACAAGGGCTGGACCTTCGACCGATGGCGCCTCGCGGCCAGCCTGGACCTCCAGAACGCCACGTGGCACCGCAATGCCGAGGTGCATGCGTGGACCTGGGACTACAGCCGGCTCTCCCCGGTGCGGGGCCTGCCGACCCTGCCCATGTTCGGACTGGAGGCACGATGGTGAGGCGCTCGCTGTGGATGTGCGTGGGCGTGGGCTGCACCGAGCCTGCGGTTGATCCAGAGACCCAGGTGCGCCAGCTGCAGCTCATCGGTGCGGTGGTGGAGCCCGCAGAACAGGACCCTGGCATGTCGGCCCAGGTGCACGTGGTGGTGGCCAATCCCGAGGGTCTGGCGCTGGACTGGATGACCTGGACGTGCACCAGCACCGCCTCCCTCGGCGGGGACTGCAGCGAGAGCGTGGACGGCGACCCGGCCCGGGACTGGGCCACAGGGACCGTGGAGGACGGGGCTTGGGATGTGGAGATTGTCCCACTGCTCGACATTCCCGATGGCTTGGTCGAACAGCTCGACCGGACGGGCGGCCAGTGGACCGGCACCGATCTGGCCCTGTTGGCGTGCGCCCCCGGGCGGTGCCGACCGCTGAATGCGGTTGACGAAAACAATCTAACTGACGATATCTTGGACGACCCTTTGACCTGGTTGCCCGACGTCCCGATGCGACGGGCCAGCCTCGGGGTGCGCGCCACCGTGCACAGCACCCGCTCCATCAGCGGCCAGCACCAAAACCCCACCATGGTGCCCCTGTTCGACAGCGTGCCCGAGGGCCGACCGGGCGACACCGTGCCCCTCAACTTCAAGCTCAGCGGCAAGTTTGGGCCCGGGCTGCTGTGGCCCCTCACCACCCTGGGCGGCTTCGAGATCGCCGAACACTCCGCCCAGGTCGGGGAGGCTGTGGTGCATTGGGTGGTGCCCCAGAGTGCCCAGTCCGGCGACGTCGGCGAGGCGTGGGTGGTGGTCGAAGACAGACTGGGGGGCTCGGCCATCTGGAGCGGTACCGTGCGCGTGCGATGAGCCAGAGGCCCCGCGTGTGGCATGCTGTCGTCCATGCCTGTCGCCCGCTTCACCCGCCACCTGACCCGCTTCTTTCCCGCACTGGACGCCGTTGGCGGCGAGCCGGTGACCGGCGCCACGGTGGCTGAAGTCCTCGTGGATCTCGACCAGCGCCACCCGGGACTCCGGGCCTACCTGGTCGACGACACCGGCCACTTGCGCCGCCACGTCAACATCTTCCGCAACGGCAGCATGCTGCTGGACCGGCGGGGGCTGACCGACACGGTGGACGACGAAGATGAGCTGCTCATCGTGCAAGCCCTCTCTGGCGGATGAGCCGACTCGCGCGGGCGCTCAGGCCGCCAAACCCAACCTCAGCGGTGTCGTTGCCCCAGCTGGGCCGACCCTCCCGGAGCCAACCATGTCGACACGCATCTTGTTGGGCACCCGCAAGGGGCTGATTGACCTGCGCAAGCACACCCTCCAGAACGCCGATGAGCCCTGGCAGATCGCCCGCATCAGCTTCGAGGGCATCCCGGTTGAGTTTGCGATTCGCGACCCACGGACTGGCACACTCTGGGCCGCCCTGGACCACGGCCACTGGGGCCCCAAGCTGCATCGCTCCACCGACGAGGGCGAGACTTGGGAAGAGATCAAGCCTCCAGAATACCCTGAGGGTGAGCTTCTTCGCGATCCGTGGACCGGCGAGACAAGGCCCGCGGCACTCAAGAACGTGTGGTGCATTGCGCCGGGCGGTCCCGAAGAACCCCAACGACTCTACATTGGCACCAACCCCGGCGGGCTGTTCGTCAGCGACGACGGCGGCGACTCGTGGACGCTGATGCGGGGGCTCTGGGACCACCCCTCCCGGCTGGGCGAAGAGGGCGGACGCCCCGGTTGGTTCGGCGGCGGACGGGACACCCCCGGCCTGCACAGCATCGCCATCGATCCACGGGACTCCACCCACCTGTTCGTGGGCGTGTCTTGCGGCGGGGTGTTTGAGAGCACCGACCACGGCTTGAGCTGGACGCCCCGCAACCAGGGGGTGCCCGCGGCTGGGGTGCCCGATCCCTCGGCCGAGACGGGTCAAGATCCCCACCACGTCGTGCTGAGCCCCAGCAACCCGGATGTGGTGTGGCAACAGAACCACATGGGTGTGTATCGCAGCCCCGATGGGGGGCGCACCTGGGAGGACGTGGGCGAGAAGGACGGCGTGGTGGGCTTTGGCTTCCCAGTCGCGGTGTCGCCGACCAACCCGGACCGCGCGTGGGTGGTGCCCGCTCGCAGCGATGGGCGTCGCAATGCGGTCGATGGGCAGCTGCTGGTGTGCCGCACCGACGACGGGGGCCAGTCCTGGCAGCGGCTGAGCACCGGCCTGCCTCAGACCGCAGCCTTCGATCTGGTCTACCGCCACGCCCTCGACATCGATGGCGAGCAGCTCACGTTTGGATCCACCACCGGCAATGCCTACGTCAGCGAGGACGACGGCGAGGCGTGGACGTGCTTGGGCAACCACTTTCCGCCGATCTACAGCATGCGCTTCGCCGCCGACAGTGGGCCCCCCGGTCCCTGATCGGGCAGGGGTTGCCCCTCGGCGTGGCGGACCAAACCAGACAGATCGGACATCTTCTGGCGAGGCCCCAGGTCCGCCAGAGTCCCCTCCAGTCCACGGTCTTCCCCGAACCCGACCCGAGGGAGGCCCCAGAGCGTCACCCCGGGCGACCTGTTGTCGTGGCATCCTGATGAGTGCGGCCCAGGAAAAACCATGCAAAACACGCTCATCGCACTCTCACTGACGACCCTCCTCCTGGGCGGATGCCGCACAGCACCGGAGAAGGCCGACGGCGACAGCAGTGCGTCGGGGCTTGATCCCGATGGTGCGGACGGCACCGATGGGGCGGACGGCACCGATGGCGCAGACGGCACCGATGGCGCAGACGGCACCGATGGCGCAGACGGCACCGATGGGGCGGACGGCACCGATGGGGCGGACGGCACCGATGGGGCGGACGGCACCGATGGGGCGGACGGCACCGATGGCACGGACGGCGGTGATGGCAGCGATGGCGCGGACGGCGGTGATGGCGCAGATGGCACCGATGGCGCAGACGGCACCGATGGCGCAGACGGCACCGATGGCACGGACGGCGGCGATGGTGCAGACGGCGGCGATGGTGCAGACGGCGGTGATGACGGCAGCACCCCAGCCGAGATCTGCAACGGCCTGGACGACGACGGCGACGGCCTCATCGACGAAGACGCTTGCCCCGACGAGGTCACCACCGACCCCACCACCGGCCATGCCTACATGACCGTGACCACCCACATGTCGTGGCCCGACGCCGCGGCCTACTGCACATCGGTCGGCTACCACCTCGTCACCATCGAAGATGCCACCGAGACCAACACCGTCTGGGAGCTCATCTACAGCGGCACCGACGGCATCGGCCACATCGAGGCCCACACGTGGATTGGGTACAACGAGCCCTACGGCGGCGCGTGGCAGTGGCACGACGGCAGCACCTCCACCTACGACAACTTCGATGGTGAGGTCATCACCGAGACCTATGGGTCCACGGCTTACGGGCAAGCCGCCGCGTTTGGGGACAGCACCGACCAGGGCTGGCACGAGGCCCCCCAGACCTGGCGCTACGCATCGGTCTGCGAGACGCCCTGAGCGGCACCGCACCGCCGCTCCGTTCCGTCCACCCGCCACACTGCCCCTCGCTGCACACCACTGTGTCGGCGGGGCTCAGCTTGCCGCGAACGCCAGACAGAACGGGAACAGAGCAACCATCGCCATCATCATCAAGAAACCCCGGGCGGCAGACGGATCGCAGGGGGCGATCAGGTCTTGGGATGGGGCGGACAACATGGGGACTCCACAGCGCGTTGGGTAGCGGACAAGAGCGCGTGCTGTGCACAGAACGTGCCAGTCCATCGGTGGGCTTGCGCCGGCCACCCCACACGGGCGACCGCCACTCTACCCTGCGGCACGCCCGCCGTCCGGCGCCCACCGAGACCACCCTGCTGTGCGCCACTCCGGGCCGATCAGGGTCATCCGCAGCGCGGGTCTCCGGGTCGACCCCAACCCATCGGCGGCGTACAGACCCGAGATCGCGGAGGATTACCTCATGTTGGCAGCGCTCCTCTTCTGGATGACCGTTCCGGCCATGGCCGCCGAGCCCGCCGTGTGCTCCCCGATGCCCGCGGACTTCGACGCGCCTCAGTGGGCGGGAGTGACCGATGTGGCGGCACTCTCCGCAGCCGCACGCTGCTGGTATGCCGTCGGACGCTACGGCATGGCGCGGGATGCCTTGACCCGAGCTGGCGGAGGGGAGTCGGCCGAGGATGCCGCAGTGTTGGTCATTCTCATCGCCCGTGATGGACGCCAGGGCGACGCCCAGCGTGCCTTGACCGCCGCCTCTCACCGGTTTCCCGGCCACAGTGCGCTGACCCGGGCGTCCCTCGTCCAGCGCATCGCTGCGGGCGACCACACCGCGTGGGCTGACCTCGACCAGGGCCTGTCCCGGGCACCGGGGGACCACCAGCTCGTCCTCGCGGCCGCCGAGATGACCGCACTGGCGCCCGATGCGGCCACACCCGCCGCCCGGGCTGCCGTCGGCCAGGAGGAAGGCGCAGCGGCCTTGTACAACAGCGCCGCACTGCGGGCCGAGTCCGGCGACGCCCCGGGATGCCTGTCGGGCACGGACCGGGCACTGGGGCTTCTCACCCAGGATGCTGGGCCAAGTGACACATCCATCGCCGACTTGCGGGCCCGCCTGCTGGTCCTTCGGCACCGATGTGCGGTCGAGGACGGTCAGCTCGCCCCCGCCAACGCTGCGCTGCGGGCCATCGGCCCCCGACAGGCCCGCGAGATGCTGTCCCCCGCCGCGCTCATCCTCCACGCCAAGCTGCTCCAGCAGGCCGGCGACCCTCGGTCGGGTGCCCGGTTGCTCGGCCTGCGCTCCCGTCCCTCCGATGCCAGCCAGAGTGGTGATCTGCAGGGCGTTCAGGACTCACTGGAGCTGCACCTCTGGCGCGAGGCCGACGAGCTGGACCGGGCCCTCGCCGTGGCCCAGCGGGGGGCCGCATCCCCCGAAGCCCGCGCCAACCTCGCCAAGGCCCTGAGCGCCGCCGACCGCAAGCCCGAGGCCCGGGCGCTGCTGGAGCACACGTGCCCCGACATGCGCGGCAACGACCGCCGCGCGTGCGAGTCATTGAAGGCCCGGCTGCCCCAGCCCTGAGCGTCAGTCCTTCGGGCGGTCCAAGGCCAGCGGGCCCACCACACTGCGGCCCCCGTCCACCGCCCACACCTGTCCGCTGACATACGGGGCCTTCTGCGCCAGAAACAGCACCAGGTCCGCAACATCGGACGGCTCTCCGAAGCGTCCGGCCGGAATGCTCCCGCGCATCCGAGCGAGCTGGTCCGGGTCCAGGTCGGTCGGCGGCAGCACCGTTCCCGGCGAGATGGCCACTGCCCGAACGTAGGGCGCCAGCTCCACGGCCAGCGCCTTGGTCAACATGACCACACCGGCCTTGGACACCGCATAGTGGAGAAAGCCGGGGGCCGGGCGCTCGGCGCCGATGTCGGCCAGGTTCACCACCAGTCCCCCGCCCCTCAGGCCGCTCTTCGCCAACGCGCCGGCCAAGCCTTGGGCCAACAAGAAGGGCGCTCGGCAGTTGATGGCGTGCACCCGGTCCCAGTCGGCCACCGAGATCTGTCCCACCGCCCGCGCCTCGTAGATGGCCGCGTTGTTGACCAGCACGTCGAGGCCGCCGCCGGCGAGCACCCGGTCCACCAGTCCCCGACACGCCTCCGCGCTCGCGAGATCCGCCTGTTGCAACTCCACCACGGCACCTTCGGCACGCAGCAGGCTCGCCAGCTCGCTGGCTGCCGCGCCGCTGCTCCGGTGGTGGATGACCACCTCGAAGCCCGCCCGCGCCAACGTCCGCACGATCTCGCGGCCCACCCGCACCGCACCCCCGGTCACCAGCGCACGCATCCCGACCTCCACTGACACGGGATCTTCGGGAAGTACCCTTCAATCCCTTGCATCCATTTGCTGACGGGCTGCGGCAAGCGCAGTCCTGCCACCGCGCACCGGTCGGCACGGCTCCAGTCGCCGCGATAGCCCGTTGGGGCCCCCCCGACACGGACCGACAGATGGACGCGGACTTCTGGCAGAGCGCATGGCAGAGAGGAAGCATCGGCTTCCACCAGAGCGTCGTCCACACGGCCCTCCAAGAGCACGCTGCCTGGTTCACCGGCGATGCGCCCCTTCGTGTGCTGGTCCCCCTGTGCGGCAAGACCCTCGACATCCCCTGGCTGCGGGACCAAGGCCACCGCGTGGTCGGGGTCGAGCTGGTGCCGGACGCCGTCGCTGCGTTTCACGCCGAACAACACATCTCCGCAACACAAGCGCCCCAGGGCGCGTTCACGGCTTGGTCCTCACCGGGCGTGAACATCCTCCAGGGCAGCATCTTCGACCTGACCGCTGCCGATGTGGTCGGCGTCCGTCGGGTGTGGGATCGGGCGGCCCTGGTGGCCCTCACGCCCGCCCAGCGCGCCGCATATGTGCAGACCCTGAGACAGCTGCTGCCCCCCGGCACCCTCGTCCTGCTCAGCGCATTCGAGTATGATCCAGCCGTGATGTCCGGTCCGCCCCACAGCATCCCCATCACCGAAGTGCTGCACCACTACGACGGGTGCAAGACCGAGCTGCTCGCCTCCCACGACGACTGCGCGGACGGCGCGCCGATGGCCGAGGCGCTGCGTGCTCGGGGGCACACGTTCTGGCTCAGCCACCTGTGGCGCATCACACTGTAGACAAATCTTCCGACAAACCGTGTACCAACCGGGTACAGTGTTATGGCGCCAGTGAGACACCGCCGGTTCAAGTGAGCTGACGACAACACAGCTCGGTTGACGCGTTGCGCACGCCGCAGCCCGGCCGGCAATGGCTGCAAGGGACCGGAGGGCACTGCCCGAAGATCCCCAATCAAACAGGGAAGCTGTCCGATGGGGTATCGAATCAAGTCCATTGCTCGGCTCACCGGAATCCCCCGAAACACGCTCCTCGCATGGGAGCGCCGGTACCAGATCGTGGAACCGGAGCGGGGCGACAACGGCTACCGAGAGTACTCCGACGCCGATCTGGAGCTGCTGCTCCAAGTCAAGAAGCGCATCGACGGCGGCTGCAAGGTCAGCGAAGCCATCACCCTGGTGCGCCAGGATGAGGCCGCATCGACGCCCGAGCCCGTGCACACCGAGGTCTCCTCGCTGGAGGGCTTCAAGGTTGACCTGCTCCAGTCGCTGCTCGGCTTCGACCGCCCGGCCGCGATTCGCCGCATCGGTCGCCTGCCCCTGACCAGCTACGTCCAGCTGGTGCGCGAGGTCTACTTGCCGCTGATGCGGGAAGTGGGGCAAGGCTGGGAGAGCGGCCAGATCAGCATCGCCCAGGAACACTTCGCCACCGGCTTCATCCGGGAGCGGCTGATGGCCATGCTCGTGTCGCTGGAGCACGGCCCCGAGAACGGCCGAAAGGCCATCTGCGCTGGCATCTCCGGCGAGCGCCATGAGGGCGGCTTGCTCGCGCTGGCCATCCAGCTCGCCTTGCGGGGCTTCCGGGTGAACTACCTCGGCGCCGACGTGCCGTGGGAAGCCCTGGGCGAAGCCGCGCGGAAGCAGAACGCCATGATGGTCTGTGTGTCCGCCGTGAACTGCGCGGACGTGGACCACCTGCGAAGCTACGCCAAGGGGCTGCGGGCCATCACGCCTGAGACGTGCCAGATCGTGATCGGCGGCGCGTCCATCGGGCGGCTCACCCCCCAACCCGTGGAGGGTGTCGTCTTCGAAGGGTCTGCCCAGCGCTTCCTCAAAGAGAACCCGGCCATGACCCGCTGAGCTGCCGGGCCCCCGCGCCATCGTGCCAACTCACACAGGGCGCGTGGCCAGAAGGCCCAGGCCGCCTCAGCCCGCGGACAGCACGAGCCGGAGCAAGTCCGTCGTGGTGAGAATGCCCTCCAGCACGCCATCGTCATCGACCACGGCGAGTGCGTGGAAGCTGCCTCCGGCCAAGAGCTGCGCTGCCTCCCGCGCGGTCAGATCGCCCCGCACCGACTCGGGATCGTGGGACATCACGCCCTTCAGGGTGAAGGTGCTGTCGAGCCAAGCATCGAGGGTCGCGTCGTCCGGCACCCAGCCCTCCAGGCTCACGCGGTAGATGTCGACCAAGCTCAACATGCCCACCAAGCGCGTGTTCTGGACCACCGGAAGGTGATGGAAGGGACGGCTCAGCAGGAGCTGGCGCGCTTGGCTGACCGGTGCGTCGACGTCGATGGACACCACGTCTTTGGTCATGACGTTGCGAATGCGATGGTAGAGGCTCATGGATGCTCCCGAGTTGGAGGACCGCGCGCGGCCCATCGTGTCCGGCCCTGCAAAGCAAGACCCGGGCCACACGGCGGCCGACCGCCCCACAGCCCCGCTGGCGCCATGGGCTACAGTCTCGTCGCCCGTGAAGCCAGGGCGGAGCCACCATGACCCGAACCATCGTGATTGCTGTGTTGGTGGCCATCGTGGCGCTCGGCGCCGCACTGTGGGGGCCCGGTGCGCTGGTGCCTGTGGCGTTCACCCCCGACCCGGTCGCAGCCTGGGCGCCAACCGGGGACTTGTCCGCCCTGCACCGCGTGGCGCTCCCCGACGGTCGCGGCCCCGAAGATGTGGCCATCGTCGGTGGCGTGGCGGTGGTGGGCTTGGAAGATGGGCGGTTGTTCGGCTTTCCCCTCGGCGGTGGCGCGCCGGTGGCCATGGGCACCACCGGAGGCCGACCGCTTGGCCTGCACCCTGCACCGGACGGCGGCCTCTACATCGCCGACGCCATGCTCGGTGTGCTCGAGCGCACCGCCGACGGCACCCTCCACACCCGGGTGCGCCGCTGCGGTGGGGCGCCCCTGGTCTTCGCCGACGACGTGGATGTCGGCCCCGACGGCGCGGTCTGGTTCACCGACGCCAGCCAGCGCTATGGCTTCCACGAGTGGACCCGCGACATCATCGAGGGCCAGCGCACCGGACGGCTGTGCCGCTGGACACCCGGCCAGAGCGATGATGCAGACGAGGTCCTCGGTGGCATCGCCTTTGCCAATGGGGTCGCGGTCTCGCCGGACGGCACCTACGTGCTCATCAGCGAGACCGGCCGCCAGCGAGTGATGCGCCTGGACCTCACCGGCCCCCAAGCGGGCAAGGCACGGGTGCTGCTGGACGGGCTTCCCGGCTACCCCGACGGGATCTCCACGGGCCAGGGTCGCTTTTGGCTGGCCATCGCTGCGCCCCGAAATGCCATCCTCGACACGCTGGCCCCTCACCCGATGCTGCGGCGCCTCGTGGACCGGCTGCCCAAAGCCGTGCAGCCGGCGCCGGAACACACCGCGCGGGTGATGGCCATCTCCGGCGAGGGAGAGGTGCTGGCGGACCTCTTTGACCCCGACGGCACGTCGATTCAGATCGTGACCAGCGTGCAGGAGCAAGACCGCAGGCTCCTGCTGGGCAGCCTGGGCGACACCGCCTGGGCGTGGATGGATGCACCGCGATGATGCCTCTGCTGACGCTGCTCTGGGCGTGCACACCAACACCCTCGGGACCCGTGCTCCAGGCCCCTGCTCGCCTGGTGGACACGCTCCAGGACGCACACTGGACCGGCCCCCCGGCCCAAGGCCGCACCCTCATCGATGACGACTTCAGCCAAGCCGGACCCTGGGTGGGGGGCGGTCGGCTCGACACCACAGTCGGCCAGAGTGGCGATGGTGCGGCCATCTTGGGTGACTTGGGGGACATGCCCCGCCCGTCGTGGACCCACACCACCCCCGCGCCCCCCCGCAGCCGGTGCCATGCCCAGGCGTGGGTGAGCACCGAGAATCTCGATGGCAACCACCTCAGCGCCGGTGCCGGACTCGGTGTGGTGGAGCGCCGCAGCCCCGGTGGCACGGTCACGGCGCGGCACAGCACGGTTCCCCTGCGAGGGACCACCCCCTGGGCCCTCCAGACCCTCGACTTTGAGACGGATGGCCGCACCCGCAGCGTGGACCTCGTGTTGTCCGGGGGCGACGGCAATGCCTCAGGTCGGGCCATCTTCGACAATGTCCGCCTCGACTGTGTCGACTTGCTGGGCACGCTGGAGACCGGCCCCCCCGGCGCCACCCGGGTGACTGCCTTGACCCTCGCGGGCGACACCCGCCGCGCCTTGCTCGCACCCGCCGGCAGCCGCTGGGCGGTCTGGGTGGACCCCGGCACCACCGGCATCCATGTGCGCACCGCCGTGGGCACAGAAGCCCGCTCTGGCCCCGGTCCCTTGTGCTTCCAAGTCCACGCCGGCGGCACCCCGCTCGCCGAGACGTGTGTGTCCAGCGACACTCCTGACGCCCCAGGCTGGACCCCACTCACGGTCGACGTGCCCGCGGGCCCCCCGGTCGAGCTCGCGTTTGTGGCGTCGGGCAGCACAGACACAGGACCGCTGGTCGGCGGCTGGGCCGATCCCCGCCTGCTGCCTGGACCTGCCGCAGCCCTGTCCAACGCGGCTGCTCCCACTCAACCCGACATCCTGCTCGTCGTCGTGGACACCCTCCGCGCCGACGCTCTCGCCATCGGTGGGGGTCCGCCGTCCCCGGCTTGGTCGGCACTGGCCGCGCAGGGGGTCACCCACACCCAGGCCCGCAGTGACGCGCCATGGACCCTCCCGAGCGCCGCCACCCTGCTGACCGGGCTGAAGCCCTCGGGGCACGGGGCCGGCTGGCGCACCCGCAGCGAGCGGCCCAGCGGGGGCGAGAACAAGCCGCTGGCCCGCAGGGTGGACCACTTGGGCATCGCCCCCGACGTCACCACACTGGCGGAGACCCTGCAGGCCGCCGGCTACCAGACCGCCGCCATCGTGAGCAACCACTACCTCGCGCCCGAGTTCGGCTTCGCCCGGGGCTTCGACCGCCACGTGGCCTACGACGGCAATTCATACGGGGGTGGACTCAACGCCTTGGACGTGGTGGACACCTTGGTCAATGAGACCCCCCGGGCGCTGGGCCCCCGCTTTGTGTGGGTGCACCTCTTCGAGCCCCACATGCCCGTCCGGCTGCGGGATGCCGAGGCGCCCCCGGCCGCCCTGGCCGGAATCGCCCAGCGCGAGGTCACGGGCGAACACCACGCCTGGCTCGTCCGAGACCACTCCCCCGCCGCCACCGCCCATCCCGATGCGCTGCGCACCCTGTACCAGGCCGATGTGGCGTGGGCCGACAGCGCCCTGAGTGCCCTGCTCCAGCGCTTTCCCAAAGCGGCAGTGGTGGCCACGGCAGACCACGGCGAAGCCTTCGGTGAGCACAAGCGCTTCGGGCACGGAGACACCCTCTTCGACGAAGCTCTCCGCATTCCCCTGGTGGTCCGGGACCCCAAGGGGACGGGCGCAGGCACCACGTCCGACCGCCCGGTCACCCTGGGCGATGCCCACGGCTTCTTGCGGGAGCTCGCGGGCCTGCCTCCCCTCGACGGCCGGACCACTTCAAGCACCGAGGATGGCCTGCCCATCAGCATCTTCCAGGCTGCCTATCGGGGTCCCGACCGGGTGGCCGTGGTTCAGGGCCCCCGCAAGCTCATCACCACCCTGCCCGCGTGGGGGCTGGACTCCCGGGTCGGCGCGGCGCGGCTGGAGCGCCAGGGCTTCCTGCTGAACGAAGACCCCGCAGAGCAGCACCCAGTGCCCCTCGACGAGACGTGGGCGGACCTGGTCGCTGCCACCGCAGATCACCTGTCCGTGGCCCTTCCCGGGGTCCACTTGCGCTGTGCGCCCGGCTTCCACGCCTTCATCCACACCGCCGGCGCGCTGCTGCGGCTGGTGCCTCTGGACATGCCGCCCGACGCAAACCTTGGCTTGCCCCCCGGCCGGCGGACGGTGGACCTGAACGTGCCCCTGGATGGGCCAGAGGCCTGGATTGTGGTCGAGTCGGCGGACGGTGGGGTGCCCACGGTGGTGCCCGAAGCGGCGTGCACCGTCACCGTGGTGGAGGCCCCGGGCAGCCAAGCCGGACTCGATGCCGAGCGCCGCGAAGCCCTGCACGCCATCGGCTACATCGAGTAGCGGCGGTCAGGGACGCGGCTCAGGGACTCGGAGTGGGCGGGGCCACCTTCCACCCACCGAAGACATCGTCCTGCAGGCTCTTCCAGAGGGGCTCCAGCGGGCCAAAGCTCGACGGCACGGCCATGTCGGCCACCAAGAACACCGTGTGGACCCCGTGGTCCCGGCTGTTGCGCACCGACAGCGCAAGGTGCCGGGGAAAGGCTGCGGGGCCCGTCACTTCAAGATTGCTCTGGCCCGCTTCCACGGTCTCCGGCTGTCCGAAGAACGCCACCGCCGCGATGGCCGCGTCGATGCGGGCCCGGGCCGCCGGCGAGATGCGCTCCATGCCGGGCTCGAGCCGCGACAGCGGCGCCATCGTGTGGGCCGGGGAGTCGGCGCGCTGGACCTCGTACCGACCATCGTTGGTCAACCGGTGGAGGATGCGCCCCTGACGGTCAAAGACCTGCAGCCAAGCTTCCGGCGGAAGCGCTGGCGGTGTGGCCAACACCGGGGCTTGCACCTCGGCTTCCGCGGGCGAAGCAGGCGCCACCTCGACCGGCGGCGGGTTCACAACGGTGGGATCGGGCTCGGTCGTGCAGCCCGTCACAACGCCCACCACCCCGACCAAGCCGAACATCCATCGTGCGAACATCAACACTCCCGAGGGGCGCCCGGCCGTCGCCACCCGTCAACCGACGGCCAGCACGCGGGGCTACTGCTCCGCGCCGTAGACCAGCTCTTCAATCAACCCCGGATACCAGATCACATCGATCTCGGCGACCACGTTGCCCCGATCGAGGAAGGTCCCACTCGGCGTCTCTCCCGAGGGGTCCCACCGGTCGAAGAGCTGCATCGACGTGTCGGACAAGATCGGGAAGGTCAGTCCCAGATCATCGGCCAGGGCGCGGTTCTGGTCGGGGCTGCCGTCGTACATCACCATGATGGGGAAGAAGCCGGCGTCTTTGTGTTCCTGAAATTGGTACTCCAGACCTGGAGCATTGGCGACGCAGCTCGTTCACGTGAAGCCGGAAAACTCGACAAGCACCACCCGGTCACAGAAGTCGTTGAGGTTGACGACATCACCGAACTGATCGGTCATCGCAAAGTTCTCGGCGACCTCGCCGATGCCGTTGCCTGAGGGCTGGACGTCGTCGCGACAGTCACCCTTGCGCCAGCCGCCCTGGTACGGCACATCGCTGGCGTCGAGGGGGTCGCTGCCCAGGGCATCTTCCGTCCCGTTGCTGTGACCGTCCCCGTCCTCGTCGCCCATCGGGTCGAGGTCCGCCACGTCTGTGTTCTTGTCGTCGTCGCCGTCGACGTCCGCGCACGCGACGGTCGAGAGGCCCAGCATCACCGCCGCGGCCCAGTTCAAGTTGCTCATCGGCCCTCACAAAGGTGCAGGTTGCGGATTCAGCTTATGGGAAGACCGCCCCCGTGCACAATGCCCCCTTGTGGGGATGCTGTACAGGTCCCTCGCTGGAGTCCCCATGTCCCGCCTCGCCTTCTCCGCTGTGTTCGCAGCCGCGCTGACTGGCTGCACTGGTGAAGCGTCGAAAGACCAGGCCCCGCCGGGCGACAGTGGGACCACCGTCACCGACGACACGGGGGACGGCGGCACCGGTGAGGACTTGCTGCAACCGGGTGAAGGGGCCTTCGGAGGCCGGATTGTGGACGACGATGGCGCCCCACTGGAGGGCATTCTCGTCAATCTCTGCAAAGAGTCCTGCTACGCCCAGCGCACCGATGCCGACGGGCGCTGGCAGCATGTGGTGCCCGCCGACATCTACAGCTTTGAGGCCCTCGAGGGTGACCCCATGGCCCCCACCCGGGGCTGGCCGCTGGCGCCGGTGAAGGTCGAAGATGGGGCGGTGCGCACGCTCGACACCGACGTGAAGATGCCGCTGCTGACCCACCAACAGGAGCTCCGCACCGAAGAGTGGGTCGCGATCGCAGACGGGCTGGACCTGTTCTGCGACCCGAACTCGTGGACCCCGCCGGACCTCGCTGGGGAAGACGCCGAGCCATGGGTGGGCGGCGTGCGGGTGGATGTGGCGAGCTCTGGGCTTCCCTGGGACTTGCTGCCGGGCGAGCCGGTGGCGCTCTGGTACCTCCACCCCCTCGACACCCGGCCCTCCGCCGACTGGTCGGTGCGGCTGAGGGGCGACGTGGGCTTGGTGCCCGGCGACGCTGCAACCTTGTACGTTGCCGACTATGGCGACCGCAGCTGGGTGGCCTTCTCGACCGTGACCGTCGACGACGAAGGGGCCATCCGCGCCACCAACGTGCCCATCCCGGTAATGGGACCCGTCGTCCTCGTGCGATAGACAGCCAGCTCGCGCGAACCCCAGCCCGTCAGACCGGCGATCCCCCGTTGAGGGCATCCTTTCTGATCGGCGCGTGTCCCCCCCGTCAGCGCCGATTGCCGCGCGCTGTGTCCCGATTGAAGGTGGAGCCGCGACAGGCGAGCCGCTAACCTCGTCCGCACCGCGGAGGTCCCATGTCTCGCGCTGTCACCCACAGCACCCCAGCTCGCAGCGTCCGGCTGCTCACATGTGCCCTTGTTGCGGCTCTGGGGACGCCTGCGCTCGCCGACGGTGATGCGTCTGCGGCCCCCCGGGTCGCGGTGCGGGCCATCAACCTGCGGGGCGCGACTGAAGCGGGCCCCTACATCGCGGCCACCGCCATGCGCAGCGCGGTGATGGCGGCTTGTTTTGGCGACGGAGACTTCAACCAGAACCCCGTTGCGGTCGAAGCTTTTGTGTCCATCACCAAAGACGGCAAGGTGGACTCGCTGAGCCTCCAGTCTGCGCGAGGCTTCGATGTGGTCGTCGACACGTGCTTGATGGAAGAGCTGAACAAGGCGCGCTTCCCGGCCGCAGAGCGCCGCGTCGAGATGAGCTTGCTGTTGTCGATGGGCCCCCTCCCCGACGACAAGCTCGATGAAGACGAGGGCCGGCGCTGAGCCCACACGCTGCGCTTGGCCCCTTGACCCTGCGCCCGCACAGGTCCGCACGCCGGCCCCCTGGATCGTGGACCGCCCGATGCCCACCGACGACATCCAGACCATCGACGCTGTGATTGCGGAGCTGGACCGCATCATCGCCCTGGCCCGCACGCGGGGAAGCCGCCATGGCTACTTCGCGGCGCTGTACCGGGGCACCACCATCCGGGTGCGCGACCACATCCGCCAGAGCAAGTTTCAGCACCCTGAGCGCTTGGCCCGGCTCGATGTCTGCTTCGCCCGGTACTACTTCGAGGCCGAGCGGGCATGGTCCAGCGGCCAGCGGCCATCCGACTCTTGGCGAGCGGCCTTTGAGGCCGAGCCTGACGACAGCGTGCTGATTCTCCAACACTTGCTGTTGGGGATGAACGCCCACATCAACCTGGACCTGGGCCAAGCCACCGCCGAGACCGCGCCCGGGGCGCTGGCCGATCTGGACCCAGACTACCGCCACCTCAACCGCATCCTCAAAGACATGATTGATGATGTTCAGGACGTTCTCGCGCCGGTCTCACCGTGGCTGCGCTGGGTGGACCGGCTGGGGGGGCCCGAGGACGAGTCCCTGGCGGGCTTCTCCATCACCATCGCCCGGGACCAAGCGTGGCAAGCCGCCCAGACACTCGACGTCATGGCGGATGCCCACAGCAAAGCGGCATTTGTGCGGGAGCTGGACCGCAAGACGCGGGTGTTGGCCCGGGTGGTGCAGATTGCCGGCGGCTGGATAGCGCCGCTGGTGCGCTGGCGAGAGCGGGACCGCAAGGGCCGTCCCGAGGACGTGCGGGCCGTCATCGACGCCATGGTGGCCGCCTTCCCCGGCTGAGCCCCGGGTCAACGCACCGCGCGAGCGGCTTGCCGAGGACCGATGCCGAGCGACCACTGGGCGTCCAAGAAGGCGAGCGCCGAGACCACCCGAGGGGCGACCAGCGGCCCGTGGGGCGTGGACTCGGGGGTGAGCTGGAGCATCAGCAACGAGCCCGCAGTGCCCGGCCCCAAGCGGACGTGAACATCCTGATGCTCGTCGTCTTGGGTGAACCGCCAGTCCCCGTCCTCCCACACCAGTCCCGCCGTGCGCGGCGCCAGCTTCACCCCAGGCAAGACCTGCATGGCCCCGCCCCGCCGGTGGGTGTCCGCGGCGGCCACCAGCACCGCTTCGAGGGCCTGCGGCTGCCAGTCCCGCGGTGGGCTGCCCGCGTTGCCTTCTTCGATGAGGGCGAGGTGGAGCAGGTACAGCGGCAGCTCCGGCAGGCTGCCCGCCAGCTTGCCGATGGCCCCGCCAAACCGGGGATTGAGCTCGGTGGGGCGGAAGCCCTCGGCCGCCATGATGCCGTCGATGGTGAAGACACCCCGATAGCCGACATTGTCGCGCAACCACTCCCCCGTGCGCCGGGTGACGGCCCGCATCTGTTCGCGGTCGGCGGGATCGGGGTCCCAGAACGTGGCCGCTTGGGCGTACGAAAAACGCATCGTGCCGGGCTCGCGCAGCACCACCATCTCGCAAGGGCGCAGCACCACGACGTGGTCGGCAAAGACGATGCCGTGGATGCTGCACGGGGCGCCCTCCAGAAAGGGCATGACCCGCACGGTCCACGCATGGTCCGCCATCCACTCGGCGGCTTGCTCGGCGTCGGCTCGACTGCGCACCCACCGCAGCCCTGAAGCCCCACCGTGCCAGCCTTCCCGGTTGTCTGCGGACCACACTGTGCCGGCCCCCCGATCGAGCTGGACATGGGCCGCCCACAGGTCGTCCAACACCGCGGGGACCACTGCGGAGGGAGCCCCGGGAATGCCGATCTGGCGCCACAGCGCGTCCACCGTGGACTTGTCTTCGAGCACACGCCAGTGCGCCGGCCGCCCCCCAAAGACCGGGCGCCTGGCCACCGGACGGTCGCTCGCGAACAACGCCCGAATGACACGGGCCTCACCGGTGGGATCCCAAGCGTCCACCCGCGCCTGGATCTCGACGGGAATGTCCGCTTCCAGGGCAGTCATGGACCTTCGGATGCCGTCCATCATGTCGGTGCCTGTCACATCGAGCACCGCGTGGGGGGCGTCGGGCAGCGCGCCGATGCCATTGCAGCCCGCCAACACAAAGCACCCCGACCCGCCGAGGGCCCCCAGGTCCGCGATGTGGCGCCCCGCAGCGCCTTGGATCACGTCCCCGGTGATCAGCCAGCGCCGGCCGCCGTAGACGTCTGCCAGGTGCCGCCGCACATGGGCCACGAGCGCGTCTGCATCCAACGATTCTGCATCCAACATGGGCACGCCTCCACCAAATGGTCGCCAAACAGGCCGTCTTGCACAGGTCGCGCACCAGAGATGCCGCCACCGGGGGCCGTGTTAGTTCGCCGACCCTTTCCCATCTCTTCCAGATTGAGGCCACAATGGCGAACGAATTCATCTACCAGATGATCGGCACCGAGAAGCGCCTGCCCACGGGCCGCGTGTTGCTCCAGCCGACCTGGCTCAGCTTCTTCCCCGACGCGAAGATCGGCGTCATCGGCCACAACGGCTCCGGCAAGTCGACGCTGATGCGCATCATGGCCGGTCTCGACGACGACTTCCTGGGTGAGGTCATCCGCAAGAGCGGCACGACCGTCGGCTACCTGCCCCAGGAACCCAAGCTCGAAGAGGGCCTCAACGTCCGCCAGAACATCGAGCTGGGGCTGTCTTCGATTCGTGATCTGCTCAACCAGTTCGAGAAGGTCAACGAAGGCTTTGGCGACCCCGACGCAGACTTCGACGCCTTGTGCGAGAAGCAGGCCCGACTGCAGGACCAGATCGACGCCGTCAATGGCTGGGAGCTGGACCGCATGGTCGAGATCGCCATGGACGCCCTGCGCACGCCCCCGGGCGACTGGCCGGTGACCAACCTGTCGGGCGGTGAGAAGCGGCGCGTGGCCCTGTGCCGCCTGCTGCTTGAGAAGCCCGACCTGCTGCTGCTCGACGAGCCCACGAACCACCTCGACGCCGAGAGTGTGGCTTGGTTGGAGCGCCACCTCGAAGAATACCCAGGCTGTGTGGTCGCCATCACCCACGACCGGTACTTCCTCGACAATGCCGCCCAGTGGATCTTGGAGCTGGACCACGGCAAGGCCATGCCCTTTGAGGGCAACTACTCGGGCTGGCTGGAGCAGAAGCAAGAGCGGCTGCGCCAGGAAAAGAAGACCGAGTCCAAGCGGGCCAAGCGCCTCGCCGAAGAGCTCAACTGGATTCGCCAGTCTCCCAAGGCCCGTCAGGCCAAGTCGAAGGCCCGGATCACCGCGTACGAGGACCTTGTCGCCAACGCGGCCGAAGCCCGTCGCCAGACCGGCGCCCGCATCAGCATCCCCCTGACCAAGCGTCTCGGTGGAAAGGTGCTGGAGGTCGAGGGCCTCACCAAGGCCTACCAAGACAAGCTGCTGTTCGAAGATCTCGCATTCAAGATCCCGCCCGGTGGCATCGTGGGGGTCATCGGACCCAACGGCGCGGGCAAGTCGACCCTGTTCCGGCTGCTCGTGGGCCAGGAAGAAGCCGACGCCGGCACCGTGGTGCGCGGCGAGACCGTGGACCTGGCCTATGTGGACCAGTCCCGGGACGCCCTCGACGCCGACAAGAGCGTGTGGCAGGAGATCTCCGGCGGGCACGAAGAAGTGCTCATCGGGGACAAGCCGATGAACAGCCGCCAGTACGTGTCGCTGTTCAACTTCACCGGCTCCGACCAGCAACAGGCCGTCGGCACCCTCTCGGGCGGCGAGCGCAACCGCGTGCACCTGGCCAAGCTCCTGAAGACTGGCGGCAACGTCGTTCTCCTCGATGAGCCCACCAATGATCTGGACGTCGAGACCCTGTCGAACTTGGAAGAAGCGCTGCTGGAATTCCCCGGCTGCGTCATCGTGACCAGCCACGATCGCTTCTTCCTCGACCGCATCGCGACCCACATCATCGCCTTTGAGGGCGACTCCACGGTGGTGGCCTTCGAGGGCAACTACCAGGAGTACGAGAAGGACAAGAAGCGCCGCCTGGGTGTCGCTGCCGACCAGCCGGTCCGCATCAAGTACCGCAAGCTCACCCACTGACCTTGGGGCCTGGGCCGGTCAGCGGATCGGCCCGGGCAGCGCCCCCTTCATCGGGAGGGGGAACCACCCAAGACGCCGTCGTGGTGGACTATTGCCAGCAGAGGGTCATGCCGCCCTCACCGCCCAGGCGCCCACACGTCCGACCATCGTCGGCCGTGCGGGTGGACTTCGAGCGCAGGACTGGGTCGGCGGTGGTGCCCGCCGGGGCGCCGTCCATCCAGCTGAGCGCCGTGCCCGAGGGCACCATCGGACCGGCTGGCACTGAAGCCACCGCAGGCGTCGCCCCGTCGAGGCGCTGGAGCTCCGGGCGCACCCGCACCACCGCTTCGCCAGACGGCCCCCGCACCGCAAAGCGCCCGCCCACTTGCACGGCCGAGATCTTCACTTCTTGGGCGCGGCCGGGTGCCGAGTACTCAGGCGTGCCGAGAATCCGCACAGCCACATCACCCTCAGCGGTGTCTCCAAAGGGCTTGCCCTGGCTGGCCCGGATGGTCCGCGGGCTGCCATCGCGCTCCGGCGGCGCCGACGAGGGGCCGTAGGTGGTGCCGGTCTTCACCGCTTTGCTGCCGAGGTTGACCAGCAGCGGGCCCACACCGACTTGGCGCACGCCCCCGTCCTCCTCGATGGGCACACCGGCCCGCAGCCGCAGCGCCGTGCCATCGTCGGCGACCAGGTCCACCACACCCACAGTGACGGGGACCACATCACCCTTCGGCGCCCACAGCGTGACCCCCGTGCCCGCCACCGCCGGAAGGGGCATCGGGTGCACACCCGCCATCGTGCGGGGGGCCCGAAGCTGCAGCCGGTCCCCCTCTTCCCCCACGAGCTCCCAGACCTCACCCCGCGCTTCGCTGGAGAAGCCCGCCGTGGTCTGGGGCGTCTGGGTCGTCGCGTCTCGGTACAGCGAGCCACCGGTGCGCACGACCACAAATGATCCGGCCGGCCAGTCCGCGGGCGCCTTGGCATCCCAGGGAGGCGCCTCGACGGTCTGATCCCAGCTCGCGCTCATCCGCCACTGGAGCATCGCCACGGTCTTGCCCTCGGGCGAGACATAGCCCTTTGGGGCCATCCACTCGGTGCGCTCACTCATGGGGATGCCCGGCTCGACCAGGGCGAGCTCAAAGTGCCGCGCGGGCTTCTCTTTGCTGCCCTTGACCTCGACGATGTCGCCACTGAGAACGACCTTTCCATCAACTTCATCGGCACGAAGGTCCAAGCGCACCGACGACTTTGGACCGTCCGCCGAGTAGCTCGCCGTCCACGGCAGCGCACCGGTGGCGGGCGCATCCGACGTGACCCCTGGCCCCGTCACATCCACCCGAACCGTGCGCTCACCGGCGTGGGCCAACCCCGACATCGCCGCCAACCAGACCAACGTGAGAGACCGCGACATGGGTCGCACCGCACTCTGCAACATCAAGACCTCCCGGGGCCACATTGTACGGCACGGGAGGCCGCCGCGGGCCATCCCCAGCCCACAAGCCCATCACGCGTGCTCTCTGGCCTCTTCGCGGCCCAGCTCATCGGAGCGCTCAATGGCCCGCAGCACCGCTTCGGGGGTGGCCGGCAAGCGAAGGTCCACCGGCTCGAGCGTGTCGTGGAAAGCCGCAATGGCGGAGCGCAGCGCCCCGACCACCGACAGCGCCAACATGAACGGGGGCTCGCCCACCGCCTTGGAGCCCCCGACCACCTTGGTGTTCGGCGCACGGTCCAGCAAGTGCACCGTCAGCGCGTCGGGCACGTCGCCTGCGGCGGGGATCTTGTAGGTGCTGGGGCCGTGGGTGATGAGCCGCCCGGCCCCGTCGGTCTGGAGCTCCTCGCACGTCAGCCAGCCCATGCCTTGCACAAAAGCGCCCTCGATCTGGCCCTTGTCGATGCTCGGCACCAGCGGGTTGCCGACGTCGTGGACGATGTCGACACGAATGACGCGGTACTCGCCGGTGAGCCGGTGGACCTCAACCTCTGCGAGTGCCCCCCCGAAGGCAAAGTAGAAGAATGGCCTGCCACGGCCGGTCTTGGCATCGTAGATGATGCCGGGCGTGGCGTAGAAGCCCGAGGCCGCAAGGGACACCTGACGGACCCAGCACGCATGCGCGAGGTCGCTGAAGGCCATGCTGCGCCCGGTGGTGCCGGTCACCTGACCATCCACAAAGCGCAGCTCTTCGGGGTCCAGCTCACCCAGGCTCTCCGCCGCCACCTGGGCCATGCGCTTGCGGATCTGCAGGCAGGCCCGCTGGACAGCGGCACCGTTGAGATCACTGCCCGAAGATGCCGCAGTGGCGGACGTGTTGGGCACTTTATCGGTCGCAGTGGTCATGATGCGCACGCGGTCGGTCGGCACCCCCAGCGCATCGGCGGCCACCGCACGCATCTTGGTGTGCAGCCCCTGCCCCATCTCGGTGCCACCATGGTTCACTTGCACGCTGCCATCAGTGTAGACGAGCACCAGCGCCCCGGCTTGGTTGAGCAGCGACGCCGTGAACGAGATGCCGAACTTGATGGGCTGAAAGGCCAGCCCCCGCTTCACCAGAGGCGAGCTCGCATTGAAGGTCTGGATGGCGGCGCACCGGGCGCGGTAGTCCCCCCGGTCCAGCAGCTCGGCTTCGATGCGCGGCAGCCGGTTCTCGGCGACAACCTGACCGTAGGGGGTCTGGTCGGCGGGCGCGTCCCGGTAGAAATTGAGCCGCCGAATGTCGGTGGGGTCGAGGGCCAGCAGCGCCCCCGCGGCGTCGATGGCTTCTTCGATCGCGAGCATCCCCTGGGGGCCACCGAAGCCCCGGAATGCCGTGTTTGACGGCATGTTCGTGGCACACACCCGCCCGGTCAGCCGCACCGCTTCGATGAAGTAGGCGTTGTCGGCATGGAACAACGCACGGTCCATCACCGGGCCAGACAGGTCCAGTGACCAGCCGCCATCGCTGA
Organism: Myxococcota bacterium; assembly: GCA_942491145.1. Lineage (GTDB taxonomy): Bacteria > Myxococcota_A > UBA796 > UBA796 > UBA2385 > CAXQUZ01. The sequence goes on along the minus strand of CALOBC010000017.1, from coordinate 642,098 downwards.
AGAGGTCGGCCTTGAGCCCCAGAATCTGGCCGGACCGTGCGAACGCGACTTGGTAGCGCACCAAGAAGGGGTGGCGCTTGCCGGTCCAGGCCATGTCTTGGTCCCGGTGAAGCCAGCACCGACAGGCCTGACCGGTGGCCCACGCGCCCAGGGCCGCGAAGGCCGCGTAGGGGCTGGCTTGGGACTCTTTGCCGCCGAAGCCACCGCCCACCCGGGGCACCTCGCAGACGACATGGTGCATCGGGACCCCGAGCACACTGGCGACCACATGCTGGATCTCGGTGGGGTGCTGGGTGCTGGAGCGCACGCGCCAGGTGCCGTCTTCCTCGGGCAGGACCAGGGCCGCTTGGGTCTCCAGGTAGAAGTGGTCCTGGCCCGGCACCGCGAGCTCACCAGTGACCACCACCGCGGCGCGGGCAAACGCACCGTCCAGATCGCCCCGGGCGATGACGTGGGGTTCGGTGTGGAAGGCGTCGCGGGCGATGGCATCCTCAATACTGAGAATGGCTTGCTCCACGCTGATCTCGAGCACAACGGCAGCCACAGCAGCCTGGGCCTGGGCCTCGGTCTCGGCCACCACAATGGCCACGGCTTGCCCCACACAGTCCACCCGCCCGTCGGCGAGCAGAGGCTCATTGTGTTCGATGGGGCCCCACAGCCGGGCGCCGGGCAGATCGGCGACGGTGAGCACGGCGCGCACCCCCGGCAGGGCGCGGGCGGGGGCAACATCGAGGTGGAGAATGCGGCCGCGGGCCACCGGCGAGGGCACGACAACCACCACGAGCGTGCCCGGCGGGCCCATGTCATCGGCCACGTAGCGGGCCGCGCCTGTGACGTGGAGGTGGGCACTCTCGTGGGGGGAGGGACGTCCGAGGGCGGGCATGGCAGCTCCAGGCAGGCACAGCAACCCCGCAAGTGTATGGCATCGCGGTCGCCGTGGGTCGGGACCGCCGGAATCCGCCCCTGCCTGCAACCCTCCCGCGCGCCAGGCATCGAGACTTGCTCCCTTCACCTTGGAGCAGCGATGCGCATTTCCCTTGTTGGCCTCGCAGGCTTCGCGGCGTGCACCCCCGCGGACGGCCCAAAAGCCGAAGACACCGTGCCCGCCGGCGAACACGCGCAGGGCTTTGAGGTCGGGGACGCCCCGCTGGACTTTGTGTTGCGCAATGCCGACGGCGATGAGGTCCGGCTGTCGGACCACCAAGGATCGCGGATTGTGGTGGTGGGCACGGCGAGCTGGTGACAGCACTGCCAGGCCCTGGTTCAGGGACTCCAGCCGTGGTGGGCCGACGGTGCGCCCGAAGACATCGTGCTGCTCAATGTGTTGACCCAAGATGGATCCGGCGCGCCGGCCACCATCGACGACGCGGCCACTTGGCGAGCGCGCTTTGACCTGACCTTTGAGGTGCTCGCCGACAGTGAGGGCGAGTGGGTCGACACGTGGGGCACGATCGGGAACTGGAGCCAGCGCAGCTACGTGATCATCGGCACCGACTACACAATTGCGTGGCGCCAGGGCGACGGCTCACCGGCGGATGCCGAGACCATCATCGCCGAGGCAGAAGCCGCGCCCTAAGCAGCGCTTGCACGGGCGAACTCAGTCCTGAACCTCAAAGATCGCGTCGATCTCCACGGCGACACCAAAGGGCAAGGATGCCACGCCCACGGCCGAGCGAGCGTGGCGCCCGGGCTCCCCGAAGACCTCGACCATCAGTGCACTTGCACCGTTGATGACGTGGGGCTGGGACACAAAGTCCGGCATGCAATTGACGAAGCCGTTGAGCTTCACCGCCCGCACGACGCGGCTCAGGTCCCCGTCCAAGGCGGTCTTGAGCTGAGACAGCACGTTCAGGGCCACTTCCCGGGCCGCTTCTTGGCCTTGCTCCACGGAGAACTCCCGGCCGAGCTTGCCCACCCACCGAAACTGGCCATCCTTGACCGGCACTTGGCCGGCAATGTGCACCAGTCCACGACTCACGACAAACGGGACGTAGTTGGCGGCCGGGGTCGGTGCCATCGGGATCTCGATGCCCAACCGCTTGAGCCGGGCGTCGATTCCTTCGTTCTGATCACCATTGTCGGTCTGCTTGGCCATGGTCTTCCCCTGTGTGCGGCGGATGCTGCGGTGCCGGACAGCGTCCCACGGCCGCCTGACCCTGGCAAGCCACCCCGACACGCTGGGCGCCCAGATGAGTGGCGGAGCGTCGGCGGTCCTCATGATACGCGGCGGCCATGTGGACCTCTCGCGCACTGTTCAAGGCGGCCCTGCTGCTGACCGCCATCGCCTTGCCCATCGCCGGTGGTGTGCTGTGGTGGCAGTACGAACGGCCCTTCGACCCGGACCACCCCGACACCGTGTCCCCGGCCGAGCTGCGTGCAGCCCTCGCGCCCGATGCATCGCTGCCCCTCGATGCCCAACACACCGATGTGTTGATGATTGCGGCATGCACCCTGCGCCAAGACCGGCTGGAAGCCTACGGCCACGATGCCCCCACCAGCCCATTTCTCAACATGCTCGGGGCCAGTGGTGTGGTGTTTGAGCACAACTTTAGCCAAGCCCCGTGGACCCGCCCGGCGATGGGCGCGCTGCTGACAGGACGGTGGCCCCGGGTGCTCGGGCTCGACACCGCCGAGCGGGTCGACAACTTCGACATGGTGGTCCAGGAGCACCACACCTTGCTCGGCGAGGCACTCAAGGATGCCGGCTACACCACCATCGCGTCGGTGGCCAACCCCAACCTCAAGGGTGTGTTTGGGTTTGCTCAAGGCTTTGACCAATACAGAGAGCCCGCAGGCACCTACAAGGACCGTCCCCACATCCCCATGAGTGACGAGATCGTCGACGACATCATCGAAATGGCCGCGTCGGTGCCCCTGGACCAGCGCCTGTACGCCCGGCTCGTTGTGTTGGATGGCCACAAGACCCGCCACTACGCGCCCCACTACCGGCGGCTGTTCGGGGGGACGATCGACGACCCCGAGATCGACCAAGACGTCGGCGACTATGACGCGGCACTGCGCACCATCGATGCCCAGCTGGCCCGTCTGGTGGTGACGCTGCGCGAGACCCGACCCAACTTGTTGGTGGTGTTTGCGGCGGACCACGGGGAAGGCCTGCGCCTGCCCGAGAGCCACGGCCCGGAGCACGGCAACTTCGTGTACCGCTCCACCACCGAGACCCCCCTCATCTACCAACACCCTGCCCTGCCCAAGCCCGGCCGCCGCGTGGGGGGACTGGGCATGAACGTCGATGTGAAGCCCACTGTGCTCGATCTGTTGGGTCTCGAGCCCACCGCCCCCGTCGACGGGGTCAGCCAAGCCGCAGCCGTGCTGGGTGAGGTCGACCGGGCCGCTCACGCCTATGCGTTCACCGAGACCTTCTTTCGCAAGGTGCACCGGTCGATGGTCTTCGATGGTGAGCACCAGCTCATCCGCAAGTACGTCAACGACAACAAAGACGCGCGCCACTTGGATCAGCTGTTCGCCGCGTCGGACCGGGCGGCCGAGCAACCCCTGGAGCGGACCGAGTCCCGCAAAGCCGACGCGCTGGCGGCCGTTCTCGACACATGGGAAGCCCAGATGGACCAGTGGGAACGGGACGCACCCGCCCGGGAGCGGGGAACCGTGGATGCCTCGACGCGCACGATGCTCCAAGACCTCGGCTACCTCGACGCATCCGACGACGAGTAGCGGGTTCCCGGGGCCTTTCCCCCCGCAGCTCAGGCGGGCATCGGCTGGCCCAGCAGAGTCCACGCAAAGCCAAAGTGGGCGGCGGCCCCGCCGAGCACAAACAGGTGCCAGACGTCGTGGTGGCCAAACACCCGGGGCCACGGGTCCGGCCGCTCCGCGACATACACCAGCGCCCCGAGGGTGTAGGTCAGTCCCCCGCCCACCAGCCACGCAAGCTGTTCCGTTGTGAGCTGGGGGAAGATGCGGTGGGCCGGGATGATGACGATCCAACCCAAGGCCAGGTAGAGCGCTGTGCTCAGGCGGGTGGGACAGTCGATCCACACCAGCTTGAGCACCGAGCCGGCCAGGGCGATCACCCCGATCAACACCAGCATCCCGATCCGCCAGGCCCCATCGAGCAGCCAGAGGCACACCGGCACATACGTGCCCGCAATCAACAGGAAGATGGCGACGTGGTCGAGCCGCTGCAGCCAGCGGTTGCCCTGCTCACCGATGTCGAAGAAGTGGTAGATGCTCGATGCGAGAAACAGCAGTGCGAGGCTGGTTCCGTAGACCGCCATGCCCGCGGTGGACGCGGTCGAGACGGTGCGGTCCAGCAACGCCCAGAGGCCGACGAGGGCGATGACAAAGCCCACAAAGTGGGTGAGCGCGCTGGCAGGGTCCTTGAAGAAGGTCCGACGGGGTGCGGGGGGCGACGTGGGCAAGGACATGGGGGCTCCGTGGGGTCCACGTGCCAGCCGGGGTCGGATGTCGGAAGGGCCACAACCAAACAATGACCGAACTGGAGTGGGCGGTGGACCCGGGCGCCGCTGGCGGAGCGGCTGGGATAAGAACGTGCCCTCACTCTGCAGCCCCCGAGTCCCCATGCGCAGCGTCGCGTTCCTCCGTGGCATCAACGTGGGCGGCCACAACAAGGTGCCCATGGCCACACTCCGTGCACGCCTCACCGATGCGGGGCTGCGTGACGTGAAGACGTACATCCAGAGCGGCAATGTGGTCTTCTCGGTGGGCAGCGACTTGGGGGGCCACTCCTGCCCCAGAACACTGATCCAGACAGCATTGCGGGGAATGATTGATGCCGACGTGCCGGTGGTGGTGCGCACAGCGGATGCCCTCGCCCAGCTCGCCGCAGCATGCCCATTTCCGGCGGCTGAGCTCGACCCCCGCCAGCTCCACTTGGGGCTCTGCACCGAAGCTCCCGACCCAGAGCGGGTGCGGACGATGGACCCCGACTTTGGTCGCGGCGACCGCTACGAGGTGGCCGGCGAGTCCGTGTATCTGCACACCCCCGGGGACATGGGAAAGACGCGGTTGACGTCGGCCTGGTTCGACCGGAACCTCGGCGTACAGACCACCTTCCGCAACTGGCGCACGCTGACGAAGGTGCTGGAGATGGCCAAGGCGTGAGCACCTAGGCGCCGAGCAGGGTGCGGAGCGCCGCACGGATTCAGGCGAGATAAGGTTCGGGTGCGCGGGAACTTCACCAAGGTGGAACCATGCCCCTGATTGCCCTGCTGCTCATCGCCTGCGCCCCCGGACCCGCTTGGTTCGTGGCCGAGATCGACGCCTCCGACGGGCCCGATGTCCTGTTTGGGGCCGCCGTGCGGGAGGACTCCAAGGGCGACCCCACCGTGGATGTCTACGCCTGCGGTGCCGACGACGTGCTGGACACCCACACCTTCTGGGCTTCGGGCGCGCCGGGCACCACCGTGCGCAAGGGTGCGATGTCGGTGGAGCTGGACGAGGTGGGGGCACCGATCTCATTTTCGGATGGCACCAGGGGTGCCCTGGACTTGAGCGTGGAGCTGTACGAGGACGCCGTGCTCTACCAGGCGCCCGCCGAAGCCGAGGGCTGCCGCACCGGCCTGGTCATCTTCGATCGCGGCGAGGCCCGGGGCATGGGCTGTGGTCCCGGCGGCGCGATGCAAGTGGTCCCCATCAACGACGTCCGCGCCGGCATGCCCTCGCTGGACGTCACGGTCGGCGAGCGCACCGAGACCTTGCGCGCGGTCGGGGGCTGAGTGGAGCTCCACGGCCGGGCCGACACCCTCACCCAGCTGCGCACGGCGATGGCGGGGTCTCGCTTGGTGACCCTCTGGGGGCCAGGCGGCATCGGGAAGACCGTGCTGGCCAATCTTCTCGCTGAAGAACTGTCCCTCCAGCCCATCGTGGCGACCGGTGGTGCACTGCCCGCGCAGCTGGATGATGGCACCTGGATCTTGGACGGTGCCGAACACCACATCGACGCACTGGTCGGCCTTCTGCCCCGGTGGATGAGGCGGCCCGGCGTGCGCATCCTGCTCACCAGCCGCACCCGCCTGAGGCTCGTGTCCGAGCAAGTGTGTCCCGTTCGACCACTCGCCCCCGATGCCGCCAGGGCCTTGCTTCAGGAACGACTTCACGCCCATGCGCCCGCCCAGCCGCTGCCTGAAGGCATCGACCGGATGCTCGATGTGGCCGAGGGCAACCCGCTGGCCATCGAGCTGCTGGCAGCCCGCTTGCCCCTGTTCTCCGCGGCAGCGCTGGAAGCCGCGATGGACCACCCGCTGCACCTCCTCGGCCGGGGCCACCGGGGCGCCGCCGCACAGCACCGCAGCATGACGGCCTGTCTGGAGTCGAGCTGGCGGGGCCTCCCAGAGCACCTGCAGGCTTCACTGGTCGCGATGAGCCTCTACCGGGGTCGATTCTCGGTGGAGGACGCCGTCGCACTGCTCGGGGACCGCGCGCTGGAGGACATCGAAGAGCTCCGGGACCGCTCGCTGGTGCACGCCGGCCGCGCGGGGGCCTTGTGGATCGGCGGGCTGCTGCGCCACTTTGTGCGGGATGCTGCACCTCCCCCCGGCACCCTGGTCGCTGCACACACGGCCCAAGTGCTCACCCGCGCCGAGCGCTGGCTGGCCCGGCACGAGCGCTGTGGCGCAGATCTGGAAGCCCTGCGATGCCAGCTTCCCGACCTCGCGCCGCTGCTGCACCACACGGACGCGGCGGTGGCGGGACGGGCCGCCTTGTCCCTCGGCCCCCTCAATGCCGTGCCACTGGAGATCTCCGCGGTGCTGGCCAACCACGGTCCCGCCCTGGCCGCCCTCCATGGCCGCAGCCTCCAGCGGGCCGGGCAGCTCTCCGAAGCGCGCGCCGCCCTGGAGCGTGCGGTCGCCGGCGCCGAGGCTGTCGGGGACAATGGACGTCTGAGATCCCGTGCACTGCGCGATCTTGGGGTGCTGCACCACCAGCGCCGCGCCGTGGAAGACGCCCGCGCCGCGTACGTGGCCGCTGAGGCGTGCTGCCCACCGGACGCCGAGCGCTTGCGGGCCACATGTGTGGGCAACCTGGGGGCGCTGGCCCATGACCAGGGCCACTACGAAGACGCGGAGCTGCACTACCGCGACGCGCTGGCTCACTTCCATGCCATCCAAGACGACCGCCTGACCGGCATCTTCCAGAGCAACCTCGCCCTCGCGCTGCGGGAGCTGGGGTTGCTGGCCGAATCCCAGGACCGGCTGTCCCGGGCGTGTGCACTCCTGGACACCGTCGGGGACCTGCGGCTCGCGGCGGTGGCCCACGGCAACCTCGGCGCGGTGGCCCACCAGGGCGGCGATCTGGAGCTGGCCGCCGCCGAGCTGCGCCACGCCCGCGAACAGCTGGAAGGCTTGGGCGACCCGAATTCACTGGCCCTGGCGCTCGCCCGAGAGGCCGCCGTGCTCGCGGACCAAGACGACATTGTCGGCGCAGTGGACCGCCTGGACCGCGTGCGCACCCTCGACGTCGATGGGCTCACGGAGCGTGTGGTGGCCCTGCACTACGGCTTTGTCGCCCGCGCCCGCGGGGACCGGCCGGCCCTCGACCTGTGCTTGGCCGCGGCGCGGGCAGCGCCCAACCTTGGCGCCTTGTCCGACGATGCGCGGGCCGCGCTGCGGGTGCTGTCCGAAGCCCCCACCCTCGAGCTGGGGCCCGACGCGGCGTGGTTCCGACTGCCCGGCGGGGACCCAGTGGACATCTCCGCCTACGCCGCCAACCGGCGCATCCTCATGGCCCTCTTCGCGCTGCGCGTGGACGCGCCCGGGGAAGGCATGACCGTCGAGGACCTCTTCGCCGCAGGATGGCCCGGCCAGCGCATCCAAGCCGAGAGCGCCGCCAACCGCGTGTATGTGGCCCTCGCCAAGCTGCGAAAGTCTGGGCTGCGGGGCGTGTTGCTTCGGGACGAGGCCGGGTACTTGCTCGATCCCGCCCTCGCCGTGCGCTGGGCTGAAGGCCGCGGTGGTCGCCCCCGAGACAGCTTCAGCGTCCACTGACCATCAGGGGTTGTCCCGACCATCGATGGACGCCAGCACCGCCCGGGCCGCCTCGGCAGCGGACCTCAGGTTCTCGACGTCCCCACCCAGGTAGACCCGGCCCAGGGCGCCCACGGCGTTAAACTCTAGAACATCGATGTTTGCGGCCTTTTCAGCCTCATTGGTCGCGATGAGCGCGTAGCCCGCGGGGTGGGTCTCCAGCACGTAGAGGGCATCGCCCTCGTGGATGAAGTTGCCGTGGCGCATGCGGTTCACGATGACCGCGTGGTGGCCCTCAATCCCGGTGATCAGCTCCTCGCTCACAATCTTCGGCTTGAGCCGCTGACCGATCTCCAGCCCCAGCGCGTTCAAGATCTCTTCACCGGCAGCGCGCACCTGGCCCTGGTCGATGTGGTGCAGCTCCAGCGCCCCGTAGTGGCGCTCCACGACCTGCATCCCCGGGGTGCAAGACGTCCGCTTGAGCGCGATGTCGGTGACGACGTTGATGTCCATCCCCGGCGAGACCTCGATGAACAACGCGGCATGCTTGGCCAGCGGGTGGTAGCCGCGGCTGACGGTGGCCAGAAAGCCCGCCGTCTGCGCCTGAAGGATGTCGACATAGGTGAAGCAGCGAAGGTCGATGGCCATGTGCCGTCTCCTGTGGGGGGCCCGGACGGGGGCATCGGGGCAGTTCGGGAACCCGCGGGGGGACACCAGCGGAAGGGCGGCGATTGTCAATGAGGGCGGGCCGCACGTCAACCGACCCGACTGTCCCGTGGTCAGAGTGCTCGCCGGCTGGTAAAACGGGCTGCATGGAGCCCGCAATGCCCAACTGGTCCCGACATACTGTTCTGTTTGCTGCTCTCGCGCTCGCCGGGTGCAACAACGAGTGCGACGACCCCACTCGAATTGAGGGTCAGTGGGCGATGTTTGGCAATGCCACCAGCACCGACTGGCAAGTCACGGGCTTCACCGAAGCGGAGCGAGAAGCCGGCGATGAAGCCAAGCTGCTCAACAATGTCTTCGCGAACGGCTGGTCGACCTGGGACATCCGCTACACCCCTGGCCGGGACAGCTACGCGATCGACATCGATGGCCAGACGTTTGAAGCGAAGCACAGCGCGAGCGAGCAGAGCTGCAACCGCATCGATCTGGAGCTTGCAGGGATCTTTGTGAGCGACGGGGGCAGCATCCACGACTTTGCAATGGAAGTGGAAGTGGTGTGGACCGGCGACGAGATGGCCGGGAGCTGGGCCTACGCCGACACCTGGACAATGGACGGTCGCAACGGCGCCATCAACATTCCCGCAGGAGAACTGCACGGCTCGACCGGCGCGGCAGGTGACACCGGACCTTGAACCAGCCGCCGACGGGACTGCGCGGGCGCAGCATCAGGCTGGACCGCCATGGCCAACGCTTGCCACCGTGCTAGGCCCCACCCTAGCACCCACCGTGCCTGTCCACAAAAGTGAGGTTTCGCATGCGCACAATCTTGATCGCCGTCGTTCTCGCGCTTCCCAGCACGGCGTTCGCCGCCGATGGTGCCGCGCTCTTCGCCGCAAAGGCCTGCACGGCCTGTCACCACCCCGCGAACGACCAGACTGCCATGGGCTTGGGCCCCTCCTTGAAGGGCATCTCCACCGCCTACAAGGACAAGAAGCCCGACCTGGTCAAGTTCCTCGCTGCTGACCCGACCGCCAAGCCGATCGTCAAGCCCGAGCTCTACCCGGTCATGCAGGCTCAGCAGATGGTCACGAAGGCCCTGTCCGACGAAGAACGCGGCGCGATTGCCGACTTCATCCTGACCCACTGAGCCCTGGCGGGTCTTCCGATCCATCTGGCCCAGCCTGCCGCCGCCGAGGTGTTCCCCGGCGGCGGCTTCCGTTAGGGGACCGCACAACTCCGGGTGGCCCACATGTACAACCTCCTCATCAGCCTCGGCATCGGCGCCGTCCTGTACATCCTGGCCGCCGTGGTCGGCGGGGGCTGGCTTGCCGGCATCATCCCGGCGATGCTCGGGCTGGGCATTGGCTACTTCTTGCTGGCGCGGCGCACATTCAAGCAGTTTGAGGCCATCGCCACGGGCGCGGTGGCCGAGCTGCAGAATGTGCAAGCCGACCCCTCGGCATTGGACCGGGCGAAGGCCCAGCTCAAGGGAGCGTTTCCGCTCGCCAAGTGGCAGTTCCTGATCAACCAGCAGCTCAACGGCCAGCTCGGTCAGCTCTGTTACATGGGCGACATCATGAAGCGCCGCACCACCCACAAAGAGGCGCGGGAGTACCTGCAGAAGTCGTGGTCGCGGGACTGGACCTCCCAGCTCACGCTGGCGGTGATTCAGTACAAGTCCAAAGAGCACGACGACGCCCTCAAGCGCCTCGAAGACAGCAAGAGCATGGGCAGCGGCCAGATCATCTATTGGGGCATCTGGGCGTGGATGGCCAAGGACCGCAAGCAGGACGACAAGGCGCTGAGCATCCTCGCCGAGGCCCTCAAGAAGCACGAGAATGCGGCGCCTCTGGTGGGCATGCGCGACGCCATCGCGAACCAGAAGGCGCTGGACATCAGCGCCTTCGGCCAGACCTGGTTCCAGTTCTTCCCCGAACACTTCCAGCAGCTCCCGGTCGCCAAGCAGATGGAGATGATGGGACAGGGCGCGCCCCAGATGAACCGGGCCCAACGCCGGGCCGCCAACCGGGGTGTCGCACCGCAGCAAGCGCCGGCCAATGGCCCCTTCAGGCCCCATCCCCGTCGCTGAGTGGCGCGGCAATAAGGTCCGTTAAGCGGACAAGAAAGCAGGGAAGCGCTACCCTCGCATCGTGCTCATCGAAGAGCAGGATGGAGGACGCATGCGCAAGTGGATGATGGTGGTGGTGCCGGTGGCTGCACTGTTCCTGGGCACAGCCTGTGGCGACAAGGACGACGGTGACAGCGGCACCAGCGAAGGCGCGGATGGCGCCGACGGTGGCGACGGTGGCGATGGCGCCGACGGTGGTGGCGATGCCGCGGCCGGCGCGTCGGTCTACACGAGCTCCTGCTCCGGCTGCCACGGCGCCGAGGGCGAGGGCGTGTCCGCGCCGGCCATGGGCACGGTGGTGCCGGGCAAGTCGGCCGCTGACATCGCGGAGATCGCGATGAACGGCACGGGCAGCATGCCGGCCATCCTCTCCGGCAACCAGACGTCCGCCGATGACGTGGCCGCCTACTGTGTCGAGACCTGGGGCAACTGAGCGCCAGGGCCACGTTGCCTTGGGTTGGCGGGGCCATGGGTGCCGGCTGCCGACCCCAACCAACGTCCAGTGTTGAGGCTGCTGTCCCCGCTTCAGGGGACGGTCGCCGAGACTCAACCCGCTGCCTCGCCCCGGTCCACACACCGAGGGAGGGGCCGCGTGGGCACTGTTTGCCCATGATCCAATGCAAACCAAGATGGAGGACTGATGAGAAAGTTCATGATGGCGATGCTGCCCGTGGCCACGTTGCTTCTGGGTGTCGGCTGCTCCGACAAGAGCGCAGACGACAGCGGTGCAGCCGATGGGGCGGACGGTGCTGCAGACGGCGCGGACGGCGCTGCAGACGGCGGTGACGGTGCAGACGGCGGTGACGGTGCAGACGGCGGTGACGGCGCAGACGGCGGTGACGGCGCAGACGGCGGCGACGGTGCAGATGGCGGCGACGGTGCAGACGGCGGCGATGGCGGCGATGCCACGGCCGGCGCCGATGTCTTCGCCAGCTCCTGCGCGGGCTGCCATGGTGCCGATGGCTCGGGCGTCTCCGCACCGGCGATGACTTCGGTTGTCCCCGGCAAGACCGAAGCCGAGGTGGCCACCATCGCCATGAACGGCACCGGTGGCATGCCGGCCATCCTCAGCGGAGATGCGACCAGCGCTGCCGACGTGGCCGCCTACGTCGTCGCCACCTGGGGCCCGTAGTCCACCCGATCTCGACGACCGCTCGCGGTCGGACCCGTCGCCAGAGCCCGGCCAGTTCGCCGGGCTCTGTGCCGTCTTGAGGGGGCCTCCGCGCGCCCCCGTTCCCTACCGGTCGTACCAGTAGGGCTTCACAAGTTGCTGATAATGTTCAACATTGAGCGGATTCAGCTTCTGCTTCAGCGCATCGACGGCCATGGCCGCGCTGACCTTGGTGAACCAGATGTACATGTCGCGCTTGTAGGGCACCCGGCTGCTCAGCCCGCGCATCAGCCAGCGCTTGTTCACCAGCTCTTTGTTGAGCTTGTACAGCTCCCAAGCGATCTCGTCCTTGGTCATGTACTGGCTGTCGAGCACCGGCGTGAGCCAGTCGAAGCCATCGAAGTCGTCTTCGGTGATGTGGCCGTTGGCCAGCGCATCATCGTAGATGGGCGTGCCCGGCACCGGCGTGATGGGATGGAATGCCGGGAAGTCGACGTCCAGCTCTTTGGCCATCTTGAGCTGCTTGGCCATCGACTCTTTGGACTCTTCCTTCACACCCACGATGAAGGTCGCCTGCACAAACACATTCGGGTAGCGCCGCTTGAAGATGTCGAGTGCTTCCCGGGCCACACCGCCCGTGTAGAAGCGCTTGTCGAGCATCGTCAGCGTGTCGTCTTCGGCGCGCTCCACACCGATGAGGATGTGGGCCAGCCCGGAGCGCACGAGCTTCTCCAGGATGCCGCTCTTTTCGTCCCGCACGATGCAGTCGGCCCGCATGAACGCAAACCACTTGGTCTGCATCCCAGAGCGCAGCAGCTCTTCGGCGAACGAGTCGTTGAACCGGGGGTCGATGTTCCAGCTCTCGTCCACCCAGACATAGCCGCGCTTGCCGTACTTGTGGTACAGCAGCTCCATCTCCTCAAAGATGCGCCCGACGCTCTTGGACCGCCAGCGGGGACGCAGCTGGGCATTGCCGTCCGCGTCGTACTTGCGGTCGGCCATCGTCGTCCACCACGCACAGAAGCTGCACTTGCTCACACAGCCGCGACTGTGGTGGATCGTCGTGCCCCCCGGCGAGAAGAGGTAGCGGCTCTTCCCGTACAGGTGCATCGGCATCAAGTCATAGGCGGGAAGGGCCAGCTCATCGAGGTCTTTGACCAGTCGACGCGGGCGATTGCGCACCAGCTCTTCGCCGTTGTGCCACACCAGCCCGTCGATGCCGCTCAGATCGGGCACGCCCCCGCCGGAGAGCTCCCGAGCAAGCTCCACAATCGTGACCTCGCCCTCGCCCACTGCGATCGCGTCGATGTTGCTGCCGGGCCCAACATACCGGTGGGCCAGGTTCGTGAAGTGCCCCCCACCGGCCACCGTGAACGCCCTCGGGCACGTCTCTTTGGCCAATTTGAAGAAGCGCAACGCCTCATTGGCATACAACGCATGGTTCTCGCCGCAACCGATCACGTCGGGGTCGATGCGCTTGAGCTCGTCCGCCAGCGACCGCCACCCGATGTGCAAGGGCATGCAGTCCACCACATGCACTTCAATGTCCCCCTCAGCGCGCAAGGCACCGGCAAGGGCGGGAAGGGCCTGTTGCAGCAGGAAGTTGTCTCCCTCGCTGGTATAGGGCCAATACATTCGGGGCGGCTGGACAATGGCGACGCGCATAGCCCCTGCCTACCCGAGTGCCGGGCACATGTCAGGAATTGGCCGTCGATTTCCGCTTTCGCGCGACCACCATCCACGCCCGGTTCAGCCCGCCCGCGACGGGATGGGCCCGCAGGCGCGCTTCCAAGGCCAGCGCTTCGTCCACATCCAAGGGGCCGGCCGCTTGCTCAAACGGGCCCGACATCGCGTAGTGGCTGGGCTGGAGCGCCTCGATCACAAAGCCTGCGGCTTCGAGGATGTCTCGCAGACCCTGTTCTTCATAGGTCTGCACCCACCGGTCCCGGGGCACATGCACCACACCCGTGCCGAAGAAGTTCTCGATGCTGCCCTCATGGGCGTCCGCCGCCATTGCCCAGCCCCACCGCGCCTCGACGCTGACCAACAGCACCCCGCCCGGCCGCAGCACCCGGTGCACATTGGCGAGAACCTTGACGGGGTCCTCCACGTAGCAGAGCACTTCAGTGGCGACGACCAGGTCCACGGGGTCCAGCGCCGGCAGACACTCCCCGGTGGTCCAGTGCACATCCAGCCGACCGCTGCTCACCAGACCGGCGCTCGACACCGCCCGCCACAGGCTGCGCAGGTCCGGGTCCACCAGCTCCACGGCGCAGTCCTGCTCCAGCAGCAGCTGCATGAAGCGGCCCACCCCGCCGCCCAGATCCAACACCCGCGCGCCGGGGAGGATGTGGGGGCCCCACAGGTCCAGATAGAGCGCCCGCTCGACCATCTTGTCTTCGTAGGACGGCGACTCGGGGTCGAGAAACTCCATCCAGTCGGGGTGCTCGTCCCAGTAGCGCACGGCCCCTTCGAGGTTCTCCAGCGGCGGCGTCGGCGCAGGCTCACCCTCGTGAATGGCCTGCAGTCGCGGATCTCCGGGGGGCATCCAGAACGCACGCCCACCCCAGACATCCAGCTGATCGCAGGCGTACGGCGACGCGCCCACCAAAGACGGGGTCGGTCCAGCGAGCATGCGGGCATCGGCGAGGGCCATCGGGTCTCCAGAGCAGGCGGCGAAGGTCGCGGCCCTTAGCAAGCTCTGGCCCCCGAAGCGCTCTGGCCCCCCAAGAACGGAAACAGCCGCCTCGAAGGGAGGCGGCTGCGGGAAATCCAGTTCGAATCTGCCCTACTCGGGCTTCTTCGGACCGGGCTTCGGACGAGGCGAAGGGCGCCAGTTCATGGAAGCCTCCTGTGGGTGAGTTGCGTCCCAAACATGCCGGTTTTCGACGGTGATGTCAACTGCGCCTCACGTCCACAGGTCGGAGACGGCGCTACTTTGCCGGTTTGAGCTCAGAGCAATCCAAGCTGCCAGACATCACGCCCACCTTGCCCACCCACTTGGACCCCACCTTCACCGATCGCCAGCGGTCTTGGGCCAGGTTGCAGCTCTTGGTCTCGGAGCCGTCCATCTTGAAGGCCACCGTGTAGGTCTCGGACCGCTTGCCCTCTCGCTCACAGCCGAGGCAGCTGCCGGTCTTGGCCAGCCGGACCGCCGGCCACTTGGGCGTGTCCTTCACCGATGTGCCCGATGCCTTCTCGGTGCGGCTCACCTTCCACTTCTGGATCTGGTAGCTGCACTTCTCATCGTAGACCGGCTCGCTGGTGTACTTGGGCGTGCACTTGGTGCTCTCGGAGTAGGTGCCATCGCCGTTGTCTTTGCGCTTGGTGCGACACGTCTCGCCGTCCTGGACCTTCTTCGTGCTGCGTTTTTCCGACGAGCAGCGCAGGTTCTCAGCCCCCCGGGGCACCTCGTCCTGCCACGCCGACTCGCGGACTTCCTGCATCTTCTCAACCGCGATCGAGCGCTCCCAGCTGTGGCCCTTGGCGACCAGTGATGCGTCTTTCTTCCAGAACGCGAAGACGCCGACACAGCCGAGGCAGGCGATGACAAAGACCACCAGCGCGGCGATCCCAATCTTCGGCAGCAGAGAGGAGGACTTCTTGGGCGGGGGGGGCGCTCCGCTGCCGCCGGCCATCTTCGTCGCACGCTCAGCCTTCGTGAAGGCCTTGTGCTCGTCGCGGGCCTTCTTGGCATCGTCCGCGGAGAAGTCGGTGCCCTGCAGCGTGGACTGCTCCTCGCGGGTGCCCACCTCTTTCGCAGTGTCCAGGTCCGAGCCGCAGTTGCCGCAGAACTTGGACCCGGCCGCCGTCGGCGTGCTGCACGCAGCGCAGATGAGGTCCTTGCCGGTGAAGACATGGTCCTCGACCGCAATCTTCTGCTCGGCTGTCGGGAAGTACCGCCACGAGGGATCTTGGGCACCACCACAGCTTGGGCAGTGCTTGTGGTCCAGGGCCAACAGCCCCTGCGCGCCACAATACGTACAATCCCAGAGCATCTGGTAGGTCTTTTCGTCCGCCATCGGCCGGCCCTCCCGCAACAGGTCCCCGCATGCTGCCACAGCGAAGCCAATTCGACCGGCCCCTAACCAACCTCAGTCCCCGCCAGCGTCCTGCATCCGCGCGAGCTCGGTCACGAAGGCCCGGGTGAGCCCGTGCCCTGGCATGTGGGCGATGACGCGGGCCTTGAGCGGGCGGCCCAGCAGCGCGAGGTCCCCCAGCAGGTCGAGCATCTTGTGGCGCAAGGGCTCGTCGGGGCTGCGCAGGGCATCGGGGTCGAGCGGGCCGGTCGGTCCGTACACCAACACATCGTCGAGCCCCGCACCCTGGGCCCGTCCGGCAGCGTGGAGCTGATCCAGCTCAGCCAAGAAGCCAAATGTGCGTGCCCACGCCAGCTCTCGACGGAACACCCCCGGCGCCATCCGCAGCCGCAGCCGCTGGGCACCGAGGGCGGGGTGGGGAAACCGAATGGTGACGTCGAGCTCCAGGCCCGGATCGGGCAGCGCACGGATCCAGCGCTGACCTTGGCGCAGGACCATCGGGCGATCGAGCACCAGGGGGTCGCGGAGGGCATCCTGGGCGACGGCACCCGCGAGGTCGATGAGGTGCACCCACTGCAGGGCACCGCCATCGAGGGCCGGCAGCTCGTCGCCATCCAGCTCTACTCGGACGTTGTCGATGCCTTCCCCCACGAAGGCCGCCAGCAGGTGTTCGACCGTGCCGACCCGCATGCCGGCCGAGGCCAGGACCGTCGCGAGGTGGGTGTCCACGACGCCTTCCACCCGTGCCGGCACCTGGGCACCGGTGTCTTGGCGGACAAAGACCACGCCGGAGCCGGCCTGGGCCGGACAGAGCTGCACCGTGACGTGCTGCCCTTCGTGCAAGGACCGGCCACGGACCTCCACCCGGCGCGCCAGAGTGCGCTGGCGCCTGCGGGATCTCACTTGACCGAGGGCCCGGGCAGGCCCTCGATGCGATCGCCCTTGGTCACACCATGTTCGGCGAGCCAGCCCTGGGGCACTTCGAGCGCGTAGCGGGCCGCACCCTGGGATGGCACCGAGCGCTCGGAGCGGGGCACCATGTCGTGAACACTTACCACCACGCCATCTTCGCTGATGTAGGCGATGCTGAGGGGCAGCAGCGTGTTCTTCATCCAGAACGAGCGCGGGCGGCTGTCGGGGTAGACAAACACCATGCCCTGGCCGGGCTCGAGGGACTCGCGCCACATCAGCCCGGCGGCCCGCTCTTCAGGGGTGTCGGCCACTTCAGCGAGCACGAGGGTGCCGTCCACGAGCAAGCTGATGGTGGGCAGCAGGGGCTGGGCCGTCGTGCGCTCGCCCGGGCGAGCCGGCGTGGTCACCACCGGCACTGTCGGCACCGCTGCGGGGGCCGGGTCATCGGCACACGCCACCGCCATCCAGATCAGCATCAGGCCACTCAAAACAGCGTCCCCTGGGCCGTGGCTTCGGGGTCGCCGCCGAGCCCGAGGTGTTCCCGGCCGCGCAGCGTGATGACCCGGCCCTGGCGGGTGCGCTTGATGAAGCCCCGCTGGATCAGGAACGGCTCGTAGACGTCTTCGATGACGTCGCGCTCTTCTCCAATGGCCGTCGCGAGGCTGTCCACGCCGACCGGGCCCCCATTGAACTTCTCGGCGATGGTCGACAGCACCTTGCGGTCCATCCCGTCGAGGCCCTCGGCGTCGATGCCGAGGCGGTCCAGGGCATGGTCGACGATGGCCACGTCGATGCTGCCATCGCCCTCCACTTGCGCAAAGTCACGGGTGCGGCGGAGCAGCCGGTTGGCCACGCGGGGGGTGCCGCGGGAGCGCTTGGCCAGCGCCATGGCCGCGCCCTCCCCGAGGCGGAGCGACAAGCGCGCGGCGCTGCGGCGGATGATCTCGGCCAGCTCGGCCGGCTTGTAGAAGTCGAGCTGGAACTGAATCTGGAAGCGGTCCCGCAGCGGTCGGGTGAGCAAGCCCGCGCGGGTGGTGGCGCCGACCAGCGTGAAGCGCGGCAGGGGCATGCTGATGGACTGGGCACCGGGGCCTTGGCCCAGCAACAGGTCGATGCGGAAGTCTTCGAGGGCCGAGTAGAGCACTTCTTCCACGGCGCGGTTGAGCCGGTGGATCTCGTCGATGAACAGGACCTCGCGCTCATTGAGGCTGTTGAGGATGGCCGCCAGATCCCCACCACGCTCGATGACCGGGCCGGAGGTCGGCCGGAGGTCCACCCCCAGCTCTTCGGCGATGATGTGGGCCAGCGAAGTCTTCCCGAGCCCCGGCGGTCCCGCCAACAGCACATGGTCCATCGCTTCGCCCCGGGCCTTTGCCGCCCGGACGTAGACCCGAAGATTGTCGACCACACGCTGCTGGCCGACATACTCATCAAGGTTGCGCGGTCGAAGGGCCGGATCATCCGGCGTCACCTCGTCCGGGCTGAGCGGCCGGTCGAGGGGGGTGCCGTCAGGGGCAGACTCAGTACAAAACACGGGCCATCACCCCTGGGCCAACACCCGCAGCGCAGCGCTGAGACGCTGCTCCACGGGCGCATCGCCGTAGTCTGGAACACGATCATCGGCCATCGCGCGGTCGATCTCGCTCTTGCGGTAGTCCAGCCGCGCCAAGGCCAGCGGCAACGGGTCGTCCGGGGCCGCCGGGCGCTCGGGCAGGCCCGTGGGCACAAAGTCGGCGGGCAGCTTGTTCTCAAGCTCCAGGCACAAGCGCTCCGCCGTGCGCTTGCCGATGCCTGGGGCCGACGCGAGGGCCCGCACATCCCCACCCGCAATGGCTTGGGCGAGCTTGGCGACCGGCAGCGTCGACAGCAAGCTGAGCGCCGCCTTCGGCCCCACCTTGGTCACCGAGCGCAGGATGTTGAAGGCATCCCGTTCTGTCGCGCTGTCGAAGCCGTACAGCAAGAAGGCATCCTCGCGCACGATGGTCGAGACGTGCACCCGCAGCGGGCTGTCGACCGTGGCGGCCAGCAGCAAGCGGGTGGTCACGTGGACCTGGTAGCCGACCCCGTTGACGTCGACAATGAGCCAGTCGACGCCAGTTCCGGCGACAACGCCACTCAACATTGCGATCATCTGGGCCTCCCGGCGGCTTGGGCGATGGCGGCCGCACGGCGGACCAGCCCAGCCGTGGCGTGGTGGGTCATGGCGATGGCCGCAGCGTCGGCGGCATCCTGAGCAAGCGGCGCCGACAGCCCCAGCAGCCGCTGGACCAAGCGCTGCACATCGGCCTTGGCAGCCCCACCATGGCCGGCGACCGTCTTCTTCACCGTCATGGGGTTGTACTCGCCGATCTCCAGCCCCGCTTGGGCCATCACGAGCAGCAGCACCCCGCGGGCTTGACCCAGCCGCAGCGCACTCTCAGCCGAGTGGTGCTTGAAGATGGTCTCGATGGCCCCCCCGTCGGGGTGGTGGGCCGCAATCACCGCCTCAATGCCGCTGTGGATGATGGCGAGGCGACGGGGGACGGTGTCCTTCGTGGTGGTGCGCACGACGCCAGCATCGACCAAGACGTACCGCCCGCGCAGCCGGTCGAGCACCGCCCAGCCGGTGGCATTGGAACCCGGATCGATACCCAGAACCCGCACTTGCACTCCACTCTCACCCCCTTTTCCAGACCGCAGGCGCCAGCCGTCGAGGTCCGAGGGGGTGAACAACGGTTCAGGGGTATTCGGTCCCAGCACAGGGCGCACCCCCCGGCCCCAAACCTGCGCCGGACCAGATTCCGGGCAGCCCGTTCCGTCGGCGGCCCACCCCATGGATTAGGACGCACCCAACAACCCTGAGGTCAACCATGCGCACCTGTGTCCGCTGCGGCGGTGAGTACGAGCAAGTTCCGGCCCCGCTGCACTGCCCTGACTGTGGCGCGCGCACCCTCGACTCTGCCGGCCTCGCCATGTGGCAGGCCGAGCGGGACCGCCTCGCGGGCGAGCGCTTGGTGCCGGTGCACCGCTTCGATGGTCCCGCCGACAAGGCCATCCTCGAAGAGATCTTCACCGACCACAAGGTGCCCTACACGGTGACCGGTCCCCAGCTGGACCCCCTGCTCGGCGGCGCCCACCTCGGGTCGGGCTGGGGGCTGCTGCTCGTGCCCGAAGAGGCCGAGGCCCAGGCCCATCACCTGCTCAAGCTCTACGAAGAGTCCGTCCCCGCGGAGTAGGTCAGCGGCGCGCAAGTGGCCTTCAGCGCAGCGCCCGCAGTGTCGGCACCGCTGAGGGCTCCCCCGCGGAGTCCAACAGCACCACCACATGCCGGGCCAGCGCCGTCTGGTCCGCTTCTGCGTCCCCTGCGGCCGCATAGAAGGGCCCCAAGTCGCCCCGTCTCGCCGCGGCGGTGACTCGCACGACAATGGCCTGCCCAGTGGGATCTTGGCCCACCATCGACGCCCGCTGTTCGGCCAGGTCCCAGTCCCCGATGAGGGCATGGGCCAAGGCCGTGGGCGCCAACAGCTCGGGGTCGAGGGGACACCCCACGGTCAGGGCTTGCTCACCCATGCGGGCAGCGCTCAGCGGGTCACCGATCAGAAGGTAGACCCTCGCGATGTTCCAGCACGCATGGCGGGCTGGGATGGGGGCCACCAGCGCCCGGCCATACCACTCGGCGGCCTGGTCCAGGTCCCCCTCCAGCTCCAGCACCTTGGCGAAGCTGGCCGCCACATGGGGGGTGGGCATGCGCGCGAGTGTGGCCGTCCACAAGGCCGTGTCGTCCTGCCAGCGAGGCACGGTGCTCGCGCTCAACAGGGCCAAGACCAGCCCGAGGCCGCCGGCGAACAGGGTCACCACCCGAGGGGTCAGCGGCGCCAGTGCAGCCGCCACCGCGATGCCCAGCCCGGCCATCGGCAGGTAGAGGTAGCGGTCCGGCACGAGACCCGTGTGAGCGACCGCCGGAAGGGCCGGTGCGAGGGTGAGGGCGCTCAACGCCAGCCCCCCGAGGGCACGACGCCCCCCGAGGCGCACCCAGACACCGACGAACACGACCACCACCAGCAATGCCCACCAGGGACGGGCTGGTGGCCACAGCAGCGCCATCCCTGGCACCAAGTCCACAGGCCACACCACCACCCGACACCACCACAGTAGCGCGTCGGGGGTCGCTGCGAGAACCCGCGCCAGTCCAGCGTTCGGGGGCGTGCCCACCCCCGCGAAGGCGCGCATTAGCACCACGGTGCCCACCGCCCCCAGTGCGATCCCGAGCGCACCCCCCTGGGGTGCCCGTCGCCGGACCACCACCGACAGCACCAGCAGCACAACCGGCGCCAACAGTGCACTCTCCTTGCTGAGCCCCGCCGAGAGCAAGCACAGGCCCCCCAGCACCAGCTCCCGCCGTGACACCTTGGCCCCCGGTGCACCCAACAACAACGCCACGCCGCCCAACACCAAAGCGCCCGCCATCAGGTCATTTCGGGCGGACAGGAACACCACCGGCTCCACTTGGGCGGGGTGCAGCGCAAACACCAGTGCACCGGCCACACTCGCCATGGCGGGCAGCTCCAAGCGGTGCAGAAGGCCCAGCAGCGCGCCCGTCCCGAGCATGTGCCACAGCAGCGAGTGCAGGTGGGCCGGCCCTGGCACCAGCCCGAACAGCGCCCGATCCACCGCCAACGACAACGCCATCAGCGGTCGGTAGTACATGCCCGGGGGCTCAAAGGTCGGTGTGCCCGCCCACAGCCCTTGGCCGAAGAAGCGCCATGGCTGGGCCAAGGTCGTGGTCTCGTAGTTGAGCCGAATCAGCAGGTGGTCGTCATAGACGTAGTCCGCCGCGACCGTCGGCCCGAAGACCGCGAGGACCACCAACACGCCCAGCACCAGCGCCCAGCGGGTCTGTGGGCTCACTTGCGCCAGCTCACGAACCCGCGCTTCTTGTGGTCCGGTTGGCAGACCGCACAAAAGAAGGCGTCATGGCCATGCACACCGGCCACCCGGATGGGGGCACCACACCGAGGGCAGGGCTCCCCCTTGCGGTTGCGCACCTTCAAGAAGTCACGGACCTTCTCATCGAGGGCGGTGTCCCGGTCCCGCACGATCGCCGACGCTTCCTCCAACACATCAACAATGGCGCGGTGGAGCCTCTTCAGGCCACCCTCATCGAGCTCGCGAACCCGTGCCTTGGGGTGGATGCCCGCGGCAAACAGCGTCTCGTCTGCGTACGCGTTGCCCAGCGCGTCCAGCGCGCTCTTGTCGAGCAGAAACACCTTGACCTGGTCCCGGCGCTTCTTCGCCAGCGCCGCAAAGACGTCAAAGGTGAAGTCGGCCGAGAGCACATCCACCCCGACCTTGGCCAAGCCCGGCACGCGGGCCCGGTCGGCGGCTGCCGCCAGGTAGACCTTGCCCATCTGCTTGCGGTCTCGATACCGAAGCTGGACGCCGTCGGTGAACTCCACCAAGAAGCCCGTGTCCTTGGTCACTCTGGCGCCCTTGTCGGCGAGGGTGAACCGGCCGGCGAGCATCGGGTTCACCAGCAGCTCCAGCGGCGGGGAGCCACCCTCGATCCCAAAGATCAGAAAGTGGGCGCGCCGGTCCACACTGGCGAAGCACCGGCCCTGAAGCCGCACACGCACGTCACCCTCGACCATCATGCGCAACAGCACCGGGTCGAGCACCTGCACGTCGGAGATCTCTCGCTGGAGCACCTCGGCGCGCAGGATGGTGAGCTGGTGGTCAAGCTCCGGGCGCTCGGGCACGGATCCTCCGGTGGGCAGCTACCCGAGCAGGTTCTCGTCGGGTGTGGGCATCGTGCCCTCATGCTGCACCATGCACCAGTCGTGCAGCCGGCGCAGGTCTGTCAGCAACCGGCGCCCCAGCGCACTCGCCTCGGCGGTGTCTTCGCAGATCCGCAGCCCGCGGTCATTGCCGGCCAACACTTCAGCCCGGCGCCGGGCAAAGTCCGGCCCCTCGGCGAGGGGATGGCCCAGCGCCGCCATCCGCGCGTGCATCACCGCCACCGGCACAAAGGCGTGGACCGCCAACAACACACCCATCAAGGGGCGCAGGTCCGGCCGCACCGGCGAGGGCGTCCAGGCCGTGCGCCCGTTGTGGAAGACCGGATCCAACAAATTCAGTGCGTTGAGGCGCCCGTGCTGGGTCTCGTGCACGATGGCTTCAGCCATGGTCAGCGTGCTCGGATGCAGCGTGATGTAGGCCATTCCCGGCGCTTCGCGGTAGGACGCACTCAGGTGGCGCTCCGGCTCGAAGCCCACCGGAATCAGCCGCTGCAAGGCCAGGGGCAAGGCCGCGCCCCAGCTCGGCAAGGTGAGGTCGATGAGGTCGAGTGCACGGCCAACCTCGGTGATCCAGGTCTCGGCGCTGCGGCCGCCGAGGCTCAAGGCGTTGCCCTGCTTGTCAGGGTGTTCTTCGATCATCGCCAGCGGGTTCGAGTCCTGCAGGGCGAGGTGAAGCCCCGGGCGGACCTCCAGATAGTCCTTCAACACCACGAGCTCGGCACACGCTTCGACGGCCCCCGCGGTGAGCGGCACGTCGATGCCGTCCGCCGTGCGCAGGCTCGTCCCCTCCGGCGTCGCCAGCAGTCCACGGAAGGGTCGTTTGCTGGTCAGCCGCTGTCCCCGTGCCGGATCGGCGAGCGCATGGAACGGCAGGTCCCAGAGCACCGCTTCGGTGAGCGCCCCCGACCGGGACAGACCCAAGAGCAGCGTGGGCACAGCATCCAACACCCGCTGCACCGCACACAAGCCCGCGCCCGAGCACAACAGCGGCACCAGCACATCCACGGCGCCGACCGCTTCGAGGGTGGCCCGCCCGTGGGCCTTCGCGCTGGACGCCACCACACGCTGCACCAAGTGCATGGCCGCCCGCGCACCGGGCTCGAGGCCTTGAAGCGGGAGCTGGAGCAGGTTGCGCAGCGCGAGCAGCCGCACCTTGCGCAGGATCGTGGCGAGCTGCCGATCCGGCCGGTCCGGCAGCAACAGGAACGCCGGGCCGGGGTGGGGCGCGTCGATCGCGGGTGGGACTTGAGCCATCGCTGCGGTACTCCGGAGGGCAGGCCGACCTATCATGCCAGAGTGAGGTCCCCCGCCTCGGAGCGCCCCGCAGTGACCCAGCCCACCCCCAGTGCACCGGACCGCGCGGAGGCCTCCCACCGCACCAAGGGCCTGTTGCGCCTGACGATGGCGTGCAACGAGCGGTGCCCGTTCTGCAATGTGCCGGCCGAGGACTACGCCAAGCTCACACCGCCCCAGGCCGAAGTGGACCGCCAGCTCGATGCGTTCATCGAAGCCGGGGACCGCACCCTCACCATCACGGGCGGCGAGCCCACCCTGCTGAAGAAGCGGCTGCTGGCCCTCACGCGCAGTGCCCGGGACCGGGGCATGGACTTCGTGGAGATCCAGACCAACGCGACGCTCATCGACGATGCCTACGCCCAGGCCCTCGCCGAGGCGGGGTGCACCAGCGCCTTCGTGTCCTTGCTGTCACACATTCCCGAGCACCACGATGTTCTCGCGGGGCTCCCCGGTGCATTCGCCAAGTGCATGACCGGCATCGACGCGCTGTTGGACCACAACATCCGCGTGGCGCTGAACCCAGTGCTCGCCCGGCGCACCCAAGCCCACTTTGCCGACTTCGTGCAGTTTGTGGTGGACCGGCTGCCCCGGGTGCGCAGCGTGTCGGTGTCGGCCGTGCAACCCCATGGGCGGGCGGGCCGCGGGGACAACACCGAAGCGCTGCTGCCCGACTACGATGTGCTGGCAGAGCAGATTCCCAAGGCACGGGCCATCGCATCGGCGGCCGGACTGGAGCTGCTCAACCCGTACTGTGGCTTGCCCCTGTGTGTGGGCTGGACCGACGACCCCACCCGCTGTGTGGAGGCGGTTGAGGCCGCCACCGGGGGCTGGCGACCCACGCCGGGCATCGAGAACCGTGGTGACAAGCACCAAGGTGCACCCTGTCGGGACTGTGCATGGCGCACCCGCTGCGGTGGCGCTTGGCACGCGACCTGGGCGCTGCGGGACGGACAAGGCCTGCATCCCCCGCAGCGGTCCAAGGCGCCCTGGCTGGGTGGCGAGAACAACGATGCACAGACCATTGTTGATGCCCGCACTGGGTTCGACCTGGCCGCACTGCAGGCACTCGGGACCGCCCGCACCCCGACGGTGTGGCTGTGGGCGACCGCCCTGCCCAAGGGGGGCGCCAAGGCGGTGATGACGAGCGGATGCACCGACCTCGCGCTGGTTCTCGACGCCCGAGGACTGTCCAGTGGCCAGACGCCGAAGCCCCTGCTCCGCACCCTGCGGGAGCTCGACACCCTGCTCGCACAGGGACGGGGCGCGCCCGACAGTGGGCGGCTGCGGGTGCACCTGAGCCTCACCCCCGCGAGCGAAGCGGACCTGGCGACCGCGGTGGGCTGGGCGACCCGGGCTGGTGTGGACCGGATCCGGCGCGCACGGCCCTGAGCCTCAGCGACCGCCCCTGCTCAGCGACACGGCGGCTCAGCGACCGTCCCTGCTCAGCGACCCAACCAGGTGACCAGTCCCGTGCCCACGTTGCCATCTTCGTCGTAGACGGTCGCTGTGCACTCGTGGTCGGGCGCGGTGGTGCAGTCCATCGGGTAGATCGTGTTGACCGAGAAGCTCGCCACACACATGCCATCGGGGCCGCAAGCCAGAGACAGCGGGGTGGCGGTCATCAGGTCCCGGCCGCCGCTGTCGAGGCAATTGACATGCCCCGCCAGGCGGTCGAGCGTGTCAATGCCCTGGGGATCTTCGACGGTCGCCGTGAAGATGATGGCATCGTCCGCCGAGCCCGAGACCGAGCACTGGTACAGCGCTTCAGCGACCACTGGGCTGGGGTCCGGGGCACCGTCGCCCCCGTCTGCGGCACCATCCGCGCCGTCTTCGCCTCCCTCAGCGCCGTCGGCACCATCCGCACCGTCGGCGCCGTCTGCCCCACCGCCACCGCCACTGCTCGTGTCTCCACCGTCCTTGTCGCCACAGGCCACACCCATGATCAGCGCACAACCAAGCAGCACACTGGACAGGGTCCGGGGGCAAAGATTCGGGATAGGGCGCATCGCGTCTCCAGCGTTCATCGAAGTGGTTCGTGGATGCCCGGAGCACAGCGCGAGTCGCGTGATGGGCTGTGAGAGGCCCCTCAGCGCGATTCTCGGACCGCAGCGTGCTCTTCGACGGCCAGCGCGTCGCACTTCCCCGGAAAGGCCGGGTGGGCGGGCCCATCATACACGCCCGCCATGCCCCGTCGACCGCCCGAGGCGACATCCCAACCGGACCCCGGCTTCGGAGATCAGGTGACACCGTCCGACATGGCCCCGACACCGCCCACCTCCGCCCCCATTGTGGTGGTGCACACGGCGAACCGCACGGTCTGGAGGGCCCACTGGCCCACCATCGCCGATGCACCCCGGCTGAGCTTGGCCGCATGCGCTGCCCAGCTGGGAACCCGCTCTCGCACATCACCAGTGTGGCTCGGCGGCGGAGAACCCACGCTGCGTGCGGATCTCCCGCATCTGCTCGACGTGTGCAGCAGCCTCACCGATGAGCTGGGCCTCGTGACCGATGGGCTGGCCCTGGTCTCCGAAGAGCCGCTCGCACTGCTGCAGCGAAGTGGCCTCGCCCGGCTGCGGATTCACTTCCACAGTGGCCAGAGCGACGTCCACGACTGGATCGTCAACCAGCGTGGGGCCGGCCGTCGGGCCCGGCGGGCCATCCAGGCGGCGGTGGCTGCCGGCATCCCGACCGAAGCCAACATCCTCGTGACCCGCCCCGGCGCCCCGTGGCTGACCCAGACGGTGCGACTGCTGCACAACCTCGGGGTCTGCGCAATCCACCTCAGGCGACCGCTGCGCCGCTCCGTGCAGGACCGGGACTTCATCGCGGTGTCCCCCCGGCTCGGCTTGGTGGAGGAACACCTCGACCGGGCGACGGTGCTGGCGGCCGAGCTCGGCTTGCCCGTTCACTTGCACGGCTTCCCCCGCTGCGCCGCCCCCCGCACGCCCGACGCAGCCTTCGAGACCGCCCGGGATCACCTCCTCTGGCCCACCGAGCTGACCGTGCTGCCCGAGGTGTTGGCCTTGGGGGAGGGTCCCCCGGCCGACGCTTGTCCCGCGTGCCCTGGGCTGCCCGTCTGCGCTGGCGCCCCGGCCGACTATGTCGATCGCTTCGGCAGCATCGAGCTGCAGAGCGAGCGCCCAGGTCCGCCACGGCGTCCGGTGCCCCACGCGCCGGTGTTCGGACAGACCCCGCCCGAGCCCCCGCCCCGGGGTGGACGGGCCCCCGCCACGCGCCCCAAGGTCGCCGGCAAGCTCGCGAGCTGGCCTGATCTCGGTGGTGATCCCTTGGCGGGACAGCCCGGCGCCGTGCCCCAGTCCGCTGTGGTGCTCTGGCTCCAAGGCCCCACCCGAGCGCTGCGCACCGCCCTTGTCCGACATGCCCAAGATGGCCCACAGCAAATGATTCTCGTGGATCGTGAGGGCCATCCTGAAGCCGCCGAGATGCTGCGGGAGTCCCTCCGCCTGAGCTTCGCTGCCATCGACTATGTCGGCTGCCCCGGTGCCCTGGCCGACCTTGGCTCCCGCCAGCTCGGCCGCCTCAAGGGGATCGCCCGGATGGTCCTCACGGTGGACCGCATCGACGACATCCCCGCGTTGGCCGAGCGCCTCGACACCATCGCCACACGGGTGGGCTGCGCAGTGGAGGCCCGCGCTTGGGTGCCCGAGGCCCCGGCCCCCGACGTGGTCGCAGCCTGGACGGCGGCATGGACCGCCCACCTTCCCGGCAAGCCGCGGTTCTTCGTCGTGCAAGCGCCGAGTCCCGGCACGGTGGATGTGCCGGCCCGCGCAGTCCAAGAGAACGTGCCCCTGGGGGACATCTCGCTGCTGCCCGGCCACCCCGCCCCATCGACCGCGCAGAAGCGATAAGCTGCCCCGGACGTCAGCCCCGCTCGGCGACTGCCCCACCGCAACCGAGCCACCGGCCGGCCTCGCCGCCCCCTGCAGGAGCCCGCCATGGCTGCCCACGCCGCCGACCTCGCCACCGCAGCCCAGACCTGGCAAGACGGCCTCGCCAGCTTGTCCGCGGCCCTCGATCAAGCCCTTGCCGAGATCGGCGAGCGCCTCGATGCCCACATCGCTGCGGGTGAAGCAGGAGCCGATCCCTTTGAGACCGAGCTGATCGCCGCTGAGACCCGCCTCGCCGGGCTGCGCCGTGAGCTGGACGCCGCACGGGGAGACCTGGAGCACGCCTACACCAACGCCCTCGAGGCCGCGTCGGGCGAAGCCGCGCGGTCCATGCGGTGGCAGCGCTTTGAACAACGCAAGAGCGGCCTCGCGCTGAGCAAGCGCATGGTGGAAGAAGGTCAGGCGTGCCTGGTGCGCCGCCAAGCCGCCGCCGCGCGCGCACTGTTTGAGCGGGCCAGCGAAGAATGGAACGAGCCCCGGGACTGCCGGGCCTGCGGCGCCCAGATCGTCGTGGGCGGGGTCTGGGAGCCCACCAACTTCACCTGCGACGCCTGCGGGGTGGTCACCACGGTTCACCCCGCCCGCCAGACCCAAGCCTTCTATGCCAACGGCCACCTCAACAGCATCTGCGCCGAAGCCGCATTTGACCAGTGGGTCGCCCTTCAGAACGCCCTCGCCACGTTCCGCAAGCTCCGCCACCCCACGCCCACCGACTTCCAACCGGTGGAGGCCGCTGCGGCGACATGGGCCAGCGCGGTCAACAGCTTGAGGGGTGAGCTCGATCCCACGTGGACGGGCACCGAAGTCGCCGCCCAGACGGCAGCGGATGCTCGAGATGCGCTGGCAGAGCTTGGTGACGACGACGCCCAGAGCCGCCGCGTGACGATGGAAGACGGTGCCCGCATCGCCCAGAGCGGCGACCTCGGTGAGGTGCTGACCTGGGCCCGCACCCTCGAAGACGACCCGGCCGGTCCAGTCGCCCAGCTCGCCGTGTGTGTGCACGAGCACGAGGACCGCGGCGTGGCGTGGCAATTGCTCGCCCTCCAACACCATGTGCAGCGCATCACCGACGACCGCGACACATGGATGCGCGACAAGCTCGCTGAGCTGGACGAAGACCTGCGCACCCGCTGAGATGCGCCCCGTCACCCGGCTGAAGTGGCTTCCTGTCGGACTGATCGCTGCCCTTCACCTCGCGGTGGCGCTCCACGCTGTGCAGCTCGCTGTGGGTCGATGGCGCGCGGTCGGACAGACCTATGGCGAAGGCTGGGGCCGCCAGTTTGTGACCATGCAAGCCGTGCGTTGGGCACAAGGTGTGGCGCCGCTGGGGTGGGCCGATCTGCTCGCGGCACCGGACGGGCGCACCTTCTGGCCGGTGGACCCCATCACCCAGCTGGTCAGCGTCCCGATCGCCGCCGCGACAGACAGCACCACGGCGCTGCTCGTGGCGATGATCATCTTGCTCTGGACCGCTGGCTTCGGCCCGGCCCTGCTGGCCCGCACGCTCGGCGCGCGGTGGCTGGGGGCTGCGCTCGCGGGCCTGCTCATCCAGACCACCCCCCTGCTCCTCGACAACGCAGCCGACGTGATCTTGGAGACCCTGGCCTTCGGCCCCTTGGCCTGGGTCGTGGGCGCGACTCGTGCGGCATGGCATCAACCCCGCTGGACCGGCCAGCTCCATGCTGGTGTGGCCTGGGCCGTGCTCGCCGGCACCAGTCCCTACGCCGCCCTCGCTGCGGGCATCGGCTTGGGCATGGTGCTGCTGTGGGCTCGCCCCCTGCGGGGACTGCGGCCCCTGAGCGCCGCAGCGATGGGCGCCGGACTCATGCTGATGCCCCTGGTGCTGGCCGAGACTGGACCGGGCGGCCGGCTGACCCAGAGCACCGGAGATGCTGGCTACGCACTGATTCCCGGCGACTTGGTGCGGATCGAACAGGGCCGATTTGTGGCGGTGGACCGCCCCACACTGCCGGTCCTGCCGGACATTCGTGCGCCCGCGACACCCGCCCCCTTGCGGGATCCGGTGCCCGCTGGCACGGCCCTGCTGCTCGCGGGCTTGTTGGGCCTGACCCATCGCCGGGCCCGCCCCTGGGTGCTGCTCGGTGCCGGCTTTCTGGTTCTCGGTCCAGGTCCTGCGCTGCTCGCCCGGCAGCTCCACTGGGGCACCCTGCCGCTGATGGGCTTGCTGGGCAAGGTGCTCGAGCTGCTGCCCTTCGGCGCCAGCTTGGGCAATGGGTCTCGCTTGCTCGTGCCTTGGATCCTTGCCGCGGGTGTGGGCGGGGCGATCGGTGCCCGCCGGGGGCTTCGCATGGCGGTGTTGGTGGGTGCGGCCGCACTCTCGATTGCCCAGGCCCGCCCCAAGTGGCCGCTGCCGGCGAGCTGGCTGCCCGGTCCCCTGCCCCCTGCATCGGTGACCGCCGGCCCCCTCACGGTCTTTCCCAGCGGCGATCCCCCGTGGTGGCACCCCGCCGTGGCCCCCAAAGAGTCGCTGTGGATCGCCGGCCAGATGGGCACACCCGTCGCTTTCGACTACGGCCGCGGGGGCACGCCCGCCGACCGTGAGCTGATGCTTCAGCTCGCAGCCGCCAGCGGTGTGCCCGTGGGCCGCGACGCCCTGAAGCAGGGCCTGCCGCCGGTGACCATCCAGTGGGGACCATCGGTGGGTGTGCTGGTGCTGCGGGACCGCCTCGATGCCGGCGCAGCAGCCAAGCTGAATCTGTTTCTGGAGGCCCACGCCCAGCGGTTGTGGACCGGCCAGCGCACCGAGCTGTGGGTCCCGCGCTGACGACTTGATCCCCGCCGCCGGCCCCCCCTCCTTCGCGGGCCAACCCTCTGGAACCTGCGACAGCGCACAAAACACGCACCATCACCGACACGCGCTACGCCTGACCGAGCGCAGTCGCCAGCCCCGGCTTGCCACCGCAGGGCCCAGGGGCCGGACGGGCACGGCTCGAGGGCCCCGTGTCCGATCGCAGCGTCTGTTGCAGCGAGCAGCGAAGGGCCCGCCTCCGGCCAGAACGGGGTGGGCGCGGCCACCGGCGATGAGGTCCAGTCCCCGCTTCGGTGCCGCCTCGGTGGCACGGTGGTGGCCTGGATCTCACCGGCATCGGGAAGCCTCCGACCTGCCATTGAGGACCCACCAGCGGGTCAAGACGTGGGGCAGCGGAGGACGCCCTGCCAAAAGGTCACGCAACAGCCGACCGCCACCGGCGCCTCACTGCCGACGTAGAAAAATCCGATGTCAAGCGTACTCTCACAATAGTTGGCTGCTTTGCAGGTTTCTGACCCATCACATTCCGGCGCATCGACGGGAGGCCAACTCAGATTTGGCGTGCTACACACTCAGATGTGTCATCGGCCGGGTGGCACGACTCGCGCCGCCTCCCCTTGCGGGAACAGCGACCTCCCAAGTGGGAAGTTTTGCTGAAGCGGCGACGCACCGAGACCGAACACGGGCCAAACCCGTGGATGGAGGAGAAATCATGGATCGCAAGCTTCTCGCGCTCTTCGCTAGCGCCGCTTTTGTTTTTGCTGGCTGCTCGGACAAGGGCGGTGACTCCGGCGGCACCGATGCCGACGCTGACACCGATGCCGATGCCGACAGCGACACCGATGCCGACGCTGATGCCGACGCTGATGCCGACGCTGACGCTGACGCTGACGCTGACGCCGATGCCGATGCCGACGCTGATGCCGACGCTGATGCCGACGCTGATGCCGACGCTGATGTCGGTGGTGGCATGGACGCAGCCTTCTGGGATGGCACCGCCATCGGCAGCTGGTCCGTGACCGGCTCGTACATCGACTGCGGCGACTGTGTCTGGGGCTTCGCTGGCGACTTCAGCGGTGGCACCAGCTTCTCCGCTGACGTGGTCATGGCCGACGCCGGCGGCGGCTACAGCATCGTCTACGGCGACGCTGACATCTGGGGCGTCGGCTACGGCGACAGCACCTACGTCACCTTCGACAACTACCTCATCTACTACTACTACGGCTACGATCTGGCGCCGTACTACTACGTTGGTGGATTCTACGGCTACTGAGGCCTGAGGCCCCCTTCCGGGGGCTTCAACACCTCCCGACTTCGGTCGGTTGCTGTACAGAAGCGGCGGCAAGGATCACTCCTTGCCGCCGTCTTCTGTTTCTTGAGGTCAACAACTCAACCCGCACGACAGGCACCAGGGCCATCCCTGCAGGAAGGCATCCCCCAAGGCGTCGATCAGGATGTCACTCAAGGCGTGGGCGAGCCTTCTGCTGGCGCATCCTCGGCGGGAGCGTCCTCGGCAGGAGCGGCCTTGGCAGGGCCCACCTTGCCCTTGCCCCTGCCGCGGAACCGACCACCCAGCTTGGACTTGGCCCCCTTCCCGAGCTTGCCCCGATTACCGCCCTTGCCGCCCTTGCCGCGCACCCCGAACTCACCGGCGCCGCGACCCGCACGAAGCTTGGTGCGGTCCGTCTTCTTGCCGAGGGCCTCCACCAGCTCACACGCCACCACAAGCTCCAGCTCACAGGCCTTCTGGAAGTCGGGCAAGCCCGCCTTGCGGCCGACGACGTCCGCCGTGCAGAGCCCCCGGTTGTACCAGCCCTCGCCCAGCGTCGGGGCCAGCTCCACCACCTTGTCCAGGTGGGGCATCGCCATCGCGCACTCGTTGGCAAGGTACCGCTCATACGCCAGCCACCGGTGGGCCCCCACCAAGGTGTCGTCCAAGACGAGCGCCGCTTCAAAGTCCGGCTGGCTCTGTTCGCGGATCGACTCGACCGCCCACGACCGCCCACGCCAGTAGATGGCGTCGGCATCTTCAGCGTGCTCGGGGATCCAGCCCGCCAGCAGCTCCCGGGCCTCGGCCGCCTTGCCCGCGTCCCCCTCCAGGATCAGCGCGCGCGCGGCGAGAACGGGCTCGGCGAGCGGACGCTCGGCATCCACAACCCCCTCCACCAGCATCGGATGGCTGGCCCGCCACCGGGCCTTGGCCTCCCCGCTGGGCGTGCGCTTGGGCCGTGGCTTGGTGTCTTTGGCCTTGGCCACCTTGTCGGCATCCGCCGCGGTGGTCGCGTCGCCGGTGCACGCCTTGCACCCGCTGAGCTGCCCTGCAGCCACCACGCCCAATGTACCCATGAACACAAGATTCTTGAACGCTTGCACGGTCGCCATCGCATCTCCAGCAAAGGTGGGCCACCTATGTCACCCGGGCCCGAAAGACCAATCCCAGCCCCGACCTTCGCCCAACGTTAGCTTGAGGCGATGACACTCCTCGCCCTTGTCCTGCCCCTGGCCCTTGCGGCCGCCCCCTGTCCTGAGCGCACCGTCTGGCCCGGCGTCGAGTGGACACGCACGGGCCCGCCAACGGCGGCGTCCGTCGACGCCCTGGACGGCTACCTGTTCCCGCCGCGCAACGACCAAACGCGCGAGGGCATCCGCACCGACGGCATCGTCATCGTGCGCGGGGGCGAGCTGGTTTACGAGCGCTACGGCGCCGACTGGACCGCCACCAGCCCCCACTTGCTGTGGTCGGCGGCGAAGAGCTTCACGAATGCCCTGGTCGGAATTGCCCAACAGCGGGGCAGCCTCGACATCAACGACAGCATCTGTGACTACGTCGAGTCCCCCAACCCGGCGCTGTGCAACGCCAGAGTGGTCGACTTCTTGGAGTTTGCCAGCGGCATCGGCTGGCGAGAGACGTACGAGAACGAGCCGCCCACGGCGTCGAGTGTGCTCGCGATGCTGTGGGGCGAAGGCCGTGCGGATGCCGCGCGCTTTGTGTTGTCCCATGGGGTCCGGGACGCACCGGGCACGTCCTGGGAGTACAGTTCCGGCGACACCAACGTGCTGGCCGCCATTGCGGGCAAGGCCCTAACGCCAGACAACGGCGAATTCTATCCCTGGGCCGTGCTCTTTGATCCGATCGGCATCACCCGCGCCACGTGGGAACGGGACGGGGCCGGCACCTATTTGGGCAGCAGCTACGTCTACATGCCGCCCCAGGACATGGCCCGCTTTGGCTATCTGTTGCTGAACGACGGGTGCTGGGAGGACCGCCGCCTGTTGCCCTCAGGCTGGGTTGCCGACTCGACCCAAGTCAACGATCCGATCCGAAAGAAGGCCATCGGCCGGGGCCCGGGAGACTCCCAAGGGCGTCAGTTCTGGCTCAATCAGCCGGTGCCCGAGCAAGGCGACCAGGCCCGCCGCTGGCCCGATGTGCCAGCGACCGCCTATGCCGCGATGGGCCACTGGAAGCAGTCCATCTGGGTGTTGCCCGAACAGGACCTCGTCATCGCCTACACAGCCGACACCCGCGACGGCAGCATGGACTACAACACCATGATTCCATTGGCGATTGCGGTGGCCAACAGCGCCCCCAAGGTCGTTGCATCCCCCGTTCGCACCGATGGGGACGCGCCCACGCCGCCGCCGGGCATTGAGGCCGCACAATGAAGCACTGGACCCCACTCTCGCTCATGCTGGCCCTTGGCTGTGCCCCCCATGCCAAGGCCCCGTTGGTGCCCCCGCCCGCGGATGCGCCGAGTCAGGCTGCACCGGACCGCTACGCGATGGGGCTGCTGCACTTGGGCGCGGCGTATGCGGCCAAAGAGGGCTGCTCGTGCTTGTTTGTCTCGGGTCGCTCCCTCGATGTGTGCAAGGCCTACATCAAGGTCAGCCCCGACGTCGCCAAGATCCGGGTGGACTTTGACGAAAAGGTCGTCAAGGCGAGGGCCCTCGGCTTCACCAGCCGGGCGCGCTGGATCGATGCCCAGCAAGGCTGCCGGCTCGATCCGCTGGACTGAGGTCCCCAAGCGGCCCCGCCGGTTTGCCCGGTCCAGGCCCCTGGACTACCCTGCAGCTTCATGAAGCCCGTCCTCGCCATGGTCCTTGTGGCCCTGTTCTGCCTCCTCGGACTGACCCGCTCTACCGAGCCTGGGGTCAGCCCCGACGGCTTGACGATGCAGCAGGATGCCCACGACGACGGCTGCGAGACCCCGTGCCCCGGCGAGGCTGAAGACGGCACCTGTGCGCCCGGCTGCGATGACTGCCGATGCTGCGTCGCATCCGGGTTCACGGCGGCCATCCACACCGCTGCGGTGCTCCCCATCATCGACGGGCAAGGCACGGATCATCCCGCCTTGCTCCATGCCCGCTTCGGCATCTGGCCCAGTGAAGGCCGACCGATCCGGGTGTTCTACCCGCCTCGATCCGCGCTCTCCTGACCCCTAGCTGGCTCCCCGCTCCCTGAGATGAGCGGGGAAATGTGTGGTTCCGACGGTTCCGGAGAGCCGAAGATGATGTCCTTGACGCCCCACGGGCGAGGGGCGCTGCGTGGGCTGCCCCACTGCGCCATCGCCCCTTCCATGACTTCTCGAAAACAACGCACTACAGGCCATCTTCAACGGTTCTTGTGGCGCTGGGTGATGAGCGTGATGCTCATGTTTGCGGTGGCGTGTCCCAGTCCCCAAGGCACCACCGCTGGCGCTCCCCACGCGGCCGAGGACTGGTGCGGGGGCCACGGCTTGCCCGAGTCCAAGTGCACGGTCTGCAACCCAGAGCTCACCGAGGGCTTCAAGGCCGCCGGCGACTGGTGCGATGAGCACGGCTTTCCCGAGTCGGCCTGCCCCGTCTGCAACCCGGTGGCACCCCCCGGATCTGCCGCGGCGGCCCGCACAGCCTCCGCCGCCGACTGGTGCGGCGAGCACGGCCTGCCCGAGTCCAAGTGCACCCTCTGCAATCCAGAGCTCATCGACGGCTTCAAGGCCGCCGGCGACTGGTGCGCAGAGCACAGCCTGCCCGAGTCGGCCTGTCCGATCTGCAACCCCGTCACGCCGCCCGAAGGGGTCGAGGCCTGGGTCCCCGGCACCCGCATCCGCTTCCGGACGGCCGAGCTGGAGGCCACGGTCGGCATCCAGACCGCGCTGGCCACCCACGGCAAGCTCCGGCTCGGCGTCCAGGCCACCGGCCAGATCACCTTCGACGAAGACCGGGTCGCCGAAGTGCGTGCCCCGTCATCGGGGGTGGTGCGCGAGCTGCGGGCAGGCCTCGGCGACACCGTGTCCGCCGGCCAAGCCCTGGTCGTGGTCGAGAGCAGCGACGTGGGGGAGCTTCGGGGTCGCTTGAGTGGGGCCATCGAGCGCCGCCGCACCGCCGACGCGAACCTGCGCCGCCGCACCGAGCTGCAGGACGCCGGGGTGTCGAGTCCCCGTGAGGTCGAGCTGGCCAGCCAAGAGGCCACCGCCGCCGCGAGCGAGGTCCGGGCGGCCGAAGCCGCACTGCACGCCACCGGGGCCAGCGGTCAGGGGTCCAGCGGCCGGTATCGCTTGTCCTCCCCCCTGCCCGGCACGGTGATCCGGCGCTCCGCCGTGCTCGGTCGGGCGGTCTCGGCCTCAGACTTGTTGGTCCTCGTCGCCGACACGTCCCGCATGTGGGCGATGCTCGACGTGCACGAAGAAGACCTGTCCCACATGCACATCGGCCAAGCGGTCACGATGGCCGTCGACGGGGTGCCCGACGAGACCTTTGACGGGGTGGTCACCTGGGTGGCCGCCGAGGTGGACGCCCGCACCCGCACGGTCTCGGTGCGCGCCGCCCTCGACAACCCCGACGGGCGCCTGAGGGCCCAGCAGTTTGGGAGGGCCACAATCGGCGGAAGCATCGATGAACAGGTCATCTCCGTGCCAAGAGAGGCCGTCCAGCGCCTCGACGATGGCCACGTCGTCTTTGTGCGCGCCGGGCTGGGCTTGTTCGAGCCCCGGGCCGTGGATCTGGGCCCCCGGGTGGGCGACCATGTGGCCGTCCGGGGCCCCATCGAGGCCGGCGAGTCCATCGTCACCACCGGCGCTTTCTTGCTGAAGACCGAGCTGCGAAAGGACGCCATCGGTGCCGGGTGCTGTGAGATCGAAGAGCCGGAGCACTAACCCATGCTCAACCGCCTCATCGACCTGTCCCTGCGCCACCGGGGCGTCGTCCTGCTGGCCACCCTCGCGCTGATCCTCAACGGCATCTTCGCGCTGCGGGCCCTGCCCTTCGACGCCTACCCCGACACCACCCCCGTCCAGGTCACCGTCAACGCGACGGCCCCGGCGCTGTCCCCCGACGAGGTCGAGCGCCAGCTCACCTTCCGCCTGGAGCAGGTGCTGGGCGGCCAGCCCGGCCTGCGGACCATGCGCTCGGTGTCCAAGTTCGGCTTCTCCCAGCTCACCCTGGTCTTCGACGACGACACCGACGTGTGGCGGGCCCGTCAGGGGGTGTCCGAGCGGCTGCTCGCGGTCACCTTGCCGGAGGGCATCGACCGGCCCACCCTCGGCCCGCTGACCACCGGGCTCGGCGAGGTCTTCCAGTACCTCGTGCGCGGGGACGAGCGCTGGGATGCCGCACAGCTTCGCACGCTGCACGACTGGGTCATCCGTCCCCAGCTCCTCAGTGTGCCCGGCGTGGCCGAGGTGAACACCTGGGGCGGCCACGAGCGCCAGATCCAGGTCGCCGTCGACCCTGATCTGCTGCTCAAGCACGATCTCACCTTGGCCCAGGTCGAGGCCGTCCTGCGCAGCAACAACGGCAGCGTCGGCGGCGGCACCCTGGACCAAGCCGGCGAGACCTGGCTGATCCAAGGCCTCGCCCTCGCGGTGACCCCTGAAGACATCGGCAGCATCGTCATCGAGGCCCGGGACGGCCGGCCGGTGCACATCGCCGACATCGCCCACGTGGCCGATGGTCACGCCATCCGCAGGGGCGCAGTCACCGCAGAGGGGACCGGAGAAGTGGTCCTCGGCCTCGGCTTCATGCTGATGGGCGAGAACAGCCGCGACGTCACCCTTGCGCTGGAAGAGCGCCTCGCCGAGGCCGCCCGCTCGGTGCCCCCGGGCGTCACGCTGGAGCCCGTCTACCAGCGCACCGACCTCGTGGACCGGGTGCTGGAGACGGTGGAGGAGAACCTGTTTCTCGGCGGCCTCATCGTCGTCGCCATCCTCTTCGCATTTCTCGGGAACGTCCGCGCTGGGCTCATTGTCGCCCTGGCCATTCCCCTGTCCATGCTGGTCGCCTTCGAGGGCATGCTCCAGCTCGGCATCGCCGGCAGCCTCATGAGCCTGGGGGCCGTCGACTTCGGCTTGGTGGTCGACAGCTCGGTCATCATGGTCGAGAACGTCGAGCGACGGCTCGCTTCAGACCGAACCGGTCGCTCGGTGCTGGAGATCGTGCGGGACGCCGCGGTGGAGGTCCGCCGGCCCACCCTGTTTGGCGAGCTCATCATCGCCATCGTCTACCTGCCCATCCTCACGCTGGAGGGCGTGGAGGGGCAGCTCTTCCGCCCGATGGCGCTCACCGTCGTGCTGGCCCTGCTCGGCTCGATGGTGCTGTCGCTCACGCTGATGCCGGTGCTCGCGAGCTTGGTGCTGAAGCACGGCGGCACCCCCCAGCCCACCCGTGTGGTCCAGGCCACCCAGCGGCTCTACCGGCCCGTCCTCGATGGCGTGCTGCGGCACAAGACCGCCGTGTTGGTGGGTGCGGGGGCCATCGCTGTCGGTGCGTTGCTGCTCGGCTCCACCCTCGGCACGGCGTTTGTGCCTCGCCTGCAAGAAGGGGCCATCGTCATCAACACCGTGCGGCTGGCGGGGGTCTCCCTCGACGAGTCCACACGCTACGGCACACAGATCGAGAATGCTCTGCTCAAGGCCTTTCCCGATGAGATCGATCACATCTGGACCCGCACCGGGACCGCCGAGGTGGCCACCGATCCCATGGGCACCGAGCTGTCCGACGTCTTCCTGACCCTGCACCCCCGGTCGGCCTGGACGAAGGCATCCAGCCAAGATGCCCTGGTGGCGGCCATGTCCGACGAGCTGGAGGGCTTGCCGGGCATGCGGGCCATCTTCACCCAGCCCATCGAGATGCGCATGAACGAGCTGACCGCCGGCGTGCGCGCAGACGTGGGCATCAAGCTGCACGGCGACGACAATGCCGTGCTGACCGAACAAGCCGCACGGATCCAGCAAGCGGTGCAGGCCATCCAGGGCGCAGCAGACGTGACCACCGAGCAGCTCACGGGGCTTCCGGTGCTGCAAGTGCAGGTCGACCGGGCGGCGCTGGGGCGCTTCGGCATTCCCGCATCGACGGTGCTGGCGGTCGTGGAGTCGCTGGGCACCCGCAAGGTGGGCGAGATCCAGGACGGCCAGACTCGGGTGGACCTCGCGGTGACCCTCGCCCCCCACAGCCGCACCGACCCCGAGGCCATCCGCCGCATCTTGGTGTCCGCGCCCGGTGGGGAGCGCATTGCGCTGGGTCAGCTATCCGAGATCACCCTCACTGAGGGCCCTTCCACCATTCAGCGGGAGTGGGGCAAGCGGCGGGTGCTCATCCAAGCCAACGTCAGGGCCCGGGACGTGGGCTCGTTTGTGGCCGAGGTGCGCTCCACCGTGGCGGCGCTCAACCTGCCAGCCGAGACCTTCGTGCGCTACGGCGGCCAGTTCGAGCACATGGAGCGGGCGCGCAGGCGGCTCGCCATGGTGGTGCCCGTCGCCTTCATGCTCGTCTTTGCCTTGCTCACGCTCAGTCTCGGCAGGACGCGGGACGCCATCTTGGTGATGACTGGACTGCCCTTCGCCGTGGTCGGCGGCATCGTGGGGCTGTGGGTGCGGGGGCTGCCGTTCAGCATCTCCGCCGGCGTGGGCTTTGTCGCCTTGTCCGGTGTAGCTGTGCTGGGCCAGCTCGTGCTGGTGTCCAAGATCGGCGAGCTGAGGCGTGCGGGCGTGCCCGTCATCACGGCGGTCCAGCAGGCTGCGGAAGCCCGGCTTCGCCCCGTGCTGATGACTGGCTTGGTGGCCAGCCTGGGCTTCTTGCCGATGGCGCTCAACACTGGTGTGGGAGCAGAAGTGCAGCGTCCTCTGGCCACGGTTGTGCTGGGGGGCGTGCTGACCTCGACCCTCGCCACACTCGTCGTCTTACCCGTGCTCACCGTGCTCTTCGGCAAGTCCCGCCCCAACGAGGACGACCCCTCCCTGGACTGAACCAAGGCAGGGGCCGGCGGTCTCTCCGAAGATCCAACCTACTGGGGCTTGACCGAGACAACCTTGCCGCCGCCCTTCTTGATCTCTTTGGCGGCCAGCTTGCTCGCGTCTTCGGCGTAGCGGGCTTCCACGTCCACCTCGACCGTCACCCGAAAGGTGCGGGGCTCGGCATCGGCGTCAAACTGGGCGGTCAGGTCCGCATCGAGCGCCGCGTCCACCTTGCCCATGGCCATGCCATCGGAGTGGATGCCAAAGACCTGGCGGGGCTTGATCACCAGCCCAGGCAGCACTGTGCCCTCCAGCGCAATGCCCGCGACATCCCCGACATCGTACGTGTTGGTGAGGTTTGCCACGATGGTGCGCTCGCCGACCTCTGGGCTCGAGAACGTGTAAATGAAGAGCTGATCAGTCTTTTCGTGGGCGGTCTTCTCGATGACGCGCATGGCACGAACCGGCATAGGGCCTCCTTTGTGGCGCGCCGACTAACCCATGCGACGGCGCACCTCCCACGCCCCCCCACTTCCGGCTACCCTGAGACACCGTCGACCCCTGGGAGTCCCCGTGACCAGCGCCAGCCCCAGCGCCGAGCAGATGCTCGAGCGCGAGAAGATTGCCAACCGCAAGAAGCACTGGGTCCGTGCCGTCACCGCGTGCAACAGCAAGTGCCTGTTTTGCCTCGACGCCGACACCCCCCGCAACGTCTACCTGCCCGATGAAGAAGTCAAAGCCGAGCTGCTCCGAGGGCGCGAAGAGCTCGATGCCGACAAGGTCATCATCTCGGGCGGCGAAGCCACGCTGCACCCCAGCTTCTTTGAGTTCGTCCGCTATGCCAAGAGCATCGGCTACGACCGGGTCCAGACCGTCACCAACGGCACCCGCTTCTCCAACCGTGCCTACTACAAGAAGGCGATGGAAGCGGGCTTGGGTGAGATCACGTTCTCGCTGCACGGCCACACGCCGGCGCTGCACGACTACCTGACCCAGACCCCCAATGCCTTCAAGCAGCTGATGAAGGGCATGATCCGCGCCATCCGCGACCCCTGGGGCCCGATCGTCAACGTCGACATCGTCATCAACAAGCAGAACGTCGCCGTGCTCGACAAGATCATCGAGGTGGCGGCCTCGGTGGGCGTGCGCGAGTTCGACCTGCTGCACGTGATTCCCCAGTCGAACGCCTACACGAACCGCGAAGAGATGTTCTACGACGTCTCGAACCACATTGACGTGCTGCACAAGGTCTTCAAGCTCAACCGCCACCCCGGCTTCGTCATCTGGACGAACCGCTTCCCGGTGGACTACCTCGAAGGCCTCGAAGACCTCATCCAAGACCCCCACAAGATGCTGGACGAGGTCAATGGGCGGCGGTTCATGGTGCGCAACTACCTCGACACCGGCAAGGCGCTGGACTGTCGCGAGCCGGACCGGTGCGAGCACTGCTTCATCGAGCCGTTCTGCACCACGATGGACCGCACGATGCAGGCCCAGAACGAAGAGCGCTTCGAGCTGTGGGACGTGGGTGAGTGGACGGCGGACGCCGCGAGCGCCTTGCCGTCTCCCCTGCCCTACGGTATTCACCGGATTGCCGCATCCGTGGCCACTCTCGACGAGGTGGCCGACGCATCGGTGCCCGATGGTGTGGGCTGGGAGCTGCGCGTCGCCGAGCCCGGACCGGTGCCCACGAGCCTCAAGGGTCCACTGCGCTTGATCGCCAACACGGCGGGCCAGCTTGAGGCATGGACCGGTGGGCTGCTGCCCGACGACGCCGAGCTGGTGGCCGAGCTCAACCGGGACACGGCCCCCTGGATGCTGGAACACCGCGATGTGCTCGCCGCCCTCGGGGACCGCCTGCGGGTGCACCAGCCCTCGTGGGAGCACATGAAGGACTCCCTCGAGCAGGATGTGGAGAACCCCGCCAGCTTCTTTGAGGCCCTCAACTTGCGCGTGCGCACCACGGGCCTGCCCGCCTGTGCCGCCCCGGGAACCATTCTCGAAGAGGCCCCGCTGCGCCACAAGCCCGCCCACTTCGACTGGACGACGGGCCGCATCGACATCCGGCCGCTGGCCAAAGAGCACGTCTCGACCTTCTACCGGTCGAAGTCCCTGCGCTGTCGTCAGTGCCCCGTGACCGACCGCTGCGAAGGCATTCACATCAACATGGTGCGCAAGCAGGGCCTCAAGCTGTGTGTGCCCCTCGAGGCCGGCCCCTGGGCCGACGACGCCCAAGCCCAGCTGTTGGCGCGGTACCCCACCCCGCCCAGCCGCGTGCACACCGGCCAGCCCACCCAGCCCGGTCCCCCCAGCCTGCCCGGCTTTGCCCAGCCCGAGGGCGCGGTCATC
Source organism: Myxococcota bacterium (assembly GCA_942491145.1). Classification (GTDB taxonomy): domain Bacteria; phylum Myxococcota_A; class UBA796; order UBA796; family UBA2385; genus CAXQUZ01. The sequence continues at coordinate 599,980 of CALOBC010000017.1, read as the reverse complement.
GATCCACTGGCCCAAGTCGCCATGAAGCTCAAGGCCCAGTCCAAGGCCCGCACCAAGGCCCGGATGGAGGGCCTGCCCCTGCCCGCGAAGCCCTACACCCCGCGCTCGGTGTCGTGAGCGCAAGGAGCCCCACCCCCCACCGCCGACACATCGGGGGCGGGCTCTGCTTGCGGGCTTGGCGCCCCACCGACGCGCCAGCACTCGCGGACGCCCTGGCGACCAGCCACGGCCACCTGCGCCCATGGATGGACTGGATCGACCGCCACCAGGGCCTCGACGGCGCCGTGGACTACGTGCGGGAGTGTGAGGGGCGCTGGCTGTTGCGGGAAGACTTCGCGCTGGCGATCTGCGGCGACGACGAGACCACGCTGCTGGGGGGCTGTGGCTTCCACCTGCGTCAGGGCCCGTGGGAACAGGGTGCGGTCGAGGTCGGCATGTGGATTCGCCAGAGCGCTGCCCACAAGGGCACTGGCACCACCGCGCTCCAGGAGCTCACGTCCTGGGGCTTTGCCCGCTGGGGCTGGCGCAGGCTGGTCTGGCGGTGCGATGGCTCGAATTTGGCCAGCCGCAAGGTTGCAGAGCGCTGTGGCTACACCCTCGAAGGCGTGCTCCGGCAGGACGGCCGCAACGCCACGGACGACGACTTCCGCGACACGGCGTGCTACGCCCGGCTCTGGGACGACTGAGCCGGGGTCTTCGAGCGTGGCCTAGTTCAGCGCATCCGATGTGCCGAACCCGTTCGGTCCCCGACCGGACGGCGGCAGCCTCGGCACGAGGATGCCGTGGGGGAGCGCCCTTTGGGGCGCGCGCGGGGGTTTCCCCCGCCAAGAACGCACTGGTTCATGGGCTCGCTATTTGCGAGCCCGTGAACCAGTTCAGCGCATCCGATGTGCTGAACCCGTTCGGTCCCCGACCGGACGGCGGCAGCCTCGGCACGAGGATGCCGTGGGGGAGCGCCCTTTGGGGCGCGCGCGGGGGTTTCCCCCGCCAAGAACGCACTGGTTCATGGGCTCGCTATTTGCGAGCCCGTGAACCAGTTCAGCGCATCCGATGTGCTGAACCCGTTCGGTCCCCGACCGGACGGCGGCAGCCTCGGCACGAGGATGCCGTGGGGGAGCGCCCTTTGGGGCGCGGCGCGGGGGTTTCCCCCGCCAAGAACGCACTGGTTCATGGGCTCGCTATTTGCGAGCCCGTGAACCAGTTCAGCGCATCCGATGTGCTGAACCCGTTCGGTCCCCGACCGGACGGCGGCAGCCTCGGCACGAGGATGCCGTGGGGGAGCGCCCTTTGGGGCGCGGCGCGGGGGTTTCCCCCGCCAAGAACGCACTGGTTCATGGGCTCGCTATTTGCGAGCCCGTGAACTAGAGTGCGCGCAAGTCGCCCCGGTCGGCCCCTCGGGAGAACACCGGCGGCTGGCCGATGGGCGCGTCGACCGCCACCCAGCCGGGCCCCGACGACTTCTGGCCGGTCCAGACGTTGTACCAGTCGTCTTTGGGCAGGTACACATCCCGCCGGGCTTGGCCCTCGTGCAGAATCGGAGCGACCAACAAGTCCGGCCCCAGCAAGTACTGGTCTGACAGGTCCCAGGTCTCGCCGTCACTGCCGTACTCCAGCATCATGTGGCGCACGATGGGCAGTCCCGTGGTGGCCGCGATGTCCGCCAACGCCTCGAGCTCGGGCCCCAGCGCTTGGTGCACCCGGGCGAAGCGCGCGAAGTGGGCCAGCGTGTCATCATCGGTGTCCCAGCGCCAGTTCTCGTCCCGCTCATTGCCATCGTGGGTGCGCATATACGGGGTAAACGCCCCCAGCTCGGTCCAGCGCTTGTAGAGCTCTTCGGTGCTCGGTCCGCCTGAGAAGCCGGCGATGTCGTGGGTGACGTAGGGCTGACCGGACAGGCCCAAGTTGAGCATGGCGGGCACCACAGTGGGCAGCCCATCGGTCTCTTCGAAGTCGGCTTCCTGGTCGCCCACCCAGTGGATCATCGCCACGTCGTGCACCCCCGTCCAACCCGAGCGCCCAAACATCAGCCAGTCCCCGTCGGGGCGCAGCTCGTCCATCACCTCGCGGGTGAGCCGCTGCCACGCCTCGGGGTAGGCATTGTGGGCCGCGCGGGGGTCGCTGCCATCGTCGAGAACGGCGTCCACTGGGCCCCACTCGCCAAAGTCGGCCATCCATCCATCCAAGCCCACGTCCTCCACCGCAACCCGGAGGTGCCCCTTGATGTAGGCCCGGGTGTCGGGGTTGGTCAGGTCGGCCTGGGTCATGTCACCGCGCGGGCCGAGAAAGGTGTAGACATCGCCCGTCTCGGGGTTCAGCGGCAACATGCCAGCCGCTTCCATCTCATCCCAGTGTTGCAGCGTCGGGTCCACAAAGGGGTTCACATACCCGACAATCTTGTACCCATCGCTCTTCAGCTCGGCGAAGAATGCCGCGATGTCGGGATAGAGTTCGGTCTCGTCCGCTTGCCACCGGTACTGCACCCCATAGCCACCGCCAAAGTTCTCCCGACGGCCTGTCCAGTCCTGCACCCACAGCACCGTGGCCGGAATGCCCGCGGCCTCGACCGACGCGACCTGTTCCCGCACCCGCGCTTCGCCACCCTGCATGCACATCCACGTGCCATAGGCCCACGACGGCGGCGCCTTGGGTCGGCCCACCACATCACCCAACTGCGCGATGGCATCGGCGGGGGTCGGGCCCAACATCACCGACCAACGCAAGGGCTCGCCGGCCATCACCTCGACCTCAGCGACGTTCACGTCATCGGCGCACAGGTCCACGTTGGTGCGGTGGTCCGTCTCAAACAACACACCAAAGCCCCGCCCGTCCACGTACCAAGGCATCGGAAAGTAGGACGTGTGAGCATCACCATCCACCGCCCAGCTGCCGTCTTCACGGCGGCCGATGCCTTGCTCGCTCAAGAACAACCGGAACGCTTGCCCCCGCTGGTCGGTCTGGTGGTACTGGGCCCCCCAGCCGTGAAAGCTGCCGCCTGAGTCGCACCGAACCGGCACCACCACGGCATCTTGGCCATCGGGCACGGTCAGCTCGAAGGCCGCCACCTGGCCCGACAGCGACACCTGCAAGGTCGCTTCTTCCCCCGTCTCGGCGGCGTAGGTCACGGTCAGCCCACCGTCCCCATCGTCCACGTCCACCAAGCTGTCAAAGCGCAGAGACTCCGCCCCATTGCGGGTGAAGCGCCACATGCCCAGGGCACTCTCGACCGTCTCGTCCACCGTGCGGGACTCAAAGGCCTCACCTGAAGCGGTGGCGAAGGTCGCCACGTTGCCAACCTCCAGAACAACGCTGCCATCGCCATTCACGACAAGCTCAACACCCCCGGACAGGGCGTAGCGGCCGTCGTACTCCGGCACGGCCTTGGGGGTGCTTGAACAGGCCAGAAGCAAGAACGGGAGCAGCATCAGAGCCTCCAGCCACGCACACGGTTGGGCGCGGTGCCTCACCCTATCCGCCCCGAAGATCGGCGCCGCCTACACCAACCCCGTGTCCGGTCGCTTGCCAGTCGCCGCCGTCTGCAGGGCCGCGTCCACCCGGCGCAGGTCGCGCGCGAGCTGGTTGCCCACCACCCGCAGAAATGCCACGGACAGCCGATCGTGGCCCTCATACAGCGCCAGAAAGGCACTGCGGGGCATGTGAGCGACCACCGTGTCGGTGAGGGCGATCACATTGGCGTGGCGGCGGGCGCTCGGCGAGATCAAGCCCAGCAGCCCCACCAGCTCACCGGCGTCCACTTGCCGGGCTTCGATGTAGCCGCCGCCCAGACGGGGCACACGAACCGCGACAGTGCCCTGCAGCACGACATACAAGCCGATGTCATGGTTGGCCGGGGCCCCGTCCTTGAACAACAGGCCACCCTTGGGCAGCCGCTGCTCGACCAAGGCCGCCGCGAGTGCCGGCAGCACCGCTTCAGGCAGGGCCTCAAAGGCTTCGGTGCGGCCCAGCCGGCGCGCGAGCGAGTCCGTCATGCTTGCCCCCCAAACAGCCGGCCCCACAGCCGGCCCAGCACCCCACTGCCCGTCGGCACCGCCCCGCTCTCGTCGAGGATGTGGTGGTTGGTGTCGCTGACCCGCTGGCCCAGCACTTTGGTGAGCACCCGGAGGAGCACGGCCGCGTGGCGGGGCTCCCGCTCGAGCATGTCCTCAAAGTCGAGGATGTCCAGCTCCATCACCTGCACATTGGAGGCCGCCCGAACCGTCGCGGACGATGCCCGGCGGTCAAAGAAGCCCGCCTCACCGAAGAACGTGCCCCGGTGGATGGTCCCCACCCGGATCTGGCCACCGTCTGGCCCCACAAAGACGTCCAGCTCGCCCTCAACGAGCAAGAACAGGCCATGGGCCGGCCCCCCTGCGGCGATCACCACCTCGCCCGCCGCCCGGCGTCGAGACAGCATGCGAGCGGCAAGAAACGCTGCACTCGCAGGATTCACGTGGCGTGCCAGCGCCGCCACCACGGCCGGGTCCACTGTGTCCATCGGTCCTCCGTTCGCGGGCCACTCCCGCTCCGCCTCGGCACCCGCGCCGTGTGGGCGCTTGGCCCGCCAAGAGTACACCCGTCGAGGGGTCCGCTGCTCGAGAGCCCCCCAAGCCAGTTCGGACGGCCAGTGCCCGAACTCCAGCATAGCAAGTGCAGTCTGCCCCCCCCTGGTGCGGGTCACTCCCCCGCGTCCGCCACCCCGTCCACCGTCCCGTCTCGAGGCGAGGGCGGACGCTCCTGGTGGGGCCGCTCCCGAATGCGCACCACCAACCGCACACCGGCGGCCTGCAGCTGGCGATCCACCCCAGACGCCCGGTCCGCGTCCCGCGTCTCCCACTGGGTGACCAGCTCACCCCAGGCCACCGCCCGCACCGAGGTGTCGCCCAGGTTCAGCACCACGCCGGCGGACGCTTCGCCCAGCGTCTCGTGGCGCACTTGGTTCTCGGCATCCCCCTGGTGCCGGTTCAGGCTGCGGGCCTCCCCCTCCGCCCGCGCGTACAGCCCCACGGGCCCCAACAACGACACGCTGACTTCCATGCCCAGGCCGATCCCCGCCTGGACGTACGCCTTGACCTTGCGATCGGGGTCAAAGTCCGTGTTGCTCAGCCCCAGCGCCGTCAGCGTCACGGGGGTGTACGTGCGCCAGTAGCCCCCGTGGGTGTCGGCGCCGGCCCACACTTGGTCCACCGAGCCACCCAGCAAGGTCAGGTCAAAGGCATCCCCAAGCTGGGGTCGGATGCGCAGCGTGAACGGAAGTCCGCTGACCTGCAGCCGGCTCAGGCGCGTGACCCCCTCATCATCGATCATCAGCGTCAGCCGGCCCTCGCCGATCGATCGATCACCAAACGGCCCGTAGTGGGACTCGTGCCGCCAGACGATGTCGCCGCCCAGCTGGGCCGTGCCCGGCGCGGGCGCGACGTCGGATCGGGGGGACATCGCCATGAGCTGGCCGCCGGCGCCAAGCTCATGGACCAGAAATGGCTGCATTGCCGCGAAGGCAACTGGCAGGTAACCGGACACTGAGTCTCCTCTGCCGCGCCGCCTTCGGTGGCCCGGGGCCTCTGCAACCCCGCGCGATGCCATTCCGTACCACGCCGTCGCGCAGGAGCCGACATGTCGACGTCGCGCCCCCGCATCGCCTCGCTCGACGCGCTCCGGGGGCTGGTCGTCGTGTTGATGACCATGGACCATGTGCGGGACTTCTTCTCCCCGCTGGATGCCTCCCCCACCGACCTCGACACCACCACACCAGCGTTCTTCTTCGTGCGCTGGCTCACCCACCTGTGCGCCCCGGCCTTCGTGCTGCTGATGGGTGTCGGGGCCGCGCTTCGTGAACAGCGCCATCCAGGGGATCAGCGCCAGTTCCTCCTCACCCGGGGGCTCTGGCTGGTCTTCCTGGAGCTCACGTGGGTCAGCTTCTGCTGGACGTGGAGCCCCACGTTCTTCCACTTCGGTGTGTTGTGGGCCTTGGGCGGCTCGATGGTGCTGCTGGTGCCGTTTGTGGGCCGGTCCCGCCGGGTCGCCGTGGGGCTCGCGGTGGGGCTCACCACGCTGCTGGCCGTGTGCCCCGTTCCGGCAGACACCCTCGGCGTCGACGGACTGCTGCGGCCTGGCCATGCGGACGTCTTCGGCCTCACACTGCGGGCCCCCTACGCGCTCATCCCGTGGTTTCTGGTCGCGCTGGCGGGATGGGGCATCGGACCGTGGCTCGCTGGGGCCCGACGCAGCCGGGTCGCGCTGCTCGGGTTGGGGCTGCTCATCGGCGGACTGGTCCTGCGGGCGCTGCACCTTGGGGACGGTGACCTCTGGGGCATCCATGGGCGAGGGGCCTGGTTCACCACCCTGGACTTCCTCAGCCTGTCCAAGTACCCGCCCTCGCCGGTCTTTCTGATGGTGATGACCGGGCTCAACCTCGTCCTGCTCGCTGGACCGATGCACGGCGACTCGGCGGTGGTCCGCCAGCTCCAGGTCTTCGGCCGGGTGCCATTGTTCTACTACCTGGTGCACATCCCTCTGGCCCACATCCTCGGGAATGCCCTGTCCATCGCCATCTACGGCCAGCCCAGCATCCCCGAGTCGGCGCCGGTGAGCATCGCGCTCATCGTGGGCGCAACGGCCGTGGTCGTGGCCATCTTGACCCCCGTGTCCCGCGCCTGGGACCGGCTCAAGCGCCAGCGCCGTGACCTCTGGTTCCTCCGCTATCTGTAGCCGTTGCGCGGGCCGCAACCTCAGTCCACGGGACAGTGCCCCCCACGGGCGAGCCAGTCGTCCACGAAGGCCGCCCGGTCGGCGACAAAGTCTTTGAGCAGGCCAATGGCGGTGGTGTGGCGGGAATTCGAGAAGGTCTTGTTCGGGTCGTCTTCGAGGGAGCTGCGGATCTGGGCGTCCCACAGGTCGACCTGGGCAGCCATCGCCGCCGGGTCGTACACACTGCGCGCCAAGGCCAGCTCTTCGACAAAGCGCCCGCACCAGTAGGGGTCGGCCAGAACGGTCTCGACCAGCGCTTCTTTGCCCCAGCCCCCGTGCTCATGGGTGATGGGATCAGCCGTGGCAGACCCCGGCCAGATCAGCCGACCGTCGGAGTAGGCCGCATCGCCAAAGCTGATGTCGAGGTCATACGGCAGGAAGACAAAGCCCCGGGACGGGTGATCGTAGAGGTAGTAGTTGATCTCGACGCCGGCCCAGTAGTTGTCCATGGCCGGGATCATGGCTTCCATCGCCCACTCGGCGACGGCTTGGTCGAGGTCCACCAGCGCCTCGATCTGTTCGACCGTGTCGGCCTCGACCAGGGCTTGCTGGCGGCTGGTGTCGCCCACGTCTTCGTTGGTCTTGAGCTCCACACCCCCCTGGTACAGGTTGCCGCCGTACTCTTCAAAGTGGCGCTCCAGATACTCATGGTCGATGCGCTCCACGTTGGCATACAGCCCGTAGTAGCTGCCGTTGATGTCGACCCTGACGTTGTTCACGCAAGACCAGGGCAAGCCCCGGGCCTTGAACAGGGGGAACGCCAGCCGCTCGTGGAGCACCGTGTGGTCGTACCAGGGGGCCTCAATCACAAGCTTGCGCAACCCATGAAAGCGACCATCGGGGTCGACCTCATTGAACGAGACCACAAACTGCATCTTGTCGCAGGACCACGACCAATTGCCCTTGAGACGGGCCATGGCGTCGACAGTCTCGTCGCCCACCGTGAGCTGGACCGGGTGGTAGGCTTGGCTGGTGCGGGCGCAGTCTCGCTGGATGGACGACCACTCCTCGTCGGAGAAGTCCAGCGCGAAGGTGCGCAGCTCATCAGGATCGTAGAGGTCGCTGCACGCGCCCGCCGCCGGGGCGGAGCCGGTCACTTCTTCGACGGTGGGATCGGCGACGGGGCTTGGGTCTTTTGGGACGTCCCCGCCATCGGCAGCGCAGGGCTGGGCGGTGTCGTGGGCGTCGCCTGGGTCGGTGGAGACGAGCTTGTCCGCCGGCACACCCGCAGTGCACGAGCCGACCAGAACCAGGGATGCGCCGCGCAAGATGGACCGCATGGTGCCGCCAAGAAAGAGAAGGGGGGCCAAGGGCTGGGCACCCAACGGGTCGCTGCGGTCGCCCGCGCGGCGGGGAAAGCCGAAGCGATGCACACCCACAACAATGGGCAACCATAGACCCTGCACGTCCGCCCGTCGACAGCGAAGGGCCGAAGCACCGATGGGCTTGGGACTCGGCACGCTGGCGGGGGGCTCGCCCGTGGTGTAGGACCGGCCTCCGGGGTGATCCATGTTCCAGAAGCCCGTTCGCATCGCGATGTGGTCCTGCTCCAGAAACCTGTCCACGGCGATGATGCGCGCGTGGGGCAGCCGGGGCGACACCGTGGTGCTCGACGAGCCCTTGTATGCCCCATGGCTGAAGCTGAGCGGTGCCCAGCATCCCCTGCGGGACAAGATCCTGGCCCACCACGAGCCAGACTGGACCCGGGTGGTGGATGCGCTGTGTGGCCCCCAGCCGGCGCCAGTGCTCTACGAGAAACACATCTCGAAGCACCTGCGCCCTGAGCTGGACCGGGGCTGGCTGGCCACCCACCGACACGCCTTTCTGGTGCGGGATCCCGTGCCGATGCTCGCCAGCTTTGCGCGCAAGCTGGAAGAGGTCACAGTCGAAGAGACCGGCTTGCCCCAACAAGCTGAGCTGTGGCGGTGGCTGAAGGCCGAGCATGGCGTGGAAGCGCCCATTGTCGACTCCCGGGATGTGCAGCAGAACCCCCAGGGAACCCTGCGCCGGCTCTGCGCGGCGTTGGATGTGCCCTGGGACCCCGCGATGTTGTCGTGGGCACCGGGGCTTCGGCCCACCGATGGGATCTGGGCACCCCACTGGTATGACGGGGTGGTCCGCTCCACCGGCTTTGCCCCCCACCAGCCCCGAGACGTCGTGCTCACCGATGCGCTGCGGGAGGTGGCCGACGCGTGCCAGCCCGCCTGGACCTTCCTGCACGCCCGCCGCTTGTTGCCCGGAGGAGGACCCCGATGAGTGCACCCGATGAGGCCCCCCCACCGCTGGGCAACCCGGCCGTGTTTGAGCGCATTGCGACCGTCTTGAATGACGTACAACACGTCATTGTCGAGCACGATCGGGCAATGAGCACTGCCCACGCATCGAGCCTGCGGGGACTCCAGACCCACCAAGCCGCCAAGTGCATGGTGCTCAAGCTCGGCAAGGTCTTCGGTGTGTGTGTCCTCGCAGCCGACCGCTCGATGGACAACCGGGCCGTCCGCCACCTCACCGGCGCCAGCAAGCTGCGGTTCGCCCGTAAGGACGAGCTGTGGGACCTGACGGGCCTGGTGCCGGGATGTGTGCCGCCCTTCGGCCCGCCGGTGCTGCCCTGGCCGCTGTGGATCGACCGCCAGCTCGCGGACCGGGTCCACAGTGCCGACCGCCGGCTGGCGTTTACCCCCGGCGTGCTCAACCGCAGCGTTGTGATGGATGTGGGCGACTGGCTGGACATTGTCGACGGCACGGTGGGCGAATTCTCGAAGGCCTGATGCTCACTGGGGCCGCGCAGACTCGGGCAACAGCACGGCCTGCACAAACCCACCCCCCTCGACAAAGCCCCCATCCGGCGCGAACACCCGGCGGGCCATGTCGTGCACGGCTGCGGGGGTCAGGCTCTCGTTGCGGGCGTCGTAGGTCAGCAGATCTTCGGGATGCTCCCCCCGCACCACCGCACCCACAATCCCGCTGGACCAGAAGCCGTTGCTGCGCACCGCTTCCTCCCGGGCACGGCGATTTTTCTCCTTTTCGACCGCCACTTCCGCGTCGGTCACCCCGTCGGTGACCACCCGGGCGACCTGGTCCAGCACGGCGGCGCTCAGCTCGTCCACGCGCTCGGGTGCGCAGGTAAACGCCACGGTGAACTCGGTGCGGGCCTCGGGCCAGGTGCCCGCGTCCGATCCCACACTCACGCCATAGACGCCGCCCCGGTCTTCGCGGAGATCCCGTCCCAGCCGCACGTCCAGCAAGTGGGTCAGGGCCAACAACCGGTTGCGCTCCTCCCAGCTGCCTTCGAAGGGGCCGTGCCACATCATGCGCACCTCGGCCTTGGGCTCGGTGCCGGAATAGACGACATCGTCTCGGCGGCCCTCCCGCCAGACGCGGCGGTGAGGGCCAGCATCCTCTCGGGCTTCCTCGGTGGGCAAGGCGCCGAGATACTGCACCAGCAGGGGCTCGATCTCGGCCGGGTCGAAGCTGCCCACCAAGATCCACTCGAAGTCCGCTGCGTTGGCAAAGCGTGCCCGCCAGAAGTCCTCAGCATCGTCGAGAACGACATGTTCAAGGACATCTTGAGTCCACGGCGTGCTGCGGACGGAGGGCGCCCACACCAGGTCCCGCCAAGCATCGTAGAACGGTCGCTCCGGTGCCCGCTGTTGGCCGACCAGCGTGTCGCGCATGTGCTTGAGGTAGCTGTCGAGCCCGGCGTCGGTGAACCGGGACTCGGTGAAGTTGAGATAGACGAGCTGGAGCATGGTCTCGAGCTCATCTGGCGGTGCCCAGCCATAGACCCCCTCGGTGTCGGCGCCCACGTCGGTGGACACGCCAGCCCGCACCCCGGTGAGCCGGTCGTAGAGGGCATGCTGGTCAAAGCGGCCGAGCCCCGACGCATCGTGAAGCGAGGACGCAGCAGACGCTGAGTAGTAGTGGGCGTCATCGGCGAGGCTGACACCGCCGGGGCTCTGTGCCTCCAAGATGACCTCGTCATCCTTGAAGTCGGTGGGCTTGAGCCACACCCGCACGCCGTTGGACAGCGTGAGCACGGTGGCGCCCAGGACCGGTCGTGCGTCTCGGGACACGACGGTGGCCCCATCGACGGGCGGTGGGGTCTCCAGCAGCGGGGTGTTGTCCCGGGCGTCGCGGATCGGCCGCACGCGTCGCTTGGCCACCTTCGCGAGAATGGACCGAACCTCGGCTTCTTGGGGAATGGGGACCCCCTCCACCTCCGGTGTGATGAGCTGGACTGTCAGGCTGCCCCGCTTCATCCAGTCGCGGGCGTGGGCCCGGAGCTCAGCGGTGGACAGGGTGGGCACCCATGCGTTGGCCAGCCGGTGCTCTTCGGGAATCCCCGGCATCGACTCGCCGCTGGTCACCACCCGCACCAGCTCTTCGGCGGCAGTGGCGCTGTGGGTCTTGTTGCGCTCGCGGTGATACTCTTCATAGCTCTGAAGCAGCACTGCGCGGGCATCCTCGACCTCTTTGTCGGTGAACCCATGCACTTGGATGCGCCGGATCTCGGTGGCCACGGCCTCGACCGCCTCCAACAGCCGGCCTTCCTGGCTTGCGACATAGACCCCCCACTCCTCTTCCATTGCGTTGAGTCGGTCCGGGGACCCCCCACTGCCCAACACTGGGCTCTCGGACGCCTCGGCGAGATCCCCCAAGCGCTGGTCGACGAGAAAGCCGAACATCTGGCCCAAGAGGTGCTCTCGGTAGCCGCCGTAGGTGCCCGTCTCGACCCCATCAAAGCTGTCGGTGAACAAGGCATAGGTGTCGGTGGCTTCCGGGTCCGAGACGACCTGAACCCGCAGCGGATGGGCGGGCACTTGCTGCACCACCCGAGGCCGGGGCTTGACCGGGTTGACCATGTCGCCGAAGAGGGTCTCGATCTGGGCCACAACCGCGGCGGTGTCGACGTCCCCGACCACAATCACCGACATCAGCTCGGGGCGGTACCAGTCCTTGTAGAAGCGCGCGAGGGCCTCGGGCGAGAAGGTCTCCAAGGACTCGGCCGTGCCGATGGGCAAGCGCCGGCCATACATGGAGTCGACGTAAAAGCCCGTCCAGACGGCATCCCCGATGCGCTCGTTCGGTCCCCTTCCCGAGCGCCACTCTTCGAGCACCACACCCCGCTCCCGCTCGATCTCATAGGGGTCGAGCAGCATGCCGCCGGCTTGGTCCCGCAGCACCAGCAAGCCCCGGTCCACGAGCGCAGGGTCGTCAGTGGGAACGGTGAGCTGGTAGACCGTCTCGTCAAAGCTGGTGTAGGCGTTGACGTGGGCACCGAAGCTCATGCCCACCGACTCCATGTAGTCGATGAGCGCGTTGCCTTCGAAGTGGGTGGTGCCGTTGAAGGCCATGTGCTCGAGAAAGTGGGCCAGCCCGAGCTGGTCGTCGTCCTCCAAAATGCTGCCGGCGTTGATGACCAGACGCAGCTCGGCCCGTTCTTTGGGTTGGGCGTTGGTCTCGACAAACCAGTGCAGCCCGTTGTCGAGCTGGCCGGCAGTGACCCCTGGATCCCACGGAATGGGCGTGTCCGCCGTGGGCATGCCCACGATGGAGACCGGACCATCGAGCGCGCCAGACTTGGGCGCACACGACACCAACACAAGGGCCAACACAAGTCCACGCATACAGTCCCCCAGGGGCGGCGAGGCCAGCCGGCGCCGCCGTCCCCGGGGCTCAGGGTCAGCGGCTCAGCTCGACGGCGCCCTCGACATTGTAGCTGTAGCCGGAGTAGTCGCCCTCGTAGTCATAGTCGAGGCTGATGGTGCCCGAGCGCTCGGACCATTCGCCTTCGGCCAGCCCGTAGGCCTGCCAGCCGCGGTCATCGTAGAAGCCGACCACAACCGCATCACCGGAGGGGTCGAGGATGAGCCCGCGGTAGATCTCGGTCGCCACGGGCGCGCCGCCGTAGTCGTCGCAGATGCTGTCGCGGTCGATCTGGATCGCGAAGATGTGGTCGCACTCACCACAGGCGTCCACAAACTCCTCACCTTCGCGCTCTTCGGTGATCTCAGTGCCGGACTCCATGACCTCGTCCACGCATCCAGCGTCGAAGTCAAACTCCCGCGAACCCGCCCAGGAGTAGGGCCCGGTGGGCTCCACATCGGCGTCCGCATCAGCGTCGGCATCAGCGTCGGCGTCGGCATCAGCGTCGGCGTCGGCGTCGGCATCGGCGTCCGCATCAGCGTCGGCATCAGCATCAGCATCAGCATCAGCATCGGTGTCTGAGTCGGCATCCGCGTCCGCGTCGGCATCGGACTCCACAGAAAAGCCGTCGGTCTCACCATTGACGCCCTTGGAGTCGGCGACGACAGGCGCACAGCCGATCAAGAGGACAAACAGCGAAAGCAAGCGTGGGGTGGACATGATGAGCAGCTCCTCATGGGGACGTCGGGGGGCTCCCGCACGGGCCCGCGCAGTACAGGGTGGACGAGATGCGCAAAGCGCAGCCCGAAGCCCGGTCCGAGTCGCCGTCGGCCCGGGTCGTGGGGTTGCCCCGATTCTACCCTGCAATCTGGGTCATTGTGGCCTGGAGACGCGCCCGCGCAAACCTCTGACGAACGCCCCCGGAGGCGGCCTGCTCACCACACGTCGTCGTAGATGTAGATCGGCGTGGCCGTGAAGATCAGGACGACACTGACCGCACGACAGTTGCCCGCTTCGTCGGGGTCGAGGTCCGCCACCGAGGACATGAATGCGTCGAGCACTTGCACCACGGACTCGTCGATGCCCTCTTCTGTGGCGATGGCGATGAGCTGGGCGGTGTCGAGAGCGCCCGCGAAGACGCCCGTCGCATCGCCACTCTCGTCAACATCCAGCCGAATCGCACCTTGGGCCAGCTCGAACTCGATAGCCGCGTTGATGACTTGGACCGGCAGGGTTGCGGTGAAAGGCTTGCCCTCGACGGAGCCGTCCACCAGCGCCATCTCGGACATCTCCACCGGCACGAAGCTGGTGTCCAGGTCGAGGGTCTGGCCCGGCAAGAACTCGCCATCGGTGCCAAACAGGGGCTCACCCACTGCCCGGCGCATGGCCACCCCGACGCAGGGGTCGTTGGCCGGGTCGTCCACCCCCGTGAGCTCGGTCACCAGCATCAGCTCGCCGCTGTGGATGGTGGCGTTGATGAGGCCCTCGGCCGCCACAAACTCGGTGGTCTCGAGCGCGGGAAGGAGCATGCCAAAGGCATTGTCGACGCCTGGGGTGCCGTCGAGGCCGACCACATCGCCGACCCCACAGCCCCCGGCACCCCCCGTCTCGGAGGCGTCATCGTCGAGGTCAAAGCCTTCGCTGACCCCCTCGGTGATGCGGGCAAATGCGAGGCTGTCGATCACCCAGTGCTGGCGGCCACCGGAGGCGTCACACGTGCCCAGATCTGCGTCGCTGAGGCCGGAGTCGTCGCCCACAGCGCGCTGGCTGGTGCCGTCGTCCTTGCCGTTGCAGCCCGCGAGCGTCCCCCCCAGCAGCACGAGGGCAGCCAGCCCCACTGGGAGCCTCGTCGGGCTCATGCTTCCACCTCGGCCAAGCTGGTGGTGGACGCGGCATCATCGAAGCCAAAGCTGCCCACGGCCATCCCCACCGACCGCTGAAGGCTGATGAGCAGGGGCGTGGCGCTGGCGCCGGCAAAGCTGCGGTGGTGGATGTCTTGCTTGAAGTAGCCACACGCCGAGCCCGCGATGATGGTGGGCATGTCTTCGATGCTGTGGGTCTGGGCCAGCCCCACCTCACTGGCCGCGAGAATGGCGCTGTGGTCGAGCACCGTGCCGTCGCCCTCGGGGATGGCGTCCAAGATCTGGAGCGTCTCGTTGAGCATCTCCATGCACTGGATGGTGATGTCGTTGACCTCGGGCTGCTCCCCGCCTTCGTTGTGGGTCAGGTCGTGGTGGCCGGCGGTCGCGCCCGGGAAGAGCACGTCGCTGACCGGCGCCGTCAGGTAGTGGGCGAACACCCGCGTCTGGTCGCACGCAAAGGCCATGGCGAGCAGCTGGCTCATCACACGGTTGCGGGCGAAGACCTGGGCCCGGCCGTCCACATCGCCAAAGTCAGCGGTGGGTGCAGCGGCGCGCTCACAGGACTCGAGGTTGGGCGGGTTCTCTTCGAGAATGGCGAGTCTCTGCTCAATCTCGCGCACCCCTTCGAGGTGTTGTTCGAGGCGGGCCCGGTCGCCTGCGCCGAGCCTCCCCTGGAGGGTGGTGATGTCGCCCACCACGGCGTCGAGCACACTGCGGCGCAAGCCCAGGCGGGGGTCCACAATGCCGTCCTCACCGGGCTCGATGAACGTGTCGCCGAACAGCCGGGCATACAAGGCGTAGGGGTCGGTCTCGGCCGGCGCGCGGGCAGCCGGACCGGTCCAGCTCTCGCCCGTGCAGTTGCTGCCGGCGGTGATGACCGACTTGTAGATGCTGGTGCCGCCGATTCCCGACGCGATGACTTGGTCGATGCTCGGACCCCGGCGGTTGCCTTCGGCGTCTTCCAGCGCAGGACCGGCCGTCAACAGCCCGGCGCTGCCGGAGCCGTGGGGGCTGGTGTTGGGCACCTTGCACGCGAGACCCGTGACCAGCGCAAGCTTGTGCTTCATCGGTGCGAGGGGGCTGAGCTGCTCGGAGAGGGACCATGCGTCGCCCGCACCTGTCGCGTCGGGCACCCACCGGGAAGGCAGCATGCCGTTGCCCCAGAACCACAGCCCAAAGCGCACAGGCAGCACACCATCACACGCATAGGCGCTCCCCGACGTGTTGAACATCGCTTCGAGGGGGGGCAGGGCCAGCGCCACGGCACCGGTGCGGCCGAGTCCCCGCAGCAGCGCCCGTCGGGACAGCGCTTGCCGGGGTCGCCAGTCGGCGGCAGGAAGGCCCACACGCTCGGCGGCCTGCCCCCGCAACCAGTTGCCCACAATGGCGTCATTCAGGATGTTCTTGAACCGGCTCATCGGGCCACCTCCACCGCGCTGACTTGGGTGAAGGCAGGACTCAAGGCCACATCACGCAGCATCCAGAGCACCCGGTTGCCGCCGTTGGTGAAGCCGAGGGTGTGCCAGTCCACAAGGTCGACCGACAGCTCATCCACGAGGTTGCCGGTGGCCGACTGAATCGCCGTGCGCACCATGCATCCGGGGGTCTCGGGGTGGGCCGCAATCGTGCCACCGAGCGCCCAAGCATCCGAGAAGGACACGCCGTCCAGCTCGCCGGAAGCATCGATGGTTGCGCCATTCTCGGAGAGCCGCCAGCGTCCCGTGCCGTCGAAGTTCTCAAAGCCCAGGCCGATGGGATCGGTGAGGCGGTGGCAGGACGCACACTCTTCGACTTCCAAGTGCACCGCCAGCCGCTCGCGCATCGTGCGGGCGTCCGCGTCGACTTCAGGAATCGCCGTGTTCGCGTTGGCCGGCGGGTCCGGGATCTCCTGGCACAGCACCACCTCGCGCACAAAGATGCCGCGCTTGGTCGCCGACGTGCTCACCACATGAGCATTGGGTGCGAGGAAGCTGGCTTGGCCAAAGAAGCCACGGCGGCCCCCGTCCGGCTCAAGCCAGGCCTCGCCAAAGCCCTCCCGCGCCGGGGCAGGCACGTCGTAGAGGGCCGCCAGCTCCCGGTTCAGGAAGGTGCGCTGGCCCGAGTAGAGGTCGAGGTAAGACCCGTCCTCGTCAAAGACCAGCGCCTCGATGCCCAGCAGTGTCTCTTCCCGGGCCGAGGCCCCCAGCGTGTCCCGCATGTAGGTGAACACGGTGGGGTCTTTGGAGAGGTCGTCGAGTGCATCGAGGTGGAGCATGTCCGCGTACAAGGCCCGCACCCCGTCGAGGGCCCGGGGGTCAGCGAGCATCCGGTCGACTTGCTCGGCGAGCCCGTCGTCGGTGTCGAGGTCTCCGTTCGCGGCGGTATCGAGCAGGGTGTCGTCAGGGATGGTGTCCCACAGGAAGAAGCTGAGCCGGCTGGCCAGCTCGAAGCCGTCGTAGCGGCCGGTGTCGGAGCGGTCGCCCAGCTCCACCCGGTACAAGAAGTGAGGGCTGATGAGCAGCGAGGCGATGCCGAAGGTGAGCCCGGCGTCGAAGCTGCCGAGCCGCTCGGTGGCCAGCGCACTGATGTCGACGAGCTGGTCGAGCTCCGCGGTGTCGAGTGGCCGCCGCCAAGCCCGCAGCCCCAGCGCGTCGAGGGTGTCTCGAGCACAGGCATCATCGGCCGCGACCCCGTCCACACAGGTGACGATGCCATCCCGCAGCAGTGGGTTGTCCATGACCTGGCCCGCCACGCTGTAGGCCGCCGACTCGAACTTCTCGACGCCGTAGCTGGAGATGCTCGTGCGGGCCGCGCCGACGGCAAACAGCCCCTCGACCCGTTGGTCCGGTTCCAGGCTGGCCGACACGATCACTTCTTCACCGAAGAGGTCACGCACAGCGTGGGCGTACTGGGTGGTGGTCAGTCGCTTGAGAACAGGCTCAGGCGCGTCAACCTGGGGCACGTCACCGCGGGGGGTCACGCCGTCGGGGGCCGCAGTGTCTTCCAGCAGCACGCCAGCACCAGGCTTGCCGACCGGGTCGGACTTGCACGCGAAGAGCAGGGTCAGGAGCAGCAGCATGGACGCTCGGGGTCGGGGGCCTCGGGAACTGTACCTTACCCCGCCGCGGAAGCGAGAACACGTTGCAGTGTCGTCCAGAAGTGCCCCCACCGACCGAATCACGAGGGTCAGCGGGGGTTCTGCTCAGCCGGCGCCATGGTCCAAGGTGAGAAAGGCCAACAGGTCGGCCAGCTCCCCGTCGTCCAGCCGGTCCACCGTGATGCGGGGCATGCGATCGTTGGGCGCCGGCGACTCGATCTCGACCTTGCGGATCCGCGAGATGAGCTGGTCCAGGGGCGCGGTGCTGCCGCTGTAGATCACAGGCGCCGACTCGCCTTCGGGGGTGTGGCAGGAGCCGCAGTGGGCGTTCAACAGGACCTCGCCCGCGTCGGGATCGCCCAAGTCCGCCCCGTACAACCAGCCGCCGGCGCCGTCCGAGACACTGTCCAAGAAGGCGTCCTGGCCGGGCCAGTCGTTGAATTCGTAGTTGAGCTGTTGGGATGTCGCAGCACCCGCCGACCCATCGATGTTGGTCTTCATCCACGCTTCGAGGTGGGCGGCTTGCTCGGGGCTCATCACGTCGCCTTCGGGGAAGTAGGCGGTGATGCAGATCTGGCCGCCAAAGGCCCCCAGCCGGTCACTCTCGGCTTGGTCCCACGTGTGGCTGCCCTTCCAAGTCTCCCGGTAGGCGGCGTTCCACGTTGTGTGGGCCGGACGGTTGTATTGGTCGGCGTCCTCCAGCAGCGTGTCGGCCGCGTCGACCGAGTGGCACGAGATGCACCGAAAGGCGTAGGGCGACCCGTCACTCCACTGCTCTTCCATATAGATGCGCTCGCCCTCCACGGCATCGGCGGTGCCCCCAAACTGGCTGGCCAGGGGGCTCTGCCAGGCCGCGAGGTCATACGCTTCTTTGTCTTCGGTGCCGCATCCGACGGCAACACACAACACAAGAGGGGAGACTGGGACGCGCATGGGACCTCGGGAGCCAAGTGGAGGGGACAGGTAGGTGGTCCAGGGCCCGGCGGGACGACTGGGTGCGGCAGGGAGCGAGCCCCCGCCACCATGCCGCAGACAGCATGCCTCAGATCGGCGCACCCAACGCAAGCAGCAGCCCCACACCGAAGCCGGTGCCCCGGTCGTCGCTGCCCCAAGCCGGCCCGGCAAGGTCCACATGGCACCATGGCGGCGCGGACGCCGGCAGGTGGTTCGCCACAAACTGGCCGGCACAGGAGCTCTGGGCGTTGGCCCGGTCGGCAACACTGTTCTTCATGTCCGCGACCTTGCTGGCGAACTCCTTGCGGAACAGCTCTGGTGCGTAGACCAGCGCGTGGCAGGGCTCTCCCACCCCTTGACCGGCGGCCACAACCCGGGCTTCCAGCGCCGCGTCATTGCAGTACAGCGCCGCATGCACCTTGCCGGTGGCCACCAGCGCCGCACCCGTCAAGGTCGCGAGATCAAGGATGCAGTCGGGCTTGTCGTGAGACGCCATCCACGAGACACCGTCGCCCAGCACCAGCCGGCCTTCGGCGTCGGTGTTGTTGATCTCCACCGTCTTGCCGCTCTTCATCGTGATGATGTCGTCCGGACGCACAGCGCGCGACCCGACAGCATTCTCGGCAATGCAGAGCACCGCTGTGATGGCGTGGGGCACCTTGGCCTTGCACGCGGCAGAAAACGCACCGAGCACCGCCGCAGCGCCGCCCATGTCGCCCTTCATGCCGGGCATGGACGTCTTGCCCTTGATGCTCAGCCCGCCGGTGTCGTAGACAATCCCCTTGCCGACCCAGCCCACGTGGCCGACCGCGTCAGTGGGACGCCAGCGCAAGGCCACGACGGCCGGTCCCACCTCGGCGGCTTGGCCCACGGCGACGATGCCCCCGAAGCCACCGGCCGCGAGGGCGTCCCCCTCGATGACCTCAACTTCTGCGCCCACATCCGCGGCCACTTGACGCGCACGGGCGACAAAACCAGCGCAGTCCAGCACCGAGGGCGGCGCATCGAAGAGCTCACCGGCGAGCCGCACGCCCTCCATGCCTGGCGCGATGCGTGGGTCATCGAGCAAGCCGTCCGGCCCCTCCACGACGACATGCACCACTCGGTGCTTGTCGACGGAGGTGGCCCGCGTGAAGACCGGGAAGGCCCGGGCGACAGCCAGCGCCGAGGCCATGGCGTGGGCGGGGTCGTCGACCAAGACGACGACGAGGGGGCTGCGCCCCGCGGCTTTGCGGGCAAGCTCCGGGATCGCCCACGCGCGGCTCGGGGCATTGTGGCGGGAGCACGCTTCGGGCAGCACACCCAGGACCACCTGACGGCCACCGATGAAGGTCGACACTGCCACGCCCGTGTCGCGGGTCGGGACGGTGGCAAGCATGGCCTCACGGGTGTCTTCGGACAGGCCCGTCCACCGCAGCGCACTGGGCGACTCAAGCTGGGCGCGGCGACCGATGAGCACGACCGAGCTGGCCGAAGCCGACGGATGGGGGGGCACGCCCCAGCAGAGGTCTACAGTGGTGGGCATGGATGATCCTCAAGCGATGGTGGAAGTCCGCTTCTCGCCGGGCGGGCAACGGGTGCAGGTCCGGCGTGGGACCCGATTGTACGACATCGTGCGGTCGCTCGACCTGCCCCTCGCCAGCTCCTGCGACGGCACCGGGGTCTGCGGGCGCTGCGGGCTGCGGGTGTTGTCGGGCGCGGACGGGCTGAGCCCGGAGAGCAAGCTGGAGGCCCGGCGCAAGCGGGACAACCGGGTGGCTCCCGCGCTGCGGCTGGCATGCTTGACGGCCGTGCGGGCCAACGTCGAGGTGAAGGCCGACTACTGGTAGGTCCCCGCAGCGAGATGCACCGGGGGCTCAACCGTCGGACGCTCAGAAGTTGGGCAGCGCGCCATCGCACAGCAACACGGCGCCGTGGTCCAGCGGGACCGCGTGGCTGGGCAAGCGATCTGGATCCAGCTGGTCCGAGTAGTCCGGCGTGGCATTGCCACTGAGCATGCACTCCACCGCGAGGCGGGAGTACGGCAGCAGCGCACGGCGAAGGTCGCGGGAGCACCGATACTGGCCCGCTTCGGAGCGACGACGACCACACTCGGCGGACACGGCATCGTGCACAATGCCCGCCCACACGCCATAGGCGCGGTCTCGGGCGAGCTGGGAGTAGGCACCACCGACCGATGGAATCCCGGGATCCAGGTCGTCGGGGGTGATCTCGGCCAAGCGGGTTGCGGACCGCGAGGCGGCCCCCTCAAACGGCACCATGGACATGCGCGCGAACGCGGTCCCGGGGTCGCCGTCCATCTTCATGGGCGCGTTGTCCACGTTCATGGACGCGGGGCCCTCCAGCGCCACCGACCCCGGCGCAGACCGGCCCAGCGCATCGGCGGCGCGGTCGTCCAAGGGCTCAAAGCGCACGGGCTGGAACCGGTCCTTTGCGGCCACCATCGACTTGAGGTCTGCCTTCGACACCACGCCGGGTTCAGCGCGCGAGGCCACCCGTTGGGCGCCCGTGCCTTCGACTTCGGCTTGGGACCGACGCAGCCGCTCTTCGGTGTAGGCGAGCTGCCAGCGGACAATCTCGGACTCCATCCCCGCGTCGTGGACTTCTCGGGCAAGCTCGCCGGCCACCGCTTGCATGCGGTCTCGTTCCATCCGAAGCAGCGCCACCTCGTCGCGGAGGTTGTCGACACGCTGCGCCTGTTCAGCGTTTTGCTGGCCGACGTACCACATCACACCCGCCGCGATGCCGACCATCGACAGCGTGTTGGCGAACGAGCGCGCCAGAAACGTGTCGAGGAAGCCCGGTTCGGCAGGCCCCTCGCCCAGCGGCGGCGCGCCACCGGACCCGGCCCCAGGCGTTGCGGGCGGCCGTTCGAAAGATGGGGGTCGAAGGCGCATCGGCACTCCCGTCGAGACACCCGATCAGAATACCGGATCCCACACGACAGGGCCAGCGATTGTCGACGCCGCCGCACAGCAAGCGACCGGGGCCCACAATTGCCCGACCCAAGCACCGGACCGCGCTACACTCGCGTCATGCATGGCACCAAGCACCCCGTTCGCACCGCCTCCACAGGCGACACTCCCGCCCGCACAGGCGATGACTCCGTGCGTCGCTGGTCTCCGGAAATTGGGGCCGCACCGCCCCAGAGCGGCTTGATCACGGTTCAACCGAACAACCAACCGGACAGCGAGTGGCGGGACACCCGCAAGAACGTCGAGATCAACATCGGCAAGGCATGCAACAACCGGTGCGTGTTCTGCATTGACGGACTGCCCAAGGCCGAAGACCGCTCGTACATGCCGTGGCCCCAGATGCAGGCCGAGCTGGGCCGCTGGTACGACGAAGGCTACCGCAGCGTGGGCTTTCTCGGTGGTGAACCCACGACCTATCCGAAGATCTGCCAGTCGGTGGCCCATGCGCGAGAGCTGGGCTTCACCCGCATCGCCATCGCGACCAATGCCACCAAGATGCGCCTGACCCACTTCACCGACCGCATCTTGGACGCCGGCCTGTCGCGCGTGACCATCTCGATGCATGGCCACACGGCGGCACTCGAGGACCGGCTCACGCGGGTGCCCGGCAACTTCGAGAAGAAGTGCGCGGCGATTCGGTATCTGGTCCACAAGCGGCGCACCGAAGGCGCCCTCAAGGACGGCCTGTCGGTCAACATCGTGCTCAATGGCTGGAACTACCGCTACCTGCCCAAGATGATGCACTTCTTCTACCAGAAGATGCAAGTGGACGACCTTCGCGTCAACTTCATCCGCCCCGAGGGCTATGCCGAGGGCGATGCCGATCTGACGCCAGAGTACAGCAAGGTTGTGCCCCAGCTCATCCGCGCCATCGTGCTGGCCGAGACCCACTTCAAGAAGGTGTTTACCTTCGGTGGCTTTCCGATGTGTGTGCTGCCCAAGTCGCTGCGCAACGACGCGGACCTGCTGTCTCGCTACATGGGCGAGTACCGGGATCTGTCGACGGCGTGCTCGATTCGGTCCGACGGCGGCGATGTGATCCCGCCCGGCCAGAAGCCCAACCCCCAGTCGTGGGTGGATGGGCCCAAGAGCAGCGTGGTGCACTACGACGATGTCGAGGGCCGGGCCCGCTTCAACTGGCAGGACCGCAAGCGCAACGACCTCAAGGGCCAGCCGGCGGCTTGCTCCCGGTGCGACCTCGCTCAGGTCTGTGAGGGCGTGTGGAAGGGCTATCTGGAGATCTGGGGCGACAAGGCCTTCGCGCCGGTTCGCCTCCAGGACACCGCGCTGGTGCTCTGAAGCCTGCCCTGGCAGGCCCACGCACGCGGCTCAGGTGGCCCGGACGAGGTGGTTCGCTTCGGCGCCCCAAGACGCCAACAAGCTGCGCACGCGAGACGCCCGTCCGCCGTCGGACAGCCCGTCCAGCAAGGACTGGGCCTCCACAATGGCCACGCCGCGCTGCCCGAAGGCTTCGAGCGCTTCGACGAGGTTGACCCTCACCTCAAAGTGTCCCGCGGCATCCAGCGGCTCGGCCAGCGCGGTGGCTTCCCGCGCATGCATGAGCGACGCGGCGAGCTGACCGATGCGGCGCTCGATGCGCGAGATGCGCCACAAGCTCGCGGCCAGTCCCGCGGTCCAGCCGGCGTCCCGGGCCAGGTATGCGGCCGCCTCCAGGTCGATGAGCGCGGTGGTCAGGTCATCCCGAAGCAGAAACAGTCGCCCGGCGGCCAGCAAGCCTCGGGCTTCACCGCGCACGTCACCCGCCCGTCGGGCGAAGCGCACCGAGGCCGTGAGCAGCTCCAGCGCCTCGTCCACACAGCCCTGGGCTTCCAGCAGCACACCCAGATCGACCAGTGCCCTGGCTGCGCCGGCGGCATCATCGGACGCTTGGAGCAGCTCGGCCCGACGGCGATGCAACCGCACCGCCTCGACCACGCGGCCCCGCTGGCCCTCGACCTCGGCCAGCTCCCGCAGCACCCCGACCAGATCGGCGAGTGTGCCCCCGTGCTCGAGCGCCCGGCGGGCCTGGTTCAGCCAAGTGAAGGCCTCTTCGTCTCGACCCTCGGAGCGGGCACACGCCGCCAGCGCCCGGGCGGCCCCCGCTTCCAACAGCCGGGCCTCGGCCGCAGCGGCCATGCGACCTGCCTTGAGGAGCTGCTGGGTGGCATCGGCGATGCGACCGTCCTCTAAGAAGAGCTCCCCGATGCGCAGGCGCAGGCGTGCACGGACGGCAGCCACAGGACCGACCAGCCCGAGGGCCCGCGTGAGCAGTGTGCGGGCAGCGGCGCGGTCCTCGACGAGCACATGGATCTCGGCCAAGGCCTCTGCGGCTTCGGCCTCCAGCGGTCCATCGTCGGCGTTGTGAGCCAGCGACAGGGCGTCTTCGAGCTGCACACGGGCGCTCACAAGGTCGCCCCGGCTGAGCAGGATGCGGCCCAGCTCCAGCAACATCTGGGGATCGTGGGCGCCTTGGCGAGAACGCAGTTCTACGTACAATCGCTCGGCTTGCACCAGCCTGCCCAGCTCTCTCGAGACCCGGGCGACCCGAAGCTGGGCCGCGTCCACTTCTTCGGGAGTGGCACTGGTGGAGGAGCGCAGCGCACCTTCCGCCCAGGTCAGCGCCTCGTCGGGCGGCAGGAACCAAGCCAAGAAGTCGGCGGGCAAGGTGGCCAGCGTGGCGCACACGCTGCGGAGTCGGGGGTCGCTGCGGCCCCACCGGAAGGCCTCCCGCCAAAGCGCCCGGGCCGCCTCGCGCACCATCACCACCGAGCGCAGACCTTCGATGTCCCGGGCATTCCACGCGCGGACCCCAGCCCCCAGGCGCGCGACCAGCACCCCGGTCGCCGACAGCACCGCGGCCCGAATGGCCGGCCCGCTGCGCTCCCGCCACCGCCGGCTGCCATGGACCACGACGGCGGGCACCATCCACCGGCCATCCGGGCGCCGGCGAACCAGCCCAAACTCAGCAAGGTTCTGGAGCTCACGGCGCACCAGCGGCGCCCGGGCCGGCAGCTCCCAGGCCGCGCCGACCAGCTCACGGTCGAGGGTGGCGTGTTCGCCGTAGATGCCCAGCCGCAGCAAGCGCTGGCCTTCGTCCGCCGGCAGCGCCGCGAGGATGCGGTCGACCAGCGCTTGGCTGCCCGCCCCGCCCCCGCGCGACTGAAGAATCACCAACGCCGCCAGCAGCTCCGATGGCTCCAGCAGCGGGGGCGGACCCGCCATCACCCGGCCGGCCAGCTCGATCACGTCCGGATCAGAGGGCAGCGCCGTCGCGATCGCTTGCAGCGTGGTCGCCGCGCCATCGGCCCCCCACGCCCACCACATCAGCAGGTCCTGGGCCAAGCTGGCGCCGGGCTCAGGCACCTCCACAATGCCGTCCCCCGCGACGGACACCGCGAGCGGACGGTGGGTTGTCGCCACCAGCACCGTGCACGTCGGCGGCAGGGCATGGACCAAGGCCTCACAGAGATCAGGGTTGCCCCCGTCGAGCACCACCAGGAGGGACTGCTCACCGATGCGCTGGGCGAGCTGGCTGCGGGCCTCCCGGATGTCCGGCGCAAAGGCCAGCGCGCTGTCTGCGATGGCCAGGCCGTGGGTGCGCAGCAGCATCAACAAGTCGTCTTCGGGACGCACCGCCACCAGAGAGACCCCGCCGGCAGCTTCTTCGTACAGCCGGGGTTCCCGCAGCAAGGCCCCCAACAGCCCGTCGAGAATGCTGATGCGATGGGCCAAGAGGGCCACGGCATGGCGCTTGGTGTCGTGCAGCTGGTCGAGCACATCGTTGAGCATGCGCCGGTGGCCGGCGATCAGGGTGGGCGGGGCCGGAATGCCCTCCAGCGCTTGCACTTGGGCCGCTGGATCGGGCAACAAAAACCCCGCATCCCGCAGGACCACCGCGAAGGCAGCGATGTCGGCGATCGCCCCTGGACGCGCCGAAGCGAGCCGGGACAAGGTCGACTGGCTGATGCCCGACTCGCCATACATGGACGCCACAGCCAGCGCGAGCTGTTCCCGAGAGGCCCGCCGCGGCACGGCGCGCAGCATCGACGCACCCAGCGGCTCCCCCACCAGAAACCCCCGCAGCCCACTCGCATCGAAGGCCCCGGCGAGGATCTCCGCCAGAGCGAGCACCATGCGCTGGGGATCTGCGGTCAAGCTCATCGGGGTCCAGTGGGAGTGAATTGCAATCGAGGTCCGCTTCTTCGGTATTGCACGGCGAGACATCCAGCTCGGTTGGCCGGCTCAACGAAGGCAACGGGGGAATCCACGCCGCAAAGTGGGTTCTACCGTCAACGTAGACCATTCTCCCCCAAAATTCTGCACCGGATTCGGCACCCATGCGCGCTTTGCCCCCTTCGCCACCTCCGGCCCTGCCCCACCCCCAGTTTCCCGACATCGCGCCGGCAACGTGGGAACACCCTGCAGATGCCGCTGCCCTGGCTGCTGTGCGCGCCGTCCCTGGGGTGGACCGGGTGGTCGCTGCCACCTTTGGGCGGATCAACGAGTGGACCACGGGGCTGCGCATGCTCCACGACGCCCGGGAAGTGACCGACACCAGCCACCCCCGGCTGTTTCGGGTGCACCGCGAGGTGTGTGATGCCCTCGATCCACCCATGGCGCTGCCGCTGTTCGCCAAGCCGATGCATGCCATCAATGCCGCAGCCATCGGGGTGGACCGCCCCTGCATCATCATCGGGGCCACCGCCGAAGACCACTTGCCCGAGGACGCACTGCGCACAATCTTGGCCCACGAAGCGGGCCACGTCATGTCTGGTCACATCCGCTGGAAGATGACCCTGTGGACCCTGCTCTACGTCGGCTGGGCGGGCGTTGCGATGCCGGTGAGCTTGCCGTTGCTGGTGGCTTTGGTCGCCGCACTGCTGGAGTGGGACCGCAAGAGCGAGCTGTCCGCCGATCGTGCCGCCGCGCTGGTGTGCGGGGGGCCTGAAGCGGTGTGCGCCACCCTGGACCAAGTGCGCGCCGAGCACAGAACCGTCCTGCACGACCACCTCCCCGCCAACCCCGCTTGGCGCGATCGCATGGAGTGGGTGCTGCGCAGTGCCCACAGCCTCATCCGGCGGCACCCCCCTGTGGACGACCGGATCGCCGAGGTGCGGGCGTTTGCCGAGTCGGCGGCCTTTGAGCAAGCGCTGCTCGGCCACTACCCCCGTCGCTCCGAAGACCGCGCCGCCCGCCATCAGCTTGCTGGGGCCTTCCTGTCCGAGACCGAGAGCCAGCTCCGGTCCCAAGCCGGCGCCCGCATTGACACGCTGTGGTCCGGCCTCAGCGACCTGGTGGACGGGCTCGCGCCGAAGCCCCGCAGCGTCTGAGGACGTCGTGTCTAAGCCAGTTGTCGCGCATGAGACTGGCCGGACATGGCGAGGCCCAAAGCGATGCCTTACACCCTCCCACCGTCCTCACAGGTCTCCAGAATGACACATGGCTCTGGGAGGGGTTGAGCTGGCGAGCTGTGCCGCCATCAGGCCCGGGCAACCCGCTCCACTGTCTCGACGCCCCTTGAGGTTTGTCCCCGGTCGCTGCCCGTTCCTCGGCACGCCGTCCACCCCGCATCGCGAACCCGTCGCGAACCAGCAGGATCATGCTGACGACTGCGCTCCTGATGGTGGTCCTCACCTCCGTCATCATCATGTTCGCCTGCGAGTCTTTCGACGACGCCACGAACCACCTGGGCCGCGCCATGCCCCCGGGTGTGAAGGGCGCGACCCTCAATGCGGTGGCCAGCTCGCTGCCCGAGCTGCTGACCACGTTCATCCTGCTGTTCTTCTACCGGGATGTGGACGGCTTCTCGGGGGGCATCGCCACGGTCGCCGGCTCGGCGGTGTTCAACGCCATCATCATCCCGTGCCTGTGCATCTTGGCGGTGACGGTGTGGGGCGTGCGCCAAGCCGACGGTAGCCGCAAGCGAGTGCCCTTCATCCAAGTCCAGCGGGCCACGATCCTGCGGGACGGCTTGTTCTTCATCGCCGCTGAAGTGCTGCTGATCGTCTTTTTGAGCGATAGCAAGATGGTGTGGTGGATGGGCGCGGCCATGATGGCCCTGTACGTCGTGTACTTCGGCGTGTTGATGCGCCAGTACCGGGCCGGCCGCATCACGCCGCCCGAGGCCCATGGGCACGAGCCCGAGGACGATGACGACGCGCCAGTGGGCATCGTGCGGGCCGTGCTGACCTTGAACTTCCACGCGCTGTTCTTTCGGGGCCTGCCGGTCACCGATCGACGGGCCTGGGCCACCTTGGCGGCATCCACGGGCGTCATCTCTCTCGCGTGCTGGGGACTGTCGTGGGCCGTCGTCGAGATTGCCGCATTGCTCGGCGTTCCGCTCTACTTCACCACGGTCATCATCGCGGCGGCGGCGACCTCTGTGCCCGACACGGTCATCAGCGTGAAGGGCGCGCTGGCCGGTGAGTACGACGATGCCATCGCCAATGCCCTCGGGTCCAACATCTTCGACATCTGCGTCGCGCTGGGCCTGCCACTGATGCTCTATGGGCTCACCTTCGGCACGGTCGACCTGTCGCCGGATGCGGGGGGCTCGGCGGATGTCCAGGAGCTGCGGTTGGTGCTGCTCCTCGTGTCCGGCGTGCTGCTGGGCATCTTCCTGTGGGGCGAGCGCATCGGCAAGAAGAAGGCGTGGCTGCTGCTGAGCCTCTACGGTGTCTGGACGGGATACGTAGTGATCCGAGGGTTCCAGCGACACTGGGAGATTGCGGGCTAAGCCCCCGCCGTGAACGCCGCGCGCCTTGGGCGCCACTCCCACGCGGGGCCCCGCCGGCGCCATCCCCCCATCCGAGGCCACCATGCCCGCTGTCATCGCACACTTGCTGGCGTTCGCCGCCTTCGCCAGCACCTCACCGGTGGTCGACCGAGTGGCCGGGCTGGACGTCACCCAAGACCGGGTCGCGGCCCAAGTGGCCGACTCCGAAGACGCAGCACGCGCGGCGGCGGTGGACGAAGCCCTGCTGCACCGGGCGGCCCTCGACGGGGGCGCCGGCACCGACGAGCGGTACATTCCCCTGGTCGCCGACCGGGTCGCAGCAGGCGGTCCCAAGCTGCTGAAGAAGGTGTCCAAGGCCAATGGCCTCATGGTGGATGCCACCTGGCTGGCCCAAGCGGACGGCACCCGCAAGGACCTGCCCAAGGGCTGTCGGGTGGTCACACTTGAGCCCGGCGTGGCCCTCAAGGCCGGCGACCGCACCCTCCGCGCTGGGGACGCGGCCGATCTCGCGACCGCCCAGCGGTGGCTGACGACCGAAGCCCAGCGCCTCGCGGCCATCTCGATGCTCGCGGACGGGGCGCCCGAGGCCCGAGGTGCCGTGGTGGCCGACTGGCTGGAGCAGGAGCTCGGCCCCCTCGTCGAAGCCGAAGACATCGTCGAGTCCCGGCTGAAGCAGTGGTACGAGGCCCACCGCAGCGAGTTCGCCGAAGAGCAGCTCTGGCTGCGACACATGTCGACCCAGACCGACGGCGAGCGCGCCCGGGCCCAGCTCCAAGTCTTTCGTGCCCACATCGAGATCGACCCGTCCCGGTTCGACATCTACGCCCGCATCCTCCACCCCGACACGGCCGATGCCGGCGCACTGGCGGGGCCGATCACACCGCGAGATCCGGGACCGGTGCCCGCTGAAGTCGCGGCCCTGGCCCTGCGAGAGGGGAGGGACGGACTGACCCAGGTCATCACCGCGAATGGCCGTCTCTACCTGATCCTCATCGAGAAGCGCCAAGGTGGCTTCCCCGATGTTGTCGATCGGGTGCAAGCGCGCGTGCGGGATGAGGCGCTGGGACGGCGCAAGGAGCAACTGTTGGCGACCCTGCGATCCGATACTGCTGGGTGAGTCGTGCCGCACTCTGCGGCGCCCGGAAGTTGCTTGGCCGGAGCGTGAATGGTCGACCCCAACTGGCAGGTCCCGCCGTGGGTCGGATCGGTCCTCCGCGCTGCGGCGGCGGGGGTCGTGGTGGTGCTGCTCCTCGGGGAGCTGGCCCTGCGGATGCTGCCGTTGGATCCGCCCGGTGTGGTCCGCGCATCTGAGCATGTCGAGGTGCAGGCGACCTCCTGGGGCGTGACTTGGCACGGCACCCTCGACGCTCAAGAACGACGCAGAGCAGGGTGCCCGGGTGGCGCCGATGCCGCGGACCGGCTGCGGGTGGACCTCGTGGGCGGCGCCGTCTTGCACAGCGACGGCGTGAGCGCGGAAGACTCGATGGGGCCCGCCATGCAGCGAGCGATGGGCGCGCGAGTGAACCAGACCGTGTGCGTGGAGAACCTCGCAGAACCGGGCTTGCCGTTTCGCGCGCAGACCGCCGCAGTGCGACTGGCCCTATATGGCGAGAGCGCCGATGCACTCGTGTGGTCGGTGGCTCCCCGGGACGTCTGGCCGGCAGTGGCCGTGGGACCGGATGCCTGGAACTTCGGACCCGCAGGTGGCCTGGATGGCCAAGCCCCCCGCCCGATGGGATTGCCGGGAACAGCCTCGACATGGGCATTGGCACACAGCCACTTGCTGGGCTGGGCGGCCATGGCGAGCGCCCCTCGCGGCGTGCCCAACGCAGCACAGTGGGACCGCTTCCTCTCGACCGCGGTGCCGTCGATGGCCACCGTCGCGGCCGAGGTGGGCGCCACGCTGCTCGTCGTCACCCGGCCGGACACCCACCGCCCCTTCGTCGATCAGACCGCCGCAGCCGACCCGTATGTTGCGGCACTCCAGACCCACTGCGCCGCCGCCGGTGTGGCCTTCCTGGACCTGTCTGGCGAGCTCGGCGACACCGCGATGGATGCGCTGCGGGGTCCCCAGACGGTGGGAACCTTCGACAACCACGGCGTCGAAGCGCTGGCTGAGCTGACCGCACCGACGCTTGAGACGCTGCTGCGCGCCCGAGCGACCGCGGCGGTCAAGTCGCCGGGGGCCACCGCAGGCCTGCACCGATGACCTGGACCAGGGCCGCCACGTCCACGACCCCTTGCCGGTCCATCCAGCGCCGAGCGTCGGCCATCCGCCCAGGGTTGCCCTCCAGCATGCCCAGCCTCAGCGCGTAGACCTCCCGCAGCAAGCACAGCTCGTGGGCATCCGCGGCGTCCACGGCCCGCACCAGCGCATCTTGGGCGTCGGACGTCCGGCCTTGGGCGAGCGCCACCCCCGCACTCAGATGCTCCGCCAGCGCCAGGGACCACGGGGCGCCTTGGGTGCGCAGGGCCGCGGCGTCTTTGCTTGCCCGCGCCAAGAGCGCCTCGCTGTCGTCATCCTCGGCGGCGGCAAGCGCCGTGCGACCCCGCAACCACAGCGCTTCCAGGCGGGTCTGCTGAAGCCGCAAGAGTCCCGAGCGGGCCATGCGGTCCCACGTGCCATCCACCCGCGCCCACGCCCGCTGCCGCTCGCCCTGGTAGAGCTCGAGGTTGGACCGAGCCAACAGGTTCATCCAGTGCTGGCTGTGGAAGCCGCGCTCATGGGTCCACAGGGCCATGGACTGGTCCAGGTGCTGGAGCACCAGATCAGGGCGGTCGTCTGCGAGCCAGGCCAGGGTCGGGGCGCCAGACGACAAGGTCGCCGAGGCCAGCAGATCTCCCCGGTCCCGGGCCGCCCGCAACAGCGCAGGAAGGCGCCGGCGCAGGGCGTGCAGGTCCCCCATCCACGCCAAGGACCACGAGCTGAGCACCTGGCTGCTGGTGAGCTCCCAGCCCCCACCGGGCACGTCGGCTTCGAGGATGGCCTCGGCCCGCACCACCCACCGCTGGGCCGCTGGGTAGGCGCCACCGAAGTAGTGCAATGTCGCCTCGGCAATCGCGACAATGGCGTGAGTCAGGGGATCGTCGATGTTCTTGAGCAGCGCGCGACAGCGCTCCATCGCATCGGTAGATCGAGGGGTGGCCCCCCCGACAGCGGACAGCACCGCCGCCTCGGAGGCCAGCGCCCGGCATCCCCGGACGGGATCGCCGAGGTTCAGGGCTTCGCGGGCAAAGCGGGCATGAAACAAGGTGGCCCGGGCAGGCTGGACCCACGCCAGTCCTGCGGCGGCGGCCCAGCACGCGTCCACCCGCCGCACCACCGCGGGGTCCCAGCTCTCGGGGGGACGGGGGGTGAAGTGCAGGCCGCGCACCCACAGCCTCGCGCGATGCCAGAGCAGGGACCGCACGACCCCGGAGGTGGTCGCCGGCATGGACACCCCCAGCTCGTCGAGAACGTCCCGCATCAGCTGAATGCCCGCCGCCCACCGCCCCGCGCGGAGCAGCTCCGATGCCGCCTCCCGCCGCATGTCCGCGATCTCGGGCGCCAGCGGGTTCACGGCGCTGAGCATGCCCACCGCCTCCAGCCACGCCCGGGCCGCGACCGCACCCCGGCCCGCTGCCGCCAGGTTGCTCGCCCGCGCCGACATCCAGCGCCACCGGTCTGGGTGGGCGCCCGACAGCCGTCCCGCCCGCCCGTACAAGCTCGCAGCAAGCTCAAAGGCGCCCGCATCCATGGCCTCTCTCGCGGCAAATGCGGCGTACGGACCCGCGTCTGGCCCCTCCCCCGCGCCCTCGATGTGGGCCAGCATCTCGACGCTCGTGTTGGGCGCGAGGGCACGGATGACCTGGGCGAGGTGGTGGTGGTGGCGGCGCAGGCGCGCGGGGTCGATGCCATCGAGAACGACCGTCCGCACCATGTTGTGGTACACGACCAGCAGCACCTCGTCCCCCACCTTGAGCGGCCGAAGCAGCGCGGCTGCCTCCAGTGCGACCTCGGGTCGGGCGGTCTCGCCGACCAGTGCTGCCGCGCGGGCCACCCCTGGCGCGAGCGGTCGACCGGCCACCGCGACCACCTCCAACAACCGACGCTCTGCCGGCGGGAGCACGTCAATCCTCATTCTGAGGGCATCTTGGACGGTCTGCACACCTGCCAGGCCGCCGGGTCGCTCCCCAGCCCGCACCAGCTCTGCCACAGCCAAGGGGCTGCCCCCTGCGGCGGTCGCGAGCTGCACCAAGACGTCCCGCTGTTCGGTGTCCCAGCCCGCTCCGGTGAGCACGTCCGCCAGGGAGCCCAGCGCCGCTGCGTCGAGGGGACCGACGGGCAAGCTGCGCACGGCCACCGTCGGGGTGGCCATCGCCGCCTCGACGAGGTCCACCACGGCGTCCGACGTGCGCTCGCTGCTCGGGTAGCTGACCAACAGCAGCACTGCGGAGCGGCACACCTCCAGCAAGTAGCGGAGGGCCGCCACACTGTCGGGATCGCTCCACTGCAGGTCGTCCACCCACAGCACCACTGGCTGTCCATCCGCGACCCCGTCCAGCACCCGGGCCAGCGCCGCGAAGGTCCGCCCCCGGTCCGCAGGTCCGGCCTCCCCCACCGAGTGCACAGCCCGAAACACAGGAAAGACCGCGGCCAGGGTGCCGAGGTCAGCGAGGGTGAGCGTGGACCGCGCCGCATCAGGCATCGCCAGCACACGTCGGCTCAGCCCATCGACGATGCCGTCCAGTCCCACGAAGGGCACACTCTCCCGGGGGTGGCAGCGACCAAACAGCGCAAGTCGGCCCGCGGGCAGGCCCTCGACAAACCGCTGCAGCAGCGCCGTCTTGCCAATGCCCGCCGGACCGTGCACCCGCACCAGCACACCCCGTCCTGGCCGCGCCGCCGCCAACGCCCGCTCCAGCGCACCCCGCTCCGCATCGCGCCCCACGAACAGCCCCATCGGCCCCCGGTCCACCAGCCCCCCGCCGACGCCCCCACCCAACACATCGGTGGAGAGCCCGATGCGGCGCAAGATCTCCGCGGCATGGGGCCGGTCCTCCGGGCGGGGGCTCAGCAGGTCTTCGACCAGCCGGGCCAGGTCTTCGGGGACCTCGGGGGCGCGGGTGCGAATGGGCACAAACCGGCCGGCCTGTCGGTCGGCGATGTTGTCGAAGAAGCTTCCTTCAAAGGGCTTCTCGCCGGCGAGGGCCTCGTACAGCATCACTCCACAGGAGTACCAGTCCGCGGCGGTGCCGATGGGCCGACCCAGCCCCTGCTCAGGGGAGGAATAGGCCAAGGTGCCCACAACCAGCGCATTGTGGTCCTGGTGCTTGCCCTCCAGCGACGTCATCAGGCCAAAGTCCAGCAGCACCACTCGCCCTTCTTCGGTGACCATCACGTTGCTCGGCTTCACGTCCCGGTGCAGCCGCCCCCGCTGGTGCAGGCAGTGCAACCCCGCCACGAGCTGGCGCAGCAGCGCCCGAAAGCCATCCAGCTCTTCGGCCACGTGGGCACCGCCCCGGCGACGGACAGCCACATCAAAGTGCACACCGTCGAGCTTCTCCATCGTAAAGAAGCACCGGTCGCCCTCCACTTCGAGCTCGTACAGCGTGACGAGGTTCGGGTGGATCACATCAGCGATCGCACGGAATTCCTGCTTTAGCCAGTAGATGTCCTCACCGCCGGGCCAGGGCAAGGTCTTGAGGGCCACCTCCCGATTGGCGACCAGGTCCTCCACCGCAAAGACCACCCCCGAAGCGCCGGCGCCAAGCTCGCGCAGCACGCGGTAGCGGGCCGTTCCGCCAAACGACTGTGTGAGTCCAGGGTTGCTCGCCGAGCCGCCCACCCATGCTCCTGCGTCAGGTCCCGGGCACCGGGTCGCCGAGCGTACCCCATGAGCACACTTGGTCTGATCATGTCATGCGACACTTGTTGCACTGGCGTCGACCGGATCGCCACGCCATCGTATTAGGAGCATCACTGAGACGCGAGCTGCAGCACCAGAGACCCCCACAGGTTGAGCGACTCGCAGCGAGCAACACAGGATTTGGCCCATGCCCATCGTCCACCCCAGCCACCGCGTCGCCGCTTGGCGCCCCCGAAGCCTCCGGTTCGCCCACTGGCGGGAAGACGGCCATGTCGCCTTCGCCGGCGATGGCAAGCACGCGGCCCACAACTCCGGCCATGACGAAGTCGACCGCTTCGCGCTGATGCTCCACCTCGCCCGCTACCACGCCGAGATCGAGCTGGAGCTGGACGGGGTGCGGATTCGAGGTCGATTGCTGGACCCCCAAGATGACGGTCGCACCGCCTTTGCGCCCGCACCATTCGCCAACGGCAGCGTCCCCGAGCCCACCCGCCACCTGTGTTGGCTGCGCTGGATGGAGGGCAAGACCCGCCACCTTGCCGAGTGCGCCGTCCGCCAAAATGCCCCGACCGAGCCCTGGCTGCTCAGCATCCCCCGCGCCGTCGAGAGTGACGATCAACGGTTGCTTCCCCGCTACGCCACCGGCGACGGCTGGCGGATCGAGCCGGCCCCATCGGCGCCCGATGTGCTGCGGGGGGCCCACACCTTGACCGATGTCTCCCTCGTGGGAGTCGGCATCGTCGTCAATGACTTGCTGGTGCCCGAGATGGTCATGGACCAACGCTTCGTGGCCCACCTCTTCCCCGACAGCGCCCCCCCGATGCGCATCCAAGCCCAAGTGCGCAGCCTGCGCCAGGTCGACGGTGGTGCGGTGGTCGGGTTGGCCACCCATGGCGCCGGTTTTGTGGGACTGCGCATGCTCCAGGACCTCATCGCCAAGCTGCGCTGAGCGAAGACGAGACTACGGGGCCGTGATGACCACCCCGTCCATCGCCGGAAGCCGCGCCACGGCACCGCTGTCGCCCGCCAGTTCTTGGGCGAAGAAGGCGGTCACCAAGCCGGCCGTCAGGTCCCGTGTCCCCTCGGCGTCCCGGTAGGAAAAAGCCTGGGACGGGTCGGTCTGGCGCTGGTCATCCCCGCACCCGGGCATGAACTCTTCGGCGAGGCCACACAGATCGGACAAAGACCAGTGCCCAGCGTCGGCCACCTCCACAAAGGTCACCGACCCCCCGGCTGCAGCGGCGTTGTCCCGCAAGATGTCGTTGCCCAGCTCCGAGATGCTGTTGTCCTCGACCGCCAGGTGCAGCATCAGGGGCACAGTGATCGACGCCATGTCCACCCCGGGCAGCAGCGGGTTCTGCATCGGTGCAGCGAGGCCCACCACCGCCCGCACCCGGGGATCGTCCTGGGTCATCAGCCCCGCCGTCACACTGCCGAAGCTGTGGCCCATCGCGCCCACCCGGTCGCTGTCCACATCCACGCCCAGCTCCCCGGCCAAGGCCGCATCGAGGGTGGCCACGAGGTCGACCCGGCGCATCTCCAGCGTCGCCACATCGAGGGCCAAGGTCTGGCCGTCGAGCTTGTCCCACAAGGTGTTGCCGACATGGTCCGGCGCCGCCACCACCACCCCGTGGCTCGCCAGTCGCGCTGCGATGGTCGCCTTGGACGCCCGGGTGCACCCATGGCAGTGGGAGCTGACCACAACGGGCCATGGTCCACCCGCTGCGGGGGCCACCGTGGTGCTTGCGCCGTGCACCCGACTGGGGCAGTCCGCCGGCGCAGCATCAAGCAAGACACGCCACCGGTCGGTATTGTCATCGCCAAGCACGTCCACGATGTCGACATCCGGCGTGGCCTCGGCCGCTGGAGACCACACCGACACGGGGATGACGCGCCCGTCAACGCTGATGTCTACGCTGTCGTAGCGAACGCCGTACGGGCCGGCTGCCCTGTGGTCGACCAGCGCTGGCCCACCCGAGTCGGGCTTGTCGGCCCCCCGGCCTGCGCACCCACTGGTGATGCCCGCCACCACCACCCACCCTTGAACCCACGACGCCATCGCTCCTCCCACGCGCCCGGGCAGGGCACCCCATGCGCGTTGGGTATCCTGCCTTTCCCTTCGACACCGGACTGGACTCATGCGCCGACTCATCCCTGTGATTAGCGTCGCGCTGGTGGTGCTCGCCCTCGTCATCGGCTGGCGGGTTCAACACACCCGCACCGTCGAGGCTGTGGTCTCCGACGTCATCACCCGCCCAGCGCCGGAGCTGGGACCCCGCACGCACCTGTTGCTGCCCAATTTGAAGGATCGCACGGTCGTAGTGCCCGATCGACCCCACGACGGCAACGAGACCCGCTCCGAGGATCGCCTCGCAAAGATCGGACGGCAGCGGGTCTTCTCGGTCTCCACCAACAGCATCGGGCTGCGTGGACCGGAGCTGCGCCCCAAAGGCGAGGCCTTCCGGATCGTCGGCTATGGCGACTCGGTGACCTTTGGGTGGGGCGTGGCCTATGCCGAGAGCTGGCCTGCAAGGCTCGGGACGCTGCTGGACATGGACGTCGTGAACGCCGGTGTGCCCGCGATGAAGCCCCTGCCCCTCGCCGCCTGGGTCGAGCAGAGCGTGCAAGCCCTCCAGCCTGATCTGGTCATCTTCGCCGCGCGCCCCTACCACGCGACGCCCTCGGCCTGGCAGGACTACGAAAGAGCGCTCAACACGGTCGTCCGGGCGAGCCGGCCCGCTCGAGTGGCCATTGTCCTGCCCCCCATCAGCACATTTGACCCCCTGGGCAACCAGAACCAAGCGAGCGAGCTGCGCCACATCCAGGAGATCGCCGGCCGCGTGGCCCAGGGGCCGGTCCCCGTCCTCGACCTCACCGGAGCATTTCGCAAGAACATGCCAGAACGCGGTGTGATCATGAACACCGACGGCAAGGTGCAGAAGATGGTGCGCCTGCCCCAAGGCGTGGTGGTCGCGGAGGGTGTTCCACTCCATCCCGGCGCGCTGGCACCCGCGCTCATCGAAGCGTTTGAGTCCGACGAGAGCATCGCGGAGCCGCTGTTCTTCGACGGCGGCCACCCCGACGCTGAAGGCTTCGAGCTGTTCGCCGCGGAGCTCGAGGTCTGGCTGCGAAAGCGCACCCTCATTCCGGTTCGGTGAGCCGGGGGCAAGTCCACATCCGGCGACAACCCGCCCACAGAACCCGACAATCCTCCACGAGGGCGTCACCCCCCTCGCGCATCCACCCCATGTCGCGTAGACTGCCCAGCACGCGAGGAGGTCTGAATGCACGCACACCCTGTACCCATGACCAAGCTTGGTCGGGCAGGTGCTCTTGGAGCGGTGGCGCTTCTGGTGGGCTGCACCAGCGGCCAGAAGCTGAGTGTCTACCGAGAGCCTCCCAGTGTGGCGATCACAGAACCCGTCAAAGACTCCATTGTCTACTCGGGCGAGACCATCAACTTCCGCGCGATGATCCAGATCTATGACTCGACTGATCCCACCGACATCACCCACCGGTGGGTGGCGGGATCTGAGACGATCTGCGAGGGCGGCACCTTCGCCAACGACATGCAGGGTGAGTGCAGCTACGCATTCAGCGCCCCGGGCACCGTGGCGGTCGAAGTGACGGCGACGGATCCCAACGGTGACCGCGCAACCGCGACCACCTCCATCCAAGTTGTCGCGAACACGCCCCCGTCGATCGAGCTGTACGCCCCGGCCAACGACTCGTTCCACTCGAGCGACGCCAACATCGTCTTCTCCGCCACGGTCAGCGACGTCGAAGAAGATGCCGCCAACTTGGTCGTGGCCGCCAGCTCTTCCATCGACGGCCCGATCAGCTTCGGCACCGCCCCGGCATCGACCGGCGAGTGGTCCGGTGGCACGACCCTGCTGACGGCCGGCGAGCACTTGATCACCTTCACGGTGGCCGACTCGTACGGCTCGTCCGACCAGGACACCATCGAGATCAAGGTGTTTGACGAGGCACCCCCGTCCATCGACGCGGCCTCGATCTCACCCGTGCCCGCCACCACCGTGGACGACTTGCTGGCCACCGCTTCGGGCCACTTTGACCTGTCGGGCGACCCCGAGCGCTACCGGTACGCTTGGTACTCCGACGATGGCACAGGCACCCTCAGCCTCGACGCCAGCGTCAGCACCAACACCTATCCGAACGGCAAGACCACAAAGGGCGACTTGGTCCGCGTGGACATCACGCCGTTCAACTCGATCGGCGATGGCACCACCGTCGCCAGCGCTGTGGTGGAGATTGAGAACTCCGCCCCCACCGCGCCGACCATCGCGATCTCCCCCGCTGCCCCCCAGCCGACCGATCCGCTGAACTGCCAGATCGTGACCGAGTCCTGGGATGACGACGGCGACCCCATCACCTACTCGTTCGAGTGGTACCAAAACGGCACTGTCACGGCCATCACGACCAATGTGGTGACGGCCGGCACCGCGCAGCATGGCGACACTTGGGAGTGCGTCGTGACGCCGAACGACGGCGAAGACAACGGGCCCTCCGACAGCGATAGCGTCGTGCTGACCGATGTGACGGCCCCTGACGCGCCGGTGATTGACACACCGAATGGCTACCGCAACGCCGAAGACTGGACGCTGACCGGAAGCTGCGAGCCAGGCTGCGACCTGACCCTGTACTGCGGCGACAGCGCCACCACCTGGACCGACTCGCTCACCTGCGACAGCGCCGGCGAGTTCAGCTGGACCGACTCGGGCCTCATTCGCGGAGACGTGACCACCTGCTACGCCGACTGCGAAGACGGTGCGGGCAACCGGTCGGGCAACTCCAACACGGTCCACACCGAAGTCTGCGACCCCTACGACGAGTACGAGGACGCCACAGGCTACGGCGACGCCGGGGCCGACGCCATCAACGAGTGGTCCACGCTCAGCGATGCGGGCACGACCACCCTCGAGATCTTTGGCAACGTCATCAACGGCGACTCTGCCGACTGGTACGTCATCTCCACCAGCGACGACGTGGCCTCAGACCGGGTTGCGGGCAAGAACCTCTACAACTTTGAGGTCACGCTCACCGAGGGCAGCTCGTCGTACGTGTTCTGGGTCTACAAGGACTCCTACAACGCGGCGGATCTGGAGTGCCTGGGCGAAGCGGTCGCGACGTCCGGCGCCACGGAGTACTCCGACTACGTCGAAGATGTCGGCGAGGGCTTCCACTCGATTCCCTCGGACACCCGCTCCTGCGCCAACAGCAGCGCCTCGTACAACGAGTGCCAGGACATGAGCGGCGACTACTACATTCAGGTGGAGCGACTGCCCAGCGTGGCGGAGTCCTGCC
Organism: Myxococcota bacterium; assembly: GCA_942491145.1. Lineage (GTDB taxonomy): Bacteria > Myxococcota_A > UBA796 > UBA796 > UBA2385 > CAXQUZ01. The sequence continues at coordinate 560,816 of CALOBC010000017.1, read as the reverse complement.
AGAACTACAAGCTTGAGATCACGAACGGAGTCTGGTGATGACCACCCGCCGAGACATCCTCCGAGGCCTGGGAATGGGCGCCGCTGCGGCTGGCGTCGGAGTCGGCCTCAGCCGGCGCGCCAATGCCGCCCAGGACGCCCACCACGCCCAGACCCACACCACGCTGGCGCCACCTTGGTGGCTGCTGGCCCCCCTCGACGTCGGCACGTCCGTCGGCAAGGGCTGGCGGGTATCGCAGCTCACGGGCATCGAGAAAGGCGCATCCGTGCTGATCTTGGCGAACCGTGACGGCCGCGAAGCCCGGGTGCACATCTGTGGGCGCCAAGGCGCAGCCCGGGGCCCCGCATCGACCCAACACTTCGATCTTGTCCTCATGGACGGCGCCGACGGTGATCTCCCCACCGATGAGGGGCTCGGTCGTGTGCTGCAAGGGCTCGCCCGAAGGGTCGCCCGAAATGAGCGACGCTACACCGGCGATCTCGGTGCTGTGGCCCAGCTCATGCCCCATGACGAGCGGGTCTTCCGCTTCGGTGGCCCTCAGCTCGTCTGAGCCCAAGCCACCGACGCACAGTCCCCGACCATGAGCGTTGTGACCCAACACAACGCGGCAAGGTGCCCAGCTCGACACGGTGCGGCCCCCACTCTCCCTCGGTGTGGACCGTTTCTCCACACTGTTGACGTCGATGACTGCGTCCAGGACGGCAGACTCCCCAAGTTTCTTGTGGCTGTCATCGTGCTGTTTGGCGACAGGGCTGGTGACCGAACCACGTTGGCGATACACGCCCACTACGCATTCCACGACGAGGCTCCCGCATGAGCGAGCAGGCACAGAATTCCGAGGCCACGGCCGATCACGTCGAGACCCTCGACGAGTTGACCTACATCGAAGATGGACGGCGCGTCTCGTTCACACTCGATGAACAGCTGTACCCACGCGAGGCCATCTACGGCGCCGCGTACCTCTTCGTTGATCGCTGCTTTGTCTTCCTGGGACGGCCCGGCGACCAACAAGTCGAGGTCCGGCTCAAGCCGAAGACCGCTCCCAAGAAGGCTGATGAGCTCGAGGCCCTGGCCGGTGAGTTCGCAAACGCACTGCTCGACCAAGTCCTCCGCCATCAGGTCTCAGCGAGCACCGGCAAGCTGCGCGAGTATGCCTTTGCCCGCGCCTTCCTGAGCACCCCGGTGCAGTCCAGCATCGAACAACTCCTCGCTGAGCTGGACGAAGAAGAGCTGGAAGACGACGATCTCGAGATCGAGGTTCCGTGGGAGCAGGGCGAATGAGCGAGCCCGTCACCCTCACCTTCAACCTGTCCCTCTACGATCTGGACGCCATCGCTGAAGCGGTGGGCGCCTATGAACAGCTCGCGGGATTTGTGGTGGAAGAGAGCCCCGAGCAAGTGCGCGTCGTGCTGACCGATCCCCATCCCGATGTGCCGGACCTCCCCGACCACTTCGCCAACCATGTGCTGTGGGCGACCATCACCCGGCAGCGCCGAAGTGAAGAGGCTGCTCAATGAACGCTCCCCGCAAGCACACGCTCCAAGTTGCCCGCAAGTCGCTGCGTCCCGAAGCGGTCGGCCCGTTCCGCTGGGGCCGCGTCGCCGGTCGCATTCTGCTGACGAACGACGCCGGCGAGTGGCACATGTTGGCCGAGACCGACTTCAATGCGCTGCTGCAAGGCGGCATTGAAGACGGCCATCCCGAGTTCGAGGGACTGCGCACGAAGGGCTTCTTGCGCCAAGACCTCGACCTTGAGGAACAGGCCCGCAAGATCCGGCGCAAGCGTCGCTACCTCGGCGGCGGTCCCCACCTCGCGGTGCTCATCACCACGCTGCGGTGCAACCAGTCGTGCCAGTACTGCCACGCCAGCCGCACCGACATGCACCGCACCGACACGGACATGTCGCTCGAGACGGCCCGTCTGGCCGTCGACCACGCGATGAAGACCCCCTCTGGATACCTCTGCTTTGAGTACCAGGGTGGCGAGCCGACGGTGAACTGGGACGTGCTCAAGTTCTGCGTGGAGTACAGCCGCGAGAAGAACAAGGTTGAGCGCAAGATCCTGGATCACAGTGTGGTCACCAACATGACCTACATGAACGAGGAACGCGCCAACTGGCTGGTCGACAACAACATCCTGATGTGCACCAGCCTCGACGGCCCTCAGGATGTGCACGACGCGAACCGCCCGTGGACCGGCAAGAAAGCCGCAGCCTACGAGTCGGTGATCAAGTGGATGAAGTACATCAACAAGCGCTACGTGGACCGGGGGCTCGATCCCGAGCTCTGGCATGTTGACGCCTTGATGACCACGACGAAGCGCACGCTTCCCAAGTGGAAAGAAGTCATCGACCTGTACGTCGAGCTGGGCATTCGCAACATCCACTTGCGTCCGCTCAACCCGTTTGGGTTCGCCAACAAGACCTGGCGGGCGATCGGGTACACGATGGAAGAGTGGCTTGAGTTCTACGAGCAGTCCCTCGACTACATCCTGGAGCTCAACCGCCAGGGTGTGCAGGTCATGGAAGGCACCGCCGCGACCTTCCTCAAGAAGATCCTCACACCGGACGACCCAAACTTCGTCGACATCCGCACGCCGGTGGGCTCGGGAACCGGCCAGATCTGCTACGGCTTTGACGGGTCAATCTTCCCGAGCGACGAGGGCCGGATGGTGCACGGCATGGGCGATGACATCTTCCGCATCGGCCATGTGACCGACACCACCTTCGAAGAAGCCGTTGGCCACCCGAGCGTGCGTGCCATCGCGGCCGCATCTTGGCTGGACAGTCTGCCGATGTGCAGCACATGCTGGAATGCGCCATACTGCGGCGTGCGCCCCATGCACAACTACATGCAGTCCGGCGATCTCTTCGGACAGCGACCCAACACGCCCAAGTGCAGTCAGCATATGGGAATCGTCGAGATGCTCTTTGAGCGCCTCGCAAATGATGAAGACGGTCACAATGCCACCACCTTCCGGCGGTGGACAATTGACCGGCCCCGGCTCACGGAAGACTCTTGAGCCGGAACAACCCCTTCCCATTCCCGCGCGGATGAGCGACAATCTCACTTCGGGAGGACCGGATATGGACAAAGGCGACCCCAAGGGCACCAGCCAGCAGACACCAAGCACCGAGGGCACCGACAACGTCGGCAGCCCCACCGGTCTGGACGTCAGCGCTTCGAAGGGTGCCGCCAAGGCTCCCCTGCTGCCCTCTCTCTCCAAGAAACCCATCGACTTTCTGCAGACGCAGGAAGCCGAACAGAGCTGCCCACGCGACCTGTCTTCGGACGTGGCGCTCAAGGCGGACGAGCTTCTTGCTGATCCCAACAACGCCGGTGTGGTCTACGTGACCCACTGCTCCCACGGCTCCCACGGGTCCCATGGCTCTCACGGGTCCCATGGTTCGCACGGCTCCCACGGCTCCCACGGCTCCCACGGCTCCCACGGTTCCCATGGTTCGCACGGCTCCCATGGCTCCCACGGGTCTCATGGCTCGCACGGCTCCCATGGCTCGCACGGCTCCCATGGCTCGCACGGCTCCCACGGTCAGTGGTAGTTCGCGCTCGCTGACTCGGTCGCTCACGCCCAAGTTGCCCGATCCACGCTGTGGTTCGGGCTGCTTGTCGTCTTGAGGGCGAACCCAGCGCCACCATGTGGCTGGACCGCCGCGGCACCCAGCCTGCGGGCCTGACTGGGCTCGCCGTCCGATGGAATCCCGTCCCACTCGACCCGCCGCTCGAGTCGACGCCAGTGGTCAACCCAAGCCCCCCGCCCCATCCAGCTCAGCAGGGCGTGCCGCAGTGGGGACAGGCCCCCGTCTCGCCAGGCATCAACAACAACGCCATCCCGGCCCCGCAGCTCCCACAGCGGTCCACGGTGCGTCCACCGGCGGGAAGGGCCGAGCGGCGCAGGTACTCGCGCCGGGCACGGTGGTAGACCAGCGGCGGGGCACCAGGGCCCTGAAGAAGCCCATGCAGCTTGTTCTCGGCATCAGCGGGCACCAGCCCATGGGCCTGTGCGAACTCTTCCACCGAGAAGCGGTCCCGGGTGCGCAGCCACGACAGCGACCGGGCGCGGCGGCGGTCCTGCACGTGCAAGACCAGCCCCACCACCAACATGATCAGCCCCACCACCACGGGAAAGAGGCCGAAAAGGCCACCCGCAAAGACACCGTCCAGGCGGTCGGCCCCGTCGCTGGGCGACACCACCATGCCGACGCCCACACACGAGAAGAAGCCACCCACCAACAGGCTCAGCGACCCACAGCCAATCAAGGGAATCTTCACCAGCACCTCCGCAGTCCCGCATATCCAACCTGGTTCATCGTTCCCGCGCCTCTTGGCAAGGCACACAGAAGATCCCGTCGGGAACGGCCATCAAGCGCTTCACGCCGATCGCCTCGCCGCACTCGGGACACCACCCAAAGTCTTCGGGATCGTCCGCCAGTCGGCCTAGCGCGCTCTCGAGGCGCTCCAACCGAAGCTGGGCACGACGTCGCCCTGCGGCAGCCATCTGTTGCTGCTGCATCGCATCCACGCGGCTGAGCCGCCCCACCCGGGACTGGTCCAGCACCACAGTGTCTGAGCGCCCGCCCTCGTCCTTCAACAGGCCGCGAGACTCTCCAATCAGGGTCTCCAGCCGGGTGCGCAGGGCGGCGAGTTGTGCGGGCTGCAGCTCACCCTCGTCGGTCGCCATCGCTCACTCCGGACCTTGGACCACATCGGCCGAGGCCGCATCGTGCGCCCCCACCCGGACAGCATCCCGCCGCCGCTTGAGCAGGCTGCCGACCACCACCAGCAGGAGCATAGCGCCCAGCCCCCCCAGCGCGGACGCTTGTCCCTCATCGATCGCCCGGTGGACCTCCACGGCCACGATGCCCAAGCCCACCACCAAGTGTACGCTGGCGAGCGCGAGCTGACGGGGGGTGCCGGGGCCCGAAGTGCCCAGCCGCAACCGCAGGACGAACAGCGAGAGCACGGTCATCGTGCCGATCACCACCATCGCTAGGGCGACGCCAGACAACAGCGCATCGGCCCCCGCGCCGAGCACCAACAACGCGGTCCAGGCCCCTTGCAGCCACAGCGCCGGGGTGGGCGTGTGCAGGTTGTCGGTGCGCGCAAACACAGCCGGCAGCTCCCCGTGAGCGGCCATCACCTGTGCCACCCGCGCACCGCCGAGCAGCGTCGCGTGGGTGGTGCCGACCAGCCCGATGGCGATGAGCCCGTTCATCCAGCGCCCGGCCGTGGGGCCCGCCACCCGGGTCGCCAGTGCAGTGCCCGCCTCGCCTGCCTCGGCCAGTCCGCCCATGCCCAGCCCCATCAAGAACGCCCCACAGATCAGCAGATAAAGCGCCGCAACCGCGATCGTGCCGCCCACCATCGACCGCCACAGGGTGCGCTCCGGCGCGTCGACCTCACCCGCCAAGTAGATGACCGCGTTCCAGCCCGAGTACGCGAAGTGGGCCGCCAACCACGCCGTCACCAGCGCACCCACACTGGGCACCACCGGCGCAGCGGCTGCCGTGGGCGGCGGGAGCGTGCCCATCAGCGCCGCCACCACCGTGCCGATGGCCAGCAAGCTCAGAGCCAGGACCGGGAACAACGCAAGCGCCCGCTGCACACGGTCCGCCACCCGCAGCCCCCGGGACTGGGTGGCGGTCAAGCCCAGGACCACCGCCGCTCCAAGGATCCGCGCCCACGTGATGCCGCCCAGCACGGGCACGTCCACCAACACCACACCGAGGTCCCACCCCGTCAGGCTGGCGAGCTGGTACTGGCCCAGCGCCGCCGCGATGACCGCCGCAGAGCCACAGAAGATGGCAAAGAACTGCACTTGGCCCGCAGCAAACGCAACACCATCCCCGAACGCCTCGCGCAGAAAGACGACGTCTCCGCCGGACCGGGGCCGCCAAGTGCCCAGCGCCGAGTAGGCGGCCGCCCCACTCGCCGCACCGAGGGCCGCCAACACCCACACCGCGAGGAACCAACCGGGAGCGCTGATGGCCCGGGCCATCTCGGCCGGGGCCAGGAAGATGCCGACCCCCACCATGGAGCCGGTGACCACGCCCAAGGCGCCGCGGGTGTCCAAGCGGTAGCCGGGCCGTGCGTCCATCGATGCTCCAGAGCGCCCCTAAGCGACTCATGTGCGCTCGCAAAATGACCACAGTGGCCCAAATCGATGCAAGGAGTTCGCGATCTATACCGATGATGGGAAACACTCAGGAGGCCCAATGACCATTGCCCGCTCAACCTCGTGTTTGCGAGTCCGGCTAGTGAAATCCGGAATCACCGCCATTGTCGTCGGTGTCTTTCTGTCAGCAGCACTCGACCGCACCCTTGTCTTTGCCGGCCTGTGGGCGCCGATGCGCTTCGCCCTCACAACGGCGGTGCTGTTGGTGGTGCTCATCGCGCCGCTCCTCTACAGCCTGGACCGGTGGGTGGTCCGGCCCCTCGAGACGCTCCGAACCATGCAGCGCGACCAACGCGCCGACCGACCGGTCACCGTGCCGTTCTCCACAGGCGGCCCCCTCCCCGACGAGCTTCGGGAGACGCTGCAGCAGCATGCCACGATCCTCAACACCCTACAGCGCACCAACCAGCGGCTGCACAAGGAAGTGCGCCGCCGGACGTCGGGCCTGTCCGCACTCGCCGCATCCGCCAGTGCAGTGGTGTCGGCCACCGATGAGCGCCTTGGTCCACGGGTGCTCGATGCCCTCAAGAATGTCGCCGTCGACGCCCACCCCGTCGTCATCCTGCCCGAGGGCAACGCCTATGTTGTCCATGTTGCGGCGACGTCGAACACCTCCCCCAGTGAGCGCCGCGCGCTGGAGACACAGCTCCTGGATCAGCTCGCCAAGAACCGTCCGTTGACCGTCCGGTGGAGCGACATGGGCCAGCAGAGCGGCGACCCCATCCTGCGGCTCAGGCTGTTGTTCCGGGCGCCTATACAAGACGACCAAGGGCTTGCTGCGGTGTGCCTGTTCACCAGCGCCCCCGCAAACCTTTCGCTGCCGAGCGGCTCCGTCCGCCACATCCTGACAACACTTGCCAGCCAGCTCCACTGCCGGCTGGGTCGCTCGGCCAGCTCGATCAGCCCCGATGTTCGCGCCATCAGCTGATCTTAGGGCTTCCGATTTACCATGGCAGCAGCAGCTTCAAGCAGCAGCTCCGGCATGTACGGCTTTCGGAGAAACCGCACGGCAGACATGCGTGGGATCTCTGAATCATATCCGGTGTATCCCGAGGTCAGAATCACAGGCAGGTCGGGGAACCGGTCACGGGCCGCCGCCAACACCTCGAAGCCGGTGCCGTCGGGCAGCCGAATGTCACTCAGCAGGAGGCCCAGCTCTGAGCCGTGCACACGAAGCTGCTCGAGGGCATGGCACACATCGACCGCCTCGATCACGGTGTAGCCCGCACCCTCCAGCACCCGCCGGACCGCCGGGCGCACGTCGTCGTCATCTTCGACGGACAGCACCATGCAGCTCGCGGGGCGCACGGCCATGGTCGGCGCCCGCTTGGTGGACACCGCAGGCTTTGGGGTGCCCGCATGGGGCAACGCCAAGGGCAGGAGCACCTGGAAGCGGGTGCCGATGCCCGGCGTGGACGCCACCGTGATGGTGCCCCCCAGTCGGCGAACACCCAGGTACACCGCGGACAACCCCAGACCGCCACCCGCCGACCCTTTGTTGGTGCGCGAGAAGGGGTCGAAGACACGGCGCCGCTCGTCCGCACTGAGCCCAGGCCCATTGTCGTCAATCGACAGGCGCAGATAGCTGCCCGCCTTGATGACATGTCCCCCGTCGCCCGCCGGCCGGTCGTGGTCCAGCACCTTGGCTTGGGCATCCAACACAATGCGGCCACCATCCGGCAGCGACTCGCCCAAGTAGAGCATCAGCTTGAGCACAATCTGGTCGAGGCGTTCGCCGGAGGCCCGCACCCAGACGGGATCCGCGCCCAGTCGCATGCTCCACTCGAGCCGGGTCCCCAGCAGCGTGCGCACGATGCGCTCGCGCGACCGAAGATGAGCCATTACATCGATTAGTTCAGCATTCTCACCAAGGTCACCCGTGAGGTTGAGCAAGTCTTGGCTCACGAGACGCATGCGGTTCGATGCCGCCAGCGCCGTCTGCAACAGCGCCTGGACTTCGTCATCGGGGCCCAGGCGATTCGAAGCCGCCGCCACCGAGTTAAACACGGCGGTCAATGAGTTGTTGAACTCATGCGCCAGTCCCCCCGCCATCCGGGCCACCACATCGAGCTTTCCCGCCGTAGCAACGGTGTCTTCCCAGGACCGCGTCTCGGTCACATCGGTGAGGATCACCACCGCCCCGTGGGACGGATCCATGGACGGGCCGATGCGAACCTCGAGCACCCGGTCATCCACGTCGAGGCTGAGCACCCCGGAGGACTCGCCATTGCAGGCACGGACGAGGGGGCCGTTGACCGTCGCCCAGGCTTGGCCGTCCAAGTAGTCGGGCAGGCGGGTGCCCGGGCGCCACCACGACGAGCGGTTGCCGTCCACCCTGTTGCGGTAGCCAATCCGCCCATCCACACTGACATGCAAGACGATGTCGGGCAGCTGGAACAACAGCTTTCGGAGGTACAGTTGTTCAGCATGAAGAGAGCGTGCGGTCGCGTAGGCCCGCACGAGTCCACGCACAAGCACCTGCATCCGCAGCGGGGCAATCTCACCTTTGCGCCAGTAGTCCGCAATGCCGGACATGCCGGCCTGGCGGCCACTCCGCTCGGTCATCGGGGTCGCAGACTGCACCACCACTTGGGTGAAGCCAACCCCCGGCGAGCGCTTCAGCTCTTCCACCAAGTCGAGCCCAGCGAACTCCGTCTCGATCGCGACGTCCATGATGATCAACGCGTACTCAGTAGCAGCAATCAGCTTACGCGCAGCATCCGTGTTCTCACATGCATCAATTTCCAGAGGCAGTCCGTCGACGTCGACCCCACGCAGGTTCTCCCGCGTGAGATGCCGCACGACGGGATCGTCGTCAACAACAAGCACAGACCAACAGTCCGCGCGATCGCGATGCTTGAACATCACAACCATGCCTCCAAACAATTTAACAACACCACTTCGCCACGCACGACCGTACTCCATCCTGGGCACCGGGGCCCCTAGAACTCAGCTGACATCCACCGGGCAGGGCTGCCGATGGCCCACCGCAGCGGCATCTCGACCCACACTGGCACGTCACACTCAGGCCCGGAGCACCAAACCCAACACCTGTCCCCAACCGTCCCCCCCGAACGCTGACGACACAACGCCGTGGTCTCGCAGGCGAGCCGTCCCTCCTGGCCCATCAAGGGCGCCAGCAGAGCCCATGTTCAGCCCAAACTACGCGCGGAGTCCATCGGGCCCCAGACCGGACTGCCGGCCCAACGGCCCGTGTACACCCTGAAATAGAGCACTCACGACGCGGCAAGCGGACTCGTTCCCACCAAGCACACACGGGGCCCGAGGCTCGCATGCTGTCGAGCCGCTTCACAGCCTGGCCACAGCGCCCCGTCCTCGGCCCACCATGGGGGATCAGGGGCGTGGAGGGGTCAGGGGCGTGGAGGGGCCTCGGCCGGCGGGGCAGTCTTGGGGACGTCACCCGGGGCGCGCTCGGCCATTTGCCGGACCAGACCCGCCAGCGTCGGGACCAGCCGCTCGGCCAGCAGCCGTTGGCCAGCCGGCGTGGGGTGGAGGCCATCGGCTTGGAGCAGCTCCGGCTTTCCCATCAGCGGATCCAGAAAGCCGGGAACAAAGGCTGCTCCAGTGTCCTGGGCGACTCGTGAATACACCGAGTCGAAGGCCGCTTGGTGCTCTGGCCCCACACTTCCCGGCGCACGGATGCCCAACAGCACCACCAGGACCCCCGCAGCCTGGGCCCGGGTCACGATGTCCCGCAGCCGCGCTTCGGTCGCCTCAACGGGCTGTCCCCGGAGCAGGTCGTTGCCCCCCAGCTCCACCACCAGCAGATCGGGGGCTTGCCTGAGCAACCATGCGAGCCGGGATGCCCCCGCCGCGCTGGTGTCGCCGCTCACGCCGGCGTTCTGCACATCCACCGACAGCCCGTCCGCACGGAGCATCGACTGCACCACCGCAGGAAAGGCTTGATCGACCGGCAAGCCCAGGCCCGCCGCGATGCTGTCGCCAAGAACCACGACCTTCACATCGCTCTCGACGGGGTCCGGCGCCACCACAGGCGAGGCCGGAGCGGCCGTCGGCGAGGCGTCTCCCCCACACCCCGCAGCCAAGCCGGCCATCAATGCCAGACCGACGCCAGAGCGCAGCCAGATTCGCCACCGGTCAAGGGCGCGGGCCGACCACGGCGTGGAGCGGCCAAGGGTGGGGGGGGGCAACATCGACAGGCTCCACGGGGCGGGGGGCATCACCAGTCCGTGCACACCACGGCGCCCGGCGACAAGCGCACGCTCAGCCTGGGTCGATCGCCTCAATCACCGAGAACGGTGCACCCATGGGATCCATGCAGACCGCCATCCGCCCGTGGGGGGTGTCGAAGGGACCATGCTTCACGTCGCCACCCAGCGCTTTGATCGACTCGGCGGCCGCGTCAGCGCTCTCCACCGCGAAGTAGACCATCCAGTGCGGCGGAATGCCCGCCCACTCGGCCGTCATCTGCAGCACGCCGCTGGTGGGGGTGGCCCCGGCAGGGTTGAGCGTGAAGTAGTCCATGCCTTCGATCTTCGCGTGCGCCAGGTCAAACAGCCCCGCGTAGAAGTCTCGGGCGGCCGGGGCATCGCCGGTGTTGACCTCAGCCCAGGTCAGCGCACCATGCTCTCGGATCAGCCCCGTGCCCGTGTGCAGGCCGGACTGCCAGATGCCGAACGCCGCCTGGGTCGGGTCCACAATCACCGCCATGCGGCCCAAATTCGCCACATCCATGGCGGGCGCGGCGACCGTGCCGCCCGACGCCAGGGCTTGGGCCACCGTGGCATCCGCATCGGCCGTGGCCAGGTAGACCGTCCACATCGGCTTGGGCACATTGCCCATCATCGGGCCCATCCCGGCCACCGGCAGGTCCTGCTTGGTGCACATCACGTAGCCTCCAAAGTCTTCACCCTGGTCAGCGAAGACCCAGCCGAACACTCCGCCGTAGAAGGCCTTGGCGGCCGCGGGATCGGGGGTGGCAAGATCAACCCAGCAAGGGGTTCCGGGCGTGTGGTGGGTGATGCGCATCGTGCAGAACTCCTGAGCTGGGGACGTCCGACGCTTCGGGATCACCCCATCACTTCGTGGGTTGGGGCCCCTCGGCAGGCCCGTGTCGCGAGGCCGACCCCGTGGCAGACCCCTGAACAAACCCACAGGGTGCTAACGCCGAAGGGCGCCCTCCGCGACCCAAAAATTGGCCAGCTGGATCGCCAAGGCCACCAAGGGTGCTTCGCGCAGATCTGGAGAATATCGCCCCAAGACGCCAGACCGCTCGACCGGCACCGCGGGCGTGCGCACCCACTCCGAACCCCCCAGCTCCGGACGCCCATGGACACCACCTCGCCCCCCGCCGTCCACGTGACAGGCCTGACGCGGCGACTGCGCTCCGGCGTCGCGGACATCACCGTGCTCGACGCCGTGTCCTTCTCCGTCCGCACGGGCAGCTCCGTGGCGATTCTGGGCCCGTCGGGCAGCGGCAAGTCCACCCTGCTGGCCCTGCTCGCGGGTCTCGACCGCCCCAGCGCCGGCCAGATCCACATCTCGGACCTGCCCATCCATGATCTCGACGAAGACGCCTTGGCCCGCTGGCGTCGCGAGACGCTCGGCTTCGTCTTCCAGAACTTCCAGCTGCTCGACACCTTCACCGCTCGCGAAAACATCATGTTCCCGCTGGAGCTGTTGAACGCCTCGCCGGCCGAGGCGCGGGCCCGAGCCGACGCCCTGCTCGCATCCGTGGGCCTTGTGGACCGAGGCCACCACTACCCCGCCCAGCTCAGCGGCGGTGAGCAACAGCGGGTCGCCGTCGCCCGGGCGTTTGCCGCCAAGCCGACCATCCTGCTGGCGGACGAGCCCACGGGCAACTTGGACGGACCGACAGGCGAGAAGGTGCTGGAGCTGCTGGACACTCTTCGCCAAGAGACCGCAACCACAGTCATTCTCGTCACACACGACCCCGCCGTGGGCGCCCGGGCCGACGCCCGCATCTACCTGCGCGATGGCCGCATTGAGCGCATTGACGGCGACGCTGCCCAGCCCGGCCCCCCGTCGTGAACCTCCGCCTGCTGCTGCTCTTGGTCCGTCGTGAGCTCCGAGGCTCCGGGGCCCGTGTCGCCTTCTTTGTGGCCTGCCTCGCGGTGGGTGTGGCCGCCGTGGTCGCCGTCGCTGGGCTCGCTGACAGCGTGCAAGGCGCCATGCAACGGGAAGCCCGGCCCCTCCTCGCCGCCGACGTGGCCGTGTCCAGCCGCCGCCCCCTCCCCGCGTCCATGGCCGACGCCCCTGCCGCGCTCATCGAAGCCCAAGCCCAGATCCAGGTCTTCGCGACGATGGTGTCTGCGACGAGCCCTCGGGTTGCCGGCGAGGCCCCGGCCAGCGTCTTTGTGGAGCTCAAGGCCGTCGAGGGCGACTACCCCTTCTATGGCACGCTCACCCTCGACCCCGATGTGGGCCTGCACGCGCTGCTCGCCGACGATCAGGTCGTGGTCGAGCCCGCCTTGTTGACCCGACTCAACCTCCAACGAGGCGACAGCCTGCTCATCGGAGGCTCGCCGTTTCGCATCGCCGGCGAGGTGCTCGCCGAGCCCGACCGGGTCGAAGCGTCCTTGTCGCCGGGCCCCCGGGTCTTCCTGTCAGCCGCCGGCCTGGAGCGCTCGGGAATGGCGTCCACCACGGGGCGCATGACGTGGAAGGCGCTCTACAAGACCCCCGATGTGGCCTCGGCCACCGAGCTCGCGGCTTGGTTTGAGCAACAACCCGACATCGCGGCCTGGACCCGCGTCGAGACGTGGACCGAGGGCAACCCTGGCCTCCAGCGGGGCCTCAACCAAGCCGAGACTTTCCTGGGCCTCGTCGCCCTGTTGTCCCTGCTGGTGGGCGGAGCGGGCGTGGCCCAGGTCATCCGCGCATGGCTCGCCCGACGCTTTGATGCGGTCGCCACCTACCGATGCCTCGGCCTCACGCCGTCCGAGGTGGGCCGGGTCTTCCTGGTCCAGACCGCCCTGCTGGGCCTCGCCGGCAGCCTCGTCGGCGCGCTGGCGGGCACCCTGTGCTTGCTCGCCGTGCCCTCCCTCCTCGGAGATCTGCTGCCCAACGGGGTTGTCAACCCCTGGCAGCCCCTCGCGATCCTCCAGGGCACGGTCCTCGGCACCGGCATCGCGCTGCTGTTTGCGTGGGCCCCCCTCCGCCAAGCCCAGTCCGTGCCCCCCATTCGGGTGCTGCGCCGCACCGTGGAGCCCCTGCCCTTGCCCACCCACCTGAAGGTCCTCAGTGCGGTCCTTCTCACGGGGGCACTGGTCGGTGTGTCGGTGCTCCAAGCCGGCGATCTGAAGGCCGGACTCGTCTTTAGTGCCGTGGTCGCAGCCGTCGTGGGCTTGCTGCGCCTCGTCGCCGGTCGCTTGTCGCTGTTGCTCGGGCGCTTTGGCGAGAACCGGGACTCGTGGCTGGTTCGCCATGCCCTGCGGGCCCTCGGACGCCCCGGCGCCGGCACCCTCTCGGCCATGGTCGCCCTCGCCCTCGGTGTGGTCGTTGTGCTCGGCACGTGGCTGCTTCAGGACCGGGTCAGCGCCCAGCTCGGCGACGCCTTCCCGGCCACCGCCCCCAGCGCCTTCCTCATCGACGTCCAGCCCGACCAGTGGGACCCCGTCGAAGCCCAGCTCCACGCCGCCGGCAGCACCCGCGTGCAGTCCGCACCAATGGTGATGGGCCGCCTCGCCGGCATTGACGACACCCCCACCGAAGAACTGGTGGGCGACCTGCCCGACGAGGCTCGGTGGGCCTTCACCCGGGAACAGCGCCTGGGCATCCAAGACAGCATCCCCGACCACAACACCGTGGTGCGGGGCGCCTTCGCGTCCATTGAGGGCGTGGACGAGGTCAGCCTGGAGCGCCGCTACGCCGACCGCCTGGGTGTGGATCTGGGCTCCACCGTGGTCTTCGACATCCAAGGCGTCAAGGTGCCGCTGCACGTCAGCAGCATCCGGGACGTGCGCTGGGAGTCGATGGAGATGAACTTCTTCTTGCTCGTGGAGCCGGGCGTTCTCGACGACGCTCCCCACACGCGGCTGGTCACCTTCCAGCTCGACCCCGAGCGGGAAGAAGGACTCCAGAACACCCTCGCAGTCGATTTTCCCAACATCACCCTCATCTCGGTCCACAAGCTGCGAGACAAGGCCAAGGGCATCCTCGGCCGCCTCGCGCTGGCCATTCGGGCGCTGGGCAGCTTCACCGCCTTGTCCGGCGTGGTCATCCTGTTCGCCAGCGTGGGCGCGTCGACCAGCCAGCGGGCCCGCCAGGTCGCCCTGCTCAAGACCCTCGGCGCCACCCGGGCCGCCGCCGCCGCCATGCTCGGCGTGGAGTACGCGCTCATCGGGCTTGTCGCTGGCATCGTCGGTGTGATGGGCGCCAACGCCCTGGCGTGGGGAGTCCAGACCCAGCTCATGCGGCTGACGTGGGAGTTCTTGCCGGTGCCGTCCCTGCTCGCCATCGTCGGATGTGCCTTGGGCACCGCACTGGCCGGGGTTGTCGGCAACCTGCGTGCACTCCGGGTGCCACCCCAGGCAGTGCTCCGGGGCACCTGAGGCTCAGCGCTCGTCGACCACCCGGCGCATCCGTCCTGGATCCGTGGTCATCACGCCGTCCACGCCCAGCTCGACCATTGCCCGCATCTCGGCTTCTTCGGAGATCGTCCAGACCTGGATCGCCAGCCCCTCCCCGTGGGCCCGGTCCAGCAGCGCTGGGGTCACGAGGTCCATGCCGAGGGAGGGTGGAAGATGGAGAAAGGCGCCCGGCGCGATGTTGTCGTCATCCCACAGCCACGAGGCCACCTCACTCGCGGCCAAGCTGGTCGCCGGTGCATCGGGGGCACGGCGCACCGCAGCGAGGGTGTCGGCCGAGAACGAGGCGAGCACCACCCGATCCAAGGCCCCCGCGTCCCGCAGGACGCCCAACACATCGTCCACGATGGGCGGCTCGGTCTGCTTGATCTCCAGGATGAAGGGCACGTCGGGAAAGGCCTCCAGCACGCTCTTCAGTGAGGGAACCCCCACGCCTTTGTCCCGGAAGGGATGGGCCTCGGTGCCCGGCGGCGAGAAGTGGAAGCCGGCATCGAGGGCCTGAAGGGCCGCCCAATCGAGCTCGACGATCGGCCCCGTGCCGTCGGTGGTCCGGTCCACCACCGCGTCATGCATGCACACCACCACACCATCGGCGGTGCGGTGCAGGTCCAGCTCCAGCACGTCCGCCCCCGCCGCCCGGGCCAGCCGCATGCTCTCGATGGTCTCTTCAGGGCCGTCGGTCCTGCCGCCGCGATGGGCGATGACCAGCGGCGTCTCGGGCTGCATCATCACCGCGAGGGGGGCCGGCACCGGGGGCCGCGGCGACGCCGGCTCAGCCGAGGAGCACCCGCTGGCAAGCACACAGGCGAAGATCAGCAGGTGATGGGCAGTCCAGCGCATGGGCTCCCCTATCCGGGCCCGCCGGCAAGGGACCGCATCGAGACGACCGGATACCCACCCAGGCTCTCTCTTGCACCGGTGCCCGATGACCGCATTCGACCCCACCCTCACTGTGGCCCAGGACCTCGGCCTGCGCGAGCCCACCGTGCGCACCGTGCTGAAGCTGCTGTCTGAGGGCAACACCGTGCCCTTCCTCGCCCGCTACCGAAAAGAAGCCACGGGCGGACTGGACGAGGTGGTCATCGGCAACATCGAGTCCGCAGCGAAGTCTGCCGAGGCCTTCGATGCCCGCCGCCAGACCATCCTCCAGTCGATCGAGGGGCAAGGACTGCTCACAAAGGCCCTGCGCCAGCAGATCCTTGCGTGCACGACCAAAGAGAGCATCGAAGACCTCTACCTTCCCTTCAAGAAGAAGCGGAAGACCCGGGCATCCATGGCCCGAGAGCGTGGCCTTCAGCCCCTCGCTGACCGGATCCTCGCCCAGCCCAGCCGGGGCGAGCCCCAAGCCGAGGCCCGTGCCCACATCGGTGGCGAGGTGCCCGATGCCGACGCCGCCCTCGCCGGTGCCAAAGACATCGTCGCCGAGGCCATCAACGAGCGCGCCGACGTCCGCGCCATGGCCCGGAATCTCATCTGGTCCCACGCCCGCATCGACAGCCGCGCCATCAAGAAGACCACCGAGGGCCAGCGCAGCGCCTACGAGAGCTACTACGCGCACTGTGAGCCCCTCAAGGCCATTCCTTCCCACCGCTACCTCGCGCTGTGTCGCGGTGAGCAAGAAGGGCTGCTCAAGGTCACTGTCGACATCGACCGGGAACGCCTGGCCGCCCGGATCGCCCACCAAGTGGGCTACCGCCGGGGCTCCCCGTGGGCCACGCTGCTGCGAGAAGCGGTCCTCGACTGCGGAAAGCGCTTGCTGGGGCCCTCTCTCGACAATGAGCTGCGGGGGGTGTTGCGCGCCCGGTCCGAAGAAGAGGCCGCTCAGGTCTTTGCGGCCAACCTCAAGGGACTCCTGCTCGCGGCTCCCTACGGCCGACACGCTGTTGTGGGCATCGACCCTGGCTTTCGCAGCGGCTGCAAGTGCGCGGCCGTGACCGACACCGGCCAGTTCCTCACCCACACCACCATCCATCCCCACACCCGCAAAGGCAACGATGCCCAAGTGTTGGCCCGCTTTGTGTTGGATCACAACGCAAAAGCGGTGGCCATTGGCAATGGAACAGCGGGCCGCGAGACGCTCAGCTTCGTCCGGGATGCCCTCAAGCAGCACAGTGTCGATGCCATCGTGGTGTCGGTGAACGAAGCGGGGGCGTCCATCTACAGCGCGTCCGAGGTGGCCCGCGAAGAGTTTCCGTCCCTCGATCTGACCATTCGGGGGGCCATCTCCATCGCCCGGCGGCTCCAAGACCCGCTGGCGGAGCTGGTGAAGGTCGACCCGGCCGCCCTCGGCGTGGGCCAGTACCAGCACGACATCACACCTCGGCTGCTCAAAGACACCCTGGACCGGGTGGTGGCGCTGTGTGTGAACCGGGTGGGCGTCCAGCTCAACACGGCGAGCGCGGCCCTGCTCCAGCACGTCGCCGGCATCGGCCCCACCCTCGCCCGGCGCATTGTGGAGCACCGCGACACCGCTGGTGGCTTCACCAGCCGCAAGGAGCTGTTGAAGGTGAAGGGGCTCGGGCCCAAGGCTTTTGAGCAGGCCGCGGGCTTCCTGAGGGTGGCCGAGAGTGCCCATCCTCTCGACAACTCCGCCGTCCACCCTGAGCGCTACGCACTGGTCGCCACCATCGCGAAGTCCTTGGGTGTGCCCCTCGCTCGCTTGGTGGGCAACGCCAGCTTGGTCAGCCAGATCAACCCCCAGCACCACCCCGTGGCGGGCGCGCTGACAATGGCCGACATCATCGACGAGCTGCAGCGTCCCGGCCGAGACCCCCGCGACAGCTTCACCCCGCCAGCCTTTCGGGATGATGTCAACAAGGTCGCTGACTTGTCCCCAGGCATGGTGCTCCAGGGGGTCATCACCAACGTCGCGGCCTTCGGTGCATTTGTCGATATTGGCGTGCACCAGGACGGCCTCATCCACATCAGCAAGCTGGCCGCCCGCCGCGTGAACAACCCCCATGAGGTCGTCACGGTGGGCCAGTCCATCAAGGTGAAGGTGCTGGAGGTGGACCGGGAGCGCAACCGCATCTCCCTGTCCGCGAGAGACGCCTAAGATACGCCATTGTCGACAACAGCCTCGGCCTTCTGAGGCGACGCCCTCCCACCGGTCCCACGGTCGGGCTACCCTGCGGGCATGGCAAACCTTGGCTACCTGCAGCTCACCCGCAATTGCTACCAGCACTGTCGCTTCTGCTCGAACCCGCCCACGGGCGTGGACCTTGAAGAAGACGAGATGCGGCGGCTCATCGATGATCTCGCAGACATGGGCTATGACGGCGTGATCCTCACCGGCGGGGAACCGACGCTGTCGCCCCTGTTGTTCCCGGCGCTGTCGTATGCGCGGGAGCGAGGGCTCTACAGCCGGATGATCACAAACGGGCAGCTCCTGGCGGACCGTGAGTTCTTCCAAAAGTGTGTCGACGCGGGGCTCTCCCACATCCACGTCTCGCTGCACAGCTACCGGCCCGAGGTCCACGACTACATCACCAAGTACCCGCTCGCGTGGGAGACCCTGGTGACGTGTCTGGCGCATGTGCCCCACATGGGCATCACATGCGACATCAACACGGTGATCAACACCTACAACGCCGACCACCTGCACGAGACGGTGATCTGGCTGTGCGACCGCTTCCCATTCATTCGCCACTTTGTGTGGAACAACATGGACCCGGACGGCAACCGCGCCGAACACAACCCCGACTGCATTCCCCATCACCACGAGTTTCAGGTCAGCCTGGAGCTGGCGATGGAGTACCTGCACCGCACCGGTCGCACGTTCCGCGCTGAGCGTGTTCCGTTGTGCTACATGTCCCGGTTTGGGTGGGCATCGACCGAGACCCGCAAGATTGTGAAGGAAGAGGAGCGCTGCATCCGCTTTCTCGACCAGAAGGGCTTTGTCCACCAGCTTGAGTTTCTGCACGGCAAGGGCAGCGCATGCGACGACTGCCGCTTTGACCCCATCTGTGCGGGCATGTACTCAATGGCCAAGACCTTCGATGAACGGGAGCTTTCGCCCATCTTCGAAGACCCGCTGCCCACGATTCGGCAGGTGCTCGGCCGCGAGCCAGAGCCAGACCTGCTGGCCCGCATCTTGTCGCGCACCGGCCGCCGGTCCACATCGGAACAACCGAGCGAGGACGAGCGTGAGGCCAAGCTGGCCCAGCCCTTCTGAATGTCTGGAAAGCCCGCCGGAACCCTAATCCTGACGGTCACCCGCGCGTGCAATCTGCGGTGTACCTACTGTCCCACCGCCAAGGATGGCTGGCCCTCACTCAAGCCCGCCGATGCGGTGCGAGCGGTGGAGCTGTTCGCCCAGCGGTACGGCGGCGGCGACATCAAGATGTTCGGTGGTGAGCCCCTGCTGGTGCCCAAGGTGGTCCGGGCGGCGATGGAAGCGGCACGGGACGAGCCCCGCATCCGGCGCGTGTACCTATCGACGAATGGACTGGGCCTGAACACCGACTGGCTGCAGTTTATCGCCCAGTTCCCGAAGGCGATACTGACCATCAGCATGGACGGCGCGCCCGAAGACCACCGGCGCATGCGGGTGGCGATGCATGGCCGGGTGCCCGATGCCTACGACCACATCGTCAGCCTGATGCCCGAGCTGCTCGCGACCCCCCGAGTGGTCATCACCCAGACGGTGCCGCCCGAGACTGCCCTCAACGCCGGGCGCAACTTCGACCACCTGCGGGCGCTGGGCTTCCACCGCTTCAACTTGCTGCCGGGCTACTACATTGCCTGGAATGCCGACCAGGTGGCCAACCTCAAGGCGGGCTTCGGCGAGATTGCCGAGCGCTACGAGACCGCTTGGGAGCGGGGCGAGCGCCTCTACCTGCGCAACCTGTTCACCTGGGCGCCGACACCGTTCTTCAACACAGGCCTTGTGGTCGACAGCGACCGCACGATCCACCCGTCGAACATCGGGCTCTCGGGCACGCTGGACGACACCCGGAATGCCACGGTGGTGGGCGATCTCGACAATCCGCCCACCGTGGAAGAGCTGGCGGCGGGCACGGAGCGGGTCAACACCGTGCTCCAAGAGGCGCTGTCCGCCGAGGTCCGCTGGTCCACCCAGACCGTGGATGCCGAGCTATCGGCCCTGTGCCGGCGGCTCTACCCGGCGTGGCTGCGCAGCCGACGCCACCGCAAGCGCCCTGCTCTTCGATAGCTGGCCCGCGATCCCACAGATTAGGAGCATGCCGTGACCGACGGTCCCCCGGGCTTTCAGGCCAGCGACACCCAAGTCACCGAGCTGGGGCTGGCCGCCGACGTCAAGCCGTGGATCGGTCCGAACGGCAAGGTCATGCGGCGTCTGGAGCTGCACCTGACCTACCACTGCCCTGAGCGGTGTGTGTTCTGCAGCGAAGACCACCGGATGAAGCGCTACAACACCTTCAAGGTGACCTGGGGACGGGTGGCGAAGGTGCTGCGGCTGCACGCGAGCCGGGGCATCGAGGCGGTGCACATCACGGGGGGTGAGCCCTCCATTCATCCACGGTTCATCGACGTTCTCAAGCTCGCGAAGAAGCTCGGGATGCGCACGAGCGTGGGCACCATCGGCACCATGCTGTGCAAGCCGGACTTCGCGGCCGAGGCGCTGCCGTGGCTGGACGAGGCGTTGTTCAGCGTGCATGGCCCGGACGCGGAGACCCACGATGCCGTGGCTGGGCGCAAAGGCAGCTTTGAGCGGGTGACGGGTGCGATGCGACTGGCGCGGGACCTCAAGCCCGGCTTCAACCTGTTTGCCAACACAGTCATCTGCAAGCTCAACGTGGCCCGGCTGCCCGACACGGCGGCGATGCTCAATGATCTGGGCGCCAAGCTGATTGTCGTGAGCAACACAACCCCGGAGGGCGCGGCCTGGGACCGGTACCGCGAACTGGCGATTCCCCTGGAGGACCTCGCCCACTACCTGCCCCAGGTGCCCGCGCGAGCGCCGGACGCGGTGGTGCGCTTCTTTGGTGTGCCGATGTGTCTGCTGCGGGAGCACTGGCCCTTGTCCAACGATCTGCACTGGGACCCGCGGGTCACGGTGGAGTGGCAGTCGGCGCCCGGCAAAGTGGCTTTCACGGGCATCTACTCGTGGGCACCGGACCGCCGCCGGGAGCATCCCCCAGCGTGTGGGGCCTGCACCCGAAAGACCGTGTGCATGGGCGTCTACGATGCCTTTGTGCTGGGCTTTGACCTGAGCGCGCTGCGGCCGTTTGGCGAGACCTGAAGAGCGGTGCCCTCGCCGCCGGGCATGAGGCACGCCAAGTTCAGCGCAACCGATGTGCTGAACCCGTTCGGTCCCCGACCGGACGACGGCAGCCTCGGCACGAGGATGCCGTGGGGGGGGCTTGACCCCGCCAAGGATGCAGGAGTTCCGCGGCTCGCTACTTGCGAGCCGCGGAGCCGGTTCGGTCCCCGACCGGACGGCGGCAGCCTGGGCACGAGGATGCCGTGGGGGAGCGCCCTTTCGGGCGCGGTGCGGGGGCTTGACCCCGCCAAGGATGCAGGAGTTCCGCGGCTCGCTACTTGCGAGCCGCGGAACTACCCGACCTCGCGAAGCCCGATCCGGCGAACCTCCCATCGCATCGTGAGCTGGTAGCCCCCGTCCACGGTCTCAATCCCGGAGACACCCATCCCACGAAGGCGTCGGATGACCGTGTACAAGCGTGTTCTCGCGGCATCCCAGATGATGCGCTCGTCCGGCCAGCCCGCATCGATGAGGGCATCGACGTCCAGCGGCCGACCCGGCGCCACCTCCCGCTGCTTGATGAGCGCGAGCAGGACCCGCCGAGGGGGCCCAGACCGCCGCAAGTCCACCTCTTTGCCGGACGGCAGCCCCAGCCAGCGGGCGTCGTCTTCCACGACCAGCTGCTCCACCTCACTGACCTCGGCGAACATCGCCTCGATGAGGGCGCGCGCGGTCGGGGGCAGACGGTCTCGCAGCATCAGCGCATCGGCAGGCAAGGTGCGCGACTTGGCGGCCAGGGCCAGGCTGACCACATCCTCCTGTCGCACCAGCCGCTGGATGAAGGCGTCATCCACCACCCGGGACTCCACCCGTGCCCGGGCCACCCGCACCCGGTTGCCGAGAAAGTCGTAGGGATGCCGCCCGAGCGCGTCGATCTCGTCCAGGATCTCGATGGCCTTGGCCATCTGTCCCCGTCGGGCCGCCAGGTCCGCCGCGCACAGCTGCATGTGCCCACCCAGCTCCACGAGCCCATGCGCTGCCGCCAGGGCCCGCCCCGCCCCAAGTGCCTGGTCCGCCGCCTCGAGCTCCCCTCGCTCCAACCACACCCGGGAGTTGTGCAGGTAGACCTGGCACGAGACCGTGTGAAGTGGGGATGGTGGAAGCTCCAGAATGCATGACTCACCCAGCATCTGGCGAATCGGCGCTTCCAGGGCTTCGCGGCTCACCGGCAGGTAGCCCCTGCGGGACTTTGACAAGCGTTCAAGGGCATCTCCGTAGCGTCCAGTCTCCGCCAGAAACTGGGCCGCGAGCCCACCGAACTGGTGGACCTCGGGAATCTTCAGTGCACCGACCGGCGAGCCATGGAGCATCAACGCCGCAGCACGCTGCAGTGCCCGTGCCGTGCGATGGCGGGCGCTGGCGACCGGCATGGCGAGTGCTGCGTCCAGTGCACGGTGGTCACCGGCTAGGCACGCCAAGTTGCCCGCATGCACCGTGGCGGCCTCGGCCAGCCCGGGTGCCCAGCCCTCGGCCACGATGCGGCGCAGCGCCACAAGCCATGCCCAACCGGCCGTTGCGTCGCCGACTCGCACCGCCTCCCGAAGCAGAGCATCGACCGCGAGGGCCCGAAGACTGGGATCTGGAGCTCGGTCCACAGCCGCGTCCAAGCCTGCCCGGGCCCGGTCGCACGCTTGGGGATCGGCGGTGTGGTTGGCGACCCGGTGCCGCACCAAGGCAAGCTCGAGGGCCAGTCCGGCCGGAAGATCCTGTCCATCGAGGTTGTCGATCGCCTCCAGCGCACGCGCGGCGTCGGAGTGCGCCATCGCTGCACGGGCGAGCAAGATGCGGGCCTCGGGCGAGCCTTCGCCGTCCAGCAGCCTCATGGCGTCCACACTGTTCCCACACACCAGCGCGTGGGTGGCGTGGAGGATGGTGTCGTCGGCCGGCAGCAAGGGACGAACTTCGGCACAGTGTCCCTCCTCGAGGAACAGCCGGAGCAGCGCGTGGGGAACGGCGGCCAACAGGGGGCGCACGAGGCCGGCGGCCTCCAACAACCCAATCAACTCCGCACCACGCCCAGACAGGCGTGCACGCTCCAGCAACACAACAGCTTCAACTTTGGCAGGGGATCCAGTCCAAGACCGGAAACACAACAGTTCGACACGAAGAGCCAGATGGGACGGGTGCTCGCGCAGGGCGAGCTCGACGGTATGTTGCGCCAGCTCTCGGCACGCGGGGTCGCGCTGCCCAGAGATCAAGGGGTTGGCACGGATCCAACCTCGTTCGTCTGCAACAATCTCGCCGGCGTCCAGTCCGCGGGCAATCGCTTCGGTTGCGCCAATCTCAAGTGTGCTGCGGCATGCCAGGGCCAGCGAGTCCGCTGGCACAGTGGCGTGAAGCCAATGCAAGACTGAGACCGGCCCCCCTGGGAGGATCGATTTCACGTTCCTGCTCCATGGGTGTCCGCCGCACTCCGTGGCTGTTTTATGCCACGGTGCACGCCGATCCGCGGCACTTTTTCCCGATGGGCATCAGGATTGCCCCCCCTCCCGGCCGCCCACCGGCGCAACTCGCGGATGAACGAGCCCATCGCAGGGTCGGCCCTTCGACCGGTCCGCCGGCCCTGGCTCGGCAGCACACCCCCACCACACCGTCATTGTGGGGGTTCGTCGATTGCGAGGCCCCGCACGACGCCCCCGAGCGCGGCCGCTCAGTCGGTGAGCGCTTCGTCGATCGTCGCTTGATCCAGCCCCATGGCCCGGCCCAGGGTCACCACCTCGTCACGGTAGGTGCGCACCCCGGCGAAGGTCCCCAGCAGGGAGCTGGCAATGTCGGTCCAGGTCGCGGTGAGCTGGGCGTCCGGCACCCCTAGGGTCTTCGCGTATCCCGCGATCAGCTCCCGTTCCTTGGTGGTCACCCGCCCATCGGCGTATGCGACCAGCACCACGCTCTTCAGGAAGCACTCCTTGGCTTCGTCGGTCTGCAGCACGGTGAGGTCCACCCCGGTCGCCTCGCCGGGCAGATCGGACTCAAACCGGTCGATGAGATCAGCCTCGCGAGGATGCTCACCATCACACCGGGCCACCGCGCGCATCGCGGCCGCGATGGTGTGGGCAGCCGCAGCATCCAGCTCGGCGGACTGAGACATCAAGTCAGGGGGGGTCAACGAGATCATCGGAGGCTCCGGGCTGGGGAAGGCCTCTATCCTGCACCAACTGGACCGGTCCGCGCATCCGGGGCCAGACGGACGCCCCGCCGGCCGGCAGAAGTTTCAGCGTCCCCCCCTGCAGCCCCTTGTGTGCCCTCACCCTTCATCCGTTTTGTCGAGGGCATGACTTCAGGTCGACGGCACTGGGAGGGCCCATGAGGCGCACGTGGGTACAACGATCGGCGGCCATCGCAGCCATGGGGCTTGTGGCCGGATGTGGGGGGGACGGGCGGTTGCCATCCAGCGCGGGCCGGGCCCCGGTGGACTCGGGCGAGCCGGTGGTGCTGGAGCACTGCGGCACCCTGGAAGCCGACGAGACATGGGGACCGCCGGGCAGCACCCACCGGGTGACATGCGACGTGAAGGTGAAGGCGGGCATTCTCACCATTGCGGAGGGTGTCACGGTGCAATTCGAGCCCGACACGATGCTGAGGGTCGGCGCAGGCACGGCCGCCGCGGGCCTTGAGGTGCTCGGCACGGCAGACGAGCCGGTGTCGCTGGAGTCGAGCGCGGACGGCGCTGGACGATGGGCAGGAGTTCAGTTCTTCAACATGACCAGCCGAGCGGTGATGTCGCACACCACCGTCACGTCGGCCGGCGAGGACCGCCGTGGCGCCATCGACGTGGACAGTGTGGCCGCCACGCTCGACCATGTGGCCGTCGAAGATGCCCTGACATGCGGCATTCGCATCCTCGGCACAGGCAGCTTCGCCCCGGACAGCGCGGCGCTGCGGGTCACCAGCAGTGGCGGCGCCCCGGTGTGTCTGCCCGTGGAAGCCACCGCTGGCTTGCCCATCGACAACAGCGCTTACACCGGCAACCACACCGATGTCATCACCATCGAGGGCGGCAAGCTGGGGGTTCCGGCCCGCTGGGACTCCCCCGGGGTGCCGTACGCCATGGAGGCCCAGCTGAAGGTGAGCGGCAGCGCTGAGCGCCCGGCCGTGCTCACCCTGGGTCCGGCGGTCGAGGTGCACTTCGGCAACGATGGGGGGCTGAAGTTCTCCGGAGATGGTGGCGCGAGCGGCTTCATCGCGGAGGGCAGCCAAGACACACCGGTGTTGTTGACCGGCCTCGACAGCAGCATCCGTGGCAGCTGGCGAGGCGTGGAAGTGCACCCGGGGGTCATCGACGGCGGGCTGGTGCTGCAGCACTTGACCCTGCTCGATGCAGGCTCTCGCCAAGACGCCGCGTTGCGGATCCGGGACACCGCGATCGCCTTCACGTCGCTCACGGTGGAGCACTGCGAGGGCGTCGGCTTCGTGCTGGAGGGCAGCGCCAGCATCATCAGCGGCAGCACCGGGTTGCGGGTGGAGGGCTGTGAGCGCCCGCTGGCCTTGCCGGCAGGACTGTACGGGAACGTCCCCGTGGACAGCGTGTTCATCGACAATGACGAACAGATGGTCACCCTCCAGGGGTCGGGCCAAGTCCGGAATTCTGCAGTGTGGTCCAACCTCGGCGTCCCCCTGCGCATCGCATCGGACATCGACGTGGAGGGGTCGGCGGATCAGACCACCGTGTTGGAGCTGGCGGCGGGACTGGAGCTGCGGTTCGAGGCGAACCGGGCCTTCGAGGTGGCCGCAGGCGGCGGGGCCGCGGGCCTTGTGCTGAGCGGGACCGAGGCCGCACCGGTGCGCTTGCTGCCCTACGCCAGCGCCCAAGCCGGGGAGTGGGTGGGGCTCCAGATCCACCCCGATGCGGTCGGCGCCGAGACGCGGCTGGTCGAATTTGAGCTGTCGGGGGGCGGTGGGCGAAGTGCAGACGGCGCCCTGTCGGTTCGTGGGGTCGACGCGACCATCACCGACGGGCTCATCCGCCGCGTGCCGGACGAGACGTGCGGCATTCACCTGACAGACACTGCTTTGGTGCCGGAGCGCATCACGTATGAGGACGTGGGGGGCGAGGACCTCTGTCGAGAGTAGCGGGCCTGAACCGGCCGAGCGCAGTCGACGCACACCACGCCGGTGGGGCAACCGGCCCCCACGGCCACCCCGCGCCCGGCATGCCGCACGCGGTGGCCGCAGCGGGATAGGCAGGCCGGACGCAGGCCAGGAGTCTCCCGTGAACGTGCATGACGTGTCGCTGCTGCAGTGTCCGGAGTCGGGCGCTGCCCTGGCCTTCCATGGCACCAATGTGGAGCTCCAGATCCAGGACGGCGTGCTGATCTGCGCCGAGACCGGCACCGCGTGGACGGTGGAGCTCGGCCTCGCCAACCTCGTTCGCCGGCGATGGGCCTCGGGCACCGAGGGCGCGGTCGCTGAGAAGCTCGACAAGGCCCCACGCTTCATTGAGCCCGCATTCGCGGCCATGAGCTTGATGCTCGGCGCCGGCCGGGCCGCCACATTTCGCCAGAAGGTCGTCGAGAAGCTGGAGCTGGACCAGCTCGCCGGCCAAGCCCGCGCGCGGGTGCTGGAGATCGGCATGGGCACGGGCGCCAACTTGGAACCCGTGCTCGACAATGCGCCAGACGAGACCATTGTCGAGTTCTGGGGCACCGAGCTGAGCGCGGGTGCAGCGGTCGTGTCGAGAGAGCGGGTGGAGGTCAACCCCCAGTGGTCCCAGCGGGTCAGCCAGTTCCTCGCGGCGAGCCACAAGCTGCCCTTCAAGGACGGCATCTTTGACCGCGTGATGCTCGTCGGTGGCGTCGACTGCTTGACCGACCGCAAGGCCTCGCTGGCCGAAGCCGCGCGGGTGTGTGCCCCCGGTGGGTTTGTCATGCTGGTCGACAAACAACCCGACGCAGCCGACGGGCCCGGCGTGTTGGCCAAGGTCATGCTCAAGCGCCTCGCGGCGGCCACCAGCCACCCCCAGGCCGTGCCGCTCGACGACCTGCCCCCCGGGGCTGAAGTGCTCGAGAACAGCCAGCTCACGCCGGTTCACTACTGTCTGCGCTTTCGTCCAGCCCCCCGCTGAAGTCCCCCAGCAGTGCGTGCACCAGCGCGGTCGGGTCGCCGCCCCCGCGCGCCAACGCAGATGCGCCCCCGGTCTGGCCGCCGAGCAGCTCGCCCACCATCTTGCGCTTGTCGTCTTGCAGCTCGTGCACCCGCTCTTCGATGGTGCCCGCCGTCACGAGGCGGATGATGTGCACCGCCCGCTGCTGGCCAATGCGGTGCGCCCGGTCGGCCGCTTGGGCCTCGGCCGCGGGGTTCCACCAGGGGTCCAACAGCAGCACACGGTCCGCCGCCGTGAGGTTGAGGCCCGTGCCCCCGGCCAGCAGCGACAACAAGAACACGGGGTGCTCCCCCGACTGAAACGACTGCACCGCCCGCTCTCGGGCAGCGGTGCTCATGCTGCCGTCCAGCCACGCCACCGGCTGGCCCACGTGGGCGAGCTGGTCGCGCACCATCCCGAGAAAGCGTGTGAACTGGCTGAACAGGAGCAGCCGATGGCCGCTGGCGACCGACTCTTCCACGATCTCGACAACCCGCCGCAGCTTGGCAGAGCCCCCCATCCACGTGGGGTCGATCAGGCCCGGGTGGCACGCGAGCTGGCGCAGGCGGGTCAGCGCCGCGAGCACTTCAAAGCGGCCCTGCTCCTGACCACCGGCCGCATGAGACTGGCGCAGCCGGGCGACCACGGCCGCACGGGCCCGGCCGTAGCGCTCCCGCTCCCCCACGGGCGGCAGCACCCGCTCGGTCTGGATCGTGCGTGGGGGCAGCTCTCGGGCCACTTCACTCTTGCGGCGCCGCAGCACAAACGGGGAGACCACCGCACCGACACGGCCCCGGCCCACGGCCACGGCGGACCCTTCGGCCGAGGCGTCGCCCTCCAGCAAGGTCATGAAGCGGGACCGTGAGCCCAGCGCCGCGGGGTTGGCAAAGGCCATCAGCGCCCACAGCTCGTCTTCCCGGTTCTCGACGGGGGTGCCCGTCAGCAGCACCGCCCGCCGGCGGGACAAGCCCTGAAGCGCTTGGTGGCGCTGGGTCTCGGGGTTCTTCACCGCTTGGGCCTCGTCGAGCACCAGGGTTGAGAAGTCCACCCGCCCAAGATCACCACTGTCGCCCGCTTCCCGCACGGCCAGGCCGTAGCTGACGATGACCACGTCCCCCGCCCGCAGGCCCGCCAGCGCCGCTCGTCGGCCCGATCCGGCGTAGTGGCGAGGCCGCAGGGACGGTGCAAACCGACGCAGCTCAGATGCCCAGTTCATGCACAGCGACTTGGGGGCCACCACCAAGGCCGGCCCTTCGTCGGCGAGATGGGCCAACAACGCGATGGTCTGGAGGGTCTTGCCGAGGCCCATGTCGTCGGCGAGGATGGCGCCAGAGCCCAAGCGGGCGAGCCGCGCCAGCCACACAAAGCCCACCCGCTGGTACTCCCGCAGCGTGGCCGTCAGTCCCGGTGGCGGCGGCGGCGTCCACGCCAAGGTCTCGTGGACCTGCCGTTCCAGGTCCCGCCAGTCCTCGACCCCATCCACCGTGGCGCCGGCATCCTCGAGATCGTCCAAGACGCCCACCAGTCCGACCAGTCCACCAGGCCCAGTGCCGTGTACATCCGCGAGCCGCGACAGCCGGGCCCGCAGCTCTTCGTCGAGACGCACCCAAGCGCCG
The DNA here is from genome assembly GCA_942491145.1 of Myxococcota bacterium. Classification (GTDB taxonomy): domain Bacteria; phylum Myxococcota_A; class UBA796; order UBA796; family UBA2385; genus CAXQUZ01. The sequence goes on along the minus strand of CALOBC010000017.1, from coordinate 532,093 downwards.
CCGGTCACCCGCACGTAGCGAGCACCGGTGCGCACTTGGTCGAGCAACGCCCCCAGCGCCAGCTCCAGCTCGTCCACCTTGAGACCACCCGCCAGCCCGAACCAGTCTCGACCCTTCTGAACATTGACCGTCAGGTCATTGTCGGTCAGGTCGGCGACGACCTCTTGGCGCTCACCCCGCCACCGCACTTCCACCTCAACCGGCCCATCGCTGAGCTGTTGCAGGCGCCCCACGACGTCCATCGCCCGGTCCGGTGAGGTCAGCACCCAGCTCGCGTCCCCAGCGGCGCCGGCGGGATCCAGGCACAACACATCCAACAGCTCACCACACAGCGGCCGCTCTTCGGCCAAGTCGCGGTCGGCATGCAGCCGTCCGCGGGCATCACAGCCAAACACCCGCACCGCACCCCGGCCCGGGACCTGCGCCTTGCCCCCCGCCACCGGCAGCACCCGCAGCCGGACCGACAGGGCAACCCGCTCACCGGCCAGGAGCTGCAGCTCGACCGCCCAGTGGCTTCGGGGTGCGACCCGCCGGCCCGCCAAGCCCTCGGACACCGTGACGGGCAGCAGCTCGGCAAACGCGGGAATGCGCTCCAGCAGTGCATCGACCCCTTCCGGCGGAAACTCCGCCCCCCGCTGAGACAGCGCCCGAAAGAACGCATAGACATCGCTGGACCCCGACACCGACATCAGACGCAGCGGCGGGCCGTCATCCACCGTGAAAGAGACGTCTCCCGCGTGATTCTCGGCAAGCACACCGAGCACATGGGAGGCCGGCCAGGGGGTGCCCCCCACCGTGGGATGCAAGGCCGCGCCCCCCGCCGAGCCTTCTTGGATCACCAGCCCCAAGGGTGCGGCCAGCACGTCCAGCCGCCGGCCCTCGCCATCGAACACCCGCGGATGACCCGGCAGCGCCGCCACACACCGAGACACGATGGCGCGCTGCAGCGGGGGCGGGGGCGTGCCCGTGTGGCTGGACAGCAGCTGCAGATCGGCCAACACCGCGCGGTCGGCCTTGCTCGCCGGCCCCGAAGCGCCCCGCAGTGCCGCCACGATCGAGATCGTCCGCACCTTCCAGCCATCGGCTTCGCGCCAGCGCACCGTGGCCGGCCGCAAGCGCACCACACCGGAGGGGTCGTCGTCGAGCACCCAGCCCAGCTGCACATCTTCGGGAGCATCCACGCCAGGCAGCAGCTGGTCCAGCTCCGCGAGCCCGCGCTCCCAAGCGGGCGCCGCGAACACATCGAGAACGTCCCGCCACAAGGTATCTTGGCGGCCTTCATCGATCGTGCGCAGCGCCGCTTCGAGCCCCCGCCGCCGCTGGGGACACACCCGCTGGAGGGCCGGCGAGCACCCACACCGCAAGGTCGGACCCCCGCCGCGCAGCGGCAGCACCACCGCCACCGGACCATCGCCGCCACCGCACTCCCGCACCCCCGCCGTCCACGTCAGCACCTCGTTGGGGGCATCCAACACAAGTGTTGCCCCGGGATCCGGCGCGAGGGGCGCCAGCTCGTCGGCGAGGGCCGTCCACAGCGTCCACCACCGCGCCCGCAGGGAGTGGAGCGGTCCCGCCGGGGCATCGGTGCTCGGGGGCACGATCGGGAAGGACACCGCATGGTCCCGCCCCGCTTCATGCTCCGCAGCCCGGTCGTGCAGCCACTCCGCCGCAGCTTGGCGCACCGCAAACGGCACCGACCGATCCAGCGGCACCCCCGGTGCGGCCGTCGGCAGCCCAAAGATGTCGCCCACCGTGCGGTCCAGCGGACACCCCCACAACCAGCGGCGGTCATTCGCCGACAACAGCCGCTCCAGCACCAGTGCCGGCCGGACCAACACTCGCGACAGCCCCCGCGCCTTGGCCCAGGACTCGACCCCCTCTCGGCCGCTGCCCGCCGCGGGCGCCCCCTCACCCGCACCGTCCGTCGCCGTGCTCAGCTCGGCACCCACCCACACCTTCAGGGCCGCCAGCAACCACGCCCGCTCCGCCGGCTTTCGCCGGGCCCACTTGCGGCGGAATGGCGCACTCGTCCACAGATCCCCAAGAAGCGTGAGCTCCAGGTCGTCCACCAACCGGCGCAGCCGGCTCGCCCCGCTGTCTTCCCAGGGCAGCCCCTCCAAGAACAGTGACAAGGGCTGGCTTGTGAGGCTCGGGACCCCGCTCAGCGCAGTCTCGAATTCGCCCAGGCCGGCCGCCTTGTCGACGGCACGACGAGTCCTGGCAACCTCAGCAGAGCGAACAGCCGACACGCGACCTCCCACGGGCGCGCACTCCGCCCCGCACCCTGCCCACATATTCAGTCTTCTTGGGCCGCGCCCGCCCACATTCGGACCGTTTTTGTCCGGATCAGGGGATTCTTGGGCTCAGCCGGCGGTGGTTCCCTGGTCCATCCGCGGCGCGAGCAAGACCAGCCGGCCACCGCGCAGCATGCCGACTTTGTACAGTGTGTGGGCCAGCATCTGGGGCGCCTCAAAGACCGTCACGAGGCCATTGTCGGACAGTCTGCGCACCAGTGTCACGAGGGCGGCCAGGGCTGGTCCGTCGTCCAGATCCAGGTCCCCCAAGTCCAAGCGCTCAATTGTCTGCCCCCGCAGCCGCTCCGTGAGCTCGGCCACCTGGGCCACCGCCACCAAGGCGCCCCCCAGCTCCACCGTGGTGCCGTGCACCTCCACCCACAGCGCGTCCGACGCGTCGGTCCCCATGTCCATCTCCTCACAGGCCACACCCGGGGGTCCCACCACGCGGGGTCCTGGTTGGACCCACCCCGCCGGCGGGAGACTTCCACATCCACACACATCCAACCAGCCACCCAGCATCAACCCCCCGGGAGTGGTTGCTGCACCCCTCGACCCTGGCGCCAAGAGCGACCCCAGCGCCGGAGGGCAACACACCGCAAGAGACAGAGTCCGCAGCTGGACGGCACCCTGGGGCACTCCCCCCCACTGACGGCCCAACAACTCCCACCCCTTCAGCCCGAGCCGAGCGGTTCAGCTTCCCTTCAGGCCCGGTCGATCGACCGCAGGCGCCGAAACAGGACCCCCGCTGCCACCGCCATGCCCAGCACCCCAACGGCACCGACCACCACGACCCCCGACCACGCCACAAAGCCGTCGCCCAGTCGCATGAGGCCGTGTACCAGCCACGGTTGTTGGCCCACGGCGGCGACCATCAGGCCCGCCAGGAAGACCAACGGCGCGAACGGGACCACCACCCCGTAGATCACCACCCGGGCCAACCTCGACCGCTGGGCCGGGCCGGCAAGCCCAAAACCCAGCAGCGATCCCAACACGAGAACACCCCATCCCACCAGCTTCAGGTGCAGCAACACGTAGCTGGCCGCGACCCACGGTCGGTCACTCGCCGGCATTGCCTTGAGCGCCACCGACGCCGTGGCCGAGGGGTGCACAAGCAGGGGGGCCACGGGCAGCTTCAGGCCGGCTTCGGTGCGCTCGCCGTACTCCAGGGGCAGCCCGAACAACACGAGCTCACCATCGACCGGGGCCGCCCACGATGCCGTCATTGCCGCCACTTTGGCCGGTTGCACGATGGACGCTTGGCGGGCGCTCACCGCCCCGAGGCCCGCTTGCAGCACCAACGCGAGAAGCGTCAGCGAGAAGACCGTCTGGACTTGGTCGGCCGCTCCGGATGAGCGCGGGCTTCGAGACACCAGCCGCACCCCGGTCACCACCAGCACCAGCACCAACATGCCGAGGGTCAGGTGCAGCCAGCGCACCGGCAGATGCAGCGAGAGCAGCGCCGACACCACGCTCGCGTCCGCGCCGTCCGTCGGAACCTGCAGCCAGGTCGGGCCCGCATAGCCCACATACAAGGCGGCAAGCCCCACCAGTCCGGCCTTCAGCGCAGCCGCGACGCCCACATCGGACCGCAGCATCCGCCCCTGGAGGACCAACAGCGCCGTGGCCCCCACCAGCGGGAGGGCCAGGACCGACCCCCAACCCGAAGCGAGGCCCGGGAACAACCCGAGGACTTCCGCCACAATCAAGGCGCCCGACACCAGCCGAGCCACCCGCAGGATCCGCGCACGGTGCCACCACTCTTCAGCGCCGGCTTGCCATCCCCGCTGGGCCCACAACGCGGCCATGAGGGGAGCACCCAATGCCCCCGCACAGACGAGGCCGTGGCTGGCGATGGACAGCGCAAACAGCGCCCGTGCGGCAAAGAGATCCAACATGGCCCGCCACCTATCCGGCCAGGACGCCCCGCGGGCCGCGCCTCAGGGCCAAGCGCCTAGAAGTCTTCGTCGAAGCTGACCTCGCCCGTCACACCCACTTGGTAGGCGCTGACCCGACGCTCGAAGAAGTTGGCCAGCTCCTGCACATCCTGGAATTCCATGAACGGGAAGGGGTTCTCGGAGCCCCACTCGGGCGCATAGCCGAGGGCCACCAGGCGCTGGTCACCGACATGCTGCAGATACGAGCGCATGTCTTTGAGGGACAGCCCGGGAACACCGTGCTCAAGCACGTCTTCGGCAAACTGGTACTCGCACTCCACCGCGTCGCGCACCATCGTGCGGACTTGGTCTTGCAGCCGATCGTCGAACAGCTCGGGCGACTCGGCCCGCACCGTCTCGATGACCTTGAATGCAAACTGCATGTGCATCGACTCGTCGCGGAACACCCAGTTGGTGCCCGTCGCCAGCCCGGACAGCAAGCCCTTGCTGCGCAGGAAGTAGACGTAGGCGAAGGCCGCAAAGAAGAACAACCCCTCGATGCAGCTCGAAAAGCAGATCAAGTTGAGCAGGAAGGCCCGCCGCTTGTCGTTCGTGTCGGTCGCTTCGAGCGACTGGATGTTGTCGATCCACTTAAAGCAGAAGTCGCCCTTTTGCTTAATGCTCGGGATGTTGTGGATCGCCGAGAAGGCCCGCTCGCGCTCTTCGAGGTCGGGGATGTAGGTGTCGAGCAGCGTCAGGTAGAACTGGACGTGCAGCGCCTCTTCGTAGAGCTGGCGCGACAGGTACATCCGCGCTTCGGGCGAGTTGATGTGTTTGTAGAGGTTGAGCACCAGGTTGTTCGACACGATGGAGTCGCCGGTGGCGAAGAAGGCCACCAGCCGGTTCACCATGTGGCGCTCGCTCGGGAGCAGCTTGTTCTGCAGGTCGTGGGTGTCGAGCGAGAAGTCGACTTCTTCCACGGTCCACGTGTTCTTGATCGCATCACGGTACATCGCGTAGAAGTCTGGGTACTTCATCGGACGGAGCGTGAGATCAAATCCGGGATCGAGAAGCATTTTGGGTCCAGAACTAGTGGGAAGAGGGAGAGGTTCAGGTCGCCTGTCGAAGGCTCGCCGTAACCTCTCCTCTTCCCACTGCAGGATCCAGAGTGCCACCGTAGGACGGCCCGAGCTGATCGCTCAGCTCAGGCATCACATGGCGCCGGCCTCATTCAAACTCGAAAGTGGACCGGGCTATCGAGACTGTTTGCGACGCCGCGAACGCCAGGCCTGCACTGCTTGATGCAAGAGCGAATAGAGGCCCAACCGCAGGATGGATGGCAGCCACCGCGCCATTGCATCGTCGGCCTCACAGGCCAAGACCACCGGACTGCAGACAAGGTCGACGACAATGTCGACCAACAGTCTGAAGACACGGGGGTCGTCGATGCCCGGCCATTCCAGGAGAATGAAGGCGACAGGCGCAACCAGCAGCGAGAAACTACGGATGAGACGCTTCATGCGTCACCTCCACGTCCACGGCTGATGAAGATCACGTTCATCAGGCCAGTGATCGCTTCCCGAAAACATGTGGGAAGGAATCCTTTGCCTGGTGTCACCAGTGCGGCTACATTTGGTGGGTCAGATGCGAACCTGACCAGCGAATGAAGAAGCATCCAACCTCCCTTGAACGTGAGTTTGATGTTGAGCGAGCATGGGTACATGACTTAGTCTCCTCTTCTGAGTTGTTGCACCAAAGGCTCTTGTCCAGACTTTGATGCAACGGTTGCGAACACCGTTCGTGAACGCGTTTTGACTGCTACATTGGTCCCTCACACGGTTGTGTGAGGGACTTTTTGTATTGGGTTTATCTGCAAGATTGCAGTACTTCGTACCCAATCAACGAAATACTACGCTCTGAAGCAATCGGTATAGACTCACTTGTTGCCCCGCCAACTCTGGCGGAGCCACAAGTGAGTCCCAGCCCCAGCCCTACTGGCAGGCTTCGCAGTACTCGGGATTCTCCAGCGAGCACGCCGCCGCTTCTTCGGCCGTGAAGGACTTGCCGGCCGCACCGCCGCCCGCCGTCGCACGCGCAATCCGAGTCGCCGGGCGAGACCGCAGGTAGTACGTCGTCTTCAGGCCCTTCTTCCAAGCGTACGCGTACATCGACGACAGCTTGCCGATGGTCGGCTCGGCCATGAAGAGGTTGAGCGACGCGCTCTGGTCGATGAAGGGCGAGCGGGACGCCGCCATGTCGAGCAGCGCCTTCTGGGGAAGCTCCCACGCCGTGCGGTACAGCACGCGCAGGTCGTCCGGCAGCGCCGTGAGGTGCTGGACCGAGCCTTCGCCCGCGCGGATCATCTCGCGGGTGCGGGCATTCCAGAGGTTCAGCCGCTTGAGGTCCGACACCAGGTAGCGGTTGATCTGGAGGAACTCACCCGACAGCGTCTCGCGCTTGAACAGGTTGGACACCTGGGGCTCGATGCACTCGTAGCAACCGGAGATGCTCGCGATGGTCGCGGTGGGCGCAATGGCCACCAGCAGCGAATTGCGGAGGCCCACATCCTGAATCCGCTTCTTGAGCAGCGCCCAGCGGTCATCCACGCGGTCCGCCGCCGAGAAGAGGCCAACTTGGGGGTTGGGGCTGTGCTTGCCGGGCTTCACGCCCCACAGATCAAACTGGAGCACACCACGCGACGCCCGGGTCTCGGGGAACGCCTCGTGGGCCCCCAGCTCTTCAGCCAAGTCGGCCGAGCAGCTCAGTGCGGCGTAGTAGATCTCTTCTTGGATGCGGGTCGACAGGGCCCGTGCGGCGTCCGAGTCAAACGGCAGCCGCAGCATGAAGAGCACGTCTTGCAAGCCCATCAGCCCGATGCCCACCGGCCGCCAGCGACGGTTGGACGCCGCCGACTCGGGGGTCGGGTAGTAGTTGATGTCAATGACGCGGTCCAGGTACTTCACAGCAACGCGGGCACGCTCGGCCAGCTTCTGGAAGTCGAACTCACCGTCCACCACAAAGCGGGACAGGTTCAGCGAGCCCAGGTTGCAGACTGCAGTCTCGCCCTGGTTCGTGACTTCCACAATCTCGGTGCAGAGGTTCGACGAGTGGATGGCGTTGCCCGGCATGCCCGTCTGGTTGGACTTCTTGTTGCAGGCATCCTTGAACGTCATCCAGCCGTTGCCGGTCTGGGCGAGGGTCCGCATCATCCGCAAGTAGAGGTCCCGTGCCCGCACTTGGCGGGTGAACCGGCCCTGCTGCTCGTACGCGTGGTAGCGCGCTTCGAAGTCATCGCCGTAGGTGTCGATGAGGTCGGACACTTCTTTGGGATCGAACAGCGACCACATCTGGTCGGCCTGGACCCGCTTCATGAACAGATCGGGGATCCAGTTCGCGAGGTTCAGGTTGTGGGTGCGCCGGGCCTCGTCGCCCGTGTTGTCGCGAAGCTCCAGGAACTCCTCGATGTCGGCGTGCCACGACTCCAAGTAGACGCAGCATGCGCCCTTGCGCTTGCCGCCCTGGTTCACGGCGGCGACCGATGCGTCGAGGGTCTTGAGCCACGGCACGATGCCATTGGACTGGCCGTTGGTGCCCCGGATGAGCGAGCCACGGCTGCGCACCCGATGCCACGCCACGCCGATGCCACCGGCGAACTTTGAGAGCTTCGCGATGTCGGTGTAGCGCTTGTAGATGCCCTCGAGCTCATCGGGGGGGCTGTCCAGCAGGTAGCAGGACGACATCTGGCTGTGCCGCGTCGCGCTGTTGAACAGCGTGGGGCTGCTCGGGAGGTACTCCAGGCTGGACACCAGCCGGTAAAACTCGATCGCTTCTTCAGGGGTCTTGGCCAGCCCACAGCCCACGCGCATGAAGAAGTACTGGGGCGTCTCGAACACCTTGCGGGTGGTCGGGTGGCGCAGCAGGTACCGGTCAAAGAGGGTGCGCAGGCCGAAGTAGCGGAAGAGCTGTGCGCGGTCGGGACGGATCGCCGCGTCCAACACCTCGGCGTGCTCCGCCACAAACGCCGCCACCTCGTCCGAGATGATGCCGGCCTCGTGCCCAAAGACCACACAGTCCCCAAAGGACATGATGCCCCGGGACTGCACGTCCGCGAGGATGACCCGGTCGAGGAAGCGAGCGGCCAGCAGCGAGTACTGGGGCTCTTCGGCAATCAGCGCCGAGGGGACCTGAATCAGCAGCTTGTCCAGCTCCTTCTCGTCGATCCCATCGTACATACCGCCATGGATTCTTGCCGCGAGACCATCCACATTGATGTCGTCCAGTCCACCGGCAAATTCCCGAATCAAGGCAGCGAGGTGCGCCTCGTTGAATGGGACAAGCGTGCCGTCGTGCTGGCGCACACGGAGCTGGGTGGCGGCGGCGTCGGAACCAACGACAGCCCGGGCGAGCGGAGCGAGGTCCGTCGCCTGATTCTCATTTTCAATGTTCATGGACGGAGTCCGGAGCGGAGGGCGGGGCGGGAGTGAGGACTGGCGTCAGTCAACACACGGATGGCATAGCGTTGATCGCCGGCTGCCTCAGAAGGGGCACCGGGCGGGGAGCGCGCGCTCGCGCAGCCACCGATTGGCGGGGCAGCGCGCGCATCCAAGGGTAGCGCAGTGGTGCCAGACAGGCCAAGCAAGAAAATGGCCGAAACACTATATAGGGGTGTTGACGCTGCAACTGCCCCCTACATCAAGTGCCACACCCGAAACACCCCGCTCCTCGGGATCCATGTCCAACGGGCCCGATTGGAGGCAGGATTGACACACTTGACATGTCAACATTGACCGCCCTACTCAAGACCAGACAGGATGGACCCAAGGGTGCCGCATCTCGTCCGGTTGCCCCCCCGCTCGCGAGCCGGACAAACCCGACATAGGCTCGGCAAAAGCGGTGGAGATCATCGGCCCAAAAAACCTGGACGCACACTACCGAGCGAAGATCGTCCCTTCGGCGCGAGGCGTCCCCCCCCACCCGGCCGCCCGCCGCACCCCTCCGAACCACTCCACCCTCCCCCCGTGCTCCCAAGGGTTCCCCTGGTGGACTGGCCCCCGTCCTGCCAAGCTGAAGGCCCCCCCGCGCTCCCCCCACTTGATTTTTTGCATCGGTTCCCGCGACCCCCGGCCGATACCGACCCCTGGCCACATCCCGAGACTGCCCATGTTCCGTCGCCCCCCGTTCTGGACCGCATTCGCCGTCGTGCTTGGGATCACATCCTGCGCGTGCACCGACATCTCCGAGGATGCGCCGCAGCGCCCGCCGGCGCGGGTGTGCCCCAGCGCACAACCGGATGCCAACGGGCAAGGCGCTGCGGCAACGCTGGCCCGGTCTCTGGGCCGCAGCGACCACTTCTTGATCGGCGCAGGCAATGACCTGCGGGGCGTGGAGGGCGATGCCTTGGCCTGGGATCTCAGCGCCCCGGCGGACATCCACTATCTGTACTTGGTGGGCCTCCCGGACACCGACGGGGGATGGCCGACGTGGAACCCGGACGGCACCTTCGTCGACCACCACATGGTCGTGGCCCAAGAGCAGTGCGCGCTGCCCATGTTCACCCTGTACGCGATGGCGAGCCAGGGCGAGAACAACATGGACGTGCTGACCAACCGCCGGTTCATGAGCCGCTGGTGGGCCGGCTACCGGCTCGCCCTCACCCGCATGAACGAGGTCGGCGGACCGGGCCTGCTGCATGTGGAACCGGACTTCTGGGGCTTTGCACAACAAGCCAGCGGCGGCGCGGGTGCCGCGGCCATCGGGGTGCTCGTGGGCAGCCTGGTCGGCGAGTGCGAGGGACTGCCCGAGGACCTCACGGGCATGGGCGCGTGCATGGCCATCATTGCCCGGGACGTCGCACCGGACGTGGCCATCGGCTTGCACGCGTCCCACTGGGCTTCGCCCGATCCGCTGGAGACCGCCGCGTTCTTGGAAGAGGTCGGCGCCGGGGGGCTGGACCTGCTGGTCGTGGAGACCCTGGACCGAGACGCGGGGTGCTTTGAGGCCAAGGGCCAGGGCTGTACCCGCGAAGATGGTCCTTGGTACTGGGACGAGACCAACAAGACCTCACCCAACTTTGCCGAACACCTGGGCTGGGCGGCGGCCATCTCGGAGAACACCGGCATGCCGCTGTTGTGGTGGCAGATGCCCCTCGGTGCACCTGCAGCGTCGTCCGGAGGCAAGACAAGCGCCTGGCGAGACAACCGGGTTCGGTACCTGTTTGACCACCCTGACGAGTTTGTGGCGGCCGGCGGCATCGGTGCCGTCTTCGGGCCGGGCCACGAAGGCCAGACCACCCTCGCCACAGACGGTGGCCAGTTCGACAAGGGCTTGAGCACCTACGCAACCGCCCCGACACCGCTGCCCTGAGCTCAGGCCAGCGCACGGAAACGGCCTATACTACGGCGTTCACGCGTCGCGACTTGTCCGTGCAAAGTAGGCCATTGCGACACCAAACATCAGCGTACAGAACCCCGACGTGATGTAGCTAAACCAAGTGAAGAACTCAACCCAGTTGAGCTCGCCCTGGCCAAAGTTGCGGTACAGATAGACCAGGAATGTGCCCACATAGCCGAAGGCATCGGTCACATAGATCATGAAGCCCGCCGTGCCGACCACCCCGAGCGCCCCGAGCATCCGGTCGAACAGAACACAACCGTAGGGCACGTAGGCGACATACATACCGAAGCCCACCACGATGATCCACATCTCGCCCGAGATTATCCCGGCCTGCCACAGCGCCGTGCCGACGCCGATCAGCGCCGTGCCCGCCCCCATGATGACGTGGGCCGCAAGCAGCGCCCGTCGGTTGCTCTTGAAGAACATCAACGACACCAGCACCAACAACACACCAAACGCAATGGGGGTCTCGGTGCGGGCGAAGATGGCCGGCTCGCCCTCATAGCCGAGGCCCGAAAACAGCTCAGCCGCGAAGTCATCCCGAAAGCTGCGGTAGGCCGTGAGCAAGAAATACAAGGCGGTCAGGGGCACCAGCCCCATCGCATGGGTGGTCAGAAAGGACCGTCGCGCCACCGCATCCATCGGCTCCCGCTTCACGCGCAGGGCGATGTCTTCGGCGGACGGTGGCGGCAGCTTGGCCAACATGTACACACCGACCAGCAGGGGCAACACGAACAGCCCACCCGTCGCGAAGGGCATCCAGAAGCCCGGCACACCAAAGTCTTCCACCAAGTAGGCGCCGGCCGACTTCACAAAGCCGCTGGCGACGATGTAGCTGACGCTCAAGCCTGCCCCGAGCAGCTCCGTCAGCTTTCGACCCTCCAGAAAGCCAAAGACCAGCCCCCAGATCATGCCCAGAGGCACGCCGTTGACGAACAGGAACAGGGGCTTGAAAGCCGGTGGCACCACCGCAAAGCCCAGCAGCGCCACCCAGGCGACGGAGATCGTGGCGACGATGCCCAAGGACCGCCGCTCTGGAGCCATCTCGGAGATGACCTTGATGCCCACAAACTTGGAGAACAGGTACCCAAGCAGCTGGGCCAGCACGAACACCGTCTTCCAGTCCAGGGTCAGCCCACCGAAGCTGAAGCTGCCATCGTAGGCGACCGCTGTGAACGGCTTTCGGAAGGCATACATGCAGAAGTACACCGTGAACGCCGCGCCGATCGCATAGATCGCAAAGAAGGCGGGGTGCGCGGTCTCGAGGCGCGCGGTCAACCAGTGCTTGCGCTCCACGACGGACTCCGGTCCTGAGGCGCCGCGAGGCTCGCACGGGACAGCGCCACGGGCAAGCCAAGCACCCGCCCCATCCGTCGACGCCCCTCGGTACTGGCCCGGTACCGCACACTCGGCTTCCCGATTGTGCACAATAGATGCATCGTCCAGGGGTCCTTCGGGCCCCTGGCCAGAGCACGAGCCCATGTCCACAACCCAACGACGAGACGGAAAGACCGACGGTCAGGTCCGACTGCGCCTCGCTCACCACGTGGGCAAGGCAGGGGTTGTGCTGGGTCCGGGCGCCCTCATCGGTCGACACAGCTCTTGCGCCCTCCGCATCGACGATCCCCGTGTGTCGGAAGTTCACGCCATTCTGCGCCAGCGTGGACGGCGCATGCACATCGCTGCCGTCGGGGGGGTGCTCCGCGCGGGGGGCACTGCGCTGCGAGATCTGCGCCTTCGAGCGGGACTTCGGATCCAGCTGGTGCCAGGCGTCGTCATCGACATCGAAGAAGTGACCCGTCCCGCGCATGTGCTGGCGGTCCAGATCGGCGATCTGCCCCCCCTGGAGCTGATCGACGGCTGCTATTCGCTGATGCGCGACCCCCACCTCGACTTGCTCCCCGGCCAATACCCGGCGGCACTGGCCCAGATCATCGACAGCGGTGACGCCTGGAGGATCCTGCTGCCCCGCGGGGACGCGCCAGAGCTGCGCCCCGGACGCACCTGGCAGATCCGGCGCATCAACATCCATGTGTGCACCCTCCCCACCCGGTCCAACGGCGCGTGGGCTGCACTGGCCGGCCAGTGGCGAACCGACCCCTTGTCGCTCCGCTTCGAAGACTCCGCCGAAGCCGTGCACATCGAGCGCCCCAAGCGCCACGAGCTCACGCTGACCGGTCAGTCCGCGCGGCTGCTCCGTCTCCTCCACGAGCACGGCGACATCGCCCGTCCGCTGGAGCTGGCGCTGGCGCTGTGGCCCGACGAAGCCGCCCGCTTCACCGTCGCACCGGGGGCGGTCCGACGACGCCTGGCCAGGCTGGTCGAGGACCTCCGCGTGGATCTACGCAGCCACGGCGTTCGGGACGATCTGGTGCGCGACGACGGCGTGGGCAATGTGGAGCTCTTCCTCCATTCCGGCGACGCGCTCACCGCCGAGACCCAGGCCCTGCACGACGACGCCCTGGACCCCGACCAATACGCCGATGAGGCCCTCTTCGAGCTCGACGCCGAAGCGGACCTGCCGTGGGTGCCCCTGCTCAATGATCAGGACGGGCTCAATGATCAGGACGGGCTCAATGATCAGGACGGGCTCAATGATCAGGACAGCGAGCCCCCGGCACCGGTCCCCCGCCCTCGGCGTGCCCGTCCACCGGCCCGCCACCGCATCGAAGACGAGCAGCTGTTCTCCCTCGATCCGGCCCCCCGAAACCCCGACAATGCCCTAAAACAAGCCATCTTGGACGACGATGCTGCGATGTTGGGGGACGATGGTCACACCGAGATACTGCTGCGCCCTGTCCGTTCCACCTGACCCCTCTCCCCGGAGCCCCCATGAGCGAGATCCGCCAGATCTTTGAGAAGATGCCCGAGCGCTACAATCCCGGCAAAGTCAGCAAGCCCACGTCGTACTACTTCTCTGTCGGCGACGAGAAGTGGACCGTGACGCTGCATCCCGACCGGGTCGACGTGCAAGAGGGCCGCCACACCCAAGCCGCTGACTGCGTGCTCAAGTGCGACCCCAAGCTGTTCACGAAGATGGTGCTCGAGGGCAAGCGCCCGGGTCCGATCGACATCGCGCGAGGCAAGATCAAGACCAACAGCGCACCCTTGCTCAAGAAGCTGCCGGAGTTCTTCAGGCTCGGCTGAGCGAAGGCTCCCCCGGGCAGCCCCTCACTGCAGCTCGATGCGCTGGTCGGGGACATCCGCCGAGTCCCGGCGCACACGGATCAGCGTGCCAGGATCGCTCGGGGTCTCGTACACCGTGTGCCAGCCCTTTCCGAGCGTCGGTGTGATGTGGTTGAAGATCCACCGCGCGTCGGCCGGCGCCAAGTTGACGCACCCGTGGCTGGCCGGGTGGCCAAAGCCCCAGTGCCAGAACACCCCGTGCAGCGCGTAGCGGGTCTTGAAGTGCATCACCCAAGGCACCGCTTCGACCGCGTAGGGCTCATCGGCATCATCGCGGCTTCGCATGTCGCCATAGACCGACTTGTCGTAGATCCGGTAGAGCCCCCGAGGGGTGGCCCAGCGTGCGCCTTCTCCCGTCGACACCAGGGTCATGTAGATCGGCCGGTCGCCCCGCTGCACCGCCAGGATCTGCTCCCCTCGGTCCACGTCGATCCACAGCTCCGTCGACCCCACTTCAGGGGGGCGAGAGACCGGATGCCACACCCGCACCCCCAGGCTGCCCGCCACCACCCAGCCGTCGATGTCGGGGCCGAGCGCATCGGGAATCCGCCACCACTGGCCACTGCGGCCCAGGTCCACGGGCGTCGCATCCACGTCGAGGGACGCGTGGTAGGGCATCCGCAGCATCGTGGGCGCATCGGCGCGGGGGTCGGAGCGAATGGGGACGCCCTCGTAGGCCACCACCCAAGCCGGCCGGTGACCGGGCGGCACAGGCGCCTGCTCCAGGTCGCGGCCCGAGAAGCGGTCCACTGGGTAGATGTAGACTTGGTCGGCCGGCACATACTGGCCGTCGCCCGTCTGAAGCACCGTGCCCCGGGGGGTCTCGTGCACCTTGACGAAGTGGTACTTGGTCACCCCTTCCAAGTTGCCGTCCGGACCATGCCCCCGGTTCCACGCATCGAGGCTAGTCCAGGCCGGGGCCCGCCAGCGCCGCCACTTCTTGCCGTAGACAAAGGGCAACAACAGCTCGACTTGGTCGCCCGGCTCGCGCGGATAGGACCCGTTCTCGCGATAGCCCAGGTATTCACTGGGTTCGGGATGGTCGAAAGCGACCAACACTGGCTGGTCTTGGGGCTGTTCCTTGCTCGGCCGCATCCGCGACAAGCACGTCCATCCGCCGTCTTCCAGCCGGCCCCATCCCTCGTGGGTGCAGCTGCGGTCGGGCGGCAAGCGCTCCACGATGGCCACGGTCTCGCCACTCAGCAGCATGCCCCGGTAGGGCCCCCGGGCGACCGGCTCTCGATAGACAGGCGACCAGCCGCGCACTTCCAGCAACCAGCGCTCGCCATCCGGCACGCTGTCCGCCCCCGCCGCGTCGGCCACACCGTCGTCGTCCGCGCCCATCGCAGTGGGGGCCACTGCCAGCAGCGCGCCCACCGCCACGGCAGTGCCCACAGTGCGCCGCAGCAGTCGGCCCCGCGAGTCGCTGTGTGTGCCAGCCGCCATGACCCAAGCTCCCTCTCGACGCATCCACACAATGCATGCTGGCACCGCCAGTCGCACGTGGACGTGCGCTCCCCAGTGGTGCCGGACAACCGCATCAAAGACGCCAGACTGGGCCACCAGAGACCGAGGCCTGACTATCCGCATTGACATGACAATGCACGAGCTCCAGTGGCACCATAGGGAATGGCGCCGGGCTGGTGCCCAATTGAACGTGCAACCGCCCGCGATTCAGGTCACCTTGTCGGCGTCCAGGGCCACCTGCTGTCCCGCAGGGGCCCATCCCGCGCGCGCACTCGGTGCACCGCGGACCGAAAATCGGAGAACCACTCATGTCCCGCACGCTCCCCGTCCTGATCATCGCCGCCGCTTCCACTGCCACCGGATGCGCTTCCGACAGCGACATCTGGATGCTGGAGATCGACGCGCCCGCCGCCGACGCGTGTGGTGACCCCATCATCACCCACAACTTCACGTACGCCACGGCGCCCGACCCCACGCTGGAGGGCGACTGGGAGCCGGGCACACGGTCCGAGTCGAGCCGCGAGATCGTCTTCGCCCAGCTCACCACGACCACCCGCTCCGCCGGGGTGCTGCTCATCGGGGACCAGTCATTCCCGGGCACCCGCGAAGGCAGCGACTGGACCTTTGAGTGGTCCGAGGGCTCCGGGGACGCGTCCTGGCAAAACCACTACTCGGGCTACGGCAACGCCGAGTACCTCGAAGTGAACGAAGCGGTCAAGATCACGCTGTCGCTGGAGAACGCCAGCAACGGCGCCGGGTCGATGAAGTCCGACATGACCACGACCACCACGTGGAAAGAGACCGACGTCTGGAACGAAGACGCAGCGGCCGAGATCGGCTGGACCGGCGTCATTCCGGCGGCCTCCTTCCTGGAAGTCCCCGACGACAATGGCGACGTCATCGCCGCCAGCAACGACGGCGAGGTGGCCGACTGCACCAGCAGCTCGTCGCCGGCCCTGTGCGAGATTGCCGAGACCACCGTCTGTGAGGACAACCAGAAGTTCAAGGCGACCCGCACCGACTACAAGGACGAGGACGCCTACGAGCACCTGTCCACCAGCGGCAACTGACGCTTCCAGGGCCCGCCACTTCGGTGGCCCCCCGACCCCCCGGCCGTCCGCCCCCCCGCGTCAGGACGGCCGCTGTCGTCTTGCCCGCGCCGACAACCACGCCCACGACGGCAGCGTGACCACCACAAGCGCCGCCAGCCAGGCCACCACACTGCCCGTCACGCCGCCCAGCATCGGCAAGAGCACGCCCGCAAACAGCGCGTAGGCCGACACACTCGATGCCCCCAGCATCATCGGTCCCACCGCGCCCGCTTGCACTGCCCGCCCCTGGCTCCACCACAGCGAGACCATCGTGGTGATGAAGATCGCAGGGAAGACCGCGGCCACTCCTGCAAGCAGCGGCCCCCCGACCCGGGCGAACAGCACCGACACCCCGATGGCCAGCCCAGCCAGCGTGCCCCGGGCGACCAGCGTGCGGCCACGGACCGGGCGAGATCCGCCGGGGGTGGGCGGGTTGGAGCGGCACGCGATGACCCCAAACACCACCGACAACAACAGCGCAGCGATGCCAATCGGCGGCAAGGGCACCCCCGATGCCCGCGCCCACCCCAACAGCATCACCACCGACAGCGCCGCCGCGCTCCACAGCGCGATGGAGCTGACCAGCACCCGCACCAGCGTGGTGGTGCCGCCGTCACCCCCGACCCAGCCCGGCAGCACCCGCCAGCTCCACAGGAACATGACGTCGACCCACATCCCCACGGGCGTCACCGCCATCGCAGCGACAAAGTCGTCCACAGACGCCGACTGGCTCCAGATGCCCACGGCGGCCGGGACGATGGTGGAGGGCATCGTGCCGAGCACACCGCCCACTCGTCCGCCCCAGCGCTCAATGGCAACCGTGACGAGCACCGCAACCAGGCCCGCGGCCAGCGCAGGGGCACCCAGGCCCAAAACCAGACTCATGCCCACCTCAACCCGGGACGAGCAGCGGCCGCCGGGCCCCCGGTGTAGCACCCGTGGCGTTGCCCAATAGTCCCCCCATGAAATTGCCCGACGTGGCCCCCATGGGGTTGGCCGATGTAGCCCCGATGAAATGAGCAGGGGTGAAGTGAACGGGGCATCTACACGACAAGCACTCCACTGCGCCGAGCGCCCCTTGCGCACAACCCCGCTGCCCCCCCCCCCCGCCCCACAGACGATCCGTTGAGGACTTCATCGTCTCGCCACGACGCGGGGTCCCACCCACACGCGCAATGACCTGTTGGGCCACCCAATGTGGCCCGATGACCCCACGATCTGTGCGGCGCGCCGGCGCTCCGATTCGACACGCCCGGAGCCGCTCACACGCCCAGAAAGCCGACTCAGCCGAGGTCCATGCAGCCCCCCGCCTCAAAAATGTCGTTTCGAAAAGTCAAAACCCCAAGTATCACACAAACAGGGCATCGCTTCAATCACTTCTGTGACCGTTCACTACGGTGCGGGCGATGCGTAGGAGGCTGCCATCAAAAAAAACGGCAATCTCTCCCTTGAGCTTCCCCCTCGCGAGTGCCAGACTCACTACGTGAGCAGAACGGCGCGTGACGGGGCCGGGAAGCGACACCACCACACCGCGGAGACAACGATGGAATCCCAAACCGAAGAAAGCCTGAGCGCCACCATGCTCGAGTTCTCCTCCGACACATTCGTTGCCCCAATCGACAGCATCGAAGTTCCCCGGGCTCGCCGAGCCGCTCCCCAGTCCAGCCGTGCCATGAAGACCTCATCTCGCTCAGTCCAGCGCCGCAAGGACCGCACCGCAACATCGACGCGGTCCACCGATCTGCTGGTCGTCCTGCTCGCCGGGCTGCTGCTCCTGCTGCCGCTGCCCAGCCTGCTCGACAGCGGCAACGCATTCATCGGCCGCCTCGGGCTGCTGTTCGGCTTGGTCATCCCCCCCGCCGCGATGCTGCTGCTGCTGCAGCGCCGGTTCGGACCGGGCAACAAGCGGGACTGAGCTGCCTGGCGCGGCCCCGTCCACCTTTCGCCGTGCCCCGGATGGCCCCTGCAAACGCCAGACTCGGAAGCCCTGAAGCCCCGCGCTTCAGGGCTTTCTGCGTTCTGGCACCCGGTCCGCCCGGGGGCTGTGCCCATGTCCCCCCGACGGCACCCACCGGCGGGCTACCCTCAAGCCATCGCGGACCCCACCCCCGCCTCCCCGGTGACGCCGATGCACAGCCTTGCCTCCCTTCGGACCCTCGCCCTCGGCCTGACCCTGGGCTGCGGAAGCGGCATCAAGTCCCTCCCGCCGGCCGATGACACCGGGCCGGCCGATGCCGCCGACAGCGGCGCTGCGGATGGTGAGGACGGCTCGGATGGTGCTGACGGCGGCGACGGGGGCGACGGGGGCGACGGGGGCACACCCACGGGGTCGGTGGACGTCGAGTACACCGTGCTGTGGCGGATCGACGGCAATGAGGTGGAAGTGTGCTCCGGCGCCCTGTCGGCCACTGAGGTGACCGCAAGCTGGTCCACCTGGGGCGTCTGGACCGACATCGATCCGGACCTCGAAGAGCCCGCACCGGACCCCCTGCCCGATCCCATCTCCGCCCTGTCGCCAGTCGGCCAGGGCACCACGGCCGGCCACGGGAGCTGGCGCTTTTCCCACGACTCCGACAGCGACCCCAACTTCGACGCGTACGCCGCCCGGCTCCAGGACGGCGAAGACCACCGGCTCGTGTGTGTGCTCAGCCGAGACAGCGACGAGACGCCCCAACAGCTCGAGTCCCACCGCCCATTGCCGGACGTGGATGGCGTGCTGGAGGGCATTGACGTGCGCCTTCGGGTGATCTGGGACGAGGGCTGATCGCCGCCCAGCGCCGGTCCCGCATTGGTGTTACGCGAAGGCGCCAACCGGACATTCCCGGCAATGATGGAGAGAGAACGCACATGACCCACCGGACTCCACCGTGCGCCGCCTCTCCCCCGTCCAGATCGATGCCCTCATCCGCATTGGCGTGATCGGCATCGCCGCCCTCGCCTACTGCGTCCTCACCCGCTGAGCTGCCCACCCGCGCCCCGCGCTTCCCGCGCCAACACCCGGCTCTTGAGCTGGCCACAGCCCGCGTCGATGTCGATCCCCCGCCGCACCCGGATGCTGGCGG
Source organism: Myxococcota bacterium (assembly GCA_942491145.1). Classification (GTDB taxonomy): domain Bacteria; phylum Myxococcota_A; class UBA796; order UBA796; family UBA2385; genus CAXQUZ01. The sequence continues at coordinate 512,723 of CALOBC010000017.1, read as the reverse complement.
GGGTGCCCATCTCCCGCAGCTGCTCCACAAAAGCATTGACCTGTTCGGGGCTGCTGGGCTCTCCCGTGAAGCCCTCGGTGGGGTTGAGCGGGATCACGTTGACGTGACACAGCAAACCCCGAAGCAGGTGGCCGAGTCGCCTGGCCTCGTCGAGAGAGTCGGTCTGGCCACCGATCAGCGCCCACTCAAACGTGATCCGTCGGTGGGTGGCATCGACATACTCCCGGCACGCGGCGATGAGCTCTTCGATGGGCCACTTGCGGTTCACCGGCATCATCGCGCTGCGCTGGGCGTCTTCGGTCGCGTGCAAGCTGATGGCCAGGGTGGCCTGGAAGCCCTCGGCCGCAAACCGCCGGATGGCCGGCACAATGCCCACCGTGCTGACCGTGATGTGGCGGGCGCCGATGCCTACGTCGGTGTTGATGCGGCGCATGGCCCCGACCGATGCGTCGTAGTTGTGGAAGGGCTCGCCCATGCCCATCATCACGACGTTGCTGAGCCGTGCGCCCTCGACCTTGAGCTCCCGGTCAAAGCGCCAGACTTGCTCCAAGATCTCTTCGGTGCGCAGGTGGCGACCAAAGCCCATCTGGCCCGTGGCGCAGAACACACAGCCCATCGCGCATCCCGCTTGGCTGGAGATGCACGCGGTGTTGCGGCCGTCGCGGTAGCGCATCAGCACGGCTTCCACAAGCTGGCCTTCCCGCAACCGGTACAGCCGCTTGGTGGTGCCGTCGGGCGACTGTTGTTCTTCGGCGACGCCGAGGGTGCCGATACAGGTCGCTTCGCGCATGCGCGCCCGCAGGGCCTTGGGCAAGTTGGCCATGTCATCGACGCTGTCGACGCCCTTTTGGTAGATCCAGCCATGGATCTGGGTCGCCCGGAACGGCTTGCCCCCCAAGTCCACCACCAGCGCCTTGAGCTGGTCAACACTGAGCGCGAGGAGGTCGACGGGGGCGGGAGTGATGGACATGGCGCCGCCATATCGTGCGCCGCGGAATCTCGGGACTTCCCCCGCAGCGCCCAGCGAGGCCCGATAGGGTCCGCCGAGATCTGGAGTGCCCAATGTCACGACGGCCCCTCGCTGGACTGCGTCCCCTCGCCGCGTCCCTCATCGCCACCGCAGCTGCCGCGTGTGTGCCCCACACACCCCGCCCCACCGACCAGCTGTTCCCGACAAGTCCGATAGTCATTGGTCACCGGGGTGCAGCGGGGCTCGCGCCCGAGAACACCGACGCCGCGTTCCAGGCCGCCGCAGACCTGGGTGTCGCCTTCGAGCTGGACGTCACACTCAGCGCTGATGGCGTGCCAGTGGTCATTCACGACGACAGCCTCGATCGCACCACCAACGGCGCCGGCTATGTGGACGAAGCGCTCTGGGCCAACATCGCCGAGCTCGACGCGGGGGTCTTTCTCGACACCAAGTGGGAGGGCCAGCGGGTGCCCCGCCTCGAAGATGTGCTGCGGACCTACACCCCCAAGGTCGTGGTCAACATCGAGATCAAGTCGCCCCGCGACGGGAAGCCGCCGTGGGAGGTCGCCCGCAAGGTAGTCACCGCGATCGACGCCGCCGGCGCCCGGGACCGGGTCATCGTCACCAGCTTCAACCCCTACGTGTTGTCCGCGTGCCGCGAGTACGCGCCCGATGTGCGCCGGGGGCAGCTGTACGGCACCTTCAAAGACGCCGACCTCAAGTTCTACGAGAAGTGGGTGCTGCGCCACCTGATGCTCAACAGCAAGGCAGTGCCGGACCTGCTGGTGGCCGAGGCCAAGATGCTGCGCCCCCGTTATGTCGCCAAGATGAAGGACCGGGGCTACCGCATCATCGCGTGGACGGTCAACGACCCCGTCGAGATGAAGCGCCTGACCGACATGGGCGTGGACGGCATCATCACCGACCGCCCCGACACCGCCCTCCAGGTGCTCGCCCGGTAGCGCCCTCGCCGGTGGGTCAGCTGCCCATCGGCCGGGTCATCGGGAAGGGCACAAAGTGCTGCCACTTGCGCTGGTCGTTGGCCCGCTTGCGATAGATGGCGAGGTTGAAGGACACCCCGATTCGTTGGTACGCGAGGTTGGTCTCGATGAAGGACATCGCGGCCCGTGTCGACGGCATCCAGGTGTCGTCCAACACCAGGATGCCCCCCGGGTCCAGCAACCGGTCGCTGTTGCGCACATCGGCGATGATGGCGTCGAAGCGGTGGTCCCCGTCGATGAAGATGAGCTGGAAGCGCTCGCCCCGTTTGTGCAGCGTCGGCAGCGCCAAGTCGGACAGGTCCTCCATCAGCTCGTGGTGGTCGCTCAAGCCCGCGTCGATGACCTTCTGGATGCCCACGCCATGCCACATCTTGTGCTGGTATGGGTCCACACTGATGTGGCGGCGGCCCCCCACATCGACGAGGGCACGGACCAAGAACAGCGTCGAGAACCCGCATGCACAGCCCACTTCCAGCGTCTGACTTGGGCTTGTGCTGCGGATGAGCTGGGCCAGCAGCATGCCCGCTTTCGCGTTGACGCCGGTGGACACCTCAATGGCATGAAGCGCACCATCGGTGCCCCGCTGCTCGGCGCCCGTGTAGAGACTTCCCACCGCAGCGTCCCACTCTGGCCGGGGAGAGGACCACGCGGACTTGACTTCTGACACGGCATTCTCGGCGATAGAGGGCCCCCGAAGCAGCGCCCGAGCGCCCGACATGCCCGGTGGGCGGGGGACCGCGACCGGCCCAAGGGAGTATCGTTTGGGTCGACCTTGGGGCAACCCGTCCCCCCGCGGCCGCTACCTCGATGCCTTCGGCAGCGAACCGACCCGTCCCCAAGTGGGCCCCCGTGCAGACCTGCTCCACGGCGGGCGCCCTGTCTTGACCACGCCCCTCCCCGAGCCGCCATGCCCCTCCCCTCTGCCGGTGTGGCCAGCATTCCCGGCGTCGCACACGTCCAGTCCTGTCGAGGTGCGCAGTGCCCACCCGATCGGGCCCCCCGGCTGGTCGTTGAGGTGCCCCACGGCGCCGATGAGCTCGCCCACTACCGCGCGTGTGAAGCCCAGCTTCGGGGCACCCTGCCGCTGGACCTGCACCACTTCTTCTGGGCCAACACGGACGTCGGGGCCTGGGCGCTGGGGGTCGCCGCAGCCGAGCACTTTGTGGCGCTGCACTCCACCGAAGCCGCCCTGCTCATCCGCTGTCTGGTGCCCCGCACCCTCATCGACTGCAACCGGGAGCTCGACGCCCGAGTGCCCGGCGGCATGTCCCGGGGGCTGCCGGTCTACATCACCGATCCCGACGACGAGCAGTACCTCTTGGGCTTGCACGCCCAGTACGTGGCCCTCACGGATCGGGCCTTCGCGGGCCTCGAGAAAGCCGACGGGTTGGCCCTTGTGCCCCACACCTACGCGCCGCGCACCGTCGACATCGCCACCGTCGAGCTGGACATCGTGGACCGCATGCACGCGGCGTGGGCCCCCGGAGTGGCCGAGACCTGGCCACTGCGCCCCGAAGTCGACCTCATCACCGAGACCCCCGAGGGCCAGTACATGGCGCCCCCCGGCATCGGCGCGGCCCTCACAGCCGCCTTGGCGCAGCAGGGCCTCACCGCCGTCGAAGGGGGCACCTACACCCTCCACCCCGCCACCCGGGGGGCCACACTGTCGGCTCGGCATCCCGGCCGCCTGCTGTGCTTGGAAGTGCGCCGAGACTTGATTGTGGCTCAGTGGAAGCCATTCTCGCCAATGGTCTGCGATCCTGCGGCCGTCCAACGCATCGCGGAGCCCTTGGGCCGCTGCCTCGCCGCTGCGCTGCCCCCGGCTCAGGACCGCTGACGCCGGCGCAGCCCCACAGCCAACCCGACCATCCCCCAACCCAGGGCCGCGACACCGCCCACCACGTGGCAGCCGGCGCCGTCTTTGCCGCCGTCGCCGCCATCCGCGCTCGCGTCCGCTTCCGTGTTGTCGGCCGGCGCATCGGCGTCAGCGTCGTCCTCCAACGCATCGCCCGTGTCGTCGGGCGCGCCGGTGTCGCCCTCGCTCGGGGTGTACTCGACCACCAGCATCGGCCGCGCAGCCTCGTCAGGCGAGGCGCTGCTGTGCAGGTCGGCCCCATCGCTCGACAAGGGCACCAACACGAAGCCGTGGTTGAGCGCCGGGTTGCGGGCCCACTCGCGCACGGCCACTTGCACCCCAAAGGAGAGCAGGCCGTCCGTGGACGCCTCCAGCTCCGTGAGCGCTTTGGTTGACGACGACGGCGGTCCGGCCCCTTCGGCTGCCCAAGGCCCATCCCCCCGGGACACCCACGACACCTGGTCCACATCCCACGGCTCCAGCACCTCATGGATGCCGAGCGCCCCCCCTTCATTGTCGACCGTGAACACCAGCGTGGCTGCCGTCACCACAGACCCCCGGCGGATCTGGCCCTCACCGGGGCCCACCACATCGGGAAAGCGCACCAGCGAGCGCACCTCGGCGCCCCCATTGTCGCCATCGGAGAGGTCCGCAAACAGCCAAGGCTCGGTCGAGAAGTTCGCGTCGCTCGACGACCTCGAGCCCACGATGTAGCTGTCATGGGTGGTGCCATGCGCCCCCGTGCCGGCTTGGAAGGTCACCGTCGCCGCCATCGCCGGCAGCACACAAAGGCTCGCGAGCATCCGCCCTCCCCGCTGGGGCTCAGCGCAGAGTCCGCGCCGTCGTTCACCACCAGCACCGGACACTACCATGCTCCAACTGACCCTCCCGAGCCCCGTGGGCCCCCTCACCCTCGTCTCCAACGGCCAGGCACTCGTGAGCGTCACCTTCCCCGGCCACACCCCGGCACCGCGCATTCAGGGCACCGAGGGCACCGACGACGTGCTGGCCCTTGCCGCGGCTGAGCTCACCGCATGGTTCGCGGGCACCCGCACCACCTTCACCGTGCCCACCGCCCGCACCGGCACGGACTTCCAGATGTCGGTCTGGGCGGCCCTCGACGAGGTTCCCTTCGGCGCCACCACCACCTACGGCGCGCTCGCCACTTTATCCGGCAAGCCCAGCGCCGCGCGGGCCATCGGGGCAGCAGTGGGGCGGAATCCGCTGTCCATCATCGTTCCGTGTCATCGGGTGGTGGGGATGACGGGCAAGCTCACCGGCTTTGCGGGCGGCATCGACACCAAGCGATGGTTGCTGGAGCACGAGCAACGCCAGCTGGGTGCCGTGGCCACCCAGACCCACCTCCCGCTGTAGCCGCCCGGCGGGGGCATCCATCGGCCGGAGGACGTTCGCTCAGTCGGCTGCCACCCGGCCAGAGTCGACCCCACCAGCGCCCATGGCCTCGATGGCTTCCGCGATGACCCGAGCCTCGGGAACATCCTTGAACAGGGCATCGTAGGCAGGTCTGGCGGCGTGTTGCAACGCGTCGCGCTCGACACTGTCCAGCGTTGTCCAGGGGTAGCCGTCGTCCAACAGCTCTTGGCGGGCCGAGTCGTACCGGTCCATCGTGAGCTGCCGCTCAAATCGGGCCGCATCCAGCGCCGCTTGCTTGACGATCTGTTGGTCATCGGCCGACAGCCGGTCCCAGGTCTCTTCCCGGATGTTGACCACCGTCGAGAGCAACACATGCTGGGTCTCGGTGACCGTCGGCGGGGTGCGCCGGTTGCCCTTCCGCCCGTCCAACAGCCGGTTGGCCACGTCCGGCAGGTTGATCTCTTCGATGTCGGCGCGGACGCTGTCGGGAGCCCCACAGTCCACAGACTGGGCACCCAAGGTCAACATGCCCAGGTTGCGGGTCGGGCTCGCGATGCGACACGCCGGCCGGGCGGCCCACTGGTCCGCCGTGGTGAGCGACGCCCCCGAGTTGGCGGTCATCACCAACAGCCCACCACTGAAGGTAAACGCCAAGCCTCGGGCCCCGGTCGAGTCCACCGTGGAGGCCAACAAGCCCTCCCCCACTTCGCTCTCCAACACCCGGCCCACGTGGTCGTAGTCGTCAAAGAGGAAGGGAAGCTCCAGCGCGTGGTAGGCGGGGTTGGCGACCTGTGCGAGCTGATAGGTGTAGATCTGGGACATGTCCACGTCCCCGTCCAGCATCATCCGGTAGCTGCGGGCCCGCTCCAGCCCGACCAAGGTGTCTTTGTCGGCCGGGTAAGGTTCCCCCGCGAGGGCCGCGGCAAGCTTCTCCCGCTTGTGCTGGCGGGCCTCTTTGTGCAGCACAGGCTCGGTCGGCTCGGCGGGGTTGATGGGCAGGCCCTGGGCGTCCAGAATGTCCACCATCACCCGACCGTGGGTCTGGGCTTCAACGTCTCGCTCAAAGCGAAGCGCCATCCGGATGAAGTAGTTCGAGGGTTGGTGCACCACCCGCCACCGCAGGGTCGTGGTGGCCTCTCGAGCGGTGGCATCCGCCGCCCCTAGGTCAGCAGGGTCCGCCGGTGCACATCCCGTCCAGAACACACTCAAGCCGACGGCAAGTCTCGAGGCCCGCATCCTCATCCCCTTGCGACCCGAACTGGAGCAGCGTCGCGTCGCCACCCTACCCCAAGCGGGTCCCCAGCAATCACTGTCTTGGCCTCGCCTGCAATTATGCTCCAACCCAGCAAGCTCAGCGCCCCTCGTCCCCCTCCCCGAAGCGCTCCAGCTTGCGGTACAGCGTGCGCCGGTCGATGCCCAGAATGGCGGCAGCTTCTTTCTTGTTGCCCTCCACCGCATCGAGCACGGCCGCGATGTGTTGTCGCTCCATCTCATCCAAGGCGACCAACCCAAAGCCCGGGGAGACCCCCACATCCGCAGGACCGACCCCCGCCCGCAGCTCCGGCGGCAGATCGGCCAACACCAGTCGATCGTGGACCGTCAGCGCAACCGCCGCTTCGATGCAGTTCTCCAGTTCCCGTACGTTGCCCGGCCAGTGCCAGGCCACCAGCGCCCGCGCCACCGAAGTGGTGATGCCCAGGATTCGGCGCCCGGTCCGGGCCTCAGCCTTGTCGAGAAAGTGCTGGGCGAGCAACAACACATCGCCGGCCCGCTCCCGCAGGGGCGGAATCACCAGGCGAAGCACGGCCAAGCGATAGTAGAGATCGGAGCGGAACCGCCCCGCCCGCACCTCGGCTTGCAGGTCCCGGTGGGTCGCGGCCACAACCCGGCACGACACGGGCACCTCGCGATCGCTGCCCACCGGCCGCACTCGCCCCTCTTGCAGCACCCGCAGCAGCTTGGGTTGCAGTGCCAGCGGCAGCTCCGCGACCTCATCCAACAACAGCATTCCTGAGCCCGCTTCCACAAACAGCCCCCGGCGCTCGGTGCGGGCATCGGTAAACGCCCCCCGCACATGCCCGAACAGCTCACTCTCCAGCAGGTGCTCCGGCAGCGCCGAGCAGTTGATCGCAACAAACGGGGCATCGGGGTGGCGGGAGCCCTCGTGCAGCGCCCGGGCCACCAGCTCCTTTCCTGTCCCGGTCTCACCGTTGATCAACACGGGCACGTCCGCCTGGGCCGCCCGGGGCAGCAGTGCATACAAGCCCGACATCGCCGCACTCTCGCCGACGATGCCCCCCGGATGCGACGCTCTCTGGGTCTTTCGGAGCTGCTGGACCTCGCGGGTGAGCCGCCGGTGCCGCAATGCCCGGGCCACGCTCAGCTCCAGCTGTTCAAGCTCCACGGGCTTGGCCAGAAAGTCGTAGACCCCCGCCCGCATCGCCTCGACCGCCGCCGACATGGTGCCGAAGCCCGTGAGCACGATGACTGGCAGCTCCGGGAAGCGCGCTTGCACTTCAGCCGACAGCTCAAGACCCGACATCCCCCGCATGTGGAGGTCGGTCAGCACCACATCCATCGGTCCGGCGTCCAGCACCGCAAGAGCCCCTGCTGCGCCCGTTGCCGAGGCGACGGTGTGTCCCGCGGTCTCGAGTGTTTCGACCAGCAGTTCAACCATGTCGGCGTCGTCATCGACCACCAAGATTCGGCCACTCATGCGTCCTCCGCTGCGGGCAGCACCACAACAAACGATGCCCCACCCGCCGGCGAGTCCTCGATGATGATGCGTCCACGGTGATCTTCCACAATCTTTCGCACAATGCTGAGCCCCAGGCCGGTGCCTTCGCCGGGGCTGCGGGTGGTGAAGAAGGGGTCGAAGACACGCTCCCTCAACTCCACGGGAATGCCCGCTCCTTTGTCATTCACGCACAATCGCGCCCCACCACCGGCCAGCGGCTCCACCACCAGCTCCACCGTGCCCCCCTCCGGTGAGGCCAACAGCGCATTGAGGGTGAGGTTGGCCACCACCTGGGCGATCTGGCGGGCGTCCACCCGCACCGGCACCCGGGACTCCGGCACCCGAAGCTGCAGAAACAGCCCCCGCTTTCGGGCTTCGGGCAGCAACAGCTCGGTGTGGTTGCGGACCAAGGCCGCGAGATCACAGCGCTCGGTCACCGGGGTCGCACCGCTGGAGAAGTCCATCATCCGGCGGACCAGCTCACTGATGCGGGCCACCTGTTCCTTGATGATGTCGGCATCCCGCTGGGTGCGGGGATCATCGAGCCGACGGCGCACCAGGGCCGCCCGCCCTGAGATGATGTTCAGCGGCGTGCCCAGCTCGTGGGCCACCCCGGCCGCCAACACTCCGACCGTGCGCAGCCGGTCCGCATGGCGCAGCGCCACCTCCGCCTCGATCTGTGCCTGCGCGGCCATGGCAGCCTCGGCCCGCAGCCGCCCCAGGTCATCGGACATCTGGTTCAGCGCACTGGCGAGGTGGGCCAGCTCGTCCTGCCCCCGGACCGAGACGGGGTGGTCCAGCTCCCCCCGGGCCACCTGGCGGGTCTTCTCCACGAGTCGGTCGACGCTGCGCCCCACCAGCTCCCGGCCGGACACCAGCGCCACCCCCCCCGACAACAGGGCCAACACAACCACCGTGCCCACCGCCGAGAACATGCCTCGCTTCACAAAGCCGTCCCGCACCGCGAGGCTCTCGCCAATCTCGACAAAGCCGACCATTGAGCCATTCACAAAGACTGGAGCCCATGCGAGGATGGCGACCTCGCCGCCGACGACCCCCTCGGTGACCACGGTCTCCCCCCGACCCAGCGCGGGTCGCAGCGCCTCGGGCACGTCCCCAAGCTCAGCCGTGGACCGCCACACGATCGCCAGCTCCGACTGGTCCGCGCCCACCGTTCCCACGAGCTGACCGGGCTGGGCGGACTCGGCCGCAGCCGACGCGAGGGTGTGGGCCACGAGGTGGGCATCCCGGCGGAGATCGGCTTCCAGCAACGCGCTCTCTCGAGCGAGGGTCAGCATCTCGACCAGCAGCAGCACGGCCGCAATGGTCAGCGCGAGCAGCAGGGAGATCTTGAAGGTCAGCTTCATCAACCCCCCCGACTTTGGCGTTTGGTGAGCGACTGCCCCTGAGGTGGTCTTGTTTTGCCCCACCGGATGCAAAACTGCCACACCAATTGCCCACGTGTGGCGTTTTTGTATGGCGCCCCGAAGTCGGTCCCTGCCCTGCCCTCGCACGGCCAGCCCGTTCTCCACCGATCTGCACAACTGGCATGGGACTTGCTTTGGCCTGGGCCCAAGCCGGGTGCTCCGCTGAACAGAGCCCCGCGTTCGAGGTCCAGCCATGCAGCCCGCCCCCGCCCTGCCGTTCCCTCAGATGCTTCTGAAGAACGCAAGCTCCGGCTTTCTCGTCTTCCTCATCGCCCTGCCCCTGTGCCTCGGCATCGCGATGGCCAGCGGCTTCCCCCCTGTGGCGGGTGTGCTCACGGCCATCGTCGGCGGCCTGCTCACGAGCCACGTCGGCAGTGCGCCCCTGACCATCAAGGGGCCCGCCGCGGGCCTCATCGTCATCGCCCTCGGCGCCGTGCAAGAGCTCGGCATGGGCGACCCGATGCTGGGCTACCGCCGCGCCCTCGCCGTCGGAGCGGTGGCCGCCGTGCTCCAGATTGTGCTGGCCCTCGTCCGCGCCGACCGCCTCGCGACCATCATGCCCCCCTCCGTTGTGCACGGCATGCTTGCCGCCATCGGCGTCATCATCATCGCCAAGCAGATGCCCGTGCTGCTCGGTGTGCAAGGTGCCCACGGTGAGCCCCTCGAGATGCTGGCCGAGCTGCCCCACTACATCGCCCACGCCAACCCCGCGGTCGCGGGCATCGGGGTGCTGTCCCTGCTGGTGCTGCTCGTCATGCCCCGCATCAAGGCGCTCAAGAAGGTGCCCGCACCCCTGGTGGTCCTGGCCCTCGCCGTGCCTGTGGCGGTCCTGCTCGGCTTCCCCGACGGCGCCACAGGTGGGGCCGGCGCGCTCGCCTACACGGTGGACGGGTCCTTCCTGGTCCAGCTCCCCGGCAACCTGCTCGACGCGGTCACGCTGCCCGACTTCTCGATGGTGATGTCGCCCATCTCCATCAAGTACATCCTGATGTTCGCCATCATCGGCTCCGTGGAGAGCTTGCTCAGCGCCATCGCGGTCGACTCCCTCGATCCCGCCAAGCACAGCTCCGATCTGCGCAAAGACCTGTTGGTCACGGGCATCGGCAACCTGGGTGTCGCCATGATAGGCGGGCTGCCCATGATCTCTGAGATTGTGCGTTCCAAGGCAAATATTGACGCCGGCGCAACCTCGAGCTGGTCCAACTTCTTCCACGGTCTGTTCCTGCTGCTGTTCGTCGCTCTGTTGCCGGGGCTGCTGCAGCTCATCCCCCTCGCTGCGCTGGGCGCCATGCTCGTCGTCACCGGGGCTCGCCTGGCGTCCCCCACGGAGTTCAAGCACGCACTGCACGTGGGCCGCGACCAGCTCACCATCTTTGTGGTCACCGCCGTGGTGACCCTGGCGACCGACCTGCTCATTGGTGTGGCCGTCGGCATCCTGCTCAAGCTGGTGCTCCATGCGGTTCGCGGCCGGGTCTTGCTGGGCCTGGTCCGCAACCCCGTGAAGGTCACCCAACAGGGGGCGCTGTTGCTGGTGCAGGTCACCGGTCCCCTCGCCTTCACCAACCTGATGTCCTTCGAGGGCCAGCTCCGCAGCCACCTCACCGCCGAGATCGAAGAGGTGGAGGTCGATGTGCGCCACGCCAAGTTCGTGGACCACACCGTGCTGACCCGCCTGTACGGCATGGCCGACGAGTGGCCCAAAGCCAAGCTTCGCTTCGTCGGCATGGACGAGCTGTCGCCCGTCTCGGACGACAAAACCGCATTTCGTCTCCACGCTTGAGTCCCCGAGTCTCCGATGAACAGTCCCGCTCCTGGCCTGGACCGCAGACGCCTCCTCGCCGCACTGGTTGAGGGTGCGAGCCACCTCCTCCCCGGCCAGCGTCCCATCGAGTCCTTCGTCCACCACAACACCCTGCACTGCTACGAAGAGCTGCCCTTCGAGCAGGCCGTGGTCACCGCAGCCCAGCGGTTTGGCGCACAGGCGTTTATGCCCGAAGCCAAGTTTCGGGAGGCCTGGCAGAGCTCTCGCATCCTCGACCGCGACATCGACCTGGTCCTGCAAGCCAGGATTCCCGAGAGTGACCTTGCGGCCGGCATGCCCGGCATGACCGAGTCCGAGGCTGTGCGCCGCTTGATGCTGTTTCTTCCCGCCGACTGCGGGGGGCCAGCGCTGGAGTGGCGACTCACTGAGACCGACGTGCTGACCAGTCTTCCGGACGACTTGCCGCGAGACTGCAGGGAGCGGATCGCCACCAGCCCGGTGGCCAAAGAGACCTGGCTGCCCCAGCTCTGGGCCGCATGCCAGGCGGCTGCAGCGGAGCCCGAGGGTCCCACCCCCGGCCCCCGCCCCCGGGATCTGCACCTCGCGAAGACGGGGCAAGACACCGACGGCATCGTGCATCCCGTGCTCATCCGCTGGTGTGGGGCGTACCTGGACCACGGCCAGAGCCACTGGCCCATGCCCGCACGGGAACAGGGCTTCTACCGGTCCGTGCTGACGCTGCTGGCCAGCCCCAGCCCCCAACCCACCGCATGGCTGCGCCGAGTGGCCAGAGATGCCCGCAACTTGCTCGCCAAGGACCAGGGAGCCGTCGACTGTGTCGCCGACGTGCTCGCCGACCTCGGTGTGGCCGAGGACGATCTCGATGAGGTCATCACCGCCACGCTGCTGGCGCTGCCGGGCTGGCCGGGCATGTTCGGGGCGCTGACTGCGCGGCCGGACCTCGCCCCCGGGGCGACCCGACCCACTGCACTGATGGACTATCTCGCGATCCGGCTGTTGCTGGACCGCGCCGCGCTTGCCGCTCCGCAGGCCCCCCGCTCCCGTGCAGACGACCACGCGGGCGAGCGGGCTTGGCGCTTGTTCCATGCGGCCCTGCTGGTCGGCATGTGCCCGACGGACAAGCTCGAAGATGGCGCGCTGCAGGCCATTGCAGACCTTCTCGACCGCTGGCCGGTCTCCGCCCGTGGGGCCTTGTGGCAGCTCGCGTATGAGCGCCGCTATCGGGTGGGCATCCTCGACGCCGTCTTGGCCCACCACCAGCGCACCCGCACCGAGCCTCGGCCCAAGCCCAGGGCCCAAGTGGTCACCTGCATCGACGACCGCGAAGAGTCGCTGCGCCGCCACCTCGAAGAGCTGCACCCCGCGTGGCACACCTTCGGATATGCGGGCTTCTACGGGGTGTCGATGGCCTGGCGGGGGCTCGGTGAGGCCCACTCGGTGCCGCTGTGTCCCGCCGGTGTGGTGCCCCGCCACACCATCGAAGAGCGGCCCAAGCGGGCCCACGACGAGGACTGGTCCAGCGAGCGCCAGCGCCGGGCCCGACGGGGTCAGCTCGGCAAGGTCGCCGACACCGGCAGCGCCACCCTCGTCCGCGGGGGCTTGCTCAGCCTCGCGGGCCTCGCCGCGTTGGTGCCGATGGTGCGGGGTGTGCTCAACCCCGGCGCCCAGGTCACCAAGGCCCCGCCCATTCCCACCACGGTCACGGTCTTCTTCAACCCCGACGAGCCCACCGCGGACGGCAAGCAGCTCGGCTTCACCCGCGTCGAGAGTGCCAACATCGTGGCCGAGGTGCTCAAGGCCACGGGTCTCGTCACCGAGATGGCCGACTTGGTGGTCTTCCTCGGCCACGGCTCCTGCTCGATGAACAACCCCCACGAGGCGGCCCACGACTGCGGGGCCTGCGGCGGCGGACGGGGAGGACCCAACGCCCGGGTGTTTGCACGCATGGCGAACGACGCCGAAGTGCGGGCGCTGCTGCGGCCCATGGGCGTCGACATTCCGGACCGCACTCGGTTCGTGGGCGGCTACCACAACACGGCCGACGACAACATCGAGTACTACGATCTGGAGCGCATTCCCGAGAGTCACAAGGCCGGGTTTGCCGCCCTGCGCGCCGATCTGGAAGAAGCCCGCCGCCGGGACGCCCATGAGCGGTGCCGTCGCTTCGAGAGTGCCCCGTTGGACATCACTCTTGACGATGCCCTGCGCCATGTGGTCGGCCGGGCCAATGACCTCGCCCAGCCCCGACCGGAGTATGGCCACGCCACCAACGCGCTGTGCATGGTGGGCCGCCGGGCGTGGAGCCGAGGGCTGTTCTTGGACCGTCGGGTCTTCCTGACGTCCTACGACCCCGCCGCCGACCCCGATGGTGACGTGCTGGAGGGCCTCCTCGCGAGTGTGGGCCCCGTCGGCGCCGGCATCAACCTGGAGTACTACTTCTCGTTCGTCGACCGGGATCGGTACGGCTGCAACACCAAGCTGCCGCACAACATCACCGGCCTCGTCGGTGTGATGGACGGCCACGCGTCGGACCTTCGCACCGGCCTGCCCTGGCAGATGGTGGAGATCCACGAGCCCGTGCGGCTGCTCAACATCATCGAGGCCAAGCCGGAGCAGCTGCTGGCCATCCTCGCCCGCCAGCCCGCGCTGGCCCAGCTCATCCTGCACCGGTGGATCCTGGTGGTCGCCTTCGACACCGAGAGTGGGCGCATGTGGTTCTTTGACGAAGACGGCTTCCAGCCGCACTTTCCCGAGACTCGGGGGCTGCCTGAAGTGGGCACGTCCGCGGACTGGTACCGCGGCCACCGGGAGCACCTGAGCCCCGCCAGCATTGTGGCCGGCCGAATGCCGCTCGCGGAGGCCGCACGATGAGCCCCACCGACATCCCCACCGCACTCGCCTTCCTCGCGATGACCGTGCCCGTGGGCGCCTTGGCCATCCTGGGCTTGTGCCTGTTGTTCATTCCCACACTGTCGGAGCGCCGGGTCCACCAGATCGTCGGCGGCGGGCTGCTGGGCGGGCTCATCGCCACCCTCGGCATCGACCTCGCGCTGGCCTTCGGCGGCGCCCCCGTGTCTCTCGACATCGGCAGCATCATCGCGGTGCGGGGCTTCCACATCAACCTGGCGATGTTGGTGGATGGCAAGGCTGCCCTGTTTCTGACCCTCGACTACCTGCTGTGTGGCCTCGTGGGGTTGTTCAGCGCTCGCTACCTGCACCAAGAAGAGGGCTTTCGCCGGTTCTACTTGCTGCTCACCGTCTTTGCCGTCGGCGTCTCGCTCATCGCCGCCGCACGGGGGCTGGACCTGCTGTTCGCCGGGTGGGAGCTGGTGGGGCTGTCGTCCGCCCTGCTCATCGCGTTCTTCCACCGCCGGCCCGCGCCGGTCTCCCACGGGCTGCGGGCCTACGGGGTGTACCGACTGACCGACGTGGGCCTGTTGATGGGTGTGGTGCTCTCCCACCACTTGCCTGACGCGGGCGCGAGCTTGCTGGGCACCCCGGTCGACGGCCACGTGGTCCCGCTGGTGGCCGAGCCGATGACCTGGCTGATCGGTGGTCTGCTCATCTTCGGCGCCATGGGCAAAGGCGCCGCGGTGCCCTTCACCGGCTGGCTGCCCCGGGCGATGGAGGGCCCGACCCCGTCGAGCGCCATCTTCTACGGTGCGCTGTCCATCCACGCCTCGCCGTTCTTGTTGGTGCGCATCCAGCCACTGCTCGACACCCACATCGGCCTGCGGGTGGCGGTGGTGACCATCGGCTTGATCAGCGCTGCCCACGCCTCGATGGTCGGCCGGGTGCAGTCCGACATCAAGAGCAGCCTCGGCTACGCATCGGTCGCCCAGGTGGGGCTGATGTGGGTCTGGGCCGGGCTCGGCTGGGAGACCCTCGCGATGGTGCACATTGCGGGGCATGCCGCACTCCGGACTTGGCAGCTGCTGCGGGCGCCCAGTCTTCTCCACGATCGGCACCAGCTCAGCACTCTGCTGGGACACAGCGCCAATCCTTCCCACGTGGAAGGCTGGCTGCCGGCCCGAATTCAGGCCCCGCTGTACGCCTTCGCCCTGAACCGCTGGCACCTCGATGAGCTGCTGGCCGCCGCCCTGCGCATCGTCCTGGCCCCCCTCCGCGCCCTCGAACGCGCCGACGTGGCCGTCGGTGAGAGCCTCGAAGCCCAGCCCTCCCCCACGGCATCCGCCGAGGTTGCAGCCAAATGAATCCCCTCCTCGCCGCCCTCATTGCGGTGGGCGTCAACGCCAGCGCCGCCATCCTCGCCCATGTCGCGCCCCGCTCTGAGAGCCGGATGCCCACCATTGCCGGTGCGGTCATCACAGTGGGCGCGGCCGCCTTGTGCGCCATCCCCGTGCTCATTCACGGGCAGTTCCCCAGCTTGGTCTTGGGACCGCTGGCCTTCAAGGCCGACGCCCTCGCCGCCACCATGATGCTGCCGCTGGCCCTCGCGGTCGGCGCCACCGCGCTGGGCCTGCCCCGCAAGATGGCCAGCCCCCGGGCCATGGTGGCCATCTCGGCCGCCCTTGCTTCGGCGATCCTGGCCACCGTCGCCGACAACACCCTCACCCTGCTGCTGGCCGAGCTCGCCGGCGGACTGGCCATCGCGCACGGCCTCGACGACACCCGACGGGCGGGGCGCACGGTGCTCGCACTGTCGGGACTGTTCGCTCTGGCCGCCGGTGGCCTGGCCATCGCCCAGCAAAGCCTGCTCGACACATTCTCGGTGGGCACCTCGCTGCCGGTGGCGATGCTCCTGCTCATGGCCGTCGTCACCCGCATGGGGGCGCTGCCGATGCAGTCGGGCCTCACCCGCACCCTCGCCGGCCGCACCGACGCCAGCGGGGTGTTGTTGGTGGCGCCCCTCGGTGGGGTCACGGTGCTCATTCGGTTGGTCCAGCCCACCCTCTCGGCCGTGCCCGAGGCCACTGCACTGGTGGTCGCGGGCCTCGCCGGTGCCGCATTGGCCGCGTTGATGGCCATCGCAGCGCAAGACCTTGGCCGGTCCGCGGCATGGACCGTCGCGGCCTTGCACGGGCTGATGCTGGCGGGCACCCTCGACGGCGCTCAGACCGGATCACTGGGCGGAGAGCTGCTGTGGGCGGCGCTCATCTTGTCCGAAGTGGGCTTCATCTTGGCCATCGCCATGGTCACCCGGCGCCTCGGCCCCGTGGACCTCCGCAACCTGCACGGCTTGCACACGGCCGCCCCCCGGCTCTCGCTGGGCTTCTTGCTGATGGCCCTGTCCATCGCTGGCCTGCCGGGCACGCTGGAGTTTGTGGCCGAAGATGTGCTGCTCAACGGCGCCACATCCGGCGGCATTCTCGCCACCCTGCTCACGGTGGTCACGCTGGCCGCTGTCGGCTTCAATGCGCTGCGGCTGACGTTCTGTGTGTTCTACGGACCGGCCGCCAGCGAGGGCGTGGACATGGACATCCGCCCCCGCGAGAGAGTCGCATTGATGGCCCTTGTCGCGGTGGTGTTGCTGGGTGGAATCGCGCCCAGCTTGCTGCCGTTGGTGGCGAGCACGGCCCGGGCCGCTGGCCACTGACCTCTCGCCCGTCCGACGCCCGCCCATCCCCAAGAAGACACCGTGAGGATGGGCATTTTCGGCATTGATCCCCCGCCACCCGGGTCAGTCACCGATGCTGTCGATGCCGGCCTGCCAGGTCGCCTCGTCCACCGTGGTCAGCACCTCGTCGATGGTCCACTCTTCGACATCCTCGACGCTGTACCCAATCTTGTGGGCCTCCAGGCCGGTCGACGTCACCGTGTCTTCAGACGACACCCACGAGCCGTCGGTTGCGGTCGACACCGAGGACCACCCGCTCCAGGCCCAGGGATCTCCCACAAAGGTTCCCTCGCCCACGTACTCGCCATCGTTGATGGTGAGCGTGAAGCTCATGGCATCGGCTGCCACCACAATGTCGGTCTCGGTCAAGGTGCCATCCGCGGTGGCGACCAAGTCCTCGTCGATGGTGCCCGCGGCAGGGTCCAGCGCACGGCGCACCCAGTAGCTCTCCTCAAACCGAAAGCCGCCGGCTTCGATGACACTGTCGGCCCGGTAGTGCTCGGTCCACGCATCGGGGAGCTCATCTCCGCCGTCTGCACCGTCTGCACCGTCTGCACCGTCTGCACCGTCTCCGCTGCCGTCACTCCCGTCACTCCCGTCACGCCCGTCCCCACCATCACCGCCCCCGTCGTCCCCCGCGGGATCATCCCCCGCCGGTTCGGCATCTGTCTTGTCGGGCGCACAAGCGAGCAAGGCAAAGAGCAGGATCATGGGCCTCTCGGGACAGGCGGTGGGCGGGGGACCGCAAACCAAGCGGGGCCCCATCCGTGAGGACGTAGCCGGCGCTTGGCCCCACGGCACGGCCACTGTCCACAGGCAGCCTCGCAGCCCGCAAGGCGCATCCCCAAGACGAGCGGCGCGCCGCCATCTGCCCGCCCAGGGACGAACCCCAGGGAAGCAGACAACGACGCGCAGGCAACGGACACAGTCCCGCGAGGGTCAGCGGCTGGGGGGCTGCAAGGGAATGCGCTTCTGGCTCTGGACCTCGAGGGTCACCCGGCCCACGCCGGACTCCATGAGCGACGAGCTACCTTCGATGCCGACCGGGGTGGTGCCCGAGCGGAAGATGTCCGCAGCATCGCTGGATCCGGACAGCGGCCCGGTGACCTCACCTTCCGCAGGGTCAAGCACCGACACGAGGCAGTCGTTCAGGTCCACGCAGCGGCGGTCTTCCCCAAAGGGACCAATCACCACACCGAAGGGAGAGGTCGCGAGACCGCTGCCTTCCACGGTCACCATTCCAGGTGAGGGCAGACCGGGCAGGTCGATGCCAATCACACCGAAGGGTGACGTCGCGAGGCCAGTGCCGGCCAGGGCATCGTCGATGGTGCCCCCGATGTCGTCGAGGAAGGGCTCGGTGATGACCACACCGAAGGGCGAGGTCGCCAGGCCTGAGCCATTGGCCACAAAGGAGAAGGCGTGGACGGCGTCTTGGAACACACCCGGCACCAGCTCGAAGCCGAGCGGGGGCAGCTCCCCGTAGGCCGCGTGAATGTCCGCCACCGCAATGTCCATGGCCTCGTTGAGCAGCATCACACCCCGGGGCGCTTTGCCCCGCACACCGTCGCCCACACGGCCGATGGTCACGGACCAGCCGACAGCCTCGGACCCTTGGACCCCCAGACCGACCCCTTCACAGATTCCCGCCACCGTCTGGCAGCTGAAGGCCGAGTCCGTCGACCCAGTCAGGTGGCCGTGGACCCACACGCCGCTCACCGGCTGGTTCGCCGCATCGAGCACCATCACCTTCACCCGGGGCTCCAGCGCGTCGGTGTGCTGGGCGATCCAAGGCACCATGGCGACCCGGTAGTCGGGAAGGGCCGGCGGCAGGCCCCAGACAACCTGTTCCACCACACCCGCCATCTGGATGCTCGCGAGGTCGAGGCCTACGCTCGGTTGATGGTCGAGCGACTGGGCACCGAGCTGGAGCACGTCCAGGATCCGGTCCGCCGGCACGCCCCAGTGGCGCATCCGCACGGCAACCCCACTCACCACCGCAGCCGCTTGGCTGGTGCCCTGCACCCAGTACAGGCCCAGCTCCGAGGGGTCCTTCTCGGCGATCGCTTCGCCGAGAATGCCGTCAGGGAAGCCATCGAGGTTGTCGTCTCGGTCCAGGCAGCCCCCGGGGGCCATGATGTCGACGTCGCTGCCAATGTTGGAGTACGGCGCAGTAAGAAGCGCCTGCCCCGCGCCACAGGACGCACCCACCGAGATGACGTGGCGGCTCGCGGCCGGCCAGCTGGCACCCATCTGGGCCTTGTTGCCAGCGGCGCCGACCATCACCACACCGTGCTCCGCCAGAGAGTCCAAGGTGTCGAGCATCAGCGCTGAGGGCACGTAGTCCGGCCCAAAGCTGAGGCTCATGTTGACCACGGTGGCGCCCGCGAGCTCGGCGGACTCGAGCGCGTCCACGAGGAAGGACTCCAGCCCCATGTTGTTGGCGTCCAGCACCCGGTAGGGCAGCATGCGAACACCATTGGCCGAGCCACTGACGGTGCCCGAGGAGCCGATGACCGAGGCGATGTGGGTGCCGTGCCAGTACTCATCGTCGGGGTGGGGGTCGTTGTCGACAAAGTCCCAGGGGTCGACCATCGAGTTGGTCAGCAGGGTCGACGCCTTGTGCGTCTCATACATCCCGATCTGGGTCGACGGGACCTCAGCCGCATTCCGGTAGGACACCCCGCTGTCCAGCACCGCGACGCTGGTGGTCAACGGCCAGGTCGCCGTGATGTGGGTGGTGTTGAGGTGCCACTGGAGGTCCCGGGGGGCCAACGCCACGTCGCGGTCATTGGCCGCACCCCGGATGATGCCGTTGCGGCCCACGTTGTTGGGGCCCAGCTCGTCGGAGAGCGTGGATCGCACCGACGCCAGGTCGCCGTCGGACGGGAGCAACAACACACCGGTGCCGCTGCGGTTGCGCCCAAACGCCACTCGCGCATCGAAGCGCTCGGCCAGCGCAAGGAGTACCTCCGGGCTCTCGGCCCGCACCACAAGCTGCCGCGGCGCCCAGCTTGCATTGGCCGGCAGTGCCGCGATGCCCTTCATCAGGTCGGTGGACGAGATCTCGAGGGGGGATGCAACGTCCGCGCCGTGAACCCCCGCTAGGGTGGGGAGGGCGTCGGGAGCGGTCGCGCTGGGACCTGTGGCCAGGCTCGGCGAAGCGCTCCCTTGGCTTGTGTCGGTGCTCTGGGCCGCAAGCAGCAGTGCACCACAGAGTCCTGCAAGGGCAATGAACCCAGGAAGACCAACAACGGCGCTGTGGCTGTGGCCCCTTCGAGCTCAGTTCGGGATCAGCGGCACCCGCATCTGGCTCTGCACTTGCATCTCGACCATCCCTTCACCCGAGTCCATCAGCGCCGCGCTCCCTTCAATGCCCACCGGGGCGGTACCCGAGCCAAACACGGCGCTAGCCTGACTTGTGGCCGCCAAGGCACCAGTGACCGCTCCACCCGCGGGGTCGAGAACCGACACCGGACAGGTCTCCAGGCCCACACAGGGCGGGTCGCCCCCGAAGGGCCCGCTGATCGCCCCGAAGGGTGAGGTCGCGAGGCCACTGCCTTCCACCGTCAACACGCCCGGAGAGGGCTGCCCGGGCAGGTCGATGCCCACCACACCGAAGGGCGACGTGGCGAGCCCGGTGCCCGACAGCGCATCGTCAATCGTGGCACCAATGTCGTCGAGGTAGGCCTCGGTCAGGACCACACCGAACGGCGAAGTGGCGAGGCCGGACCCACTGGCGACGACCGAGAAGGCATGGATCGCGTCCGGGAAAGTCTCGGGCAACAGCTCAAATCCCAGGGGCGGCAGCTCACCATAGGCGACATGGATGTCTGACACCGCCAGGTCCATGGCCTCATTGAGCAAGACCACACTTCGCGGCGCACCACCCCGGACCCCGTCCCCCACCCGACCAATGGTCACAGACCAACCCACAGCAGCCCGCCCCGTGATCTCGGCGCCAACGCCTTCACAGATGCCCGCCTCGGTCAGGCACCGGAACGCAGCGTCCGTCGAGCCGGTCATGTGGCCGTGGACCCACACGCCACTGACGGGCTGATTGTCGCCGTCCAGCACCATCACCTTCACCCGCGGCTCCAGAGCATCACCATCTTGGGCGATCCAGGGCACCATCGCCACGCGATAGTCCGGCAGGGGCGGTACCAGGTACCGAACCATCCGGCTGGCGGCCATGTAGTCCAGGCTGCCGAGGTTCAAGGCATCATCGGGCTGGTGGTCCAGAGCCTGCGCGCTGAGCTGCAGCAAGTCCCGCATTCGGTTGGGCGGCACCCCTCGCTCAAGCAGCCGGGCCACCACCCCACTGACCACGGCCGTGGCCTGGCTGGTGCCCTGTACCCAATACAGGCCCAGATCCGAGGGGCTTCCTTGGGAAGGAGCCTCGCCCAGAATCCCGTCGGGATGACCATCGTAGTTGTCGTCACGATCCAGGCAACCGCCCGGGGCCAGCAGATCCACATCGCTGCCGATGTTGGAGTACGGCGCCGCCGCTTGCGCCCCGCCGGCCCCACACGAGGCCCCGACCGAGATGACATGTCGGCTCGCCGCCGGCCAGCTCGCCCCCATGCGGCCTTGGTTGCCTGCTGCGGCCACCATCACCACGCCGCTCTCAGCGAGCGCGTCCAAGGTGTCGAGCATCATGGGCGAGGGCACGTAGCTCGGCCCAAAGCTCAGGCTCATGTTGACCACGGCGGCGCCAGCGCTCTCGGCGGACAGGAGCGCGTCCACCAGGAAGGACTCCAGCCCAACATTTTCGGCATCCAGCACCCGGTAGGGCAGCATCCTGACCGCATTGGCCGCCCCCTTGACCTGCCCCGATGAGGCGAGCACCGAGGCGATGTGGGTGCCATGCCAGTACTCATCATCCGGGAAGGGGTCGTTCGCGACAAAGTCCCAGGGATCCACCATGGGGCTGGTCAGTAGCGACGGGGCCCGGCGCGGGAAGAACGCGCCGATCTGGTCCGACCACGCCTCAGCCGCAGTGCGGTAGGCCACACCACTGTCGAGCACGGCCACCCTGGTAGAGTGCGCAGTCCCGAAACGGATCTCGGCAGCATCCAAGTGCCACTGCAGCGAGGCCGGGCTCTCCGGCAGACCATACGCCGCCCCACGGATGATGCCGTTGCGACCCACGTTGGACCGCCCCAGCTCGTCGGCGAGCGTGGACCGAACCGCGGTCATCTCGTCGTCCGAGGCGAACTGCAACACACCGGTGCCGGTGCGGTGACGTCCAAAGGCCACCCGCGCATCGAAGCGCTCGGCCAGCGCGAGCAGTGCCTCGGGGCTGTCGGCCCGCACCACAAGCTGTGCCGGTGCCCAGCTCGCGTCCGCCGGAAGCGCCGCGATGCCCTGCAAGAGGTCAACGGGGGAGATCTCCCGGGGGGACGCCACGTCCGTCTCGTGGGCCCCCGTTCGCGTGGGAAGGCGCTCGGCCCCGGGTGCACCCGCCACGACCGCCAGGGTCTCCGCAGCGCCCTCATCGGTCGCACTGGTGCTCCAGGCCGCGAACAGCGCTGCTCCGGAGAGTCCTGCCAGAGCAACGATTCTACGATGTTGGTTCATGCCTTCCGTCCAGTTCAAGCCGCGTTGATCCAGACAGCGGATCCCCAAGCCCACCCCATGAGGTCCAGCCGGGTGATCTCCCGATCCTTGCCCGCCAACTCCACGTTACGCGGCCGCGCCCCATCGCCTGGAAACCCCATGACCCGCGCGCTGCCCATCGTTGTCGCAATGCTGGCCCTGCCCTTGGGCTGTGCCAAGCTCCCCAACCCCCTCGACAAGATCAAGTCCGCCACACGGGTCGGTCTGGCCGCGGGCTCCCATGCCCACGCCTACCAGAGCTACGCATTCATCTACAACTTCGCCAATGGCAACGCGAACACCCACCAACAAGCCATCGCCCGCATCCAACAGCACGGTGTGCCCCTGCTGCGGGAGCTTGTCGACGCCGGTGCCGTGCCCCGACTGGTCGTCGAGACCGAGCCCTCCGACTATGGCAACCTCACCTACGCGATCCACTTGGACGTGAAGACAAAGGGCGGCACGGTGCGCCTTCCGGGCAAGCAAGGCACTGATCCTGGAGTCTACGCCGCGGCGGTCGCCAAGATCAGCAAGGCCACCGGTGTGCCCACCACCGCCATCGAGCAGGGCCATGGCGCGTGGTACCACCTCACGATGGTGCTCACCGGTCTGGATGTGGAAGCCACCGCCCTGCAAAAGCACACCTTCGCGCTGCAGGTGATGCAGGAACAGGTGCTTCAGGGCGAACAAGCCGACTGGTTTGATGCGGGCCGGCCCGCGAGCGAGACGGTGGAAGACACCAACCACGCCATGGCGTTGTTGATCGACGATGTGGGTCGAGTGCGGGCAGAACAGGCATCGGTGCTGGCGACCCTGGCGCTGGCCAACCATGCCCAAGTCCCCGGCGCCCTCGAGGCCACCGAAGAAGAGCTCACCGCCAGCGCCGCCGACCTGACCGAGTGGCGGGCCACCCACCGCCAGCCCACGCCGGACGACTTTGGCGTCACCTACCAGATTCCCACCCCCCAGACCGTGCAAGCCGCCGTCCAGGACGAGCTTGGCTACGTCGGCGCCGCGCTCGATGTGGCCCGGGGGGTGGCGACGGGCAACCTGCCCCGCACCCTCAACGGACTGGCTGGCTTGGCCCCCAAAGACACCAAGGTCAAGGCCGTCGCGACGGGCCTCGCCGCCGCCTCCAAGGGCGACATCCAGGGCACGCTGGGCGCCATCGCCGACCTCGGGGGCCCGGACACCAAGGTGGGCAGAGTCGCGGCTCGGCTCGAGGCGGTCTCTGGGGTGCTCCAGTTGGTGAAGTGAGCCGACAGTTGCCATCAGAGCGGGGGCTTGGGGCACGGTTGTGCGGCCTGGCACCTCTTGTGCTCGCGCTCAACGGATGTACCAAGAACACCGTATCAGTGAACATTCTCGACGAAACTTATGCTTGGCATCGGGTCTGGACGCCAGCGGTGGTCGACGCGGTGCAGGGCGATGCTGGGGACCGCACGGTGGTGCTCGCCGCCGAGGTGGAGGAACGGGGCACGATCTGGACGGGGCTGTGGACCGAGACCGGTCAGCCGGTGGCCGATCCACCGATGGACTGGACCCCCACCCCTCGGGCGCTGCCCAAGCCAGTGGGGCTTGCGTTGCGTTGGTCGGACGTGGACCAAGCGATGAACACAACCCAAGCCAAGGAGCTGGCCACCCTCGTGCTCGACCGGGCGGCGGCCGCGGGCTTGACCGTGGGGACCTTGCATCTGGACGCCGACATCCCGACGGCACGGCTGGCGGCCTGGGCCACCGTGGTCCATGAGCTTGCCGAAGCCGTCGAGCCTGTGGATGTCTTGGCGCTCACGCTGGTGGACCACATCGACCGCCCTGGGTGGGCTGCACTGGGGGCGGCGGCCGATGGGTTGGTGCTTCAGGTCCACTCGGTGCCGACGATGGGCGCGGCGGGGCCGACCCTGTTGGATGTTGCCCAAGCCAAAAGACACCTCCAGCGGGCCCTCGACACCGACGTGGGACCCATCACGCTGGCCCTGCCGACCCACACGCTGCACGAGCGACTGACGGGCCGGGCGGTGCGCGCAGACCCCGCGGACGTGGCCCCGTGGGTGGCGGCACTCCAAGCGTCGCCCCCCAAGGGCCTCGCGGGCATCATCTGGTTTCGCTTGCCGGTCGCGGGCGACCCGTCCACATGGACCGTGGACACGTTCGCGGCCGTGCGCCGAGGTGCGCTGCCGAGCACGCCCGAAGCGCCGGTGGTGGCGCAGCTTGGGGCCCCGCCGCCCGCTTGGGGTGCCGACCCCAGTGCCCTGCTGTTGAGCCTTCAGGTCGTGGGACTGGCCCAGGAGCCCCGGCCGGTGCTGACGCTGGACGCCGAGTCGCCGATGGTGTGTGCGGCGCTGGACCACACATGGCAAGTGCGCCCCACCGATGCGTCGGCCCGCCACTGGCGCGCCACCCCGGTGTCGTCGATGCTGCTGGCGCCCGGCGCCCCGATGCCTGCCTTGCTGGTGACGGCCACAGGGCCTGTGCAGGTCCAGGTGCTGACCTCGGAGTCCCCATGACCCCCATGCTCACGCTCTGGCTCGGCACCCTCGGGGCCCCCGCCCAAGCCTGTGGTCCCTTCTTCCCCCACAGCTTGCTCGCCAGCACCGACAACACACTGCTGGGCGGCCCTTACGCCGACTTTGGGCTCGAGCTGCAGCGCCTGTCCACCGCCCCCGTCTCGCCCCTCAACACCCGGTCCACCGCCGAGGCCGAGGCCATCGACGCCCGCCGGGAGCTCGGTCCCGACCACCCCCAGCTCGCCGCCCTCGCCCGCCACCGCGCTGCGCTCGAACAAGCCAAGCGGGGCCACATCTCGGCGCCGTCACCACCGCCGGGCTTGCCCTGGGCATGGCAGCGCTACTTGGAGGGCGCCCAACACTGGGCCACCGACGACCGGGATGCCGCCCGCACCGCATTCTTGGAGATCGCCGAGCTCCCTCCAACCCAGACCGGCAGCCGGGGACTCTGGGCCGCCCACATGCTGGGCCGCATCGACGGCGGCACGGCCTGGTTCGACGATGTGCACCACCGAGTCACGGACGGCGAGCCAGACACCCTCGGCCTCATCGCCGAAGGCCTCGGCTGGACCGCCCTCGAACACCTCCACCGGGGCGACACCGCCGGCGCCTTGCGGCTCTACATGGCCCAGAACCAAGCCGGAGACGACAGCGCTCGGGCATCCATCGAGCGGGTGGTCTCCCAAGCGCTCCGCGACCCCACCGAAGCCCAGGCTCTCGCCAAAAACAACCTAACAGCAGGCATTGTCACCGCCTGGACCGTCTCAGGATCCGCCCGCCCGGCCCAGCTCCAGACCTGGCTCAGCTTGGCCACCCCTGACCACGTGTCCATCGAGCACCTCGCCTGGACCGCCTGGCTCGCCCGGGACATCCCCCGCACCCGGGAACTGCTCGCGACCGCCCCCGACACCGCCCTCACCCAGTGGCTCCGGGCCCGCACCGCCATGCTCGCCGGCGACATCTCTGGCGCCCTAAAGCTGCTGGAGCAGACCAACTTCCCCACTGACGAGACCTGGTCCTGCCGCTGGGAGAGCCGGGACTGGGGCGAGCGACCGGCCACCGTGTCCCCCCAGGCCGAGGTCGCGTCCGAGCGGGCCGCCCTGCGCATGCGCCAAGGGGACTTTCCGGGCGCACTGGAGGACTTCGCCCGGGCAGGCCACTGGTTCGACACCGCCCACGTCGCCGAGCGGCTGGTGACCGTGCCCGAGCTCGAAGCGATGGTCCAAGGCGCCGCCTTTCAGGCGCTCTCGCCCGATGACCAGACCCGCCTGAAGAGCGTGTTGGCCCGCAGACTCGCTCGGTCTGGGGACTGGGCAAGCGCCGCTGCGCACTTCCCCCCCGAGCTCGCCGCTGAAGCCCGAACCCTGCACGCCTTGCTCACCGATGGCACCGCCCCCGCACTGTGGCAAGCCGCGCTGCTGATGCGCCACCACGGCATGCAGCTGGTCGGCACCGAGCTGGGCCCCGACTTCGCTTGGTCCGACGGGGACTACAGCATGTGGAACCTCCGCCATGGCCACGACCAAGACACCCTGCTGACGGTCACTTCCGACGAAACAGAGAGGATAGCCGCGTCGGCGCCTTCCCCCGACGTCCGCTTTCACTACCGCTACGTGGCCGCCGAGCTGGCGTGGCAGGCTGCGGCCCGCACTCCGTCCGGCAGCCCCGAGGCGCCGCGGGTGCTGTGCCAAGCGGGACGGTGGTTGAAGGATCAGGACCCTGAGGCTGCGGACCGGTTCTACAAAGCGATGGTCTGGCGAGGCTGGGGCACGGACCTGGGCACACTCGCGGACCGAAACCGGTGGTTTCCCAGTGCCGAGGACTGCGCACTGGACGCGGTCACAGAAGACCAGCCGCCGAAGCAGGGCTGGCGGGAGCGGCTGCGGGCATGGTGGTCGAGCGGCGCCTGACCTCCGCTGTCCCCTCGCGCAAGGGCGGCCCCGTTCCGTTCCCAGGCGTGGCCCGCGGCCCAGGGTCTGGAGTTCATGTGCGCATCCCCCGCCTCGTCATTCTCGCTCTGCTGACCATGGGCTGCAATGCCCAAATGGGCGGCATCGCCAGCAGCCCGCTCGCTCGCCCGACGGAACCCGGCGAAGGGGGCTCGGGTGGAGGCTCCGGTGGAGGCTCGGGAGCCGACGGCACAGGCGCTGTGGGGGCAGGCCACCTCACGGTCACCCTCACCGACGCCCCCGGCGACTTCGAGCAGGTGCCCGTGACCATCGCTTCGGTGCGTGTGCACCGCGTGCTCGAAGTGGCCGACACCGGCGATGTCTCGGCCGGTGACAGTGACGACGCGCACCCTGAGGACGACGGCTGGCTCACCGTGACCGACACCCCGGCCACCTTTGACCTGTTGCAGCTCCAGAACGGCATCACAGCCGTGCTGGGAGAGCTGGCCCTCGGGCCCGACGACCACGACCAGATCCGCATGGTGGTCTCCGAAGCCAGTGTGGTCATCGCTGGGGTCACAATTCCGCTGGACATCGCCTCGGGCGCCAGCTCCGGCATCAAGATCCACCACGACTTCACCATTGCATCTGGAGTGGACCACGAGCTCCGGCTCGACTTTGACGCCGCCGAGAGCATCCGCGAGACCGGCGGGGGCTTCCTGATGACGCCGGTGGTGACCGTCGACTACTTCGGCCCGGTGGAAGGCGACCCCGACGCCCCTTGAGCCCGCAGAGCAGTGTCCGCTCCCACCTCGCCCACACCCAGGGCGAGCTGGATCAGCCCTTGGCGAATCGCCCATGCCCCTGAAGGCCCTTGTGCCGCCGCGACCATCGCATCCCGGTCGGCACCGGACACCGTGGGCCGCACCCCTGTGCTCGCCTCGACCTCGGACACCAGCTGGTCCACCACCTGGGCCAGCTCGGCAGCCCCCCGGGGCGGCACCCGCACGACCAGATCAACCCGCGACAGCAGGTCTTGGGTCAGCCCCATTGTGAGCAACTGCGCCCGCAGCTCCGCATCAGATGGCGCCGGGTCCGCGAGCTGACAGCTGAACACACACACCACGCCTTCCGGGTTGAACGCTTCGGTGGGGGTCTGGGGATGCACAGCCTGCGCCGGATCTGCGGGCAGGAAGAGGGGCCGACCGTCCAACACCCGGGCCAGGTGCGGCAACACCGCGGCGCCGCCCACATCGAGAACCTGGGCAGAGCTGGGCCGGTGGAGGACGAGGTGGTGCAGGTCTTCGAGGATGAGCAGCCCCCGCGCAGCCTTCACTCGATCGCCCGCCGCATCAATGACGACCTGCTGTACGACATTCTCGAGGTCTGCGCCGATGTAGCCGGTCGCCGTGATGCGGTGGGCATGGGTGTGGGCCACGGGCACGCCACAGTGGGCCGCGAGGGCCCGACACAGCGCCGTCTTGCCCGTTCCACTCGGCCCCACCAACAGCACCGAGGGCGCCCGCCCCGTCCGAGTTGCGTTGCCAGCAACCAGCCTAGACAGCAGGTGCACATGGGACCGATGCCCCACCACCCGCTCGCCCATCTGGGCCGCCAGCACCGCGGCCGTGGGGGGTGGCGGGGGCACCGGCGCAGGACCAAGCTCGCCATCCACAATGTCGGCACTGAGCCGCACACACCCATCGCAGATGTAGACCGAGGGCCCGGCGATGAGCTTCTGCACATCCGCCTGGGGCTTGCCACAGAACGAACAGGCCAAGACCTCCGTCGTGGTGGGCTCTCTCCGACTCCAGAACGACATCTGCATCCCCCGGCTTCCCGGGCGTGCTGACCCACACCCGCGCCCCTGCTCCTATCCGGCCCCTGGCCGCGGAGCCGTTGGCCGCACCCGATGCACGCGTGCGCGGCATGGCGCCACGGATCCGTCACCGCAGCGTCTCCAACCTGAGCGTCCCGTCCGCTAGGATTGGCCCACCATGCGGTCCGCCCTCCATGCCCTGTGCCCCATCGCGCTGCTCCCCCTCGTCTGGAGTGTGGGCTGCGCGCCCAGCCCCCTCGGTCCCCGGGCCGCCTTCATCCAAGAAGTGCTGGTAAACGACAACCGGGTGTGGCTCAGCGACGAGCCCTGGCTGGTAGAAGACAAGCTCGCCATCATGGCCGCCGACCCCTACGACTTCATGCGGGGCTCTGCAGCGCTGCACTTTGCCGACCTCGCCCGTGCCGGCCAGGATCGGCCACACACGCGCTTTCTGCAGTCGCCGGCAGCCTCCACCGTGTTGATCTTTGGCGACCCCCACCCCGAGAACGCGACGGTCTGCCGGGCCGACCCCACCGACGAAGAGCCCGACCCCCGGCCCACTGTGGAGCTGGTGGACCTCGATGCTTCGGGCTTCGGCCCCTGGACCTTGGACCTGCGCCGGGCCGCCCTTGGATTGGCCATGCTCAGCACCGGGCTGGAGGGCTGTGAGGCGTCCTGCCGGGCCGGTGCCATTGAGGCCCTGGCCGAGGGCTATGCCGACGTCATCGCCGGTGGTGACAGTGCCGACCAGGGGGACATCTTCGCCGATCTTCGCAACGAGTCCCGCACCGAAGGCGCCGCGCTGCAGCGCACCGAGGTCTACGCCCCCCTCAACGCGCGGGGTGGCCGCACGATGGCCCTCGGCACGGCCAATGGGCTGGATGCACTCAGCACCGAGGAGCGCCTTGTCCTCAGCCAGATCTTGTCGGAGATGCCCCTGCCAGCGGACTTTCGGATGCTGGACGCCGCCCGCCGCTACGGCTCGGGGGTGACCAGCCGCCCCGCCCTGCGCTTTGTGGTGGCCTGGGACCGCGGCGACCCCAGCCCCGAGGACGATGCGTTGCTCTCGTTTCGCGAAGTGGCCGACCCCCCGGTCCTTCCCGGCAGGGCCGTGGCACGGTCGGCGGCCTTCGAGAACAACGGCCAGCGGGTCGCTCTGGCGGCCGAGCGGCTGTGGTCCCGACCGGATGCCGACCCCCGCAGTGGCTGGGCCCCGGCGGGCGGGATGCAGTTCAAGGCGCTGAGCTGGACGTCCTGGTTTCAAGACATCGACCACCTCAAGCTTCAGGCCGACTGGGACGAGGGCAGCATCGAGGAAGAAGACCTGTGGGACTTGGGCGAAGACCTGGGCCGCACCCTCGCCGGCAGCCACGGTCGGGCGCGCACATTTGCCGGAGATGACGCGCAGCACGTCATCCTCACCGACCTCCGCGCGGGGGGAGGCAAGGCCAGGCTCACCGACGAGCTGCTCCGGGACATGGCCGCCGACCTCCCCCGCACCCAAGGCGACCACGCCCTGTTTCGGGACTTGCTGCGCACCGAGGGCCCGCTGATCGGGGCTGATCTCATCGTCAGCGGGGTGCCCCTGTGATCCCCGCCACCTGCCTCGCTTTGGCCACGTCGCTGCTCCCCCCGGCGATGGCCCCAAACACAACCCCTGCACCGACGTGTGTGCAGCTCGGGGCCGAGGTGGCCGGCCGCTTCTCGATGCTCACCCCCATCGGTGGCATCGACCGCAGCTTCGCGCTCACCCGCAGCCGCTTCGGTGCCGGCATCGATCTCGAGGGGGCCGGCGCCCGCATGGTCTTCACCGGTGTGCGCAGCGGCGGAGACAACGGCTACATCGGCGTCAACGGCGAGTCCATCGTCCCGCAAGTGCAAGTCGCCGAGGCCCGCTACAACACCGAGCGGCTGGGCCTCACCTTCGGCATGGGCCTCGTGGACGACCCCTGGGTGGTCACCAGCAACCAAGCGTGGGACCTGCGTGCCGTCGCCCCCAGCTTGGGCGAAGGCCAGGGCTGGCTGGAGCGCTCGGACCTCGGCGGCACCCTCGCCTGGACTGCACCGGCGTCTTGGGCCACGGTGGCCGTGCTCTCGACCTCGGGCGAAGGGCTCAGTCGCCGGGAGCGCAACAACGGCCAGGACACCTCCGGAATACTCATCATCAGGCCACTCTCATCGGTCGCGACGCCAGAGTCCTTGGAGGTCCAGGTCTATGGTCGGGACGGCTCCCGGGGCCTCGGCCGGGCACGGGACCACCGCTTCGGCGCCCGGCTCACCCACCGCAGCGACTGGACCGCCGGCGGCCTCGAGGTGCTCCGGGCATGGGGGGTCGCCGGCGACGCACTGCGGGCCCCCCTGGGGATCTCGGTCTTTGGCCAGCTCACCCCGCCGCCGCTGCCCGCCCTCGTCTTTGCCCGCTACGACCACATTGACGAAGACCTCCGCTTCCAACAGACCGAGCGGGACATCCTGCGCTTCGGGCTGGGTCTCGAGCTGCCCCCCGACCACCAGCAGCCCCCCATGCGGCTGTTGCTCGGCTGGGACCACACCCGCCAAGATCCGGGCGCCACCAGCATCGCCGGCAGCCTCGCCCAGCAGCGCAGCTCCGCGTTCTACGTCCAGCTCGACTTCCGGGGGGTCGCCAGCATCGCCCCCCACGCGTCCTCCTCCACACTGTGAGGCCCACCGTGGACTCCCTCGCTCCCGTCCTTGTCCTCCTCGGCGCCGTCGGCTGCAGCCAGGCCGCCCCCCTCGACTCCGGCAAGTCCGGCGGGTTGAGCGACGACGGCGCGGACACGAACCTGCCGCTGGACACCGCCGTACCGGAGCCCCGAGATCCCAACGCTGACGTCGTGCTCAACGAGCTGCTGTCGGGGGACTCCGAGGGGGGACCGGACTGGATCGAGCTGTACAACCGGGGCACGGCCGTGGCGGACTTGACCGGATGGCAGCTCACCGACGCCCTCGACGACAGCGCCACCCCGGCCTGGACCTTGCCCGACAACACCACCATCGGTGTGCAAGCCCACCTCGTCGTGTTCGCCGATGGGGACGGTGGGGGCGGCCTGCGCGCGGACTTCAAGCTGTCCAGAGACGGCGAGACCGTCACGCTGCTGGACTCTGCCGGGCGCATCGCGGGAGAGGTCGACTGCCCGCCCTTGCTGGACGATCAGTCCTACGGCCGGGCGGCGGACGGGGGCGACCCTTGGGTTGTGTTGGCCACCCCAAGCCAAGGCGCCAGCAACTGGGCGGCCAACCCCTGACCCGTGTCGGACGCTGACCCGTGTCGGACGCTGACCCGTGTCGGACGCTGACCCGTGTCGGACGCTGACCCGTGTCAGAGCTTGGCGAGAAAGGCGCGTGCAAAGGCATAGGCGTCCCCTGGCCACCGTGCCGAGACATAGTGCCCGTCATCCACGACAAACGCACCCCGGTCGCTGTCCCCCGTGCCCCGGGTGACCAGCGTGATCGGCCCCCGCTCAAACTGGCGGTCCGGCTCGTCCAGCGCCGCCCGCACCTCGGCCTCCACATACACCGGGTAGGTCCGGTAGTAGCGGCCCAGGGCCCAAAACGTGAGCCCGTACGCCAGCCCCTCCATGTACCCGGGCAGGCAGGTCGTGCGGCTGCCCGCGAGCACCGAGCGCCCCGTGCGGGGGTCCTGGCTTCGCGCGAGCACCAGCACCCCGTGGCAGATGGCCCCGACCGGCCTTCCCAGGGACCAGAACTCCGCGACTTTGGCCTGCAGTAGTGCACTCCCGAGGTACTGGCGCATGCCCGGTGCGTGGCCCCCTGCCAGGATGAGCCCATCAAATTCCGACGGCTCGATGTCGGCCCAGGCCACCGGCGCCAGGAACGCGGGATCGGCCTCCAGCGCGCGGTAGAACGCCTTGGGCTCGGGATCGGCGCCCAGCTGACCGAACAACACACCCGTCAGCAACAAGGGATCGGTCGCGGGCACGGCACCGGACTCTGTGGCAAACACCACCTCGTGGCCAGCCTCCCGCAAGAGGGTCCAGGGCACGGCCACCTCAGTGGTGTCAAAGTCCCGATCGGGTAGAGGCATCCAGACGCGGGCCATCGCAGCTCCTTGGGGTGTGTCCGATAGCGGGGCCGGGGCCAACCTCCCAGTCCCGGCGCTCATGACGGCCCCCACCCCAGGGCACGCCCATGTCCCAAGCCCGACGCTGCGTGTGCGGTCGCTCCGCGCGCTTTCCGGTCTGCGATGGCACCCACACGTCTGAGACCTGGAGCTGCGCCACGCCCGTGCCCGAGGCCGTCTTGGCCGTCGTCTCCAGCCCCTCGCTGTCCACCCTCGCCGAGAAGCTGGCCGTGTCCCTCGGTGGGGTCTTTGTGCGCCCGGCCGACCCTGCCCCTCGGGTCGAAGAGCTCGTCATCATCACCGATGCCAGCGACCTGGGCCTCGTCCGTGCGCTCGCGGGCCGCATCACTGCGCTGCGCCGCCGGGTCATCGCCGTCGGGGTGTGTCCCGATCTGTTGGCCCATGCCTTCCCGAATGCCGTGCTGGTGAACATTCCCGACGGCCCTGCCCCTGCGCTGTGGACCCAGCTTCGTGCGGTCGCCAGCGGCACCGCGGCCCCCGCTCCCTTGCCCGCCCGACCCCGTCGCTGGTTCGTGTCCCACGCCGTCGCCGACGAAGCGCGCCTGTTGCCCCACATCACCGCGATGCGGGACCTCCTCGGCCTCACCGTGTTTGTGTGCCTCGACTCGATCCATGCCGGTACGGACTGGAGCGCCCGCATTCGTGTGGGCCTGGAGCACGCCGACGCCTTGCTGTTTGTGCTGTCCGAGAGCTCGGCACGATCAACCTTTTGTGCATGGGAGCTGGGCTGGGCCGAGGCCCGGGGGCTGCCCGTGCGGGTGGTCCGGGTGGACGGCACCCCGCCGCCCGCGCCCATTCAGCATGTCCAGCTCGTCGACGCCCCCCGCATCGCCCAAGCCCGCCCGTGGCTGGACGACGAGGCCGCTCTGTGGTCCGCCATTCTCGCGGCCTTGGCCCCCAGGGCCCGTGCGGCGGACGACAGCGCTATGCTCCCCCCAGCTCCGGAGCGATGATGCGAAGTGTGTTGCTGCTGCTCGCGGCCTGCCAGTCCCCGATGAAGTCCGACAGCGACCGTGCGGACGACACCAGCACCCCAGCCCCCACGCTGTGCGCGGGCGACGCGTGCATTGGCCCCGATGGCCTGGGGCTCGTGCTCACCCACAGCGGCGCCCCCCGCATCGAGCTGCCCGCCGACGGCATCCAGCTCGGGGTCTGGCCCACGCTCGACACGTCGCTCAGCCACGACCCCACGTATCCCAATGCCGCCACCCGCTGGCTGCCCATGACCGGGCTCACCGTCGCCGAGCACGACGACCAACACATGGTTCTCGACCTCAGCTTTGAAGGCGCCGCCGCCACCTTGACGTTCACTGCCGGAGGCGCCGGGCGCATCGCGGCACACTTGATGGTTGACCGGGTGGACGAGGGCCAAGCCCTCTCGTTTCGCTTGCGCCCCACCGTGGGCACCAATGAAGGCTTCTACGGGCTCGGTGAGCTCTTCGACCGCCCTGAGCACCGCGGCACGGTGCGCGCCATGCACCTCATCGCCGACTTCGAGATGGAGTCCTCCTACAACGAGGCCCATGTGCCGGTGCCTTTCTTGATCGGCACCGAAGGCTGGGGGCTCTTTGTCGAAGAGGACCACCCCACCGTGTTTGATGTCGCAGCGGCCGCCAATGACCGCGTGGAGGTCACCACCGGCAAAGGCGCCGAAGCCACCGAGGGCTTCGCATTCCACTTCTTCACGGCCAATGCCGCCCTCGACGTCACGGCCCACTACCTCGCCGTCACCGGGTCTCCGGCCTTGCCCGCCCCATGGGCTCTGGGCCCACTGCTCTGGCGGGACGAGAACATTGACCAGAACGAGGTCTTGGACGACATCGAGACCCTGCGTGATCTGGACCTGCCCGCCTCGGGGATCTGGATCGACCGGCCCTACGCCACGGGCGTAAACACCTTCGACTTCGATCCCAGCCTCTACCCCGACCCCGCCGACATGGTGCGCCAAGCCAACGACCTGGGCCTGCGGGTGGGCGTCTGGCACACGCCGTATGTCAGCGACGAAGATGCACCGGATCTGAACGCCGAAGCCGAGTCCCAGGGCTACTTCGCGCCCACCACGCCCATCATCTTCAACCACTGGGGCAAGCCCATCGACTTCACCAACCCCGACGCGATGGACTGGTGGCAGGATCTCATCGGCCGCTACACCGCGCTGGGCATCGAGGGCTACAAGCTCGACTATGGCGAGGATGTGGTCATTGGCTACGGCGGCGGCCGCACCGGATGGGTGTTCTGGGACGGCACCGATGAGCGGGTGATGCACAAGGGCTACCCCAGACTGTACCACCAAGCATACGGTGAGACCCTTGGGCCCGACGGCGGCTTCTTGCTGTGTCGGGCGGGCACGTGGGGCGACCAGACCACCACCAGCATCATCTGGCCGGGCGACCTCGACGCCGACCTGTCCCAGCACCGGGACGTTCGCGACGATGGCTCGCTCGCGGTGGGGGGGCTGCCGGCGGCTGTGAGCGCAGCGGTGGGCCTCGGTCCATCGGGCTACCCCTTCTTCGGCTCTGACACGGGGGGTTATCGCCACTCACCGCCGTCGGTGGAGACGTTTGTGCGCTGGTTCCAACACACCGCACTGTCCGCCGTGATGCAAGTGGGGAACAGCTCCAGCACCCAACCCTGGGAGATCCTCGCCGACGAGCCGGAGCTATTGGATCTCTACCGGGACTACTCCCGGCTGCACTTGCGCTTGTTCCCGGCGCTGTGGACCCAAGCCCAGGCCCTCGCCGCGGGTGGCCGGCCGTTGCTGCGGCCCTTCGGACTGCAAGAACCGGGATGGGGACAGCATCCTGCTGATGTGTACTTCCTCGGTGAAGACCTCCTGGTGGCCCCGGTGGTCACGGCCGGGGCCACGTCTCGCTCCTTCCCCCGCCCGGCGGGCGACTGGCTGGCCTTCACCGATGGGGAGCCCCTCGGCGGCACCCCTGGCGACATGGTCACGGTGGACGCCCCGCTCGACGTGCTGCCCCTGTTCATCCGCGCCGGCGCCGTGGTGCCCCTGCTGCGGCCCAACATCGACACCCTCGGCCCCGTCGGGGCCGACACGGGGCTGGAGTCTTACGCCAACGACGCCGGACGCCTGTGGTC
Source organism: Myxococcota bacterium (assembly GCA_942491145.1). Taxonomy (GTDB): domain Bacteria; phylum Myxococcota_A; class UBA796; order UBA796; family UBA2385; genus CAXQUZ01. Next base: position 476,966 of record CALOBC010000017.1, on the reverse strand, counting down.
CCGGGCGGCGACCGGCGGGTCGAGCACTGCGGCGCTCTGGGACGGCAGCAGCATCGCGCTGACCGACGACGGGAACGCCGTAGACATCAGCTTTGTCGAAGGCTCCGTCTTCATCCAAGGCGCCGCGGTGGAGCTGGTGGGCCTGAGCACAGCGCCGGCTTCGGTGACGGCCGACGGCAGCACCACGGACGACTGGACCTTCACCGACGGTGTGTTGACCGTGCCGGCCTTCGCCGCATCACTGCAGGTCGCTCGCTGAACGGTCGACGGCTGGGGGCTGGGCCCCAACCCGGTCCCGCGCGGCCTGCCAGTCGGTCGCCAGTGCGGCGGACAGCCCGCCCTCCAGTTCCAAGAAGTCGTCCATCACGTCATCTGCGGGCACGATGCGCTGGCCCATGACCTGGGCCGCGAAGCGCACCACCAGGTTGTCCAGCAACAACACGTCCCAGACGCCCCCAATGGCCGACTCGCCACCCCTTGGGGCGATGGCCAGCTCGGCCCGAGAGCCCGTGCCCTGAGGGCCTTCAGACATGCCCTGGAAGAAGCGTCGGGCGTGGGACTCCAGGCCGATGGTGCTGCCCGCCGCCGCTGCGATCCAGCCGCCGAGGCCCCCATCCGAGCGGAAGTCCACCACCGGCATCGTCGAGAAGCTCGCCACCATGGTGGTCCCCGTCGCAGACGTGCGCACCTTGAGGGGCACGGTCCAGCCGTCGAAGGACAAGCGGGTGCCCGACAGGCGCACCACACCCCGGGGCTTGAGGGCGAGATCCAGTGAGCGAACAGTGGCGACATCGACCGCACTGGCGACGTTCACGGTGCCTGCCCGGGACGGGATGAGCTGGCCGTCCCGGGTATGCAAGCGCAGGCCAAAGGAGGCGGGGCTGCGCACCCACATTGTGCCGAGGTGCCCCTCGCGGCTGGCCACCGACACCGAGAAGTCGAGCACGTCGCCCATCCGGCGCACAAAGCCGGCGAGGGCACCGTGGCCATGAGCCGCGAGACGGTCGGGATCGACACCGACCTGAAGATCGATGGCCAAGGTGTCCTCGGGCCCTGCCTTGCCGATGCGGTCGATGGTGAAGCCCTCATCGATCCACGCAAAGGTGGCGGGCATGTCGGCCCGAAGCTGGTGTTCGAGGGCGCGGGCATCGCGCTGGGGGCCCGCGGCATCCGAGACAGCCAGCAGCAGCCCCTTCGTGGCCCCCCGCAGCTCGCTGTTGCCCATGGGTCCGGTCGACAACCACAAGGAGCCATCGGTGACAAACGCCGCGGACCGGTCCCACTCTTGGGGACGCAAGCCGACGTCTCCGCCCAGAGCACCAAAGCCCCCACGGGCCGGCTTGGGGGCAGCGCTGAGCTGGAGGGCATAGCCGGCGGCACCCCGGTTCTCGCCGACGACCTGCACCGAGCGCCGGTCCCCCTCCACCCGGGGCAGGCGCTCCATGGTGCGGGCCAAGTCGAGCTCAAAGATGGTATTGCGCAGGTCGCCCAGCCAGGCGGCGGATGCCTCGTCGACCTGCACGCCCACCGCAAGCGCGCGGAGCAGGCCCGCGACTTGGTCCCCCCGTGCCACGGCCACCGCCGGGTCGCCCCCGCCCAGGGGCAAGGCCGCCGCCCAGATCCCCAGTGGCGCAGCACTCTGGGCAGAGGCCGAGGCCCCGAGCATGGTCAGCCCCGCCACGGCAGTCCAGAGCGGGAGACGTCGAAGCCCACCGTGTCGACGCCCGGTGGCGTCGGCGGGTGGTGGAGGAGTGGGAGGGCCGGAGCTCACGTCGCTGCGTCCAGGGGCTTGAGGCATGGAGACCTCGAAGATGGTCTCGCAGTCAGCATTCTCGAGCAGGCGAGCGTGCAGCGGGATGGCCGTGTCGACGGCGTTGCACAGGGCCTTCCCGTCCCCGCGCGCACGTAGCCGCTTCCCCGACCCCTTGTCGTCGGAGGCGGGTCTCGGATAGTTTCGATTGTGTTGGGGGGACTGTTCAAGCAGTCCGGTGGACGGGCCCACACTGGCCTCGTCGACCACCGCGGTCAGTGCGCCACCCCTTGCAATTTTCTGCGGGCGTGGCGCGGAGATCCCCCTGGCCTCCCGTGCTACACCGCCGGGGTACGTCAAGCTGAGCACTTCCAGATGACCTTTGTCCAGCTCGAGTTCCTCTGGTTCCTGCTGATCGTGCTCACCCTGTACTGGGGCATGCCCAAGAGGCGCTGGCAGAACGCACTATTGGCCGTGGCCAGCGCTGTGTTCTATGGCTGGGTCCATCCCTGGTTCCTGTTGTTGCTCTATGGCTCGGCCGTGTTGGACTACAACGTCGGCCACGCGATGCAACGGCATCCCAGCCGGAAGAAGCTGCTGTTGGGCCTCAGCATGGCCGGAAACCTCGGCATGCTGGGCTACTTCAAGTATTGCGACTTCTTCATCGAGAACGTGGTCGCCGCACTGGACTCCCTCGGGCTGCAGACCAGCATGCACACGCTGGGCATCTTCCTGCCCGTGGGCATCAGCTTCTACACCTTCCAGACGATGTCGTACACCATCGACATCTACCGTGGCGAGCTCAAGCCCCGCCGCGACTTCCTCGACTATGTCGTGTTCGTCAGCTTCTTCCCCCAGCTGGTCGCCGGCCCCGTCGAGCGGGCCAGTCGCTTGCTTCCCCAAGTGGAACAGGACCGAAAATTCCGTGGTGATGTGTTTGCATCCGGCGTTGGCTTGGCGATGTGGGGCGGCTTCAAGAAGATGATGGTGGCCGACACCATCTCGCCCTACGTCGACAAGATCATGCTCACCAAAGAGCCCTCTGGCGCGATGATTGCGGCGGCCACGGTGGGCTTCGCAATCCAGATCTTGGCCGACTTCTCGGGCTACACCGACATCGCACGGGGCTTGGCCCGGATGTTGGGCTTCGAGCTGATGGAGAACTTCAAGCATCCGTACATGGCGGCCAACCCAAGCGACTTCTGGCGCCGGTGGCATGTGTCCTTCTCCAGCTGGATCCGCGACTACCTCTACATTCCCCTCGGCGGCTCCAAGGGCGGCCGGCTGTCGACACTCAAGGCAACCTTCGGGGCGATGGTCCTGTCGGGGCTCTGGCACGGGGCCTCGTGGAACTTCGTGCTGTGGGGGGGCTTCCACGCGGCGCTGATCACGGGCTACCGGGCGGTCACGTCGCGGATTCCCAAGTCGGTCCGCCGAGATCCCCGCTGGCGGCCGCTCACCATTCCGTTGATGTTCGGCTTCACTTGCCTGGGTTGGCTCATCTTCCGGGAGACCCGCATCGAGCGCTTGGTGTCCTACGCGAGCCTGAACCCGCTCGTGGGAACCACAGACCAGTGGATCGCCACGGCGACCATGCTGGCGGTCTCCGCCCTGTGCGCGACGCCCCTCGTGCTGGGTCTGATGGTCGAGACGATGGTTGTGCCGCGCATCGCCAACAAGCCATGGTTTCTGCCGGTCCGCACCACGGCGTGGGCCTTCATGGCCCTGGGCATGCTGGTCTTCTTCCGCCTGAGCACCCTGGACTTCATCTACTTCCAGTTCTGAGGAAGCGACCCCCATCACGATGCAGACTCCCGAATCCCAACGCTTCCCTCCTCTCCCGCCGATGCCGCCAACGCGGTCGGTGTGGACCGGTCTGGCCGTGCTCTGTCCCCTGGTGGTGCTGGCCTTGGCACTGAGCTGGCTGGCACGCCCCCTGTCTCAGGAACCGAGCAAAGCCGCGCTGCGCTTGGAAAAGATGTCGGCCCGTTCGGGTCAAGATGGTCCACAGATCGTGCTCTTGGGCAACTCCCTGGTCGACATGGGGGTCGACAAGAACCAGCTCGCGACCGCACTGAACATCGAACCCCGGCGGCTTGTCCACCAAGTGGTCCCCGGGTCCCGCTCTGCGACTTGGTACGCCGTGCTGAAGAACCGAGTCTACGGCCAGGGCCTCACTCCCGACCTGATCGTGGTCGGGACGACCCTGGCTTGGTTGCTCGATCCGTCGCTCCAGTCGGCCCTGGACCGGCAGAACCTCACGGACCAGCTCGGGCCTGAAGAGCCCGTGATCGACCAAAAGCTCTTCGGCAAGTCCGGGTCCTGGGCGCCGATCCAGCGCATCCAAGCCCGGCGGGCGCCCCTCCGCAGCGGACTGCTGAACGGGGTCCGGGACGGGGTCATCGGCCGGCTCTTTCCCGATGAAGACGGAGAAGCCGCGCTGGCACGGGTCTTTGCGTCAGATGCAGTGGAGGATCGGGGCGGAGAGCGTCGGGTGATTCCGGTGGTGGAGCTGACCGAGCAGTCCCAACGCAAGAAGGCCGCCGCCCGCCTCACCCCCGAAGCGGGCTTTGTCCCTGAGCTGATCCAGCTCGCTGCCGAGCATGGCGCGCGCATCGTGTTTCTGCGCATGCCCGTGCCCAAAGACAGAGACATCGACAGCGACATCAGCCCCGCGGAACACACGGCGCTGGTCGAGCTGGTCAACGCCGCGCCCAACGCCCTGTGGCTCGATCAGAGCGACCTGGAGCTGGGCCAAGCGGACTTTGCCGACTGGATCCACCTCAGCAGCCAAGGGCGCACGAAGCACACCCGTGCCCTTGCCGCGGCGCTGGGTGGGCTCAAGGTGCTGGACGGTGACGCGCTGCCCGCCGCCGAGCTGCCCGCCGCGCCGCCCACCATCTCCCGCAGCGACACCTTGCAGCTTGGGGACCTGCGCATCGAGCCCGTGAAGGGACGGCCCTGCGCCTGGATGGCCATCCCCAAGGACGGCAACTACCGGGCCCTGGCCGACAACGTCTTGCTGAAAGATGGGTTAAACGCCCGTTCCCCGCTGGTGTTGCACGAAGACGGTGTCTTGCTGGAGTACCAACCCAAGCACTGGACGATCGGCAACGAGGCCTGCAGTGGCAGCTACGCCCACGTCGGCAAGGGGCTGCAGTTCTCCCCCTCCAGCGACAAGAACGTGGCATCGCTGGCGCAACACTACACGGCGGCACTCAGCCCCGACACGCCCTTGAGCGTGGAGCCCGAGGGTGAGGCGTGGTGGGTCACGCCCGGTGGCAAGCTTCACTTTGCTCTGGAGGACAACACGGCGGACCAAGAGGTGCTGGTGATCGGCTTGGCCCGTGGCGGCGGCCAAGGCTCGGCTCAGCTGGAGCTGGGGGGCCATCCAGTGCCGCTGCGATCGAACGAAGATGGCTTGTTGATCGCCTCTCTCCCCGCCTCATCCGGTCCATTGGACATCGGCCTGTCCAGCCCAGAAGGCGGTCCGTTTCTGTTGTTGTTGGAGCTGGGCCTGAGCGGCCCCGATGGCTACCGCTCGCTGCTGGGCGGCTCAGCCGGCGACCGGAGCAGCCTGCGCTTCTTTGGGGGCACGGTCCGGGAAGGGGTCGAGCGTCGATTCGAGGCCCCCCCTGTGCTGCCCCAGCCGACCGCTGTGGCCCACCGAAAGCTCGCGGCCCGCATCAACGGGCCCGCCCCGGTCTTGGCTCAGCTCGCCGAGCTTCGAACCGTCCTTGGTCGCTACGAGGCCAGTCCGCTGCGGGTCACTGAAGATGGTCGTGTGCTTTCGGGCTCCAACAAGGTCTGCGCCGACGTGGTGGAGAAGGGCGAAGGCCGCATCTGCCACAACGACCGCTTTGTGTTGTTCTCCGCAAGCGACGGCAGCGCGGCGCTCGACAACGGCCACACGTACGCCGTGGCGCTGGACAGCGAGCGCCTCGATCGCTTCGACCTGTGGCTCTACCCTGGCGACCAAGGCAGCATCCAGCTGCCCGAGGCCGGCTTGCGGGAGGTCCCCTGGGGTGCGAGCCGCTTCGCCCTGTCCGTGTTGGCGCCCGAGGGCATCGACGGACAGGTCGGATTCCGACTCTTGGCCGATGGACACGTGGTCTTGGAGGAACAGATGCATCTGGAAGGCGGAGGCCAGCACAGCAGCACTTGGCGGCTGCCGGCCCCGCTGTCGCCCGAGCTGGACAGCCTGGACCTTGAGTTGCACACACCTGCGGACGGGCCGTACATGGTGGTTCGCAGCATTGGGCTGGCGCGACACGCGCAGGACCTCGTGGTGGAGCCAGCGACAGAAGAGTGAGACCCTGGCGAGCTCGCGTCAGCGGAAGTGACCGGTCCTGCTTGGCACTGCACCACCCGCAGTCCGCCTACCAGGGCAGCCCGCCCGGGTAGGCGTCGATCAACACCACCTCCACCCCCGCCACGCCCGTGAGACCCGCTTGAAACACGCCCAGGTCGCTGCCCGCGTAGTGGTACGGGGTGACCTTCTTGGGTTGAAACGCCTTCACACAATCCGCGGCTTCATCGGGGGGCATCGTGTAGGGCAGGTTCATGGGAATGAGCGCGTGGTCAATGTTCTTGAGCGCCTTCATGTCGGCCGTGCACGCCGTGTCGCCCGCGATGTACAGCCGCTTGCCGCCCCACGTCAGCACGTAGCCATTGCCCCGACCCTTGTCGTGGAACAGCTTGCCTTCCTTGGGCCCTCTTGTGTTGTTGTACATGGGTACCGACTCGATCTGAAGGCCGTCCAGCTCAACACTCTGGCCGTTGTTGAGCACGTCACTGACTTGGCCATCGCCCAAGCTGTCCGACACCGCCTTGGGGGCCACCACCCGGGCACCGTCCGCCTTCACGAGCGCCAGGGCCGCCGGGTCCAAGTGGTCGGGGTGGATGTCGGTGATGAGCACCACGGTGCCCTTGGTTGCGTCTTTCAGCGGCGCCTTGGACCACGGGTCAACCCAGAGGGTGCGCCCCCCAAGCTCCAGCTGGAGCGTGCCATGGTAGGCCAGCACGACGTTGACGGGCCCGGCATCGGTCGCCACGGTGAGCAAGGGTGCGGCGGACGCGGACGCGACGAACCAGCCAATCAGTGCAGGCAGGGTGCCCATGGGATCTCCAGATCATCAACAACACCGCGGACCGTTCCGGGGCGAGCTCTCTGATCACCCAGTATGGCGACCGCGCAAGGGGCGGGCCGCGTCTTGTGCAAGCGCGCGCCCCATCCTACCGCGTGTTGTAGTGCCGATAGCCCCGCTTCTCGGTGTCTTCACACAAGAAGCTCAACCCTTCACCATACTCATCGAGGTAGTCGAGGAACACATCGTCGCACTCCTCTTCGCCATAGTGCACGATGATGCCCAGCCCGCCGGCGTCGACAAAGCCCTGCAAGTGGCTGTTCTGCCACCACCCCAGGTCGTCGGGGTAGCTCTCGAAGGTGCCGCCTGCAAAGCCAGCAGCACCCCGTCTTGTGTTCTTCGCCATGCACTGCATGCCCGTCGACTCGACCAAGCCACACAACGTGCCGGCATAGGCCTCGGCGTCCGCTTCGGTGATGGAGAAGCCGTACCGCTCCCGGTACTGGTCATCGTAGGCCCAGTCCATGTTGTCGAACTCGACCATGTCGCAGCCCCAGCCCGCCATCGTCTCAAACCGGGCCTGCATCACGGCCAACAACACATCATCAACCTGGTCGACAAAGTACTCGCCTTCCCAGGCCGCCCAGGCCTTGTCCACGCACGATGCCGCCATGTCCCCATAGTCGTCGCGCCAGTCTTCACACGTGCCCACGCTGGTGTAGCACCCCACGGTGTTGCCCTTGGCGTGCAGGTCCCCAATCGCATCCCGGGCGGCAGTGGACGTGAACGGGTCGATCAACACATAACAGCCCGACGCTTGGTTCAAGATGTCGGGAACACTGTCAGCGCGGGTGTTCTCTTGATACGCTTGGTTGAACACACACACGCCGTCGCTGGTGGGCTTGTCACCCCCATTGCATGCCCCCAAGCCGAAAGCCAACCCGACAACACAGCCTTGCAGGCGTCTCATGGCGTCTCCCCAGGTTCCACGTCCAGATACCCAAGGGACTGGAGCTGCAAGAAGGTCTCGCGGTCTTCGATGCTGGTCACCAGCTCGGGCTCCACCGGGTCCAGCGTGCCCCCCCGCACCCGCGCGAGCACACCCCGCAAGCGCAGGGCTTCCGTCTCGGCGCTGGGCCCCTCCAGCCGGACCAGCTCACTGCCATCCGCCGCCACGGCCCACAGGGTGCCCGACCGGGTGCGCTGGTTCACCACAAGGCGGTGGTGCGGATCAACGATGCTCACCAGAGGGTCGCCGTACAGGGTGTTCTCCGCAATCGCCACCCGGTCGGGCACGTCGGCTGCCGCGGCCACTGCAAACACACTGGCGCCCTGGGTCTCGGGCGGACGGGCAGCCCCCGCCGTTGCAACGAGGCCCTGAAACAGGTCGAGGTGTTGGACCACCGTCGACACCGTCCCCACAGCAAGCCCCGGTCCTGTCGCGATGAGGGGCACCCGCACCAGCTCACCGTGCAAGCTGTGGCCATGCTCAAACGCGCCATGCTCCCAGAACTCCTCGCCGTGGTCCGACGTGAGCACCGTGAGGGTGGGCCGGCCCCGAGCAGCGATGCCGGCGCGCAAGGTGCCGACGGCCCGGTCCGCCACACGGATCTCGGCATCGTACCGGGCGAGAATGCTCTCGCGGTCCGCACCATCGGTGCGCAGTGTGCCGCCGTCCACCGCCGCTTTGAGCGCCTCATGGGTCAGCGGTGTCGGCACCTGGGGCGCATCCGGCGCACCCACCGCAGCTACCGCCCAGTCCGGCGGGAGGTAGTCGAGGTGGGGCTCCATCATGTGCACCACCACAAAGGCCGGCCCGGGCTGGGCGTTCAACCACGCCAGCGCCGCCGCCACCGTCTCGTCCGCCGACCGGTGGGCATCGTTGCGGGCGCCTTGCCAGTCGTAGCTGTCAAAGCCCTGGTGCAGCCCAAACTCGGGCGCGAGGAAGGTGTTGTTCGCCACCGCTGCCGTCGCATAGCCCTGTGCCTGAAACACCTCCGCCAGCGTCGTGCGCGCCGGAGGAAGGCGGCCGAAGCGGTCGGGATCGGTGGGGGAGCGGCCCACCCGGTGCTGGTGGGGCAGCAAGCCCGTGAACAGGCTGGTGAACGAGGCCAACGTCCAGCCGGACTGGGCATACGCACGGTCAAAGCGCAGCCCCTCGGCGGCCATCTGGTCCATGCTCGGGCTGGTGGTCGCCCGGCCGCCATAGGCACCGAGCCGATCGGCGCGCAAGGTGTCAATCACCACCAGCACGACGTCTGGGGGCACGGGATCCGCGACGGCGGGCGGTGCAGGGAGCGGGGTCTCGGTGCAGCCCAAGCTCAGCAACAGCAGCCAGATGGGACGGGGCAAGCGCATGGCGGCAGGGTACTCCGCGGACCACGCCGTTGCGAGGGCCTGCGTGAAGCTGGCATGCTCGACCCCTGGCACCCGACCCGGCGGTGGCGGTCCACAACAGCGCCGCCCTCCCCACCCCAACCATCCACCGGAGCACGGCCATCGACTTCCCCGAGGACACACTGGTACCGGCCACTCTCGCGTCGGACTCCGCCAGCGCAACCTGGTCCACTGCAGGCCCGTCTGCCTTCGCGCAGCGAGCTTCGGCAAGCCTGGCGCCGCTGCCACCGCTGCCCTCGCCCTGGACCCGTCCCGTGCTGATCGCCCAGGGCCAACACAGCGACCTCTTTGAGGTGCTGGAGGGGACAGTCGGTCCGGCGAGGGTGCTCAAGGTCAGCCGGGCCGGTGGCCCCCGTGCCGGGCGCGCTGCGATCCGCCGGGAAGCGGGCTTTCTGCGGGCGCTGGCGCTGGACGGCGTGCCCCAGCTGCTGGCCGAGCTGACCTTCGACGACGGCCGACCGGCGATTGTCATGGACCGGGCGCCGGGCATTCACCTCGCCGACTGGCGCCGCCGCATCGGGCGGGTGCCGGCATCCGCCGCGGTTGCGGTCATCCGGGACGCCGCTGTGGTGCTGGAGCGGGTGCACCTCACGGGCATCATCCATGGAGAAGTGCGGCCAGAACACATCTTTCGGGATGTTCAGGGTCGGGTCACCCTCGTCGACTGGGGACAAGCCGGCCAGCACGACAGCCGGCGGGGACCGCAGCATGGCGAACCGGGGGGCTTCAGCCCGCCCGAGCACCAGGACCACCCCACCGCCCTGCTCTCCCCCACCGCCGACGTCTGGGGGCTGACCGCCTCAATGTTCCAGACCATCGCCGGCGTGCTGCCGCCTCCAATCGCGGGAACACCGGCCAACACCCGCTTCAGCTTGCCCAAAGACCCGATGTTGGTGGGCATCGCCGGCAACTTGCTCCGGGCCATCATCGCCCGTGGGCTGGAGCCCGATCCCACCCGCCGCATCCCCACGGTCGCGGGACTGCGGGCGGAGCTGAGTGGCTGGCTGGCGGCGTTCGGGCAGGCCCCGACCACGCCTGGACCCCTCTGAACCGCGCCGGATCCCCACTTCTCGGAGGTGGCTGCCCCCAACGCCCTGCAGGAGACTGGATTGGTGACGCTCCTTCTGACCCTGGGCCTGCTTGGGTGTGCGAGCCGCCCGCCGGGGGTGCCAGCCCCACCCGCCGCTGATCCCCAGCCTGCGCTGATCCTCATCAGCATCGACGGTCTGCGCCACGACGCCCCCGCCGCCGTGCCCACCCCGGCGCTGGACTGGCTGGCGGCGGGCGTTCACGCCGAGGGGCTGCAGCCGCCCTTCCCCTCGTTCACCTTCCCGTCCCACTACACGCTGGCGACCGGCCTGCACCCCGACCAGCACGGCATCGTGAGCAATCTGTTCTACGACCCCGAGCGGGGCGACACGTTCAAGCTGGGCGACCAGGCCGACATGACCGACCCCCGCTGGTGGCGGGGCGAGCCCATCTGGAACACCGCCGAGCGCCAGGGAGTGCTCGCGGCCACGATGTTCTGGCCCGGCTCAGAAGCCCCCATCAACGGCAAGCTGGCGAGCACGATGGTGCCCTACGACGGCGGCATGCCCAACCCGGAGCGGGTGGACCGGGTGCTGTCGTGGCTGGACCGTGCCCCGGCCGAGCGACCGGGCCTGATCACGCTGTACTTTGGCAGTGTGGACAAGGCCGGCCACCGCAGCGGACCGAGCTCGGCGGCGGTGGGCGAAGCGCTCGTCGAGGTGGACGCGGCCCTGGGCCGCTTGCTCGAAGGCATCGAAGCTCGGGGGCTCAGAGACCACGTCGACATCGTGGTGGTCAGCGATCACGGCATGGGCGCCCGCACCTATGAGCAGGCCATCACGGTGGACGACAGTGTGCTCGATGGGCTGCGGGTGGTCGAGCGCTCGCCGCTGATGCAGATCCACGGCGTGGGCGAGGGTGCAACGGATCTGGCTGCCACACTGGACCAGCACGACCACCTCTCGTGCTTCACCCGGGCGACCACGCCCGAGGCCTGGCACTACCGGCACCACCCGGCCATCGGCGATGTGGTCTGTCTCGCCGACAACGGCTGGCAGGTCAACACGGGGCTGCTGGAGCGACACTTGGTGGCCGGCAGCCATGGCTGGGACCCGAGCTGGACCGACATGCACGGCGTGTTCATGGCCAGAGGCCCCCGCATCGCCACGGGGGTGCAGCTGCCGACGCTGCCCGGGGTCGAGGTCTACGGCGCGCTGTGCGCCATCGCGGGCATCACGCCCCACCCGGACGCTGCCGTCTCGCCGTGGGCCACACAGATCCTCTCCACCGAGTGAGAACACCGTGTCTGACTTCATTGTTGTGCTCGGCTGTGCGAGCAATGTGGGCAAGAGCTGGGTGAGCACCGGGCTGTGCGCGCTCGCCCGAGAGCGGGGACTGCGTGTCGCTCCGTTCAAGGCGCGCAACCTGAGCAACAATGCCGCGCCCGCCGCTGATCTCAGCGACAGCCGGGGAGAGGTCGGATGGGGAGAGATCGGCCGTGCCCAAGCTGCCCAAGCCGAGGCCGCAGGCGTGGCACCCCACGTCGACATGAACCCCATCCTGTTCAAGCCCGGCGGCACCTTGGGCAGCCAGCTCATCGTCCACGGCCATCCGGTCGGCCATGATGGCGCCACGCTCGACGCCCTCACCGCCGCCGCCCACACCGCACTGCGGCGCCTGTCGGCCCAGCACTCGCTCATCGTGGTGGAAGGGGCGGGCTCCCCAGTGGAGCTCAACCTGATGGACCGGGACCTCGCCAACGTGCCGATGGTGCGTCTTGCGTCGGCCATCGCGGCCGAGACCGGCGGCACGGTGTCCGTGGTGCTGGTCGGCGACATCGAGCGCGGGGGCATCTTCGCGTCGATGGTCGGCACACTCGCGCTGTTGCCCGACGACGTGCGTGCCCTGGTGAAGGGCCTTGTGGTCAATCGCTTGCGGGGCGAGGCCCGCTTCTTTGCCGACGGCGCCCGGCTGCTCGAAGCGCGCTGCGGGGTGCCGGTGCTGGGGGTGCTGCCCTGGAGCACCGAGATCAACATCGACCCCGAAGATGACCTGGACATCAACGTTCTGGAGGCACGCCCCCCAGCCGAGCTCGACATCGCCGTGGTGCGCTTGCCCGGCGTCGCCAACTTCGAAGACCTCACCAGCCTGGGCGCCTTGCCCGGCGTGGCCCTGCGCATGGTCGACACCGCCGAGGATGTCGCGTGGCCGGACCTCCTGGTGCTTCCCGGCGCGCGAGACCCCCAAGAAGACCTGCGCTGGATGCAGGCCCGGGGCCTCGACCGGGCGGTGTGTGCCGCGGCCGCAAGAGGGGTGCCTGTGCTCGGCTTGTGCGGTGGATACCAGATCTTGGGCCAGACCTTGGCCGACCCAGAGGGCCACACCGGCGCGCCGGGCACCACCGCCGGCCTGGGGCTGCTGCCGGTCCACACGGTCTACAGCGCCGACAAGTCCGTGCGGCCCACCGATGGCGAGAGCACCGGCACATGGCTGTTTCCCGAAGGCGTCCGCGTCTCGGGCTACGAGATCCACCACGGCCAGACCCCGCCCGGCACCACGCCCCTGCTGCGGGTCGACGGCGGCCGGCCAGAGGGCACCGTCCAGGGCAACGTCGCCGGCAGCTATCTGCACGGACTGCTCAACTCGGGGGACGCCCGGAGTGCCCTGCTGACGGCCCTTCGTGCGCGGCGGGGCCTGCCTCCCCGGCCCCCGGTCCCATCCGCCGCCGACCAGCGGGCCCAGGGCCACACCGCCCTCGCCCGCTTGCTCGAAGCACAGCTCAACCTCGACGGCCTGCTGCCACCGCCGGGCCAGATGCGTTAGCCCGAGTCTGATCCCAGCTCGCTGGGGTCATCGAGGCCCGGTGCCCTGGATGCGGAGTCTGCCGCTGCAGGGTGAAACGGGAAGCCGGTGAGATGCCGGCGCGGCCCCCGCCACTGTAAGCACAGCACCCCCGCGCACTCTGCCACTGGGCTTCCGGCCTGGGAAGGCAGCGCGGATGCGGCTCCCCCGCACTGTGTGAGCCAGGAGACCGGCCCGGCCTCAACCCCATCGTGCCTTCGGAGGGAAGCATGCGATGGCTGCGATGCATTGTTGTCAATGCCGCGGGCTTGCCCTGTCTTGAGACCTGTTTCGCCGCACCGGCCCGTGATGTGACCCCATGAGCCGCCGAGCGGTGGCGTGGCTGGTCCTGATCGTCGCGGGCATCGGTGCGGTCGTGGCGTCGCTGCTGGTCGGCGAGGGCGCGCTGGACGACCCCGAGATGCGCAGCACCTACCTGCACCTGCGGGGATGGCGGCTGGCGAACAGCATGCTGGCGGGCAGCGCACTGTCGGTGGGTGGGGTGCTCGTCCAGGGCCTGTTCCGCAACCCCCTCGCGAGCCCGTCCATCCTGGGCACCACCGCCGGCGCGAGCCTCGGCGGGGCGCTGGTCATCCTGCTCTGGAACACCCTGCTGGCGGGCTGGTTGCCCACATGGATGCCCGCCGAGCTGGCCCTGCCGCTGGGGTGCTTGCTCGGGGCCTGGGGCGCGCTGCTGATGCTGCTGGCAGTCACCGGTCGCCGGTCGGGTGTGGTGGCCCTGCTGCTCACCGGGTTCATCCTGTCCAGCCTGTTCTTGAGCGTGTTGGGGCTGCTCACCAGCCTCGCCCAGGAGAGCTGGGAGCTGGGCCGCGCGGTGGTGGCCTTCACGCTGGGCGGGGTCGACACCAAGGGCGCCCGCCACGTCGCTCTTGCCCTGCCACTCGTCGTGCTCGGCACTGGTGCTGCGCTGGGCTGGAGCCGCCACCTCGATGCCCTGCTGGCCGGCGAAGACGAAGCGGCCTCCCTCGGCGTGGACGTGCCCCAAGTGCGCCGCTGGGTCATCACCTGGACCGCCACCCTCACCGCCGCCGCGGTGGCCATCGGCGGAAACCTCGGCTTCGTCGGCCTTGTGGTGCCCCACGCGCTGCGGCCACTGGTCGGCGTGTCCCACCGCCAGCTCCTGCCCGCATCCTTGGTCGGGGGTGCCGTCTTTGTCGCGTGGGCCGATGTGCTCACCCGCGTCATGCCCGCCCGGGGTGCGGTGCCCTTGGGGGTGGTCACGGGCCTCATCGGCGCGCCGGTCTTCTTGGTGCTGTTGGCCCGGGCCAGTCGGGCGGGGAGGCTCGGATGACCCCCGACAGCGGCCTCGTCATCGATCACGTCAGCGCCGCCCACCCCAATGGTCCCGACGTGGTGCACCAGGTCAGCTTTGTCGCCCCCTCCGGCGCCCTGACCGCCCTGCTGGGGCCCAACGGTGCCGGCAAGAGCACCTTGCTCAAGGGCATTCTCGGGATTGTGCCCGCGCGGGGTGGGGTCCACCTCGACGGCGAAGACCTGCTGCGGCTCAAGGCCCAAGACCGGGCCCGGCGCATCGCGTATGTGCCCCAACACACGCTGTTGTCGGCCCCCCTGCCCGTCCGTGAGGTGGTCGCCCTCGGCCGCTTTGCCCACCGGGGCCCCCTGGCTGGTCCCTCCCGGGGGGACCACGACGCCGTCGACCAGGCCATGAGCGACGCCGGGGTGAGTGTTCTCGCCGACCGGGCCTTCACCGAGCTGTCCGGCGGGGAACAACAGCGGGTGCTGCTCGCGCGGGCCCTGGCCACCGGTGCCCACGCCTTGTTGCTGGACGAGCCCACCAGTGCCCTCGATGTGCGCCAGCGCTTGCTGCTGCACCGGGTGCTCCGCCGCCTCGCCGAGGCCGGTCGCTGTGTGGTCGTGGTGCTGCACGATCTCGAAGAAGCCCGCGTGCACGCCGACCGGGCGGTGCTGTTGAAGGACGGCCGGGTCCACACCGCGGGACCGGTCAACGAGGTCATCACGAGTGCGCCAGTCCGCCAGGTCTACGGCGTCGAGCTTGTCGAAGGCAGCGGCCTCGGCTGGCGCTTGCCCGACGACGGGGGGGACCGCCCATGAACGCCGATCTCGTCAACGCTCTGGCCCTCGGGATTGCCCTGTCCGCAGCGACCCTTGGCGCCGCCTGGCCCGATGGTGAGCCCGTCACCCGCCGTGCCCCCGTGCTGGCCGTCCCCACCCCCGACCCCGACGCGACCGAGCTGGCCGATGCCCGGGGCGTGGTGGTCCCGGTGGCGCCCTACGCCCAGGTGATCTCGCTGCACCCCGTCGGAGATCACCTGCTGCGGGAGCTCCTGGAGCCCGAGCGCTTGGTCGCCTACACCGGCTACACCCACGACCAACACCCCGAGGCCTGGCGCTTTGGGGACCGGGCCACCGTGGGCGCGTCGCGGGACATCGAGGCGATTCTTGCGCTGAAGCCCGATCTGGTCGTCACATCCAACTTCGCCGAAGAGGCGTGGATGCAGCGGCTGCGGGATGCCGGCATCCAGGTCTTTGATCTGGGTGAGGCCCGGGGGGTGGCGACCACACTCGCAGGGGTGCGCGCCCTCGGCGTGTTGCTCGCCGTCCAGACCCGTGCGGCCCGGCTCGAGGCCCGCATCCGCCGAGAGACCGCAGCGCTCGAGAAAGCCCTGCCTGAGGACCGTCCCAAGGGCATCTACCTGACCGTCTTTGGCGACAGCTTCTTTGGCGGCAGCGCGGGCACCAGCTACGCCGATCTGCTCCACTATGGCGGCGTCATCGACCTTGCCGCCGAGCAGGGCTACCGGGAGTGGCCCAAGTTCACGCCCGAGCAGCTGCTGGCGCTGGACCCTTCCCTCATCGTCACCCAAGGGGGCATGGCGGGCGTCATCTGCGGCCACAGCATCCTGCGGGACCTCGCGGCGTGTGGGCCCGAGGGGCGCATCATCGAGCTGAGCGAGGGCTACCACGGCGATCCAGGTCTGGGCGTCATCGAGGCCGCCGCCACCGTGCAAGGGCTGCTGTTCCCCTCCCCCACTGAGACCGCCGGATGAGCCTCGCTTGGCTGATCCTGGGCGTGGCCTGGGGCGCGTCCGACGATGCGCCGCTGCTGGAGATCGAGGTCACCGAGAAGGCCCGCACGGGCGACGGTGTCGACCCCCAGCACACGTCCGCCGCCGTGACGGTCATCGAAGTGGACGAGCGCTTGCCGGCCTCGTCCACGGTGGCCCAGGTGGTCGACCGCGCCGCCGGGGTGGACGTGCAGAGCTTGGGCGGCCTGGGGGACTGGTCGGCGGTGAGCATCCGCGGCAGCACCCTGCGCCAAGTGCAAGTCAGCATCGACGGCGTGCCCCTGAACCCCGATGGGGCGGGCACCGTGGACCTGTCCGAGCTGCCCTTGTGGGCCTTTTCCCGGGTGGAGGTCTATCGCGGGAATGCCCCAGCACAGCTCGCTTCCGCACCGATGGGCGGCGTGGTGGACCTGCGCACGGGGGACGGCGAGGTCTCCACCAAGGTGGGCCTGACGGGGGCCGGGGGCTCGTACCGGACAGGACGCCTGGGGGCCGTGGTCGCCGCACCGTTCACCCTGCGCCACACCCCGGGCGACGTGTTGGCCTTCGCCGACGGCTTCAGCACCGCCGGCAGCTTCGCGTACTTCGACAACAACGGGACTGCCTACAACATGCTGGACGACAGCATTGTCGACCGGTCCAACAACAACAAGGCCCAGCTCAATGCCCACGGTCGGGTGCGGCTGGGGGTGCCCAACCGGCGGCTCAGCCTCATCCAGAGCTTTCTGGAGCGCCACGAGGGCTTGCCGGGCCACAGCGCGAGCGCCACCACGGCGGCCAGCTTGGCGACCCGGCGCAGCTTGTCGGTTGTGCAGGCCGACGGCACCCGGGGGGTGGCCAAGGGCACGGCGCGGGCATGGAGCTTGCTGCGCCGGGAGCTGCTCGAAGACCCCAAGGGCGAGATCGGCACGGGCTCCGGCACGTCGGAGCAACACTTCGCCACGGTGGGCCTGTTGCTCCATGGCCAGCGGGCCCTCGGCCCCAACGTTGTGCCGGGACTGACCACCGCGGTGCGCACCGACCGCCACGTCGCGGGTGCTGACGACAATGACCCAGCACAGCGGATCTCCGTGACGGCAGCAGCGAGCGGAGACGGCCACTTGTGGGACGGGCGCATCACCCTGTCGGCGGTGGCCCAAGCCTTGTCTCTGCACGACGCGGTGGGCGAGGCCGGGGACCACTTGCTCGCCTTCACCCCCCGAGGCGGTGTGCTCGTGAACCCCGTGCCCTGGCTGGCCCTCAAGGCCAACGCCGGTCGCTACCTGCGCCCGCCGGACTTCACCGAGCTGTTCGGCGACCGGGGCGCGGTCATCGGCAACCCAGACCTCGAGCCCGAGCGGGGTGTGCAGTGGGATGTGGGCGCCCGGCTGATCTCACCGGAGCACTGGACCACCCAACTCAGCCTGGACGGCGGCCACTTCTGGAACGCATCCACCGGCCTCATCGTGCTGGTCCAGAACGCCCAGCGCACGATGGTTCCCCTCAACCTCGACGACGCCTGGGTGCAGGGCTGGGAGGGGGCGCTGTCCATCGTGCATCCGTGGGTGGACAGCCAGACCAGCCTCACGCGCACGACGTCGGTGAACCTGAGCGACAAGGAGCAGTACGCCAATAACCAGCTCCCCCGGGTGCCCGCGCTGGAGGTGCAACAGCTCACCGCGCTGGTCTGGCAGGACCGGGTGCGGCTGGGCCACAGCCTGAGCCACACGGCCAGCAACTACTGGGACCGCACCAACTTCTACGAGGCGCCCCCGCGCACGCTGCACGGTGTGTTCCTGCGGGCGTCCCCGGGCCCCCGCTGGCCTGAACTCAACATTGATGTGCACAACATCTTCGACCGCACCACCCAAGTGGTGGACCGCAACCCCCTCGACCCCTCGGACACCAGCCGCATGGTCCAGCCCATCACCGACTTTGTGGGCTATCCCCTGGCTGGCCGCACCCTGATGGTCACCCTGCGCTGGCAGCACATCCCGGCCCCGGCGGCCGAAGCGAGTCCCCGATGACCCGGCCCGTTCTTGTCCTGAGTGCCTTGTTGATGGGCGGATGCGCGCCCTCCGTGCCCGAGAAGAGCGCCTCTGATCCCACCGGCGACAGCTCCGGCGATGGCCAACAGCACGCCCTGGTTGCGACGGTCTCGGAGGACTATGCGACCGGTGCCCTGGCCACCGTGCGGCTGGACGACTGGGCCGTGGATGACACGCTGGTCGATGTCTCGGGCGACCCGGCGGTCTTCTTTGTCGGTGGGACCATCTACCAGCTCGACCGCTACCTCAACGACACGGTGCGCACCTATGCGCCAGGCGAGTACGGGGCGCCGGAGCACGAGTGGGCCCTGGAAGAGGGCGCAAACCCCCACACGGTGGCCTGGTGCGACGGCTTGGCGGTGGTGGTGGCCTATGGCAGGGACCAGCTCACAATGTGGGACAATGGGCTGCTCCAGGGGACGGTGGACTTGTCCGACTATGCCGATTCTGACGGCATTCCCGAGGTGAGCACGGCGGTGGTGGGCGACAACGGGCGGCTCTATCTGGGGGCCCACCAGTTTGACCGGGACGATGGGTGGTCCGAGGCCGGCGGGTTGGTGCTCGAAGTGGACTGCGCGGCCCGTGCGGTGACCCAAACCTGGGACGTGCCGACCCCCGATGTGTACGCAAACCCGGGCCAGCCGGGCACTGTGCTCGTGGCCGGCCGAGACGATGGCATCCGCACGCTGGACGTGGAGACGGGCACGCTGTCGGCCCCGGTGGTCGCGCCGGAGGCCATCCCTGGGACGGTCTCGGCGATGGCGGCCTGGGGAGACCACGCGGTCCTTGCGCTGTTCGATGAAGACGACCACTACAGCGTGCACTGCGCCACTCTCGGCGACGGCACGGTCGAGCTGATCGAGGCGCGCACAAACTTTCTGACCACGGCGGTGGCCAATGACCGCGGTGAGGTGTGGGTGAGCGCCCGCACCCACTGGGACGCGCCGGGTGGCGAGACGGGCACGCTGGTCTACGATGCGGACCGCTGCGCGTCGCTGACCACGCAAGGGGCCATCCCCACGCTGCTCGCGCCGTTTGGCATCACGTTTTATTGAGCTGCGGGAACGGGGAGCCGTCGATGTCTGGTGAGTCTGGGGTGCGGGTGTCGCCATGGTTGTTGGCGGGCGGGGGAGCGGTCATCCTCATGTTGGCCATGACCACGGCCTTCTTGGCGGGACGGGTCACCACACCCAGCGCTGCACCCACGGTGGTGCCGACGGTGGTGCAGGTGCCCGCCGCGCCGGTGGTGGCCACCGCGACCCCGGTGTCGACCGTGCCCCAGACCACACCCAGCTCGGTTCCGCCGCCCCACCCGGCTGCCGCAGGCACGTCCAAGCCCCCGATGTCTACGGGGACTGCGCCGGGTCCAACTCCGGAACAGACGGCCGTGCGCAAGTACCTGGCCCGTCTCGACACCATCGGCGCCGGCGGCATGCCCACCTCCCCCGACATCTACATTCAGCAAGCCATGGCCGGCGACACGTCCGCCCTCGACCAGCTCATCGCGAGCACCGAGCAGCGCAGCGCCGCCATCAACGCGCTCCGGCCGCCCCAGCCTGCGGTCGCCCACCACGCCGCGCTCCAGACCCTCGCCAGCCAGGGCCTCGGTGTCATGCGCCAGCTCCGCGCGGGCATCGTCAGCCAGGACCTCGGCGCGCTGATGTCCCTGCAGTCGTCGGCCACCACGCTGCAGGCCCAGGGCGACAAGGTGACGCAGATGGAGCAGGCGCTGCGCAGTGCCTACGGGGGCTGACCGGCAATGGCGCGACAGGTGCGCGGGGGTGGACTCGGATAGAGTGGGCCGGCCTCGCCTCGGAGCCGCCGCGTGACCTTCATCCAGGTCGAATTCCTGTACCTGTTCAGCATCGTGATGGCGCTGTACTGGTCGTTTTCCCGCATCCCGGACATCGGCCGCACCCTCCAAAACGTGATGCTGGTGGTGGTCAGCTTCGTCTTCTACGGCTGGATCCACCCCTGGTTCTGCGGCTTGCTGCTGTTCAGCGCCGTTCTCGACTACAACATCGGCATCGCCATGGGCAAGACCCAGCCCGGTGAGTCGCGTCGCGGGTGGTTGCTGGCGCTGAGCATGGCCGGCAACTTGGGCATGTTGGCCTACTTCAAGTACGCCAACTTCTTCCTCGACAATGTGGTGGCGGTCTCCGAAGCCTTGGGTGTGCAAGCCAACGTGCCGAGTCTGCAGGTCATCCTGCCGGTGGGCATCTCGTTCTATACGTTCCAGACGATGTCCTACACCATCGACATCTACCGGGACGAGCTCAAGCCGCGCACCCACTTCATCGACTACATGGTGTTTGTCAGCTTTTTCCCCCAGCTGGTGGCCGGGCCGGTGGAGCGGGCCAGCCGCTTGTTGCCCCAGGTGGAAAAGGACCGCACCTTCGACGGGCGCACGTTCGCTTCAGGCGTGGGGCTGGCCATGTGGGGCGGCTTCAAGAAGATGGTGGTGGCCGACACCATCGCGCCGTATGTCGACACGGTGTTCATCCACCAGAGCCCGAGCTTTGGCATGGTGGCGGCGGCCACGCTGGGCTTTGCGATCCAGATCTTGGCCGACTTCTCGGGCTACACCGACATCGCCCGGGGCATCTCGCGGATGTTGGGCTTTGAGCTGATGCTCAACTTCAAGAATCCCTATCTGGCGAAGAACCCGAGCGACTTCTGGCGGCGGTGGCACATCAGCTTCTCGACGTGGATTCGGGACTACCTCTACATCCCGTTGGGCGGGTCGAAAGGCACCAAGTGGACCACCTTGAGGGCGACGTTTGGCGCGATGGTGCTCAGCGGCCTGTGGCACGGAGCGTCGTGGACGTTTGTGTTGTGGGGCGCCTACCATGCGGCACTCATCACGGGCTATCGTGCGGTGACGCAACACATCCCCAAGGACGTGCGCAAGAACCCGTGGAGCAGCGTGGTCTCGGTGCCCCTGATGTTTCTGTTCACCTGTGTGGGCTGGCTCATCTTCCGCGAGACCCACATCGACCGGTTGGTCGGCTATCTGTCGCTGTCCCCCTTCGAGAGCACCCCCGAACAGTCCATTGCGACGGTGGTGTTGCTGGGCATGTGCGCGGCGACAGGCGGTATCCTGGTGGTGGGGCTGTTGGTCGAGAAGCTGGTGTTGAAGCCGGTTCGGGACACGGTCTGGGAAGTGCCACTGCGGGCAGCGGCGTGGACGTTCATGGCGATTGGCATGTTTACGTTCACGCGGGTCACGAACAACGACTTCATCTACTTTCAGTTCTGAGGATTGGGCGGCATCGCATAGCTCAAGGAATCGTTCGCAACCGCCCCCGTGCGCTCAAGGACGAGTCTGAGGCTTGCCCAAGCCCAAGACAAAGTCCGCTTCCCTTCCGGCCCAACGCATCCGGGACCGACCCGTCACGGTGGTCGATGAGAATCCCGTGGTGGTAGCCAATGCCGGCGCATACCAGCCCACCACCGAGCTGCCTGCGCTGAACTGCCAGCGCCACGACAACCCCGAGCCCAGCAAGAAGCTGTGGGCGAGCATCCCGCTGCTCAGTCCGCAGCCACCGGCGGAGCTGAAGCCACTGCGGCTGGTGACGTCCGCGGTGACCATGGAGCGGGTAGAGTGGTGCCAGCCGAAGACCCCCGCGTTGGCGACGGCCCACCCACACACCTGGCTGGCCGTGCCCGACTGCACGCGGGCGAAGCCACTGACCGACGACAACGCCCAGTGCATGCCCACCCCAGAGCCAACCTGGATGTAGGTGGTAAAGGTGCCGGAGGTGCCCGCATAGTGGCGCGCAGTGGAGGTGACGAAGCTGCCGACCTTCTGGTGCCCACGGCCCCCGGCCACCCACAGGGTCGTGCCGTCGCATCCCGACACCCCCCAGCAGTCGTCGTCCGCGCAGTTGCTGAGCCCATCCAAGTCTTCGTCGCCGCTGCCGAGTGTGCAGTCCTCCTGGCACACCGCCGTGGGCACACACTCGCCGTCTTCGCAGTCGGTCAGGCCATCGCCGTCGTTGTCCCGGCCGTCGTCGCAGGCTTCGGGGCAGCTGCCGTCGCAGTCGCTGTCCGCACAGTCGATGCGACGGTCGCCGTCGTTGTCCCGCAGGTCATCACAGACCTCGGGACAGCTTCCGTCACAGTCGTCGTCGATGCAGTCCAGCAGGCCATCGCCGTCGTTGTCCCGGCCGTCGTCGCAGGCTTCGGGGCAGCTGCCATCACAGTCGTCATCGAAGCAGTCAAAGAGCCCGTCTCCGTCATTGTCCCGCAGGTCATCACAGACTTCGGCACAGCCGCCGTCGCAGTCCGGGTCAGCACAGTCAATGCGCGCGTCGCCATCGTTGTCCCGCTCGTCGTCGCAGTCCTCCGGGCAGGCCCCATCACAGTCGTCGTCAAGGCAGTCCAACAGCCCATCTCCGTCATTGTCCCGCCCATCGTCGCAGTCTTCTGGACACACGCCATCACAGTCGGGATCTGAGCAGTCCACCAGGCTGTCCTCGTCATTGTCCGCACCGTCCTCGCAGTCCTCCACGCACGCGTCTTCGCAGTCGTCATCGGCACAGTCGACGAGGCCATCAAGGTCGTTGTCCTCCCCATCCCAGCAGTCCT
This sequence comes from Myxococcota bacterium, assembly GCA_942491145.1. Classification (GTDB taxonomy): domain Bacteria; phylum Myxococcota_A; class UBA796; order UBA796; family UBA2385; genus CAXQUZ01. Next base: position 454,177 of record CALOBC010000017.1, on the reverse strand, counting down.
CCGCGAGCACCGGACCGCCGTCCTCTCCGCTCCCGATCCCATCGCCACCGTCTTCCTGCGGGTCGTCCACGTCAGTCGTGGCCAGAGCCTTCCCCGGGCCAGCCTCGCGGGAGGGGGACTCACAGCCCACGCCCACCACGGCAGCGACCAGCACCCAGCCGATGCCCTTCACCCAGTGCGTGCTCATCGGTCCCCCAGTCGGCGCACCCGCCAACACTCAGCGCCACTCTGAGTAGAACACAATGTGTTGGGTTGAGGGGACCCAGGGCAATTGCACACCCTGTCCCCACCTCAAGAGAACGCTGCTGTGTCCTGATCAGTCTTTCGCAACCGGGTAGCAGTCCGGCACGAAGGTCTGCTCATCCACTGGGGGGCGGGCGTATCCCCCACTGTCTTGCAGCGGCGGCAGCGCAATGGGACCGGGCACCACGTCCTGATACTCGAACTGGTTGAGGAAGTGGCTGATGCAGTTGAGCCGCGCACGCTTCTTGTCGTCGGAAGGCACCACCGTCCAGGGCGATTGCTTGGTGTCGGTGTACTCAAACATGGCATCCTTGGCCCGAGAGTAGTCCACCCAGCGCTTGCGGGACTCAAGGTCCATCGGGCTGATCTTCCACCGCTTTACGGGGTTCTCCACCCGGTCCCGAAGCCGCCGCTCCTGTTCCTCGGCGCTCACCGAGAACCAATACTTGATCAACCGAATGCCCGACCGCAGCAACAGGCGCTCGAAGCGGGGGCATGCGTGGAGGAAGTACTGATACTGTTCTTCGGTGCAGAAACCCATGACCCGCTCGACCCCGGCACGGTTGTACCAAGACCGGTCGAACATCACGATCTCCCCGGCCGCCGGCAGGTGGGACACGTAGCGCTGGAAGTACCACTGGGTCTTCTCGCGGTCGTTGGGGGTGCCCAAGGCCACGATCTGGGCGAACCGGGGGTTCAGCACCTCGGCCATGCGCTTGATGGTGCCGCCCTTGCCCGCCGCGTCCCGGCCCTCAAAGACCACCACCACCCGCTCCCCCCGGTGGCGAATCCAGTATTGCAGCCGCACCAGCTCCGCCTGAAGGCGCGCCAGCTCGTGTTCGTAGAAGCGCTTGGAGATGTTGCCCTTCTTGGTGAGCACACCCTTGGCGGGGGCGAGGTCGGCGTCGCTGGGATCCATGGTTCCTCCGTGGGGCCCCCCACTTAACCGACCCGGCCGCCGCCCTGAGCTCCCCCCCGCTGTGCGGCCTCAGGTCTGGCCCCATTGTCTGGACACAGTTGCCAACCGGCGTGACCCAGCCTAGCGTCACTGCCCCCCCCACACCGAGGTGCCCATGGCCCGCCCCCGAAAAGACGGCATCCAGCTCGCGGTGCCCACGTCCCCTGAAGGCCTCGTCGGCGAGCTGGGCGCGCTCGGGCTGTCCAGAAACGAAGCCCTCGCCTACCTCACCCTGCTCGAAGACGCCGGTGGTGAAGGCCTCACCGGCTACGAGGTGGCCGCTCGTTCCTCCATCCCCCGAAGCGCGGTCTACACCGTGTTGCGCAAGCTCCAGAACGTCGGCGCAGCCTTCGAAGTCGGCGAAGACCCGGCCCGGTTTGTGGGCATCGACCCCGACAGCTGGCTGGCCACTGTGCGCCGATCGTCCGATGCCCGGATTGCCGCCGTGCGCAGCTCTCTGGCCACCCTGCCCAAGCGCAGCCGTCCCGAGCCGGTCTGGATCCTGCGCCGCTACGACGAGGTCATGGCGCGCATTGACGAGATGGTTCGAGGCGCCGAGCAGAGCGTGTGGATGAGCCTGTGGGGCCGAGAGCTGGAGGTGCTGCGGCCCGCCCTGCACGCCACCGCCGACCGCGCACTGCACCGCGTGATCCACAGCCCCGCCCCGCTGTTGTGGCTGCCCCCCGGCTTCTCCACGTGGGTCAACACCCAGCCGACGGACGCGGAGATGTCCAGCTGGTCCCACAAGGCGCTGGTCGTGGTCGATCGGCGGGAGGCCCTCATCGGGGGGACCGAGCCCACGGCGGACAACCACGCGGTGTGGACGTCGAACCCGTCCCTCGTCGATGTGGCCACCAACCACATCATCCTGGACATCACGCTGATGGCCCGGGCGCGGGGGACTGATCCGGCGGAGGTCGTTGCCCCGATGATGCGCCCGCACCTCGTTCCCGCGTCTCTGGAGCAGGCCGTGGCGAGCCCGGCCTCAAAGCCGAGCTGAACCAGTCTCTGCTCGGTTGAGTTGGGTCGTGGCGGAGGGAACCCAAGCGCCCTTCAGCCGCTGTGCCTTGGACCGAATGGGCACCCGGGCACCCACACACCCGTGGGTCGCCCGGACTTGCCCCCAGCCCGGTCACTCCATGGCTCGAATTCGCCGCAATCGCTCTGCACACCACCACAAGATTGTGCTGATTGACGACGATCTGGACCTCGCCACGTCCACCCGCACGCTGCTCGTGCGCGATGGCCACGAGGTGCTGTTGGCCACCGATCCCGCGGTGGGCATCGAGCTGGTGCGGACCGCCCGCCCCCAGCTTGTGTTGCTCGACTACTTGATGCCGACGATGACCGGCGCCGACGTGGTGCGGGCCGTGCGCAAGTTCGACGACATGGTCCAGATCCTGCTGGTGACCGGCTATGCGGAGCAACAACCCGGGCGGCGACTGCTCGCGGAGCTCGACATCCAGGGCTACCACGACAAGGGCGATGGACCCGACCGCTTGTTGGTGCTGGTGGACGCCGCGCTCAAGCACCAGCGCGCGCTGGCCCGCATCGACTCGCAGCGCCGCAGCCTGCGGCACCTGGTCACGGTGGGCCCCGGCATGTCCCAGCTCCAGCCGGCCCGGCAGCTCTTTGAGTTTGCCCTGACCAGCTTGATGGGCTTGATGGCGTCGACCGGGGACGCACTGGTGGCCACGTCCAACAATGGCCTGTTCATCACCGAAGACGTACACGCCGCGGTGTCGGTGCGGGCCGGCACCGGACGCTTCGCCCACACCCGCAGCCTGCGAGAGCTGCCGCTGATGCTCATCGAGCGGGTGCAAGAAGCGCTGAAGCTCCAGCGCCCCGATGCCATCGGCGCAGGGGTCGTGGCGGTGCCCTTGACCACCCGTGATGGTGCGCGGGGGTGCATTGTGGTGGAGGCCAAGGGGCTGAGCCCGGACGCGGTCGAGGCCTGTGAGATCTACGGCCGCATGGTTGTGCAAGCCCTAGAGAACCTCACGCTGTACGAGCAAGCCACGCACGACCAGCTGTGCCGTGTGTGGAATCGGTCGTTCGGGATGCAGAGACTCAGTGAGTTCCTCAAGCTCGCCGGACGGGACTCTGGGCCCACATCCGTCATCTTGGCCGATGTGGACCACTTCAAGGGGGTCAATGATCGGTGGGGACACGCCGGCGGTGACTTGGCGTTGGTGTCCATCGCCCAGACGCTGCGGGCGGGCGGGCGCCAGACCGACGTGGTGGCCCGGTATGGCGGCGAAGAGTTCCTGATTGTGCTGCCCGCGACCACTCTCGCCGATGCGGAGGCCCACGCCGAGCGCCTGCGTGAGCAAGTTGCGTCGCTCGCGGTCAAGTTTGAGGGGCACAGGATTGCACTGACGGCGTCCTTTGGTGTGGCGTGCTCCAGCCGGGAGCCTTGGCGTCCCGATCTGTCGGCCGAGCTGGTTCGCCGTGCCGATGAGGCGCTGTATCGGGCCAAGCGGTCGGGTCGAAATCGAGTGGCCGCTAAGGCGGACGATTGCGCGGCCTGACGCTGCGCACGCTCGATGCAGTGCGGCAGTTCTGGTTGCCCATCGAGTCGGAACAAGTCCCACTTCTGACCGCCAGGATCCCGGCGATCACCCGCATTGTGTTGATCGCCTCGTTGTCTCTGAGCACAGCGGTGCACGCGGCCGATGTGTTGCAAGGCCGCGCGGACCCCGCCCCGATGCTGGCGCTGTGGACGCTGACGAGCGGCGCGACTGTGCTCATGCTGGCGGCGCTTCGCACCGAGCTGGGGCGAAAGAACGCAGAGCGCATTGCGGCCGTGGCCGTCATGGTGACCCAGCTGGAGATCGTCGCGACTGGGTACGCACTGGGGGTCGAGACCAACCCGGCCTTTGCCGCGTTCACGGTCATCCCGTTCGGCTACTCGGCGTTTCTGGCATGGCGATGGCAGTATGCCGTGTTGGTGGGCATCTTCGGGGTGTTCGTGCTCGGTGTGTTGGGCATTGGACTGGGCATTGTGTCGCCCGAGCTGGCCGAGGTGCGCATCGGCCTGTGCACGTCTACGGCGGTGCTGGGGGCCATTGTCAGCCAGCTCCACCGTCGAGAGGCGCTGAGCCTTGCGTTGGCAAGCGCCCAGGGCCGCGTCATCGCTGCGGACCGCTTGGCCCAGATGGGTCGGGTGAGCGCAGCGCTGGCCCATGAGCTGAAGACCCCGCTGGCGGCCACTCAGAACCAGCTGAGCATCATGGCCTCCCTGCTCGACGAGCTGCAAGAGAGCATCGGCCACGAGGGGGTGGAGCCCGAGGACCTGCGGGAGATCGTGGGGGAGGCCCGCGCCGCACGAAAGGCCGGCAGTGACGCAACCGAGCGGGTGGCGCGGATTGTTCAGTCGATGCGGGATCAGACGCGCTTGGCCGCACCGGGCTCTCGAAGCCAGTTCTCGGCGAAGGCCCGGGTGCTCGCCAACCTTGTGTTGTTGCGGGGGCGGGTGCGCACGGCGGGTGTGCGCATCGAGGTGAAGGGGGACAAGGGGGCGTGTGAGGGGCCTGTGGTGCAGTTCGACCAAGTGTGCATCAACGTCCTGCGCAATGCCATCGACGCGATGGTGAACCGGGGGGTGGGAACCCAGGTGCTGGTGACCGTGACCACCCAAGTCGGTGGCGTTCAAGTTCGTTTCGACGATGATGGGCCCGGCGTGAACCCCACCGTGCGGGACCGCATTTTCGACCAAGGCTTCTCCACAAAGGCCGTCGACGAGAACCTCGGCCTGGGCCTGTGGTTGTGCCGAAACATCGTGGTGAGCGGCTTCTCCGGCAGTCTTGAGCTCGTCGATGGCACCGCTGGGGGCGCGAGCTTTGTGTTGTGGATCCCGACGCGCAAGTCCGGCGAGCACTGAGTTCGCTTGGGCCGCCCTGTCGTCGAGACGATCGGGCTGGGGTGCGTCTCAACACAAACCAGGGCACGGGGGGACTTGCCCTCAAGGTCGGGGCCGCTGTGTCCGTTGGCCAAGAAAGGGAGTCGGCCATGAAGCACACGGACCGAATGATACACAAGAACCAACCCAGTGGCCCCCAGCGTCGCCGGCGCTCACGCAACATGCGAGCTCGCGTCGGCGATCTGGGACCGGCGTTCACCTGGCCCTGCCCGGAGTGTGGACAAGCCGCAAGCGCGCGCATCGGCGAACACGGCCGAACGGTGGCGACGTGTCGAAACGAGCAGTGCGGCTTTGCCGGGCTGACGGACCACCGGTTTGAGGCGGCGTAGCTTGTCGGTGCGCAACCGGGAGGCGCACAAAAGCCGGGCGCCAAGCGAGCGGGCACCCAGCTGGTGGGCGCCCGCCCCTCGGCTCAGCCGCTCTTGGCGCGGCCGATCAAGCTCAGCTCTCGGGCGACCACGATGTCGACCTCTTCGCCATCCTCGAGCACGGTCAGCACCACTTCGGAGCCCAGCGGCCCCCCATCCAGCGCGACGAGCTCCTCCGGCGAGAAGTTGCCCACCGGAATGCCGTCCACTGCGAGAACCACGGCACCGTCCACGAGGCTGGAGGGCTCGCTGGGGGTGTCGCCGTCGAGACGGGTCAGCCGCGCCGTGCCGTCCCCTTCGGGGAACAACAACAAGCCAAGCTGGCCCCATCGCCGGGGCATCGCAAGCGCCGCCTCAACCACCTCGGAGGGGGTGCCGTCAATGGTGACCGGCGCGCTGGTCGAGGGCTCTTCGGTCACGCGGTGGACGGCTTGGATGCGAAGCTGACAGGGCATCTGGCCCCGGGCTTGAAGTGCGAAAGAGTCCGATGGCACGGGCAAGACGTGACCACAGCCCAGCAGCTGTGCATCCTTCCAGCGGGTGCCCACCGTGACGTCCAGCTCGATCCGCGGCCCGAGATCTGCGCCGAGCTTGGAGTGCCCCAGCGCCGACAGTCCGTTGTGTTGGCTGGCCACGGGGGCGACCGTGTCCAGATCGGCCATGTCCAGCGTGAGGGCCACACTGCCGGTGAACAGAATCAGGCCCGCGGCTCCCAGGAACCCGAGCGGCTTGGCGGTCTTGGACGACATGGCGCCTCCGTCGATTGAACCGGGATCTTTGGGGGGCTCCCTCAATCCCTTGCATTGCGGTTGGCATGCGCTGGGCGCAGCCCTTCACACGAGCCAGGACAGTCTCGGCACGCATGATGTGGTGGTGCCGCGGCGCAGTGCGCGGTGGTCCTCCATCGGCGGACTGGGGGGGAACTGAACCGGTGTCTTGCAAACCAAGCACAAGTGTGGCAACGGATCGAGCGCCGCAGGGGGGCGCCGAGATAGACCGGTGCTTCCCCCTCCGGAGTCCGACCATGACCATCGCCATCTCATCGACCTTCGACAGCGGAAACATCGAGGTGCTGGACGCCTGCGATCCCGCAAACATCAAGCTTCACATCCGAACGGATGCCGGTGGGGAGCACTTGCAGTGGTTCCACTTTCGGGTGGCGGGTGCAGCGGGCCAGCCGCTGGTGATAAACATCGAGAATGCCGGCAAGTGCAGCTATCCCAAGGGGTGGGAGGGCTACCGGGCGTGCGTGTCGAGCGACCGCCATACGTGGACCCGCGTGGACACCGCCTACCGCGACGGGGTGCTCACGATTCGCCACACGCCCGACCACGATGTGGTGTGGGTGGCCTACTTTGCGCCGTACAGCCATGAGCGACATCAGGACCTGATCGCGCGATGCCAGATGAGCCCGCTGGCCACGGTGGACCGGCTGGGGGCGAGCGTGGACGGCCGGGACATCGACCGAGTGCGCATTGGCACGGGCACCGGCCGCACGATCTGGGTGATTGCACGGCAGCATCCAGGCGAGACGATGGCGGAGTGGTGGATGGAGGGCTTCCTGGGCCGCTTGCTGGACCCCCACGACCCGACGGCCCGGCAGCTCCGCGAGGCGGCGACCTTTCATGTGGTGCCGAACATGAACCCAGACGGCAGCGCGCGCGGGCACCTGCGGTGCAATGCGGTGGGCGCGAACCTGAACCGGGAGTGGCTGACGCCGACGATGACGCGCAGCCCCGAAGTCTTGTTGGTGCGCGATGCGATGGACAAGACGGGCGTGGACCTGTGCTTGGACGTGCATGGGGATGAGGCGCTGCCCTACAACTTCATCGCGGGCAGCGAGGGCATCGCGGCGTGGGGACCGCGGATGGCGGGTCTGCAGCACCAGTTCTTGGCGGCGTACATGCTGGCGAGCCCCGACTTCCAGACGCGGCATGGATACCCGGTGGCAGCGGCTGGCGAAGCGAACATGACGATGTGCACAAACCAGGTGGCGCAGCGGTTTGACTGCTTGGCGATGACGCTGGAGATGCCGTTTAAGGACAATGCGGACCTGCCTGATTCCGAGCATGGCTGGAGCCCGGAAAGGAGCGCGAGATTGGGCGCTGCTGCGCTGTTCCCGATGGCTGCGGTGCTCGGGTCGCTGCGGTAGGAATTGGGGTTTGGTGAGGGTCCGGGGGGACTTGGGTTGACTGAATCGGACCCCGACCCTTACCAAAACTCTGGCGGTTTCCGGTGGCCAGAGGTGGCCGTCACCAGCCCATCTCGACGCTGCGTGTGGAGGCCAGCTCGGACCCGGTTGGACCGGCCGAGCCAGGCCCGCGCAACACAGCGAGTGCGGTTCCGCTGACATGCTCCCCCTGGTGTCTGCGACGGGCGCTGGGTGGTCACCCGAGGGCACGTCTCGCGATGGCTCGGTGGACCACACGCGAGGTGTCGCGTGAGGGGCGGTGTGGAGTGGTTCGTGCTGCCGGGCACGGGTGGCGCTGGGCGGAGCAGTGGGACGCCGTTCGGGTCGGTTGACCTGGCGCTCAAGGGTGCGACGGCGCTGTCGCAGCAGCGGCCGGAGGTGCCGCTGTGGACGGTCTACAAGGTCCGCAATGACCGCTGGCAGAAGGTGGGGGCTCTGCGGCCGGTGAGCTTGTCGCGGGTGCTGGCCCGGGTCGGGAGGGCACGATGAGCCTCCACTTGGTGCGAGCTCGTCAGCCGACGAGCCTGGTCGAGATTGCGACGCGCGAGCTGGCGATGGCCCGCCGGGACTGTGCCGCTGCTGAGGAATCCCTGCTTCAGCGGGCTGCTCGGATGCGCGAGACGGCGGCGAAGCTGGGCGCGGCGGCGGCTTGCTACTCCAAGGAAAGCCACGCCCAAGCCGAGACTGCGGCCCAGTGCAGGTTGTTGGCGGGGCTGTTGGAGGAAGCAGCTCGGTCGGCGAAGACGGCCCGGGAGTGGGTGAAGGGGCCTCGGCCGTCGCTGCCGACGGTGCCCCGGGGGGATGGGCCATGAGCCGGGGCCGCAACCTGGGCTTTCTGGCCTGGCTCGCTGCAATGGCTCCTGGCCCAGCGTTTACCCACGTTCTTTCGGGTGCGAGTCAGGAAGTCGGTCGAGGGCGCTGAGCTGGTCAGTTGCATGCGGTGTGGCGCGGAAGCCCGCGAGCCCTGCGACCCCCGGACGCTTGGGGCTTGGTGGCTGCACCACCGAGCTCGCGCCGACGCCTGGAGGGCACTGAGCCCCCAGGAGCAGGCCGCGCTTCGCCCGCGCCGCAGCCTTCGGTGGGGGCCCAGATGGTGAGCCCCTTGCGTTGCGCTTGCGTCACGCGCCCGTCGGATTCTGTGACGCGAGGCGAACGATGAACGCACCCATCCACGTCGCCGGCGTTCGGCGCTGCGCGGTCTGCGAGGCCAGCCTCGACCGTCGCCATCCCTGGACCCGGTCCTGCTCTTCTCGGTGCAGAAGCTGGGCCCACCGCAATCCCGACGGGCTGAGCGCGCTGGCCCTCTGCATGGGCTGTGGCAAGACCTTCCACCGCACGACCCGCCGGCAGCGCTGGTGCAGTGGGCGATGCCGAAGCCGGGGCTGGCGGGGCACCGCGTCTCGGTCCCGGGCGCTGGCCGCCCAGTGGGACCTCGAAGCTCGCGACTTCTGGCGGACGCCGCCGTGGCTGTTCGCCCGACTCGACGCTGAGTTTCACTTTGGCCTCGATGCCGCCTCGGCCGGGCCGTCGGATGCGTTGTGCGAGCGCTTCCTGACGCCGGACGATGACGCGCTGAACTGCACCTGGCGGTCGGCTTGCGACCCCCACCGGCCCGCCGTCTTCTGCAGCCCTCCATACTCACGCAAGTCACGTCGCATCCATCACCCCGGCGTGCGCGAGGTGAAGTCTGACTGAATTTGATGCGATGGCGTGGGCCCGGGTCCTGCTCGACCAAGCGGAAGCCCTCTGGGAAGAGCCCGAGACCCACTCATCGCGGCGGAAGTGGCAGACGGGAGACCTTGAGTTGGACGAAGCGGAGCCCCTCGGAGACCCACTGGGTGTGCCCTCGCAGAGTCCCTTCGGCCCGCTGCCCAGCGACAACAACGCAGCGCTGACACTCCGACAGTACTTTCACACGGCCGGCCGGCAGAGTCTCGGGCGCCGATCCTGCCGACCCGGTGCGGTGGCCGAAGGTCGGACGCCCAGCCAACGAAGGTCGAGCCCATCAGCACGACTACTCGCACACATCCAAGCTGACGGAGGTGTAGCCATAGTCGAGGCCCACATCGTGCTGGCACACACCGCTCAGGCAGTCCGCTCCACTGTCGCAGTCGCCTTCACCCGAGGCGCACGGCAGGTCCGGGGTACACCGATCCCACAGGGGCAGAAGGCAGATGTCGGTGAGCGACGAGGCGCCAAAGTCCGCACCAACGTTGTGCACACACGTGGTTCCATCGGTGCAGTCTGCGTTGGTGTCGCAGTCGCCTTCGCGGTGGCCGCAAGGGGACGACGCTGTGCAGGGCTCGGAAGCGTGCACCACTTCGATGTGGGTGTAGGTGGCGTTGTTGCTGGAGACGTCGTCGGGGAAGTGGGGCGTGAGGATGCCGCCGACCGAGTAGTTTCCGGGGGACAGTCCGCTGGGTAGGGTCACCGGGTAGGCGGACGTGTAGACCATGCCGGGCGCCACTGAGATCAGTGTGGAATCGAGCAGCGTGTCGGCAGTCGAGATGGTGTCATCGATGGACAGGTAAAGATCCAACGTGGCCATGCCGCCGGTCTTTCCGTTGCCCTCCAGCGTGAACTCGACCTGGATCTCACCGCCCGGCCAGACCTTGTAGCGGGGCTCCTTGGCCGTGGTCTCCTCGGGCCGCGGACGGTCCAACGGGTCGAGCACCTGGGTGCGCATGTGCCGGCTGTAGGCGCCGGCGGCCTCCTGGAAGCGGTGGTGCGACAGGCTTGCGTCGTCGAAGTGGGAAGAGAAGCCGTAGAGCGCGACTGCACCCAACCCGGCGTCGGCCCCCACGCTCCACGTATGGGACGAGCCATTGGCCGTCACAAAGGAGTATTCGTGGCCCATCAGGTTGTAGACCTCATCTTCGTGGCCCAGGCCAATGCTGTGGCCAAACTCATGGAGCATCAAGGGCACCAAGGGACGAGTCGTGCCGCCGTAGGCGATCTGGTCGCCCTTGGCCGTGACGTGTTCGACGGTGTCTGTGGCGTGGCAGTCGTTGATGAAGATGTCGGCCTCGACCATCCACCCGCTGCCGGCCAACCAGCGGGGCCATGCCACTCCGGCGCGGCCATTGGTGAGCAGGTCGTTGCAGACTCGGGCGATCTCACTGTCGAAGTTGCCCACGCCGAAGCCGTTGTCGCCCCGGACTGGGTTGAGCTCCACCCCGGCCATCGAGTCGGTCCACAGGTCGGCGGCCGCCTCAATGCCGGCAATGTCGCTGGCGGACAGCGTAGCGGGCACCATGTCGGGGTAGAGTGTTCCGGTCGTCCATTGGACCGGCCCAAAGGTCTCCCAGCTCAGGGAGTAGGCGGCCGCGGTCGACGGTGCGGCGAGTGCGAAGAGTGCGAGTGCAGAAGCCAGAAGTGGGCGCATGGAGGTCTCCGGCGGACTGGGAGCCCGCGGTGGGTGCGGACCGGAGGGCCGCGTTCGTTTTTAAGTTGGATATCTGGGTTGGCTCGAGACGGGGTCAGTACCGAATGACCGGCGGCGTGGCAGGGTCGACGCTCAACGACGCGACGGCGAAGCGCTCGACGGGCAGCGCGGCCGCCAGATCCCAGACGCCCAGCGTGTCAGGGACAAAAGCGAGTGCGCTCCCGCTGGGCGTGCGCTCCAGCACTTGGTCGCCGATCTTGTTGAACCGCACAGCTTCGTGTTCCAGGCGGGGACCACGGCGCACCTGCCCCCGCTCGTCGACTTGCAGCGCGCGGCCGCTGTCGGTGTAGAGTCCGCCGTCCAGCACGCGCACACGGCCGTCTGCGCAACCCACCAGAGGGCATCCGTTGACGCCGTTGTCGGCGACCATCAGCACGTCGGTGTCGCCCATGTCGAACAGCGGCTGGTCGGCGGGCATGGTGATGGAGCCGTCGGGCAGCGGGCCGCCGGCGAACATCAAGGTGAGTGCTTCACCAGGCACGCCGCCGCGCAGCCCCTCGAGGACTGTGACCGTGACCCAGGTGAGCGGCACGGCCCCCTCTGCGTTGCCCTGAAGCTCGGCCAAGCCGTAGGTGATGTCGGTGACCTGGGCGTAGACGACGGCGTCCGCGCGGCGGGCCGCTTGGAGCACGCCGGCGTCGGGGGCCAAGCGTGGGGGACCTTGGGGCAGGGACATCTCCTCCGTGGGAGTTGGCAGCTCGTCGGCAGACTGCGGCGCGTTGGCCTCGGTTGGGTCGGCGGCCAAGGGGCCGTCCGAGACTGGGACATCGGTGCAGGCAACCGAAGCGAGAGTGGCGGCCCAGAGCAGGGTAGAGCGTGTCGAGAGGCGGGACATTGTGGAACCTCCGAGGTTGTGTTCCACCTGTCCTTGTGGCGGGCGCCCGTGCCGTCACAGCCGGCGCCCACTTTCTTCGAGGTTTCCGCGGTTGGTGGCGGATACCCGGCTTGAACTCAGCGGTGTCGCATGCTGGCGTCGATGGGTGCGGTCGACAGGACGGGGTCCACTTGACTGTGCGCCTGGCCCGCCACACCCGGGTCTCGACCCCTTAGCCCGAACTGTGCCCGCAGAGACGATAGAAATCGTCTCTGCGGACTAGCGAGAACGTGGGCCACGCCTTAGTTGTGGGGAACTCTACCTCACCTACAACGAAGGAGGGCCCATTGGGACGACGTAACACCACTCGACGAGGGCCGCTGCCAAACCCGGCTATCCACGCCGATGACTCGACGCTGACGTCATTCTCGGGAATCGTGCCCCTCATTCGATTCATCGAAGAGAAGCTCGACATCGGGCAGGCGTTGCTCAGGGTCGCTCCACGGGATGGCTTCCGTCGCGTCTACGCCCGCCATCTCGTCCTCTTCGCCTTCATGGTGGCGGCGCTTGTGGGGGAACACCGCCTCGCCCACGTCGAAGCGCTGCGGGGCGATGCCGTGTTGCTGAAGTTCCTCCGCCTCCCCGGTTGGCCGGTCCGCAAGGTGTTCTCGTCGGCGCTCGCCGGGGTCTCGGACGCGGGCATCGCTGTACTTCACGAGCTCATCGCGCGGGTGGGCCTGCAGCCCCTGGTGGGCCGAAGCCACGCAGTCATCGACCTTGACAGCTCCGCAGTGGTGGCCTTCGGACGGCAGGAGGGCACCCGGTTCGGCTACTCCGGCAAGGGCCGCAACCGGCGGCGGCACCATCCCCTCGTCGCTTCGATTGCGGAGATCCGGACCGTGGTTCGGGCCGTGTACCGGGACGGCTCCGGCATCACGTCGGAGGAGACCATCGCCTTGTTGAAGACGGTCTTCGCCACGGTGCGCCGGCACATTGGCGAGGGCGTAGCGCTCAAGTTCCGCGCGGACTCGGGGTTCTGGTCGCACGCCGTCGGAGCCTGGTTGTTCGAGCAGAACGTGCCGTTTATCTTCGCTCTCCCCCTGCACTGCGGGGTCAAGCTCATGCTCCGGAGGACCCGGTGGCGCGGGCTCGATGGTGACAAGGACATCCAGGTCGCCACACTCCGAGGCCCTCGCGTGGGCCTTGAAGAGCGGCTCCGGGTGGTCGCCGTCCGGCGCCGAGTCCTTGACCCAAAGGCGCCGCCGCAAGGCAAGCGAATCGATGGCTGCACGCACTGGCGCTACCAGGCCCTCGTCACCTCGATGGACGGGGTTCCCGAAGAGCTGTGGCGGTTCTACAACGGCCGCGCCGACTGCGAGCGGGTGTTCCGGACGGCCCGCCAGGCGCTCGGAATGGGCAAGCTGGTGGGACAGGTCTTCCGAGCCAACGAGACGGCGTTTATGCTCCGTCTGCTCGCGATGAACGCAGACCTGCGCTTCCAAGCGGACCGGGAGGCACGGGCTGAGCGCGCCCCCGACGCCAAGAGCGCCCCGCGGCAGGGCCTCATTCGCCGGCAGCGCAGCTTCTACCGGACGCCCGGTCGACTGCTGAAGAGCCAGGGCCGGTGGCGACTTCGGGTGCCTGACAGGCCGTCACTCGCAGAGCTGTGGCGGCACTACGCCCCCGGCCGCGTCGCCCTCGAGTGACCCCACCAGCGCGGCCTGCCTGCCTCCTCGAACGCCGTGGGGGAAAGGGGGCGGTGCGCTCAGAGATGGGCACTCTGTTGTCGAAACCGTTCCAATGGTACGCGACTAACCTTATGTTTGGGGCGCCGGCGCTGCCCGGGCTGTCCAGGCACAGTTCGGGTTAGGAATGTCGCGGCCGAGCTCGAAGCCTGCGGGGTCGGTTTGTGCTCCCTGCGAGACGCCCACGTCGACACGAGCACGGCCCAGGGCCACTTCTCCCTCCAGATCCTCAGGCGCGCAGCGCACCGAGCAAAGTCCATGCGCCGCAAACGGGTGATGGCCGGCCTTGAGCGCGCAGGCCGGCGAGGCAAGGCGCTTGGCCGGGCGAGAGTGGAGGTCGACATGCGCTCGGCGATGGCGATGCTGGCCCAAGGCAACAGCCTCCGGAAGACCGCCGAAGCGCTCCGGGTGGCAGCAACCACCCTCCGGCGGCGGCTCCGGGAGCACCGGCCCGTCGATTGACGAACTGCGGTGCGTTCTGTGAGGCTCCTCGCGGGGTGCTGAGCAGGACGCCACAGGCACCGAGGGTCCAGGGACATCCCTGAGAAGCTGAAGGCCGAGAAGGGTCCCCTTCGGGCGGCGATTCACGGCACGGCACGTCGATCTTGCCGTTTGTGGGCTCGGGGGTGTCTCGGGACTTGCTGTCGTGGTGGGCGCTGCTGGACCGGCTGCCTGCCATGGCGCCCGAGGGACTGCAGGAGGACCTGCGGGAAGCGCTGAGCGACAGGGAGTACCCACAGGTTGCCGATGACCTCTGGCGGTTGGAGCACCTTCGCGGTCCCCTTCAGGGCGGAGATCCGCAAAGAGTACGACCACAAGGCCCTGGAGTTGAGCACACCGTCCGTCTTCTCTGCCATCGCAGCGATTCCGCCGCACCAGTTCCTGACGACCGCATACGACCCCTGGCTGCTGGGTGCGGTGGCGGTCCACAAAGGCTGGAAGGGGCTCTCCCCAATCTTGCCCACGACGACGAGCACGCCCAGCTCGGCGGAGCCCCCCCTGGGTGTTCCACATCCACGGCGCCGCGAACAAGCCCGCAAGCTGTGTGCTGCCCTGGCGGGACTACCAACAACTCTCGCACGGCAACGTGTCGTGGCGGGAGAGCATGCGTGCGCTGGTCCGCACCCGAAGACTGCTGTTCATCGGCTATTCGATGGTGGACCCCGACGTGCAGGCCCTGCTCGAAGAGTTCAATGTACTGGCGGGCGGGAATCTGGAGCAACCCCACTGGTGGCGGGGCACCCCAGACTGCGCAGCGGACGGCACCAAGGACCGATAAGAGCTGCGACGGCTCCGGCGCTTGCAGAGTCGGTTCGGCGTCCGTGTGGTCGACTATGACCATCACGACATGCTGGAGCCCATCCTGCACTGGCTGGCGACGCCTCCTGGCTCCGAAGCAACCACTTCGCCGCCGGAAATCGACGCAGCACCGCCCGCGCCAGTCAACCCCACTGCACAGGCCTTGGCGGCACTCAGCTTCGCCAACGGGACGGCGCGCAGTTCGGGGTCCACGAAGCTGAGGCGCTTCTCGGCACCACCAGTTGCCTCCCCCGTGCCACCGAGGACCGACACGCCCGCCGACAGCGACGTGGCGATGCTCGACTGCGACATGATCCTGACAGTGGGCCCACCCCAACCCAGTCACCGATGACCTCGTCGTGACCCCCTTGGGCGTTGGGAACCAGGACCACACCGGGGCGGTAGATCTCCGGCTGGGACAAGGTCGGAATAAACACTTCCTTGGCCACGACCTCGGCGATGCTGTGCACTTTCGGGACCATGGGCAGTGACGTCCGCTCGCGACGGGAACTCGCCGGTGATGACAGCAGCAAGCGCGGGAGCAGGGCAAGGCAGCGCATCAGGGGGACTCCAGGCGGGCGGCCAGGACAGCGCACTCGACGCAAGTGGAACCACCGTCGTGGTTGGGCAGGGGGTTGACTCGCCGCTGGTGGGGTGGTGGGGGCCCCAGTTGCAACTACGCCCCCCGCTCAGGGTCACTCACGATCGGTGAGCCCTGTGGTTCCCTGGCGCGGCCCTGGACAGCCCGGCCTGGACCTGCCGCGCATGGTGCTCACCCAACCCCGCGGCACTCACCGGTACTCAGGACTGGGATGACTCCCCATCGGGACATCCTCCAAGCAGGTCGAGAGGTAGCTGGGGCCCAGCCCTAGGAACGCACCCGACTTCCACTCCACCCCAGAGGCGGCCCAACCCACCACCTTGAGCGCATATAGTATGCACACACCCCATCACCGCGGACCGAGATCGGAATCCCCCCATGCCGGCATCCCCACCCCGCAGCCCCCTCAATGACCCGAGACCACCGGAGCCGTCATGCACCGCACCACACGCGGAGTTCTCTTCGTCCTCTGGGGCACCGCCTGCTCCGCTGATCCCAAGTCCGAGCAGGACTCTGCCGCCCCAGCGACCGAGCCGCTGAACCTCCCCGACGACCCGGCCGACAATGGCGTGCCCGTCGGTACTTCCACGCTCCAGGTAGGCGGCGCGACAGTCCACGTCTGGTACCCCGCCAGCGACAGCGCCGCCGGTGACGCCGGTGAGCCCGTCCGTCTCGCCGACCAAGTGCCCACGTCCGTCCGGGATGCCCTCGGCGACGTGGTGCTGCCCTCCATCGACACCATCGCCATGCGCGACGCCCCCTGGCGCAACACGGGCACCCCACCCGCGGTCGTCCTGTTCAGCCACGGCTTCGGTGGCTTCGCCGCGCAGAGCGTCGACCTCACCACCCACCTCGCGTCGCGGGGCTACGTCGTCTTCTCCATGGACCACGCCGGGCGCTCCATCGGCGACCTGCTGCCCTGCATGTTCAGCCCCCCGCTCGAAGGCTGCGCGCTGTCGGGCGAAGATCCCGGTCCCGCCGACCTCGCGGCGGTGCTCACCGCCCTTGAAGCCGGCATCCCCGAGCTGCCCACGCTCGACACCGAGACCGTCGCCGTGGTCGGCCACTCCGCCGGGGCAGGCACCGCGTCCTCCCTCGCCGACGCCGACCCCCGCATCGACGCCGCCGTCCTCATGGCCGGTCCGCCGGGGCTCACCCGACAGCTCCCCTTGCTGCTGCTCGACGGCTCCTGCGACGGCATCGTGCCCGAGACCAGCGTCGCGCCGGCATTCTCGGCGCTGGGCTTTGGAACGCGGGTGCGGTTTGAAGGCGCCGGGCACCTCGCGTTCTCGGACCTCTGCGACCTGGAGTTCGGCCGCCTCGCCGAAGAGATCCTGGCCCCCCGGGACGATGTCAACAGCGCGCTGCTGGGCCAGCTCGTGGCCCTCGGCACAGACGGCTGCCCCGGGGGGGTGGTCACCATCCCGGAGTGTGGCGACGAGTTCATGCCGCTGGAGGTCTCGACCCCCGTGGTCCGAGCTGCAGTGACCACCTTTCTCGACAGCGCCTTGTTGAACACGGGCGGTGGCGTCGCGGCCGACTATGGCGCCGGCATCGAGATCACAGGCGACTGAGTCCCGACGGAGCACCCCGCGACGGTGGAAGGCGTGGCATCCACGGTGTATACAAACCGTGTCCACACTTTCCACCGACACGAGGCCACCCCGTGCATGACACCCTGCTGCTCCTGCACGCTGCGGCCACGCTGTACATGGTGGGGCTGATCTGGATGGTGCAGCTCGTCCACTACCCGCTCATCGCGCTTGTGGGCCACGGGTCCCTGGCCGAGTGGCAGGCCGCCAACCTGCCGAGGACCACCTGGGCGGTCGGCCCCCCGATGTTGCTGGAGCTGGCGACCACCGTGCTCTTGGTGGTGGTCCAGCCGGCGGCGGTCCCCGGCTGGGCGACAGTGCTGGGTGCGATCCTGCTGGGGGTCATCTGGCTGTCGACCGCACTGGTCCAAGTCCCGCTCCACGACGCCATTCTGCGCGCAGACCCCAGTGAAGCCCGAGCCGCCGTGCACCGCCTTGTCCGGTCCAACTGGGTGCGCACCGTGCTGTGGTCGCTGCGGGGCCTGCTCGCGCTGGTCTTCCTCGGCAGGGCCATGGGCTGAGGTGCAGCTTCGGCAGGTTGCCAACCATACATTGAAAGTGCGGTGCGGCTTTGTCGTTTCCCTCAGCGCCCAACGGGACCTGCATCAAGGGCACTCGAACCGGGGGGCCCACAGATGAGTGTGCCCAGCGTGACCGCATCCCAGCCCCGCGCCTTTCCGTCCATCAACCCCGGCTACGACGCGGTCTTCCAGAGCGGCCGCCTCAGCCTCGGTCTCGTCGTGCCCATCGAGGTCTACCCCACAAGCGCCGTGCCCACGCTGCATCGCCAGCTCGACCGCATTCGGGCCGTGGACGACGCCGGCTGGGCCGCGGTCTGGCTGCGGGATGTGCCCTTCCACGTCCCCTCGTTTGGAGATGTCGGCCACGGCACCGACCCCTGGGTCACCCTCGGCATGTTGGCCGGCCAGACCTCGCGGATTGCGCTCGGGGTGTCCAGCATCGTCTTGCCCCTCCGCCACCCGGCCCATGTCGCCAAGGCGGCCGCCACCGTGGACCTGTTTTCCAACGGGCGCTTGCTTCTCGGGGCACCAACCATGTGGCGCTCAACCTGCGGTTCCAACGCGACGACCTCGACGCTGCGCTCGACAAGCTCAACAACACCGTGTTGCCCCACTTCTCAAGCCAACGGATTCCCCATGTCCAAGATCATCCTCCTCACCGGTGCCACCGACGGCATCGGCCTCGAGACCGCCCGTCTGCTCGCTGCCGACGGCCACCGTGTGTTGCTCCATGGCCGCAGCGCCGACAAGCTGGAGCGGGTTCGCAGTGAGCTGGCCGACAGCCCCGGTGGGGTCGACACCTTCCGTGCCGACCTGTCCGACCTGTCCCAAGTCGATGCGCTCGCGACCGCCGTGGCCGCCAAGTACCCCCGCATCGACATCCTCATCAACAACGCGGGTGTGCTCAAGGTCCCCAACCCCCGCACCGCCACGGGCCTGGACGTGCGCTTTGTCGTCAACACGCTGGCCCCGGTGCTGCTCACCCGACAGCTGCTGCCGAGCATGGCCCCCGACGGCCGCATCATCAGCTTGAGCTCCGCCGCCCAGGCCACCGTGGACCTCAACGCCCTCGCCGGACGGGGCGCCACCATGGAAGACTTCCCGGCCTATGCCCAGAGCAAGCTGGCGCTGACGATGTGGTCGGCCGCACTGGCCCAAGAGCTCGGCCCCGACGGCCCTGTGGTGGTGGCCGTCAACCCCGGCTCTCTGCTCAACACCAACATGGTGCGCGAAGGCTTCGGCCGCAGCCGCGCAGGCGCTGACGTGGGGGCCAACATCCTCTTTCGCGCAGCCCTGTCCGATGAGTTTGCCGACGCGACCGGACGCTACTTCGACAATGACTCCGGTGCGTTTGCCCCGCCCCATGGGGATGCTGCGCGGCCGCGCACCGTGGCTGCCGTGCTCGATGCCATCCATGCACTGTTGAACCAGCACGCCCCAACCTGGACCACCACCGGCCGCTGAGCCATCTTGCCCTGATGTGGGGCACTCACGACAGCGGCGCCACCGGTTGCGCAGGACCGACCGGCGCCTTGCCAAGGAAGGCCACGGGAATACCCACCACCAGGGCACATGCGCCTGCCACGCCGGGGTTTGGTGCAAGCCCCAGCGCGGACAGTCCCCACAACGCAAGGCCAAAGTGGGTGACCAACGCAAGGCCCGCGCTCGCGAGGGCGGTCGACCCCCGCAGCGGACCAGCACGGAACAAGCCCGCGACCAGCGGACCGGCCGACGCGACCACCAGCCCATAGACACCTTGTTGGCCCAAGATCAACACAAGCCGGGGCGGGCTCAACGCAATGGCGATGGTCAACAGTGCCAAACCAGCCAGGATCGCTTGGTTTGTGCGCACCGAGCCCCGCCCGGGGAGCAAGTCGTTGCCCACCGATGCCGAGATGGCCACCAGCAGCCCATCCATGGTCGACATGGACGCCGCCAGGATGGCCACACTCACCATCGCACCCACAGCCGGCCACGGGAATGCCGACGCCAGATAGGTCGCCACCACGCGGTCTTGGGCCACGTCGCCACCCAAGCTGAGGCGGGCATAGGCGCCCACAAACAACACCAAACAGAACACCGTGAACGTGCCGATGCCAATGGCAATTGTCCAACCCAAGGCCCGTCGCCCCTCCACATACAGGGCCTTGGTCAACAAGTGGGGCTGGGTGGTCAGCGCCATGCCCATCACAAAAGGCACCAACCACACCTCGGCCGGCGAGCTGAACAGCACCGACTCCGCGGCCACCATCCCGCTGCTCGCCAAGTCGGCCCACAAGCTGCCGTCCGCCCAGAACTGCCATCCAGAGGCAAAGATGACCACCGCCATCACCAGCATCAGCGCACCCTGAGCGGTGTTGGTGAACGCATGGGCCCACGCGCCGCCAAAGCCTGTGTAGGCAAAGACAAACCCCACAATGAGCACCACGGCCGCCGGGTAGGGCATGCCCAGCGCCGCTTCCATGACGTAGCCACAGCCCACCGCGATCAACACAAGATAGGCCACATTGAGGATGTTGAGCGCCGAGAACACCCGCCGCAGCATGGGGCTGGCGTAGCGGGCACCGAGCCAGTGGGGCACGGTGAGGGCCTTGCTCTGCCCCCCGATGGTCTGAAACCGAGGGGCCAGCAGCACGAGGCCAACGAGGAGGCCCCCGATCAACGGAACACTGAACCCAATGAGCGCCGGCAAGCCATCGGCGTAGACAAAACCCGGGAAGATCACAAAGGTCGCGCTGGATGCAAGGCAAGCCCCCAGCGTGATTCCGGCCACCGCAGGATGCATCGTGCCCGAGCCCAGCGCAAAGCCCTCTTTTGAGTCGGTCATGCGCCCGCCGCGCCACGCCAACATGCTGGTGAGCAGCATGTAGATCAGGAACAGCACCCATGCGATGCCATGGTCCGCGACAGTGTTCAGGAATGCGGCCATCGGGTGCTCCCCCAGCGGACGGCCAGGGCGCCGACTCGTCGCAAGCGGGTACCCAGCTTGTTGCACCGCGTCAACAAATGCCGCAACGCAGCAATCACCACGGGTCCCACACGCAGCGGACGCCCCCGCCCTCCGCACGCTTGACGCCGGACGACTCGCTGGCAACGCAGATCCCGGAGGCCCACGCCCCACGCCGGCGCTGCGCGGAGGTGCCGAGGGGGCCACGGCCTGGGCATGCGCTCGCCCCCGCTCGCTGCCCGCCGCCGCCACGCCCAGTTCTCACTCCGCAGCACACCAGTGATCCAGCCCCGGCCCCCCAACGAAGCCCAGCCACCTGTCCCTGGAGCACTGATGCGTGGTTTGCCATTTCTATGGGTTGCCGTGGCTTGCGGCGCCGCCCCTGTGTCTGCCGGCTCGACGTCCACCCCCACCGACACATCGGACACTGCAACCCCCACACCCGCGCCCTACCCAGACGGCGTGTTGCTGCGCGGAGCGACCATTCTCGGAGACGGGCCTTGTGGTGGCTTGGTGTGTGATGTGTGGGTCTCCGAAGGCAAGGTTCAAGCGCTCGGCCCCCCGGGCACCGTCGGCGAAGTGGGCCTGTCCGAGCTGGACCTGAGCGGCCGCTGGCTCGTGCCCGCCTTCATCGACAGCCACGTCCACCTCGCCTATCTGCCCGAGGCCAAGGCCATGCTGGACGGGGGCATCGCGGGCGCCGTGGACCTCGCCGCCCCCGTCTCTGCACTCGCGGCGGACCCGGGAGCGCTTCGGTTGCTCAACGCAGGCCCCATGGTCACGGCCGTCGGTGGCTACCCCACCCAGTCCTGGGGACGCAACGGCTACGGACTGGAGGTCGCCGATGCTCTCGAAGCCACCGCAGCCGTGACCACACTCGCCGAGGCCGGCGCCCGGGTGATCAAGAGTCCCGTGGACGGCAGCGGCGGCCTGGACGACGCCCAGTTGGCAGCCATTGCAGAGGCGGCCCACCAACACAACCTCAAGCTCGCCGTGCATGCGCTGGGCACCGAAGACAGCCTGCGTGCGGCCCGAGCCGGCGCGGATGTGTTGGCCCACACCCCCACCGTGGGGTTGACCGCTGCCACAACCGAAGCCTGGGCGCCCCGAGCGGTGATCACCACTCTTGCGGCATTTGGGGGCGGTGCCACCACCGTGGCCAACTTGGCGGCCCTGCATGCCCAAGGCGCCACCGTGCTCTATGGCACCGACTTCGGCAACACACGCAGCCCTGGCATCTCCGGCGATGAGCTGCGGCTGATGGGCGACGCCGGCATGAGCCCGGACGGCATCATCGCATCGGGAACATCCACTCCTGCGTCATTCTGGGGCATGGACGAGCTTGGGAGCATCAGCGTGGGCAAGGCGGCGAGCTGGCTTGTGTTGCAGACCGATCCCCGCCAAGACATCGGCACGCTGACCCAACCCGAAGCGGTCTGGATCGACGGCCAGCCCCGGTGAGGGCATCCTCCGGACCGGGCGCAGTGGCGTGCAGTGGCTTGGGTCTGGCACCCCCAGCCCTTCACTGTAGACTGGGCTCGCCTCTGGTCCCGGACCCCCCATGTTGCCGACCCGCTCCTGGATGCCCGCCTTGCTGTCGCTGGCCCTCACGATGCCTGCGACCGGCCTTGTCCTCGTCCATCCCCGCGCCGCATGGGCCGCGCCGACGGACTTCTCGGGAACCTGGCAGCTGGACCGCGCCGCGTCGGACAGCATGGAGCCCCTGCTCAAGGCCCAAGGCATCTCGATGGTGGAGCGGAAGATCGCGAGCAGCCTGGACATCACCCAAGTGATCCAACAAGCCGAAGACACCCTCGACCTTGAGGTCAAGTCCGCGGCCAAGAACGTCGTCCAGAAGATGATTGTCGACGGCGAGCCCCGCAGAGTCGAGAGCGAGCGCAGTGGCCCCAGCATGGTCAGCCACCGGTGGAAGGGCACCGTGCTCATCACCCACAGCATCGGCGCTGATCCCGATGGTGTGCCGATCCGCACCACCATCACGCGGTCGCTGGACGACGGCGGTGCCACGATGACCCAGACCATCGTTCAAACGACAGACAACGGCACACCCATCACCGTGCGGCGGGTGTTTCGACGCCAATAGCGCCCGTCAGGATCGGCGAAGATCAGCCATGTCGACCGTGCGGCCGGGGGCCCCGGACAACGCAATGTCGAGCATCCGACGGGCCAGCTCCGCCGCCGGCACCGTTGCGTAGCGGTCGCGAACGGTCCGCCAACCGAGCATCCCGACCACCGACAGCAGCGCATCCGCCGCCACCGAACCCACCCGCTCCATCGGTCGAGACTCATCCCGATCCGGCCCTGAGATGAAGCTCGGCCGCACACTCAACCAAGGCACCGGCCCCTCGCGAAGGGCGGCTTCCACGTCGTAGCGGGCCTTCAGGTAGGCAGATGTGCCCGGGCTGTCGGCGCCCAGGCTCGACAGATACACAAACATCGGCGCGGGCGTGCAGACCTCACAGGCCGTGTGCAGCATCAGCGTCAGGCCCTTGTCGACCGCGTCGTAGGTTGGCATGGTTTGGCCAGTGCGGGCTTGCTCCTTGCGCGCCCCTGCGGCGGTGATGCCCAGCAGCGAGAACACATGGGTCACGTTGTGGGTCGCCAGCGCCTCGGCGAGCGGCGCGGGCTCCCACGGCAGCTCAGCCACAGTCGCCCCGAGCGCCTTGAACTGGGGCACCAGCGCCGCCGCCCGACGGGATCCCGGGCGGATGTGGGCCACCACGGCGATGCCGCGCCGACGGCCCTCCGCGACGAGCGCCCGGCCGGTGTAGCCCGTTGCCCCCGCGATGAAGATGACCCGACTGGCGGCAGTCTGGGTGGGGCTGGGGGCGGCGGCGTCGGCCATGATGAACTCCTCGAGCACAGCTCACCGTAACCGGCAGCGGTCGGCGGGCGGTGCTACACCAGCTCAGAAGACGCACGGAGGTCCCCTTGGCAGAGTCCACCGCTCCCGAGTCCCACAGCGCACCGGGGCAGCCGGCCGAGAACACCCCAACGGTTCCCGGCCAAAAGGTCGGCTACGGCGACTTTCTGGAGGCACGGGCCCTGTTGGATAGCCAGCTGTCCGAGGTTGCCGCGCTGGCGGACGTTCTCGGCGCCCGGGGTCGAGCGAAAGCCATCGAGACCGCCCGCACCCGACTGGGCTCTGATGCCTTTCGGTTGCTGGTTCTCGGTGAGTTCAAGCGCGGCAAGAGCTCGCTGGTGAACGCACTGTTGGGCGGCCGCATCCTCCCGGCCCGGGTCGCCCCCTGCACCGGACTGATCACCGTGGTCCGCTACGGCGACACGCCTCGGGCGGTGCTGGTGCCCCGAGATCCGGAGGGCGAGCGCCGAGAGGTGCCAGTGGACGCCATTGCCGACCACATCGTGATTCAAGATGATGGCTTCGACGAGGTGCCCCCACCGCCGTCGGAGTGGGAGCGGGTGGAGCTGGACTTCCCCCTGGAGCTGTGCCGCAACAACGTCGAGCTGGTCGACAGTCCCGGGCTGAACGAGCACCTGTCCCGGGAGCGCATCACACTGGACGACCTGCCCCGCGCGGACGCAGTGCTCATGGTGCTGAGCTGTGAACAACAGCTGGCGCGGACCGAGCGGGACTTTGTCCACACCCACCTTGGCGAGAAAGACCTTGCCCACGCCTTCTTTGTGTGGAATCGCTTCGACGCCGTGCGCGGCCAGCCCGACGAGGTGATGGCCCTGCACGCGCTCAGCGACCGATGGCTGGTGCCCCGCCTCGCCCGGGGGGACCGGATCTTCTACGTCAGCGCCCGCGACGCCTTGTTGGGCCGGCTCAACGGCGACAAAGCAGCGCTCGCTCGGTCGGGACTGCCCGACATGGAGTCCGCGCTGGAGCGCTTTCTCGTCACCGAGCGGGGACGCGTGAAGCTGGCCGCCCCCCGGGGTGCCGCGCTGGAGACCCTGGACCACCTGGAGCGTGAGGCCATCCCCCAGCGGGAAGCGTTGCTCGCCGCCCCGTTGGCCGAGCTGGAAGCCCAGATCGCCGAACAACAGCCCAAGCTCGAAGAGCTCCGCCGCCAGCGGGTGCGCCTCGTGCGAGACCTGGAGCGCCGACGCGATGCACTTCAGCGCCAGCTCGCGCTGATCCTGGAGCGGTTCTCGCTGCACTTGGATGAGCGGGTCGACGCGGCGGCGGCCGAGGTCGCCACGGGCTGGATCGACGCCACCTTCAATCGCACTCGCACCCGCGCGCGCATCGTGGACTGGCTGCGGGCATGGCTGGAGACCGAGACGAAGCGGCTGGAGACCGAAGAGCTGATGCCGCTGCTGGAGCGGGAGACCGCCGAGATGGTCGAAGAGCTGGAGGACCGGCTGGGGGCCTTCCTGGTGGACCTCGACACGGTGCGCGGTGCATTCGCTCGACCGGTCGAGTTCACGGTCGAAGACGAGCCGGTGCCCGACGAGCTTCCGCCCGCGCTGGAGCGCGTCTTGGGCGCGGTGGGCGGCTTCTTGGTGGGCGGGGTCGGTGGGGCCATCGAGGGCGCGACCCACGGCTGGCGCTCGCTCATCAACGGCATCCCGGTCTATGTCTCGACGGTGCTGGCCCTCGCCCTGATGGGGGTCACCGGTCCCGTGGGGCTGGGCATCGTGACCGCAGTGGGCGCGGTCCGGACCTGGCTCACCGGTCGCGACGCAGCGGAGCGCCTGCGGGCCGAGGTGGTCGAAGCCGTGGTGAAGGCCACCCGGGCCCACCTGCCGATTGTCCGGGCCGAGGTCGCCGCCAAGACGGACGAGCGCTTCGCCACCCTGATCTCGGGCGTGGACGGGGGCATGGGGGCGCTGGTCGATGAGGTCCAGACCGCGCTGGAGGACGTGCTCGCCGAGCGCCACGCCGGCGAAGCCGAGCTGGCCCGAGCGAAGGCCGCGCTGGGCGTACACCGCAAGGCACTGGTCGACTTGCGCCGCCGGATCGCAGAGACCGCCCCGTGAGTGGGTCTTCCCTGTGGGCAGGGCTGTTGCCGGAGGTGCGCCGCTGGGCGCCCGAGAGTGAGGCCGCGCGAGTGCTGGTGTCCCGGTCCCAGTCCGGGCTGCCGAGGGTGGGTCTGGTGGGCACCGCGAAGGCCGGCCGGTCCACCCTGCTCGGCATGCTCGCGGGCACGCCGGT
Source organism: Myxococcota bacterium (assembly GCA_942491145.1). Classification (GTDB taxonomy): domain Bacteria; phylum Myxococcota_A; class UBA796; order UBA796; family UBA2385; genus CAXQUZ01. The sequence goes on along the minus strand of CALOBC010000017.1, from coordinate 428,388 downwards.
GGCCCAGGTTGCCGCCCGGCACTGCACGCTGGCCACAGTTGAGGTGGTGCAGAGCCCCACGCCATGGGCCCAGCGAGGGTCGGCCGCGCGAGTCCAGGGCCACGATGCAACGGCGGCCGAGGCGCTGCGATGGACGGACCGGGGGGAGCTGCCGGTGCGGGTGGGCTGGCCGGATGCGCAGCCCGCCGCCGTGTGGGTGGAGCTGCCGGCAGGCGTGGACCCCGACGACGCCCGCTGGCTCGGCCTCGACGGCATTGTGTTGGTGTCGGATGCCCAGCAAGCCTTGTCTCGGGACCTCCTCGACCAGCTTGGGTCGTTGATTCCCGGCGTGCCGGTGCTGGGCCTGGTGCTCAGCCGGTGCGATAGAGTGCGTGACAATGCCCTTGCTGACGGCATTGAGCCCGATGACGCGGTGCGGTCTGCGGCACGGGTTGCCGCCCAGCGCCTGCGTGCGGTTCTGGACGGCGACGTGCCTGTGTACACCCACACGGACGGCCTCCCGGAACAACTCAACACCAGTGTGCAACAACACAGTGGTGCGCTCGCGGCCCGAGCAGCAGAGGCCCAGGGCCGCCTGCTGGAGCGTGTCGTCGACGAGCTGGACGCCGTGGAGCGACGCCGACTCGGCATGTTGAGCGCCGATCCCCGGTCCCAGTGGCCCCCCCTCGACCTCGCGGTGGAGCGGGCCCTCGATGCCCACGAACCCGCGCTGGCAGCGGCCGTCCACGGCGCGCTTGAGACCAGCTGGAGAATGATTGAGAATGACTTGCCAAGCGTTCTTCAGGGCCTTCTGAAGCCCGCGCGAGCGGCCCCGGACAAAGGTGCCCTGCGCCAAGTGATGAAGGCCATGGAAGCCCGCTCTGCGGCCCACATCGCGGGCCTGATGCAGTCCGCCCATGCGGCGGAACAGGCCGCCCTGATGGAGGCCCTGCCCGCCATCGCCCGCGAGGTGGTGGCGGACGTCGAGGCCAGCCTGGCACCGGCTGCACAGGGCGCCCACTCGGTGGTGTTGACCTTTGGACCCATCTTATCCGGCGATGGGCAGGCGCTGGGAGAAGCCGGCGAGGCACTGGACCGCCACGACCAGGACCGAAGACGCTGGCTCACCGGGGCAGCGGTTGCCGGGGCTGCCGCGGGCGTGGTGCTGGGGGGCGGCATTCTGCTGCCGGCGGCCATCGCAGGCGGGCTCGCAACGGCAGCCTACAACCAGCTCATCCCACTGGAGACCTTGCGCCACACGGTCACTGAAGGCATCGAAGCGGAGCTGGGCCGACGGGCAACCCAGTGGCGCGAGGACTGGCGCAGCCGGCGCGCAGACGCCGTGCGGGAGACGACGGAGCACGTGCGAGCGGCGGTCCAGGTGGCCATCGCACCCTGGGTGCCCAAGGTCGAGGCAGAGCGTCAGGCCCTCCAGGAGCGCCAAGCGGACCTCGCGTCCGACTGCGCCGAGCTCGCCGACCTCCGCCGCCGGCTCCTGCTGTGCCGCCCGGCACCCCAGGCCCCCGGGGACACCCCCCTTGCGGGCAGCCCCTGGCAGGCCGAGCCCACCCGCGCGCTCTGAAGCTGACGGCCATCGCGGTGACTGCGCGGCCGCTGACCCCGGTCATCGGGTCCAGGCGCCGCCGTGCATAGCTGGTGAGTCTCCCCCTCTGCGCCCACGTCCCATGGCACCGCTCGCCCACATTCACAGGAGTGTCCACAATGCCCACCAAAAGCCCCACATTGGCGTTCGAGTACTGGTCGGATCCGCTCTGCATCTGGGCCTATGTCGCCCAAGTCAAGCTGGACCGCCTCCTCAACACCCACGGCTCCAGCCTGACCGTCCGCTACCACATCGTGCCGGTCTTTGGGTCGATGCCGTGGCGCTTCAGCGCGGGAAGCTGGGCAGCCGCCGGCCCCAAGGGTCGCCAGGAAGCCACCGAGCGGATCGCCCGTGACCAGGGCTTCAAGGGCGTCACGGGCGAGATCTGGACCTCCGACGCGCCGGCCAGCTCCTGGGCACCCGGGATGGCGATCAAGGCGGTGTTGTCCATGGAAGCCGACGAGCAGGCGCCCGCCGGAAGCGGCGCTCTGTACCAGCGTGCCCTCCGCGCCGAGTTTTTCGAGAAGAACCGCAACACGGCGCGCCGCAAGGTCCAGCTGGACGTGGCGACGAGCCTCAACCTCAACATCGCCCTTCTGGAGCAACGTCTGGACGATGGCACCGCACTCGCCGCCCTCTGGGAAGACGAGCACCACCGCACCGAGCAGCGCATCCAGGGCTCGCCGACCTACCTCTTCGACGGCGGGCGGGCCCGACTGTACGGAAACTTTGATGAGTCGGTCCTGCAGGCCACGGTTTTGACCCTGCTCCAGGGCATCAAGGCGGGCGGTTCTGCCTGTTGACCCCTCATGGCCGCATCGCGTTCGTCCGTAACAGGCCATGAGCACGACGGACTCAACGGTCGCGTCAAGTCAAACGCTACTCTGCTACACAAGACCGACACACCCGCCCTCGGAACCCGAACCATTCCGATGGCTTCCTCTCCCCCTGTATGTCCTTGGGCAGGTGTGTTGGTCTTCTGATTGTCGAAGCCCTGTGGACCGATGCTGCGATTGCATCGTCCAGGCCCGGGTTTTGACCCCCGAAACTCAACGGATCGAAGGCGGCGCGCACCAGAGGTGTTGGTTACCGGGCAGTGTCTACCCTGGTGTCTCCTCAACATGCATCCCAGACCCCGGTGCGCGGCCGCCTTCCTTCCGTAGGTTTATTGTTCACGCAACACCCAACTCAAGAGCCCACGGCTTGAGTTGCTACCCAGGCTCCAGCCAGACCCAAGGCACAACACGGCCCGCATCCATGCCGGCCCCGCCCGCTCGTGGGCCCCCGGTCAACAGGGCTGCCCTCCCGCCACCATCCGGCAGCCCGGCCAAGGTGGCCCCCAGGTCGGCGGCGGGATCGGGACTCACCGCCCTGCGCCATGCCGCATCAAGGGCCACGCCCCGTCCCCCGGAGCGACGGGCCCCCCGGACGATGCCGACCATGCCGGTGCCGACGGTGTCGACCCACGCGGAGCTCGCACCCACCTCACCCAGCCCGTCGCCGTCGAGGTCCGGCAGGGCGACGAGGTCACCGATGACCGCGCCCCCCGGGTTGTGGACCACTGCTGCCATGCCTCCCGTGCGGGGGCTGTAGAGCCAGCCACTGGACCCGGAGACGCCGAGCAGCTCTTCGCCATCGGCCATCTCCAAGCGCTCGATGCTGTGGGCTCCAGGCGTGGGGGCCAGCGGGACCAGGCGGCCAGTGGGCGAGAGCACCACCACGTCGGCGCGATCGGACCGCAGGAAGTAGGTCCCCGTCGACAAGGCCACGATGTCGGCCCCCAGGCCATGTCCGTCGTGCAGTCGGCCCCGCGCGTGCTCGGTGGTGAGCACATCACCGACTGCGGCACGCACGGTGTCTTTCGGGAACACCCAGACCGCACCGGCATCGACGGCCCCGATGAGCAGGGTGCCATCGAGAGAAGCCGGGTGTTGGGGGAGCGCCGCCGCAGAGCCCATCCCGCCCCCCAACGTCACGCCTTGAAGCTCCACCAGGGCGTCTTCGGGCAGTCGAAGCGTGGCACCGACGGCCAGCTTGGCCCCGCTGACCATGTAGGCACGCCCCCGCCCAAGGTCGGCCCCTGGGGCACCAAAGACCACGTCGGGAACACCGTCCAGATCAACGTCGTCCGCGAGCGAGAGCGCCCGCAGCAGGCCCCCATCCAGCGTGCCGATGACCTCGGCCAGGACCACCAGCGCCCCCCGGTCGTCCATGGCCACGACGGCGACCGCGCCGCCCTGCGATGCCCCCCGCGAGTCTCCCGGCGCCGAGGCAAGAACCACCGGACGCCCAAGCTCCAGCGGGTGGTCGAGGGACAGCAGGTGGGTGCCCAGTCCGGCTCCTGGGTGCCGGCCAGGGACCCCGAGGGCACTGAGAACCACGTGGGACGGCCCATGTTCGCCCGTTGGGCCGCCCAGGATGGCGCACTGCAGCTCCTCATCCGGCGACCTCGGACAGGACGCCGCCACCGCGGGGTCAAGGCCCTCGGATCGGTCGAGAGCCCCCTGGCCAGCGGTGTCCACCAGCACCCCTGCCCCTGGCGGGCCGCAGCCCATCCACGCCAACAACCCCAGCAAAGCCAATGCGCGCACACAGGTCATGGGACCTCCTCGCGCCGGGCCAAGCAAGAGTCGGGCCAGCTTGAGCGTCCATCAACAGGGCATTGTCGACGTTGTGCCCGCCGACTCCCGTCACCTTCGATGGGGGCCAGCTCCCGAGAACATGGTCCAGGGCAGTGCTCTGCTGGGGTGACGACTGTCGTCAGTCCGTTGGTCAGCCCGCCCAGGTGCCCCCGAGGTCCAGGCCAGTGTCCCCCAGCGGCCCGGCTGGAGGGCAGCCCGCACACCGACCGGGTAGGGAGTCGAGCCCGCCCTGACCCTGAGGCTCACTGTGCGTGCCCGCGCTCCTCGTCCCGTCCGCGTCTGGCTCTGGGTGGTCTTCGCGTCGATCCTTGTGATGACCCTCATCGGCGGCACGACGCGCCTGACCGGCTCCGGCCTGTCGATGGTCGTGTGGCACCCGCTCATGGGCGCGATCCCGCCCCTCAATGAAGCCGACTGGCACCGCGTGTTCGACCTGTACAAGGCGACGCCACAGTACCTCCACGTCAACGACTGGATGGCGCTGGCCGACTTCAAGCGCATCTTCTTCTGGGAGTACCTGCACCGGCTTTTTGGTCGGATGATCGGTCTTGTGGTGCTGGTGCCGTGGGTGTGGTTCGTGGCGCGGCGGCAGCTGTCCGGTGCGGTGGCGCTGCGGACCCTCGCGCTGATTGGGCTGGGCGGGGCTCAGGGGCTGCTCGGTTGGTACATGGTCCAGAGTGGGCTCGTGGACGTGCCGAGGGTGAGCCACTTCCGGCTCGCGGCACACCTGAGCCTTGCGTTTGTGTGCGCCCAGTACGCGGCATGGCTGGCCTTCGACCTCGCACCTGCGCCGCAAGGACGTCCGCCACGGTGGATCGGGCACGGGGCCCTCGCCCTGCTCGCTGGGCTCTCCCTGCAGATCGTCTATGGGGCGTTCACGGCCGGGCTCCGCGCGGGACACTACGCAGCCACATTCCCCGACATCAACGGCCACTGGCTGCCGGGAGCGCTGCTGGCTGGGCAGGGTTGGGCCGAGGCTCTGCTCCACGGCGTGGGCATCATCCACTACACCCACCGGGCACTGGGGCTGGTGGTGCTGCTGGGGGCCCTCGGGCTCGGCGGTGCAGCCTTGCGGAGTGGCAGTGAGGGGCTGCGGGCACCCGCGGTCTTGCTCATGGCACTGGTCGCCACCCAATTCACGCTGGGCGCGGCGACGGTCATGCTGCACGTGCCCACGTCACTGGCGGTGGCGCACCAGGGTGTCGCGCTGCTGTTGCTCACGGCGCTGACCTGGCTGCTCCATCGGTGCTTTCGCAGCGCCCCGAGCGACGGCGGCGCTCAGCCCACGTAGGACTTCAGCTGCCCCTTCAGGTCGGGCCAGGACAGGTGGGCGGCGGCCATCCGGTACAGCATCCCCTCTTCCTTCATGTTGTGCTGCTGGATGAGCATGTGCAGCGTGTCGCCGTGGTCCAGGGCACCGCCGAAGTCGCCCCGTCTCGCGTGGTCCTCGATCTGAACCAGCACCGAGCGCATCTGTTCGTGCTCCATGCGCATCACCTGGGTCGGGCCGCTCACCATGCCGGTGGCGCGCTCGAAGGCCGGGAACAGGACCTCCTCCTCCATGGCGAGGTGGCGGCTCATGTGGGCAACGAAGCTGCGAACACGCTCGCGCAGCGCATCGGGGCCCTCGCTGCCTTCGTCGACGGCAGCTTCGATCTCCGCCCACACGGCGTCAATGCCGCGGTGGTCGTCGGTGAAGGTGCCGACAAGATCGTCGTTGAGGGTGGGGTTCCAGGGCATGTGGGCCTCCGCGGACTGAGGTGGACTCGTTGCACGAACGGCTATCGAGTTATCGGTCGATAACAAGCACGAAGGAGCCTCGCGGAAGATGGTCAGACTCTCCGGATCCGAGCGGCAGCTCCAAGTCGTGGAGGCCACGCTCACGCTGCTGGCCGACACGCCGCTCGCCACGCTGAGCACGCGGCAGATCGCCGCCCAGGTCGGCATCAGCCAGCCGGCCCTGTTCCGCCACTTCGACAGCCGCGAGGCCATCCTGGTGGCGACCGTGCAGCACACGCGGCGCCAGCTCCAACAACCCATCGGGGCCGTCCTGGCGACCGCGGGCACGGCGGAGCAGACCATCGTGGCCCTCTCCGAGGCGCTGCTGGGTCAGCTGCAACGAACCCCCGGCTTCTGTCGACTGCTGTTCGCCGGCACACAGCCCGGCTGCGGGGCCCTCCAAGCGGCACTCGCCGGGTTGGCCGACCAACAGCGTGGCCTCGTCGCGGAGCTGGTCCGGGCGGGCCAGACGAGCGGTGAGCTGCGATCCACGCTCGATCCCCAGGACGTCGCCACGGCATTTGTCGGGATCATCCAGGGGCTGGTGCTGCGGGCGCTGGTCGCGGGAGAGCCGCCCCCGGCGCCACTGCGGGCCCGAGCGCTGGTGGGGCTGCTGTTCGAGGGTCTGCGCGACACGCTCCCCTCCCCTCAGCGCGAGTCCAAGTCTGCGCGCCCCTGGTCCGCACCCCGGCTCTCGGCACTCGACGTGCGGCCCCAGCTTGCCCAGGGAGAGGAGCCCTTCGCCGACATCCAGGCCCGGCTCGCTGCGCTCTCCCCCGGGGACGTGCTCTTGCTTGAGGCGACGTTTCGTCCCAGGCCGCTGCTGTCCCTCCTCGCGCGCCAGGGGCACGGTGTGCACGGGCTCCAGCTGGACAAGGCCCACCATGTCGTGCTGGTCCGCCTCGGGGGCCCGCTCGACCTTCTGGAGGTGTCCGACCTTCCCGCGCCAGAGCCACTGGAGGCCACGCTGCGTGCGGCGGCGGCCCTCCAGCCCGGCGCGTCGCTGGTGGCCCGGACACCCCGTGTGGCCCGCTTCCTCGCCGAGCGCCTGCCAGACCTCGGGGTGGATGGCGCGCTCGTCGAGCTTGCCGACGGCAGCGGCCTCGCGCTGATCTGGCGTGCCCCGTGAAGGCCCCCTTTCCCGGTGCGGCCGGCATCCAACCCGAGCAAGGGCCGCCGCTGTCCGTCGTGGCCCCGTTCTTTGTCCTCGCGCCGATCTGCGCGGCGCTGGGCGGCCTCGTCCTCGTGGTCCGCGGTGGTGCCCCGTTCGCGACCCCCTGGACCCCCGACTCCATCGCGCTCACCCACCTCGCCACACTCGGCCTGCTCGCGACCTGCATGATCGGGGCGCTGTACCAGCTCGGCCCAACCGTCGCCGGGGCGCCCATTCGTCCGGCTCGCTTGGCCCACGGGGTCCAGGTGCTGCTCCCGGTGGGGTTGGCGGGCTTGGTCGGCGGGATGCTGCTTGGTGTGCCCCCAATGGTGGTCGCTGGGGGCAGCGCGCTGGGGCTTGCGAGCGTGGTGTTTGTGGTCCCCGCCCTCGTGGCGCTCCTGCGCTCTGAGGTCCGCACGGAGACCGCACGCGGCCTGCGCTTGTCGGTCTCTGCATTCGCCGTCGTCGCCGGGCTTGGCATGCTGCTCGCTGTGGCGCGGGGGGGCCACGGGGTGCTGCTGCCCGGCACTCCCGCCGCCTGGCGGACGGCCCACCTCCTGCTCGGCCTGCTCGTGTGGGTAGGGGGGCTCGTGAGTGCCGTCGCCTGGCAGGTCTTGCCAATGTTCTACACGGCGCCAGACCCGCCGCCGCGCCTGACGCGCACCATGCTCGTGCTGCAGTCCACCTCCCTCGTGGGGCTGCCTGTCGCAGCGGCCTTGGGGGGCATCGGATGGGTGCTGGCGGCCGCTCTCCCCGCAGGGATCTCGGTCGGCGTGCTGCTCCCGGCCTGGGGCATCCGTGCCCTGCGAAGTCGTCGCCGTCGCCGCGCAGACCACAGCGTGCACGCCTGGACGGCAGGGCTGGCCGTGGCCGTCGCCGCCGCAGCGGTGGGCGCCGTCGCCGGTGCCACCACCTGGCCAGCGCTGGACGTCCTGTTCGTGTGGCTGGCCACCTGGGGTGCGGCGGGCCTCGTGATGCACGGCATGCTGTCCCGGATCGTGCCGTTCCTGGTGTGGTTCCACCGCATGTCGCCGCTGCTCGGGCGCGCCACGGTGCCGCCCATGCGGCAGCTCTACGCCCAGACGCGCTTGGCGCGAACGCTCATCGCCCACGGATCCAGCGTGGTGCTCGGATCCGTCGCGATCCTCACAGGCTCTGGTGCACTCGCCCGGCTCACAGGCGCGCTTGTGCTCGCGACCGGCGTGGCCTGGGCGGTCGACGTTGTCCGGGTCCTCGCCACGCCTGCCCCCCCACTCAACGGAGGCCCCTGATGGCCGACACCGAGCTGCTCGACCTCTTCAGCGCGTGCCACGAGCGCATCCGCCGCACCCTGCGGGGCCTCGCCGCGCTGTCCACCGAAGAAGGTCGCCACGACCCGCGCGCCCCTGCGACTGCGGTGGCCTGCGCCCGCTACTTGCGGGTGGGCCTGCCACTGCACGCCCAGGATGAGGACCTCTCGCTGGCCCCGCGCCTCCGCGAGCTGCTTGAGCTCGACCCCGCGACGCTGGAGTTGCTCGACGAGTTGGAGGACGAGCACGACGCCATCGAGACCGAGATGCCCGCTGTCCTCGCCCCACTCGATGCCATCGCCGCCGGGCAACCAGCGCTGGTCCTGCCCGAGCGCCTCGATGCCTTGTTGCAGGCCCACTTGAAGAAAGAGGAGTCAGAGATCTTCCCGTGGGTTCGGCAGCTGACCATCGAGGCCCAGGAGGCCATCATTCGGGAGCTCCGCCACCGGCGCACTGATCCATGAGCCCCGCGGGGCCACACCGGCCCCAGCGACTCGCTACACCACCTCGAACCGGTCGCCGACACACACGGTGCCGCCCTCCAGCACCCGCACCGCCACGCCACCCCGGCCCTTCAGCGCAGCCCGTGCCCCCGGCCCCAGCGCATCGTCCATCCGCCGGCACGGTGCCACGGGGAGGGTGACCTGCAAGAGCGCTGAGCCGAGACGCAGTCGGGTGCCCCGGGTCCACGCCGCCGGACACGCACCCTCGACGAGCAGGTTCCGCCGCAGTCGGTCTGCGGGCACCGGCCGCTCCAGCGCAGCCTCCGCGGCGGCGCGATCCGCTTCAAACACCAGCGTGATCTCCCGTCGCCGCCAAGGACGCAGCCCGGACTGTCGCTGGTGGTCCCCATCCAGGCCCCGCCCGGGCACCGCGAGGGCGGACTGAACCACACGAACCGGCGTGCCGCGGGCTGGACGCAGGCCAATCCAGCACAAGCGAGGTCCCCCGCTCATCGGCCCCACCGCCACACGGGCCCCAGGGTCTCCAACACGGCGACGGTGGGCATCCCCACCGCCACGAGCCACGCGAGCCGTGGGTGCACATCCAAGCCGAGCGAGACCAGCACGCCCACCACCGCCAGCCCCAGAAAGCGCCAGCTTGGGTCCGGCACCCTGCGGGACAGGGCCGAGCCAGGGGTGTGGATTCCGGCAAGCTGAAGGTTCACCGCTCTGCCTCCTCGCACGGCACGCCGCAGTAAACGTGTCGCATTCCTCAACCACTGCCCGCTCGAAGGGCAGGTCGACCACCCAGTTGCTGATCCACATCCTCTGGCAGGCACCAGCGCTGAGGGCACTCGGAAACGCACGATGACTCAAGCGGCCCGCACAAACCCCGGCGGGAGCACGGTTTGTGGTGCTTCTGTGCCCGGTCGCCGGCGCTGACCGCACCCCCAAGACGAGAAAGACCACAGGATTCACGAGGAACCCTGTGGTCATTCTGGGTAGAGTGGCGCCGACAACAGGACTCGAACCTGTGACCCAGCGGTTAACAGCCGCTTGCTCTACCAACTGAGCTATATCGGCAAGCCGCCGCTTTTTAACGGCTCCCGACGTTCGCGCAAGGGGACGCTCCCTCTTTTTCCGGACCTCCCTCCGCAGAAGGCGAAGACACCGTGGAGGCGGCCGACAACGCCCGGATCTCTGCCAGGGGATGCCCGGAGAGTCGCCCGCGCAGGTCGTCCCGCCAAGGTCCACAGACCAGCGCCTCCGCCACCGAGATGGCCGTCGCATCGGGCACTCCGTCCAGCTTGGACGTGATCAGAATCGCCAGCCCACGGGTGTCCGGGCTCGACGCCCACCGCACCAGTGCGGGCGCCCCCGCATCCGGAAACGCCGTCACCACACACGACGCCGCCCGCAGCCCCACCCACGGCGGGTACTGCACATGGTCGGCCACCCAGACCAGATCGGCGACCAAGTCCGCCGACAGGCTGCCCAGGTCCACACACGCCGGGGCCCCATGACGAACGCTCAGCGCCCGCACAATGGCCTGTTGCTCCGCCGTGGCCGGCCCTCCATCGTCCGTGCCCTTCTCTTCAGCCGCCTGAACCGGTCCGAGCAGCAGCACCCACAGCATTGCGCCCATCACAGCACCCCCACGTAGCGTTGCAGAACCTCGACCTGGTCGCCACTCAGCTCGTCCTGGACCATGCACCCCGACAGGGAGCAGATCGGGTACGGAAACAGGTTGTTGCGGCCCAGCGACCGCTCACATGACCGGGAGTCGGCGCAGTCCTCGGTGTCGTCCAGGGCGTCGCGGTAGCTGCCGTCGGCCTCGACCGGGTGAAAGAGCCCCGCATAGTGGCCGACCTCGTGGGCCATCGTCTCGCCGAAGATGCGGATGTCCTGGGCATCGAAGGCCCCGTCCGCGCCCGAATTGGCCAGCCAAGACACCCCCACCGCGGCGTGCTCTGTGGCCACCAGGGTTCCAGGGATGCCCCCAGCCTCGCCCAACACCTCGGTCCAGTCGCCGATGCTCTCGCCCACAATGACCGTCACGTCGTGGTCGGTGCCCAGGGCCGCCTCCGACTCCACCTCGGGCGAGCCCTCACTGAGGAACGGCAGGTCCGCGTCCACCGAGCCCGTCGCCCACGTCACGTCCAGCTCCAGGCCCTGTGCCGCCCAGATCGACGCCCAGTGGTCCACGGCGTCTTCGGTCGCTGCCACCACATCATCGAGCTCATCGACCCCATCGGCAAAGACCACCCGCACCCGCAGCACACCCGCGCTCAGGTCATCATCGGTCTTCGTCTGGGTGACCACATCCACCGACGCATTGGGCGCCCGAGCTCCATCTTCGGTAAGGGTGAGCAGCTCCACCCGCCATCGGCCACTGTCGAGGGCACCGTCCACACCCCGAACAGGCCAGTTCAGCACCGCGTTCTGGCGGCCCAAGAAGAATATCCCCGCGGTCAGAAGCTCGTCGGTGTCGGCCCAGTCTCGAAAGTCCAGAGCGACGTCCCCATGAGGATCTTCGATGCCTTCTGCCACCAGGTAGCTGCTGCTCGTCGCCGTCACCAGAAATGCGGACTGCTCGGCCGAGACGTCAATGTCCACGGTCAGCGACCCGTAGCGATCGGCATCGCGGGTGCCCTGGCAGATCTCCAGTCCCTCGTCCACCACACAGTCAAGGTCTGCTTGTCCACGAGACTTCGACCCGCAGCCCCCGAGCCCCAGCACCATCAGACCAAGAGCCACGAGCCCTGCCCATGCACAGCGGTGTCCGGCCATCTCAGCACCTGCCTTCGACCACGGACGCCTGGTCGCCGACCGCCTCGTAGATGTTGTAGCGGTCGTCACGGAGAAACCCGATCAACACAATGCCCGCTTCCCACGCCAGCGCTGCGGCCAGTGAGGACGGCGCACCGACCGCACAGACCACAGGAATCCGTGCCATCGCCGCTTTCTGGATGATCTCGAAGCCCACCCGACCGCTGGTCAAGAGGATGCAATCGTCCACCGGCAGCGCATCCGCCCACAGCCGCGCCCCCACCACCTTGTCGACGGCGTTGTGGCGACCAATGTCTTCGCGGTGCAACAGCAGCTCACCCTGCATCGTGAACAGCGCCGCGCCGTGCAGCCCACCGGTCAGTTCAAAGGTGGCCTGAACCTCCCGAAGCTGGGCAGGAAGCGGGTGGAGCACGGCCGGATCCGGGGCCTGCGCACGGGTCTGTCGGGGCACGCTGCGCAGCACCTCGTCCATCGAATCCGCCCCACACACCCCACACGCGGAGCTGGCATAGACGCGGCGGGCCTTCGCGACGGCCGGGGGCGCCACACCTGCGGCGAGCCGCACATCCACCGTGTTTCCCCGTGGCCGAAACGGGCTGTCGACGTGGGCCATCGCACGGATGTCATCGGGACCATCAATGATCCCCTCGCTGTGGAGCAAGCCCGCCACCAAGTCGAGGTCGTGCCCCGGCGTGCGCATCGTGACGAGGTAGCTGACCCCCTCAATGCGCACCTCAAGCGGTTCTTCGACGGCCAACAGATCCTGAGACGGGGCCAACTCTCCGTGGGCCATCCGCTGGATCAGGACAGGTCGAGAGTGGCCACTGTCGCGAGACTCTTGCACAGAGTCGGCCGCGCGCTGAGCTGGGTCCGGCTGGGTCGTCTCGCACCTCCCGACCGGAGATAACGCGAACCACCGCGCCGGCCGTCGTCCGCTCGTGCCACCCAATGCGGAACGGCACCTCGGCAAGTTCCAGAGGAGCAGGATAGCGACCCCTGGGACCTGGCCGTGGTTCTGGCGAGCCGCCGCCAAGGCCCACAGACCCATGGGCAGCGAGGTGGACCATCGACCAGGGGGACGCCGAACTCGACGCGCTGTTCGCCCAAGCGGTCGATTGTGCGCACCTGCTCGACCGACCCGGCGCACGTCGGGACGCGCTTCTGGACCTCTGCTTGATCGCGGTGGACGCCGGCCTTGAGGCCAAGGTGTCGGACCTCATCCACGACCTCGACGACGGGCCCGCCCGGGCGCGGGTCTGGTGGGCACGGGCGCACCGAGACGGACTTGACCCCACCCAACGCACCCGCCTGCTCCACAGTGCCGGCGAGGCGCTGATTGCCTCCCGCACCTGGCGGCCGATGGACGGCGTGTGGCTGCGCCGCGACGACGCGTTGTCGGCGGTGGGCTTGGCCTTGGCCGTGATGCCGCTGTCTGCCGCCACCGACCCCCAAGCCCCCCACGACCGTGGACTCGGCCTGGTTCAGCGCATGTCCGCCGCCCTCACCGAAGACACGCCCCTCCCCCGGGCCCAGTTAGCAGTGGCCAGACTGGGGACCGCGCTGGGGGGCAGAGCGGCTGCCACCGAAGAGCGCTGGCGGGCCGCATCCAACCTCATCATGGGCATTCCCGACGTTCGGCAGCGTGTCCGTGTCGCCCGAGCATACGCCCAAGTGGCGTGCTTGGCCCACACACCCAACCAAGTCCTTCGGTTGTGGTCGGTGCCCCAACCCAATGCAGAAGCCCAGTCAGTTTTGGGACAAGCCCTGGCCGAAGAGCTCGCATCGGCGGGGCACATCGAGCTGGCGGCAGCGCTGTGGTCAGAGACGGTCGACCGCGTCGAGTCCGGCATGCCCGTCAACGGGCCGTCGACCGCGCTGCTCTGTGTCCTCGCCAAGGCGCAAGAAGCGTCGGTGGGGCAGGTGGTCGCGGAGCTCACGTGGTCGCGCACGGTCCGCAGGGTCGCCCGCCAGCCGCTGCCTTCGGACCCTCGAACCGCCGGGCCTTGGCCAGAGCTCCTGCGCCAGGGGCTTGCCCGTCCCGACTGGTCCACACGCCTGCGCCGGGCCCTGCGTGCCCAGCCCGTGTTGCCCCCACCCTGGGCCTTCGCGCTCGCGCTGTTGGACCTCCGCGCGGGCTTTCCCGAGCGGACACGCTCCACAGCAAGAGCGCTGGAAGCCAGCCAACGCACCTGGGGACAAGACCCCGAGCCGACCATCCTTGCCGCCGTGCTCCGTGCAGAACTAGGCGAGCTCCGACAAGCGACAACGTTGATGGGGGCGGTGCTCTCCATGAGCGCGGGCCAGACGGTTGCCCTGCCCCATGCCCGGGCGAGCGCCGAGCCCGTCGAGCAGATCTTCGTGTCGATCCTCGCCGCCCACGGCGGTATCGGACAAGCGGTGCACATCGCCCGCACCGTGCAGTCTCCCGGCCTTCGTGCGGACTTGCTGGCCCAGCTTGCGGCGACCGCGGTGCGATGCGGCGGCGCAGAGCCGAGGCAGCTGGCCGTGGAAGCCGAGGCCGCGCTCCGTCTCTCCCATGGAGACACCCCCGGGTCAGGGGGGACCCTCGGCGCCGTGGTCGGGACCCTCTGGGCATTGGGCGAAGCCCCCCTCGCAATGCGAACGCTAAAGCGCCACATCGCCGCCTACACCGATCTTCCCACCGCGCTGTGGAGCCACACCTGCGCGACCGTCTACGCCGACATCACCGCCCTGCGCGCTACCGGCCTGGAGACCCCGCTCATCGAGGCCCTCAAGGCCCGGGTCAGCGCCCTCACCCGGCCAGAAGTGCGCCTTTCCACACTGATGCCCTTCCTGCAAGCCGCCGTCCAGCGCGCCTCCACGAATCCACGCACGATCGGTGGAGAAATCGCCCCCCGCGCACGTTGAGTCCACCCGTGTGCCAGTGCACAAACATACGCATTAACACGCAAGATTGAGGCCCATCGGAGGGCAGGCGCAGATTCCAAAGTCGAATTTTGTGAACAATCCCCCAATTGCTTGTCTGTGCCGATGGGGAAGCGCTACTCTAAAAGAGCGCACATCGGCGGCGCAGTCCCGCGTCGTCACTTCCGCAGCCAGAACGTTGCACTCCGCAACGCTCTACAGAGCGGGCCACCATCCCCTCCGGACAGTTGGCACAGCGAAACGGTCCCTTGGGCGTCAACCCTTGGCGAACCGGTGGAGCTGCGGAACACCTCACCTGTGCATCTCGGAGAGCGAAATCCATCGCTCGCCGCACCCGAGGGAGGCAACGGCATGGAACTCGCATACATGATGAACGGCGCCGCACAAGCCACCGCCCTCACGCAGCCGACGCAGGTGGCCACCCTCCAGACGTCCCCTCGTGGGGTGCTCCGCGACTCGCCGAGCTCCACGCCACATGTGGGTGTTGTGATCTCGCTGTCGGCAGAAGCCACGGCAATCTTGGATGGTCAGGACGCGGAAGCGCCCAGCACCGACGGCCCCAAGGACCTCTACGGCAACCCGCTTGCCGGTTCGGCGCTGTCCGACCAGATGGGCGACAGCCTGCGTCGAATCTTCGGGGATGCCGAAGAGGTCGGCGAAGATGGCGTGTTCAACATCTACTCGAACGAAGCGTCTCAGGCATCGACCGACACCGACGGTGCGTCGTCGGAGTCCCGCCCCACCGAAGAGCAAGGCGCCCTCCCCGGGCAGCTCCCCCCCGAACAACAAGCGGTGGTGAGCGAGCTCAAGGCACGGGACGCTGCTGTTCGCGCCCACGAGCTGGCCCATGTGGGCGCCGCCGGCGGCTTGGCTGGCTCGCCCGTGTTCTCCTACCAGACCGGCCCAGATGGCCGTCGGTACGCGGTCGGCGGCCATGTCAGCATCGACACGTCCGGCGGAAGCACCCACGAAGAGACCATCGCCAAAGCCCAGCGCATCCGTGCGGCTGCCCTCGCGCCCGCCGATCCCTCCGGGGCTGATCGGGCGGTCGCGGCCGGCGCCAGCCAGATGGAGGCCCGCGCTCGCGCGTCCTTGGCCCGCCAGTCGGCCCGCGAGGCCGAAGAAGCTCTGGAGTCCGTCAGCACTGCGACCGAGTCCGCTGCCACGGCTCCGAGTGTGGACCTGCCAGACCTGCCCGAAGTCGACCTCGAAGCGGGATCCGCCCCGCCCGAATTGACGGTGAAGCCGTCATCCAAGCCCATCGACGTCGGCAATGTGCCTCAAGTCGAAGCGCCCAGCGATATGGGGCCTGTCTCGATTGGCGGTGGCCGGGCCCTGCTCGCCACCCCAACGGCCCGCGTGCCTCACCTCAGCGTCTTTCAAGGCGGCAGCGGCGCAGAAGCTCAGCTCTACTCTGGCTCTGAGAGCGAGCTGGTCGACGCATTTGTGAGCAGCGGGGCCAACTACGGCGCCACCCAGAGCGCTGCGATGCGCCTCGTCGCCTACTGAAGTTGCCCGGCGGCCGCCTTGGTCGCACATTCGACGACTGAAACGACCAGGCCCGTGCCCTCGCGACCTGGTCGTTTTGGTTCTTGGGGCCCGGTATCTCTTGGTCATCGGAGTGCGCTTGCTGCCGGCCAACGCTCAGCGGTGCTTGCTGTGCTGTGGCCCTGCGCCACCGAGATGAACCTGACTCCGCTCGGTTGCACCGCAGCCCACCAGCCAGTGGGTGCATGTGACGGACGGACACGTCCCGCAGGTGCTCCCCAAAGATCCCGCATCCCGGCACAAGCTGGGCGTCTTGGGCTGACCCGCCCACAGCGACCGGTTAGCCGGGCGGCGCGCCCCCTTAGCTCAGGTGGACAGAGCACGGTCCTTCTAAGTCCGGAGTCGCTGGTTCGAGTCCAGCAGGGGGCGTCCCTTCGCCTTGCCATCCCGCCCACAGTGCCCGTTTGATGCCCCCTCGCCAATGCGTCGCCGCCGCACTTTGCGCGACCGCGTGCACGGGCCCCACCCCTCCACTATGATGCGCGCATGAGCCAGGAACCCGCCGAAAGCCAGGACATCTCCGCCCTCAACGCCTCGTTGCAGCTTCGGCTCAAAGAGCTGGACGAAGCGCGTGCGGCGCTGTCTGAAGCGGAAGCGCGCCAAGAAGAAGCGGAGGCCGAGTCCGCCGCCCACGCCCAAGCCATGGCTGCCTACGAGCACGAGCTGGCCGAGCTTGACGAACAGATCAGCGAAGCCCGCGCTGAGCTGGAGCGACGGGAACGGGAGCATGGCGAAGCCCTGCTCGCTCTGGAAAAGGCCGAGGCTGAAGAGCAAGAACGCCAGACCCGTGCCGCCGCCGCCGCCCAAGAAGCCGAGAAAGAGCGCGCCGCGATCGAGGCTGAGCTGGCCGAGATCGACGAAGCGGAGCGCCGGCTGGAGGCCGAGCTCGAGGCCGCCGAGCAGGAGATCCGCCGCCTCGAGGCCGAGGACCAACAGCTCGCCGCCGAGATCGCCGAGATCGAGACCCAGCTCAATGCCCTGTCTGGCTAAGGCGATCCGCTGACTCTCTCCGACCCGAGCGCGCTCGCGAGGCTCCAAGAGCTGATCCCCGAGGCATCGGGCACCGCAGCGTGGACGCTCTCTGCGGCCGTCTTGCGGGTCCTGAACCTGCCGCCCGCCCGCCCACCGGGTGCGATCGACGGTGAGATCGCCACCATCGCGGCGACCCTGGATCAGGGCCGGCACTATCTGTCGCTCGCCCTTGGCGCCCGGACCGCACTCAGCCTGTACGAGGCCCACGAAAACTGGGACGCCAACGTCTCGTACCTCGAAGACGAACATGCCCGGGACAGCCTCATCCGCGTGGGGCTGCTCGCCGCGATCATCGCCGAGCTGGCGGGGTGCACCGGCCAACCCGCCGTCGACGCGTTTGTCGAGCGCCCTGAAGGCAACGCCGTGCTGCGCTGCTTCGCCGCGGTGGACATGACCCTCGCGGTTGCGACCGAGTTTGAGCCCGTCGCCTCCACGCTGATCGAGCAGTGGAACGACGTCCACGATGATGACCTGCAGGACGTCTTGGACCAGCTGGGCAATGCGACTCAGTCACGGGTGGCCGAGACCCTCCCCGCCCTGTCGGCCCACCTATGTGCCCTTGCGGCGTCGCCTCCGGTCGCAGTGGGCCAGATCGCCGAAGCGGTGCGCAGCGCACTGCCCATCTTGGAGGGCGGTCGGGAAGCGTGGCAGGCCGAAGCCCGCGCGACACCTGTGTATGGACTGCTGGTGGCCGCGGCTGCCGCGCCGGGATCGGCCGCTCCCCCGAC
This sequence comes from Myxococcota bacterium, assembly GCA_942491145.1. Taxonomy (GTDB): domain Bacteria; phylum Myxococcota_A; class UBA796; order UBA796; family UBA2385; genus CAXQUZ01. Next base: position 410,495 of record CALOBC010000017.1, on the reverse strand, counting down.
CGCTGCGCCGTCACCAGCGCTCGCACTTCAGGCCCGCCTGGAAGAGCTTCAGGCCGCGTCCTTGGCCTGTTCGGCCGCGATCACCCAGGTGGCCACCGCCCCCCTGAGGGCGGAGCGCGCGCGCCTGCACAGACACCGTCGCGCGCTGCAAGACCGGCTGGCCAACCTGGGAACCCAGACCACGTCCCAGGCAGGTCCCTCACCCGCCCAAGCCCGGGTTGCCCAGTCCGAGGACAGGCTGTCCGACGCCACCCGGTTGCGCGACACGCTCGAGATGAAGCGTCAACAGCTTGTGCCCCCGGGCCCCCCGCCGCCGCCCCAGCGAATCGACATTCGGCCGGCCCGCCGCCAAGTCAGCGCGCTGCTGTCCGCCATCGCTGCGCTTCGGACCGCAAAGGATCGCGCGCGGGAAGACCAAGCCGCCCAACGCCGCGCGCTGGACGAACAGCGAGGCCGGCTGCAGAACCGCCAGCGAGGGTTGCTGCGGCGACTCGACAGCGCCCGCTCCCAAGCCACCCGTGCCGAGCAGGGCCTCGCCGCCGGCCGGCGACGGCGGGCCACACTGCTGGACGCCCGACCCGAGGTCCCCACGTGGACCCCGAGCACCGCCGTCACCCTGCTCAGCCGAGATCTGGAGGGTGTCCAAGAGCTGCTGTCGACCGTCCAGAAGCGCGTGGCCGACGCCCGCGCCCGGCAAGCCCAGCTCGTGCTTCCCACGGCCCCCACCCGGTTCATCAACGATCTCGACGGCTGGGCCCGACGGGTGCAGCGGGCAGAAGAAGCCGTGCAAGCTGTCGAGGCCCAGCGCAATGACCTGCGCACTCAGCTCGTCCGCCGGCGCCGCCAGCGTGGGGCATGGCGAGATCAGCTCGACGCCACCGACCGCGTTGTGGAGCTGCGCGCCCGACAAGATGCCATCGCCGCAGAGCGTGCAGAGCTGCAGCGCCGCCGCGTCGAGATGCCGCCGTTTCCCGAGATCCACGATCCGAACCAAGACTCGCCGGAGCTGACCGCAGCCCGGGAACGCTCCGCTGCTGCCGTGCTCGCGATCCCGGCCCAGCTCGAGACCATTCAGCGCCTCCAGCGCCGACGCACCGGCAAGAAAGCCCCTGAGGCACAACACGAGCGCTGGCGGGCGGCACGGACGGGCTGGCAACGGGCCCGAGAGCGCGCCGAGCGGCTGGATCTCGACCTCGGCGACCTGCGGGATGACCTGCGGTCCCGGCTCCATCGGCAACGGCACGCGCTGCTCGCCCGGCGCCATGCCCACCAAAACCAACGGCGAAAGCTGCGGGGCACTCGGGAGCGGGTGCGACGGGGACTGGCCCCGCTGTCCAGCCGCCGCCGGAAGGCTGAGCATCGGCGCGGCCAGCTCAGTGCAGTGCTCGACGCCCCCCCGCCCCCGCCGACCACGCTGCCCGACCCTCGGCCGCTGAGAGCAGCCGTCACTTCGACCCAGCAAGCCCTCGCCACCGCCGAGGCCCACCGCAACCGGCTCACCGCAGCGCCCCCCAAGCCGGCCCCGGCTCGGGGGGAAGATCCCCGCCCCGCCCTGCGAAGGTCCGTCCAAGAAGCCGAGCTGCACGCCATTCAGGCCACTGCCGCACTTCGCGGAAGCCGCCGTCACCGCTTGAAGGGCCACAAGCGCCAGCGCAAGGCCCTACGTCAAGCCATCGCCCAGCAGCGGTCGCTCCTGACCTCCACCCAGGCCAAGCTCCAAGCGCTTCGAGACCGGCCGCGCCCTCGGCTGCCTGCGCCACCGCCGCCGCCCCTCCCCACGCCCCATGTTGCCGCGGCCCAGCGCAACCTCGCCCGCTGTGCCCAAGACGTCGACGACGGGCGACTCATCGTCGATGCACTCGACCAGGCCCGTCCAGCCCCTCCACCCTCCCCGGCCGAGCGTGCCCGCCAAGTGGCCGACGCCATCGCCGAGCGCTCGTCGGCTGTCGAGCACCACATCCAGCTCGTCGCCGATGCCCAGTCCGCCCTTGTTGTGGGGCTCGCCGCAGCAAGATCTGCCCTGCGCGCTCCGCACGCCACAGCGGTCGAGGTCAGGGACCGTTGGGACGCCGACCTGCGCCAGCTGGACGACCGCCGGGAGACCCTCTTCCAGAAGCTCGATGCCATCGATGCGATGGCCGTCACACCTCGAGAACCGACGCCCCCCGACACCGAAGCCCTGGACGCAGCGCACGGCGAGTACACCCGGCTGAAGGACCGCAAGGTCGCCGTGGCGATCCAGCTCGAGCGAGGCAGAGCGCACCGCGCCCAGCTCGACGCACTCCTTGATGAGCGGGAACAGGAGCTCACCCGCTGGAACCGTCGGGTTCGGCGCTACCAAAACCGCGTCAACCGGCTCAGAGGCCACGATCCGACCGACGAGGATGGTCCGCCCACCCCGACCGGCACCGCGAGTGTGCCTTCGTCCGGACAGTCCGTCAATGACCTGCTGGCGCGCATTTCGAGCAAGAAGCGTGAGAGTCAGGCGCCACCTCCCACGTCCCGTCCGGCGCCCCGCCGTCCCCGGCGCACCCTCCAAGCCCCAGACGGGCCAGCACCCGTGGACCTTGCGGTGCCGGCGCCCCCGCCGCCGGCTGTGGTGCCCCCGCCACCGGTCATGCCGCCCCCACCACCGATGCTCGGACCGCCGCCGGCTGTGGCGGGTCCACCCCCGCCCAGCTTCAGCCTGCCCCCGCCCCCCCCTCCGGCGTTCGGGGCCCCTCCCCCCGCGCTCGGCCCACCCCCGCCAGCGCTCGGCCCGCCGCCCCCCGCTCAGGGACCACCGCCCGTCGCTCTTGGCCCACCGCCACCTGCACTCGGCCCCCCGCCGCCCGCGCTCGGCCCACCGCCACCTGCACTCGGCCCACCCCCGCCTGCACTCGGCCCACCGCCCGTCGCTCTTGGCCCACCGCCACCTGCACTCGGCCCCCCGCCACCGCTCGGCCCGCCTCCGGCCAGGCCCGTGAGCCTGCCACCGGCCCCCCCGCCGTGGACACCCGCCGCGCCCCCCATCCCCGCGGCACCGGACTTCGTCGAGACTCCCGCACAAATCGCGGCTCCCGATGCCGTCGAGCCCCTCCCGCTTCCGCCGCCGGTCTCCCTCCCCGGAGACGGCGCGGCCACGGTCATCTACAGCCGCGACGAGCTACGTCGCCGTGCGATGCTCCTGGCCGACGACGATGACGACTCTGAAGAAGCCCCCATGCCCGACGGCGCGGCCACAGTCATCCTCAGCCGCGACGAGCTTCAGCGGCGCAAAGACGAGCTGCTCGGCCCCAACAGTGGCCCCACTCAGCGGAAGGGGGCCATCCCCTGGAGCCCCAAGACCCGCGACTGAGCCTGGGCACACCGACCCCTTCGGGCACACAGGCCACCGCAGGGGCCGCTGCCATGCCCGCGCTCCGTCCCGGCCGGCCACGGCGTGAAAGATGCCAGAGCACCCATGGCGCGCCCTGACTCAGCCATCCCCCCGCCCGCGGGCTATCCCGCCGCCCTTCATCGATTAGAGTCGCACCGCGTCCCAGCGCCTCGGAGCATTGCCCATCGCCCCGCCCGCCACCAGCACCACCAGCAAGGCCCTCGCGATTGCCCTCAGCATCGTGGTTCCTGTGGCTATGCTTGCGGCCTATGCCCACCTGATCACCCCCGAGCCCACCGACACGGCTCTGGCCCCCAGCGCCGCGTCGATCGACGACGAGGTCAAGGCGCTTGTGGCCGACGGGGGCACCCAAGTACTGCTCATCGGCAGCTCCCATCTGGGCCGGGGCATCGACACCAACGCCCTCGCACGGGCCCTCAACTTGGCCCCCAAGGATGTGCACGCCCTGTGGCGCAGCAACATGCAGCCGCCCCACTGGTTTGCCATCCTCAAGAACCGGGTCTACGAAAACCAACTCAACCCACCGGTGGTGTTGGTCGTCAGCACGCTCCGCCGCACGATGCAAGTCAACGTCGAGGGTGGCCGGCGCATGGCCAGCCTAGTGGAACAACTCAGCGAGTTTGAGCCCGCCATCGACCAAAAGGTCTTCCGCAAACAGAGCGAGGGGGGCGGAGCTTGGGGGCTCGCCAAGGCCCGGCGCACCCGCTTTCGCGAGTCGCTCACGGATGGCATCAAGGGCCGGGTCACCGGATGGGGATTCGTTGACCCCACCACGCTGGCGCCAGGACAGTCCCGCAGCGAAGCGGGCGAAGCCCTCGCCGATGACGCGATGGAGCGCCTTCTCGGCAGTGAGGGCGCCAAAGACCTCACCCTCCAGAGCCGGGTCATTCCCATCGTCGAGGACGCCCGCGAGGTCCACGAAGATGACAAGGACCTGATCGATCCCATCGACACCCTCGTGCCCGACTTCATCGACCTCATCCAGAGCCACGGCGGCAAGGTCGTCTTCGTCGATCTGCCCGTCTCTCCCAAGGTTGCGGCCGACCACGAGGTGGACCCCGACTTGGCCCGTGCCTTCGTCGAGCTGCTCAACAAAGCGGGCGCCGGCTTCATCGACCTGCACGACATGCCGGTCGAGAACCTCCACTTTCGGGACACCACCCACCTCAACAAGAAGGGTGCCGCCCTCGTCACCGCAGCCCTTGCGGAGGCCTTGCGACCGCTCAACCTGCTCGACAGTGGCGCCGAAGTCCCCGAAGCCACCCTCAGCCTGGAGCGCTTGCTCCGTCCCAAGATCGAGCGCACCGGCGACGTGCCTGTCTTGGCCCATGGTGACGCCATTCCCGGCAAGGGCAAGTGCGCATGGGAGATCACCCTACCGACCCTACCGCACTTGCAAGAGCGGGAGCTCAAGTCGTTCGGACTCGGTGCGATCAGCCCCGTCATCGTCCTTCAGGACGGCGAGCCACTCAAGCCCTTTGGTGTGAAGGGCAGCTTCCGCGGCGACACCTGCAAGGGCCGAAGCTGGAACAGCGGCAAGAGCGTGCGCTTCACGGCCCTCCCCGGCACGACGCCCACCGCCGCCGACTTCCAAGCCGTGCTGACGCCCGATGTGCCCTTCCAAGGCGCCCGGGATGAGGTCCACTGGGTCTTTCCCAGCACGACCCTGGCCATCACCATGCCCGGCGCCGAGACCATGGCCGACGCGGACGCGGTCGTGAAGCTGACCCTGCGCCAGGCTGGCGATGGCGCGCTGCCCACCCTCATCGGTCCGGACGGCGCCGAGCATCCCTTTGAACAGACGGGCTCGCTCGTGCACGCCACCCAGACGGTCCGCCCCGGCACCGGCAACTGGCAAGTGCAAGTCAAGGTGCCCGAAGACGGCGCCAGCTTTGTGGTGGCCCAAGTGGAGGTCACCGCGCTCGACACCACGTCCGCCATCGTGGGCGTTCAGGCTGCGGGCACCGAGACCGCCACAGCCTTCGCCAAGTCCGGCCCCTACGCCTTGTCCTTCAAGACACCGGCGCCGGACCTGGGCCCCATCGCCGGCCCCTTCCGCAAGGTCACCGAGCACGCCGCCCGGGTGCAGCTTCCCGAGCTCCAGATGCTGTCGATGACCAACCTGCGCGAGCGCTTGCTGGTGGACCGCTCGCCCCTGCGGGTGTCCGAAGACGGCAAGGTCCTCGATGGTGCAAACACCACCTGCCTCAAGGTGCGCAACACCGGCGGTGGCACCTACTGCCACCACGACGAGCGGCTGTTCTTGTCGTCGGCGATTGGCGGCCGCCCCGGCGACAACGGCCACAAATACAGCCTCTCATTGACCGAAGACCGGGGCATCGGCGGCGGCTGGATCCTCTACCCAGGCGACGTGATGTCCGCCCCGGTGCCGCCTCCCCGCCTCGACGAGCTGCCCGGCCGCATCCATGCCGTGCGCTTCTCGGGCGCCATGCTGGAAGACACCAGCCCCGACACCGAGGCCCTGCGACTGCGCATCTTTGACCGCAACGTGCTGGTTCTCGATGAGCGCATCACGGCCGGACAACTGAACGGAAAGGACATCGTCGTCAAGATGCCCCAGTCCCCCAGCGTCCAGTCCGGCAGCAAGCCCGTCTTCCGCATCCAGACTGCTGCGGGTGGGCCCTACGTGTGGGTGAAGGCGCCGCTCTTGGAGCACCAGCGCCAACACACCGGCCGGGCGCTGCCGGGGGCCCCCGAAGGCCTCACCACGCCGAGCGACGAGCAGTAAACACCACGATGCATTCTATTCGGGCTGGGGTGCCACGGGCGCGTCCACCAGCGTGACTGTCAAGCCATGGATCTCGCGGTAGACCTCGCTCGGCTTTTCGGACGAGTTCGCCCAGTGCTGTACCCGCAACTGATTGTTTTGACTGTACTTTACCAGGTAGTAGGCATCCACCTCATCCAGCGGCTTGAGCACGGTCGTGGTGACTTCCGGCGCCCCGTGCTGGAGCACCACCTGGGCCACCGCCCGCCCGTTGGTGGCGCGCTGCAACACATCGGCGAGGTCCCAGCCTTGCACCCGTCCTCGGGGGTCGGCGCACCGCTGCAACGTCTCAAGAGAGGCCTTCGACAGGCTGACCGGCACATCTTCACCCACCTGAACCACGACCGCCGGGGGGACCGTTGGTGCGGCCTTGCGCCGGGTGAGTCCAATCGCGGACACGCCCACCAGCGGTAGCTTCAGCTCCCCTTCCGCCATGCCGCTGCCATCCAACACCACACCGTGCTCCGCATCGAGGCGCAGTGTGAGCTGGATCGGAGGCTGGTGAGTCGCGGGGGCCCGCACGGCCATGTGGTCCCCGGAGGCCGTCTCGGCACGGACCTTCTCCAACTCATCCCATACCAGCCCATCGGGCAATGCATGCGCCAGCACCACCGGTGGGCCAACGGAGACCGGGATGGATGGCTGGTCCACACCATCGAGCTGCACCGTCACCACGACGGGATCCGGCGCCGCGGCACCGCCCGAACAGGCCACGGTGCTCAGCCCCATCCATGTCGCTGCGACGGACCGCCGGCCTGTCCTCCACGCCCTGTTCATCACCCCTCCAGATTGCGCGCCCCACCGCGACGCCGGGTGCCGCATGTAGCCCCTCCCCGTCACTGTGAACACCACATGGACCCAAGCCGCCCCGTGTGCGAAAGTGCCGCGTTCAACCCTCTCGGAGCGACCCATGGTCAACATCCTGCTCCTCAGCCTCGCCTGCGCGCCCTACCCGGAAGGTCTGCGAAAGACCCCGCCCGGAAACGGCCCCGAAGTGCGCGTGGACTGGGACGCTGAGCCCCTTCCCGACATTCCCTACCCCAACGACCTCGCCACCACGGTCGACGCCACCAGCCCCACGGGCTTGCGGCTCAACGTTCCGTTGGCAGCCAACACCCACATGGAAGAGGTCGCGCGGATCAAGCTCAACCAGCTCACCGGGTTTGGGATCTACTCGCCCATCGCGGTCGGCTTCTCCGAGCCCCTCGATCTGGACAACCTGGCGGCTCGCCACACCTATGACGACGCCCTGGGTGACGCCCAGTTCCAGGACGACGCGGTCTTTCTCATCGATGTGACCCCGGGCTCCCCCACCTACCAGGAGCTCATCCCCCTCGACATGGGACAGGGCCGCTACCCGATGGATGCCGCTCGGGGTGACCGCTACTTCCCGAATGACACAAGGGCCGAGCACCCCAGCGTCATCTTCGACACGGTCGACGAAGACCTGAACGGCAACGGCAAGCTGGACTGGGGCGAAGACACCGACAACGACGGTGTTCTCGACAAGCCCAACGTCTACCCAGAGGGCGGCGATCCCCGGGATGACCTGCTCTCTTGGTACGAGCGCCAGACCAACACGCTCATCGTGCGGCCGGTGCGCCCGCTGCGCGAAGAGACCACGTACGCCGTGGTCGTGACCGAGCGGGTCATCGGCGAAGACGGCGAGCCAGTGCGCTCCCCCTGGGAGTATGTGCACCACCTACGCCAGACCGAAGCGCTCGAGCCCGCGCCCAAGGCACTGTCCAAGGTGGGCCTCGGCCTACAGGACATCGCGTACGCATGGGTCTACACGACGGGCCGCATCACGGGCGATCTCGTCGACGCCCGCATCGGCCTCCAGGGCAAGGGCTCGCTTGCCGCGCTCGACAAGGAGTTCCCGGAGGGCGTCAACGAGGCCTTGTCGGTGAATGAGATCGAGGGCGAAGATCCACTGTTGCTGCCTGTCGATAGCCTCATCGGCACCCTCGCCAGCCTCGGGCTGTTCAGCGGCGAGAGCGCCGACGTGCTGATCGCCAACTACAGCGCCTTCGCCACCCACATCGTGGGCGGCAGCTTCGACACGCCCAACTTCTTTGGTGACCTCGACCACGACCCCGGCCCCTGGCCCGAGGTGGACGACTCCAATGACTTCTGGCAGATCGACGGCCACAACGGCTGGTACAAGGCACGCGCCGAGCGGGTGCCCTTCTCGTGTGTGCTGCCCAAGAATGTGCCCCAGCCCGCGCCCGTCGCGATCTTCGGCCATGGCTACGGCTCGTCCCGCTTCGACTTCTTGGGCTTCGCTTGGGCGATGACCCGCATGGGCTACGCCGCCTGCGCCTTCGACTATCCCGGTCACGGCCCGACGCTGTCCGAGGAAGATCAGGCCCTCGTCGAGAGCGTGCTCGGACCCACCGGGCTTGTGCCGTTCTACGAGCACCTCAAGGACAGCCGCTACCGCGACCTCGACTACGATGGCCGCAAGGACTCCGGCGGCGACCAGTGGAGCGCCGATGCCTTCCACACACGCGACATGGTGCGCCAGGCCGCCATTGACCACGCCCAGTTCATCGACACGCTGATGGCTTGTGGCGATGGCGAGTGGACCAAAGAGACCGGTGGCACCGGCATGTCCTGCGACTGGAACGGCGACGGCACCCCCGACATCGGCGGACCGGATGTCGAGTACGTCGTGCTCGGTGGCTCTCTCGGCGGCATCAACACCGCTGTCGCCGCTGCGGTCGTCGATGAGGTGTCCGCTTGGGCCCCCGTCGTCCCCGGCGGCGGGCTGCTCGACGTGGCATTCCGCACCGAGATTGGCGGCGCGGTCGAAGCCATGCACGGACGGCTGCTGAGTCCCCTCATCCTCGGCATTCCCAATGATGCCGGACAGCTTGAGGTGGTCCAGATGGTCAACACGGTGGCCGACATGGTCAGCGTGCCCATCGCCACCCTCGACAGCTTCCCCGCTGGCGGGCGCATCATCGTCGAGAACCTCGACAACGGCGTCGTTCGCGAGGGCTACATCCCGGACAACGGCACCTTCCGCGTGGGCATCGCCGCCGACGCCGCCCCACCGTGGGAGAAGGCCCGCGTCGCCGGCATTCCCCCCGAGGGCTACGCCACGCCGCTGGAGGGCCCGTCGCCCTTCACCATCGACGACCCGACGGAAGTGGGCGACCGGCTGGTCATCCGCCTCGAGACCGAGTCCGGCGACTTGGTCCATGAGATCGACACCTTCGAGACCTCGGTGACCTTCCAGGGCGTCGCATTCCCGGCGGGCAGCACCCTCGTCGCCGCCGCAGAGGGCCTCGGCCATGTGCGCGCGAGCCCCGAAGTGCGCCGCATCGGCTTCGTGTTTAGCGCCATCTTGGAGCCCGGCGACGCCATCGCCTACGCCCGGGGCTTCGACGAAGAGCCCCTGCCCGGCACCAATGGCAAGCCCCGCAACATCATGTTGGTGCCCACCCCGGGCGACACCATCGTCAACATCAGCACCGGCATCGCCCTCGCACGCGCCGCCGGCTGGATCAGCGACGACGAAGTCGACCCCCGGTACGGCACGTCGGTCGACCGCTGGCTCATCGAGAAGAAGGTGGTGCAGGGCCTTGAGCAGTACGGACCCTACACTTGCTCCAACGGTGAGCCCTGCCTCTTCGACGCCGACGACCTCGACGAAGGGCTCGACGGCACCGGGGCGACCAGCGAAGCCCCCCTCCGCCTGAACCACGCCCACAGCGCTGGCATGAGCGCGCTGCGGTTGCCCTATGTGCGCACCACCGGCACCCACGGCTTCGCCACACCCCGCCCCGAAGACCCATTCGACATCTCGACCTACGCCGTGATGCAGATCTGCACCTACTTCCAGAGCGGTGGCCAGGAAGTCGTCGACGACCTGTGCTTTGAAGACGCGTCCTGCTCGTGGATTCCCCAGCTCCCGGATGACGGCACGGCGGATGGAGGTGGCCGATGAACGCGCTGTTGTTGGCGTTTGTCGCCCCTGCCCTCGCCGGCTTCGGCGACCCCGCGATCGGACCCAACCCCGAAAAGGGTGCTTGGTTCGACACCTGGGGTGAGCTTCGCCTGATCGGCAGCTTGCCCCCAGATCTCGTGCTCGACACCGACGGCACGGAGCTCGGGCAGGACTTCGTGCTCGACTCTCGCCTGCGGGCGGGCATCTACGTCGGCAAGCCCAAGCTGCACGCGGTGTTTGAGGGGGACCTCATAGAGGGCCAGCTCGCCGGCGACGCCTGGGACATCCCGGGGGAAGAAGACGAGCGGGACCGTCACCGCATGGGGGCTTTCTCCGCGCGGGACTTCGACATCCGCAAGGCCCTCATCCGGGGTGTCGCCGGACCGATCCGCGTGCAAGCCGGCGTGGCGACCTCCCACTGGGGCCTCGGCATGCTGGCCAACGACGGCAACCGGGACCCGCTGTTTGGTCGCAACGACTTCGGCGACCGGGTGCTGCGGCTTCAGCTGGCTTCACGACCGTTCGGCAAGGGCGAGGTGCCGCTGGTCATCGCACTGGCCGGCGATCGGGTCATCGAAGATGAGCTGGCGCACTGGGCCCCCTTCCAAGAAGAGGGACAGCGGGGGGAGAAGGCCTACCAAGGCATTGCCGCGTTGTCCTGGGTGCCCGAAGACAAGGTGAACTACGGACTCTACGGCGTGTGGCGGGGCCAGACCGAAGACGACGGCATCCGCAAAACCCGAGTTGGCGTCATCGACGCCTACACTGACTGGACGGGCGAGCTCGACGGCCTCAACCTGCGCATCGCCGCAGAAGGCGCCACCATCTTCGGCCACACCGACGCGCTGTTGAACTACAACAACCGCGACCAGCTGAAAGTCCGCGCTGGGGGGCTCACCGGGCTCGTCGAGGCCATCCCCACCGACTTCATCCTGGGCGGCATCCTGCGCGCGGGCTGGGCATCGGGCGACAGCAGCGGCGACGACGACACCATGCACGACTTCGTCTTCGACCGTGACTTCGACGCGGGCATGGTCATGCACGATGAGTTCCAGGGCGCCGTCGACGCGTCGGCCTTCGACCAGATCGGCCGCCCGGAACACTCCGGTGGCGCACCGGTCGGCGCTGAAGGTCTCGTCCGCGAAGGTGCCCTGGCCCACGCCATGTTCATCCAGCCGGTCGCCCAGGTGAGGCCCCTCGACTGGGTCGCCCTGCGCGCAGGCGCCACGATGCACTGGAGCACGGGCCCGGTCTCCCACCCCTTCACCACCACCCGCAACGGCGGTGTGCCCGCGAATTTCCTGGGCACCCCCACGAGCGGGTATGCCCTCGGCACCGAGCTGAACTGGGCGGTGGAGGTCGGCGACGTGGTGGTGGGTCCGGAGAAGGTGGGTCTGAAGCCAGCACTGGTGCTGCAAGGCGGCCACTTGCTCGCCTCGGACAACATGGGTGGCGAGACCGTGAGCTTGGTGACGGCCACCGGCCGGGTGCGCTGGTAGACCCAAGAGTTCCTGGCCCACGATGGTGGGTCGGGAACACCGTGGCGCAGCCCATCTTAGCGCGGGTCGATGAGCACCTTGACGCTCCGGGGGGCAGCCGCCTCCTGGAGTGCGGCCACCCCGTCGTCCAGTCCGCGCCGACCCGTGATGAGGTCGGTCGGGTCGATCAAGCCAGCGGCCAACAACCGCAGCGCAGGGGCAAACGGTCCGCACCGGCTGCCGATGAGCGTGACCTCGTGGATCACCCAGTCCGTGGGGGTCGCGGTGCCCAGGTCATGCGTGGTGGTCTTCAGCACCACCACACCACCGGGGCGCACCAGTCGGCCAGCCATCGCCAAGCCCTCGGGATTGCCGGTGGCATCAACCACCACGTCAGCCCCCTCCAGGGACTCGGCCGCATCGGCGCGCACTCCTTGAAAGGTGGAGGGCAGCCGGGACAGCGAGGCACTCGAGCGGGCCACCCCCGTGACCTCGGCCCCCGTCAGCGCCAACACCCGGGCACAGAGCTGGCCCAGGCGCCCGAGGCCCAGCACGACCACCCGGTGGCTGGGGCGCACATGCACTTGCTCCAGGATGCGACAGGCGGCGGCAAGGGGCTCCACAAAGACCGCGTGCTCATCGGACACCCCGTCGGGCACGCCATGCAGGTTGGCCACGGGAATGCTGAGCTGTTCGGCAAAGGCGCCGTCCCGCCCTTGAATGCCCAGCACCGTTCGCTCGGGACAGTGGGTGGGCCGACCGGCCCGACAGGTGGCGCACGCTCCACAGGCGCAGTTGATGTCGCCGACCACCCGCTGGCCGATCCAGCGGGGGTCCGGCGCGTCCTCCACCACCCCCACCCACTCGTGCCCCAACACCCCCGAGAAGCCCATGTAGCCATTGCAGAGCTCCAGATCGGTCGCGCACACGCCCGCGAGGGACACGCGCACACGGGCCTCACCGGGTCGCACGGCGAAGGGATGGTCAGGGACGAGTCGGGGCCCGTCGGGTCCGAGGGACAGTGCGCGCATGAAAGCTCCAGGAGCTTCCGCCATAGCACAGGGGACCGGGTCGACTCTCAGGGCGCCGAAGCAAGCGCCAGCACAGCACTCCGGGGCAGCATCAGTCCAGAAGCTGCGGGGACTCCAACACAAGGGCCGCCGCCATCACCTGGGCCGCATAGGGGTTGAGGTGGCCGGCGTCGATGAGCGCCCAGGGGTCGCGGGAGTTCCCGTCTTTCATGGCGCGCTTCACCGCTTCGCTGCCCTGGTTGTAGGCGGCCAGGGCGAGTCCCCAGTCGCCGAACTCTTCGTGGAGGTCCGTCAACAGCGTCATCGCAGCAGCAGTCTCCAAGCTGGGGTCGAGGCGCTGGTCCACGGTGTCGTCAACACGGAGCCCATAGGTGCGGGCGGTCGGACCGATGAACATCCACAAGCCCCGGCCGGGAATGGCCCCTGGCGCAGCACTCTGGGCTTCGGCACTCTCGGGCGCGCCCCAGTTTGCGTAGCCCGACTCGACCAGGGGAATGGCCGCGACAAAGGCGGGCAGCCCAGCTTCTTGGATGGACCCGTCGACCAGCTTCTGCCAGTCGGGGCGGCGGTCGAGGCCACGGCGATAGAACCCACCTTGGCGGGTGACCATGCGACGCAGCTCGCGGCGAATGGCCTGGACATCGGGCACATCGAGGCCAACGGTGTCGGCCTGGACATACGCCGCATCGACACGGGCCCCCTCCAGCCGCAGGTCGGCCGCGAGTGAGGCGGTGCCCACCGCAGTGGCGAGGACCAACGTGGCCGCCGCCGCAATGGACGTGAGCGCCCTGAGGCGACGGGGAGGCGTGGGACGAGCGAGCATGAGCAGTCTCCGGTGCAGGGGGGAGCGGGGGGGAAGGCCCGTCGCACCGACAGGCGCAGGCGGACGGGCGACGAAAGAGAGCAACAGCGCACCATAGGCGCGAGGGGACACATCGGAACGGGCGACCACCGCGGCATCACAGGCTTGTTCCTCCAGCTCGGCCGCGAGCCGGGCCCACGCACCCACAGCAGGATTCCAGCCGAAGGCGGCCCGAACTCCGAGCCAGATCCACGCGAAGGCGGGGTCACCCTGGGCGTGGTGCTGAGTCTCGTGATGGAGGGCCAGACGGGCATCTTGGGCCGACATCGCCGTGGCGGCGTCCAGCACCACCACCCGCCCCTGGGGCAGCAGCGCCGCAAAAGGTGCGGTCGCCGAAGGGTCCATCAGCACAGCAATCCCATCGCGCTCACCCTGGGCAACTGCAGCATCGAGCCGGCGGGACAGGCGCACCACGGCGACCGCTGTGCGCACCACCCCCAGCAACAGCAGCACCCAGAGCATCGACGGCAACCCGCCCACCGCCGGCGCAATAGACGAGGCTGGGAGGGTGAGCGACAGCGCACTCCCCGGCAACGCCACTGCAAGCTCCGTCGCCGGCCCCGTCAGCGACAGGCCATCCCGCAAGGTCGCCGGCGGGGTCCAGGGCACATCGATGAAGCCGACCAGCAGCGGTGACAGCAGCGCGAGGCCCAACAGCACCCGGTGCCCGATGTGCAGCGCGCGGGGAGCGAGCCCCGCCCGATTGAGCAAGCAAGTAGCGAGATAGCCGACAGTCAGGGCAATCTGGAGAACAATCAGGGCCTGCATCAGTCCTCCATCTCATCGAGCAGGCTGCGCATCTCGGCAAGGGCCACGTCGTCGGTCGCTTCGGCCTGGACGAGTTGGCGCATCAAGGCACCGGCGTCCCCTTCGAAGACATCGCTGAGCACGCGCTTCACGGTGCGGGCTTGGTAGGCCGGTCGGCTCACCACCGGCCGATAGACCAAGGAGCGCCCCACCTTGTCCGAGTCGGCGAAGCCCTTCTCTTCGAGGATGCGGAGCAACGTGGCCACAGTGGTGTAGGCACGAGGCGTCTCGGCTGGCAGCGCATCCAGAACCGCGCGGACAGACCCCTCGCCCAGCGTCCAGAGCACACGCATGTGCTCCAGCTCGGCTTCGGTCAGCAAGCGGTCGGGGTTGGGGGACGTCACAGGGCCTCCTCGGTGGCACCTCACTACTACGAAGATTCTAATAGTTCGTCAAACGAAATCTTTCGTAGAACACTCCCCTCGGCCGTGGAACACTTTTTTGTAGACAGTTCGTGTTGAGTTGAGTATCCAACACGGGTCGGGTCGCGACGTCGCAACATGCACGTCTCAGCTCCCGACTCTTCAACAATCACAGCTTCGGACACCACCGGTGACCCTCCGCGCCCGCCACAACCTGACTGCATCCTATCCGTGGGCATTGTCGCCTCGTGGAAGCCGCAATCTTGTGGGTGGCCCCTCGCCGAGGTTGTCCGCCACACCGGCACAAGACGGTCCGTCACCGATTCTTGATTCGCCCAGAATGCCCGGTTTAACGGTGTAACAGAAGCCACTCGCGCTCCTTGTTCCTCCGCAACCCCGGGCCACCGCCCCGGGGTTTTTTGCGTTCTCGCGGGGCCCCTACGACCACACTCGCTTCCGTGTCCTTCCCTCTTGGGTTGGGCAGCTGGCTGGTTATGTGTGGAACGAACACAACACAACACAACACAACACTGCAGGGCCCCTCGCCCTGCACCCGGAGACCCACACCATGTCCACTTTTGCCGTGACCATCAAGACCGTAACCATCGAGCCCCACCCCAACGCCGACGCGCTGGAGCTGGCCCGCTTTGGCGGCTACTGCGCCGTCGTGCGCAAGGGCGCCCACCGCACCGGCGACGCTGTCGTCTGGATCCCCGAAGAGGCCGTCATTCCCGACGCACTGCTCGAAGAGCTGGGCCTGGTCGGCCGACTCGCCGGCAAGGCCCACAACCGGGTGAAGGCCACGCGGCTGCGCGGGGTGCTCTCCCAAGGGCTCATCATGCCTCTGAAGCCCGGTTGGACCGACCAGACCGACCTTGCGACCGAGCTCGGCATCACCCGCCACAGCCCCGCCGTACCCCTTCACATGGCGGGCGAGGCGTACGCCGCCGGCATGGACCGCACCCTGAGCTACGACATCGAGAACATCAAGGCCCACCCCGACGTCTTCGACAATGGCGAGCTGGTCAGCATCACCGAGAAGATCCACGGGACGTGGTGTCAGATCGGGTGGATGCCCGAGCGCCTCGCCCACCCGGAGCACGGGCGGCTGATTGTGGCATCCAAGGGCATCGCAGCCCAGGGCCTCGCGCTCAAGCCCCACGCCGAGGCCAACACCCACAACCTGTACCTTCGGGCAGCACGGGAGTGGGAGCTGGAGCGGCGCATGAAGGCCCAGTTTGAGGGTCAGGACGAGCCGGTCTTCCTGCTCGCGGAGGTCTTCGGTGAGGGTGTGCAGGACCTGGGCTATGGCCAGCGCCGCACCGGTGCTGCGCCCCCCGGGCTGCGGGCCTTTGACGTGCGAATTGGGGGGCGTGGGACCGGCCGCTGGCTGAACGATGTCGAGCTGGAGTCCACCCTGTGGGCGCTGGGTGTGCCCCGGGTGCCTGTGCTCTACCGCGGGCCCTTTGACCAAGAAGTGCTCCAAGCCTACACCGTGGGCCGAGAGACGGTCTCGGGCAACGAGATGCATGTCCGCGAGGGCGTCGTCGTGCGGCCCCTGACCGAGCGCCGGGATCTGGTGCTCGGGCGGGTGCAGTGCAAGAGCATCAACACGGCGTACCTGCTGCGGAAAGGAGGCTCGGAGTTTCACTGACCCGGGCCCCTGAGCCACCGTGCACCACTGCTCCCGACGGAGGGCCCTGGAACAAGCGCAGCTGGCGCCGATCGGGGGCCCTCGACCGGGCTGGGGGCAGCGCCAAGATGCCCCCACGCGCATGCACCGCCGGCCCCCAGTCCTTGAGGCGGGGGGTCGGCACCCCCACCAGCTCACCGCGCACCACCCTGTCGAGCTCATGCTCGCCGACCACCCGCCGCATCCCCCGGGTGGGGTGGTCCACCCATCGCCAGCGCGGCCGCGTGCCCCACGTCCACAGCGCCGTGCCCTTCTGCTGGCCAGACTCCGAGAAAGACGTGCGCTCGGTGCTTCCCGGGTAGACTACGTCGGCATCGCCGCACCGCAACACTTGGCGCGGGTGGATGTGGCCGTTGAGCACCGCCAGCACCCCATCGGGAAGGTGGCGTTCATCGACAGTCTCGCTGGGGCCACCCACCCGAAAGACGAAGCCCGGCACCCCGGCACCGGCAAACGCTTGGTGGGTGACCATCAGATCGACCCCACCCCCCACCGCTGCCCGCGCGGTCGCCGCCCAGTCTGTGGCGAGGCGCTGGTGGGGCACACAGGCGATGCGAAGCCCAGCAATGGAGACAGCACAAGGGCGGTCCACCACCGTCAGGGTTCCTGCACCGGCCCCCAAGTGGACCTGAAGCCCTCTGCGATCGTGGTTGCCGGCGAGCACGAGCACCGGGACTCGCCGGGCGAGGTCCACCAGCAACGCCCGGGCCTCCGCCACCGCGCGCGGCGGGGGTCGAGACCGATCGAAGACATCGCCGGCGTGCACCACAAGATCGACTTCGCCCGCAAATGCCGGGGCCAGCGCACGCCGCAGTGCAGCGAGGTGATCGTCTGCGCGGGACCAGCCCACCGGGGGCCGCCAGAACCGCCGCTGGATGCCGAGGTGGGTGTCGCCAAGGTGGAGAATTCTCATGGGGGCGCCTACCGAGGCCCAGGCCACCGGTGCGGACATCGGTTGTCCGCTTTCAATAAAGTCCCCAGAGTCGTCCAGTTCATGGGGATCTCCGGAGACTCAGCCCCCGGAGGCGGGGGTGACGCCGATCCCGTTGGCCCTTCGGGGCTTGCCATCTTGCAGTGCAGCACATATGCCGCACCGCAACAAACCATCTTGGGCAACCGACCTCGCGGAGACATCGCATGGGCACCACACCGGGCACCAACCCCAACTCCGACACCGCCCGTGGCATGGGCATCCTCGCGACGGGAACGTACGTGCCCGAGGGTCGCATGACCTCCGCGCAGCTCGCCGCCGCCACGGGCATTCCCGAGGCCATCGTGCGCGAGAAGCTCGGTGTGCACTGCAAGCCCATGCCCGGCCCCGATGACCACCCCTGTGCGATGGGGGCCCGCGCCGCCCGCCAAGCGCTGGCCAAGGCCGATGTCGATCCCCTCGAGATCGACGTGATCATCTCGATCAGCGAAGAATACAAAGAACACCCGCTGATGGTCTCGGGCATCAAGATCCAACAGCTCGTGGGCGCCCGCAATGCCTGGGCGGTCGACGTGGCCCAGCGGTGCTGCACCACCATCTCGGCCCTCAAGCTCGCCAAGGGCCTGATGATGGCCGATGCTTCGGTGAAGACCATCTTGCTGGCCGGCGGCTATCGAAACGGCGACCTCATCGACTATGCCAACCCTCGGGTGAGCTTCATGTACAGCCTCGCGGCCGCGGGCGGCGCGATCTTGCTGCGACGCAACATGGACCACAACCTCGTGAAGCACGCCCACCTCATCTCGGATGGCGACTTCGCCGACGATGTGCATGTGCACGCGGGGGGCACCGTCGCGCCGGTGGCTGCCGAGCACCTGGGCACGGGCGCCATGATGCTGGATGTGACGGATGTTCAGGCCATGAAGGCCCGCTTGGCCACGCGCTCTCATCCCAACTTTCTCAAGGTCATCCGGGGGGCCGCCACCGGCTCGGGCTTCTCCGGCTTGGACTACCTGGGGCTGCTGCACATGAAGCGCTCCGCCCATCGGGCCGTGCTCGGCGAGATGGGCCTGACCGAGGCCGAGTCCGTCTACCTTGAGGACTATGGCCACATGGGCCAGCTCGATCCCATCTTCTGCCTGGAGATGGGCGAGCGGTCCGGCCGCCTTCGCAGCGGTCACCGTGCGGTGCTCGCCAGCGCCGGCGTGAGCTACGCCTGGGGTGCGGTGGGTGTGCAGTGGGGCCACGCTGAAGGGTGACGCTGGCCGTGCTTTCCCCCTCGTGATGCGGCCTCCGGAGATCGGCGCGATAGGGGACCATCATCGACCCACCCCCGAGCCCCCATGTCTGCCCTCATCTGGCTCGCCAGCTACCCAAAGTCCGGCTCGACCTGGCTGCGGACCGCCCTGCACATCCTCCAGCACGGCCCCCTGCGCAGCTCCGCCGCCCTGGAGCTGACGATGCCGTCGATCCATGGCGACAACGCGGAACGCTGGCACTCCGCTGCGCGGTCCGGTGGCATCGTGCTCACCCACAAGGCCCCGGCTTCACACCAAGAACGCTACCCGCTCGGCGACGGGGTGCTCCAGCTGGTGCGCCATCCCGCCGATGTGCTGCTGAGTGACGCTCGCTACTTTGCCCTCACCCAGCTCGACCGCTGGCTGCTCAAGCAAGGCCGCACCCAACCCCAGCCCGGGGACCTCGAGACGCTGGTGTCGATGCATCTCACCGCTGTCGTCAACACCGGCACCACCCCACGGGCGACCCAGCTCGGCTTTGGCTCATGGGCCGACAATGTTGATGGATGGGCCACTCACAGCAGCGACCGCCCCGGACTCTTGGTCCGATATGAAGACCTCAAGGCCCGTCCCGCGACCGAGCTCGCCCGCATCGCCGACGCCCTCGGGCTGCCCACCACCGCGCTGGATCTTGCGGTCCAGGGCAGCTCCCTCGGTGCCATGAAGCAGCTCCAGGAACGGGAGATCCAGCGCCGGGAGCCCGGTCGCTTCTACGAAGCCCGCCACGAGAAGGCCTACAAAGCCGGCCTGCGCTTCGTGAGTCAGGGCCAGGTCGGTCAAGGGGGTCGGCTGCCCCCTGCCGTGCTGTGCGCACTTCATGCCCGCTGGGGCACCGTCGCCGCACGGTTTGGCTACTCCCTCGCGCCAGACACCGACCCCGTCACGCCCCTGCCTGAGCCACTTCAGGCCGCACGCCCTCTCCCCCGCTGATCCCATGGCCGTCCACTATGGCTCATCGGGTGATGCCAGCCTCCCGCAAGGCCGCGAGCCCCGGGTCGTCGACGCCCGCCAGCTCGCGCAGCACCGCATCGGTGTCGGCGCCGAGGTCTCCGCCGGCCCACCGGGTCTTGCCGGGCGACTCGGTCAAGCGCGGCCCCAGCTCGGGCAAGACGACCGGCTTGCCGCTCACCCACACCTCACAGAACATCCCCCGCGAGTTCAGCTGGGCGTCCGCGAGCAAGTCCGTCGGCGACTGGACCGGCCCGGCCGGCACACCCGCGGCCGTGAGCTCCGCGACCACGTCAGCGACCGCCAGCCCCCGAGTCCAGTCCCCGATGGCCGCATCGAGGGCGGCTTGGTTCTCCACCCGCGCGGGGTTGCCCTGAAACCGCGGATCTTCGGCGAGCTCTGGCCGGCCCATCGCGGCGCACAGCCGGGCAAACACGCTCTCGCCGTTGGCGCCGATGACCACCTCCCCGTCGCGACAGGCCCACGCCGACGACGGCACGATGCCCGTGATGCCTGCGCCCGAGGGCTCCCGGGGCATGCCCGCGGCCGCTTCGCTGACCACCGCCTCCAACATGCCCAAGACGCTCTCCACCAGACTCACATCGACGGTCTGACCACCGCCACCGCGCTCCCGATGGAGCAAGGCGAGCACCACGCCGAAGGCCGCATACAGTCCGGCCAAGCTGTCGCCCATGCTCAGGTTGGCCCGCACGGTCGGCCCGCCGGGCATGCCGGTCAGGTAGCGCAGCCCCCCGCGGGCTTCGGCGACCGAGGCATACCCAGGGCGGTCCCGCAGCGGTCCGGTCTGGCCGTGTGCGCTCACCCGACACATCACCAAGTTGGGGTTCAGCGCGGTGAGCACATCCGGTCCCAGGCCCCACGCTTCCATGCGCCCCGGCCGGAAGTTCTCGATGACCACATCGACCTTGGGCACCATCTGGCGCACCAGCGCCCGAGCTTCTTCGGAGCGCAGATCCAGGCACACCAGCCGCTTGTTCCGGGCGACGCCACGCCACCACAAGCTCGTGTCCCCCTGCATGCCCCGCCAGCGGCGCACCGGATCTCCGGACGGCGGCTCGATCTTGATGACTTCGGCGCCAAACCACGCCAACAGGGTGCCGGCAAACGGTCCGGCAATGAGCTGTCCAAGCTCCAAGACGCGCAGGCCTTGAAGCGGTCCGGACGGTGGGCTCGGGTCATGCCCCATGGGGTCTCCTTGGCCCGGGCCGCAGTGCTCGGGCTCAGTCTCGGCGGATGTGGGCCCCGTATCCCGGCACTCTGGGCGCCCGCCCCCACGACCCACGCCCTCTCCCGCGACCAGCTCAGTGCACTGCACGGTCCTGTGGTCCGCGACGCTTGGGATCCGGACCTGTCTCGCACAGCGCTCCACGCCTTGCTGTCGACCGCCTTCGCCGATGATGCCCTGACTGAGGCCTATGTGGCCCACCACGAGGCCCGCGAGAGGCTGCGCTTGGGCGATGTGCAGCTGACCGTCGACGATGTCGAGTACGCCGTGCCCGACCCGCGCCCCGATGGCCGCATCGATGCCGCGTGGACCGTGACCGCCACGTTGCACCACGAGCAACACGTGCATCCTCGGCGGCACCGCTTCGATGCGGTGTTGACCGTTCGCGACGACCAAGACGGTCCCCGCATCGTGGCCCTGGCTCCCGGCCGGGTGGCGGAGCTTCCGGCGGAGGTCGGCCAGCCGACTGACCGCAAAGACATCGATGAACAGAGCATCTTGGAACTCCTGGAGATCCAAGTTGGCCGCTGATGGGCCGGTGCTGACCGTGCACCAGCTCCGGTTTGGCTTCCCCGGGGGGCCCCACTGGTCGCTGCCCAACCACACGCTCGAGCACGGCATGCTGGCGCTCACCGGGCGGTCGGGAAGCGGCAAGTCCACGCTGCTCGCCACGCTGTCCGGTCTCTGCGCCTCGCTCGGCGGTGAGGTGTGGGTGTGCGGCGCCCGGGCCGACATCCCCGACGTGGCCCGGCGACTCCGCCACACCACCGTCGCGGTCGTCCCCCAAGACGCCCTGCTGTTCGACTGGCTCAGCCTGCGCGACAATGTCCGGCTGCCGTCCCGGCTCGCAGGCCAGGTGCGCTCTCCGGACGCAGTACTGGACGCCCTCGGTCTGCTCCCCGTCGCCGACCGCCTCCCCCGCCAGCTCTCCGGCGGTGAGCGCCAGCGGGCCTGCCTCGCCCGGGCCTTGTGCAGCGGCGCACGGCTGATCCTCGCCGATGAGCCCACCGCGGCACTCGACCGGGCGGCGGCGCAAACGGCCGTGGACCTCCTCCGCACCCACAGCCAGCGCCCCGGCCACGGGGCCATTGTGGCATCCCACGATCCCACTGTGATCAGCGTCTGCGACGACATTGTCGACGTGAACACGCTGAGGTTGGGGCCATGAACCGCCGATCGATCGCATGGCTCGCCTTGCGCAGCCTCGCCGCGGCCCCCGGGCGCACCGCCGCGCTGACCTTGGCCCTTGGGGTCGCCCTCAGCTTGCCGCTGTTCGCGCTGTCGGCCCCGTCCGCCCTGGCCCGCAGGGGGGCCGAACGCACCGCCGCCTTGCCGCTGGTGGTGGGCCCTCCCGGCAGTGCACTCGACCTTGTCCTCGCCGCCACGACCTTCTCGTCGGTCGTCGCCCCGGACCTGCCCGCCGACACCGCCCGGCGGGTGGGCCTCATGGGCGCGGGGGACGATGTGGCCGTCGCCGCCGTGCACCTCGGCCACCGGTCCGGGGACGCCGCTGTCGTGGGTCTGGACGGCGGCGGGCTCGAGTTCTTGGGCGCCCGCCCCGCCGAAGGACGCCCGGCGGTGCTGCTGGGAGAGGCCGCAGCTGGTGCCCGCATCGCAGCGGCCCGCGGCCTGGCACCCGGAGACCTGGTCCGCACCGACCACGCCTCGGTGCATGACATCGGCCGCTCCCAGACCTTCGCACTCCAGCTCAGCGGCGTGCTCCAACCCACCGGTACTGCCCTCGATGACGCCTTTGTTGTCAGTCTCCAGACCGCGTGGTTGCTGGACGGGGACATCCACGGCCACGCCACCGCCGCCGACGCCGAGGGGGCGCCCAGCGACGGCCCGGACCACCTGCGCACCCTCCGGCGGGTGACCGACGAAAACCGGGCCGAGTTCCACGAGCACCCCAGCGGCGATGCCTCCCGGGTCAGCCTGCTGCTCGTCCGGCCGGCGGATGGCCGGGCACGAGACCTCGTGTTGGGCGAGCTGGACCTCGACAAGTCTCTCCAGGGTGTGCGTCCCGACCGGGTGCTGGAGCGCCTGGTCTCGGTGATGCTGGAGCTGCAGCAGGGGGTGCTCGTGTTGGCCGCACTGGTGGGCCTCGCCGTGCTGGGCCTCGTGGGGGCACTCACCTCAATCCTCTGGCGAGCCCGGGCCGAAGAAGCCCGGTTGCTAGATGTTCTCGGCGCCCCCCGCAACAGCCTCGCCCTCCTGGTCGCCGTGGAGCTGGGCACGGTCGCCACGCTCGGACTGGGGCTTGCTGCGGTCCTGGCCTGGGGCGCCACCACCCTCCTCTGTCTGCGGCTCATTCCTGGCTGACCCTGTCCCCGGAGGCCTTGTGCCCACGCCCCCCGCCCGCACCGACTTCTTGCTGTTCGCCGCACTGGTCGGGTGTTCTCAACCCCCACCGCCGCCCGAAGCAGGCCCGCTCCAGGTGGCCACGCTCAGCTGGCCTGTCACCGCGCTGGCCCTGCGCTTGCTCGACGGGACCACTGCCCAAGCTCGGTGCCATCTGCCGGCCGACATGGATCCCCCGGACTGGCAGCCCACTTCGGCCGAGGTCTCCGCGATCGTTGACGCCGACGTCATTGTCGCGAATGGCGCCGGCTACGAAGCTTGGCTCTCCACGGCCGCGCTGCCGGCCACCGCACTGATCGACACGAGTGCCAGCATCACCATTCTCAGCGGTCCCGAGACCACCCACCAGCACAATGGCCAGACCGCCCACAGCCACGGGGGCACCGAACCCCACACCTGGCTCGACCCCGCCACTGCTGCCCGGCAAGCCGAGGCCCTCGCCGAGCACCTCATCATCAAGATGCCCGACCAGCACGCCATCTTGGAGAAGAACCGAGACGGATTGGTGGACGAGCTTGGCCAGCTGGACGCGGAGCTGGAGACCACACTCCAGGCCGTCCGGGACCTTCGGCTCGCGACCAACCATCCCTTCCAAGCCTACATTGTCGACCATCACCACCGTCCCATCGCGACCTTCGATCTGGACCCTGCCACGGTGCCTGGCCCTGAAGCCCTCGCGGCGGTGCAGGCCTGGGCACAGCAGGGCAATGGGGTTGTGCTCTGGGAACATCCGCCCACGGAGGCGGTCAAGGCGGCGCTCGGACCGGACCTAAAGCACGTCCACTTCGACACCATCGAAGACGGCGGGCCCGACCAGCGCCCCGACGGCACCACACGGCTGCGGGCCAACCTCTCGCGACTGCAGGCGCTGTCTCCCAAGCACTGATGGCCAACAAATCACACATCTGGTCAGCCCTGGACCACCCCGTTACCCTTGACGTGTCAACTCACGCCAGGAACTGCAATGCGCAGCTTGCTCAAGTCCGGTCTTCGTCGCCTGTCCCGCGGACGGGACGAGGCACCCGCCGCCAACGCACCCGCTGGCCCGCCTCCCCGCCCCCGGGGCGACCGGACCGCAACGGTCATCGCTGTCGCCGCCCAGAAGGGTGGTGTGGGCAAGACCACCACGTCGGTCAACCTCGCCGCTGCGCTGGCGCGCTACCACGACTTGCGCGTGCTGCTCATCGATCTCGACCCCCAGGGCCACGTCGGTCGGGCGCTCGAGACCCAGGTGCAGGCGGGCGGCGGCGCACTGTCGGATGTGCTCACCGGCAAGCCCGGGGCCGAGGTGCTCGACATCTTGACCAGCACAACAATCGATCGGTTGGACGTCACACCGGTCGATCCCGGCCTGGGCACCGCTGAGTCCATCCTGTCCGGCCGCATCGGCAAGGAGTTCGTGTTGCGGGAGTCCATCGAGGTCACCCGGACTTGGTACGACATCATCCTGATCGACTGCCCGCCCCACTTGGGCACGTTGACCATCAATGCGCTCGTGGCCGCCGACTCGGTGCTGGTGCCGTGTGACCCCTCCCCGCTCGCCTTGGCCGGGGTCAACGGCATTGTCGAAGCCATCGATCAGGTCGCCGCACGGCTCAACCCCACGATCGACGTGCTCGGCGTGCTGCCCACTCGCGTGGACGGCCGAAACACCCGCCTCAACCAAGCGATCCTCGGCGAGCTGGCTGACGCGTGTGGGGATGCCCTGACCCCAGTGCAGATCGGCATTAACAACAGCCTCGCGAGCGCACAGCAGGAGGGCAAAGACATCTTCTCTCACGCCCCGGACAGCCGCGGCGCCCAGCAGTACGCCGAGCTGGGGCGGTGGCTGGTGGCCCAGCTCGCACGGCCAGCCGCCGACGAGACAGCCAATCATAGTTAAGTTGGGTCATCCAACGATGGACCAATCGGGTCAGCGTTGCAGCCCAGAAACTCTGCAATGCTGCGCGAGGCCCTGGGCGAGCGCCGCCGTAGTCTACGCGCACCGCACAGAATGGGCGAAACCCTCGCATAACACGTGTTTTGTTACGATTTAACACGTAGTAACCACCACCAGACTATCGGGCTCGCCCCGGCTGTCCACCTCCGGTTTGCCCGGAGTCGGATCACCAGCCCAGCGGGTGGCCACCTCCGGATGTGGCTCTGATACAGGCCTATGTCATTCTGTGTTGTGGCCCAAGGGAAACACGGTCCAATCGGGATCGGCCACAAACGGCAGATGCCCCAACCGGCCGACCTGATCTTCGGTCTGACAATGATGTGCAACTGGCCAGTCTCGCCAGACCCAGCGAAAGGCAGATCGCCACTTCCCCGGCACAGAATCACTGACGAACCCATCGGCGTGGCGAGGATGGCACTACGCGGTGCCCCCGGGGACCCGTGCGCGCAAGTCTTTCGTAGGGTAGGATTGCCCGACCCTGGGAGTAAACTATGCACGCAATGACCCTGTACGTCGCCGATGGCGACACGAAGTCCCTCACCAACACCCGCAACGCACTGGAAGGCGCGGGCTTCCACGTTGTGACCTTCACCACGGCCGAAGCCATGCGCGCTGCGCTGCCCGCTTCGCCCCGTGGCTGTGTGGTCACGGCACCGAAGCTTCCCGACACTTCTGCAACAGAGCTGGCCGCCAACATGGGCGGGCTGCCGGTTGTGGTGTGGGCGCGCAAGATCGACGTTCCTGGCACCGTGACCGCGATGCGCGGCGGTGTTGCTGGCGTCGTCGAGCACGACACGGGTGTTGACACTCTCGTGACCCTTCTCCGGGAGGTCCTCCACGAGGAGAAGCGCAACTTCGACCGTCGTGAAGCCAGCAAGGCCATCGAGAGCCGCCTCGCGTCGCTGACGCCGCGGGAGATCGAGGTGTTGGGTGAGCTCGCGCTCGGCAAGTCCAACCGCGCCACCGGCGCCGCGCTCGACATCAGCCCCCGGACGGTGGAAGTCCACCGCGGCCGGATCATGGGCAAGATGCAGTGTGGCTCCATGACCGAGCTGGTGAGGGCGCTGGTCGACCATCGCCTGCACGAGACCCTGCCCCGTGTGACCGAAGCCTGAGCACAACAACGTGGCCGACTGACCCACACACGTGGGCCGCTCAGACCATCGGCGCCAGCCCCCGGGGGACACCTCGGGGGCTCTCTCCGTCTTGGGCATGGCCAGGGCGGCGCCCGCCTGATCACACCGTCTCTGCTGACTGCGACGGCATCTTGACCCGGTCGAGGCTCAGTGCTCCCGGGAGAAATACAGCACCAGCGACCCGCCCAGCGGCAAGCGCAGCTCCAGCCGACCATCCGCAAGGCACCGCCACGGCAGCGGTGCCGCTTCCATGCCTTGCAGGAAGGCCCGGACCGCATCCACTCGGGGCCCCCGGGCACCGCAAAGCCCCCACCACCACGGGAATGCACCGTCGCCGCGCCCCGGGAGAGCCCGCGCACGCTCAGCGTTCCCGAGCGCAGGTCGGCCGCTACGGACCCAGGCGTCCAGCGCCCCGTCGACGCCCCGCTCACCCCGAGGCGGTTGGCGTCGTCCAGCGCACCGGTGTGGACCATGCCCAGCCACGCATCGGCCGCCACCAGCTCCGCGACGCCGTCTCGGGTGAGCTCCAAGCTGACCCCTCGGGCCGCGCCCACCGCACCACCGACCGAGCCGGAGTCCAGCCGCCACGTGCCCACCGGACCGGGCAATTCGGGCAACACCGCGGCTGGTCCACCCTCGACACTGACCACCAGCAGACCATCTTGGGCAGCGTTGTCGGCCGAGGCCCGGGGCCAGACCGCCGTCGAGAGACGGACCGCCGGGCGCCCTCCCCGGGACAGCACTGTGGCCCCCCGGGGAGCGAGCCAGACCTCGGCCTCTGCGCGAGGCGAGCTGGGCGCCACATAGACCGGTAGGCGCGCGGACAGGCCCCGCGCGCCTCCCCGCACCCACGTCCAGAACCGCAACCAAGTCGCCGGATCGGTGGTCCCCAGATCCACGCCCTCCTCCGTGGCCCACCGCACCCACCACAGCCCGCGGCGGCTCTGGAGGCTCGCGCCTCCCTCCGGGGTCTCCAGCACATCGAGTGCCGGTCGCCAGCACCAGCCCAGCTCGGGCGCCGCACGGTCCACGTGGTCGGCCAGCACCGCGAGCGGCTGCGGGTTGTCGTCCGGGCTCCCGACGTGACAAGCCGCTTCCATGAGCGCACCAATCGCCCGACGCCAGCGGTCCAACGCCAGCGCGCCCAGGCCCCGATCCCGCAAAGCCAGGTCCGCCGAACCATAGGCCGCAGGTCCCGCCAGCTCGTCATGCAGGGCCACGGCCCCGTCGGGCGCCCGGGTCCACAGCGGGCCGCCGACACCGCCCCGAGTCACCGACATGCGCGCTGGCAGCGGCAAGTCAAGGGCGGCAAGGTGCTGCTGGAGCGGACCTGCAATGGCCCGTGCAAGGTCACGAAAGTTGGGGTCTTCCGGCCACTGTATGTCGACCAACTCAACCTCCGCCGACGGCCCGCAATTCGGCCGCTCACGAGATCCTACCCTGTTCCGCACGCCCAGCTTGGGTCCGTCGCACCGTGGGTGCCGGACCGGCCCAACAGGGCCAACAGTGGGCCCGTGAATGCCGACCAATCGGCCGTCTTCATCGGGTCCGCAACCCACTGCGGCTCCCGCCGTACCGAAGCACGCCCACAAGCCAACAACCACTTCCCCACGCTCATGCACTACTCACCCCGATCCGTCCCCGGGAAAGACACAACCCGAGGATGCAATGACCAACGCAATTTCCACGCTGACCCAGGGTCTCGGACTCTCCTTCATCACCCTGCTCGCCATGAGCGGCTGCGTCGAGCAGCTCGACGGTCCAAGCACCGAGGCTCCAAAGCTGGTGGATGCGCCACAGGACGACGAGCCAGACACAGATGGCGGGGGTGATGGCGTCGACGGGGGCGACGGCGGCGACATCGACGACCCATCCAAGCAGGACCTCGACGGCGACGGCTACACCGCTGAGTTCGACTGCAACGACAACGACAGCCGCATCCACCCGGGCGCCACCGAGGTCTGCGACGGGCAGGACAACGACTGCGACGCGCTCACCGACGACGCTGATGATGACCTCGAGACCCTGACCGCCACGACGTTCTGGCAGGACAGTGACGGCGACGGACACGGCGATGTGAACAGCACGCTGCTCGCATGCACCGCACCGGCCGGCTTCGTGGGACTCGACGACGACTGCGACGACAACAATGAGCTTCGCTTTCCCGGCAATGCCGAGATCTGCGACAGCATCGACAACGACTGCGACGCTGCAGTGGACGACGCCGACGACGACACCATCGGTCGCTCCACCTTCTTCGCGGACGCGGACCTCGACGGCTTCGGCGACGCTGCGAACCCGACGATGGCCTGCGAGATGCCCGCTGGCTTCGTGACCGACTTCACGGACTGCGACGACGCTTCGGCCGCCGCGTTCCCCGGCAACATCGAGCAGTGTGACGACGTCGACAACGACTGCGACGGGCGCACCGACGAGGCCGATGTCGGCCTGATCGGCGGCACCCCGTTCTGGGCCGACCGGGACGGGGACGGCTTCGGTGACCCGAGCGCCAGCATCGACGCGTGCGCGATGCCCAATGGCACGGTCGACAACAGCGATGACTGCGACGACGGCGACCACCTGCGCTTCCCGGGCACCGCCGAGGTCTGTGACGGCATCGACAATGACTGCGACGGCGACATTGACGACGCCGACAGCGGGGTCGACACCTCCACTGGCCGCCTGTTCTACCAGGACAGCGATGGCGACGGCGACGGCGCGGTGGACACGTGGGTGATGACCTGTGCGGCACCGGTTGGCTTCACCCCGAAGGGCAGCGACTGCGACGACGGCAACGTGGCCGTCTTCGCTGGCGCGACGGAAGTCTGTGACGGCATCGACAACAACTGCGATGGCACCGTCGACGATGACGACGCCGCCCTCGACATCAGCTCCACGTCGACTTGGTACGCAGACAGCGACTACGACGGCCATGGCGACAGTGCGGTGACGGTGCAGGCGTGCGAGAAGCCCGTCGACTTCGTGGCTCTGGACGACGACTGCGACGACGCAGCGTCCGACGTCTACCCGGGCGCCGTGGAGCTCTGCAATGGCATCGACGACGACTGCGACTCCGGCACCTCCGAGGACTCCCGGGTCACCCTGCGCGACGGGGTGACCGGCGACTGGTCCGAGATCACGAGCACCTTCACAGGTGCCGTGACGGCCGACAGTGAGGGCACTATCGAGGTCTGCGGTGGCACCTGGAACGTCAACGTTGACGTCCAGGCCGACATCAACATCCGCGGCTACAACGACCCCGTCCTGAACGGCGGCGGCACAGGCCCCGTCCTCTCCATGACCACCGACGGCGTGCACGCCATCGCCCAGAACCTGACGATGACGGGCGGTCTCGGCACCTCCGCAATGGCGGCTGGCGAGGGCTTCACGACGGCCGGCGGCGCGGTCTCCTGCAACGCGGACGCCAGCGTCGAGCTCCAGTCCATCAACCTGCTGAACAACCAGGCGGACATCGGCGGCGCCATCGCGTCGGACGGCTGCGACGTCGACTTGGCCAAGGTCACCATCCTGGGCAACGACAGCACGGAAGCCGGCGCCATCTACATCAACAACGGCGACCTGCGGTGGGCAGAGGGCACCCTTGGGCCCAGCACCACGCCCGGCGTCACCAGCATCCAGCTCGGCCAGACCGGCGAGTCGTCCGCCATGGTCCACGGGATCTTGGTGTCCAACCACACCGGCACGGCCATCGAGATCGGCCCCTACGGCGCGCTCACCGCGAGCGGCGACGTGGCCTCCAGCACCGGCTTCTTCGACAACGGCACGGCCCTGTCCATCGCCACGGGCGGCTCCTTCCGCTCCCTCGGCAGCATCTTCGGCGACCTGTCAACCGGTGAGAACACCGTCGACATCGACGCTGCAGACACCGGCAGCATCGCGGTGGACGGCTCGGCTTGGCTCGACTGCACCAGCACAGGCTGCGGCGACATCGCCATCACCGGCGGCGCGGGCACGATGACTGTGGAGTCCGGCGTCGGCACCACCATGCCGGCTGACCTCGACTGCACCCTCGAGTACGAGGTGGTGGCCAGCCCCTCGGCTGCGGTCTGCCCCGACTGTGAGTTCGGTCTCGAGGTCGCCTTCTCCTTCGTGGAGAGCGCCCCGGCCGAGAGCTCGTGCGCCGACCGGGCCGATGGCGACTCGTCGATGAACCTTGCCTTCGCCCCCGACTACCTCGGCTACGGCGCCGGCATGCTGATGTACGACACGGGCTACGGCTGGATGCCCACCTTCGACGCCGAGATCATCGGATCGTACTTGGTCTTTGATGGCAGCAGCCTCAACCAGCCCTACGGCTACGATGCCTACGGCACGCCCACCTACGAAAGCACCTTCGTGGCCGGCGAGCTCGTCCTGTACTGAGCACCCGCCGGCCCAGGAAGCTCGCCCCCAAGCCGGGGCCTGCTTCCGCACATGACCCGCCCGCCGCCTCGTGCGCCTGGCGGGTCACTTGTGTTGGACGCAGTGCTACTTCAGGGTCTTCGCCGGCAGCTCCACCGCCGTGCCGTCCATCAACAGCACCTTCGCGGTGCCGCCATCTTCGCTCTGGACAAAGACGGTCTCGCCCTTGTCGACCTCGATCTCCTCATCGCCCACTTGGAAGGTGGTGCCCTTCTTCACCATCTTGGGCGTGCCCTCGGGAAGGGCCGGGCAAGCGGCATAGTCGAGGGGTTGCACCGTCCACTCCAGACCGTAGGCCTCGACCATCGACTCGACCTCGGCCTTGCGCTCCGCCGTCCTTTCGGT
Organism: Myxococcota bacterium; assembly: GCA_942491145.1. Classification (GTDB taxonomy): domain Bacteria; phylum Myxococcota_A; class UBA796; order UBA796; family UBA2385; genus CAXQUZ01. Next base: position 379,514 of record CALOBC010000017.1, on the reverse strand, counting down.
GCCCTTGGTGGCCATGCGCTTGGGGCCGCCCAGCTCCAGCGAGCTCGCATAGGAGGCCACCGCGAGATCGTACTGGCCCAGCACCTCTTCGATGGCGCCCCGGTTGTAGACGGCAGTGCCATTGGCGGGGTCGAGCCCGGTCATGTGGTTGAACAAGCAAGCCGCGGTCGGGATCTCGTCCTTGGTCGCCGCACGCAAGCCCGCAGCGAGGCTCTTGTCTTTGCGCAGCCCCACCCGGTAGCTGCGCCACGCCGGCTTGATGTCCGCCACAATGCCCATGCCCATGCCGGATGCGGCGGCCTCAGCCAAGCCCAGCACCGAGTTCAGGTCGCCAATGTCGGCGCCACACTTCTCATCGTAGGCCGAGCCCGTGCGCTCGCTGCCCGCCGCGGCCGCGTCACCCTTCTGGATGGTCCACGTGAGCTTGGCGGTGACCGTGCGCCGCACACAGCTCACCTTGGTCATCACAACCTTGCCCTCCGAGTCCTTGACCACGTTGCCGTCTTTGTCTTTGAGCTCGATCTCTTTTTCGAAGCGCTTGTCTTCGTCAGTGTTCTCGATGACCCCCGACAGCACGCCGTCGGCGCCCTTGTCTTGCAGCGCGAACAGCTCGACGGTCAAGCCATCGTCCAACACAAACTTGTCGCCCGCGATGAGGCCCGCGACCGCACCACCGGCCGTGGCCGTGGCGGTCTGGGTGAGCTTGCTGCCGAGGCCGCCGATCTGGGCGGAGAGCATCTGTCCGCCGACCATCGCGCCCATCTGGACCAGATCCCCAGCGCGATCCGCGGCAGTGCCCTTGCCAACCTCCCGACCGTGGTCTTCGAAGCCGGCGACAAGCTCGCTGGTGACGGCCTTTCCACCGGTCCCCTTGATGGTCTGGACCGTGAGGGTGCGCACGCCAGAGACCAGCACGGGGGGCGCCGCGACCTCCTTGACGGTGACTCCGGGACCGAGGGGGTTTGCAGCGAAGGCTTGGCCCAGCAGCAGGCTCACAAGAATCGACATCGGGACACTCCGGAGGGGGGCACACGGCCAGACGCACCACGCGCCACCGACGAATCAGGGCGCGCACACCACTTGGGCTCAATCGCCAGCACGAGAGACCGTTGATGACCTCGCACTTTGAGCAGTTTCACACAAGCCCCCCTACCTCACCACTGCGAAATCTGCTACGCACCAGCCATGATCACCCTGCACGCCCTGCACCTCGCCGTCCTCCTGCTCTCGTCGTCACCCGCCCAAGCGGCGTCGGGAGGGACGCCCGATGTCTCAACCGCCGCGGATCACGAGACCACTGGCCGCGTGATCGTGGCCGCGAATGCCGACATGGTGCGCGCGTTCTTGGCCGACCCCACACGAGTGGCCTCGGTCGACTCGGGGCCAGCCCAAGTTGAGGTCGAGGACGAAGGGAGCTGCAAGCTCATCCGCACCATCGTGACCCATCCCCTCGCGTCGATTCGATACCGCTCGCGTCAATGTCCAAATTCGAGCGGCTTCCGCACGGAGCTCGTCGAGAGCACGGACCTGACCGCTTTCCACAGCGAGTGGGCCGTCCGCGCGATTCAGGGAGGGACCGAGCTCATCTACAAGGTCCGCACGATCCCCAGCATTGCGGTGCCGCAGTTCTTGGTGGACCGCCAGACCCGGGCATCGGTGACCCAGCTTCTGGAGCGCCTCAAGGTGTCCCTGGAAAGCGAGTAGCACTCAACCGAGGCTGAGGGTGCGCAAGGCCACCAGCTCACGGATGCCCGCGGTCCCCAGCTCCCGACCATGCCCCGAGTCCCGCACGCCGCCAAACGGCAACCGCGGGTCGGAGTAGGGCACTTGGTTGACGAAGACGCCGCCCACGTCAAGTTGGTCGGCAACACGGCGGGCCTGTTCCGGGTCGTCCCCCCACACGCTCGCGCACAGCCCGTAACGACTTCGGTTGGCACGCAAGATGGCCTCGTCCACGTCATCGTAGACAAATAGGCTGAGCACCGGCCCAAACAGCTCATCGTCCGCCGCCGGGCATGCCTCGGGCACGTCGGTGAGCACCGTGGGCAGAAAGTGGCTGCTGGGACCACCCATGGGTTGGCCACCCAACACCAAGCGGGCGCCCTGGGCCACCGATGCGTCGAGCTGGGCCTGCAAGGCCACGACCAGATCCGGCCGAGCCAACGGTCCCATCGTGGTCGCATCCGCGAGCGGGTCGCCCAACACGACCTGGCTCAGGCGGTCCACAATGCCGTCGGTCACGTCACTGAGGTGCCGCCTGGGCACAAAGATGCGCTTGGGGCTGTTGCACACTTGGCCGGCGTTGAGCATGCGCCCTGCCACCGCACCGGCGACCGCGCGGTCCAGGTCAGCCCGGTCGAGGATGAGGAAGGGGTCGTTGCCCCCCAGCTCCAGCACACACTTCTTCAGGTGGGCCCCGGCCGTCGCTGCGACCTGACGCCCCGCCCGGTCGCTGCCCGTGAGGGTGACCGCACGCACGCGCGGATCGGCGATCACTCCCGCCACCCGGTCCACCGACAGGCGCAGGTTCGTCAGCAAGCCCGCCGGCAAGCCCGCGTCGGCCACCACGGCGGCGATCTGCTCCGCGCACCCCATGGTGTTCGGGGCGTGCTTGAGCAGCACCCCATTGCCTGCCATCAGGGCTGGCGCAGCAAACCGCCAGAGCTGCCACTGAGGGAAGTTCCAGGGCATGATGGCGAGGATCGGCCCCAGTGGGCGGCACTGGACGTGGTTCAACGGGACCTTGGCGGCCACCGGCTCCGAAGCCAGCATCGCCGGCCCATGGGTCGCGTAGTGCTCACACACCCACGCACACTTCTCGACCTCGGCGCGGGCCTCGCGCAGGGGCTTGCCCATCTCCACCGTGATGCTGTGGGCCAAGGCATCCTGGCGTGCCCGCAGCAGCGTTGCGCACCCCCGAAGCGCCGCCGCGCGGGTGGACCAGCTTGTGCGCGCCCAGTCGCGGGCCGCGCTCGCCGCCGTCGCCAAGGCGTGCTCAAGATCCCGGTCCGACATCGGGGGCCAGACCTCGATCATTTCGCCAGAGTGGGGACTCCGGCTGCACAGCACCTCGCCCATGGCCAACTCCTGCTCCGCCGTGCCCCGGTCAGATCTCCGGGGCTTCGATGGCCGCGTCGCTGTCGGCCGCGTCGGGAAACCGCACAATGCGAACGTCCCGGAGGTTGCGGAAGCGACCCGCCCAGTCCAGCCCATAGCCAATCACGAAGGCATCGGGAATGGAGAAGCCCACGTGGTCCGCGCCCAGCTTGACCACACGACGAGACGGCTTGTCGAGCAGCACCACCGTCCGCACCGACTTTGCGCCGAGGCTCTCGATGGCCGAGCCCACGCGCCCGAGAGTGCGGCCCGTGTCAAGGATGTCGTCCACCAACAGCACATCGTCGCCCACCAAGCGGGGCAGCGGGCCGAGCCCGACCTGGCCTGAGCTCTGGGTGCCCGCGCCATACGACGAGGCGCGAATGAAGGACATCCGGACGTTCATGCCCCGGCGTGACAAGGCTCGCACGAGGTCGGCGGTGAACATGATGGCGCCAGCGAGCAGCGCCACCACGTGAAGCTCCCCGTCGACGGCGTCCACAATCTCGTCGGCCAGTTCGTCGACACGCTTGAGAATGGCGGCTTCGTCCAGAAAGGGCTCGATGCGATGGGGGGGAAAGGGCTCGGTCACAGCTACCTCCGGCCGGGGCTGTAGCGCATCGGCGCGGCCGCTGGAGCCCTCGCGAAGACAACGGGAACCACGGCACCACGCCATGGCTCGGGGTCCGCGCCCAGATCGGCAGCCCCGTGTGCACCTTGTCAACGAATGCCTCGGTTGACCCACACACTTGAATCCCCCCCCATCGGACACAACGCTGAATGTGGGCCTTGGCTTCGACTGTGCCATCCCGCGCTGTGGATGCCCCAACTGCCCCCCCGTGGTGCCCGACACCCACCAACTCGGGATCTCCGTCTGGAGGCCGACCATGCCCGCGATTCATTCCATCTCCGCTGCCACGGGATTCCTCCACGGCGGACTCGGGCCCATTCGCCGGGTGCAGGCGGTGGACTCCCACGACCCAGCGACGTCTCGCCAAGACGAACCGATGCGACACGGCGCCGTGGTCTACTCGTTCAGCGCCCATGCCCGCGGGCACGCTGGCCACGACAACGACGCCGATGCGGTCATTGTCGATGAGCGACGGTCCCCACCACGGGTCAACATCTGGGGTCCCTCCGGCATCGGCCCCGAGCTCCCAGACTCGCTGCCCGACAGGCTGTCCGACTTCCACGTGGGCAGCGCGCTCGAAGCCCAGCTCGTGACGCCAGACCTCGACCAACTGCACGCTGCCGTGATGGCCAGACGGGCCGGGTAGGCGCGCGGGGGAGTAGGCGGGCTTGCCGAAGCCTTTCAACTCCGGCTACGACCTGAACACGCGGTGCGTGGGTTCGTCGGTTGGAGGTCCCCTCCACTGTGAGAACCCGTTCTCGCCCGATATAGGTCGAATTCCCGCAAGGAGCAGCGCCTCGCCATGCAGACCCCAGCCCCAACGCACTCCCGCCGCGACGTCCTCCAGCAGATCGCTGTGTTGGCCGCGATGGGAGCCTTCCCCTTCCCGGCCTTCGCTGGCTTGGGTGAAGCCGTCACCGTCAAGATGCGCACGCCCGAAGCTCAACGCAGCTTGAACCCGGCCCTCACCGACGCCAACTTCTGGGCGGGTGCGACCATCACCAAGCACCAGAACGAGCTCTACGACGAGATCCGCGTCAAGGCCCTCGACAGCGGCTACCTGCTGATGATCACGGGCGAAGGCGACCAGGACTTCGAAGCCGACGCGGTGGTCCGCACCGTCTTTGACCACCAAGACAAGCTGCCCCGGCACATGGACGGCGCGAAGGCCCTGCCCCGGCTGCGGCTGGGCAATGACAGCTACGCCGGCGTGCCGTCCAACGACCGCTACTTCCTCGCCGATCTCGGCTTGTTCTACGGCGAGTACTTCCAGCGGTCCTACAAGGTCCAGCTCCCCGATGGCCGCTCCGTCATCGCCTTTGAGAAGATCAGAGACGAGTGGATCGATGCGTCCACCCTCGCTCGCTACAAGCAAAAGCGAGATGAGGTCATCGAGAAGGCCGATCTTCGGTCCATCCTCGGATCAGTCGTCGAGATGACCGATGCGTGGGGCATGTTCGTCGTCTCGCCGGGCACCACGCGCAAATCCCGTGTGACATGTGTGGCCAAGATTCGCTTTGGCGATGGCACCGGCATGATGGCCCAGCTCGGCAGCAAGATGCCGGGTGTGCTCAAGGCCGGGCTCAAGTCTGGCTTCCAAGCATCGGTCGCGGTGGCCAAGGGTGTCTCCTCGGGACGATACAAGTAGCGCGCGCTGCCGGACCCTCCGCACCAGCGCGAGAGAGGTCCCATGTTGCTGCACCCTCCGGCGACCCCATGCTCCCCAGTGGCCGTGCCCTCCCGTCGAGGCCGGCTGTTGGGGGCTGTTCTTGTGGGGTGGGCGCTGTGCACCGGGGCAAGCGCCGCCGAGTGGGAGCCCGACGGACGGGCGACCAAGCTCCAGGCCAAGGCGGAGCGAGCCATGGCGGACGAGAAGCTCGACAAGGCCCGAAAGGCCCTCGACAAGGCCCTCCTCACGTCCCCAGACTCGGGCGCATTGCTGCTCACCCGCGCACGGCTGGCCCGCCGCAACCACGCCACCGACATCGCGCAGTCGGCGCTGGAGTCGGGCGCCACCCTGTTCCCCGACCGGTGGGAGTGCTCGGCCGAGCTGGTGTCCTTGCACGTCGACGCCGGTGCCCTCGACCGGGCGGCCCCCCACGCCCTCGACGCCTGGAACCGGGGGGCAGTCTTGCCGCTGGTGCAGGCGGTTGTCGGCTGGAGCCACGCCACCAGTGAGCCCCCCGAGGTGCTGTCCACCTGGCTCAAGGAACAGACCACCCCGTTTGCCGGTCGCCGGTGCCTTGATGCCTGGGCGGCGGTGCAGGACCGCAACCCGGGTGCCGCGACCGTGGCCCTGTCGGTCTGCCGCAAGAAGAAGAACCCCTTGCGCGACGACATCGCCCGCCGCTTGGCGGACCAGGGCCTGTCACTCGAAGACGTGGACGAGGTCGCCAAGGCGGCCCAGCCCGGGGATGTGGAGCGCCTGAAGCAAGCCAGAATGGACATCTCCAACGACAACATCGAAGCCGCTGCTCAAGAGCTGGACGCCCTGGTGGTGCGCTACCCGATGGACCCGGAGCTGCGCATCCTGGCCGCCCAAGTCGACGCGATGCTCGGCTTCACGGACCAGGCCATCCGAGAGCTGGACGCCGCCGCCGGGCTTCGGCCTGCATCGCTGGTGGGAGAGTCCGCGCCCCGTGGGGTTCTCCGGCCGATGGACACCGAAGCGGCGCACGATGCGGTCGGCGGTGCCACGGTCTCGCTGGTGCAGCTCCAGCTGGAGGCGGGGGACATGGACGGGGCACGCCAGACCCTCGCCAGGGCCCAGACCCGCTTGGGGGAAGGACCGCTGCTGAGCAGCGTGCGGGCGCGCATTCAGCACGTTCAGACCGCTACACCGTGAAGGACCTGGGCGCTCAGGCGCCCCGGCGCACCGCAGCGAGCTCCACCGCGAAGGGCAAGGCGATGCCCCCGTTCCACGCGCTGACGACTTGGAGCGTGGGCCGCACCATGACGCCCCAACGGCGGGTCTCGGTCGGCACCCAGCCGATGCCCACCCGGGCCGAGGCCACCCGGCGCCAGTGACCCGGAAGGGACACGGGCTCGAGCTCTGCGGCGCCCGTCATGCCATCGGCTTCGAGGGTGTAGACCGGCACCAGTGACCGCAACCGGCCCGCCCCGAAGCCCAAGACCAGCTCGGACCGCAGGCCCTGTTCGCCTGTGCGGACCCAGCCGCCAGTGGCCCCCACAAAGCCCATCGCCAGGCTGTTCGGGACCATCCAAGCGCCGGCGTCTGCGCCGCCCACAAGGGCGTGGTGACCGGCCCGTCCGTCGCCCTCCACCAAGGCCCACTGAAGCTCGGTGCGCAGCCCAGGCCGAAAGCCCGACTGGCCGTACCAACCCAGGGAGAGGTCCGGTGCCGCAGCCGCCACCGTTGCGAGAGCCAGCGCTGCGAGCATCATGGTTGCCCCGCCGCGACGAAGGTGAGCACCGCATCGGCAAAGCCGTCGGGTTGGGAGAACATGGGCGCGTGGCCCGACCGCCCCAGCACCGTCAGCTCGACCACCTCGCTGCCAATGCGATGCACGCTCTGTTCGGCCTGGGCCACCGGCGACGCGAGGTCGTGGGCCCCCCAGATCATCAGGGTCGGCAAGGTCAAGGTGAGCAGCTCGTCGTCCAGCTCGAGGTCGACCACTTCCCCCAAGACTTGGGTGGCCGCCCGGCGGTTCGACCCGGCCCAGTTCAAGGGCGACCCCGGTGCCGCCTGGCGCCCCTGCCCGGACAACTGACCATCGCCGGCGATCGTGTCCATCAGCGCTTCGGCGTCCCGCGCGAGCTCTTGCTCTTCGACCAAGCTCGCCACCCCACCCAGCGCGGCCGGGGTCTGCTTGAGGCGGTCCCGGATGTCGGTCCAGGCATCCCCATCGTCGCCCTTGCCGGCTTGGGCCGATGCCTCGGCCAAGGCCAGCGCTCGGGAGGCGGCATAGGTCGCAGGCACATCGTGCACACCACCCACCTCGATCCACCCGGCCAGCCGCTCGGAGATCTCGGTGTCGAGCAGCGTGGACAGCCCCAGCAGGCCGCCCCAAGAGTGGCCCATCAAGTGCACCCGAGCCGTGGGGGTGGCAGTCCACTGGGCGTCGATGACATCCAGCATCAGCAGCACGTCGTCCTGCAGCTGGACCAGGGAGATGTCGTCGGTGTTGCGGGAGATGGATGCGCCGGTGCCCCGCTGGTCGAAATAGACCATCACCACATCATCTTCGAGCAGTTCAGCGGCGGCACTGTCCCGGTAGGGTGCGCTGCCCGCGCCTTCGTCCCCCTGCAGCAACAACACGGCGTCTCCGCCCTGCGAGTCGCCCCGCATGTGGACGTACAGGTCCGCGCCGGATGTTCGCACGTAAAACGCCTCATCCACCCAGCCGTGTGGGGACGCACAGCCCGAGGCCAGCAAGCCGACCACCACCACGGCCCCCCGTGGAAGCGCCACAGCCCCACGTCGCAGGAGTGGCGGTATCGGCATACAAGGGCGGCGCGGTGCTTCAGTCATGGCCGCAAACGTAGCCCATCTCCCTCCCTGAGGGCCCGGCTGCGTTGCCTGCCGGTGGCACCGCCCCTCTCCATTCCGACCGGACCCTGCGCCGGACCCCGTATTCAGGAAGGCCGAATCCATGCTGCTCCTTAGTCTCCTCATTGCCTGCACCTGCGGTGGCGCCGATCCCGATGCCGCCCGCGTCAAGAAAAAGAAGCCCCGCAAGGCCAAGGCGGCCCAGAAGGTCGAGATCCCTGAGCCCCCGCCGGGCCCCCCCGCCGCTGCCCCCGTCGCGATGACCATCAAGGTCACCAATGACAGCGGCGCCGAGATCGCGTTTGACCGCGCCGAAGGCATGCTGTCCTCGTTTGGCCTCGTCCGCCTCGACGGCGAGTGGACCACGGAGCAGATCTGGCTCGAGAGCCCTGCCGATCCTCAGGCCAAGGACTTCATCAGCCGCTGCGTCAAGATCTGCACCGACAAGCCGAAGGCCCGCGACAAGGGTGACCTGCCCATCGCGTGCGACGCGACCGCGCCCGCACTCGAGAAGATCGCCGCTGGCGCGTCTCTCGACATCCCTTGGTCCGGCAGCATCCTCGCCAACCGCAAGGACCAGTGCGTCGAGAAGCAGGGCTTCGAGGCCGGCAAGTACCTGCTCACCTTCTGCCCCGAGGGAGGTGCCTGTGCGGCCACCGAAGTGCAGCTCCCGAGCACCACGCCGGTCGAGATCAAGGTGTCCCAGGCCGCTCCCGGCGGAACGTGTGAGACCGTGGACCGGGCCGCTTCCCAGCGGGCTGTCAAGTTCAGCGCACGGCTGTTCGGTCACTACCCGACGGGCCGCACCCACGACTCCTGCCCCACCGAGCCCCGGTGCACCGATGCTGCGGGACTTGATGCCGCCCTCAAGGCGTCCAAGCCCCCCTGCAACTCGGTGGTTGTGCCGGACGCCAATGGCGATCTGACCGTCTACCTGCAGTACGCGATGCCGATGGGCATGCCCACCCCGCCGCCGTACAAGGCGATTTGGGACCGCACGGGCACCCAGCTCCGCTCCTTCGAGATGGGTAAGTAGTTTTGTGGCCCGCAAGTAGCGGGCCACAAAACTACTGCAATATCGGTGGGGGGCTCTGCCCCCACGCCGCGCCCGAGGGCGCTCCCCCGGATTGTAGCGCCCACAGCAACCAACCCCCCACAGCCCCTTGCGGATGTGGGGGGTTTTTCTTACCCCCATGGCTCATGCCAGCTCAGCTGCTGCACGACAACATCGAGCACCCCGCCTTGTGACGGGCCCACTCCGGCCGCTTCTGGGCAAAGCGCTCCCGCCCCGGCTGGTGCACATACGGGTTGCGCATGACTTCATAGAGCTCGGCCAGCTCTCCGGTGTCGCCCACCGTGGCCTTGTCGATGGCTTGTTGGGCCAGGTAGTTGCGCAACACATACAGCGGGTTGACGGCACTCATCGCCGCCACACGCTCCGCATCCGACCGACCCTCCGACCGCAGCCGCGCCGTGTAGGGCTTCAGCCAACCCAGCCAAGCCTTGGCCAGGTCCGGGCGCAAGCTCTCGGGCTGGTACAGCGCCCCTCGAATCACCGCCAAAATAGCCTCATCATCAGCATCTTCGGCAACCGGAACATCTGCCAGCCTCCGATAGAACAGCGTCATGTCCAGCTCTTCGCGCTGCATCAGCGCCGTCAGCGCCTCCACCACATGCTCGTCGCCGTCCCGCTCCTCGACCAACCCCAGCTTGGTGTTCATCATCTCGCGATACGCCACCGCAAACACATCCGCGTAGTGATTCGCCGCCGCTTCGAGCGCCGCTGGCTCGGGCACGATGGGATGCAAGGCCTCGGCGAGACGCATCACGTTCCAGTGCCCCACCGCTGGTTGGTTGCCCAGTCGGTAGCGTCGGTTGCTCGCGTCGGATGTGTTGGGGGTCCAGCCCAAGTTGAAGTCGTCCACCCAACCGTAGGGCCCGTAGTCAATGGTGAGGCCGAGGATGCTCATGTTGTCGGTGTTCATCACGCCGTGCACAAAGCCCACCCGCATCCACTCCACAATCATCAGTGCCGTGCGCTCCGCCAACCTGCGCAACCACGCCAAGGCACTGTCCTGGGTGAGTGGGCCCAAGTCCGGCTCGTGGGTGGTCAGGATATAAGACAACAGCGTCCGCAACACATCGTGCTGGCGATGCAACGCATGGATCTGCAAGCTGCCAAAGCGCAAGAAGCTCGGCGCCACCCGACACACAATCGCGCCCGGCTCCTGCGCGGGCCGGCCGTCATAGAACATGTCCCGCCAGATCTTGTCCCCTGTGCCCACCAGACTCAGCGCACGGGTGGTCGGCACACCCAAGTGGTGCATGGCCTCGCTGCACAGAAACTCCCGCACCGACGACCGCAGCACCGCCCGACCATCGGCCGTTCTGGAGTACGGCGTCGGGCCGGATCCCTTGAGCTGAAGCTCCCAGTGTTGACCATTCTCGGCGACCAGCTCACCCAGCGAGATGGCCCGTCCGTCGCCCAGCTGGCCCGCCCAGTGACCAAACTGGTGGCCGCCATAGCAGGCGGCGTAGGGCACCATGCCGGGCTCCAGCGCGTTGCCGCCGAAGACCTGGGCAAAGTGCTCGGTGGCCAGCGCATCGGTGGAGATGCCCAACATTGTGGCCACATCCGGCGACGCCACCAACACACGGGGGTTGGCCACCGGCGTCGGCTTCACCTTCGAAAAGCATGCGTTGGGCACTTGGCGCGAGCCCGGCGCCTCGATGGGATCGGCCGGCAAGGACCGCACAAAGCGGTCGTCAAAAGGCAAGCTGGAGAGTGCTGGCATTCGAGGGCTCCTCAGGAGCCTCCCACTACCCCAGACCCCCAGCCGGCCCAACTGGCCCGCTCGCTCGCTCGCTCGCTACCAAAGGTTGCCGATGTCGATGTAGATGCCGGGCGCAAAGTCTTCGAGCGCGCTGAAGCCCACGTCCGCCCGGATGATGAAGTTCTTGCCAAACGCGAAGCGGAAGCCCGCGCCCTCCGTGATGGCGAGCATGTCCTGGTCGAGGGTGTTCCAGTCGGTCGCCCAGTAGCCGATGTCGCTGAAGAACACCGAGCCCAGGTCGATGTCCACCTTCTTGAACGCCTTGAAGCTGGCCCAGGTCCACCGCAACTCGGGCTGGGCGAGGAACCGCACCTTTCCCGTGACGCCCTGCACCCGCACACCCCGTCCGGCCCGCTGCCCCCCGAACATCGTGTAGATCTGCGAGCCGCCTGTGTTGGTCAGCTCAAAGTAAGGCACGTCGCCGACAATGCCGTCCGCGACGAACCGCCCCGTGGCGATCAGGCGCTTGCTCTTCACGAGCGACTGGTAGCCCCGCAGCGTCATGTTGTAGCCAAAGTAGGACCACGCGCTGCCCCAGATGGGCGCCGCCCCGCGGACACTGCCCTCGATCCAGTAGCCGGACGTCGGCGAGGGCTCGTTGTCGCGGTTGTCGAGCATCACGCCGGCTTGCAGCGTGCTCAGAAAGCCCTCATCCGCGCCATAGTCTTGCTCATACAGCGAGCCAGGGAAGGGCCCGGACGAGCCCAGGTCGCCGGACAGGTAGTAGCCACCCCACCAAGACGCCATCAGCTCCAGCCGGTGGGGCATGGGGTTTAGCGCGTACCGGGCATTGATGAACCCGTTGGGATTCACCATCCGCACCTTGTGGTACTGGTTGATGAAGTCCTCGCGACGGGCGCCGGTCAGCTCCATCTCGTCGGCCGCGAGCTCTGCATCCGAGATGGCGCAGAACTCCCCCGGGTCGGCCCCGCAGTAGTTGGCCGAGCGCGTGACGCTGAACTCGGTGCGGGTGTTGATGCGCAGTGGCACCCCGCCCACCTTCAACACGTCGAGGTCCACCCGGTGGGTGTGGATGCCCTTGGTGGTCATGTACAGCAACAGTGTGCTCGACCACTTGTAGGGTTGGGTGCCCCCATCGTAGCGGTAGATCGACCCGAGAATGCCGTAACCAAAGCCATTGTCGGAGTTGTAGTTGATCGCCGGCACACCGCCGAAGCCATAGCCGTCGCGGTCCCAGGGGTTCTCCGGTTCTGCCGTCGTCGCCGTGTCTTCCGCTTGGGCAACGCCGGCCCCCAACAACAGAACGGACAGCAGCGCGGGCAGCATCGGAACTCCAGAGAAGGCCAACAGAACAGGGAGGGGCCCATCCTACTCCCCGCGATGGGACCGCGGGAGCCGACCGGATAGGGACCCGGCCCGCGACGGAGGTCCGATGTCTGAAAAGCTGCCAGCCAAGCTGTCTGTGAACATCAACAAATACGCGTTGCTTCGAAACAGTCGCGACCAGAACACGCCGGACCTCAATCGCGCGGCCGATCTGTGTCTCGCGGCCGGCGCACACGGCATCACGGTGCACCCTCGCCGGGATGAGCGCCACGTGCGGTTCGCCGACGTGCCGGCCCTCGCCGACCACCTCGCGGTCCACCATCCGGGCATCGAGCTGAACATCGAGTGTGAGCCCGCCCCCCACATCCTCGACATGGTGCACGCCGTGAACCCGGCCCAGTGCACGCTGGTGCCGGTGAACCCGGGCGAGATCACGTCGGACCACGGCTGGGATCTGCCCCGCCGCAGCGGCGAGCTTGTGGACTGCATCGCCGCCCTAAAGGACCGGGGCATCCGCGTCTCGCTGTTCATGGACTGCGACGCCCCCGATGCCGCGTTGGAGGCCGCCGCCACCCTCGGCGCGGACCGCCTGGAGCTCTACACCGGCCCCTATGCCCACGCTTGGGGCACGGCGGACCAGGACCGCCAGACGGCCCTGATGTTCGACATTGCCGAGCGAGCGGTCGCCCACGGCCTGCGCCTCAACGCCGGGCACGACCTCGACCGGTTCAACCTTGTGGGCATCGCGGCACTGCCGGGCCTCGACGAAGTGAGCATTGGCCACGCCCAGATCGTGCGGGCGCTCGACGTGGGCACCACCCAGTCCATCCGAGAGCTGCTGCTCGCACTCGGATGGCCCACCGTGGGACTGGGGTAAACGGCTTCAGCGACGATGTTCTCGCATGGCGCGCACCTCGTCCCGCAGCGCCGCCAGCTCCGCGCGAAGCATGACCAGTTCTTGCTCCTGGGCTTGCAGCGCCGCCACGGTGAGGCTGTTGTAGCCGTAGAGATCCACGCGCTCGCCATCGGGCCTGACCGCCGTGGACGGGCCCACATCGTCGATCATGAAGCCCATGTGGGGGGCGGTGCCCGGGGGCTCCCAGACGTAGCGCCAGCGCGCAAGACGCATGGACAGCACCTCTTGCCGCGCGGCTTCGACATCGGTGGGCGACAGATAGACCACCTCGGTCTTGGTCGACTTCTGGGACTGGGGACAGCCGCCCTCTTGATCCCGGGGGTCGCTGTCGGTGCAGATGAGCTTGCTGTTGCACTCGTCTTCGCGGTCACAGGCGGCATCCCGGGGGCTGCAGGCGTCGCCCTCCACCTCGGCCGTGCACACCGCCAGCCCCTCGAAGGGCCCCCTGTAGCCGCCGCACACCGGATCGCCGCAGGACGGGTACCACTGCAGATCGTCCGTGGTGCCGCCGCCGTCGCCCCCATCGGAGCCCACACCACCGCCGACGTCCACGCCCTCAGCGCTGTCTTCGTCCTTGTCGCCGCAGCCCACCAACGCCGTGAGCATCAGCCCCAGTGCCACCATCCGCATGATGTCCTCCTGGCGCCAGGTTCTGTGGGCCCCAGTGCCGATGGACCACGGTAGCGCGCGCGAAGCCCCACCCACCGATCGAACACCGGGTTAGTGCCGCCGACCTTGCGGGCCGACGGCCCCAGCGTCGATGGGAGATCCCGATGAGCACAGCAAAGACCGCCCACACCGGCAGCCGAATTCGCCGCGAATTCCTGGACTTCTTCGCCAGCCGAGGCCACCAGGAAGTGGCGAGCGCGAGCCTCGTCCCCGACGATCCCTCGCTGATGTTCACCAATGCCGGGATGGTCCAGTTCAAGGACGTCTTCACCGGCAAAGAGTCCCGGGACTACACCCGCGCAACCTCGTCGCAGAAGTGCCTGCGGGTGTCGGGCAAGCACAACGACTTGGAAGAAGTCGGCCGCACGCCCCGCCACCACACGCTCTTCGAGATGCTCGGCAACTTCTCGTTTGGCGACTACTTCAAGGAAGAGGCCATCGCCTACGCCTGGGAGCTGGTCGACAAGGTCTGGGGCCTCGACAAGGACCGGATCTGGGTGACCGTGCACCACAGCGACGACGAAGCGTGGGACCTGTGGCACCGCAAGATCGGCATCTCCGAGTCCCGGCTGCAGCGGCTGGGCGACAAGGACAACTTCTGGACGATGGGCGACACCGGCCCCTGCGGTCCGTGCACCGAGATCCACTACGACCTCGGCCCGACCATGGGCGACTGCACGAAGGGACCGGCGGGCGGCAGCGACCGCTACATGGAATTCTGGAACCTCGTGTTCATGCAGTACGAGCGCTTTGCCGACGGTTCCCAGCAAAGCCTCGCGAACCCCAGCGTCGACACCGGCATGGGCTTGGAGCGCATCACGAGCATCCTGCAAGGGGTGACGACCAACTACAAGACCGACCTCATCACGGGCCTGATGGACGTGGCCGCCGATGTCGCGGGCCTCGACATGAAGACCGCCGACGAAGAGTCGATGACCGCCCTGCGGGTGCTGGCGGACCATGGCCGGGCGACCGCGTTCATGGTCGCCGACGGCGTCATTCCCTCGAATGGTGACCGGGGCTATGTGCTGCGTCGCATCGCCCGCCGGGCCATCCGCTGGGGCGTCAAGATCGGCCTGGGCGCCGAGCCTTTCCTGTACCGGCTCACCGACGCCGTGGTCGCCCAGATGGGCGAGGCCTTCCCGGAGCTGACCGAGCGCAGTGAGTTCATCCGTGAAGTGGTGAAGAGCGAGGAAGAGCGCTTCGCCGAGACCCGGGACAAGGGCCTGGCTCTGCTCGAAGATGCCCTCGGTAAGGTCGATGACGGCGTGCTCGATGGCGAGACCGTCTTCCGCTTGCACGACACGTACGGCTTCCCCAGCGACCTCACCGCCCTCATCGCCAGCGAGAAGGGTGTGCGGGCCGACATGGCCGGCTTCACCGCCCACATGGAACAGCAGCGCGAGGCCGGACGGGCCGCGTGGAAGGGCTCGGGCGCCACGGGCGTGGATGCCCTGTGGCACAGCATCTCCGAAGAGCTCGGGGACACTGCATTCCTGGGCTACGACAGCGTGGACGGCGAGAGCACCGTGCTGGCGCTGGTCAAGGACGGCGAGCGGGTCAAGCGACTCGGCGCTGGAGACACCGGCGTGGTGTTTGTGGCGGCGACCCCCTTCTACGGCGAGAGCGGCGGTCAGGTAGGCGACACGGGCAGGATCACCGGGCGCAGTGCGGACTTTGGGGTGAGCAACACCACCAAGCCGGTGGGCCAGCTCTTCGCCCATGAGGGCACCCTGAAGATGGGCACTCTCGCGGTCGGCGACACCGTCAGCCTCGCGGTGGCGGGCCCCCGCCGAGACGCCGTGAAACGCAACCACACGGCCACGCACTTGCTGCACTCGGCCCTGCGCGAGGTCCTTGGTGACCACGTGCAACAGAAGGGCTCACTGGTCGCCCCCGACAAGCTGCGGTTTGACTTCAGCCACCACAAGGCCCTCGACAGCGCCGACGTCGACCGCATCGAAGACATCGTGAACACCGAGGTGATGCGCAATCTCGACGTCAACGCCGAAGTGCTGGGCATCGACGAGGCCAAGGCCAAGGGGGCCATGTCCCTCTTTGGCGAGAAGTACGGCGACGAGGTGCGGGTCATCTCGGTGGGCGCCTTCTCGATGGAGCTGTGTGGTGGCACCCACGTCAAGCGCGCCGGCGACATCGGCAGCTTCCGCGTGTTGTCTGAGACGGGCGTGAGCGCGGGTGTGCGCCGCATCGAGGCCATCACAGGCACCGGTGCGCTGGCGCGAAGCCGCCAACACGACGCGATCCTCGCCGACGCTGCGGCCTCCCTGCGGGTGCCCGTCCCCGATGTGGCGTCGGCCATCCGCAAGCTCCAGTCCGAGGCCAAGGCCCTGCGCAAAGAGCTCGACGATGCCCGCCGCGAAGCCGCCTTGTCCGAAGCCGACGGCCTTGTGGGCCAGGCGATCGACATCGGTGGTGTGAAGGTGCTGGCTGCCGAAGCCGCCGACGCCAAGGGCATGCGGGACCAGGCCGACAAGCTGCGGGACCAGCTGGGCACGGGCGTTGTGGTGCTCGGTGCTGCATCGGGCTCGAAGGTGACCCTGCTCGCCGCCGTGACCAAGGACATCGCCGGAAAGCGCGTGCACGCGGGCAAGCTCGTGGGCACCCTCGCCGCCATCGTCGGTGGACGGGGGGGCGGTCGCCCGGACTTCGCCCAGGCCGGCGGCAGCGACGCCAGCAAGCTCCCCGATGCGTTGGCGGCCGTGGTGGACGCCGTGAAGGCCCAGCTCGGGTAGCAACCGAGGGAGGGCGCCCAAGACTCCCTCCCCGTCAGCGTTCTCGCAACGCACCCACGCGCGCGGTCACCGCCGGGTCCATCGCGACCACCGGCGGCCACACCCGCACGGGCTGGCCATTGCGGGCCTCGCCCGGTCCCTTGGGCGCGCAGGCAAACGCAACACGGGTGCGCCCCGGTCCCCAGTGCAGGTCCCGGCTGGGATCCATGTTGGCCAGCCAGTGGAAGAAGGGGTCCACCGCCGAGTCCAGATCCACGTCCCGACCGAGCACCACCACAAAGGGCAGTGCTCCGCAATTGTCGTCGGCCGGGTCCAGCGCCAAGCACGCCGCGGCGACGTCCTGGTCCACCTTCGGTGCATCGGCCACACAGCCGGCGCCGAGCCCCTTGTCGACCTGAACCAGCAGCCATCCGGGCACCGACGGCTGCACCCGGGCGTCCAGCACCCCCGGCAGCGCCCGGATGCGATCGAGGTGAGCCCCGGCGGTCTCGGCCGTGCCCGGCACCACGTCGGGAAGGTCCACGGCCACGCCATTGACCTCTTCCCCGGCCCACTTCTTCGTGCAGTCCAGCCCGAGCTTCATGCCCGCGCCCAGCCGGGGTGCGGCGTGGTCCAAGATGTCGAGGGGACCGTTGGCCAGCTCGATGTCGCGCTCTGGACGGCACTGGCGCGCAGCGGCCGCCAACACCGCAGCGGTGTCGTGCACGTCCACCTCGGCGTGGTCGACCACAAACAAGCACTTCGTCCACGCCATCTGGCCCGTGCCCCAGATGCTGTGCATCAGGCGCCGCCCCTGGAGCGCATAGGCCTTGTCAATGCCCAGCATTGCGCAATTGTGGAAGGCCCCGAACATGGGCAGGTCGTAGTCCTCCACATCGTGGACGACCACCTTGAGCAGCGCCCCCATCACCCGCTCGGTCGCCTTGCCCAGATAGTAGTCTTCCTGGGGAGGAAGCCCCACAATCGTGGCCGGGAAGATGGCGTCCTTGCGGTGAGTGATGGCCGTGACGTGGACCAGGGGGTAGCGGTCGGGCATCGAGTAGAAGCCGGTGTGGTCGCCGAAGGGCCCCTCAAACACGGCATGATCGCCCAGCGCATCGGCGCCCGGGTCGCGGGGGTCCCAGCCGGGGAAGCCGGACCGCGTGTCGACCCAGCCCTCGATGACGATCTCGGCATTGGCCGGCACCCGCAGCGGCACCGTCTTCGCCCAGGTCAGCGGGATGCCCTTGCCGTTGAGAAAGCCCGCCATCAACAGCTCAGAGATGCCCGGCGGCAGCGGGCAGGTCGCGGCATAAGGCAGCACGCTCTCGCCGCCGAGCACGATGGCCACGGGCATCCGGTCGCCCGCTGCCTTCCAGCTTCGCCAGTGGGACGCCCCGTCGTGGTGCAAGTGCCAGTGCATCGCCAGCTTGTTCTTGCCGAAGAGCTGCACCCGGTACATGCCGATGTTGTGGGAGCCGGGCTTCTCTTGGCCCAGGTCCTTGCGGTGGATGGTGTGGATGCCCGCAAATGTGATGTAGCGGCCCCGCCAGCGCTGGTCCCAGACTTCATCCAACACGTCGGGATGGCCCAGCCCGGGCACCGATGCGTTGACATCGGCCGGGTAGCCCACCGACGCCAGATCCCCGTCCAGCGGCCAGCACCGCAGCGCCGGCAGGTGGGTCAGATCGACGTCATCGCCCTGGACCACCACATCTTGGCAGGGGGCGCTGGCCTGGAGCTTGGGCAAGATGCTCAGCAAGGGCAAGACCTCACGGCCCTTCGAGATGATCTCCGCCAGCGAGGTCGGCGGCACGGGCTTGGCCAGCGACCCAATTCGGGCCGCGATGGCATCAAAGCCCCCCGGCGTCGGTCCCCGGTCGTGACAGCCCAGCGCCATCTCCATGCGCCGGTAGCTGCCGAAGGCATTGATCAAGACCGGGAAGTCGCTGCCCCGCACCCGCTTGCAGAGGACGGCGCGGCCCCCCCGGTCATGCCACGCCGGATCGACCCGCCGGGCAGACGCAGACGGCACACCGGGGGCACGAGACTTGCTCTCCCGGTCGGCGAGCTCGGCGATCTCCAGGACGGGATCGACCTCGCGGTCCACGGTGAGCAAGGAGCCTTCGGCAGCGAGGGCATCAAGAAAGGAGCGAAGGGAGGGATACATGGCCGCCCGCTAACCCGAACGGCGCCGGTGCCGGCCCCTGGCTGTGGACGATTGACCACCCACGAAAACGCCTACCACCAAGCCATTCAGCGCAACGCATTCCCCACCACCGCTGCGGCGCCGGCGGTCGCTGGGGCGAGGGACCGTTGGGAGACAAAGCGGGCGGCCGCACGGGCGATCTGGCACTCATCGAGCGCTGGCAACACCGCCGCCAGCGTCGCCGGGGGCACCGGCGGGAGGTCGTGCAGCAGCGTGTCCCACACGGTGCCTCGGTCGAGGGAGCCGACCCCATCCCCGGGCAGGTCCAGCGCGGCGTGTTCCGCTGTCTGGAGCACCGCTTGGACCACATCCACCACAGGCTGCACGGTCTCGACGGCAGCGGGAGCACCGGCGAGCCGGTCCAGTGCCAGCACCAAGTCCCGATAGAGCCAGAGCGTGCACTCAAGGGTCCGGCTGTGGGCCAAGAGTCGCTGCGCCCCAGCCGGCAGGCCCGCGCCGACCCGATCCAAGGGCACCGCACCGAGGTGGTCCACCAACACACCCCGCAGGACGGCCAGGCGCCGCTCGCGCTGTTGTTCCACCCTCAACCGCAGGTCGCTGCGTTCCAGGATCATCTCGCTGAGAGCCGTCTCGGCATGCCCCACCCGGTCCAGCTCTCGCTGAGCGTGGCGCAGGTCTCGCTCCAGCCGATGGAACTCTTCGACGGCGCACCGGAAGTCCGGCACCCGCAGCGCCGCCAGCGCCTCGTCCTCGGCCCGACGCTCCCGCCAGCTCGCCAAGGTCACCACCCGCATGAACTGCTGAAACGCATCCCGCTGGTGGTCGGCGTGGTGGTTGCGGGCGTACAGCCACCGAAAGTCCTCCCGCTCGAACGCAGCCCGGCGCTCGCTCAGGGCCTCGATGCGCAGGCGGGCCTTGCGGCGACGGGACCCGAGGCCTTCGGCACGGTCGGCGTGCTCCTGCAGGTCGTCGCTCGACTCCAACAGCTCCAGCCGCCGCTGATCCGACTCCGACTGGCGGTCAAGATCGTCGAGCACTTCGAGCAAGAGCGGCACCCCCAGCACTTGGGCGGCAGCCTGCACCACCGCGGCCGAGTCGTCCGGCAGCTGGTCGGCCGCGAGGTCCTGCAGCGACGTGGCCAGCGCTTGCTGCGCACGGGCCTGGGCGAGCCCGAGGGCATCCCGCAGCGCCGCGAGGGCACCGCCGGGCACCGCCGACGGCGAAGAGAACGACGAGCCCGCGTGCTTGTCGCGCAGCCACGCCTCCAGCTCCGGGTCCAGTCCATGGGGCTGGGTCCAGACCGCCTCGCGGGCCTTGGCACAGTCAGACTCTGAGAGCTCCAAGACCTCCACCAGCTCAACAAAGAGGTCCCGTTCTCTCTCGTCCAACATGCCGTCGGCCTTGGCCATCGCCCAGGCTCGCGCAGCGAGGAAGAACCGGTCCGCGCTGTTGTCCACCGCCGCCGCCAGGGAGGCCAGCGGAGTCTCGGCTGCGATCTCCAGCAGCGACGCCACGGTGCGGGGCGGCTCAAGACGACGGCCCAGCTGGTCCAGCAGCGCATGCTCTTCGGGCGAGACCACCTCATCCACAGCGGCCATTCGGGCCAGCACCAAGCCGACGGCCAGGGTCGCATCCACGGGGGCGTCGGCGGGGCGGGGGTCGGGCACGGCATCCTCCTGACCACAAGCACCGTCCGCGGACGAGCCGGTCGCGGCCTCCGTAACGAGGCGTCGCGGGAAACTCCGGGGCCGAGGCCGGCCGACACAGGGACGCCCCGCGGGCCGGACCACAGCCCTCGCGGACCGCCTCCCCTGTGCTCGGCACATCACTCGCAAGCACACTCACCGGGGGCCCGGAGCGGTCGGTGCAGCAACCCAGAGCCCCTGGCTGGGCGGGGGCCGCATCCTCGACGGGTGCGGCCGCTTCATGCCCGGCCCCCTGCGCACCGGCCGAGGCCAGCGTGCCCGCCAGAGTCGGACCGGCTGCCGTGGGGAAGCGCCCCACGGAAGCAGCCAGGGTCTACAGGTCCAGGGTGTGGGCCTCAAGCGACTCTGCGAGGTCGTCGGCAATCTGGTCGGCTTCTTCTTCCAGCCAGTCGTTGTCCGACGCGTCGTCCTCCAAGCAGAGCATCGCACCGTCGCCACCCAGCTCGTAGACGCTGATCTCGACGGTGCCTTCGTCGTCCTCGGCGTACTCGCCAGCGTCGGGGTCTTCGGTGTCCGCAGGGACCGGCACCTTGAAGAAGCACGTGAGGATGCCTTCGCCCTCGTCCTCCACCACCACGGTGACGCCCGCGTAGCGCTTGCTCACGTCCTCCGCCGCGACCTTCAACTCTTCCAGCGAGCAGCGCCCTCGGGGCAACCGCCAAGTCCGGTCCGCCATCAACTCCTCCAAGCGCGCAGGCGGATGGCCCGCGCAGACAAGCGGCGGGCAGTCCCGACCTCATGCTCGGCGAGCTTAGCCAAGGAGAGTCAAGGCCGAGCCCTCACCCCCCGGGATCGATGGTCACTCCACCGACCATCACGGGGCCCCCGATGAGCTGTCGAAACTCAAGGGGCACGGTGACCACGATGTCCTCCGTGGAGCCTGGGCGCCCGAGCCACCAGCCGCCGGACTGGACCCCCTCGACAATGCATGCCGTGAGCGCCGGCACATTCACGGCATCGTCGCGCACCGTCACCTCACCGAGCGAGCCGTCGGTGTGCCACACAAGATCCAGCAGCAGCTCCCCTGACGGCCACTGCGGCTCCGCCGAGTCCCCGAGCAGCGGGCAGTCTGCGGTGATGGCCCCGAAGGGAACCGCCGCGAGCAAGGCCGTGCCGAGGCGTCGGTCGTCGACATCGCCCATGTTGACGGCAGAGCGGTCTTCCACCTCGGGCGCACCCGGCCCAAAGCGCAAGGCATAGGTGATGCCATCGCTGCGGGTGGGAGGCTTGAGCGACGGGGGCGCGCCCCAGCCGGCAAATAGCACTAGGTCAGTGTTCTCGACAACCGGAACCTTGGCGAAGGCCCCCTCGATGCACGCCCGTGTGGGCCCCTCGGGGAAGTTGCGGGTGAGCACCGTACTGCTGCCATCCCGACCCCGCTGCACCAGCACTTGGCCCGGGGTCAGCTCCTTGCGCTCGAAGGCCTTGCGCACACACGCCCCCGACAGCTGGATGGCGTGGTCAAACGCCTCTTTGCCCTCGGCCAGGATCGGCGGGCTGATGCTCACCACCCCCACCTGAGCCACCTGCTTCTCCCCAAATGTGCGGCGGCGGCGGTTCAGATCGGCGCTCAGGGGATCGGCCATCTCACACGCCTGGGCATGGCCCTCGCGGCAGGCCACCCGGAGCCCCCGCAGTGCGTTGTCCAGGTCCACCGGCACCGTGCGGCCTTCTCGGCGGGCGATGTCCCAGCTCGCACAGACGCCGGGCTCACCCATCTCGCAGACCTGGGCGAACAGGGCATTCCAGCCGGTGTCCCCGAGTCCTGGCGGCACCCCCTCAGTGCCAAAGTGGTTCACCAGCGTCTCGCACGTGCCCCGCTCCAGGTTGCCGCAGCCGACCAACAGGAACTGAGAACCCAGATCGGGCTGACGCTCGAGAACGGCCTTGCCGAGGGTGCCACAGCCAAAGCGCCCCCCTTCTGCACAGGACTGCTGGAGCTGGCTCACCGCCAGCCGCTTGTCGCCCGGAACCCGGCCCTGGAGCACACCCTCGGCATGGGCCGAGCACGCATTGGCGTCGCCCGCTTCGCAAGCCAGGTGCAGCGCATCCGCGGCCGCCACCGCGAGGTCCGGGTCCGCCAGATCACGACGGGCCGCCTCGATGCAGCCGTCCTCGTCGCCCCGCGCACACGCGTACGGAAAGAGCCAGCGCAGCTTCCGGGGCTCCGCCGCCCAATAGTCGAGCAGCCGAGCTTCCCACGTGCACCCCGGCACATGGCCCAGGGCACAGGCATTGTCGAAGACCGCGACCCCACCCCGGAAGCTCCCCCACGGCAGCTCTCCCAGCAGCATCGCCCGACCGGTGGCCGTGCACGCCGCCGCGTCCCCCTGTTCACAAGCCAGTTCAGCCTCGACCGGGGGCAAGGTGCTCAGCCCCAGGGGGCAGCCAGCCACGTCCCCCGGGGGGCACTCTCGCGTCGCGCCAGCCACCGCATAGGCCGGCGGGGACGGCTCTTTGGCAACCACCGCGCACGCGTTCGAGACCGCGCCTTGGCAGGCCAGCTCCAAGAAGGGCAGTGCGCCGGCATGGTCCCCGCTCTGGCGCAGCCCGAAGCCAAGCTCCGCACACGCCACCGGGTCGCCTGCATCACACGCCGGACGGAGGACCACCAAGGCCCCCTCCAGATCCCGGGGTACGCCGTCACCGACCAGCGACATCTGGCCTTGCACCCGGCACGCCCGGGGATCTCCTTGCCCCTCTTTGCACGCCTCGGCGATGGGAGTGGCCGCCGCAGCAGGATCCCGAGCGATGCCCCGCCCCCGCCGGCGGAAGTCCTCAATCACCAAGCATGCGACGTCGTCGCCCCCGAGACAGCCCAGCTCCAGCAGACGCTGGCCTTGGCCGGGGGTCTCGGACACCAGCAGCGCCGAGCCCGCCACCAGACAGCTCAGGTCGTCGCGAAACAGCCCACTCTTGTCGGTGCAGGACAAGGCCGCCGCGTCGCCGAGCGCGGTCACGTCCCAGCCATCGTCGCCGAGGAAGTCCTTGTGGGCACAGGCCGGGCGGTAGCCCACCGAGCACGCCTTGGAGACCGCCGCACGCTGCGCCTCGATGGTGCGCACCGGCAGCCCCGGATCGATGAGCTCCTGGTAGCCCAGCATCACGCCGGCCCGCTTCTTCTTGGCGCAGCCTGAGGCCATCACCATGACCCCGGCCACCATCACCCACTGCGGGATCTGTCCGCTCCGCTGCGCTCGCTGCACCCGACTCATGGGGACTCCTGGGGGATGTGTGGCCGATGGCGACAGGTTCATTGAAGCGCGCTGTATCGGAGGCATCCCGCCGGGACCACGTCAGCGCCGGCCGCCCAGCCACCCCCCGGCGGACAGGCGCCGGTGCCACTGGATCCGCAGCGCCAAGTGCTGCGGCACCGCAGACCGAACGGGCTAAGACGCGCCCCCACCGCGCGGAGTCCCCATGAACAGCCAACGACTGCCCCTGCTTGACTGGGATCGACTGCCGGCCTTCGACCGCTTCGAGGCGGATCAGATCCAGCCTGCGGTGACGCAGCTGCTGGCCGAGGCCGAAGCCAATTTCAGCGATCTCGAAGCCGATCCGCCGACGACCTGGGAAGGCCTCATGGCCCCGCTGGAGGGCATCAGCGACGCGCTCAATCGCCTGATTGGGGCGGTCCAGCTCTGGATGGCGTGCTGCGACAGCGACGCGCTCCGGGCAGCCTGGGACACCGTCGAAGGGCCCATCATGGCGTTTTCGACTCGCATGGACCAGAGCCGTCCGCTCTACGATGCCATGGTGACCCTGAGGGACCGTCTGGGGGACAGCCTCACGGGTGAGCGCAAGCGCCTGCTGGACGGACAGATTCGCGAGATGCGCCTTGGTGGGGTCGGTCTCGAAGGTGAAGCATCCACGCGCTACCAAGCCATCGTGCAAGAGCTCGCCGCGCTGTCGACCCGCTTTTCCCACACCGTGTTGGACGCCCAGAAGTCCTGGGTCATCCTGCTCACCGAGCCGGCCCAGGTGGACGGCCTGCCCGACTCCTGGCGCCAGCTTGCCGCGGCCCTTGCGGCCCACCACGGTGCGGAGGGGGCCACGCCCGAGTCCGGCCCGTGGCGAGTGAGCATCGACTACCCCGTCTCGCTGCCCATTCTCACCCACGGCCGGGACCGGGCCCTGCGAGAAGACATCCGGCGGCGGCTCATGCGCATCGCGGGCGCCGCACCCCACGACAACACGCCGGTCATTGAGCAGATCCTCCGTCTGCGCCGAGAGATGGCCCAGCTGCTGGGCTTCCAGACCTATGCCGAGCTGAGCATCGCCCGAAAGATGGCACCCTCCGTGAACGACGTCCAGCAACGCATTGAGGGGATGGCCGCTGCCGCCCGGGACGCCGCGGTGGCAGAGCTTGCGGAGCTCGATGCGCTGGCGGCGGAGGCCGGTGCCCCCGAGGCCGGCGACCTCCAGGCGTGGGACGTCAGCTACTGGGCCGAGCGGCTGCAGGAGCGCAACATCGGCCTGTCCGACGACGAGCTGCGGCCCTACTTCTCCTTCGAGAACGTGCTGGCATCGCTGTTCAGCCTCACCGAGCGGGTCTTCGGTGTGGTCCTCGAACAGACCTCCGGTGTGGCGACCTGGCACCCCGACGTGCGCACCTACCGAGCCACCGACCGGGACGGCACCCACCTCGCCGACTTCTACCTGGACGCCTTCGCGCGCCCCGGCGAGAAGCGCGCTGGCGCGTGGATGTCGCCGCTGGTGGGTCGCAGCGTCCTGTTGGCCCCGGAGGACGCCCCGGTCCGGCTGCCGGTCGCGGCCATCGTCTGCAACCAAGCCCCACCGACCGACGAGCGCCCGTCGCTGATGTCCTTTCGGGAGGTCCAGACCCTCTTTCACGAGATGGGCCACGCCCTGCACCAGATGCTCACCCGGGTGGACGACGCCCGCCTCGCCGGCACCAACGGGGTGGAGTGGGACGCCGTCGAGGTGCCCAGCATGTTCCTCCAGAGCTGGATTCACCACGGCCCCACGCTGCGCGCCATGGCCGAGCACTACCAGACCGGCGAACCGCTGCCCGAGGCCTACATCGCCCGGCTCAACGCGGCGCGCACCCACCAAGCAGCGACCGCGATGTTGGGCCAAGCGGACCTCGCGCTCGGCGATCTGGACCTCCACCACGCCTACGATCCCGACAGTGGTGAACACCTGCATGCGCGGATTCGCGCCCTGTCCACCCAACTTCGGGTGATGCCGCCGCTGGCCGACGACCGGCGCATGTGCTCGTTCAGCCACCTCTTCGCCGGCGGCTATGCTGCGGGCTACTACAGCTACCGGTGGGCAGAACTGCTCGCACTCGATGCGTTCAGCGCGTTCACCGAAGCGAACGAGAACACTGAACAGGAGGCCATCTTGGGGGCACGCTGGCGAGACACTGTGCTCTCCAGTGGCGGTGGCCGCCACCCCATGGACCTGTTCCGGGACTTCCGTGGGCGTGATCCCGACGACGGCCCCTTGCTGCGCTGGTATGGCCTCTCGTCATGACTGTGTCCCGGCTCGACGCCCTCGAGCTGCGACCCAGCGGCTTCGCCTTCGATCCCCGCACTGGCGCTTCGTTCTCGGTGAACGCCACGGGGGTGCAGATCATCGAGGGGCTGCGCCAGGGCCAGACCCTCGAGGCCATCGTGGCCGACCTGCACACGGGCTGGGCGGTGGACGACGCCGATCTCACCCGCGACGTGCTGGAGTTTGTGGCGCTTCTGCGGGAGCATGGCCTGCTGGACGCCCACTTCGCGTTGGATTGATGCGGGATGCCCCGCTCCTGCCCCGTGCTCCCCCGGACGAACACGCCGCGACACCGACTTCAAGGC
Organism: Myxococcota bacterium; assembly: GCA_942491145.1. Lineage (GTDB taxonomy): Bacteria > Myxococcota_A > UBA796 > UBA796 > UBA2385 > CAXQUZ01. Next base: position 353,138 of record CALOBC010000017.1, on the reverse strand, counting down.
ACCCCGCATGTCCCCCCGCCCCTCCCCCGTCACGGTCGGTGTGACCGGCCTGCACGCCGGTGACAACCCCGGCCCCGGCGTGGCGGTCGCCCGGGCGCTCCGTGCCGACCCTGCCTTCGAGGGCTCCCTGGTGGGCCTCGGCTACGATGCCTTTGACGCGGGCCTTCACGTCCCTGGCCTCTTCGACCGCGCCGCGCTGCTGCCCTACCCTTCGGCCGGCCCAGAGGCCCTGCTTCAGCGGCTGGTGGACATCCATGAGAGCACCCCCATCGACGTGCTGCTGCCCTGCCTGGACAGCGAGCTGGCGGCCGTGATCGAGCTTGCCCCCCAGCTCGCGAAGATGGGCATCCACACGGCACTCCCGACGGCGGCACAGCTCCGACAGGTGGCCAAGCTGCACTTGCCGGAGCTCAACATCCCTGGGCTCCAGGTGCCCCGAACCACCGCCCACCACAGCGCCGCGTCCCTCGCTGCACGGTTCGCGGCCCACCGGGGGATGCTGGTGCTCAAGGGCCCGCTGTACGACGCGCGGGTGTGTGCCCACCTCGACGACGGTGTTGCCGCCTTCCACGATCTCGCTGCCCGCTGGGGGCTGCCGGTGCTCGCCCAGGACCATGTGGACGGGGAGGAGTACGATGTGTGTGCCGTGGGGGACGGCCGAGGGGGCAGCGTGGGCGCCGTGACGATGAAGAAGCTCCAGCTCTCGGTGGCGGGCAAAGCGCTCGCGGGTGTCGCCGTGCAGGCCCCGGAGCTGGAGGGCCTCGCCGACGCCGTCTTTGCCCACACCCACTGGCGGGGCCCCTGTGAGCTGGAGCTGCGCCAGGACCGCCAAGACCGGGTGCACTTGCTGGAGATCAACCCCCGCTTTCCGGCATGGTGCGACCTCACCACCCACGCGGGCTGTCCGCTGCCCACCGCCGCCGTCGCCTTGGCCATGGGCCGGCCCCCGCCCCAGTGCCCCCCCGCCAAGGCCGGTGTTGCCTTCGTCCGGGCCACCCTCGACCAGTTCTGCGACATGGGCGACCTGGAGTCCTTGACCATGCACGGCCACCGGACCGCCCCTTGAGCCGCCCCCCCTACGTGCGCCCCAGCATCGTGCGCCACCACGCCGGCGGGATGAACAAGATGGGCCCCGGCCCCACCGCCACACCTCAGTCCCACATCGGCGGGGTCGACGTGGAGGCGCTCGTTGCGGCCTACGGCTCGCCCCTGTTTGTGTACCGCGTGGCGCCCTTTCGCCAGGCCATGCGGGCGCTGCGGGACGGCTTGGCCCGCCGGCTGCCGAAGGTTGCCCTGGCATGGTCCCACAAGACCTGTGGACTCAACGCCATCTGTGCGCTGGCCCAACAGGAAGGCGCCTTTGCCGAGGTGGTGTCGGGGATGGAGTACCGTCGGGCCCGGCTGCAGGGCTACTCGCCACCAGACATTGTCTACAATGGCCCTCACAAGGACGTTCCCAGCCTGACCGATGCGTTGCTCGGCGGGTCGATCGTGCACCTGGACCACTTTGACGAGCTGGCCCAGTGCGAGGCCATCGCCCACGCCCACGACCGCACCCCCAACGTCGGCTTGCGCCTGTCGATGGACATTGTCGGCCTTCCCCGCTGGGACCGCTTCGGCTTTCACTTGGACTCGGGCCAGGCCTGGGACGCCGTGCGCCGCCTGCAAGCGGGCGGGTGCCTCAACCTGACCGCCCTGCACTGCCACCTGGGCACCTTCATCCTCGATCCCGACGCGTATGCCCAAGCGGCGACCCGGCTGGCGACCTTCGCCAACCGCTTGCGCCAAGAGCTGGGCATCAATGTCGAGAGCATCGACCTTGGGGGCGGTCTCGCATCCCAGAACCACCTGCGGGGCCACCACCCGGGCAGTGGCCGGGCCCCCGCCCTCGACACCTACGCCGCCGCCATCGCCGAGGGACTGGGCGCGCTCGATCCCGAGCTCTCCCCGCTGATCCTGGTCGAGTCCGGCCGGGCGCTCATTGACGAGGCGGGCACCCTCATCACGACCGTCATCGCCCGCAAGCGCCTCGCGGACGGACGCCCGGCGCTGGTCGTGGACGGGGGGGTCAACTTGCTGCCGACGGCCCACTGGTACCAGCACCAGCTGCGGCCCACCCGGCCCCGCACCGGCGCGCCTGGGCCCACCATGGTCTATGGCCCCCTGTGCATGAACATCGACGTGGTGGGCAACAACGTCATGCTGCCGCCCCTGTCGGCGGGCGACCGGCTGCTCGCTTCACCCGTCGGGGCCTACAACCTCAGCCAGTCGATGCAATTCATCGACCTGCGCCCGGCGGTCTGCCTCATCGGGGCCGACGGGCAGCATGGCCTGATCCGCCGCGCCGAGACCTTGGACGACTTGCGGGGGCCGGAGCGGGTGCCCGACTGGCTGGCCCGAGGGTGAGCGAGGCGCCGGCCAGACTGGGCGGGAGTGACGCACTGGACGTCATTCTCCACAGCTATAGCGCGGTGTTTTTGGCACGTTCCCGACCCGCCGGGGCGCTGCTGCTGCTGGCCACGCTGACCACGCCCCACGTGGGCCTGATGGGCTTGCTCGGGGTCATTCTCGCGGCCCTTGTCCACCTCGCCCTGGGCCTCGACCGCCACGCCCTGCGGTCGGGGGCGCCGGGGGCCAATGGCCTGTTGCTGTTCTTGGGGCTCGGGGCCCTCACGCCGCTGGACATGCCGGTGCTGGTGCTTGCCCCGGTGCTCGCAGTCGTGGTGGTCCTGCTCCACAGCGCCTTGTCCCGGGTGCTGGCGCGCCTCCACCTGCCCGCCCTGTCGCTGGCCTTCGTCTTCACCCTGTGGCTGGCCCTGCTCGTGCTGCCCATGCGCCCGCCGCCGCCACCGCTCTTCGGTCCGAGCCCGGGCGCCCTGCTGACCACCCTCGGCAGCCTCACCTTCGGCCACTGGCCGGCGGGGGTGCTCACTGTCGCCGCCATCGCGCTGTGGTCCCGGGTGGCCCTGCTTCACGGCATTGTCGGCTTCGCTACGATGTGGATCTTCGTGCCGTTGGCCCCCGAGCTGCCCGCGTGGGCCGGCTTCAACGCCATCATCGTCGCCATCGGCCTGGGCGGGGTGTTCCGGGTGCCCTCGCCTGCGTCGTTGGCCCTGGCCGCCGCCGGTGCACTGCTGGCGGGACTGCTCAGCTTCGCCCTGCCGGCACTGCTGGGGCCCCTCGGCCTTCATCCGCTGGCCTTGCCGCTCAACTTGGCCCTGCTCGTCAGCCTTCTGGTTCCTGGTCGGGCGACAGTGACCCTGGCCGGGCGACCCGAAGACCACGTGGTCCGGGCCCGCACTTCCCAGGGACTCATGGGCGCAAGACACCAGCTTCCCGTGAGGGGACCTTGGATCATCACGCAGGGCAATGACGGGGAGTACACCCACCGGGGCCCCCTGCGCCACGGGCTGGACTTTGAGGTGGCCAACGCCGACGGTCAGCGCTTCACCGGCACGGGACGCCTGGCCAGCGACTACCTCGCCCACGGGCTGCCGGTGGTCGCCCCCTGCGCGGGCACGGTCCAGACCGCGGTGGACGGACTTCCCGACAACACCCCGGGCGACGCCGATCTCGAACATCCCTGGGGCAACCACATCGTGCTGCACGTCGGCCCCCAGCGGTGGATGGTGCTCGCCCACCTCGAAGCCGGCACGCTGGGGGTGCGCCCCGGCCAGACCGTCACGGCCGGCGAAGTGCTCGCGCGCTGTGGTGCTTCTGGCAACGCACCCACCCCGCACGTGCACGCGCAGCTCCAGGCCCATCCCGCCGTCGGCTCCCCCACCCTGCCGCTGGGCTTTGGGCCATACATTGTCGAAGGTGAGGTGCCCCAGGTGATCCTCAACGGCACACCGAGCGAGGGCCAGACGGTGCGGCGCTTGGAGCCCGCCCGCCGGCTGCCCAAGTGGGGCCGGCTGGTGTCGGGGGACACGCTCCAACTCGTGGGCAGCGACCCTTCGAAGACACTGACGTTGACGGCACTCACAACCAGCTCGGGCGGACTTGTCCTGCGCACCCCCGCCGGCGACAGCCTCACTTGGGGCATGCACCAAGGCGTGGTGCACACGGGCCCCCCGTCCGGCCGTGGGCTTGGCCTGCGCATGGTCCACCTCGCGCTGCCGTGGGTGCCGATGGACATCTCCGTCCCGCGGCCCGGCACCACGCTCACTTGGACCGCATTCCTCCACCCGATGGTGTTGACGCCCAGACTTGGGGATGCCCTCAGAGAGGCGGTCTCTCCCCGGGCCCCCCTGCCCGTGTGCTTCACCGCGACGTGCGCGGAGGAGACCTGGCACATCACCGGCCGAGCGACAGACCACACCACCCAGGCCGTGCTGGATGGTGAAGGCATCGCCCTGCTGGAGCTTGTGCAGGGCGGCCGACCCCACCGCTTCGTGCGGGGTGCCCCGTGATGATCCTGCTCCTCGCCGCGGCCGCCTTCGCTGGGGACTACGCCACGGTGGTGAAGCAGGCCCAGACCGCCCATGCCGCCGGCAACCTGGACGGAGCCTTGCGCGCATGGCAGGACGCCGCCGCCCTGTCCGACCACAACCGAGAGACCCAGATCGGCCAAGCGCTGGTGCTGGTGGACCTCGGTCGCACCGCTCAAGCCACCGCCATCGCCCGTCAGCTCATCGAGCAAAACCCCCAAGATGGCCTTGCCTACGCCATTGTCGGATGGTCACTGAGAGCGCGCCGGGCCCTGCCGCAGGCTGGCGCTTGGTCGGCAGCACGGGCCTACCAAGACGCCCTGGACATCGGCTGGCCGGCCGAGGCGGGCTGTGGCCTGGGCTGGATGCGCAGCCGCCTGGGGGACGCGGCGGGTGCACGGGCCGCCTTCACGCACACCCTCGTCCCTTGCGCCGCCGACGGACTGGCCGCCCACCAGCCCACATGGACCCTCGGGGGAGCCGCTTGGGGCACCGTCTCCCGCTACCAACAGCACACCTGGCGAGAGCAAGGGTCCGTGCTCGCGACCCAGGTCGGCGCCCAGAGCCCCAGTGGCCAGGGCCTCGACCTCACGCTGCGACGAGTGCGCACCCAGGGCACGCTGGGCCCCCCCGGCGCGGTGCCCGAGGCCGTCGACACGGTGCAACCCGAGCTCTGGGCGCGGGCCACGGGGCAACACCGGGGGTGGCAGGGCGGGCTGCTCTACGGCCACATCACGGACGACTCCGACGAGAGCACCGACGCAACAAGGGTTCTCGGCGCACATGGGCAATGGACCGGCCCCGTCACCGGGCGGGTGGGCGCGGTCGTGTCCACCACCGGCGAGCGCCAACACCAACAGCTTGATCTCGACGCGTCCACGGCGGTCACGGCCCGGCTGCGGCCCCGGCTGGGCCTCGGCCTCACCCGCCTGTCCCCCCAAGACGCCGCCCCCCAAGACGCCGCCCCCGACACCGCCGCCAGTGTGAGGCTGAGCCTCGACGTCCAGCTCGCACCGGTCCAGCTCGCCGCCGGGGTGCACTTCGGTCGGGAGCTCCGCCCGGTGCGCACGTCCCTGCCGGCCATCTGGAACATCGACGAGCCGCTGCAAGGCAGCGCGTGGACCACCTTCGACTGGACCGGGTTCGACGGAAAGCTGGGCGTCTTCGCCGGCTACCATGCCCTGTCGCTGGCCCCGCCCCCGCCGCTGCCCGGCGGCCCGACCGATCTGCCATCCGCCCTCGTTCACACCGTCCACCTCGGCATTCACAGCACTTGGCGCGCGCGGGCCCCCGCACCGCCCGCCCCTCCCATCCAGGGCCCCGGATCATGATCACCGCACTCCTGCCGCTGATGCTGGCCGCCCTCAGCGCCCACGCCGCCAGTCCCCCCGACCTGTACCAAGCGTCCTACGAGCTGGAGTCCGCCCAGGACTACCAAGGCTCCTTGGCTCGCCTGGAGCAGCTGCCCCCCGCCCAGCACGACTACGTCTTTCACCTGAGGAGCGCTTGGCTGCTGTACTTGTTGGCCCGGTACGACGCGTCCGCCGCAGCCTATGCAGCGGCCGTGGACGCGGAGCCCACCAGCGTCGAAGCCCGGCAGGGGCTGGTGTTGCCGTTGATGGCGCTGGAGCGCTGGGACGAGGCGCGCCAAGCATGTGAGGCGCTGCTGGCCCTAGCGCCCGACGACTACCGGGGGCGGTCCCGGCTGGCTTGGGTCCTCTACAATAGCGGACGCTACGAAGATGCCGCCAAGCGCTATGCCGACGTGCTGGTGCACTATCCCAGCGATGTCGAGATGCGCGCGGGCCTCGGATGGAGCTTGCTGAAGCTGGGCCGGGTGACCGAGGCCCAAGCCGAATTCGCCCGGGTGCTGCGCTTTGCCCCCAGCCATGTCTCGGCGAAGGAGGGCATGGAAGCCAGCCGCTGAGCCCCGCCCAGTGGCAGCCCCCCAAAAACGCTCAGGACACCGTGCACCACGCCATCTTCAACGGGTTGCGGCCATCGGGGCTGGGGAAGTCGGCGTCGGGCACGATGACCTCGATGTCGGTCAGCGGACGTCCGGCCTTCTCGGCGCAGCGCCGCAGACCAGCCATCCACTCTTCCCGGTCGACGGTCGAGACGTGGTTGGTCGCCAGGATGGCCCCGCCCTTGGCCACCGACAGCACACACGGCTTGAACATGCTGGCGTAGTCCCGCACCGAGTCCACCGCGCCGAACGGGCTGCGCGAGAAGGTTGGCGGGTCGAGCACAATGAGGTCGAAGGTCTCGGGCGCAAACCGCTTGTAGGGCTTGCGGCCCCCGCGACCGCGCACCTTCTGGCCCGACAGCTGGCGCATCGCCGGCAGCACATTGGCCTGATCGGTGTGGAACACGCTCTTCTTGGGCAGGTTCATGCTGCCGTTGTCCTTCCCAATCTTGAGCGCAGACTCGGAGAAGTCGACGTTGCGCACCGAGGCCGCCCCGCCCACGCCGGCCGCCACGCCCGCCCCACAGGTGTAGGAAAACAGGTTCAACATCCGCACGCCCGCCGCCCGGGCCCGCACAGCCCGACGACCGGCTCGAAAGTCGAGAAAGAGCCAGGGGTCGTTGCCCCGGTGGCGTGGCCGGAACATGAAGCGCATGCCCTCTTCCTTGACCACGTGCTCCCGGTCCATCGCAGCGTCCAGCGCCGGGGCGTCCACGGGGTCTTTGCCCCGGTGGTTCCAGACGACGGCTTCGGCCCAGTCGAGCTGGTCCCGAGCGAAGGCCTCAATGTCGTCGAGATCAGCCTTCTCGGGCACTTCCCGGAAGGACTGGATCAGCAGCACCGGCCCGTAGCGGTCGATGGTGAGGCCCGGACGTCCCTCGACAGCACCATGAAAGACCCGCCAGGTGTCGGTGTCGGTCAGGGTCTCCAGCCAGGCGCTGCGGGCGTCGAGGGCGCGCGGAAGAAGCTCGGAGAGCGGGGTCATCAGGGGCTCCAAAAACAAGGGCTGCGGGCCATACTGTGGTGCCCCTTCCCCAGCCACCTCCCCCGCGCTCTGTCGCCAACTCTTGGCGGTGCTGAGCTGCTACGGTGCGGTCGCCCTGTGCCACCGGCATCCGTGCCCCCGCCCCCGGACGATGCGCTGACCACGCCCCCTGCCAGCCCTATCGAAAACCACGAGAACGACCCAGTGGTGGTCATTCTCTGCGGCGGACAGGGCACGCGCCTGCGAGAGCACACCGCCCACATGCCCAAGCCGATGGTGCGCATCGGTGACGAGCCCATCCTGGCCCACATCATGCGCCACTACGCCCACCACGGCTTCGACCGCTTCGTGCTGTGCCTGGGCCACAAGGGCCAACAGATCACCGACTGGCTGGCCAGCCCCGAGGGCCAACGGGTCTGTGGGGCGTGGGACGTGGCCGCGGTCGACACGGGCATCCCTGCCGGGACCGGCGCCCGCATCGCCAAGGTCGCCGACCACCTCGATGGCGAGCGCTTCATGGTCACCTATGGCGATGGCCTCAGCGATGTGGACCTGCGTGCGGTGCTCCAGGCCCACCGTGCCCACGGCCGGCTCGCAACCGTGACGGGGGTGAACCCGCCGCCGCGCTTTGGTCAGCTGGTGCTCGATGACGACGACGGGGTGCGGGTGTTTAGCGAGAAGCCCCAACAGACCGACACGTGGATCAACGGGGGGTTCTTTGTGTTCGAGCGGGCGGTGCTCCAGTACCTCTCAACCGACGATGACTGCTTGCTGGAGCGGGGTCCCCTCGATCGACTCGCCCAGCTCGGCCAGCTCTCGGCCGTCCGCCACACCGGCTTCTGGCAGTGCATGGACACCCACCGGGACTGGGCGCTGCTGACCCGCATGTGGACCGAAGGAGACCCCCCATGGAAGACCTGGGCACCGCGCTGAGCGACGGGGATCTGCGCCGCGCCTACGCCGGTCGCCGCGTGCTCATCACGGGCATCACCGGGTTCAAGGGGGCGTGGCTCGCCTCGTGGCTGGTGCGCCTCGGCGCCGACGTCCGGGGACTCGCCCTGGATCCGCCGACCGTCCCGTCGCTGTGGGACATGCTCCGCCTTGGCGACGCGGTGCCGTGGGACCGGGTCGACCTGCGGGACGCCAACACAGTGACCGAAGTCGTCGAAAACGCCCGACCCGACGTCATCTTCCACATGGGCGCCCAAGCGCTCGTGCCCGAGGCCCGCCGGGATCCACTGGCCACCCTCCAGACCAACACCCTGGGCACGGCAAACGTGCTGGAGGCCACTCGCCATGCCGGCCGCCCTCTCGCCCTCGTCTGCGTCACCACCGACAAGTGCTACGCGCCCTCGCCCACGGGCCAGCCGCACCATGAGCTCGATCGACTCGGCGGCCACGAGGTCTATGCCGCATCCAAGGCGGCGGCGGAGCTGGTGGTCACGGCCTGGCGACGGAGCTGGTTTCCAGTCCATCGCCTGGCGAGCCATGGGGTGCTGATCACCACCGCCCGGTCCGGCAACGCCATCGGTCCCGGTGATCACGCGCCCGACCGGCTGGTCCCCGACGCCCTGCGTGCATTCCGCGCCGGCACCCCCCTGGTGCTGCGCCGTCCCCACGCCGTGCGGCCCTGGCAGCATGTCCTGGCCCCGCTCTGGGGCTACCTGATGCTCGGCGCCCACACCCTCGTCGGGGCCCCCAACCGGGCGCGCTGGAGCGGCCCCTGGAACTTCGGGCCCCCCCCGGACGATGAGGTCCCGGTGGCCCAGGTCATCACCACGCTCGCAGAAGCGTGGGGCCCGACCGCGCAGTGGACAGCCCCACCGAGCACGCTGCCTGAGACGGGGGTGCTGCGACTCGACTCCCACCAAGCCCAACGACGCCTGGGTTGGCGCTGCCCATGGCCCCTGGACCACGTCCTCCGACGGGTCGTGGGGGGGGAGCAGATGCTGGATCGGGGCGATGCGGTCGCGATGGTCACGGCGGAGCTGGACGCCTTCACAAAGGCCATCGCGCCCTGAAGGTGGCCCTGGGTGGTGCCGATGGCCCTGGTGCGATGCGGCGTGCACCCCGTCGGTCCCTGCCTGGGACCTAGCCACGGCCCATCGTGATGCCAGAGGCGCCGTCACGGCCGTCTTGGGAGGCGCCCAGTGCTCCGATTGCTGACCGCGACGCTGGACTACTTTATCCACCCCAGCCGCAAAGTCGATCTGGTCGCGACCTATCGAAGCCAGCTCACCGTCGGCATCTTGCTCGGGGTTGTGCTCTCGATCCCCCTCACGCTGGTCACCCCATTCGATAAGGCCAGTTCATCACCTTGGTGATTGCACTGGCGGTGGTGGCCGCGCTCGTGGGGGTGTTGGTCCACTACCGAGCCTACGGAAAGCACGAAGCCGCCGTGACCACACTGCTCAGCGTGGGCACCCTCGGGGTGGTCGGAACCATCGCCACCGCCGGTGGCATCGAGAGCGTGTTTGTCCCCTACTTGCTGGTGAACCCCGTCGTCTCGCTGGCCTTGTCAGGGTCCCGCCATGCCGGCCGGTGGATGGCGGTTCCGGTGGTGGTCCTGCTGGGGGTGACCCTCCACCACCACTTCGGGTGGATGGACCTGGGCTCGGACAACATCATCGCTGGGCCGCTGCCCTTCATGCTCAACATGCTGTTGTTGCTGGCCTACATCGGCGGGCTCGCGTGGTTCATGGAGCGCCTCAGCATGGTGCACCGTGAGCACCTCGTCGATGCCCGGGCCCACGCCGACGACGCCAACCGCGCCTTCCTCGCCAGCATGAGCCACGAGCTGCGCACCCCGATGAACGGCGTGCTCGGGCTCACCCAGGTGCTGCTGAAGGACGACACCTTCAGCGAGGCCCAGCGGGGCCACCTGCAGCTCATCCACGACAGCGGCCACTCCCTGGTCGGCCTGCTCAACGACATCCTCGACTTGTCCAAGGTCGAAGCCGGTCGCTTGGTGGTGGAGGACATCCCGTGGACGCCCGCCCGCCGGGTCCAACAGATTGTGCAGCTGCACGCCCACTCCGCCCGAGGCAAGGGCGTTCGGCTGGTGCTGGAGCCGTTCGACGACGGAGTGCCCGCGCAAGTGATGGGCGACCCCACCCGGGTCCGCCAAGTGTTGGGCAACCTCATCGGGAATGCCGTGAAGTTCACCACAATCGGCGAAGTGCGGGTGCGCGTCGACGTGGGCGAGAGCGAGCTGCGGTTCATCATTCAAGACACCGGACCGGGCATCGACCCCGCCCAACAAGAGTCCTTGTTTCAGCCGTTTGTGCGGGTGGACTCGTCGACCGCACGGCGGCATGGCGGCACGGGACTGGGCCTCACCATCAGCCGCCGACTGGCCCACCTGATGGACGGCCGGATCACGGTGGACAGTGCCCTGGGTGAGGGCAGCCGCTTCACCCTGCACTTGCCCCTGCGGCCCGCACCGATCGCGCTGGAGGCCCCGGTCCAGTCCCGCCGGTTGACCGGGGGAGAGCTCGACGGCCTCCACGTGCAGGTGGTGGAGGACGTGCCCGTGAACCAAGTGGTCGCGATGGCCAGGCTGGCGCAGTTGGGGTGCACCGCGGAGCTGGCCGAAGATGGCCCGACCGCGCTGGCGATGCTGCGCTCCGGCCGCACATGGAGCGTGGTGCTGATGGACTGGCACCTCCCCGGCATTGGCGGGCTGGAGGTCACCCGACTGGCCCGGCTGGACGGGTACGAGGCCCCGATTGTGGGCCTGACCGCCAGCGTGCGGCGCGAAGACCGCGAGCAGGTCTTGCAGTCTGGAATGGACGGATACCTGGGCAAGCCCTACAACCAGACCGACCTCCAGCGCGTCATTCTGGCGGCAATGGATGCCCGGAAGGCCCAGTCGGTGGCTTGAGCCGGTGCTGCGGCCGGGCCCCTACAGCGCGCGGCGCACCTGGGCGTCGGTCGGCGGGGTCGATCCGCTGTGAAGGACCGCCCCCGGGCGGCTCAGCAGGGCGAAGTAGGGTCGGGTGCCGTCCCAGGACATGCCGTGTCGGGCGAGCTGAGGACCCAGCTCCGACTGGACTGCGGCGGACAGCACCAGGGCCGGTGATCGCAGCCGATCCCGCAGCAACCACTGGGCGACCGCCTCGGGGTTGTCGTCGATGGCCACCTGAAAGAGCGCCAGTCCTTCCTCTTGGTAGGTCTCGGACAAGGTGCGCACCGCGGCATGGGGCGACTGACAGGCCCCACAGTCCGTGGCCCAGATCTCGACCACCACCACACATCCTTCGAGATCCTGCAGCCGACGACTGAGGTCGGCGAGGCCGATGACCACGGGACGGGTGGTGGGGGCAGGCACGGTGCAGGCGGGCGCGTCCACGACCTCTCGCTGCAGGTTGGGCGCCCACTGCAGGCTGTTGAAGAAGCCGAGGGTGGTGGCCTCGCTGCCCACCGAGACGCTGTCGCCGAGCACAAAGACCACCGCCGTGACGTCCGCGGCGAGGGGCAGCACCTGCACCCGCCCATAGACCGGTTCCCCCAAGCGCTGGCCGGTGAACGCCGCGTCGAGTCCCCGCTGAATGCCCCGGCGCACGGTGCCTTCGGGCCCCAGCTCACCGTCCACCTCGGCGATGGCCGCCCGGGCGATGCTGGCCATGCGCACCCGGCTGGGTGCTCCCTCCGCGAGGATCACCACCCGCAGGCTCTCCACAGGGGACGAGCCCGTGATGCTGGTGATGCGCAGTCCGCGGGGCAGGGTCTCGGTCTGGGCGTGGGTGGCCGGCACGGTGACCGACGCGACCCCCAGGGCACTGACAAAGTCGACGGTGACCGGTTCTTGGGTCTTGAGGAAGACCTCGGCCGGCGCACCCTCGTCATCAGTGTCGGCGGGGGCGTCCACTTCCACCACGGACACCGGGACCGGCGACGGGGGCGCCGGCGGGGGCACGGGACGGACCGCGCGCCACCACAGCCCGGCCCCCACCGCGACGATGAGCGCCAAACCCAACGACCCGAGGCCACACCCACGGCGCCGCGTTGGCCCTGGTGGGGGCCGCTTTCGGTAGCGGGCATACACGACGCCACAGTACGGACAGCTCTCGCCATCCACCCGGGGCCGGGCACACAGGGGGCAGGTGGGCTCCATGAGGCGCAGTGTCGCACTCTTCGGGCGGCGCACAAGGGGCACAAGTCGCGGGGCCGGACGGGGCGGCATAGAGACCGCGCGCCCATGTTGGCTGTGGAGGCCCGCCTTGACCCTCGCCCGCAACCCGGTCTTTGTGCGCTGCGCGGCCATCCTGGCGTGCTTCGGTGGCCTCGCCTGCAGCGAGACGGCGCCACCCCCCACGGCCCCGGCCCCTGGGATCCCCTCGGCTGCAGATCCCGGCACCGAGTCTCGCCCAAACATCGTGCTGGTCGTCATTGACACGCTTCGGGCGGACCACCTGAGCACCTACGGCTACGACCGCCCCACGTCCCCCAACCTGGACCGCCTCGCGGCGCGGGGCACCGTCTTCTCGCGGGCCTACGCCCAGTCGGGGTGGACGCTGGCGAGCATGGCCACCCTGATGACCGGGCTGTACCCTCACCAACACCGAGTCGCCCGGGACGGCTGCCAGCCCGATGCCTACGGCAAGCTCGACACAGACCGGCGCACCCTCGCCGAGGGCTTGGTCGAGCGGGGCTACCGGGCGGGGGCATGGGTCAACAACACCTTCATGGCGCCGGTCTTCGGCTTGGGACAGGGCTTCACCCCCTACGACTACAGCGGCGCCACCAACGACACCCACCGCTCGGCGATGGACACGGTGGCGTCCGGGCTCGCATGGCTGGACACCCCCAAGACACCGTCCCAGCCATCATTCTTGGTGCTTCACTTCATGGAGCCCCACCTCGACTATTCCCCACCGGCCGCCCAGCGGGGCACCTTCGCGAAAGGTCCCCCGGCGGGGCGACTGGCGACCTTGCCCTTCGGCGCCTTTCAGACCGGCCAAGCCTCGCCCACAGACGACGAGAAGGCCTACATGATGGCCCTCTACGATGAAGAGGTCCTGGCCGCCGATGCTGCGCTGGGGGCCTTGATGGACGGCCTCGAGTCCCGGGGCACGCTCGACAACACCATCGTGGTGGTCACGGCCGACCACGGCGAAGAGTTCTGGGACCACGGTGGCTTTGAGCATGGCCACGCGCTGTGGAGCGCGCTGACCCGGGTGCCCTTGGTCATCGCCGGCCCCAATCTGCCCCAGGGCAAGCGCAGCAACGTGCTGGTCGAGCATGTCGATCTGGTGCGCGGTCTGGCGAACCAAGCCGGTGCACAGCTCGACCCCGAGGCCGTGGGCGTCGACATCTTTGATGTGGCGACGGGCCCCGATGTGGGCCGGGCCGCGATGTCCGACAACTGCTTGTATGGCCCCTCCTGCGTCAGCATCACCGATGGCCGGGTGCGCTTCTTGCTGCGCCACCACCTCTCGATGGACCCCGCCGCGCCGACGGACCTGTCGAAGGCCCGGGTGCGCCCGGTGGCCGAGGTCTGGGCGATGTCCCCCGACGGCATGGAGACCACCATCCTGCCCAAGCCCGAAGCAGAGAAGCTGGCGCCGGGACTCGCCCGCATGTTGGAAGCCCGCCGGGGCACCCTCGCGCCACTGATGGCCCGGGACGGTGCGGCGGTGCCGGACCATGCGACCTTCCAGATGCTGCGTGAGCTGGGCTATGTGGACCGCCCCGACGCCGCATCACAGCCCCAGACGCCGTGCCGCTGAGCGGGCGCTGAGGGGCAGCAGACACTTCTCTGACACCAACGGGGAACCAGACTCGGAACCTGCGGTCAGTGGGGTCATGGGTTCGATGGTGAAACGCGAACAACCCAAGCGCGAACACCCACCGACCCCAAGCCAGTCGCCTGGGCGTGATCCAAGCGACTGAAACACAACGCAAACAACCGATAGCACGGCATTCCCATGGAGTGCCGGGATGGCTCCCCACGCCATCCAGATCGGCTTGCGTTGCGCCACGACCCAACACAGCCTGTGTGCACATCTGTGCACCGAGGGGAGCTCCGCCATGCAGTCCACCGACGCCACCCACGACACCGCTCCTTTCCTCCAGCGCGCCCTCTCCCGCACCTCCAACGAGAGAGGTCAAGACGACCTTGTTCTGGAGGTTGCCCACGCCTGGGCGGACACCGTGCTCCAAGTCCAACACTACGGACCGTCGTCCGCCCCGGTCACGGCGGGCACGGCGCTGGGCCACCGCTGGCGCTTCATGGGTGTTCCCTTGGCTTGGGTGCCCGCCAGCTTTGGCCATGTGTCGTGGTTGCTCGGTCCCACCCTGTCCGAGACCCAGCCCGAGTGGCGCAACGACCTGCAGATCCCCCCCGAGATGCTCCCCTACAACAGCTTTCCCGTGTTTGCATGGGAGGACGGCGAGTGCATCTGCCACATCGGTGCAGACTGGACCGGCTTTGTGGAGACCGCGGCGGGACGCGTGACACTGGCCGAGCTGGTCCGCACCGGGGTGGCGAAGGCGGTGGAGCCCGGCATCTGTGCGCTGCCGCTCGCGCCCGGGGCACGCTTCCAGGCCACCCTCGGGGCCACCACCTTGCATGCTCGGCTGGTGCCCCGCGGCGACAAGGTGCTCGCAGGACGGCGAGACGCCCCGGAGGCCGGCTTTCTGGGCGCACTCGGTGCGGCATCGCTGATGTTCGCGTCGATGGCGACGGTGGTGGGCCTGTCGTCGCCCGATGTGGAGGGCGAGGTGTTCCAGAGTGACGACCGGCTGGTCCAGCTCGTCATGAGTGTACCCATGCCGGCGCCAGTGCCGGTGGCCGAAGCCGCGAGTGGGGGACCGGCCGCCCCCGAAGAAGCCGGCAAGGCTGGAGAACCCGACGCCAAGACGGAGGTGGCGCAGGGTGCGCCCCAACGTCACACCACGGACCGGGAGGTCGTCGACAGCCAAGGCCTGCTCGGCGCGCTGAACGACAACGCCTCGCTCGCGGGACTGCTCGGCGACTCGTCGCTCCAAGATGCCCTCACAGGCGGCATCGGCGGGGCCATCGGTGCCAAGGGTGTGCAGCTGGGCAGCGGCGGGTGGTCCAGCCGGGGCACCGGGCTCGGTGGCGGTGGAGACGCCCAAGCCATGGGTGGTCTCGACGGAGACGGGCACGGGCGAGATCGGGGACATGGTCCTGGGATCGGCGGCGGGGTCACCCCGAAGGCCCAGGGACGCATCAGCGCAGTCCCCGTGAACAGCGTGATCATGGGCGCCCTCGACAAGTCCCTCATCGACGCCGTCATCAAGCGCCACACCGACCAGATCCGCCACTGCTACCAGCGGGCCCTGCCCAGTCACCCCGACATGTCCGGCAAGCTCACCGTGCGCTTTGTCATCGCCAAGGACGGCAGTGTGTCGAAGTCGAGCATCAAGAACAGCTCGCTGGGCAATGCCGCGGTCGAGTCCTGCATCAGCAGCCGGTTCTTGCGGTTCAAGTTCCCCCAGCCCCTCGGCGGCGGCATCGTGATCGTGTCGTACCCCTTCATGTTCAGCGCCCGCTAAGCCCCAGCGCCTCTGGGACCGACGCACAGCCTGCCCCCGGATGAGCCCCCCGCCCATCCGGGGGCTTCGTCGGTCTGGTGGCAGCCGTCACAGCCCCAAGGCGCAGCGGTCCCAGAATAAAAAAAGCCCCCAGAGCTGGGGGCCGAGCCAGGGGTTGAACCCGCGACCTACAGAATCCAGGCGATGCTGAGCAGGACGAGCTGGAAGATCGCACCGAGCGCGAAGGCTTGGCGGCGGGAGCCCGCGATGGTGCCCAACACCGTCCCAAACAGCACGTTCTCCAACACATTTGCGAAGCCGAAGAAGACCAGGAAGGCCAGCGACATCCGGCTCATCGGCAACAGGCCCGGCAGGATGTTGTGGAGCAGGCCCCAGCTCATCAAGCCGCCCAACGCTGCGGCTTGAATGCGGTCGCTGGCCGCAAGCTGGGGCAAGGCCAATGGCAACGAGCCCGACCAGCCCTGGCGCAGCACCCGGGACAAGGCCCAGCAGCTCGCAATGCTCATGCCGATGAGCTCGCCGGGCAGCACCCGCGCCAGGTAGGCCGTGCGGATGCCCGCCCCGTCCATCATCAGCGGGATGGCCACGTAGCAGAGCAGAAAGCTCATCCCGAGCCACACCGACGCGGCCCGCACGAAGTGGCGGGTGGGCACGACGGTGTTCTGGGCACCCGCATGGACCTCGGCCCGCACGGCACCAGTTCGGGACTTCTCGGCTTCGAGGGTGCGGATCAGGTGAGAGGAGGCAAAAGACTCGTCTGGGAAGCCCAGATCAGAGGCGCTGCCGTAGACAGCGGCGGGAGCGGCGGAGAGGGTTTGCACGGTCACCTCGGCACGCAGTGGGACACTCGGACCCTGGGGGGGCTTCCGGGATGCGGGCCTCCCGTTCACAAGAAGTGTTCGGCCAAGACCCACGGGCTGCACCACGCTTCAGACGACCACATCCACGGGGGTTCCGTCCAGTCATCGTTCTTCACCACCCGCTTGCAGGCCGGCACGGGCGTGGGCGTCGGCACCGCCGGAAAAAACGGAGTACAGTCGCGGCCCGCCATCACGCAGATGGCCACCTCGGAGGTCGGATGGACTGGCACATTGCCCCTCACACACGGGTCGACATCGTCGCCTTCTCGGGCATCAACTTTTCGGGCGAGTCGAAGATGGTGAGCATCCACCCCGCCGGCGGACGACAAGGCAGCAGCCTCAAGAACTTCGCGTTCCGCTCCGTCATCGTGGCCGGCCCCATCGGCACCCAGGTCGTCTTTCGCACCAGCGGGCTCGAGGACGGCTGGCAGGAGCGCCCTTGGCGCGTCATCAACGTCCAAAAGGGCCACTGCTGGAAGACGAAGACCGGCAAGCCGGCCGTGCGGGTGCCCGATCTCGACTGGTACGACAAGCCGAACGCCCAGCGGACCGATCCCGACTTCGAGCAGGGCTACCCGACGGCCAAGTCGGTCGCTGAGGGCGAGGGCTGGACCTTCGGGCGCCACGGCACCATCGGCGGACAGGTCGTGGCGATCGAGGTCGACCGCATTCGCTGAGGGGTCCCTGAGCGGCCCATGATCGCAAGGCGCTACCCCGGCTCGGCGGGGCACCAGCGGCCCATCGCGGCCTCCAGTGCCCGGCCCACCCTCAGGGTCAGTGCGTCCTGCCCGCGGCTGCCCACGATCTGGACCGCCAGCGGCAGGCCCCGCTCATCAAAGCCGACCGGCACCACGGTGACCGGCAGCTCCAGCACGTTGAAGATCGCCGTGTACTGGGCATCCAGCGCCGTTCGCCACGCATCGCGGTGGCGGGGTGCCGGCCGGGAATACGGCGGGTAGATCAACACGCCCATGTCGCCCAAGATGGCCTCCACATCAGCCTGAAGGGCCTTTCCCTCGTCGACGAGGGGGCCCAGGTCTTGGGGCAGCGCGCCGACCAGCTTGTCGCCCAGCGTGAGCAACAGTCCCGCGATGGTGTGGCGGCTGCGACCGGTGGCCATGCGCAGCAGCTCCCGCCCCATGTCGATGGGCTCACCATCACCGAGAACGATGTCGTAGCGGTCGTCTGCGGCCTCGCTGAGCATGCCGCTCCACAGCTGAAAGCTGCGCGCGAGACCCGGAATGACCACCCCATCCCGAAGGGTCGCTCCCTGGTCCGCGAGGGCTTGGGCGCTGTTTCGCACCGCAGCCCGCACACCTGCCCGCACCCGACACGCCCCGTTGTGTTCAATCGGAATCACGGTGACATCGCAGAGGTCCACCGAGGACGGGCCCCCGAAGCGCGAGACACAGGCCGGGTCGACGCCATCGGGCCCCGCGATGACCCCCAGAATCAGCTCCAGATCGGCCACAGTGCGGCCAATCGGACCCGTGCACAGGTAGGTGCCGCCCCGCTCTGGCGCGGCGGGGTGGTGGCCGGTGTTGGGCACCAGTCCCCCGGTGGGCTTGTGGCCCGGCACCCCACAGAACGCCGCCGGAATGCGCACCGAGCCACCAACATCCGAGCCGATGCCGAAGGGTGAGGCCCCCGCCGCGACCAGCGCCCCTTCTCCACCGCTGGAGCCCCCCGGTGTGCGGTGCAGCGCCCACGGGTTGGACGTGCGGCCATAGATTGTGTTGTAGGTCTCCATCCACAACCCACCCTCCGGCGCGTTGGAGACACCCAACACAATGGCGCCGGCGTCTCGCAAGCGCTGAACCACCGTCGCATCCGACGGAGCCCGCACACCACGACGGGCCTCCAGCCCGGCCGTCCAGGGCATGTCGCGCACCGAGATGAACTCTTTGATGGTGCACGGCACCCCCAGCAGCGGCGGCAGCCCAGCACCCCGGTGGCTGCGGACCAGGGCTTCAGCCTTCCTGGCCTCGGACCTTGCTTCGGCGAAGCGGTCGTCCACCAGCGCATTGATGCGACCATTGACGGCCTCGATGCGGCGCACCTGAGCCTCGACCAGCGCCACCGGTGACAGGTCCCTCGCCGCAATGCGGGCCGCCAGCTCCACGACCGGAACGGACACCAGCGGATCGAGGACAGGCATAGCGAGTTCCCTGGCGAAGGAGCCCCTGCGTATCCCAGCGACTCCAGTCCGCAGGGGCGGCCAGTAGGATCGATGGGAGATGGCGAAGGAGTGACCCCACCCCAAGGTGATGGGGCCGGACGGGACCCCGCTCCCAACAAACCAACAGCCTCCAAAGCTGTCGTCTCGACGACCTGAGGCTTGGTGTG
This sequence comes from Myxococcota bacterium, assembly GCA_942491145.1. GTDB lineage: Bacteria > Myxococcota_A > UBA796 > UBA796 > UBA2385 > CAXQUZ01. Next base: position 334,028 of record CALOBC010000017.1, on the reverse strand, counting down.
TGCCGGCACGCCCCAAACCAACCCTGCCCCTCAGGGCAGCACCCCACGGAGTCCACCATGCGCACCCCAGCACTCATCACGATCCTTGTCCTCACCGGCTGCGGCGACGTCACCGATGACACCGTCCCCGAGTTTGTCGTCGACTGCTGCGAAGGCTGCGGCGACGGCGGCGACGGCGGTGACGGCGGCGACGGCGGTGACGGAAGCGACGGCGGCGACGGTGTGGACGGAGTTCCGGTCGCGTTGGTGAACACGACCGAGCTTGATCTGGGCCTCATGTGTGAAGGGGAAGAAGGCAGCATCACCCTGTCCAACGACGGCAGCGGTGTGCTCAACATCGTGGGCATCACCGTCGACGGCGACTGGGAGGTGGTGGACAGCCCCGACACGGTGGCGGCGGGCGACAGCGCAGCCATCGTGGTCTACGGCGCCGGCGGCAGCGGCATCCTCACCATCGAGACCGACGACCCCAACAACCCCACCATCACGGTGTACTTGAGCGGTTCGGCCAACCAGCCGCCGACCGTGAACCTCAACAACCCGCCCCCGGTGCTCACCCCCGGCGTCGTTGAGCAGTTCACGGCCATGGTCGACGACGACGACGGTGCCTCCTCCCTCGCGCTGAGCTGGAGCTCGGACGTGGACGGGGTGCTCTCGACCGACAGCGCCGACTCTCTGGGCCAGGCCAGCATGGACTGGGACGGGGCGGTCCGCACCGAGGGCAGCCACATGGTCACCCTCACGGCCACCGACACATGCGGCGAGAGCGTCAGCCAGACCGTCAGTGTCTGTCAGAACCTCGGCTACACCGAAGAGTCACTGGACCTCTCGACCTGGGCCTTCACGGGCAATGCCAACTGGGACGCCACCAACGGCTGGGTGGAGTTGACCGACACCACCCGGTACATCCGTGGCACGGCGTTCCAGACGTCCGAGACCGTCATGTCCGACAACGTCTCCATCGCGTTCCAGTTCTACGCCAGCGGGGGCACCGGGGCGGACGGCCTGTCGCTGACCGCCATCGACACCACCCGGATGACCACGTACCAGGGCGCCGACGCAGGCTCCATCGGCTACGGCGGCCTGCCCGGCTGGACTGTCGAGATCGACACCTGGGACAACACGGGTGACCCTGGCTACACCGAGCCCCTGGTGGGTGACCATGTGAGCTTGGTGCTCGACGGCGCCAGCGGCACCGTGGGGGAGGTCTCTGCGGCGCTGCCCGAGATGGAAGATGGGGCTTGGCACGACATGGAAGTCAACGTGTCCGGCCAGCAGGTGACGGTGACCGTGGACGGCGTGACCTACATTGACGAGGTCGTGACCACGATAGTCGCGTTCCCCGCCCACATCGGCTTCACGGCCGCCACGGGCAGCAAGACGAACAACCACTACATCGACGCGCTGACCGTCGAGCGCTTCGTCTGCGACGGGTGATGTCGCTGCCGTCTCGACGCGCACAAAAGGCCGGGCTGTCGACAAAACAGCCCGGCCCTCTTCTGCGTGGGGGCAGACCCCCGATGGGGTCAGCTCGGCTCAGGCAAAGAAGTCATTGCCCTTGTCGTCGACCACCACAAATGCGGGGAAGTCGACCACTTCGATCTTCCAGACCGCTTCCATGCCCAGCTCGGGGAAGTCGATGCACTCCACCTTGACGATGTTCTCTTCCGCGAGCACCGCCGCCTGGCCGCCGATGCTACCCAGGTAGAAGCCGCCGTGTTCCTTGCAGGACGTGCGCACCACCTTGCTGCGGTTGCCCTTGGCAATCATCACCATGCTGGCGCCGACCGCCTGGAACACGGGCACGTAGGGGTCCATGCGGCTGGCGGTGGTGGGGCCGAAGGAGCCGGAGGCCATGCCATCCGGCGTCTTGGCGGGACCCGCGTAGTACACCGGATACTTCGAGAAGTACTCCGGCAGCGGCTCGCCGGCGTCCAAGATCTCCTTGAGCTTCGCGTGTGCGATGTCCCGGGCCACAATCATCGGCCCAGACAGCGAGAGTCGTGTCTTGATGGGGTATTGCGACAAGGTGCGGCGGATGTCGGCCATGGGCTGGTTCAGGTCGATCTTCACCACTTGGGCGCTCAAGTCGGCCGGGCTCACCGGGGGCAGGTACTGGGCCGGGTGGCGCTCCAGTGCTTCCAAGAACACCCCGTCCCGCGTGATCTTCGCCTTGATCTGGCGGTCGGCGCTGCAGCTCACGCCGATGCCCACCGGACAGCTCGCCCCATGACGGGGAAGGCGCACCACCCGCACGTCGTGGCAGAAGTAGCGGCCACCAAACTGGGCACCGATGCCGTTATTGCGGGTGATCTCCAAGATCTCGGCTTCGAGGGCCGGGTCCCGGATCGCATGGCCGGCCGTGTTGCCCGTGGTGGGCAGGTCGTCCAGGTAGCGGCAGCTCGCGAGCTTGACCGTCTTGAGCGTGCTCTCAGCGGATGTGCCCCCGATGACCACCGCCAAGTGGTACGGCGGGCACGCGGCCGTGCCGAGCTTGGGGATCTCCTCAGTGAGGAACTCGCGCATGCTCTGGGGATTCAGCAGCGCCTTGGTCTTCTGGTACAGATAGGTCTTGTTCGCACTGCCGCCGCCTTTGGCGATGAACAGGAACTCATAGGTGTCCCCCGAGGTCGACAGCAGGTCGATCTGGGCCGGCAAGTTGGTGCCGGTGTTCTTCTCGACAAAGGTCGAGATGGGCGCCAGCTGGGAGTAGCGCAGGTTGCCGTCGTTGTAGGTGCGCCAGATTCCCTCAGACAGGTCCGCGGCGTCGTCGCCGGACGTAAACACGGTCTGGCCCTTCTTGCCCATCACGATGGCGGTGCCCGTGTCTTGGCAGCTGGGCAGGATGAAGCTGGCGCTGGTGACGGCGTTCTTGAGCAGCGACGTGGCCACGAAGCGGTCGTTCTCGCTGGCCAGGTCGTCGTCGAGGATGTCGTGAAGCTGTTGGAGGTGGCCCGGGCGGTACAGGTGGCTCACGTCACGCATCGCCTCGCGAGCCAGCTCGGTCAGGACCGCGCCATCGATCTCGAGCATCTCGCGACCCTTGAACGTCGAGACCCGCACACCGCTGGAGAGGGCGTCCAGCTTGCGCCACGGCGTCTGGTGGCCGGCGCCGGGGGCGGACGGGTCCGGGGCCTTGGGGAACATCTCCTGGTAGGCAAAGCTCGACATCCTGGCACTCCTCATGCGGGATCTTCGGGTTCACCCCATCGATCCCGCGCATTTCGTTGCTGGCGGACTTCGCAGGGCACAGCCCAGTGACCGCAACCCCGTTGCGTTCGGCCCGCCCCGGCTCTCGGGACACCGAACCTAACCCAGGCACCGTCCGCCGAGCCCCTAGCGTCGGTTGCGGGGGTTCCGCTTCTGGTCCTCGTCCATCACAAACTCGACGGCGTCGAGATCGGCCGCCGTCACGCTTGTGGTCCAGCCGCCCAGCGCGCTCTCCAGGCCGAGCAGGCCCGTGTCGCTGACGTCGTAGTCCTCGACGTCGTCCACATCGTCGGGATCCAGGCTCGTCTGAGCCTCGGCTTGCTGCAACAGGGCACGAACTCGCTCGTTGGCGCCCACCAGCTGGCGGGTCAGGCTTGCGCAGAGCACCCGCCGCAGCGCCATCCCGCGCTCGCTGGGTTCGGTGAGCAAGCTGTTGTATCGCCGCCGATCCAGCACACCGACGACCGCGCGGCCGAGGGTGGCGCACGTGGCGCTGCGGGGGGACTTGTCCACGAGGGACATGTGGCCGAGCAGTACCGGGGCCGACAGGACCGCCAGCTCACGGTCGACGCCGCGGGAGTCCTTGCGCGAGACCCGGATGTTGCCGTCCATCAGGAAGAACAGCTCGTTGCCGGGATCGCCCTCGGCACAGAGCACATCACCCTCGTTGTGGCGCCGCAGGGTCGTGGCCCCGAGCACGGAGGCGAGCGCCGTTGGGGTCACACCGCGCACGGGCGTCGCGGTGAGGAAGGCGGCGGCATGTTGCAGCAGCTGTGACATCTCAGTCCCCTCCAAAGATGCCAGAGAACCAGCTTCGCAAGGCCGCAACCCGCGTCGGGGCAGCGTCTCCGGTCGCAGGGTCCGCGGCGGGGGTGCCGGCCTTCCAGACATGCTGGATCGCTTGGTTGGTGCGGCGGATACGGCGGGCCAGCGTGCCCAGCAAGTGCTGCTCCATCGCGACCACAGCGGGGTTGTGGGCGGCTTGGTCCATGAGCTCCGGCTCCAACACCAGACACACCGTCGGCCGCGACGCCGACACCGTCGCCGACCGGAGTCCGCCCGGCACGAAGATGCCCTGCTCACCGACAATCTCACCCGGTCCCGACGTGCCCAGCTTGTGGGGGCCCTTGGGACCCTGGACTTCCGCGACCAGCTCCCCTTCCAGCACCAACAAGGCGATGCTCGCGGTGTCGCCCTGACGGAAGATCACGTGGCCGGCGGCATAGACAACCGGAGGGGCTTCTTCAAGAAGCGCGCTGAGTGATGCACGGGGCACCGTCTTGAACATGTACATGCTCGCGAGCCGCTGGATGGCATCACCATCGGGAGAGTGGGGGGCCGCCATGTCTGGAACTCCTCAGCGTGATCCTCGATCGCCGGTCCGGTCGCCGGCAAGTCAGGACCTCGCCGGATGGGGTCTATGTCGAAAGCGGCCCACTCCGCCACGCCATCAAGCGCCAGTCCTCGCTTCCGGGCATGCCTTGCACCACAACAGCGGAGCACGGGGCCGGTCGGGGGAGCACCACAGGCGGCGGCAGCAGGTCGCGGCAGATCATCTGGAGAGTTGTGTGATGACCCACCACCACAACGTTCCCACCATGGACTCGCCACAGTCGCTCCGTGAACCCAGCCCAGTCCTCGGCTTGGTCGGGCACCCCGTCCATGGGGCCCACCGTCAAGGCCGGCCACATGAGGGCCAGCTCAGTCGCGGTCTGGAGCGTGCGCTGGGTGCGGGTGTGGACAATGGCGTGCACATCGGCAATCTGGCTGATGGCCCAGTCGCCGAGCTTTCGGGCAGAGCGCAGGCCGAAGCTCGTCAAGCCAGGGTCCAGCTCGGTGCTTCGGGGCTCACCGTGGCGACAGACCAACAATCGCAGCATCGGTTGCGGCATCGGGGCCCCCCAAAACGACGTGGCGGCGAAGACCAAGACGAGCTTGAGTCAGCTCGGCGATGGGCCGGCGCCCGTCAGCAAGTGCATGCAAGCGACCGTCCCGAAGTTCCCGAGTCAGTCCTCGCCCACCTCATGCTTTAGCTCTTTCGACGCGACCTCGCGCATCTGTTGACGAATCACGGCGGCCTGCAACCAGTCCTGCTGGCCCCGCGTGAGGTTGAGGAAGCGACAGCCCACGTGAACCCGGGGTTCACCGACCACCTTGTGGGTCTGGACCACTTGCACCGTCTGCTTGGTGCGCTCCCCCTCCAGCTCGAGTTCCAGCCGCAAGAGCTGGCCCTCAGCCACGCCCCCGTCCCCTCCCAGATCGGGATCGATGAGCAACCCCACACCCGTCCACGACAGGTCCACCGTCTGGATCGGCAGGCTCGCCCCCTGGGGCCGGCCTCCGTGGCGGGCCATCCGACGCGCCGTCGACTCCAGCTCGATGGCCACCCGGAAGGCCTGACGGTTGTTCTCGCGCCGCTCCACCGTGCGCGCGAGCAGCAAGACGACCAGGGCCCGATCGTCCCCGATGTCAACCCGCGCGATGTCGGTGCGGAAGGTGTAGACCGTCTTGGTGTCCCCCAGCTCCACTTCCACCCGGACGCCCGGTTCGATCAGCGGCGGCACCGGAAGCGGCAAGTGGAACGCGAGACCGTCGATCTCGAGCGTGGTCTGGAGCATGCGGCGGCTGAACAGCTCCTGCCGGTCGCGGGCCACCCGCAGGCACTGCACGCTGCCCAGCATCTCGGTGACGTAGGGGAACGCCGCGAAGACATCGCTGCGCTCGGGGCGGCGCACGTGGAAGGCATCCCACAAGCTGCGGGCGACGGACTTGCCCCCCACCACCCAGAACGCCACCGGGCGGCGGTCCACCCGCATCTCCAGCCGGCCTGCGTCGCTCACCGTCGTGCGGCCCCGATCCACAAAGGGCGCCGGCATGAAGCTCGCGTCGGTCTCGGTGATGTCCACAACCAGAAAGCCGGAGCTGAGCAGCAACAGCCACCCGCGTCGCGCGGTAGAGAGGGACTTTCCGTAGACAACAGAGACCCCCGCAATACCCCGCTGGACGGCATTCTCAGGAAACGCAGAAGCGCCCGCCACCACAAGCTCATCGACATCGTCCAGTGAGAGCTGGTGGCGGTCATCGAGCAAGCGCCGACCCGCCGGCGGCACCGACACCATCACCTGGGCCAAAGCAGCCGTGTCGACGGACCGATCCACAAAGCCGAGCACCCAGCGCCCGCCGGCGTGGTGCAGGGTCAGGTTCCCGGGGAGCTCGGGGGGCACCGACCAGGACCGGATGCCGTCGAGCCCCATGCTGGAGAAGTCAGCGCCGGTGACCGTGGCCAGCAGGTCTTGGGTGACCGCGAACACCCCACCCACCCCCACCGCCGCGTGCCCGGACTGGGGAACACCGCCCAGGGTGAGCCGGGCGACCCCATGGACCGCGGGGGGCACGGGGACCTTGCGCCGATCGAGCGGTGGTCCGTCGGGCCCGTCCACAATGCCCATCGCCCCCAACACCACGGCGATCGACAGCGACACACCCTTGGCGAAGACGAGCACTTGGCGCGGACGGCCCGGACCGCCATCGACGCTCAGCCGCAGGTGGAAGTCGCCGTCCAGCTCCCACGCGGCGATCCACTCGATCGGAAGCTCGGTGGTCCGGTCATGGCTGAGCACCGACTGAAGGCCGGTGTCGGCCAAGAAGACCAGCCGTCGGGTCGTGAGCTTGACCCGACCGGTGACCCACAGCGGCGAGTCCACCAGCTCTGCGGCGCCTTCACACAGGGTCACTTCGTCCGGGAGCATCATCTCGCTCGGCCCGCCGAGACCCGTGCCAAGCTTGAGGGCCTCGTAGACCAGCTTCATCTCGGCGCCCGAGAAGCGAAACTGGCCGCTGGCGGTGCGCAGGGTGATGCCCCGCAGCCACGATCCGTCCATCTCTTCGATGGCGTCCAAGCGAATGTTGAACGCCTGGGCGCCGGCCAAGCGCTCAAGGCGACTCGTCGGCACCACCTCGACCACCCCGGAACGCACAGTGAGCGCCACGTTCCAAGCAAATGGGCCTCGGTGGTACAGGCCTTGACCAGACACAGTAGACGTCGGGTCCACAAGCACTCCCCATGCCCACAGGTCGAGCGCTGTCGCCAACAGCACGGACTCGGCAGTTAGCGCGGGTTCTGGCCCAGAGGGTCGCCCAACGTGTCACGGAATGTCAGCCGCCAGACCAACCCAGACCGAGATCACACGAGACCGGCGAAAGACGCCTGAACACCGGGGCTCCCCACCCCCCCCCCAGCACCGGATCAGCGGTCTTTGCGCAGGCGGTCACGGCGCCGCATCAGCGCCGCATCAGCGCCCTCTTCAGCCAGCGCCACGTCGACTTCAGCGAGGGCAGCTTCTCGGCCCTCCAGCCCCTCGAGCGCCGTGGCCATGCCCAGCCGCGCGAGGCGAGCTTCAGCCGCGTTCTGCGCCACATCCAGTGCGTTCTGGTAGGCATCGTAGGCCGCAGCCGGGTCGTCACCGATGCGCAAGCGCCCCAGACCCAGCCATGCACTCGCCGCTTGGGGGGGCAGCGCAGTCGCCGCCGCAAACGCCGCCGCCGCCGCGTGGGGCTCATCGAGCTCCAGATGCAGCCGGGCAGAGCGCAGCAGCCATCGGCCCATGTCGGCATGGTGGGGCTCAGCTTCCCGCGCCGCGTCCAAGTGCACAATGGCCTCGTCCAAGCGACCCCGATCCGACTCAAGCAAGACCGCCAGCCGCGCGTGGGCTTCGGCGATGTGCTCCGACTGGGGCCAAGCAGACACAAAGTGGAGCAGCAGGCCTTCCGCCCGGGAGCCCCCCGATGTGTCGACCGCCGCGAGGTGCGCAGCCCGCCAGTCGGCCGCTTCCCGCACCCGATCGGGCGCCGGACCCTCGGCGAGATCCTGGTAGGCCGCAATCGCCGCTTCAATCTGGCCCGCTGCCGCAAGATCAGCCGGACGATCGAGGGCAGCCGGAGAAAATGGGCTGTACCAGAAGCCGATGGCAGCCGATGCGATCACCAGCAGGCCGCCCACGCCGCCCCAAAAACGCTTGGGATCACCGACGAACACGGCAAAGACGGAGGCGGGGGTTCGTGGGTGGTTCAGCATCGCGGGGAACACTATCCGTGGAACATCCGTGCCACAAGGCCGAGAGCCGGGATCCGGCCCGGTGGCCAGCCCCCAGCGCCTGATGCTGAAGGCTGGCCCGCACGGACGACCCCGATGGCCCTGCCCTGGGTTCTACTCCTCGCCTTCAACTGGCTCGGCCCCATCCAGCTCTTCGGGCTCGACGAGCACGTCCATCGTCTCGTCCTCGTCATCCTCCGCCACCCGGGCCACACCGACCACCCGCTCGTCGCCCTCAACCCGCATGAGCGTGACGCCCTTCGTGTTGCGGGAGGTCTCGCGAATGCTGTCGACACCCATCTTGATGACCCGGCCGGTGTCGGTGATCAGCATCACCTTGTCGTGCTCGGAGACCTCCACTGCACCCGCCACGCGCCCATTGCGTTCGCCGGTCACGATGTCGATGACACCCTTGCCGCCACGGCCCTGGATCCGGTACTGCTCAAGCGGCGTGCGCTTTCCGTAGCCGTTCTCAGTCACAGTGAGCAGCCGCGCATCTTCCGCGCCAGTTAGCACGATCATGTCGACGATCTCATCGCCCTTCTGCAGGTCGATGCCCTTCACACCCCGGGCCACGCGGCCCATGTGCCGGACTTCCAGCTCACCCTTGTCATTGACGCCGGGGAAGCGAATCGTGAGGCCATTGCGGGTGGCGATCACGACGTGCTGCTCGGTGAGGGCCTTGGTGACCGTCAGCAGCTCGTCGCCGTCAGCGCAGTCGTAGGCGCGAAGCCCGCTGGTGCGCAGGTTTCGATACAGCGACAGCTTGGTGCGCTTGACCCGGCCCAGCTTGGAACAGAACAGCAAGTCGACGTCGTCGCGGTCGAGGTCGGCGATGGGAATCACGGCGGCGAGCCGGTCGTCGCTGTCGAGCTCAACAAGATTGACGATGGGCAGGCCCTTCGCGTCCCGATTGACCTCGGGAATCTTGTAGACCGGCAGCTTGTAGACCAGACCCCGCTTGGTGAACACCAACAGATCGCTGTGGGTGTTCGCGATGAAGATGTCGCGGACGCTGTCTTCATCCCGCGTGCGCATGCCCCGCTTTCCGAAGCCACCACGGCGCTGTTCTTGGTACTCGCTGTGGCTGGTGCGCTTGATGTAGCTCTTGACCGAGAGGGTCACGACCTGATCCTCTTCGGCGATGAGGTCCATGATGTCGACTTCGCCGGTCGAGTCGGTGAAGCGGGTGCGGCGCTCGTCGCCGTGGGCTTCTTTGATCGCCAGCAATTCTTCGCGAATGACCTCCATCAGGCGGCCTTCGTCACCGAGGATCGACCGGTAGTGGAGGATCAAGGCCTCGAGCTCGGCCCGCTCGCGCTCCAGCTCCAGGCGCTGCATGCCGGTGAGGCGGCGCAGACGCATGTCAAGGATGGCCCGGGCCTGGATCTCAGTGAGACCGAAGCGGGCCTGAAGCTGCTCGCGGGCGGCTTCAGCGGTGTCGCTGGCCCGGATGATACGGATGACCTCGTCGAGGTTGTCGAGGGCGATGAGCAAGCCGTCGAGGATGTGCTTGCGGGCCTCGGCCTTGCGCAGCTCGTAGCGGGTGCGCCGGATGGTCACGTCGCGGCGGTGCTGAAGGTAGTGCTCCAGCATCTCCTTGAGGTTGAGCACTTGCGGGCGGTTGTGCACGATGGCCAGCAGGATGACACCGAAGGTCGACTGCAGCGCCGTGTGCTTGTGGAGGTGGTTGAGCACCACTTCCTTGACCACATCGCGCTTCAGCTCGACCACCACGCGCATGCCGTCCCGATCGGACTCGTCGCGGAGGGCGGAGATGCCCTCGATGCGGCGCGCCTTGACGAGGTCGGCGATCTCTTTGACCAGCCGGGCCTTGTTGCACTGGAAGGGCAGCTCGTCGATGACGATGACGTCCCGGCCCGTGTCGGTCTCTTCCCAGTGGGTGTGGCCCCGCACCAGCACCCGGCCGCGGCCGGTGTGGTAGGCATCGCGCACGCCCATGCGGCCGTAGATGGTGCCCGCGGTGGGGAAGTCCGGCCCCGGAATGTGCACCATCAGCTCGTCGATGGTGATGTCGGGGTTCTGGCTGACCGCGATGACCCCGTCGATGACCTCGCGGAGGTTGTGCGGGGGAATCTTGGTGGCCATGCCCACGGCGATGCCGTCGGACCCGTTGACCAGCAGGTTCGGGTAGGCCGCCGGGAGCACCGAAGGCTCTTCGGTGGCGCCGTCGAAGTTCGGCTCGAAGTTGACGGTGTCCTTCTCGATGTCGGCCAGCATCTGCTCGGCCAGCTTCATCATCCGGCTCTCGGTGTACCGGTAGGCAGCGGCGGGATCACCGTCCACACTACCGAAGTTCCCCTGACCATCAATCAGGGGATACCGCATGTTCCAGGGCTGGGCCATCCGGACCAGCGCATCGTAGACCGCGGAGTCGCCGTGGGGATGGTACTTCTTGAGCACCTCACCCACGACACCGGCGCACTTGGAGAAGCGCCGTCCGGAGGTCAAGCCTTCGCTATGCATCGCATAGAGAATGCGTCGATGGACAGGCTTCAGGCCGTCGCGAACATCGGGCAAGGCGCGCCCGATGATGACGGACATGGAGTAGTCCAAGTAGGAGGAGCGCATCTCCTCCTCAATGTCGACTCCAACGACACGATCAGTTTCTTCCACAGGGGCATCCAGGGGTCGAGTGCGGTCTCAGGCGCAGGGGGCCGGAACGGGGCCGGCCTGCGGGCGGGGGCGAGCCTTGGGAAGGCGCAGGCGGGAGACAGGTCGTCTCCATCGCACATGGCGCACAAAGGGCCGGGCAACCGCCGGGAACACGATGCCCTAACCACTCCTTCATGGACTCGCCCGGGCTGGACACACACCAGCGAAGATGTCCTCAAAAAGCACGCTCTCGCCCTTCGTCCGACCGCGCCGGGGACGGCGAGGTGCCCAAGGGGTGTCCGCCCCACGTCCGCCGACCCCCAACCCACTCCCCGCCACGACAATTTGCGCGGCTCTGGTGGCGGACCGGCGAGGGATATGCCATGCCAACGCCCTCCAGCCCCTTGCGCAGGCCAAGCAAAGGCCTCGCCGCCCCCCACCGGGCCCTGCACTCCCCCCTCCGTTGAGGTCTCCATGCTGTTGAATGCCCTGTTGATGGCCACCCTGACATCGGCCAGCGCCGCGGGACTCGATGTCGACGGCCTCCAGGCCCACTTTGCGGACGCCTGCGCTTGGCCCGGGGAGGATCCGGTCCCGGACATGCGCTTGGTGAAGGTGCAGCGCGCCGCCCACGCGGACGCCGAGAACACCACAGAGCTGGTGGAGCTGCTCCCTGGCGGCTGGCGCTTTCGCGGGCAAGACATCAACGGCGCCCGAGGCTTGGCTGCGGCCATTGACGCCGATGAAGAGGCAGAGGCCGAGAAGGGCGTCACCCTCGGCTCTGGGGCGACCGAAGCGCCGGGCACGACCTACATCCGCATCGCCGCGAACACCCCCGGTCGCGACGTGGCCACCGCCGCGAAGGTGCTGGCGGCGCGGGGCTACCGCAATGTGCACTTCGTGGGCCAAGCCTACCAGGTGCCCTTGAAGCCGACGATGCCCCCCAACTCGCCCCTTCGCCAGGCGGGTGCAGAGCTGGCGTCGAGCCCGGACGATGCCTCCCGGTCCGCCATGCTCATGGAGAAGCTGCTGAGCACCGCCGAGACCGCGTGCTCGGGCGCCCAGAAAGAGGTCGAGAAGCTGCTGGTGCCCGAGGGCACACGCTGCGCCAACCTCGGACCAGCCCTCAAAGAGCTGGCGATGAGCTGCCCCAACGCCGATCTGGTCCCCTTCGCGTCCTGGGCCCTCGCCGGCACCCACCCCACGTCGCTGTACACGTCGTGGAAGGTGCGGCTGATGAAGCCCCCGCTCAACGAGTCCGACGTCTCCGCCAAGGACCGAGTGCTGCTCGGCGACGACGAGCCGTGGTCCGCCGGCCACGTGCGGGTGTTGGCCAAAGATGGGCAGCGGGTGCACCTTCAGGTGGCCAAACCGGACCAGCCCCTCGACGGCAGCAAGCCGAAGAAGAAGCGCTGAGCCCTGCCCTGGGGGGTGCTCAGCCCCGAGGGTGGGCCACAACCGTGGCCGGGCCAGCGCCGTCGACGTCCACGACCGTGCCCGGCTCCCACGCGGCCTTGCGCAGCACACCCAGCGCCCGCACCGTGCCATCGGCTGTGGTGATGCTGGTCACCGTGCCCACCACCTTGCCGTCGACCTGGACCGCCGCACCCGATGATGGCGCATCGTCGAGGGTGAGCATGGTCAGGCGCTTTTGCACGCCTCCGCGCACGTCCACGCGGTTGATGACTTCCTGGCCGACGTAGCACCCCTTGTCGAAGGCGCAGCAGTCTTCGTTGAACCGCAGCTCGTGCACCAAAGACTTGTCCGTGCCATCCACCGGCCAGGCGGCCCGACCGTCGAGAATCCGCAGAGCATCGAGCATGTCGGGGGTTCCCGGTCGGGCACCCCCGTCGGTGAGTCGCTGCATCCAGGCGTCCAGGTCCCCCACCGGCACCAGCAGGTCCGCCCCACCCAAGCCCGTCCGGTCTCGGTGGCACACCCGCACACCGTCCACCACGACATGCTGGTGGTCTGCCTCAGGCAGGGACAGGCCCGCAGCGGCGAGCACAGCGCCGGTCTGGGGACCACAGACGGACACCAACGCCACCGCACCGGCTTCGTCGACGTCGGTGAGGTCGTCCAGCTCGATGTCGTCGAGGATCAGGTACATCTGGAATTGCTTGGCGAACGAAGCCGAGTCGACCCCTTCGAGCACCAACACCACTTGGTCTTCGGCGACCAGATACAAGTCCAGCACGCCGTTCACGCGGCCTCGGTCGTTGCACCAAGCGTGGCGGTTGCCTTGACCCAGCGCGAGGCGGCGGGTGTTGTTGGTGAACATGCCGTTGGTCCAGCGGCGCACCTCATCGCCGGTGAGGCGCACCACCGACGCGTCGGGATGGTGCACCACGAGGGCGGCTTGGCGGGCGTTGGAGAGCCACTCGGCAGCGGCGGTGGGGGGCATCATGCAGCTCCTGCGCCGGGCCCACGACACCTACTCATCCAGCCCCAGCTTGGCGCGGGGCATGAGCATCGTCTCGTCGACGTCGGCTTCATCGATGTAGTCGTCATCCCAGTCGTCCGGGGGGATGATGGTCGCCCCCGGTCGCAGCGTGGGGATATCCGGCATGGACGCCGGGTCGAGCTTGTGGGAGCGGGCGGCGGGCGGCGGGCCGGACTGGCGGGCCACGGGCGCTCCGGGCAGCGGCGGCGGAGATGGCCGGGACACCGCGGACGACGCCTTGGGGATCTGGCCCATGGGCATCAACGTGGTCGGCTCGTCGATGTCCCCTTCGTCCACGGCATCGGAGCCATCGTCTTCAATCGAGGCCGACGCGGCCGGACGAAAGCCCACTGCAGACGCCGCCGGCCCATCACTCAGCGCAGCCGGTGCGGCGCTGGGCGCGGCCGCGGGTTCACCTTTGCCCCGCCGCAGCAAAGACACAATGGCCACGGTCATCAGCACCCCAGCGAGCACACAGCACAGGCCGCTGCAGAGCAGGCCGATTCCCATCGTCGGATCCATCGTTGGCCGGTCCTCACACTGAAGTGGAGAGGTCGCCCCGAACCGGGCAACCAAGATACGCACCAGCACGGGATCTTGCCCGAACCGTCGGGCCCCACGCTGCCGTCGCAGCGCACCGCGGCCGGGGCCACGAACCCAACAGGATACGAAGGGTCGCCTTGACTTCACGGACGCGAATTGCACCCCATCCTATCCCGTTGCACCCCGTGCGGCGCCGGTGGGCCTGCATCGCCCGCCCGGAGCCCCCATGCCTGACCTCCCCATCGATCTCCAGAGCCTCGAGAAGCTGGTCCGCCATGCGGATGTGCGTGTTGTCGGGGCCGCCGCAGGCGTGGTCCTTTTGACCGCTGGCGCCCGGGTCTATGCCCTGGCCATCATGGCGCCCGGCTTTGCGGTGGGCTTGTGGCTGGCCCACACCTACCTGCCCGACATGGCGCCGGTCTGGCGCTTCGGGATCACCGTTGGGGCCGGCGCACTGGGCGCGCTGGTGACCTCCCGGGTGGAGCAATTGGCCGTCCGGCTGGCCGGCAGCATCCTCGTGGCCGGGATGGTCCACGCGATCCTGCCCCTGGTCTGGACTGGTCCAGTGCCCTGGTACGCCGCCCCTGCCGCCGGCTTCCTCGGGCTCGCACTGTTTCCGTCCATCTACCGCCGGCTGCTGCCCCTGATCACGAGCGTGCTGGGGGCGCTGATGCTGGCGTGGTCGCTGGACCGCCCCACCGACCTGCTGCTCATCATCGGCACGGCCACGGTGGGGGTGCTCATCCAGCTGATCCTGTCCCGCAGCACCAAGTCCAAGGACAAGAAATAGCGCGCCTGGCCCGGTCCTGGCTCGCTACAGTCCCCGCATGGCACCACTGCTCCCCCGAGCGCTTCCTCCCCGTCGCGGGTCTGTTCCCGTGCGCTCGGCTTGGCTCGGCGCACTGCTGAGCATCGCCGGCTGCGGCAACGGCAAGCACGAGAAGGCTTACCCCGAGACCACTCCCGAGGACACCGCCGATCCCGGGGATGAGGGCGGCGCGGACGGGGGCGGGGATGGCGCAGCCGACGGCGCCGACGGCGGTGAAGGGCCGGTCCTCCAAGGGCTGCACGGGGTCACGCGAGCCCCCGAAGATGCCTTGCCCGTCGGGGCTCTGCGCGTCGCACTCGTCAACATTGTCTTTGATGGCGCCGGCAGCCCTGACCTCGGCATCAGCGTGGACACCGTGGATGTCGTGTACGGCGGCTTCAGCCTCGACCTGCCCGCCGAACCGCCGTCCACCCACATCGTCGGCCTCGCCCGGGCCTGGCCCGAGGCCCAAGGTGCCCTGTACGCGGCCATCGTGTACCAGCCCCCCGAAGACAACCCCGAAGCCACCTTCCGCGAGGGCCTCCCCCTTCGGGGCACCGCGCTGGACCAGCTTGTGGTCTGGATCGATCCGGACGCCACCTCGCTCCCGGCGGGCTGGCCCACCGGGTGGTCCGTCGTCGACTCGGGCATGTCGGGGATGCACGCGCCCAACCGGTGCTTGTTCGACACGTCAGAGCCGCTGCTGTGGCGGGAGCACGACGGCTACCCCCTCTTCAGCCCGTTGGACACGGGCTTGGATGTGCTGCTGCGGGGCACTCCCACAAGCCTGGATCTCGTGGGCGATGCCACTGACCGGCCTGAAGGCGCGGACCGCATGGTCGGTGTCCCGACCCAGGTCGCGTATGGCACCGATCCGACGCTGGCGCCCGTGTACGACACGGCGGTCTCGGCGGGACTGTCGGTCCACCTCAGCGAGCCACCGCCCGAAGACCACGATGTCAACACCGATCCCGACTGGCGCCACACCCTCGCGGTGGGGGTGCTCTACGCCGACGATGACGGGACCGGGAGCTGGTCGCTGGACGGCGACACGACGCTGGGCCGCACCCACTGCACCGAGCGCGAGCCTGTCTTTGCCCGCTACACCCGCGAGGTGAGCTCCTGGCGGGGCTACCGCTTCTTGGAGTGCTACGGCGGCACAGCGGGCTGGCGGGCGGTGGTCTTTGACGACACCATCGGCAACTACCGCTATCTGGACCCGTCCCTCGCACGGAACCTCCAGATCACCAGCGCCTGCAGCTTGTAGAGCCCTCCGTTCAGGGCACCGTCCGGGCCTGCGTCTCTTGGCTCCATGGTGCCAGCTCGGCGGTCAGCACCCGCCCCGTCCACCGCCGGGGCATCGGGATCGACCAACGCGCCCGCCACCGGGTCGACGTGCCATGGGGCTGGCTCGCGATGAGAAAGCCGCGGTGCAGGTCATCGACGGGGGCACCCCGGTACATCAGCGGCCCGCTGTCGGTGTGCAGACTCACCCACGGGCCCTCGACCTCGACGGCATCGCCCACCCACAGCACTTCCACGCGCAACATGGGCTCGCCACCGCCCGGCGTCTGGTGGCGGCGCAGGTGCAGCGTCGCGGGAGCGAAGCCCTCGTTCGGTGCAGGTGTGTCCGCAGCCTGCACCGCCAACCCTGGGGAGGCCTCAGCGTCGACCACCACGGGCTTCAGCTGTGCCGACTGCAGCGGCGTCCACACCAGCCCGTTGACCTGTTCCACCATCCACAGCCCCGCTTCCCGACCCCACGGGCACACGGCCGCGATGGTGCCCTGGTCCATCTCCCGGGGGGTCGCCAGTCCCCCGAGGTGGCCGTCCGAAGGCCCCACCAACACCAGCTCCCGAGGCAAGCGCCCCGCCAGTCCGGTCGTGAGCTGCGCCGGCAGCCCCACCAGCTTCAGCCCGCCCAGATCAAGCCCGTGCACCACACCTTGCCCGTCAATGTTCTGCTCAATCATCGGTCCCATCGCCGCCAGCAAGCCCGCCAGCTCACTGCGGCTCGCACGCCCCTCCACCGTGCCGGCCTCGGGCAAGGCCGAGGCCCCGTCTCGCACCGGTGCTCCCGCGGCCTTCACTGATGACAATACCGATAACCACAACATTGTCAGCACATTGCCCGGCATCAGAGCCGCCGCCGCCACCGCACGCCCCCACGTCACGCCCAGCTCCCGGGCGGCCGGCAAGGGGCCCGTCTGGGGACCGGCCTTGGGCGCGCCCACACTCGGGGCCCGCAGCTCCGCGTCCGCCGACACCCCCGCCGCCAGCGCGACCACCGGCACCACCCTGCGCGACTTGCGCATGATCTGGTCCTGCGCGGCTTCCCGGGCACACTGGGGGATGCCCCCGGCCACCCGACCGTGGCCGCCCCACAGCGCCGGCACCGTGGCCGAGACCGCACAGAACACGGCCAAGACAGCGTCATCATCAACGCTCTGAACCACAAATCCCCGCAGCCTGGCGTCGACCAGCGCCCGGTCCCAGCGCAAGTTCGGCGGACGCCGTGCCCCATTTCGCTCCGCCGCCAAGCGCTCCAGCCCCGCGTCGGGCCGGGTGCCCTCCAGCTCGTTGTGGCGTCGCTCCAGCCGCGCGCCCCACGTCGACACACTGGGCTGGGTGAGCCCCGCGATGTCCCACCGGTGGCCAGCCAGCGTGCGCAGCCGCGCCGGCACCAGCCAGCCGACCAGCCCGCGGACTGCATCGACCAAGCGACCAATGAGCACGGCATCCTGGCTGGGACCCTCCCCCTCGGGTTCGCCCACTGCACGCCGCAGTCTCTCGGGGCCTTCGGCGGCGCCCGATGGGACCAAGAACACCGATGAACGGGGCAGACCCAGCCCCTCGGCCACACCCGCAGCCAGGCCCGGCGGCACCATCGGCGAGTCGAGGGTGCCCACCACCACAACGCTGTCGCCCTCCAGCACGATCAGCTGGGCCTGGGGCCGCCCCCACACCGGGATCGCGTCCGAGCAGGGGAGCGCGACCGTGCAGGCCGCCGCGCAGAGAGTGGCAGGTTCGGTGGGCATGGGCCCTCCAGTGCTGGGGATCCCGCGAACACACGCCGCGAGCCTGCGCGCCTATTTCATGGCTCACGATGGCGCGACCGCGGGTCCAGCTCAGCCCTCCCGCTCCCGCTGCAGCATCCGGTCGGCGATGGCCTTGACGAAGCGCCCCCCCAGCCGCCCCATCGCCAGCGACTCCCGCAGCTCCTCCCCGGACATCACGGCCAGCGTGGTGGGCTCGAGCGTGCGCACGGTGCTGGTCCTGGGCTTACCCAGAATGGGCGCCAGCTCACCAAAGACGTCCCCGGCCGACAGCGTGGCGATGCTCCCCTTGCCCGCCTGGAGGACCTCCACCGCGCCGGACAACACCAAGTACGCGGTGTCGCCCGCTTCTCCCTCCCGCACCACGTCCTGGCCCATGTCCAGCGAGACCTGAGGCAGTCCCCATGTGCCGCTGCGGATCCGGTCCAGCTCGCGCTTGAGCTGCAGCACATCCGCCGGTCGGTCGGCCACTTCCGGCGACAGGCACCGCAAGGCCAACCGCAGCAGTGGCTCGGGCGCCCGCGCAGCAGATGGCGGCAGGACAATCGGCTCGCCGGCGGCCGCACGGGCCACCTTCTCGTCGGGGGTGCCGGGGTAGGGCGTCCGGCGGGTGAGCGCCAGATACAGGCAACCACCGATGCCGTACACGTCGGACGGCGGGCCCACACAGCCCCCGCGGGCTTGCTCCGGGCTCATGAAGCTGGGTGTGCCTGCGACATAGTTCAGCGGCCGGTTCCAGCGCCGGGAGGGGATGGCATTGCCCCAGTCCACCACGTAGACCTCACCGAAGTCGCCCATCATGATGTTGGAGGGCTTGAGGTCCGCGTGCAGCCAGCCCTTGCTGTGGCTGAAGGCCATGGCCTCGCACACCCGCGAAAACACATCCAGCAGGTCGCCGGCCCGCTGACCATCCCGAATGGCCCCCAGGCGCCGGAGGTTTTGGGTGAGGGTCTCGCCCTGGACGAGCTTCATGGCGATGTAGGGCCGGTCTTGGCTGTCGACGCCGTAGTCGTGCACCGGAATGACACAAGGATGGTCGAGAGAGGCGCACAGACGGGCCTCTTGGAGAAAGAGACGCCCCAGATCCGTGGAGTGGTACTGTTGCAGCCGCTTCACCGCGATGGTGCGCTGCAGCAGCCGATCTTCGACAGAATAGACCGCGCCAGTGCCCCCCTCCCCCACCAGCGCGATGCGGCGGTAGCGGTCGCCCGGCACCGTGGCCCCATCCGGCCGGTCGAGCGCTTGCTCCAGCTCGGGCGCGATCCGCACCAGGGACCCGTTCCCGGCCGGCGGCGCCTCGCTCAGCGGGTCCAGCGCAGCCGTCGGCAGGCTGTGGAGGGTCCCCCGCCCTTGCGGCTCGGGAACACGATCGGGCGGTGTGGGCAGGTCGGGCATCGAAGGCTCGGGACAGGGACGGGATCCGGGCGGCGCCCCAACCCTAACCCCACAACGCAAGCCACTCTCTCGGCACGCCAACCCACCCGCCGAACGCGCTACG
The DNA here is from genome assembly GCA_942491145.1 of Myxococcota bacterium. Taxonomy (GTDB): domain Bacteria; phylum Myxococcota_A; class UBA796; order UBA796; family UBA2385; genus CAXQUZ01. The sequence goes on along the minus strand of CALOBC010000017.1, from coordinate 314,762 downwards.
TCGGCCGGCATGAGTCCCCGCACACCTCGACGCCCGACGGCCCAGCAGTCCCTCAAGGCCCCGCCGCCGCCGCCTCCCCTCGCGGCCCGAATGCGGCCCCGCCACCTTGACGAGTACATCGGCCAGGCCCACATCATCGGTCATGGCCGGCTGCTGCGGCGGGCGATTGAAGCCGACCGCCTGGGCTCACTCATCTTCCACGGGCCCCCCGGCACCGGCAAGACGACGCTGGCCCAGGTCATCGCCGGCACCACCCGCGCCCGCTTCACGGCCCTCAACGCGGTGCTCGCGGGCGTCAAGGACATCCGAGAAGCCGTCGAAGAAGCCCGCCAGCGCCGGGACCTGCACAGCCAGCGCACGCTGCTGTTCGTCGATGAGGTCCACCGCTTCAACAAGTCCCAGCAAGACGCGCTGCTGCCGTGGGTCGAGAACGGCACGGTGGTGCTCATCGGCGCGACCACCGAGAACCCCTACTTCGAGGTCAACAAGGCGCTGGTGTCCCGGTCCCGGGTCTTTCAGCTCCAGTCGCTCACGCCCGATGACCTGCGCCAAGTGATCCACCAAGCGCTGCTCGACCCGGAGCGGGGCTACGGCACCCTCGATGTGGCCCTCGCCCCCGAGGCCGAAGACCACCTGGTCAACGTGGCCAACGGGGACGCCCGGGCCGCGCTCAATGCGCTGGAGCTCGCCGTCGAGACCACCACCCCCGATGCCGACGGGGTGCGCCACATCTCGCTGGCGGTGGCCGAGGAGAGCATCCAGATCCGCGCGGTGCTGTACGACAAAGAGGGCGACGCCCACTTCGACACCATCTCGGCGTTCATCAAGAGTGTGCGCGGCTCGGACCCCGACGCGGCCCTGTATTGGCTCGCGCGCATGGTCTACGCCGGGGAGGACCCCCGCTACATCTTTCGGCGGTTGGTCATCTTGGCCAGCGAAGACATTGGCTTGGCCGACCCCCAAGCCCTCGGCGTGGTGATGTCGTGCGCCCAGGCCTTCGACCGGGTGGGCCTTCCCGAAGGACGCTTCCACCTGAGCCAAGCCACGCTGTACTTGGCGGCGACCGACAAGTCGAACAGCACCATGGCCTTCTTCGACGCCATCAAGTCCGTCGCCGCCGAGCGCGCCGATGATGTGCCCAACCACCTCAAAGACGGCAACCGCGACAAAGAGGGCTTCGGGCACGGCGAGGGCTACCAATACCCCCACGCCCACAAAGAGCACTGGGTCGCCCAGCAATACCTGCCCACAAGCCTCAAGGGCAGGGTGTTCTGGCAGCCCTCGACCCAGGGTTGGGAGGGCGAAGTGGGCACACGGGTGGCCCGCCAGCGGGAAGCCCAGCTCGCGGCCATGTTGGAGGGGGTGGGCCTCGCGAGTGTGGAGCGGCTCACGACGGGGCCGGATGACCCCCGCATGGAACGCTGGCTACAGCGCACAGCAGGGCGCTTTGGGCAAAGGCTCGCGATGCAGAGAGACGCCATCTTTGCCCAAGCCCTGCCCCAGCGGCACGAGCTGGTGTTGGACTGTGAGCCCGGCTCTGGGTTGTTGACGTGGGAAGCACTGCGCCAGGTGCCCGAGGGTGGGGTGTGGTCCTGGACGGCCAATGGGGCCACGGCCGACATGCTGCGGGGACTCGCCGAGCGCCTGCCAGAGCTGCAGCGCCCCCATGTGCTGCACTGCGAGCCGACCGACTTGATCACTGTTCTCGGCGACGTCCGGGTCGACATTGTGACCGGTCGGGATGCGCTGGTGCAGGCCCCGGACGCCCAAGCCCGCATGGCCTTGTTGCGCGACACCCTGCTGCCCGAGGGCCGGGTGGTGCTGGTGGAGAACTTGGCGCGGCACACCCCGAGGCTGTCGGCGGTGGTGCTCCAGAGTGACTTATCCGATGGCATTCACGAGGCCTGGGCGCTTGCTGAAGAAGCGCTCTACACCGACATGGACGCCCCCCTCACCCGGTGGACCGTGGACGCCCTGATCGATGTGGTCGCCAGCGTGGGTCTGGACGTGAGCCACAGCATCGTCGACATGCACCATGACCTCGCCGTGACCGATGCGGTGCTGGAGCGTTGGTTTGCCCCGCGGCCCACAAGCTACCGGGGCCGGCTGGCCCGCTGGCTCAGCGACGAACAGCTTGAGGTGCTGAAGACCACACTGCAGCGCAAGCTGGCCCACCGCACGCTGCCGTGGAGCGGTCGGGCAGTGTGCATTGTGGGGCGGGCCCGGCTGAGCCCGGAGGTCACCCTGACAACTCAAGGGCCCCCACCGGAGGCTCAGTAGGCGTACAGGTACACATAGGCGACGCTTGTGTAGTAGCCTTCATAGCCCCGAGACTCGAAGGGCTCATTGCGATAGGTTGCGCGAACGCCCAGCTCGCCGGCACCATAGTCGGTGTAGACCAGCATCCATGGGTACCAGTAGCCATTGTATTGCAACGCGAAAGCAGGCCCGTAGCCGGCATAGTCACTGATGCGACCGATGCCGACCGAGAAGTCGTCCTGGTCCCCGCAGCCGCCGCCGTAGTCTTCTTCAAAGGTGAAGTCGAAGTCGAACGCAAATTCACACGCATCACACGTGTCGACAGGGCGGTCCGACTCCGCGCGCCAGACGAGCTGACAGTCCAGCCAGCGGGCATCATCGGGCACGGGGCCTGCGCTGCGCACGCTATAGTAGAAGCTCGTAGCCTCGGTGTAGCCCTCATCGGGTCCATCACCACCGTCGGCCCCGTCACCACCGTCCGCGCCGTCACCACCGTCGGCCCCGTCACCACCGTCGGCCCCGTCACCACCGTCCGCACCGTCACCACCGTCGGCCCCATCGGCGCCGTCCGCACCATCACCGCCGTCGTTGCCATCCAAGCCCGACAACGCCGTGTCGAAGCCCCCCTTGCTTGCGCCGTCGTCGGCCACCACGGGCGAGCAGCCCACCAAGATCACGGCCCAGAGTCCACTTCGCATGTCTGCCTCGCTGAGAGCTGAGCTGCAGCTTGTCACACTCTGTCGGCACTGTCGCACGCCCCACACAAATCCCAGTCGCCCGTCAGTGCGCATCCCCAGACCGGGCCTGCCCCGCACGTTAGGCGCGAGCGTGATCCAGATCCGCCAGCTTCAGAAAGCCTACATGACCGGCGCCACCCCCCTGCCGGTGCTGCGGGGGGTCGATCTGCACATCCGCCCGGGCGAGGCGGTGGCCATCATGGGATCCAGCGGCTCCGGCAAGTCGACGCTGCTCAACATCATCGGGCTGCTCGACAGCCACGACAGCGGTGAGTACCACTTAGACGGCCAAGAAGTGCGGGCGCTGAGCGAGTCGGCCGCCGCCCGGATGCGCAACCAGCTGCTGGGCTTTGTGTTTCAGTCCTTTCACTTGTTGGCGGACCGGGACGCCGTCGAGAATGTCGCGCTGCCGCTGTTTTACCGGGGCATCGCGCGCAAGGAACGCAACACAAGGGCCGTCGCGGCGTTGCAGCAAGTGGGCCTCGGCGACCGGCTCGACCACCTCCCCAACCAGCTCAGTGGCGGCCAGAAGCAGCGGGTGGCCATCGCCCGGGCCCTCGTCGGTGAGCCCCGGGTGTTGCTGGCGGACGAGCCCACCGGTGCCCTCGACACCGCCACGTCCGACGAGATCATGGACCTGCTGTTGGGCCTGAATTCCGATGGGCTCACTCTTGTGGTGGTCACCCACGAAGCCGAAGTGGCCGAGCGCTGTCAGCGCACCATCGTGCTGCGGGACGGCCAAGTGGTCAGCCGCGGCGCCCCCGTCGACGCCAGCGCGCCATGATGGGCCTCGCCGAGGGATGGGCCGAGATTGTGCGGTCCTGGTGGCGCCAGCCGATGCGCACGCTCGTCACCGGGGCGACCGTGGCCTGGGGCATCTTCATGTTGATCTTGCTGCTGGCGGCGGGCACCGGCCTCGAGAACAGCATGCGCTGGGGCTACCGCGACGACGCCATCAACAGCCTGTGGGTCTACCCTGGGCGGGTCAGCGCCCTCGGGGCCGGCACCCAGCGCGGCCGTCGCATCCAGCTCACCGACGCCGACGTACACACCGCCCAGGACCTGCCCCAGAGCATCGCCACCACAGCCCGCTTCATGCTGCCCGGCACAACCGTGATTCGGGTGGGGTCGCGCACCAGCAGCTTCTCCCTGCGCACAGTCTCCCCAGAACACCAGCTCATCGAACAGACCCTCGTGCGGAGCGGCCGCTACCTCATCCAGCGCGACCTCGACCACCACCGCAAGGTCGCGGTGATTGGACGGGCCGTGGCCACCTTCTTCTGGCCCAGTGACGACCCGTTCTCCGCACCGCTGGGCGAGCTCATCGCCATCAATGGCGTCAACTTCACCGTTGTGGGCGTCTTTGAGGACGTGGGCGGCGCGTCGGAAGAACAGATGGTCTACCTGCCCATCACCACGGCGCGGGTGGTCTGGGGCGGCGCCGACCACGTCGACATGCTCATGTTCACGGTGGACGAGCACGACGCCGAACAAGCCGCCATGGCCGAGACCGGCTTGAGGACCGCGCTGTCGGAACGACACGGCTTCTCCCCCACGGACGGCCGGGCGCTGCGGGTGCGCAACAACATGCTCCGCTTTGCCGATGTGCAACAAGTCTTCGGCTGGTTGCGCAGCTTCACTTGGGCGGTGGGCCTGGGCACCGTCCTCACCAGCGTCGTGGCCGTCGGGAACATCCTGCTCATCAGTGTTCGTGAGCGCACCCGGGAGCTCGGGCTGCGCAAGGCATTGGGGGCCACCCGCTGGGACATCGTGCGAATGGTGGCGGTGCAGGGCCTCGCGCTGACGCTGACGGCCGGGTGCATCGGGCTGGTCGCCGGTCTGGGCATGGTCCAGGCGCTGGCGCTGTGGTTGCCGGACAACGACTACATCCGCGACCCCAGCGTCGCCCCCGATGTCGCAATTCAGGCCGTGGTGGCCCTGAGCATCGGCGGTCTGGTGGCATCGCTGGTGCCCGCCTGGCAAGCCGCCCGGGTCCAGCCCATCGTGGCGCTCCGAGATGGCTGAGTCTCCCCCCACGACCGAGTCCTCTGCCAGCGCGGGCTCTCCGGTCATCGAGGCCCTCCAAGAGTCCCTCGGCGAGCTGCTGCGCACGCTGTCCCGCAACAAGCTGCGCAGCATCCTGACCGCCAGCGGGGTGTTCTGGGGCATGGCGATGATGCTGCTGATGGCCGGCTTCGGCAACGGCCTCGAGGTCGGGGTGCAGCGCAAGCTCGGTCGACGGGCCAGCAACGCGGTGTGGTTCTGGGGCCGCACCACGTCGATGCCGTTTGAGGGACGCCAGCCCGGTCGCGAGGTGAACTACCGGTCCAGCGACGTGGACGCAATCCGCGAGAACGTCCCGGGGCTGGAGGTTGTGGTGGGCCGCAGCCAGCTCGGGGGGTGGCGCTACCGCAGCCTCGTGCGCCACGGCCAAGAAGAGGGCGAGTACCAGGTCGCAGGGGACGAGCCCGACTACCGAAAGGTGCAGCCCATGCAGATCACGGCCGGGCGCTGGCTCAACCCGCTCGATCTGCAGCAGCGGCGCAAGGTGGCCGTCATTGGCCAAGAAGTCGTGGAACAGCTCTTTCCCAAGCTCGACCCCGCCTCCGCCATCGGCCAGCCCATCGAAGTGGATGGGGTGTGGTTCACCATCGCGGGCACCTTCCGGTCACCCCTGCCCGGGGACGAGGGCGAGCGGGCAGAGTCGACCGTGCATGTGCCCCTGCCCACGCTGCAGCAGGTGTTTCACATGGGGGACCGGGTGAATTGGCTGGCGGCGAGTGCGGTCGCTGAAGTCTCGGCGGTGGACGTGGAAGACGACATTCGGGGAGTGCTCCAGCTGCGGCACGGCGTTCACCCCGACGATGCGCCGGCCATCGGGTCCCGCAACGGCGGCCAGGAGTTTCGCCGCATCCAAGCGACCTTTCGCGGGATTCGCTACTTCGTCCTGCTGGTAGGCAGTCTCACCATCTTGGCGGGGGCCTTTGGCGTGTCGAATGTGATGTTGGTGTCGGTGCGGGAGCGTATGGTGGAGCTCGGGTTGAGGCGGGCACTCGGGGCCACCCCCGCCGACATTCGGCGCATGATCTTGATGGAAGCGCTGTTGTTGTGCGCCCTCGCCGGCGTGGCCGGGCTGGTGGTGGGCCTGGGCGGACTGGAGCTGGCGCGCGCGGTCGTGGGGACCGACCACGAGGTGCTGGGTGACCCCCGCGTGTCCATGGACGTGATCGGCGTATCCATCGCCATTCTGGCACTGGCGGGCTTGGTGGCCGGCCAGCTGCCTGCACGGCGTGCGGTCGAGGTGGCGCCGGTGGATGCCCTGCGCTCAGAGTAGGCACTGGCACAACACGCCGACAATGCCCACTGGGAGGGCGCTCAGTCGCTGGCACCGGGGACAGCAACACCGTGCTCCCGGGCGAGGGCATGCAGCCCCGCGGTGTAGATCAGCGCCCGGCGCTCCGCGAAGCTGTCAATGAGGAAGCCCGTGGCGCCGATAAACATCAGCGAGAGGCCCAAGCCGTGGGCCCAGTCCCTGGGAATGCCCATCCTCAGCCCCAAGCCGGAGACCAGTAGCACCACCCACATCCACACGAGGATGGGCCAATTGGCGTTGACCTTGGCCATGCGGGGCAGCTCGATGGCCAGCATCTGGACCGGATCTTGGTCCAGCAACGACACCAGCTCGGCAACCTGCCCGGGCGTCTTGAGTCCCAGGCCCAGTCCGACCGCGACACACCCGAGGCCCAGCACCCCCGCGGGCGCTGCCAGGCTCCACCGCCACGCACCGACCTCCCCTTGCCAGTGCAGCCCAGCAAGGCCCATCAGCACGAGGCCCAAGGGCAAGGCGATGCCAAAGCCGGTGGCACGCTCGCCGGCAAAGTAGGTCTGGAGGATGTCGAGGAAGGGGGTTGCCATGGGGGACCTGGGGGAAGGGGAGGTTGGACTGGCCGAGCCCATGACTGACATGGGCACCCCGGATGGGGCAAGGGGTCGGATAGGAGGGAGCATGCGCAATCCTGACGGCCATCCCCTGCTCGCCGCAACCTTGGACCTGGCCATGGCCCCGCTCCAGCGGCTGCGACCTCGCACGGTGAAAGCGGCCCGGGGCGCTGTGCTGGAGCTGGGTGTGGGCACGGGCGCCAACTTTGCCCACTATGCCGATGTGGACAGTGTTGTGGGCATCGAGCCGGACCCCCATATGCTGCGCCGCGCCCAGATCCGCGCCGACGCTGCGGGGGTGCCCATTACTCTGCACCAAGCCGGGGCCGAGGCCTTGCCCTTCGCCGACCACAGCTTCGACTCCGCCGTCGTGACGTGGGTGATGTGCACCATTCCCGAGCCCGAGCGGGCGGCGGCCGAGCTGTGGCGGGTGCTCCGGCCGGGGGGCACCGTGCACTTTGTGGAGCATGTCCAGAGCCCATGGGGGCCGATGGCGGGACTGCAACAGCTGCTCAATCCGCTGTGGTGCCGGCTGGCAGGCGGTTGTCACCTCAACCGGGACCCGGAGCCACTGCTGCACGCCGCCGGCTTTGCCATCGAAGAAGCCCGGTGGCATGGTCCCCAGTGGGGTGCGTTTCCGCTGCGCAGCGGGCAAGCCCACAAGCCCCAGTAGACGACGGCGGACGGGGCCCGAACCGCGCCCGTCCGATCGTGGCGCCGGCGGCATCCACGCTGGCAATTCTCTGACAGTGGGCGGTGGCCGAGGGCGTCTTGGTTGCTATCCACCGTCTCGCTTGACCACCTGCTGCCTTCCGCGCAATCGTGAACCGGTGTGCCCATCGGCCACGGCAGCGGGGGGTGCCCGGATGCCCACCACCCGTGACATCGTGCGGGCCATGTGTGCCCCACTCCTTGCCCCCCCTTCGGACCGTCCAGGCCGCGATGCCGAGGAACCCACCATGTCATCGGACAGCCCATCGCGGGTCAGCCCCCCCGGATTCCCGATGATGGGCGCCGTCGATCCGGGCGATGCCACCGCCGCACCCGATGCAGTCCATGTTCGCCGGGCATCCGCGCCTGTGCCCCTGCCCGAACCGGTGGTCCTTCCTGAGCCGGTGGTCCTTCCTGAGCCGGTGGTCCTTCCCGAGCCTGTGGTCCTTCCCGAGCCTGTGGTCGTTCCCGAGCCTGTCGTGGTTCCCGAGCCTGTGGTCCTCCCGGAGCCCGCAGTCCTTCCCGCCCCAAACCGTGACCCCTACATCGGACTGGAGCTGGAAGGCCGCTACCGGCTGACCGAGCTCATCGCACGCAGCGGCATGAGCCGGGTCTACCGGGGTGTGCAGCCGACGCTCAGCCGCCAGGTCGCGGTGAAGCTGCTGATTCCCCGGGAAGGATCTGCCGACATCACCGAGCTCCAGCGTCGCTTCGAGCGCGAAGCTGCCGCACTGGCGCGCCTGTCCCACCCCAACACCGTGCGGGTCTACGATCACGGCTCGATCGGTGACATGCAGTTTCTGGTGATGGAGTACATCGAGGGCATCACCCTGCGGAACCACTTCCGCGACCACACCCCCTCGCCCAACTTGGCCATCGACGTCATCGACCAGCTGTCCCGGGCACTGGCCGAGGCCCACGAGCAAGGCATCATCCACCGGGACCTCAAGCCGGCCAACGTCTTCCTGGCGGGCGCCGAGACGGCCGATTTGGTGGTTCGTCTGGTGGACTTCGGCATCGCGAAGGATGCGGAGGACGAGTCGGACATCACGGGCATCGACACGGTGCTGGGCACCCCCTGGTACATGGCCCCCGAGCAAGCCATGGGCGAGAGTGTCGATGGACGCACCGACATCTATGCGCTGGGAATCCTGCTGTACCGGATGCTGTTGGGACGCACACCCTACGGGGACATCCGGGGCGCGAGCGTGCTGGTCGCCCACATCAACAAGCCGGCGCCGACGTTCTCGACGCTCAAGCCGGACCACGGGCTGCCCGAGGTGGTGGAGTGGACGGTGATGCGGTGCCTGGAGAAGCACCCCAACAACCGCTTTCGGGACGTGGGCGAGCTGCGCAAGGCGCTGCAGGTGTGCCGGCTGGCGCTGTCGCGGCCGGATCTGGACGTGCAGCTCGGTCTGGTGAACGGCGTGGTGGAAGCGCCCGAGGACGTGGCGGAGCTGCTGATGGGCACTCAGCTGCTGTTGACCCGACGCATGGCACCGGTGCGCCGCTACTCCCGCCCCGTGCTGCTGCCTTGGCTGGTGGCTGGAGGGGCGCTCGCCGCCGCCGCGCTGTTGTTCTGGATGCGCATGGGCACGCCCACCCCGCCGCTCTCGCCCAGTGCACCGGTCCCTCCGGTCACGGCGACGGTCCCGGCTCCAGTCGCGCCGGTCGCCGTGCCCACCGCCCCGGCCTCCGTCCAGGCACCTGTGGTGCCCGAGCCCCCTGTGGTGGCCGAGCCCCCTGCGGTGGCCGAGCCCCCTGCAGTGGCCGAGCCTCCTGCAGTGCCAGCGCCTTCAGCGGCGTCAGAGACTGTGGAGCCCGCGGCCCCCAAGACGCCCTCTGCTGCGCCAAAGACGACCCCCACGGCCCCCACGCCAGTGCCCGCTGCGGCGAAGCCTGTGCCCGCCGCACCCCAGCCGGTGCCGGCTGCACCCCCGCCCAAGCCGTCGCCCCCAACACCCACACCGGCCGCGCCCAAGCCAGCCCCGTCCGAGCCGTCCCCGTGGGGCACCTCGGCCCCGCCAGCGCCCGCTCCGAGCCCCAGCACTGCATCGCCCTGGGGCACCGCCGCGCCGACGCCCTGAGCGCCGTCCCTGTCCACACCCTGGGGCTTCAGCCCGCGCTGCCGGACTCCAGCTCGGCCCGCACTTGGATGTGCCGCTTGCGGATGTCTTCCAGCAGCTCACCCTCCCAGCCCCGGCGCACGGCCAGGTCCAGGCCCATCTCGTAGAAGCCGAGGGCCTTGCGGGGCAGTGCGGCGGCTTTCTTGTCGACTTGTTCGCGGTAAAAGCCCACCTGGTCCGCCGTCAGGCGCCGGGGCGCCGGGGCCGCCACAAAGTCGTCGTGGAGCTGCAGGTAGGCGTCCCCGAGGTCGCGCAGACCCGCGAGGATGTACTCCAGCTCGCCAAGCTCGGCGATGCGGGTGATCTGGGCCTCGGCGTCTTTCATCGCCCGCGCCCGCCGCTCCAGGTTGCGCGCCGCCTTCTTGTTGCCCTCCAGCTCGAGCTCAGCGGCGTCTTCCAAGGCCGCGGCCAGCACCGCATGGCGTGCCCGGGCCTGCATCCATGGGTGGTCGGTGCCCCCTTCCAGCTCGGTGAGCGCCCGACCAATCTTTCGGTTGCCCCGGCGTGTCTTGCCCCAGCGCATGTCGCTGATGCCCAGCTCCAGGTCAATCGCGGCGTGGGCACCATCGGCGAGTGCCGACGACTTGGCCAGCTTCTTGAGCACCGAGCGGGCCTCGGCAGACCGACCGAGATCGTCCAGCACCAGCGCACTGCGGAACTGGATGTCGCTCTCGAGGGGACCGGGCACCACCACCAACGCCGCCCGCTCATAGGCCGCCAGTGCGGCGTCCCACTGCTCCTGAAGCTCCAACACACGGCCTCTCTCGTAGTCGATGCGCGGGCCACCCGCCGTCTGTTCGAGCACGTCGAGCCTGCCCATCGCGCCGGCAAAGTCCCGCTGGTCGATGGCCGCCAAGATCTGGTCCAGCAGCACCTCGGGGGCCATGGTCCGCCAGACCTCGGCCGGGTCCACCACCTCAACCGGCGCTGGCGCGAGCTCTTCGACATCCGGAAGGGCTTCCAGCACGTCATCCTGAGCAAGTTCTTCGACCGGTGCCGCCACCGCCGCAGCCACCGCCAGTGCACAAGCAATCGCCAGCATCCTCACCTCCTGTCGGCCTGGACAGCGCAGGGCCCCGTCGGTTCCAGACCGCGCCCCTGAAGCAGGAAAACCCCTTGAGGAGCGTCACACTGGACATTCACCCAAGGGGAACCCACCATGGCCGTTTTAACACTTGCCTGGGCCCCCACCTATAGTAGGGGGGTTCCAGGTCGCGGTTTCACGGATCCTCGCCATAGAGGCGTGCCATCCACCGCAAGAGCTTGATCCCAAATTCGGATCACGGGGGCCGGGCAGCGTTGACAAACACGAACCGGGCAGGCGCTCCCATCATACCGACGAATGGCCCTCGTGGCACGCATCATCTGGTGCGCTCCCTCATGAGCCCCTCCTGGACGGTGCTTGCGACCAGCTTGCCGTCCTGAGTGAAGAAGCGTCCTTGGACCAGCCCGCGGGACGCCGACGAGGTCGGGCTCTCCACCGAGTACAGCAACCACTCGTCCATCCGAAACGGACGATGGAACCACATGGCGTGGTCGATGCTGGCGAGCTGCATCTTTCCCGCGAAGACACCGACGCCGTGGGGCTGAAGGGCCGTCGCCAGGAAGTGAAAGTCGCTGGCATAGGCGAGCAGGTACTGGTGCACCGCCGGATCGTCCCCGAGGGGTGCCGCCGCCCGAAACCAGGCATTGCGAGAGGGTTCCCGGGGCGCCGGCGTGGACACACTCACCGGGGCCACCGGCCGGATCTCGATGGGCCAAGCCCCCCCGACCCGACGTCGCAGACCCTCGGGCAGCGCGTGGGCCACCTTCTGCGCCAGCGTGCGCTCATTGACGAGACTCTCCGGCCCCGGCGCCATGGGCATGGGGCACTGGTGGCTGAGGCCCGGCTCCTGCACATGAAAGGACGCCGACAGGTTGAAGATGGCCTTGCCGTGCTGGTGGGCCACGACGCGGCGGGTGTGGAAGCTGCGCCCGTCCCGGATGGGATCGACGATGTAGACGATGGGCGCCCGCACATCCCCGAGCCGCAGGAAGTACGCGTGCAAGCTGTGCACCGACGGCCCCTCCGGGACGGTCTTGGCCGCCGCCGACAGCGCTTGGCCGAGCACCTGACCACCGAAGACCTGCCCCCAGCCCAGATCTTGGCTCTGGCCACGGAAGATGTTGGCCTCGATCTGCTCCAGGTCGAGCATCCGCACCAGTCCCCGCAGGACGGCGGCTTCCTCGGGGGTGCCGAAGGCTTCCGCCTCGGGCTCGGATGCGGGGGGCTCAGGCATGGCACACATGGGCGCTCCAGCGCGGGGAGACCGCGGCCATAGCCCGTCCCCGGTGCCTGCCCCGTCGGTTCACAGGCCCAGCGCCCGGCCGACCTCATCGAAGGTGGCGGCGGCCCCCGCCCGGATGTGGAGGTCCACCAGCGGGCTCACCTCGCTGTCCCCCGGGTTGATCTCGGCGGTCCACCGGCCCTGGCTGGCGCTTTGCTCCACCGGCGCTCGAATGTACGGAAACACCGCAGTGGTGCCCACACTCACCACCAGATCGAAGCCCTGGGCCAGCTCGGCCTCATAGCGACGCACCACCCGAGTGGGCAGCATCTCGCCGAAGAGCACCACGTCCGGCCGGAGCACCGCGCCACACGAGGGACACCGGGGTGCCCCGGGGCCTGGACCGACCGTGGACGCCGGCGCGACGTGCCCACAGCCCGCCATGCAGCGCACGGTGGAGAGGTCGCCGTGGATCTCCAACATGGCCTGGGACCCCGCGAGTCTGTGCAGTCCGTCGACGTTCTGGGTGAGCCCAACCACCCGCGAGAGCGCGCGTTCCAAGGCCGCAATCACCATGTGTCCCCGGTTTGGCGACGCCCCGGCGCACGCTTCGCCAATCTGGCGAATGTAGCGCCAACACAGGTCAGGGTCCCGCCTCAACATGCCGCCGGACAGGGCCTTCTCGATGGGCACCCCGCTCTGGGCGTCCCGGCCCTCGTACAGCCCGCCCACCCCCCGGTAGGTCGGCATGCCGGAGTCCGCCGACAAGCCCGCCCCGGTGATGAACAGCACACTGGGGTCCTGACGCAGCCAGGACACCAACTGACCACACCCCGCAATGCCCATCGTGACCGCCATCTCTTGCTCCACCCCCCATCTTCTGCATCTTGACGGGCGTGGCGGCATCCGGTACGCCGCCCGCCCCGTTGCGTCCAGGATGTCCCCCTGAGCCCCCTCCAGGCCATCGTCCCGATCTTCTACCTCGCCGCCCTCGGCGTGTTGTCGGTCTATGGTCTGCATCGGCTCTTCATTCTCGGGCTCTACGCCCGCTTCCGCAACCAGCCCCCGAAGACCTCTCCGTTTTCAACCCTCCCCCGGGTGACGGTGCAGCTGCCGGTCTTCAACGAGCAGGCCGTGGTGGAACGCCTCATCGACGCTGCCTGCCAGATCGACTGGCCGCTGGACCGGCTGGACATCCAAGTGCTCGACGACTCCACGGACGACACGGTGGACCTGTCTCGGGCCACCGCCGAGAAGTGGCGCCAGCAGGGCGTAGACGTGACCGTACTGCACCGCACGGACCGCACGGGCTTCAAGGCCGGGGCGCTCGCGGAGGGCACCCAAGTCGCCAAGGGCGAGTACCTCGCGGTCTTCGACGCCGACTTTGTGCCCACGCGAGACTTCCTCCAAGAGGTGCTGCCCCACTTCGCCAACCCCAGCATCGGCATGGTGCAAGCCCGCTGGGGCCACATCAACGAAGCCGCCGGCATGCTCACGCGCTTGTCCAGCGTCTTGCTCGATGGCCACTTCGTTCTGGAACACACCGCACGCCACCGCAGCGGCCGCTTCTTCAACTTCAATGGCACTGCGGGGATCTGGCGGCGGGCGTGCATTGACGACGCAGGCGGCTGGCAGCACGACACCCTCACTGAAGACCTGGACCTGAGCTACCGGGCCCAGCTCAAGGGCTGGAACTTTGTCTTTGTGAAGGATCATGTCGTCCCCGCCGAGCTCCCGGCGACGATGCGGGCCTTCAAGACCCAGCAACACCGGTGGGCCAAGGGCACGCTCCAGACCGCCCGCAAGCTGCTGCCGACTATCCTCCACAGTGAGCTGCCCGCACGGGTGAAGGCCGAGGCCATCGTCCACCTCACCAACAACCTCGCCTACCCGCTGGTGATGGTGATGGCGCTGCTGCTGCCCCCGAGCATCTTCATGCGGGGGCGGTCCGACGCCGTGGAGCTGCTGCTGCTGGACCTTCCGGCCTTCCTGCTGGCGACGTGCAGCGTGGCGGCCTTCTACTTCTTTGCCGAGCGGGAAGCGTGGGGCGAGGGCTGGAGCCGCGCATGGCGGATTCCCTTCGTGATGAGCCTGGGCATCGGCATGGCCGTCAACCAGAGCCGCGCAGTCATCGAGGGCATCTTCGGCACGGACGTCACCTTCGTGCGCACCCCCAAAGACGGCAGCACCAACGCCAAGGCGGGCATGGTGCCCCAGGGGTACACGCTGCAAGGCGGCTGGACCCCCATCATCGAGCTCGCCTTCGCCGCCTACTACGCCGTGAGCATCGTCATGGTCATCGCCGAGGGCTGGTGGGCCAGCCTGCCCTTCTTGGTGGTGTTTGGCCTGGGCTTCGGCTTTGTGGGCATCAGCTCGGTGTGGGAAGGGCTGCCGAGGCGCCGTGCCCGCGCGGTCTGACGTCGAGCGGTGGACCACCCGGCTCGCCGCCGCCCTGCTCACCGGTGTCGTGCTGCGCATGCTCTGGTTCGTCGCGTGGCAAGGCGACGATGCCTACATCACCCACCGCACCGCGACCAACCTGCTCACGGGCCACGGCCTGACGTGGAACCCCGCCGAGCGGGTGCAGGCCTTCACCCACCCCCTGTGGCTGGGCGTGTCGGTGCTGGGCCACTTGCTCACGGGCGAGGCGTACTACAGCGTGTTGGCCCTGAGCGCGGTGCTGGTCGGGATCTCCGGTGTGCTCCTCGTGCGGGCCGCCCCCCAAGCGGCGACGGGACTCGCGGTGGCAGCCCTCGCATCGGCATCCGCAGCTGTTGTGGACTGGGGGGTGTCGGGCCTCGAGAATCCGCTAATGTACGTCATCTTGCTGCTCTTCGTGCCCTTGTGTGGGCCCACCTGGGACCGGTCTGTTGGCCGCCTCGCGGGGCTGCTGCTGGGCATGCTCGCCCTCACCCGTCCCGACGCCCCCCTCATCGTGCTGCCGCTGTGTCTGCTCAAGGCCTGGGACCAGCCACGGGTGCTCGTGCCCGCACTGGTGACGGGGCTCTTGCCGCTGCTGGCTTGGGAGGGCTTCTCGCTCGTCTACTACGGCAGCCTGGTCCCCAACACGGCCTGGGCCAAGCTCAACGTGGACATCCCTGCACTGGAGCTCGCCACCCAGGGCCTGCGCTACCTCGCCGACAGCGCCGAGCGAGACCCGCTGACCGTTGTGATGCCTCTGACAGCGACTGTCTTGGTGCTCACGCGAGGCCAGCGAGGCGACCGTGCGCTGATGCTCGGCTTGGGGCTCTACCTCGTGTATGTGGTGCGCATCGGCGGCGACTTCATGGCACTCCGCTTTGTGGCCGCGCCCACGGTGCTCGCTGCTGGACTGGTGGCCCGCCATGCGCCCGACCTGCCGCGCTTGCCGCTGCTCATCGGGGTTGTGGCCGTGGGCTTGGTGTCGCCAGGGTCCCGCTGGCTGGCCCAAGGGGTCTACGGTGAGGGCATGGACCCCGCCGAGATTGTTGGTGACCACGGCATTGCCGACGAGCGGGCTTGGTACTCACCCGAGACCGGACTGGCCAGCGTGGCCCCCCAGCATGCAGCGCTGGTGGCCGCGGGTGTGCCCATTCCGCCCAACGTCGGTGCCCGCGCCGGAGCGGCGGACCGGGAGGCCGGCCGGCCCTTCGCAGCCCGCCAAGACGTCGGCTACTACGCCTACTTCGGTGGGCCCGGCATCCACGTGGTCGACCTGTGGGCCCTCGCGGACCCCTTCCTGGCGCGCATTCCGTATCGCCCGTCGGCCGGCTGGCGGGTCGGTCACTACCCCCGCACTGTGCCGCCGGCGTACTTCCGCAGCGTCGCCAGCGGTGAAGCGTCATTTGAGACGGATGCACTGAACCGCGCGTACGCCGATGTGCACGCGGTGGTCAGTGGTCCCCTGTTCTCGATGGACCGGGCCGGCGCCATCTGGCGGCTGCACACGGGCGCCCACCGCGATGCCTTTGAGCGCCTCGCATCGGGAGAAGACGCGTCCCCGGCGCTGTGAGCGCCCTCAGCTCAGAGGGACCGCCCCGTCGTCCGTCTGCAGAACTCCCCCACCACGCTCTCCACGTCGTCCACCACGCCGGGGGACCATGCTGGAATGCCCTCTGCGCGCATGTTCTTGGGCCGGCCGCCCCCTCGGCAAGCATCGCCGAAGCCCGGCCGGTGGGACAGCTCCCCCACGTATGCGCGAAAGGCCGAGCGACACAGATCGGCAGACAGCGCACCACAGTCTTCAGGGTCAAAGTCGCGGGCCGGATCAGCCGTCAGCGCCCGGTCCGCCACCGCCCGACCGGCCAGCTCCCGCACCAGCTGGGGCCCTTCGCTGCCCACCCCGTACTCTCTCACCTTGAGGTCCAGCCAGCGCACCATGGCGTCCTCGTCCCCTGGCTTGAGAACCGCCCACTCCCGCTTGCTGTGGCGGGACAGCACATGGGCCAAGCACCGCTGCTGATAGGCCCCTGTGTGCACACACCGGGCCGCCACGTCGTCGCCAAACTCCCCGTCGCCGTCGATGGCCTCAAACGAGCACAGGTCCCGCCACTCGCCCGGTTGCAAGCCCCGACACGCGCCCCAGGCATCGGCGCCGGTCGCCACCAGATCCCGGGCGAGCAGGGCCACACACTCCCCCCGCAGGGACTCGCTCACGATCTGGGCGCAGGCCCCCAGCGCGGCCCGGGGGTCCTTGCCTTGTTGACTCAGCGAGATCAGGTAGGCCTCGCGGTCCGCTGCTCGGGAGGCGTCCACGCCGTCGACAGTACAGGCCAGCAGGGCGCTTGCAGTCAGGCCCAGCGCCAGCGTGCGCGGAGAGACGAAGTCCACCATGTCTCCCCCCACCCTCACCGGTTCTTTCCCAACTTAACCTCGGCCCGGCGCAAGCTGGGGCAGCCGGTGAAACGGGTCCACCACATCGAGCCAGCCCGGCTCGGGCACCGCGGGCGCGTCCGTGGCGGAGATGCCCACCCGCACGAAGGTCTCGGGGCTCTGGCAGCCGGCGATCATCAAGCGATACCGGCGGGCAAGCAGGGCAAGCATCACCGCGCGCTGAGCGCCTGGACCTTGGGGGGGGCGGCCGCGCAGCAGTGAGCTCCAGGGGGGACGCCGCTCCTGCAGGGCCGCACGGAAGCCCGCCTCGGACCCCAGTCCTTCGGGCATCTCGGCCTCCAGCACCAGCACGGCACCTTGGCGCAGCGGCGGACGGGGGCTCAGCGCGAGGTAGGTGGCCGCCCGGCTGGCCTGGTACAAGCTCGAGGCCTTCGCCGGTGGCACCCGCAGCACCGCACCCGTCGCGACCTCGTCCACGTCCACCCACGGGGCCATGCGGGCCGCGGCTTCCTGCACCGCCACCACCGGGTCGCCAAAGACCCACGCCCCGCAGTCCGGCACCCACAGCAGCGCATGGGTGCAGCCCGCCGCCTGGCCGAGGCCGTCAATGGCGTCGCGGAAGGGGTTTCCGTGCACCCGGCCCACCTCGACCCCGGGCGCGATGACCCGGTCCCGGTGGTGCAAGGCCGCGATGGTGGCCCGACCGCCCAGGCCCACCGCCACGGCCTTGTGGCCGCCCGAGATGCCCGCGTACTGGTGCAGCTCAGCGATGCCCAGCCCGATGACCACCGAGCACCCGTCGATGTGGCGGGAGACGAACCCCGGAATGCCGTCCACCACGCCCGTCTCGCGCACATCGTCCGGGTCGTGCTGAACCGGTGTGAAACCATCCCGGGCGCTGTGGTGGGCCAGCTCTGCCGGCAGCATTCGGCGGTGCAGACCCAAGCCCACCACCACCTGGAGATCACCCGAAGCGCGGCACCGCAGGGCATGCAGCGCCGGCACCGGGTCCAGCGGACGGGTGGCATCGGGGATGGCCACGGCCACCCTGCCCTTCGAGTCAGAGTCGCCCAAGACGACGTCGCCCAGGGCTTCTTCGAGACTGGTTCCCCACCGACAGCCCGACATGGTCCACTCCCCGCGCAGGCATCACCACCGGCGCCCGGCCCCGGTAATCAACCCGGCGCTCCGAGGGGCTCAGGACCGGCGCGGCCCCGGTTGGACCAGCCCCTGCATCCGGTCCCAGATCCACACCACCGCGAAGCCTCCGTAGGCCACAAGGGCCGGCCAGCGCCTCTCTTGCCAGGCGCCGGTGCTGGGGTCCGCCGTCGCCAGCACAACATAGGCGATGGGGGCCAGCCCCGCGAGCACGGTCCATGCGCGCACACCACAGACAATCGCCGGCACCCAGACCCACGGGATGTACCAGGGGTGGACCGTGGGGGAGAGCAGCACAAACGCCCCCCCGACCCACAGCGCCAGCTCGGCCGGATCCCGTCGCCGCAGCAGGGCCCACCCGGTCACGGCGGCGCCCGCGACGAGGCACAGCGGACGGGCCAGCTCACCGACAACGGCCTCAACCAAAGGAAAGACGCTGCCATTGAAGGACCAGTGCTGGGCGTAGGTGGAGAAGCCCCGGCCCACCGCGGCACCCGCCGGAACGAAGGGCATCGCGGACACCACAGCCAGCCCCAGCACCAGCAGGACCAGGGCGGGCCGACGGCGCATGAGCCCCAACATCAGCGCACCCGGCAGCAGCTTGAGCAGCGCCCCGAGGCCCGCAAAGCCCACCCCTGAGCCACCACGGTCCCACGCCCGAATCGCCAGCACCACACACAAGATGGCCGCCGCTTCCAGGTGGCCGCTGCCCGCGGACTCCACCGCCGCCAAGGGCAACAGCGCGTACAGCCAGGCCCCGCGCAAGGGCATTCGTCGGCCGATGAGGATCTGCGCCAGCACCCCCGCCGTGGCCGCGTCGCACAGCCCCATGAACGACTTCACGACGAGGGGATGCTGGGCGATGGCGGCCAGCCCGGCGAACAGCCACAGCGCCAGCGGCGGGTAGATGGTCGACACGTCGGGGTGGTTCACGAGCAGCCGAATGGGGTCCGCGAAGAAGTCCGCAAAGACCGGATCCGCGGGAGCGTGCAGGTAAGGGTTGCCCCCCATCGCCACCACCCGACCCTCCCACAGGTACCGGTAGAGGTCGTCCGACAGCGTGGCCGGCGACATCAGCAACAGCGCCCGCACCACCACCGCGGCCCCGAACACCCGCCCTGCGCCACCCGCCGGCGTGGGGGCGACCAACACCGCCGCGCCCCACATCAAGATCCAGACCACGGCCACGAGGGGCAGCAGCCGCAGGTCGCCCATCACCACCAAGCCCACCCCCCCCACCAGGGCCGGGACAAGGGCACCCCAGCGCGCAACCGCTGGGGCATCAGCGGGGGCATGACCGGTCAGAGGTGAGGGCATCGGGACCTGAAGCGGGGGGGAAAGCCCACGAAGCTCTCCAGCCTCGAACGCCCACGCCGACTATCATCCCACGGCAGCGGTATGGTCCCACGTGGGAGCACGAAGCATTCTCGACGATCCCCCAAGCCCCGCGCCTGAAGAGACCGAGCATCGTCGGTGGCGGGTGCTCATGGTGCGGATCGAGCCGGGGCGCCTGCAAGCCGTCGAGCGGGAGGTCCCCGGCAGCCGACGGGTGCGACCGGGGGACCTGCCCAGTGTGGTGCGAGTCACCCAGGACCTCCAGACCGCGGAACAGACCGCCGAGCGCCTGCGGGCTGCCGGCGCGGTGGCCATCGTGCTCGGTGAGCCCTCAGGCAGCGAAGGGGCCTTCTGCGAGCACCATCCCTCGCGCATCGCCGCCCGCCGGTGTGTGTCCTGTGGCGCGCCGCTGTGCACCAGCTGCCGCAAGCAAGCCCTCGGCGACGAGGTCTGCCCCCCATGTTGGATCAAGGGACGGGGCCGTCACCGCCGCACCCGCCTGCGTCAGCTCTTCGCCATCTTCATCTTTGCGGCGTTCCTGCACCAAGTGTTGAACTGGGTGAAGGAAGACCGGGCGTCGGTCGGCCAGGACCGGCCCACCCGCGTGGCCATCTTCCAGTTTGTCAGCCCAGAAGACGCCGGAGCCACACTCATTCGACAGCTCAATGGACTGCCCACCGAGAGCGGTGAGGGCACCACCTTGCGGGACATTGAGGGCTGGTACGACACCGAGTTTAAGCGCTACACAGGCCGCAACGATGCCTTAACCATCGATGTTCTCGGGCCATGGGGCCGCAATATGGACCCGCCCCCCATCGATGCAGACTCGGTGTGGGAGTCGGCGTGGAACGCGTTCAACTCGGTGCGCTACTTCCACAACCTCGCGCGGGACCAGGGCGTCGAGCCCGATGACTACGCCGTTCGCATCTATGTGGTCTACAGCACAGACCCCCAAGATCTCGCCGCCCACAGCCGAGGCTCCGAGACGGGCCACGTCGCCATTGCGTATGTGGACCTGGAGGAACAGAACCCTGGCTATGCCGTGATGACGGTGGCACACGAGCTCGGCCACACGCTGGGGGCCGCGGACCTGTACGACCCAGACACCTACTTAAGCCGGTATCCAGAAGGCTATGTGCAGCCCTATGTTGTGCCGCTCTACCCCCAGCGGTGGGCCGAGATCATGGCGGTGGACCGGCCCCTCTCCCCGTCGTCCGAGCAGGAGCTGCGCTCGCTGTCGGAGGCACGGATTGGGTACGCAACCGCCGCGGCGCTGAACTGGATTCCCCAGGAGCTCGCCCGGGTGCACTACCGGCCGCCGGAGGAGACGCCGGCGATGCGGCTGGCGGGGGAAGTGGAGTAGGCGGGGGCGTGGGGGGCTTGCCGACCCCCAATTCGTGCGCAGCATCTTCCCATGATGTTCGACCCCCTCTACATGATGGTGATGGTGGTGGGCCTGCTGCTCAGCGGTCTCGCCTCCCTCTGGACCAAGTCCTCCTTCCGAAAGTGGAGCCAAGTGCCCATCGGCCGTGGCCTCACCGGCGCTCAGGTTGCGGAGGCCATTCTGCGCGCCGAGAACATCTCGGACGTGCAGATCGAGGAGGTCGGTGGGTTCTTGTCCGACCACTACGACCCCCGCAACCGCACGCTCCGGCTGAGCCCCGATGTGTTTCACGGCCGCAGCGTCTCATCGGCCGGTGTGGCTGCCCACGAGGTCGGTCATGCCCTTCAGCACGCCCAAGGCTACGCGCCCATGCGCATCCGCCAGGCGATGGTGCCGGTCGCGGGCATCGGCACCAACTTGGGGGTCTGGCTGGTCGTGATCGGCATGATGGTGGGCATCTCCGGTCTCGCCTACGTCGGTGTGGCCCTCTTCGGGGCCTTTGTGGCCTTCACCCTCGTCACCCTGCCGGTGGAGTTTGACGCCAGCATTCGGGCCCGCAAGGTGCTCGAGTCCCAGCGCTTGCTCGATGGCCCCGAGCTCAAGGGCGTCAGCACGGTCCTCACGGCCGCAGCGACCACCTACTTGGCGAGCGCCGTCTCTGCACTGCTCCAGCTTGGATACTGGCTGGTGCGCCTGGGTGTGCTCGGTGGCAGCCGACGGGACTGAGTGCACAGGGGCGCCCGAGGCCCCCGCCCACGCCTTGCCGCGTCACGCCAGCTCAGCGATTGGAGGGGTCCGCCCGAAAGTCCCGCATTAGGGGCCGAGCAGGAGCCCGTCGTGTCCCGCCCTGTCCTGCCCCTCGCCACCCTCTGTTCCGTTCTGGCTTGGGTCGGGATTGGGTTCGGTTGTGCCCCCCGTCTCGGCGACACCGCCATGCCCAGCGGCGGCGGCCACACCATGGTGCACGCCTCCAAGGCCCCGGCGCCCCCGACGCCCGCCCCCGATGTCGACCCAGTCCTCCAAAGAGAGCTGGAGAGCGCCATTCTCCGCCCTCCCATGGTCGAGTGGCCGGTGGTCTGGAACGACGAGCGGGCCCGCCTCGCGTCGCTCTACATCGAGAAGCACAAGGGCTGGGAGCGCACCGGTGACCCGGACCGGGACACCCGCATGGATCCGCGCATGGTGGTCGTTCACTGGACCGCCGGCCCCTCCGCCAAGTCGGCCTGGAACACGTTTCGTGCCCCCCGCCAGCGAGGCCAGCGCATCAAGGCGGAGTGGAACGCCGTGAACCTCACCAGCCACTTCATTGTGGACCGGGACGGCACCATCTTCAGGTTGCTGCCCGAGACCCGCATCGGCCGCCACACGATCGGCCTGAATCACGTGGCCATCGGCATTGAGAACGTCGGCAATGGGCGAAGCTTGCCCCTCACTGACGCCCAGCTCGATGCCAACGCAGCCTTGGTGCGCTGGCTGTCCCACGAGTACGGCATCACCCACGTGATCGGGCACCACGAGTACCGTCACATGGAGTCCCACCCCTACTTTGTCGAGACGCTGCCTTGGTTTCGCACCGGCCGCGCCGACCCCGGCAAGCCGTTCATGGCCAAGCTGCGCGAAGAGCTGGCGGACCTGAGGATTCTCGGCCCGCCCGTCGCCCAGCGGGACTGAAGCCGGGCCAGCGGTCAACGGGTGCCGGCAAACTCATAGACAAGCCCCACCGGCGTGGAGCCCAGGGTGCCCGTGCCCGAGGCGCTCAAGTTCACCTCCATGACGCCCCCGTTGAGGGCGAAGGTGGCTTCCCATGTGCCCGAACCTTCGATGGAGACGGCGCTGAGGTCCCCCGCAGCCGAGTCGGCGTCGTAGAAGTCGCCGCCGCCCGAGATCGCGACGCCGGCGCAGTACAGGTTCAGGGCGACGCGCCCGCTCGTGAGCACATGGACCTGGCTGGCGTCATTGCAGGTCGTGATGAAGCTGCCGTCGCTGAGGGTGACCACAGCGCCGCCAACCACCCCATCGTAGAGGCCGATGGAGGGCATCGGATCAATGATCTCACCGCCTGGTGTCGGAGCTGGTGTCGGTCGCTCAGGCCCAGGACTGGACCGAGCCGGCCCAGCCCCACTGGCCCCAAGTCACCGCGCGCGCCCTGCTCCGTCGCCGATGGAACGGGCTGCTCGGCCGGCTGCGGGACCGGGTGTGGGCAGGAGGGGTGCGCACCGATCTGGTCAGCTCGACCCGCATCACCCTCGTGGATCTGGTGTTCCACGAGGGTGATGAAGTGAATGACTGGTCCTGAGGTGGTCTGGAGCTTGAGGTCAGCTTGCCTTGGACCGGGTGAGGCTCGCAACGATGGCGTACCGTGCACGAGGTCCACAACCGGACACCCACGGACCGGGTTCGAGCCGACGGACCCGCACCGGGCGTCGCACTCTCGGTGGACCCGATCAAGCCGTGGCGCCACGCTCGCGCCCCCACCGCGATGGTTGGGACGCGCGCTCGGGCCGCCGCCGGTGACTCGGGCCAGATCGCAGCCCGCTCGCCGCCGCCCCCCCCCCCTCGACACAGCGTCCGGGGGTCCCCGCCCCGCTTCCCGCACCGGGCCATCCAGCCCAAGCCTGGGCCGAACTACCAGACGATGTCGCCATCCGCGACCGCCCACCGATGCAGCTCCCCGGTGTTGTCCGCCGTGACGATGCCCAGCCCATCCGGCGTGAAGGCCAGTCCGTTGACCTCAGACGACATCAGCTCCCAGCGCAACAACTCAAGACCGTCCTCAACACCCCACACCACAACCCATGACTGGTTGGGTACCCCCTGGTGGGCCCCAATGGATGCCCCCAGGGCGAGCCGGGTGCCATCGGCGGACCACGCCACCCCCGTCACCCGCACACGCCCCGCTGGCAGCGGCTCGGCAAAGGGCAGGTCGACCGTGAGCCCCGTGCCAGCGTCGAGCACCTGCAGTCCCACAACCACCGACCGCGAGCGTCCGTCCACCTCGACCCGCCCGTCCACCGGAAAGGCGATGCGGCCGTCGTGCACATCCCATCACCCGGCCGCCCCGGGCCACCACACCCAGGTCCGACAGCGTCTGGCTGTCCAGATCGAAGCGCACCAGCCGACCGTCCAGGTGGACCACCACCGCTCCATCGTCCAGCCAGCGCACGGCCCAGCCCCCCACCGCGCGGCCGTCCTCCGCCAGCGCCACCTCGTGCAACAGCGCGCCACTCTGGGCATCCCACACCCTCAGCCGAGAGCCGTCCGCATCGAAGCCTCCGCCGTCCTGACCGGTCGCCGTGGTGGCGATTTGAGCGCTGTCGGGCGAGAAGGCCACATCAGTCACCCCCTTGCGCGTGGGCCGCTTCAGCACACACACCTTCTTCTTCGTGCCGCCCTGGTAGACGGTCAAGTTGGCACTGCCCGCCACCATCCACTGGCTGTCGGGCGAGACATCGACCCCACAACGGTAGACCACCGCGCGGTGGTTGATCACCAGCGTCTCTTCGCCCGCTTCGAGCTCGCCGACGCGGATCTTGCCGTCGGCGCCGAGCGACACCATGAAGGCCCCCGAGGGGGCAATGGCGACTGCCCGAGCGTGGGCCCCGGCTTGGGGGTGTTGAGCATGGGCAACTGACACGAAGACCTCCAAAACAACCACCAATACACCATCTTGACCGGTATCCACCACCACGGTCCAGCCGGCTTACTCTTCGGTGGCCTCGGGCTCCGGCAAGCCGCGCACCAGCCTCAACACCAGCACCAACAGCCCTGCCACCAGCGCGATGAGCCCCACCCACAGGGCGATCAGGTCCGGTCGACCCAGCGGCGGTGGCTCCCGCGGTTCCGGCGGTCCCAGCGTGGCCAACGCCGTGGCGCGACGGCCCAGCTCCGCTTCCAGCAAGTACAGGTCGTGGTCGGCCATCGCGTTGCTCTGGCCCCCAAAGAGCAGCGTGGCGCCCCCCTCCGGCAGCACCGCGAGGATCTCCCAAGCGGCCCACTGGGCGTCGGCCCCGAGGATCGGCAGCGGCGGGTCGTCGCCGTTGTCAATCTCGACCACGAGCTCCTTTCCAGCCACGCTCGGCAGGCTGACCGTCATGCTGGTGGGGCGCTCGCTGCCCACCCAGTTCACCATCCGAAGGGGCTGCAGATAGCCCTCCATCGGCCGCATCACGCTGACCGTGCGCGCGAAGATGGTGGCGTCCGTGGTGAGGGTCAGCGCGGTCAGGGGCAAGCCGGGCTCGGGGTTGTGAAGGACGATGCGCGAGCGGCCGTTGTCCTCCACCCGCTCCATCTCCAGTCCCAGCAGCGGCACATCGACGGGGAGCCGGCGTCGGAGGTGGGGGATCTGCTGCAGGGTGCCCTCCGGACCCTCCACCACGAGGCGGATGTCCCCTATGCGCTCGCCGAGAATACGCATCACCTCAATGCTCAGGGGAATGCGAACCAAGCCCACTGGCCCCTCAACAGGGGCACTGTGGGTGTAGACGTTGCTGTTCTCCAGGAGGGCGCCGGGGGCGGCGAGGCCGGACTGTTCTTCGGGCGGCACCCACTGGGGATTCGCCGTCACTGCGGTCGTGGGCGCGACGCCGAGCGTGGACGAGACCAGCTCGGGAAGGGCCACCTGCAGCTCACTCTGGGGAGATTCCATGCCGACGGCACCGCCGAGCAGCGTCAGGTCGCCCCGGTTCTCGGAGCGCACCCACAGCGCTTGGGCGGGCACAATCGCGGTGGCGCCCACCACCTCAAGCACAGGACCAGCGCTGGCGTCCACCTCAACCACCAGCATCTCGCCGTCGGGCATCGACGACAGCGGGATGGTGGCGTCGTCGATGACCGTGGACCCCATCTTGAGCCGCCGCAGCCGCCCCTCGCCCAGGGTGCGCTCGCCTTCGATGGGGCTGGGCAGCGTGCTCAGGGTCACCCGGCGGTCGATGATGTCGCCGTCCACTTCGAGCTGAATGGCGCTCACCGGCATCGGCCGGGGGAGGATGAGGGTGGTGCGGGCCGTGCCGTTCTCGGTGAGCACGGTGGGGCCGACCTCGAGGTCCACGCGGTGGGGGGGCAGCATGGCCTCGGCACTGCGCCAAGCGGTGAGTCCCACCGGCCGGCGTGGGCGAGGACCATGCCAGTGAAGCTCGACCAGCAGAGCAGTCTGGACACTCGGCAGCGCGAGGGTGTCCCGCCCGCTGCCGCCCCAGGTCCACAACAGCCCTTGGGCGATGGTGGCACCTGTGTCGAGCGCGCGCACCGTGACCGTCGCGGCGGTCGGGCGGTCTCCCGCCACGTCAAACTTGAGCAGGTCGATGGGCCGGTCCGGCGCATCCACTTGCAGACCATCCATGCCTTCGCCGGGCTGGATGCGCAGCCGCACCGGCTCATCTGCTGGAGATGCATCGGCCAGCGCAAAAGGCACCCGCGCACCCACGCCATCGATCAGCACCAGGGGCACACCGGTGCTGGGGGGCCCGGGAAGCCGCAGCTCCAAGGGCACATCGACCCGCACTGCGCCACCGTCGGCCGCACAGGGAGCACACGCGTCGAGCTGGACGGTGGCCTGCAGGGGCAGGTCCACAGGCTCCGCGGCGACAGCACTTCCGCCCACGAGCATCCCCCCCATGAGGGAAAACACCCAAGCGGAACGCCAGGTCACGAGACAGGCCGGCATCACGAATTCTCCTCGGCGCCACGACGGCGCACCACCCGCTCGAAGAGCCAGGCCGACACAAGCAAGGTCGCGCCCATGCCCATCACAGAGCCGACGCGGACGAAGCCCTCAAGGGACCACAAGTCCACCGCAAACACCTTTCCGGCCGCCAGCAGCATCAACAGGAAGCCCACAAGCCGCACCGGCCCCCGCTCGATGCGGATGCCCAGCCCCAGGATGCCGAGCCCATAGACCGCCCAGGCGATGGAGCGCACCATGCCCTCCAGCAAGCCCTTCTCGTGCAGCTCCAGCGGTCCGGCGTCCCGGAAGGCGTGGGCCACTTCGACGTTGACCAGCGCAAAGCCGACCGCGATGGCCATCAGGCCCAGCGCCGTGGCCCGCAGGGAGACGAAGCGATCGACCACAGGCGCTCGCCGCTGCAGTGCCGCCGAGGCCGCGAGGGCCAGCGCGGGCACTCCCCAAGTCCACAGCGTCCAATTGAGCACCGGAAAGCCCGCTGCATCACCATAGTCGAGGGCTGCCGGGTTGAAGACCAAGCGCACGCTCACCGCCAGTCCGAGCACGATGGGCGTCCACCGCAGCAGCGGATGGGACAGCCGCAGCGCAAGTGCCGCCACCGCTGCGGCTTCGAGCGCCCACGCCACGGTGAGCCACGCATCTTCAAGCTGCAGGGGCACCGCCGCGACCGCGCCCAGCAGTGCTGCGGACACCAGCGACGCGAGGCGACCGCTGCTGGCGAGCACCCGCTCCTGGCGGACCAAGACCACCGCGCCCAGCAATGACACCGCGCCCAGCCCCACCGGCAACAAGCCCGGGACCGAGGCCAGCGGGCCCTGGTCCCACGCCGAGTACAGACCGAAGAACAAGGCTGGCCCAGTCAATGCCGCCGCCACCGCCCCGGCCCCACGGCGCAGGTCGGGATGCACCAGCGGCGCCACACCCAGCCCGGCCAGCGCGAGCACCCCCACCGCGCCGACCGCCTCGATCGACACGCCCGCCGCCACCGCCACCGACAGCGGGAAGGCCGACGCAAAGACCGCGCCGAGCAACACCGGCGGCCACGCAGCCCCCACCAGCAAGCCTGCCGCCATCGTGCCCAACACCGCAGCATACAGCGGCACCGAGCTGGCGAGAGAGTCAATCAACAGTGTGCTCACACCCCCCACCAGCACCAGCGCTGCCAGTGCACCCGGTGCGCCCGCTTCCCGGCGCCAACCCAGGACGACCGCGGCACCCGCAGGCACCAACAACGCGGCGGACAGCGCCAACACCTCGGGCTTCGGCGCTTGGGAGAAGCCCTCCAGCATCGGCACCATCAGGGCCGCCAGCACGGCAATCGGCGCGAGCCCCCGGGTGGGCGCAGTGCCCAAGCGGGAGCCCAACAGCGCCGGCAGCGGCAGCAGGGCCACACCGAGCACCGACAACCACACCCCACCGGGCGCCCCACCCCACCGGCCGAGACCGCTGACTGCGTCGTAGAAGTGGGCGTCCACCGGGGGCAGCCAGGTCACCGCCAGCAACGGCAACAACAACAGCGCCAAGCCCGAGACCTGACCGGCGGTCTTTCCCTGTTCGGTGCGCCGGGCGAGCAGCACCGCCACCACTTGGGGCAGGATCAACAACACCACACCCAGCAAGGCGGGCAGGCGGTTCTCGGGGGAGAACCAGCGGTCCGACCAGCCCAGGTGCAGCCCGGCCCCACCCAGCACCATCAACAGCACCACCTCGGGCCAGCCGCGGCGGGCAGCCGGGATCGACGTGCCCAGCGTGACCACAAAGAGGTAGGCGAACAGCGCATAGGGGCGGTTTTGGCCGGTGGACGCCAGCACCGGCGTGAGCAGGGCCCCCAGCGCACCGATGGCCGCAGCAAAGCGGTCCCCCCGGCGGTGGGCGCTCAGCGTGGCAATGCCCGACACCAGCGCCATCAGCCCAAAGGCCGCGCCCGCGCTGATCAAGTGCCACAGGCCGTGGGTCGCCCAGAGCACCGAGTACAGCCCGCCGACCCCCACCCCCGCGAGGGCCGCCCCCACCCGAGGCAGCTTCCGGCGGCTCACCGGCTCGGCCGCAAGCCAAAGCGCCGTGCCGATCAACAGGCCCGCCCCCGCGCGAATGCCCGGCCCCATCCAGCCCCGGTCCACCGCTACCGCCACCGCAAACCCAGCGCCGATCAGCAAGCTCACCGCGCCCAGCCCCGCCGCGAGCCAAGTGGCCATCTGTTCCGGGCTCAGCTTCGGCCGCAGGACGGGGAGCGGCAGGGGCTCAGCCGACACCGAGGGCGGCCCCAGGGGGTGCTCATCCCCGTCGGGGATCCCACCGTAAACATCGTCTCGAACGGGATTCTCGACCGGTGCTGCAACCGGTGCCGCAACCGGTGTGGGCGCGAGTGGCACGGCTTGAGACGGGGGGGACACCGGCACCACAGCCGACGCCACTCGCTCGGGTGCCGTGGGGCGCGCGCCGAGCTGGTCCACCCGCAAGCGCAGGGCGTCCAGCTCCATCTCGAGGGCCAGTGTGCGCCGCTCGGCACGCCCGGCCTTGGCGTTCGCCGCCACCACCGCGACCAGCAGCCCCAGGGGCCCGCCCACCAGCAGCAGCAGGCCAAACATGATGCCGAACACTTCCAAGCAGCAACTCCGGGTGCCGCAGAAACGAACCACACCCCCGCCACCCTACCAAATGCGTGCCCTCCAGGCGGTGCTCCGCCTACCAGACATCTTCGGCGGTCAAGCGCTGCAGCTTCCCCTGCCGCTCCCGCCGCCAATGGGATGCCTCACCGTCGCCGTCTACGTCGATGAATGCGTCGATCACAAAGCCACCGGCGCCATCGAAGGCCACGCTGTAGCTGCCCCGGACCGCACCATCGGGCGTGTAGTCGCCCAGCCAGTCCACCGTCACCGATGGCCACGGCACCGGCCGAGAGGTCAGCCCTTCGGCCCCGCGGGGGGTCGGCGGCAGAGACACCGGCGTCGGTCCCCCCGCGAGGGCCCGGTCATGCAGGGCGGACGTCACGCGCGCAACCTCGCCGATGCGGGCGCGGCGCTGCATCTCGGCAAAGTTGGGCACCGCCACCCCCGCCAGCACCCCGACCGTCATGGGACCGCTCAGCATGCCCCCGGACTTGATGCTCAACGCGGCGTCCACCACCTTGTTCTCGGCCGACAGCGCCGCGAAGGCTTGGATCGGTGGCGTGCCGGGGATCAGGGTGCGCTCCGCCGGGGTGGCCACCGCGATGGGCCACTTGGCCACCTCGGTCGCGATCGCCGCCGGCAGCCAAGGCCGGCCCTCTCCCCGGGCCGCCGCGAGCACATCCGCGGGATCGGTCCCCATGACGACCCGCCCACGGGTGATCTGGCCGTGGATGACCCGCTCTTCACCCCGCACGACAAACCGGCCCCCGTCCTCAAAGTCGATCTGCAGCGCAGCACCCTCGCCCACCGCGTCGAGGGCCTTGCGAATCCGAGACACAGGCGCCGGGCGCCCCTTCTTGCCCTTGACCATCGGCATCACCGCAGTCCAGCGGGCCATGTTGGTCTCGTAGAGCGCGAGCGTCAGGCCCGGCCCAATGTCGAGCTTGCGGCGGGACTTCTCCAGATCCATCAGCTGCTTCGCGGCCGGCTGGTCGGCAAAGCGGGTGCCCTGAATCATGGCCAGCAGCGCATCGATGGGCCGCACATTCACGGCAACCACCACCATCGGCTCCACGCCAGAGCCCATCATCGGCAAGCCCGTGGGCCGGGCGAGTGTCTGGCCGTAGCTGCGCTCGGTCGCCGCCCGCACCCGCAGCGGCTCATCATTGAAGGGAAGCTGGATAGCCACGCTGTTCACGGGAATCTTGCTGGCACGTCCATTGCCGGCACGGCTCAGATCGGCCGCCGCAACAATGCACCCCGGATGGTCCTGAAAGCCCGCTGCCAGCGCACTCAGGTCGGCCCCCGGTGACGCCGGCTCAGCCCCGCGGCTGGACGTGCGCACGGCCCGCAGCGACCCGTCGGCGCTCCAGGCTTCCCAGGCCCCGTCCCCGGCGTTTAGGGTCCACATCCGACCCTCTCCCCGCTGCCAGCCCTTCGCCAGCAATGAGTCCAAGATGGCTTTCTCATCAATGTTCTGACCAGACGTGGGCAGCGCGAAGGTCAACACGCCCGGGGCCCCCGCCACCGTCGCGGCGCCCCCTGGATCCAGGCCCAGCCGGGCGAGCCCACCAAAGGCATTGGCGTCGACCCATGCGGCGGGAATGCCGGTCAGCTCCCAGAGCTCGGGAGGCAGATTGCCCATCAAGGCCACGGTGGCATCCAGCGGCGCACAGGCACCCACCAATGCTGTGGACCCCGGCGCCTTCGCGGCCGCCATCAACGCGGCCTTCGGTCCACCTTGACCCGCTCTAGGCCCAGCGTGGGCCACCGGTCCCGAGACCCACACCGCCGTGATCGACGCAACAACAACAGCGGCTGACAGCACGGGCACTCCTGCAATGGGGGCCGGCGGGATCAACCCCGTGGTCCTCGGCCCAACGACCGGGGGTGCACCAGCGCTCCGGCCTGCGCACATCCCCGCGGCAAGTGCACGACAGCTTCCTGCACCCGACCGCGTTGGCCCCCCGTAGCCCACGACCTGCAGGCACACCCCCGCCAATCCAGGCCGCCAGACCCTCCCCGAGTGCCCATGATAGGTGCGGCCACCTCCACTGCCCGCATCTGCGCCGTCCCCGAAGCCCACCCCTTCGCAGACCATGGCCGGACACCGCGGGGACAACCTCAACAATCCGGCGACGCGCTCCGGGTTGGCACCGGCGGCACCATGTTTCCGACCCTCTCCCTCGCCCGCCTCCCCACGCCACTGCAGCACCTGCGGTCCACCAGTGAGCGACTGGGGGTCGACGTCTTCATCAAGCGGGACGACCTCACCGGTGCCGGCATGTCCGGCAACAAGGTCCGCAAGCTGGAGCGGCTCCTCGCCGATGTGCGCACCACCGGCGTCACGACCGTGCTCACCACCGGCGGCACGCAGTCCAACCACTGCCGGGCCACCGCCATCGCGTGTCGACAGCTGGGACTGATGCCGCGACTGCTGCTTCGAGGGACCGAGCCCCCACGGGACACATGGGATGGGAACCTCCTGATGTGCGGGATTCTCGGGGCTGACATCCGCTGGACCGCCCCCGACTCTGCCACCCCGCGCAGCGCACTGCTCGACGCCTGGGCCGATGAGCTCCGGGCGGCGGACGAGGTCCCCCTGGTCATCCCCGAAGGCGGCTCCAATGCCCTCGGGTCGGCGGCCTTCGCGGATGCGGCCCAAGAGCTGCGCGCCCAGCTCGACGATCAAGGTGTGTGCCCCAGCGCCATCGTCGTGCCCGTGGGCAGCGGCGGCACCCTCGCTGGGCTCGCGATGGGTGGACTGCCCGCACCTGTGCTCGGCATCGCGGTCTGCGACGACCAAGCCACCTTCCGCGCCCGGGTCCAACACATCGCCGCCGGTGCGCTGCCGCCCCCGGGACCCACCACTTGGGACGTCATCGACGGCTTCCAGGGTCAGGGCTACGCCTTGGCCACCCCCGAAGAGCTCAAGATCCAAGTGCGCTTCGCCCGCGAGACCGGCATCTTCCTCGACCCGGTCTACACCGGAAAGTGCTGGGTCGCCATTGAGTCCCTGGTGGCCCACAATCCCGATGTCTTGGGATCTTCCATCGTGTTTTGGCACACCGGCGGCATCTTCGGACTGTTCGGCCGGGGCCATGAGTACGCACCCGCAATCCAGGATCGATAGCCATGCCAGGCATCGCCGTCATCAGCAACCCCCTCAGCGGCCGCAACCGCCGAAACCCCCAGCTTGTGCGCCGTCTGGCCTACATTCTCGGCGACCAGGGTGAGCTCGCCCAGCCCCCCAGCCTCGATGAGCTGGAAGACACCATCCGCACCTTCAGGGACCGCGGTGTCGACACCATCTGCGTCAACGGCGGCGACGGGTCCTTGCACAAGGTCTTTAGCGCGCTGGTGCGGGTTCACGGCGAAGGTTGCGCACCCGAGGACCTCACCGAGCTGCGCTTGCCCCGCATCGCCATCCTCAAGAGCGGCACGGTCAACACCATGGCCCGCAACATCGGGCTCAAGCTCAACGCCCAAGCCATGTTGGGGGCGGTGGTCGATGGCACCCACACCGACCAGCCCATGCGCACCGTCGAGCGCACCCTCGTCGTCGTCAATGGCCGCCACGCCGGCTTTCTCTTCGGCACAGGTGTGCTGTACCGCTTCATGCGGGCCTACGCTGAGTCCCCCAACCAAGGGCCCATCGCCGGCTTTAAGTTGTTGGTGAAGGCCAGCGTCAGCGCCATCGTGGGCGGTGCCTTTGCGCGTGACCTGTTCCACCCGGACGGCGCCCAAGTGCGAGTCGACGGCAACGTCTGGCCCCAGTCCGCGTTCTCGTCCATCGCCATCGGGGGCATGGACGACATCGGCATCGGCTTCAAGATCTTCCACGCCGCGGCGCGCCACCCGGACCACCTGCACGCCCTCGGCTTCTACGGTGGCCCGGTGCCGATTGTGTTGGATTTGCCCCGAGTCTACGCCGGACGCCCGATGCAACGGGCCGATGTGTTGGATCAGGTGGTCCGCCATGTGCACATCCAAGGGGAGGCTGCCCAAGGCTTCATGATGGACGGGGACTTTGTGGAAGGGGGGCAGTTTCTCGACATTCACGCCGGTCCACGCATCCGCTTTGTTGTCCCATGATCCCGGCACTGCCGCCTGACGTCCGTGTGTTGGTGCGCGGGTGGCTGCACGGCAATGTGGTCCACCTGCCGGGCGCTGTGATCGACACGGGCTACCACACCGGCACCGATGGGTTGTTGGCGTGGCTGGGGGACCACCCCATTGAAGCGGTGGTGCTCACCCATGTGCACGCGGACCACGCCGGCGGGGTGCAGGCGCTGCTCGCCCTTCACGAAGCTCCTGTCACCGCCCACCCCGACGCCCAAGCGCTCGTGGATGCCTGGGACGAGCGGGGCTTGTGGATCGGGACCACTGGCCAGCACCTGCCGCGCTTTGACGTGGCCCAGACCATGGACCACGGCGACCAGCTCCGTCTCGGCGGCCGGGACTGGGCCGTCCTCCACACCCCCGGCCATGCCACCGGCGGTGTGTCCCTGTTCGACGAACACCACGGCGTGTTGATCACTGGCGATGCGCTGTGGGCCGATGGGTTCGGCCTGCTGGACCCCTGGATTGATGGCGAAGCTGTGTTTGCCCAAGCCGCCACTGCATTGGACCGGCTGGCGTCCACCGGCGCGGCCACCATCATCCCCGGCCACGGCCCGCCGTTCACCGGACTCACCCACGCCGTCGGGCGCGCCCGCAGCCGCCTCGACCACTTGGATCGCCACCGAGACCGTCTGTTGCTGCAGATTCTGCGCAACGGCGTTGCCTTCGCCAAGCTCGCAATGGGAAGCAAGCACGACCGCCTGAAGACCGTAGCAGAGGCCATTGCTGAGGCCCACGGCACAGAGCTGCCGCCGGGCTTCTTCGAGTAGAAGCTCGGCGGCGACCGGCCAGGGGCTCAACCGATGATCAGCGCCCCTCCAACATCCCATCGATCGACCGCTGGACCGCCGTCGCATCGTACTGTTGGGCCATGTACCGAATGATGCCGTCCTGATCGACGATGACCTGCAGCGGGTAGGGTGCCCAAGGCTCTTCGCCCTCCCCGGTCGCGCTGCGACTGTACTGCTCGTACAGGTCTCCAGCGGCGAGCA
The DNA here is from genome assembly GCA_942491145.1 of Myxococcota bacterium. Lineage (GTDB taxonomy): Bacteria > Myxococcota_A > UBA796 > UBA796 > UBA2385 > CAXQUZ01. The sequence goes on along the minus strand of CALOBC010000017.1, from coordinate 280,631 downwards.
GCGACGGCACGGTCAGACCCACGCCTTCGGTGAAGTCCCAGACATCGCCCTCGTTGTCTTGGGTGTTGAGCAACCAGACTTCGACGTCTTCGGCGGCATAGCGGTCCGTGATGGCGTTCTGGATGTCTGGAACCTCCAGACTGCAGACCGGTCAGAACAGGGCCCAATACACCAACACAACTACTTTGCCTCGCGTGTCTGCAAAGTTGTAGGTTCGCAGGCTGCGGTCGGGCACCTCAAAGCCCTGCAAGCTGAAGTCGACGTGCTCGCTGCCCACACCTTGGTCGGCGGCCGCCAACAACACAGTGCCTTCAGGTTCGTCGATGTCATTGCTCGACCAGCGCATGGTCGTGCGCGGTCGGCCGTCGCTGGGCGGTGTCACAACGACCACCCCCGCCGCACCCGGGGCCAACGCCAGCGAGGAAGGGCTCACGGTGTAGCCGTCACTCGGTGCATCCACACTGATGACCAGCTCGCCGGTGCCACCATTCTCGAAGGTCGCGGCCAGTGCGACGTCACTGTCCAACGGGAAGTACAGGTCGCGAGGCGGCACCACCTCTGGGCTGCGCATCCCGTCCACCGCCTCCAGCGCCGCAGACGCAAACCAGTCAGCCACCACAGCCCGGCCGCCCGCTGCAGCGATGCCCATGGCGCTGAACGTCGGGGACTCGTGACCGATGACCACCGGCGGATCCACGGCGAGGTCTGCCAGCGCCGAGACCTCCCAGGCACCGATCCACAGTCGGTCCTCGTCAATGTCGACCGACAGGGCACTGCCGGGGGTGAACAGGTCCGCGCGGTGGGTGAAGACATCCCCCACCAAGGACCAGACACCCGTGCCGCCGCCGCCCATGCCCACCGCGACATGCTCCCCCTGCCACGCGAGGTCCCGGCCCTCGGCCGACATGGTGGTGGTCGCGAGCTGGACGGGTGCCCCTAAGTCGGTCAGATCCCAGAGCTCCAGCGCGGTGCCATCGGTGACCAAGGCCCGGTCGCCTTGCAGCGCCACCGCAAAGATGTCGTCACCGGGAATGGTGGTGAGGGTGGTGCCCTCGGCGTTGAGCAACAGCGCGCCATTGCTGTGGTAGCCGAGCAAGATGCGCCCGCCGTCGACCGCCACGTCCTCGTGGGGACCGTCGATGCCATCGAAGCGCAGGGAGTTCAGCCGGGCCGGGCTCAAGGGGTCGGTGAGGTCGAGCAGCGGCATGCCGTCGGTGCGGGTCGCGATGGCCGCGAGGGTGCCGTCGGTGGCCACACGCAGGCCCCGGCGCTCGTCGCCCTTGACCACCAGCGCGCCTGTGCGAGCATCGACCACACCATAGCCGCCTTGGCCCACCACCAGCCCATAGTCATCGTTGATCATCGCCGCGTCCACCCACTCCACCAGCATCGCGCCGGGCTCGGTCTCCGAGGTTCCCCGCGTCAGGATGGGGTCACCCGTCTCGGTCCCTGGATCAGGGTCGGGGTCGGGGTCACCGCTGTCCGACCCATCGGGGGTGGCCGAGTCGCCGGGGGCATCGCCGAGAAGATAGCAAAGCCCGTCCTTCTCGCGTGCAGAACCCTCGGGGCAAGGCTCCGTCGTGGCACAGCCCGACACAAGCAGCAGGAAGGCAGAACGATGCACAGGTGCTCCAGGGTGTCCAGTTTGCGTGACGGGGTGGGTCATCCGCTCTCAGCGCTGCTGCCCGGATGCCGTGGCGGGCATCCGGTTCCACGGCGGCGCTCCAGGGCCGGTGCACTCGCGGCCCAAGGGGGTCAAGTCCGACATCGTAGCGGTTCGGGAATGGTCTATTTGACGGCACTTTGCGGGCCCCCACGCCGTCGAGAACCGTTAGCTTGGCCCCAAGACTGCAGCGTGTCGACTGGGCGCCTCCTGGCCAGCTCCCGTCTCTTTGCCCCCTCGCGCGCCGCCCTCACCGCCGTGGAGCCACCATGCCGACCGATGCCATTCCCCCGCACCTGCTCGATGCCGCGGGCCTGCCCCGCTGCGGTGCATTGCCGGAGATCTCCACGTCCGCCTGGGAGCATCCGGCCGACCGTGCGGCCCGGGACGCCGTGCGGCGGGTGCCAGGCTTCGATGCCTTGCTGCGGCGGGTCATGGGGATGGTGAGTGAGCGACCGCTGCGGCTGGTGACCCTGGGCAGCGCTGTGCTGGTGGGCCCCACCCAGCTCCCCAAGCTGCACGCCGTCTATGAAGATGCGTTGCGGGTTCTCGACTGCCCCACCCGCCCCGAGCTCTACGTGGCCCGCCAGCCGGTGGTGGAGTCCGGGGCCATCGGCTTCGACCGCCCCTTCATCGTGCTGTCCGCCGCTGAAGTGGCCACGTCCTCGATCCAAGAGCTCCATGTTGCGGTGGCCCGTGAGCTGGGCCACATCATGAGCGAGCATGTCCTCTACAAGACGCTGCTGCGGCTGCTGCTCCGGGGTGGGGCCCTGCTGCTGCGCTTGCCGCTGACGGGCATCGCGGTGTTGCCAATTGTGGCGGCGCTGCTGGAGTGGGACCGCAAGTCCGAGCTGAGCGCCGATCGGGCGGCCCTGCTCGCCATCCAAGACCCCGAAGCGGTGCGCCGGTCCTTGCTGCGCATGGCAGGGGGCGTGGTCTCGACCCTCGACCTCGACAGCTTTCAGGACCAAGCCCGCCGCTACGAAGAGGACGGCAGCGCACTCGACAGCGTGATTCAGGTGCTGACCCTGCTCAACCGCCGCCACCCCTTCCCGGTCCAGCGCATGCGAGAGCTCGACCGCTGGATTGCATCGGGCACCTATGAACAAATCATCAGCGGGCGCTACCCGTTGCGGGGGGAAGAACAGCCCGAGGCCGAGTCTGCATATTGGAGCGAGGCGGTGGGCGAGTACACACAAGGCGCCCGCCAGGTGGCCAAGGACGCCGCGGGAAAGGTGGGAACACTGATGGGCGGGATCTTCAGGCGGCGGTTGCGCAAGGACGGGGAAGAGTAGGAGGACGAGGGCTCAGCGGGTCGAGCGGCTCCCCACGGGCAGGCTGGCTCCGGCGGACGACAGCACGGCGACCGGCGCGCACCTGCCAGGGCCTCCAGCGGGCCGGGCAGGCCACTCGATGGGACGGGCACGGGGCGCTCGGGAGGCACGGGTCCATCCGCATGTCCGCACGCGCACGGACCGCGGACAGGCTGCGGCAAGCGCATCCCTGCCCGCGCGCTGAGCCAGAGTCAGCTCGCATGGGAGGGCGTCGGACCGGCGGGTGAAGCCTCACCGAGGGCGCCATCCCGTGGGCAGGCACCGCGTTTTGTCGGCCCAGCGGGACAGATCGGCCGCATCATGACGCGGAATCAGTTGACAGGTCGCATCTGTTCCGGCATGTTGGATCAACTTTGTTTATTCACCGACAAAACAAAGCACCCAGTGATCGCCGTGCGTGCAGTGCGGCGACGTCTGAGCTCATCAGGGCAGGAGCCGCAGCGGGCGCCTTCAGCTTGAGCTGGCGTTGACCCGCCGTCCCCCCCTCCATGGATGCGACATGACCCTCATCTCCACCACGCCTCGACTCATCCTCGGCCTGATCCTCACCGTGGGCCTCGTCGCCTGCAGCGGGAAAGGTGACGAAGACTCCGGCAGCAGCACCGAGGAAGCGGACGCGGACACCGATGCGGACGCAGATGCGGACGCCGACGCAGATGCGGACGCAGACGCAGACGCTGACGCTGACGCTGACGCTGACGCTGACGCTGACGCTGACGCTGACGCCGACGCCGACGCCGACGCAGACGCAGACGCAGACGCAGACGCAGACGCAGACGCAGACGCAGACGCAGACGCAGACGCCGACGCAGACGCCGACACCGACGTCGTCATCATGGACTTCGACGACGCTTCCCTGTCGTACTATGCGGCCGGCTTCGAGGGCGCGGACTGTGCAATTGAAGCCGACCCGACCGACTCGGCGAACAACGTGGCGCGGGTCACCAAGACAGTGACGGGTCAGCCATGGGCCGGCTGCACGCTGTCTCTCAACTCGGACAACTCGATCCCGCCACTGGACATCACGGCGACCGACACCACCTTCAGCCTTGCCGTCTGGTCCCCCCGCTCTGGAATCCAGGTTCGCATCAAGGTGGAAGACGCCACCGACCCGACGAAGTCCGTCGAGACTGAGGCGACCACCACCGTCGACAGCGCCTGGGAGACCCTGAACTTCGACTTCGCCAATGAAGCGTCGGGCACGGCGGCGGTGGACCCCTCGTACAGCTACTCGCGCGTGTCTGTGTTTCCCGACTTCGGTGTGAGCGGCGCCGACGGAGGCGATGGAACGTTCTACTTTGACACCCTGGCCCAGACCTACTAGCGCATCCAACGGGCTGCACCCGTTCGGTCCCCGACCGGACGGCGGCAGCCTCGGCACGAGAATGCTGTGGGGGAGCGACCTGTGGGCGTGGTGCAGGGGCGTACCCCCGCCAGGAACGCACGGGTTCAGCGGCTCGCTATCTGCGAGTCGCGCCCCCCTCGCAACCCGATAGCTCCAGCCAGTCGAGCGTCGAGAGCGCCCCGGGAGGCACCATGCGATCGTTTCTGTTGGTCTCTGCACTTGTCGGGTGCCGGCCAGACCTCATCGTGGGCACGACGTCCCCCCCTCCCGGCGACACCGACCCTCGCCAAGATGGGCCTGACGGCGGGGACTCCCACGACGGTGGCGCTGAAGACGGCGGGTCCGATGACGGCGGCTCCGCGGGGGGCGATGACGGCAGCGACGGCACAGATGGGGGAGCGGGCGACGGCGGCGACACCGGTGAGCCCGATCCAGCCGATCGAGACGGATGGGTGTTGGTCTGGCGGGACGAGTTCGACGCAACGGAGCTCGATCGGTCCCTCTGGGACGTGGAAGTCAACGCCTGGGGAGGCGGCAACAACGAGCTTCAGTACTACACGGACCGCCCGGAGAACATCCGACTGGAGGATGGTGCCCTGATCATCGAGGCGCACGAGGAGAGCTACACCGGCGCCGAAGGCACACGCAGCTACACCAGCGGCCGCGTGCGGACCCGCGGCAATGGCGACTGGACCCACGGGCGGTTTGAAGCACGACTCAAGGTTCCGACCGGTCAGGGCATGTGGTCCGCGTTCTGGATGCTGCCCACCGACGACGCCTATGGCGGCTGGGCGGCATCGGGCGAGATCGACGTGATGGAGCTGCTCGGTCACCAGCCCGACACGGTCTACGGCACCCTGCACTACGGCGGATCGTGGCCGAACAACACCCACACCGGCGCGCCGTTCACCTCGCCCAGCCCCTACTCCGACGACTTCCACGAGTTTGCCGTGGAGTGGACGGAAGATGCGTTTCATTGGTTTGTCGACGGTGTGCTGGTGCAGACCCAGACCACTTGGTACTCTGACGGCGGTGCCTTTCCCGCCCCCTTTGACCAGCGCTTCCACATCCTGCTGAACCTGGCGGTCGGGGGCGACTGGCCAGGCAGCCCGGACGCCACCACCACCTTCCCCCAGCAGCTTGTGGTGGACCATGTGCGGGTGTACAAGCCCGATGACGAAGACCCCACGCCAGAGACCACCACGCTGACCGTGGACACGTCGTGCACCACCGAGGCGCCCCAACCCGCAGCCACCGTTGCGCTGACGGGGCCCGAGTACGGGTCATGGGATCCGGGCGCCGCTCTGGCCGCCACGGACAACGGCGACGGCTCCTGGCAAGTCACCATCCCCACCCCATCGACCTCGATGGAGTACCTGTGGATTGTCAACGGCGTCTACGAGCCACTGGTCGACAACATGCAAGCCGGGGCCGAGTGCGCACCGGTCACCGACTACAGCGCCTACGCCAACCGCGTGTGGTCTCCGGGCGACGGCGATGTGTCGATGGCGTTCGGGAGCTGCACCCCCTGCCCCTGACCCCGCGGGGGGGAAGCCAAGCCGAGCCCGGGTTGGTCAGCACGCCGCGGGAAAGGTGGGAACACTGATGGGCGGGATCTTCAGGCGGCGGCTGCGCAAGGACGGGGAAGAGTAGGGCCAAGCGCCCAGCAACCAGCGAAGCGCCGAGCTCCTGCGTTGTGGGCGGGACCTGAACGGAGCCGGGGCGCACTGCCGAGTGGCCGCCGAAAGGTCTGGTAAGTTGCCGTAAGCCCGCGAAACCACAAGTGTGCAGCCCAGCCCATAGGCTGCTTGTGTTCACCAACGCGGAGACCTGAAATGAACCAGCTCAAGACCCTTCTCTTTGCCCTTGCTACACTCTCGGCTGCTTGCGGCGGAGACGAGCCGAAGGAGACCGAAGACTCGGGCCAGAGTGACGGCGCTTGCCCAACCAGCGAAGAGGCGGGGTCATGCTTGGTGGTCTCCATCAGCGACACCGACGGCCCTGTCGTGGAGTTCTCGGGCGACGACGGGACCGCCGCAACCTATCCAGGCGAGGACCTGGACTTCTTTGTGCGATACGCCGGGGACACCATCCAGACCTGCTTGGGGGAGCTGGAGCTGGATGCGGGAGACACCTATCCGTGTACCCTCGTCGAGATCGGCGGCGGCTGCGAGCCTGGCTACTATGTCGAGTGCGACTGATGCGACCGCCAGAGAGGCCCACAACTCAAGCGTAGAGTTGTTCGATGAGGTCGGCATGCTTGCGGACCACCTCGGCCCGCTTGATCTTCATCGTGGGGGTCAGCTCACCGCCCTCTACGGAAAAGGGGGTGGGCACAATGTCGAAGCGCTTGATGGTCTGGTAGCGGGCAACGTGCGCATTGCACTGGGCCTCGACCTCCCCGTGGAGCCAGGCGCGGAAAGGTGCTGAGCGTGAGAGGGCCTCGGCCGTCGCCACACCGAAGCGTTCGGCAAAGCCTGCCACCGCTTCTTCATCCAGCGTCAGCAGTGCGGCGAGATAAGGCTTGGCATCCCCAATCACGATGGCCTGACCGACGCCTGGGATGGCCTTGAGCAGCCCCTCCATCTCGGCCGGCGCCACGTTCTTTCCGCCAGCGGTGATGAGGATGTCCTTCTTGCGGCCGGTGATGGTGAGGTAGCGGTCGCCATCAAGCTGTCCCAGATCGCCAGTGTGGAGCCAACCTTCGGCGTCGATGAGCTCAGATGTCTGTTGGGGGTCATGCAGATACCCGCATGTCATCATGGGGCCTCTCAACAGCACCTCTCCGTCTTCGGCAATCCGGACCTGCACCCCCGGAAGCGCGGTCCCCACGGTGCCAAAGCGCTGCCCGTGTCGACGCGGGCAGGTGGCCACCCCGGCCGTCTCCGACATGCCATAGCCCTCGACCAACGCCACGCCGATGGACGCGAAGAACTCAAGGGTCGCCATCGAGATGGGGGCCGCACCGGTGGCCGCCGCCTGCACCTTGTCCAGACCCAGCGCATCCTTGACCTTGGAGATGACCAGCGTGTTGGCGAGTCGACGGGCGAAGCTGTCCTGAGCCAGACCCGTCTGTTCCTGCTCCCGATACGCGGCCAGCTCCGTGGCCATGGCCCAGCGAGTGAGCCAGCCCTTGAAGCCGGTCGCCGCACCGAGCTTGGCCTCCAGCACCGCCTGGAACTTCTCCCACACCCGGGGCACCCCCAGAAACAAGGTGGGACGTACGTCCACCAGGGCATTCTTGATGTTCTTGATGTCGGCGCAGAAGAAGACCTTGCCACCGGCGCCGAGCTGCATCACGTTGGTAAACACCTGTTCTGCGATGTGGCAGAGCGGCAGATAGCTGACCACACGCAGGGGCTCCAAGCCAGGACCGAAGATGGCGGTCTGGCCCATCAAGGCTTCACCTTGGCGGACCAGGTTGCCGTGGGTCAGCATCACCGCCTTGGGGGTGCCCGTGGTTCCTGATGTATAGATGAGCAGCCCGAGCTGGTCCGAGCTGAGTGCAGCCAGTCGGTGGTCAAAGGTTGCGCTGTCCTGGGCTCGACCCAGCTCTTGCAGGGCATGCAACGTCTGGACGGGCGGCCCGGGCGCGTCGCCGGCCAACGCATCCATACAGACGATGTGGTCCACCGTCATGTGTTGGGCAGCGTTGGCGGCTCGGTACAGTTCTAGGCGGGATGGGTTGTCGCAGATGCCAATCTTCGCGCGGGAGTGGGACACGATGTAGCCCACCTGCTCTGCGGTGCAGGTCGTGTAGATTGGTGCGGGCACACCCCCAATGGCCATGATGGCCATCTGGCAGACCACCCAGTCGGCACGGTTGGCACCGATCAGGGCCACACACTCTCCGGGTTGGTGACCCAACGCCAACAGACCTTGGCCAGTCTCTTGCACCGCCCGCCAATACGCGGCCCAGGTCAGCGGCCTCCAGGTCTCTCCGATCTTGTCGTGCAGCGCATCTTCGTCCGGAAGCTCTCGGGCCCAACGCGCGAGCTGGTGGACAAGGGTGGGGGCGGGCTCATGGGGACTCCCGGGCGGCGGCGAGGTGGCGGTCGATGAAGTGTTTCCAGAGGAAGCGGCTCTGTCGAGCGGGCTGGATCTGGTAGGCCGTCTCGTGGGTGATGACTTGCAGCAGGTCACCGAGCTGGATGAGCACAGCCTTCACGGCGCTGAACGGAATCTCGACGGACGCAACATCGGAGGGGGAGCCAAAGGACAAGCCGTGCCGACTGAGCTGCAAGACTCCCGCGCCGAGCGTTGCGGCTTTGCGCACGCCCCGGGTCACGATGAGCAGGTCCACCGTGCCGTCCAGGGCCACACCAGTCTGCACGAAGCGGTCTCGGTCGGCCGCAGGCAACGCGCCAAAGTGTTCCAAGATGCAGACGTGCGCTGCAGCAACGGTCTGCGGGGGACCGCCATCGCCAGGGTGCAAGCGACAAGACAGATCGACGGTCCAGCGTCTCTCGCAAGCCCGGCAGACCACCCCGTTTCTGCCGGATGCAGGCGCGATCCCCAACCCATCCATCGCGAAGCATGCGGGGCAGGCCCAGAGGAACTCGGGAAGCCCCTCGGCGAGGCGAAAGCCCCAAGAAGTCCTTGGGGCCAAGTGGGCCTCGGGGTCGATCTGAATCCGGCCCACGATGTCGGCAGTGACCTCCGCCGGCGTCATGGTGGGAGGGTAGGTCACCGGGGGCAGAAACTCCATGCGCAGCGGAATCAGCCGGGGGTACGTGGCCCACCGCGGCCACTGGAGGTGGCCGGTGGTCTGTCGACAGCACAACACAGGCACGCCGAGTCGAATCGCGAGTCGGCCGATGCCGTGGCCCACGGGCATCATGCGGCCTGTCCAGCAGCGGTCACCCTCGGGAAAGATCATCACGACCGCCCCCCTGTCGATGCGACGCTGGATCTCCACCATGGCGCTGCGGTCCTTGAGCCCCTTGGAGAACGGAATCACGCTCAGCCAGGGCACCATCTTGCCGAAGATGGGAATCCGCAAGATTGCGTCTGTTCCCACCCCATGGGCCCTTCGAAAGCTGGCCCAGGCCACCGTGACCGGATCGAAGAATGTGACGTGGTTGGCCACGAGCAGGCCAGCACCGCGGCGGGGAACGTTGCGGCGATTGCGCGCGCGCAGGCGAACGAAGGGAATGATGGTCAGTCCACAGAGGGTCCAGGCAAGGGCCCATGCAACTTTGCGTCCCAGGGTGGTGAGGTTCATGGCGCACCCCAGGTCGAAGGGCGGTGTGAGCAGCGTGCCCCCGGGATCGAGGCGCCTTGGGCCAGCCTCCCTTTCAGCCCCCCGTCCAGCCCACTGAAGCTGGAGTTCACGGCAAGTCTACAGAGCATCGGACGCGACCTCCCAAAGCCAACACAAGCGAAGCGGGAGTCGACGGCGCGGTCCCCGGCGTATGCTATCGCCCGAGACCAGCCGCTTCCGGAGCCCTCCGCCTTGTCCGCGCATCGCGGGTCTGTTCTCCCAAGTGCACTGATGCAGCACAGTGGACGCGCAATTTGCGGCCGCAGCCCGCCAGCGCAGGATGCACGCCGGCGCCCAGGTCCCCGCACCCAAAGCCGCTCGCTGATGGGGGTCGCTCGGCAAGGGGGCGACTGCCGATCCCATCCGGCGGTGGTGCCGCACACAGCGACGCCGGAGCGCCCCCAGCTCGCCGGCCTCCTCGTGGCACTCGGGTGGCTGGGGACCTGTGCAAAGCGCGAAGATAAGATAAAACACCTATTGCACCATCAGCCCTCCGCCAATCCCCGCTGGACCGTGGCCGGGCGACTCACCGCCGCTCATGCCCACTCAAGGATGGGCGATGACCACCAGCGTCCGGGCCTCCGCCAGCGTCACGTCCAAGCAGCGCTTCAAGCTGAGGGGGTCCAGCGCGGCAAAGCTCTCATCGAGCACCACCACCTCAGCACCTTGGAGCAGGGCCCGGGCGAGGAAGACCCGGCTGCGCTCGCCGTGAGACAGCTGCCAGCCGCTCTCGCCCACCACCTGGTTCAGACCGGCGGGCATCCGGTCGAGCAAGGGGCCCAAGCCGAGGCGGTCGCACAAGGCCCGGGCCCGGGCGAGGTCGGGGGGGCTGGCGGGCCAGGAGCTACCCATGAGAACATTGAATGCGAGCGTGTTCTCGAAGATGTGGTTCTCGTGAAACTGGGGAGCCTGGGCGACCATCTTGCGCCACGCGCGGGGTCCGAGGCTGGTGCGGTCGAGCCCCCGGAGCAGCAGCAGTCCCTCGTTGGACGCCCGGGCACCCGTGAGCACGCCCGCCAGTGTGGACTTGCCGCCCCCCGACGGCCCGGTGATGAGCACCCGGTCGCCCACCGACAGCGACAGGTCGACCCCTTCGAGCACCGGCCGACGGCCCGGCCAGCCGACGGCCAGGTTGCGGGCGCGCACCAGCTCACCCGCTTCGGCAGCGCGCGCGGGCGCAGACACCCGGGCGAGCGGCGGACGACGGTGGGCAGCACGAAGCAGGGGGCCCACTTCTTGCCATGACACAACAGCGGATGCGAGGCCATCGAGGCGGGCGCCGATGGTGCTGAGCGCAGCCTGGCCCAGCAGGATGCCACCGATCGACACCGCCATCCCGACGCTGCTGCCGCCGTGCAGCACAAAGGGCACCGCGAGCACCACCAGGGCAAAGAGGGTCCAGCCGCCGCCGAGCAGGGCACCGGTCGCAATGCGCAGTCGGTCGAGGGGTAAGAAGGCCGCGAGATAGGCCTCCAGCGCGTCATCTTCGCCGTCGTGGATCCGCTCGGCTTCGGACTGGGCCAAGCGGGTGCGGTGGCCGGCCATGCGCTCGACGAGCATGGCGGTCAGGCCACGGCGGTGGGCGGTCCAGCGGCCCCGCAGCGTGACAAGACGCATCGCAGCGACACCGGTGATGGCGACGCCGAGGGCAAAGGTGGCGGCGAGGGGCAGCCCGGCCGCACCCTGGGTGAGCACCCAAGTGGCGGCGCAGAGGTCAACGATGGCGAGCACCGCCTCAAGGCCACCCGTGAGCACGAGGTCCTCGATGGCTTGGGACTCCCCCACGCGAGCGAGTGCCCCCCCAGGACCTTCCCGCCGCCACTGCTCCGGGTCGGAGGCCATGGCCCCCCGCAGCAGCACTTGCTTGGTCCAGACACCTGCGCGGATGGCGGCTTCGCCTTGGGCCAGCGCCACGAGGCGACCGAACACGAGACCGGTGAGCAGCAACAGGCACCAGCCGCCCAGCCAGCCTGGGGACAGCCGACCCGCGAGGGCGCCTTGGCCGATGAGCACCCAGCCGCCGAGGGACAGCACGGTGGCGAGCACCCGAGCGACCAGCGCGATGCCGAGGGGGCCGATGATGCCGGCGTCCCGGGCCTGGGCGAGGGGGCTGGCGTGGGGCGCAGCACGGATGAGGGTGCCGCCGCCCATGGGTCGACCGTGCAAGCGGCGGGTGAGCAGTCCATGGTGGGCACGACGCCGGGCGCGCCCGGCCGGCAAGCCCGCGAGATCGAGGGCGGCGTCCACCCGGGGGGCCTCTGCGGTGTCGATGCCTGCACGGAGCGCATCGGTGAGGTGTTGGACCGAGACGCGGCGACGCTCGCCCGTGGACGACAGCACCGGCACACGGCCCAAGAAGTCCGCGGGGCCCACCAGCGCGAGGAATCGCGGGGGACCATCGCTGGAGAACACACTGAGCAGCGACGGACCGGACTGGGCCACGAGCTTGGGCAGCGTGTCGTAGGAGGCGCGCACGCCGTGAAGCTCGATCCCGAGGGCGTCCAGGCCCCCAGTCTCCGGGCGCACTCCCGCCGGCACCAGCCCCGCCGCCCGGGACAACGCGTCCACGGCGGCCCGGCGCTCGGCTGATGTCCACAGCAGGGCGTCGAGATCGGTCATCCCGACACCTCCTGCGCGGTGCCATCGCCGACGTGTACCTGCCGCCACTGGGCCCCGTGGAGCAGCGCCGCGCGGGTGGCGCGGTGCTCGGCAAGCAGGCGAGCGTAGAGCCCTCCTTGCGCGAGAATGGCCTCTGGCGAGCCATCTTCGACAATCCTGCCACCGTCGATGACCACGACTCGGGGGAAGGTCGCCGCGGCTTCGAGGTCGTGGGTGACGCACAGCAGGGTGGCATCGCCCCAGCGCGCGGTGGCGGTGTCGAGCAGGCGGCCCCGCTGGTGGCGATCGAGGCCCCGAAAGGCTTCGTCGAGCAGCACCAAGCCCACATCCGGACGCCCGAGCGCACGACCGAGCCGCACCCGCTGGCCCTGGCCGCCGGACAAGGTGCCCCCGTCGGCGCCGAGGGGGGTGGACAGACCCTCAGGGAGGTCGGCAACGATGTCGATGAGCTCGGCGTCTTCGAGGAGCTGGGCATCCGGCGGGGCCCCGGACTCCTGTCCGTAGCGCAGGTTGTCGAGCAGCGAGCGGTTCCAGATGCGCACGGTGGGATCGACCCAAGCGACCCGGCGCCGCAGTGCCCTCACCAGCTCCGGGGTGGCATCGTGACTGCCGATGTTCAGACCACCCTCGGCGATGGGCAGCCAGCCGAGCAGCGCGCCCAGCAAGGTGGACTTGCCCGCGCCCGAGGGGCCAACAATGGCCACCCGCTCGCCGGGCTGAATGTCGAGGTGGTCCACCCGCAGGAGGTCTTGACCGCCGGCCCTCAGCACCAGACCCCGGGCGCGCAGGCCGATGGGTCCTGTGGTGAGGCCCTCGGGGAGCGGACCGGGGCTGGAGACCGGGTCGGCAGGGGCGTCGAGGGTCTCGAAGATGCGCGCGGCCACGCTCTGAAGGGCGGGCAGTGTGCGGGCGGCGGCGGCGAGCTCCTTGCCTTGACCGGGGATGCCAACGGCCCAATAGACCAGCAGGAGCACCGCGCCGGCGTGGGGGGCCCGGGCGAGGTGGTCGGCCACCATCCACGCGGCAAGGCCGATGCCGACGACACCTTGGACCGCTCCCGCCGCCACCGATGCATACAGGGCCTGGCGGGCCGCACCTTGCCAGCCGGTGAGCAGGGCTTCGTGGTCGCGCCGCACCGCCTCTTCGGCGCCGTGGGCCCGGATGGGGACCGCACCCAGCATCGCGTCCAGGTAGGTGCGCGCGAGGGCACCATCGAAGGTCTGGCGGCGCAGCTCCCGGCTGGCGAGCAGCGGGTGGAGCAGCGCGGGCGCGGCAAAGCTGACGCCGACGGCCAGCAGCACGATGGGGGTCAGTCCTGGGTCGAGCCACATCAGCGCGCCGAGGGTCGCGAGCAAGCTGGCGGACGACTGGAACACACGGGCGAGGGCCGCTGGCAGGGTGTTGAGCGCAACAAGGGAGTGGGCCCGCTCGGCGAGGTCGCTCTGGAGACGGCTGGTGAAGTAGCGCACGTCGAGACGGGGCAGCCGGGCGTGAAAGCGCACCCGCAAGCGCAGCTCCAGGGCCCGCGCGGCACGGGCCACCACGGCACTCCAGGCCACGGAGATGCCCACCATTGCGGCACTCAGCACCAGCAACACCGCGATGCCCCCCGCCCGTGCGGCCGGTGCGGGCAGCCAGCGGTCGGCGTCGATGAGGGCCCGGAACATCGCGGACTGTGCCACGCCGCCGAGTGCGGAGACTGCCGCCATGAGGACCGCCAGCGGCAGCAGTCCGGGCGCGACGGTGCGCAGCAGCGCGATGAGCTGGCCCCAGAGCGGGGGGCTGCGGTGGGTCAAGGCCCGGCCGAGGCTGCCGGTGAGCTCGGGCACTCGGTCTGGCGCACTCAGGCACAACACCACCGCACCCCTGAGAACAACCTGTTCATCAGCATCATAGACAGGCGACACGGTGCCCGTGAGCAGCTCCGGCGAGTGGGTCAGGGCCTCGATGAGCGGACCGGCGGCCGCACGCTTCATGGCCCCCGAAGCCACCAGCTCTTCGGCGGCAGTGGTGGCCTGGGCGAGGGTCCCGAGGTCCGTGAAGCTGCCGACCTGGTCGAGCAGACCGGCAGCACCGAGGCGGGCGAGTCGGCGCTGCAGCCCCCCGCGCATGACCGAAGATCCCGCCCAGCGGCCCGCGGTGTCCGGCGGCACCACCATGGAGTGGCGGTGGAGCAGGGGCAGGAGGTCGCTCATGCGCACATGGCGGCGACCGCTGGCGGGGTCCATCACTTGGACGAAGGGCCCGAAGCGGCGCCAGAGCAGCACGAAGTGGCGGCTGCCGTCAGGGTTGGCGGTGACCACCACCGCGGGCAATGGCAAGCACTCCAGATCGGCGACGTGTTCGATGGGCACGATGGTCTGGACCGGCCGCATCCCCAGGCGGGCGGCGAGGTCTTCCAGTGTGTCGATGGATGTGCCGTCCACATCGGTCTGGCACGCGGTGCGCAGGTGGCCCAGGTGCACGGACACCCCGAAGCCTTCCAGGGCCGCCTTGAGCACGGCGGGACCGCAGTCCATCGCGGACGTCTGGATGACCTCGGGCACAAGCCGTGCGGCCCGGGGCACGGGTGCGCTGGGACTCACTCGCCCTGTCCCGCAGCCCGCAGCAAGACGGTGAGCGGCGAGACCGACTCCACCTCGACCTCCACTTCCGCGACAAGACCGTGGTGTAGACCATCTTCATCCGATGCCAGCTCCAGCACCACCGGCACCCGGCCGTCAGCCCCCGGTTCTGAGCCCACCTCCCGCACCCTCGCCGGCCGGACCCCTTGGCCCCCTGCGCCCACAATGCGCACCCGGGCGGTCTGGCCGACCACGAGGCGTCCGGCGGCCCGCTGGGGCACAAAGCGCGCTTCCACCACCAGCTCGCTGTCGGGAACAACCACCGCCACGAGGGTGTTCTCGTCGACCTGCTGCCCAGGAACCAGGGCCGGCAGCTCCCCCACCGTCCCGGCGATGGGCGCGTGGACCACATGGCGGTTGCGGGCCTCGGTGGCCTGGAGCACCGCGGCTTCGGCGGCGATGACGCGGGCTTCGAGGGCTTGGTCGTTCTGGCGCTCCCGGGCTTCGGCGGCGCTGCCCGACTCGGTGGCTTCAGACGCCTCCCCCGTGCTGCGCAGAACCTGGGCTCTCATGGCCGCCACACGGGCATCTTGGGCCGCAAGATCCGACCGGGCCAGCGCCACCGCCGACGCACTCTCGGCCCCCGCCTCGTGCAAGCGCACCGCGTCAGAGAGCCGCCGCTGGGCATCGTCCCGCACCACCTGGGCCTCGGCCAGGGCCGCCCGCGCCGCAGCTTGGTCCGCCGCCCGCGCCCGCACCGATGCCTCACGGCTGGCGCCTGTCGCGTCCCGCTCCTCCACCCGCACCGCCCGCTGGGCCACCAATGACGCCAGCTCCGCCTTCGCCACCGCGACCTCGAGGTTGGCCTCGGTGGCATCGAGAGACAGCAAGATGGCGCCGGCATCCACCGTGTCGCCCAGTCGCACCGGCCAACCCTGCACCCGACCGGCCACCGGCACCCGCAGCCGCGCCACTCCCTCCGCCTGCACCCGCGCAAGGTCGGCGGTCTCGTAGAGCGTGACGCTCCCCAGCGCCATCCAGGCCCCCCACGCGACGAGCAGCACGATGAACACGCCCACCCACACCCGGGCCACGCCACGATCGGCGCGCATGGCGCGGGTGGTCTGGGAGAAACCGGGAACCATGGAACCTCAGGCCCAGCGACCGTGCAGCCGGCTGGGGGTGACCCCGGTCAACAAGTCGGCCAGGGCAGCGGGGACCGCATCGTCCCACAGTGGGGCCAGCCAGAGGTACTCGCCTGCCGGGTTGACCTCCAGGAAGACGAAGCGTCCCGTCGTGGTCTCGACGATGTCGGCGGCACCATAGTCGAGCCGCAGCCGGTCCATCAGGCGCAACAGGGCCGCGCACACCGGCTCCGGCAGCGACGAGGGGGCCCACGTCTGGAAGAGCTCGAGGTTGGCCCGGCGCCAGTCGGTCTCACCGGCGGTGCCCGACGCGTCCACCCGGGCCACAAACAGCGACGGGCCGACGATGGTGACGCGGTACTCGGCCACCTTGTCGAGGTGCTCCTGGAAAGTGGCCGGGCAGAGGTGCAGCTCTTCTGGCGCCAGCTCGTCCAGCACGGCCAGGTCAATGGGCGTGGTCATCATGACCTCGGCCGAGGTCTCATTCCGGCTCACCGGCACGCTGCTGTAGAGCTTGGTGATGGCGCGCCCACCGAGGCTCTCGACAAAGGCCTTGGCCTCACCGAGGTCGGTTGTCGTCAGGGACCGGGGCACATCCAGGCCCGCGGCGTGGGCGAGGCTGAGCTGGCGGGGGCGGTGGTTGGCGTGGTCCAGCACCCACTTGGGGGCAAACACCGGCACCCGGCTGGCGGCGAGCACCCCGTACAGGAAGGCCCGAAGCTCGGCGGCCACCACACGGCCCACATCGCGGGGCGCGTCGGCAGGCAAGGCTGGGTCGACCTGCATGCGCCGGTACCAGACACAGGCCAAGTCATCGATGACGAGGGCATCTTCGCCGTCCCGCTTGACCACCACGGTGCCGTCGTCCCGCAGCGTCAGCAGGGTGGTGCGGGGGATCTGATCGGTGCAGACGACCACGTTGCGCACCCCCCGCTTGGCGAGCGCGGCGGCGACATCGTCGACCGACACTACAGAGCGGGTGAAGATCAGAACAGTCATGCCATACCTCCTTGCCGACGGGCGCCCGGACTGCCCAAGAGCACGTCGGCGAGGGCATCCCCGAGGGGATGGTGGGCGTTCATCCAGAAGCTCTCCCCCACCCCGTTGTTCTCCAACAACACGGTGCGGCCATCGGGGGTGCGCACGAGGTCGGCGGCGCTGTAGTTGAGCCCGAGGGTGTCGTAGAAGCGCTGAAGACGGGCCTCCACCTCAGGCGCGAGGGTGGTGGGCCGCCAGCGGTCGATGGTGTCGTGTCCGGTGCGGCGCCAGTCGACCTGGGAGGCGGCGTCGAGGTCGACGTGGGGCAGCTCCACCGTGAACAACCGGCGGCCTGCAACGACCACCCGCAGCTCAGCGTGCTTGGGCACCGCTTCTTGGAGGAT
This sequence comes from Myxococcota bacterium, assembly GCA_942491145.1. Classification (GTDB taxonomy): domain Bacteria; phylum Myxococcota_A; class UBA796; order UBA796; family UBA2385; genus CAXQUZ01. The sequence continues at coordinate 263,316 of CALOBC010000017.1, read as the reverse complement.
CATTGGGCAGGCCCGCAGGCCGTCGAGGGCGTCGATGTCGTCAGCGGACAGCACATTGGTGAAGACGGTGCCCCCCGAGATGTTCGCGTTCGTATACATCTTGGCGATGACCGGGCAGCCCAGCTCGGCGATAAACGCCCGGGCTTCGGCGGGGTCGTTGGTCTCGAGGGTGCGGGGCACGTCGATGCCCAGGTCGCGGGCGAGCCGCAGCTGGAGCGCCTTGTTGCGGGCGCGATGGACTCGGTCCTGCGGATCGAGAAAGAAAGCGCCGGAGTCGACCAGCGAGCCCATCAGCACCATGGCCGCTTCTCGGGTGCTGGCCATGCGCACGCCCAGGGGCAAGTGCTCGGGCAGCCCACGGCCAAAGTCGAGTCGCCGGCACCACACCGCATCAATGTCGCTGAGGGCCAGCCGGCCGTCGTCGAGCTGGAGCCAGCCCTCGCCAGGGCCCGTCCACGTGAGGCCCAGCTCACCGGGGAAGCGGTGGGTGTCGAACAGCCAGACCCGCGCTCCCTTGCGCTTGAGGGCCTCGACCACGTGGGCGTAGCCGAATTCATCGTCGGGCCGGGTGAGCACCAGGACGTTCATGGCCGCTCCAACAAGGCGTCGGCGATGGCACCGGAGATGTCGTAGCCGAGGTCATTTTGGAGCATTCCCCACTCTCCGGACGGGTTGACTTCGAGAAACACGGGGGGGCCGTCGTCGGGCACCATGAGGTCGATGCTGCCCATCCCCAGTCCAAGACGGCCCATCAAGGCGGTGAGCTGCTCTGCGGTGCCTTCGGGGACCTGTCCCTTCGCCCATTGGCCCCCGTGCTGCCGCCAGTCCACGTCGCCTGCCATGCGCTGAGCACCGGCAAAGCACTCGCCGCGCACCACACACACCCGCAGCTCCTCCCCCGCCTCGATGCGCTCCTGAAAGCACATCGGCCCCGTGCGCAGGCCGTCGAGGTGGTCGAGATCTTCGGGGGCCAACAGCCGTGTGGGCAGCTGGGGACCGCGGGTCATGGACCAGCTCAAGCTAGTGAGCATCTTCACCACAACCTGCCCACTGTGGCGCCCGTAGAAGGCCCTCGCCGCAGCGGGGTCGTTGGTCACCAGGGTGTCGGGCACTCGCAGACCGAGGGCCCGTGCCACCCGGAGCTGGCGAGGCTTGTTGCCGTCCACACGCAGCTCGGCGTCGAGATCATTGACGAACACGGCCCCCTCGTCCGACAAGACATCGAACAAGCCGCGCAGGTGGTGGTGGGCTTCCCGCTGCACCGCGCGGACCACCTCGGGGGGCAGCCCAGCGGGCAGCAAGGGGTGGGCGAGCTTGCGCAGATACACGCCCTGGACATCACTCAGAGGCAGGCCCGCGAGCGTGGACCAGCCCGCAGAGGCCCCCTCGGTGAGCTGGAGGTCGAGGGCGCTGGGGTAGCGGTCCAGATCGACGCGCAGGCCCCGCGCCCCCCGGGCTTCCAGCGACGCACACACCCACTCGGGCACCATGTGGTCGCGGGAGTGGGTGAAGACCAAGCACGTGGGGCTCATCGTGCGCTCAACAGCAAGTCGGCCAGCGCGCCGGCGACGTCGTGGCCGCTGCGGTGCACCCAGTGCCACTCGCCGCACGGGTTGGTCTCGATAAACACCCACTCGCCGTCGGGCTGACGGATGAGGTCCACCCCGCCGTACTGCAAGCCCATCGCCCGGTGAAACGCCACGAGAGACCGCTCCAGCGCTGCCGGCAGCTCCACAGGCCGAAACTGGTCCATCAACACATCCGCCCTCGTCCGCCAGTCATCCTCGGCCCCGTCGGCCCCGCGGGGGTCCACCGCCGAGGCAAACACCCGGTCGCCCACCACCGATGCGCGGGCTTCTAGGGTCTTGTCCACCCGGGCTTGCAGGGCGATGGGCGACATCGACAGCCCCTCGTCCATCGCGGCCACGTCCTCGGGGTGTACGGCAGCGGTGTTCATCACTTGGCGGTTGCCCGACGCTGTGCGCACAAACGAGGTCCCCATCCGCTTGGTGATGAGGGGTCCGGTGTCTGTTGCGAAGGCCGCGCCGGTGCCCGGTCGGTTCGAGAAGTGGGTGGTGGGGACCTTCAGCCCGAAGCGTGCGGCTTGACCGAGCTGCCACACCTTGCCCTCGGCCCGCGCCACGGCGTAGAGGTCGTTGACCATCGGCGCCTTGAGGTCGGTGAGCACACCGGTCAGCACGGCGTCGGCTTCCATGCGACACGCCGCCCGGACCGTGGGTGGCAGGTCGGTCTTGCGCAGGTCTGCTCCCACCTCCCAGCGCTTCAGCCACATCGCGTGAATGGCGTCAAGGTCAACACTCTCACCGTCTTGATTGGTGAGCATGCCCCGGTAGCCATCGGGCCCCAGCGTGGCGTCGAGCACCGACTCGGTGGGGAAGGTCTCGGTCTGGAGCACCATCAACCGGGCCCCCCGCGCAGCGAGGGCGTCGGCCAGCAACGGAACGGTGTCGAGGTCCCGACGGGAGACGAGGCCGAGGATGGTGGTCATGGGAGTCTCCGAACAATCAAAGAGCAGCCCCTCCAGTCGCATGGGGGACGGAGGGGCTGCGGGGGGGCAGTGGTGGACCGAGGCGAACCCTGTTCGCGCTTCAGCCCGACCCAGGGTCCGTCCCTACCACTCGATGACCGGCTCGTCGTCGTCAGAGGGGTACTTCATGCACTCCCAGCCCTTCTCGTAGTTCTTCTTGGGCTTCTTCTTGTCGTCGCCCTCTGCGCCGGCCTTGACGCCCGTGCGGAGCGTGGCCTCTTGGTTGTCTTGGCGCTCGACGAAGCGCATGAAGAACGGATTTGCCGACATGGAGTCTCCTGGTGTGTTGGTGGACTGCGTCGAGGGACACCCCCTTGGCGCGTCCTCAACCTACGGTTCTGAAGACCACTTGACATCTCTCACAGATCCCACTTCCCCCCAGAAGAGCCCTGTGGTCGGGCACCGCAGCGGCACGGTGTCGAGGTCTCGACGGGAGACGAGGGCGAGGATGGTGGTCATGGGGTCTCCGAAAAACCAAGCGGCAGCCCCTCCGCCGGTTGGGCGACGAAGGGGCTGCGGGGAAGCGGTCGTGGACCAAAGGCAACCCTGTCCAGCCTTCAGCTCGACCCAGGGTCCGTCCCTACCACTCGATGACCGGCTCGTCGTCGTCAGAGGGGTACTTCATGCACTCCCAGCCTTTCTCGTAGTGCTTCTTGGGCTTCTTCTTGTCGTCGCCCTCTGCGCCGGCCTTGACGCCCGTGCGAACCGCGGCCTCTTGGTTGTCTTGGCGCTCGACGAAGCGCATGAAGAACGGACTTGCCGACATGGAGTCTCCAGGTGTGTTGGTTGAGTGCGCCTTGGGCCACTCCCTCGGCACGCGCTCAACCTACGGACGAGAAGACCGGTTGACATCTGTCAAGGATCCTACGCCTTCACCGCAAGCCCTCGCTCGGCGGCGCCTGTACCGCGTCGAGAAAAGCCAACAGCGCAGCAACCTCGCCATCACCGAGCAGCAGCGGGCTCATCTCTGGATCCCGCTCCCCCACCGCCGGCTCGGCATCCAAGACACTGTAGAATCCCACCACATCGGCCAACGTCTCCAACTGACCATCATGCATATACGGCGACGTGCGGGACAATGTGCGCAGGGATGCCGGACGGAACGCCCCAGGCAGTGCCCCGGTCTCTTCGGCCTCGTCCAGCACAAGCTGGCCGGCGTCGGGGTCGTCGCTCCAGGCCCCGGCGCCGTTGAACGGGATGGCCAACACCGCCGCCAGCCCCTCGGGCCGTCCTTCTTCCACGGGCCCGGAGCCTTGGGGCAGGCCAGTCCTGCGAAACGCGTCGCCCGCCAGCATCGGGCCGCTGTGGCACCGAATGCAGCTGCCCGGCGTCGCAAACAAGGCCAAGCCCTGAATCGCCTCGTCGGACAGGTGGCCCCCGCCCGACCTGTCGCCCAGCGTGAGCGCCGCTGTGTATCGATCCAGCGCCGTCTCACCGGGCGCAAGCTGCCGCAGCCAAGCTTCCCAGCTCTTCGCCACGTTGACCAGCACCGCCGTTGTGGCTTCTTGGGATGCGCTGTCCATGGCATCCCAGGCCGCCGCCAGTTCACCCTCTGGACGGGCCCGCAGCGGCAGCCCCTCCGTGGACGGAAGTGGCCCGAAGATACCCTCGTATTGGACCTTCAGGTCGTCATTGGCGGAGATCAAGTGGACCAGGGAGACCCGGTCCCCGTCGAGCTGACCCGGGTGCTCCAGCGCCACCGCAGCCGCACACCACATGCTGTCGCAGGCGCCCGTCCAGCCCGCCCACGGACGCCACGCTGCGCCCACCAGCGGCGGCACATTGCGGGCCAGCACGGACTCGGCGTCTGAGCTCAGCGCACCGTCTCCACCCAGATCATGGTCTGCGAGGTGGCAGCTCGCACACGACTGGTCGCCCGCGGCAGACAGCCCCGCGTCCTCAAACAGCGCACGGCCGAGCGCAGCTGCAGCATCGCTGTCGGCCACGGCATTCCCGGGCGCATCCGGCGGTGCCGGGACCGGGGACAAGGTCTGGAGCTGGCCCAGTGAGACCCCTGCCGACTCGGCCAGACCGGTGTCGACCGGCGGGTAGCACAGGCCGTCTGCCGCACGGCTCTCCCCATCGGGACAGCCCTTGGCCGGCTCATCCGCACACGCGGCGAGCCCCAGCAACAACAATGGCAACGTCTTCATCATGCTTCAGCCCACACCCGGAGATCGCCCAGACCGTAGCCGGTTCTGCACCCACCGGGAGATCGCCCGGGCCCGGTCCGCGGGCGATCATGAACACAGTTCGCACACACCCAAAGCCCACCTTCTCTGTGCATTTGGCCTCTGTTCGGTGTCAAATCTCCCCAATCCGGCCCAAACTATGTACAAACCTGTGGACACGCCGCCGACCGATGCATACACTCTGACCAGAACCCCCGCACTGGTGTCCCCGTGTCCCTCCTCAACAGCCTGCTGCTCATGGTCGCCTTGGCCGCCCCCGCGGCCGCTGCGGAGCCCCAGCTCCCGACGTTGGTGACCCGTGCGCCCGCCGTCTACCCGGAGGGGCCGCTGTCGGAGGGCCGGGGCGCGCTGGTGCCCCTAAAGCTGACCATCGACGAAGAAGGCCACGTCATCGACGCTTCGGTCATTGAGCCCCAAGGTGAGGGCTTCGACGAGGCCGCCGCGGTCGCCGCGCGTCAGTTCCAGTTCACGCCGGCCCGCGACGAAGCCGGCAACCCCGTGGCGTCGGTGGTCCAGTTCAACTTTGTCTTTGAAGCATCCGCCGCCCCGATCCCCCGCCTCACGGGCACGGTCGACGAGGCCGGCATTCGCGAGCCGCTGGAGGGCATCGAGATCACCGCGGCCGGTCCCGAGGGTCGCCGGGCCCTCGCGGTCACCGACGCCGACGGTCGCTTTGTGTTTGTCGATCTTGCCCCCGGGCCCTGGATCATCGCGGCTGAGGGCGGCGCCTTCCGCACCGAGACCATGAGCGTGGACGTCACCGAAGACGGCGTCGCAGAAGCCGCCATCCACCTAGTGCGCGACGCCCGCCTCGAGGCCCTCAATGCCGACGTTGAGGTCATCATCACCGCCCGCCGGGCCACGTCCGACATCACCGAGCGCAACCTGTCGTCCGACGAGATCAAGTACCTGCCGGGCACCGGTGGTGACGTGGTCAAGGTGGTCCAGAACCTGCCCAGTGTGGCCCGGGCGCCCCTGGGCATCGGCCAGCTCATCATCCGCGGCGCGGCCCCGGAAGACAGCCGGGCCTTCCTCGATGGCTCGCCCATCCCGCTGGTGTTTCACTTCGCGGGACTCACCACCGTCATCAACAACGACATCATCGAAGAGGTCGCCTTCCTGCCCGGCAACGCCAGCGTCCGCTACGGTCGGCTGCTGGCTGGCCTTGTCGACATCCGCAGCAAGGCCACGATGCCCGAGCGGTCCAGCGGCTACCTGTCCATCGATGTGTACCAGTCCACGCTGTTCGTCGAGCAACGCATCACGGAACGGTCGTTTCTGAGCCTGTCCGGCCGGCGCTCCTACATCGACGCCGTGCTCAACCCCCTGCTCAAGAGCACCGACCTCACGGTGCAAGCGCCCCGCTACTACGACGCCCAGGTCCGCTACTTCCACCAGACCGACAGCGGCACGGTCTACGACACACTGTTCTTCCTCTCCGACGACGAATTCGCGTTCGTGGGCGGGGACGAAGACCAGGTCTTTGCGTCCTTTGGCGACCAGTTCCAGCGCCTGCGGTTTCGCCGCTTGGCCAAGCTGGGCGACGGCTGGACCGAAGAGACGGTGCTGGGGCTCGGCCCCGAGCGCCGGGAGTTTTCATTCGGCCGGGCGGCCGAAGCCTACGAGCAGCGCTTCAATGTCTCGCTGCGAGAAGAGCTCGCTGTGGGCATCAGCGAAGCGCGCAGCCTCGGCGGTCGGTTCGGGCTGGACCTGCTGTCCGGCGAAGACCGCATCTACTTCGAAGAAGCCCGCGTGCCGGAGCCCGAAGAAGCCGAGGCGTTCTTGTTTGCCCCCGCCGCCTACGGTGAGGTCACCTGGCGCACCGGCCCCGTCACCTGGATTCCCGGGGTGCGGGCCGACACCCTGCTGTACGGCACCGGCTACGCCAATTTCAGCGTCGACCCGCGCATGGCGGCCCGGTGGACCGTTGGCGAGTTCACCGTGCTCAAGGCCGCATCGGGACGCTACAGCTCCTTGCCCACCCTGCGCCAGGTCGCCCCCGAGAGCGACGGCAACCCCGACCTCAGCTTCCCCCGGTCGTGGCAAAACAGCATCGGCATCGAACAACGCATCACGTCCCGACTCACCGCGGACGCATCGGCCTTCTACAACCGGCTGGACGACCTCATTGTCGGCCGGGAAGACCGCCTGCGCTTCTTCACGGGACCGCCGCCTTCTGGCCCCTTCGACACCCGCCCCTACGCCAACGCCGGCGTGGGCATGATCTGCGGCGCCGAGGCCCTCCTCAAGTACCAAGGGCCGACGTCGGTGGGCCTCATCAGCGCCACCTTCTCCCACTCCCAGCGGCAAGACCGTCCCAACGAAGATGTGGAGCTGTTCGCCTACGACCAACCCATCGTGGTCAATGCGCTGTGGAGTCAACAGCTTGCCCGCAACTGGCGACTCGGCGGACGGGTGCGGTACAGCTCCGGCAATCCGTATACCCCCGTCGTGAACAGCGGCCTGGACGCCACATCCCGCCAGTTCGTGCCGGTCTATGGCGAGCGCAGCTCCGAGCGCCTGCCGTCGTTTGTCAGCGTGGATGTGCGCTTCGACAAGACGTGGTCCTTCCAGAACTGGAAGCTGGAAGGCTGGCTCGACATCCAGAACGTCACGTTTGCCCAGAACCCCGAAGTCATCGGCTACACGTACGACTATCGGGAGCTCGACCCCATCACGTCCAACCCGCCCTTGCCGGTGTTGGGCCTCAAAGGGAGCTGGTGATGAAGACCGTCTCACGCACCGCCGGCCCCGTGCCCCTCCGCCGGGCGCTCTGGCTTGCCGTTCCGCTCGTCTCCGCTTGCGCCAGCGGCCCCTCCCCCGAGACGCTGGTGGACCGCTTGACCGTGCTCACCATCGACGCGCCGCCGGAGGTGCGGCCGGGCGAGTCCATCGCGGCGCGCTCGCTCATTGTGGAGCCCAAGGACGCGCGCTGGTCCGCCATCTCGTGGATGTGCACCCGGGGTCAGGACGGGTGCGCCGAGCAGGCTTGGCTGGAGACACAAGACGGCGCCGCCGACGACACCGTGTGGCCGGGACTGGTCGCGGTCGAGGGCCAAGGCATCGACTGGATCGAGCAAGACGCCGTCATCACGCCCTTCTTGGAAGAGATCGCCAGCGACGAGCCTCTGCCCTTGATTCAGGTCGTCACGCTCGCGTGCGAGCCTGGCATCTGTGACGTGGTCGAGGGCATTCTCGACGGTTCCAGCACCACCGAGGACCAAGCGGCCCTCGCCGACCCCTTGGCCCTCTTGGAAGGTCTGCCCTTCGCCGGAGTGGCCCTCACGCTGCGCACCTTGAGCGTGTCCACCCGGGACGACGACACCCGCCATCAGAACCCGACCGTGACCGACTGCAGCCCCCTCAAGGGGGACTGGCAGACCAACGCGGGCGGCTCGATCAACGTGGAGTGCACGTGGGAGAGCCCGTCCAGCCGCGAGATCGATGCATTCGGCTACACCACGGCCGGGGGTTGGGAGGGCCAGAGCGCCCAGGATGTCTATGAACCGGGCGTGTTTACCTACCGCTGGTACGCCCCCGACAAGGCCCAAGCCGATGTCCCGCTGTGGATTGCGATGACCGATGGTGACGGTGGCCTGGCGCTGTGGGAAGGGGCCGCGACCGCCCAGTGACCGGCCCAGTGCAGCGGAGCTACTCGCCGGCGGATGCGAGGCGACGGCTGCTCGGACGGAAGGCCCAGCTCGCGAGCCCCAGGGCCAAGATGACGAGGGGGGGCACGGCCTCACCGATGCCATCCCCTGCGCCGAGGTGAGCAGCGGCGGCGCTCGTCAGCGAGATGGTGAAGCCAGCGGTGGCCCACTCCTTGAGGCGGGGCAGTCCGGGCGCCAACAGCACGGCCACACCCGCGAGCTTCCAGGCGCCCAACCACCGGGGGAACCACGCGGGGAAGTTGAGGTGGTCCATCGCTTCGACAAGCTCCGGCGGCGCCATCAGGTTGAAGGCGCCCGAGCCGGTCATCGCGAGGCAGAACAGGGCGGTGGGAATCCAGTAGGCGAGGGTCTTCTTGTTCATGATTGCTCCAGTGGCTTGCAGTGGGTACACCCTCATCCTATGGTGAGCGGTATCCATCGCAAACAGTCCCATTTAACCACCATCCGTGCATCTTCGTCACAGATGAGCCCGGGGCGCCAGGAAGACCACCATGCAAGAAGCCGCCGAGGGCTACGAAGTCTTCGTCGCCGTGGTCGAAGCGGGCAGCATCTCCGCCGCAGCCCGGGGCCTGGGCACGCCCCGAGAGACCCTCAGCCGGCGCCTCAGTCGTCTCGAAGAGCGCCTGGGCGTGCGGCTTCTGCATCGCCAGAGCCGGTCGTTGGTCGTCACCCCGGCGGGCCAAGCTCTCTACGACCGCGCCCGTCCCCTCGTCGCCGCGGCCCAGGAGGCTGAAGCCGCGATTCGACGTCTCGACGGCGTGCCCCGGGGGCTGCTGCGGGTCAGCATGCCGCCGAGCTCACCGGACCTGCCCCTGAGCGAGTTCATCTTCAGCTTCCTCAAGGAACACCCCGAGGTGCAGCTCGAGCTCGACACCACCGCCCGCCACGTCGACCTCATCGGCGAAGGCCTCGATGTGGCCTTGCGTGCCGGGGTCACCACCGACCCCCGCCTCTACTCCCGCACGCTGCTGCACGTGCGGTTGGTGGCCGTCGCCAGCCCGGCCTACCTCGCGCGCCATGGCCGGCCCCAGACAACCGCTGACCTGTCCGACCACCAGGTCATCCTGGGCATGGACAACGGGCTGACCGTGCCCCGCACATGGCCCACCCTCTCCGGTGACCCCGTCCCCGTGCGTGGCCGCCTGTGCACCAACGACATCGACGTGCTCCAATGTGCGGCGCTGGCCGGCCATGGCATCGCGCTGCTCCCCGATCTCAAGATCAAGAATGCCCTGAGCACCGGCGCTCTGGAGGTGCTGCTGCCCGACATTGTGGGGGCCGCGTCGACCCTGTCCGTCGTCTATGTCGAGCGCAAGCTGATGCCGCCGAAGGTGCGGGCCTTTGTCGACCACATCGTGCACTGGTTCAACCCGGAGGGTCCCGGTGCCATCGGGCGGTGACCACTCGGCTCAGAACCGAAAGTCCTCATGCCGGGCCGCCGCCCCCGCGAAGCTGCCGATGTCGGCGTCGTCGGGCACCGCCGTGTGGTGCATCAGCGTGATGCGAGACCGCATGTCAGCGGGAAGGGCCATCAGCTCGTCAAAGTGAGTGTGGACCGTGCCCCGGAAGGGCGGATGGAACAAGCACTCGTGGAAGATGCGGGCCACCCGAGGGTCTTCGGCCGCCGCCCGAACCCAACCCGGCGAAAAGCGCGTGTCACCGCTCCAGATCACCTTGGTCTGGCCGTCGTCAATCTCGATGCCATAGGCGGCCTTGTCGACCGGTCCGCCCGTGACATGGGGCACCCGAAACCACCGAAACTGCACGCCGCCGATGGTGTGGACGTGGCCCCGCCGAAAGTCGAGGACATGGTCCACCCCGCCGTGGCGCAGGGCACCCGTGTCGTCCGCGAAAGCGTCCATGAAGGGGTGCAGCGCAACACGCAAGGGATCGAGCAGATCGGCCGGCGCATGGGCTTGGGTGCGCAAGAAGCCCGGGCCTGTCTCGCCGCCGTAGTACCGCTGCCACGCAAGCTGTTCCGGACTGGCGTGGTCGGCGTGAAGGTGGGTGAACAGCACCGCCCGGATGGCGTGGGGCGCGATGCCCAGCTCCCGCAAGCTCTGGCACGCGGTGGTGCCGCAGTCGAGCATCACCGGGCCTTCTTCGGTCCACACCAGCGCGTTGTTGTGGTAATTCACCCGGTAGTCGGTGAACGCCCCGCCAGAGCCCAAAAAGGTGATGTGCACAGTGCTCCCGCCGCTACATTGCCGCGACGGTAGCACGGCGCCCGGCTCAGGTGGGCAGCAGGTCCGGCTCGGGATGGGAGAAGCGCGGGGGCTGGGTCGGCCGGGGCAGCGGGCTGCGGCCGGGCCACTCTCCCGCGAGGGCGTCGTAGACAGCGTTCTGCACCCGTTCCTCGTGCTCCCACCGCGCCAACACCCGCTGGCGACGGCGACGCACCCCGAAGGCACCGAAGACCAGCATCAGGCCCGCTCCCCCGAGCAGCGTCGTGTCGGCCACCAGCGGGCCCAGCCACATCGGCGACTTGGAGATCCGGGCGCGCCACTCGCCATCAAGGGACAGCCCGTCCTTGCCGGTGGCGGCCATCAGCGCTTCGTCCACATCCGCACCCTGGGCCAGCGCCAAAGTCAGCGTGGGGAGGGTGTCTTCGCCATAGGTGTTCTGGAGATAGGCGACCAGATCGGCACTCTGGGCATACGCAAGCCGCGCACGGACCGGGTCGCTGGGGAAGGACCGGGTGAGGCTGTCGAGGCTGAACAAGCTGTCGCCAAGCTGACCCGCGGCGAGGCGCTCGGTCAGCTCCGGCGTAAACTGGCGGGCGAGCAGCTGGGCGGCGCCTTCTTGGAGCCAGTGGGGCACGGGGCGAGGCGCGAAGGTGCGGCCGAGGATGATGTGGACCAGCTCATGATCGAGCACTTGCTCCAGCGGCTCATCGGTGCCATTTCGCAGCCGGGGACTGCGCAGGTAGATCAGCCCGCGGGTGGGCCACGCGGTGCCATCGGCCCACTGGGGGGGCTGGCCGGGCTGCATCTTCATGAAGCGCTCTTGGGTGGGCGCCACAAAGATGTCGATGGTGGAGCCCGGCGCGACGCCCAGGGCTTCGGCCAAGCGAGGCACGGCCGTCTCGGCATGACGGGCCAAGCGCAGGGCCAAGCGCGCATCATCGGGATGGGTGTGAATCCGCGCGTACACGCCATGTTCGGTGTTCCAGCCATCGGGGGCATCCACCGCCGGCGCAAACAGCCCGTCGAGGTCCCGCGCTTCGGTGGACCGAATGGACGCCTCGCCCGCCTGGGCGGTGCCAGGCGGCGCCATCCAGAAGAACAACACAACGAAGAGAGTCCAGAGACGAGACATGGGGGACCACCGGTGACCGGGAAGGACCGCCAGACCGAGCCCCGAGGGACTGCAGCGGTCGCCACTGTGAATAGGTTCGGCACAGGGAATGGAAAGGTGCGGGGCGCTCATGCCGCACTGGGGATTGCTCATGCTTCAAGGCCTTGCCGGCGGCCGATGCCCACAGGGTACCGCCAGTCGACCCCGTCTTGGGCCCCTTTTTTGGCACAGCAGTTCATCATGGAACACCGTGGCTGGGCCGCACCGTCCGCTCGTCTCCGGGCACATACGCGCCCTTGCGATGCACCGAGCAGTGGGCACAGGCGCCGGTCGGCCGGCCGTCCCGCAAGCGCTGGCGGAGGTCCCGAGCACGTTGTCCCGACCAGATCTGGGCGAAGGACCGCTCGTGCAGATCCCCCAGAATGGGCCGACCGGGCATGCAACAAGGCGCGACCTTGCCGTCGATGGACACGTAGGCGGCGGACTCCAAGTAGGGGCATCCGCCGGCCCCCCCCGATGCCCGGCGCCACCGCCACACCCCGACGTGGTGGCGCAGCCGGCGCAGGGGATGACCAGACGACCACGCGATGGCCACCGGGGGGCGGGGGCTCGTCTCGACGGTGCCATACGGGGGCGGCATGTCGACGAAGACACCTTTTTTATCAGCATTCTCGATGGCTTCACGGCGACGCAGATCCGCGAGCTCTGGCACATGGCGCAGGGAGTCCCCGTCCTGCGCCGTCCCAAAGACCGTCAAGTGGGCCACGCTCACAAAGTCGAGGTCCAGCGACGCCGCGAGGTGAATCAGGCCCGGCAGCTCATCGAGGTTCTGGCGCATCCACACCACCGTGAGGCCCAAGCGGGGACGGGCGCGGCGGGGCAGTCGACGACGGGAGCGTGCGAGGCGGCGCAGGTTGGCCAACACAACATCGAGCCGGTCGGCCCCGCGGATCTCGGCGTAGGTGGGGGCATGGAGGCTGTCGAGGCTGATGGCGAGGCGTGCGCACTGGCCCACCAGCCGGTCCAGGGCTTCGTCCCGAGCAGGCAGGACCGTGCCATTCGACGCGATGACCAGCCGCACCCCGGCGCGCTGGGCCGCCGTCACCAGGGTGCCGACCTGTCCGCTCATCAGCGGTTCCCCTGAAACAGAGAGCGCCATGCGGGCCGCCGTCGGCAGGACCTCTCGACTGACCTGGTCCAACAGCGCCGGGGCAATCGTGCGCCGCTGGGCCGTCAGCCCCGTCTGGTGTTGGTCACACATCGGACAGCGCAGGTTGCAGCCGAGGGAGGTCTCGACCACAACATCCAGCGGCAGTGGCGGATCCAAGCGCATGGTCGTCTCTACCCCAACCCGGGCTCGGCGCGAGGGGCGCACCAGCGGTTAGCAGGGCGCCACGAGGTGGCCCTCACCTCATCCCTTCCCGACGCTCGGAGTTCCGATGAAGCTCGAACAGATGCTCACCGCCATGGTCCCCTTCATCGGCACCATCGGGGTCACCATTGACCGCATCACCCCCGGTGCGGCCACGGCCACCCTGCCCTCCCGCCCCGAAGTTCACAACCACCTCGGCACGGCCCATGCCGGCGCAGTCTACACGCTGGGCGAGTCGGCATCCGGCGGCGCGGTGCTGTCCATCTTCGCGGACCTGATGCCCGGTGTGTTTGTCGCCCTCAAAGAAGCCACCGTGCGCCACAGCAAGGCCCGGGCCGGCGATGTGACGGCCACAGCCAAGATCGACGGCGACCCCACCGAGATTCGCGGCCGCTTCGATGCCACCGGCAAGGTCGACTTCACCGTGTCGGTCGTCATGTCCGTCGATGGTGTCGAGACGGGCGTCAACACCTACACATGGGCCGTGCGCGCTCCCCGAAGCTGAGCCCCTGCCCCGAAGGAGACACCATGGCCCTGTCCACTCCCCTGTCCCGCCGCTTGGGTCTCAAGTACCCCATCGTCGCCGCGCCCATGTTCCTCATCTCCAACAAAGAGATGCTGCTGGCCTGCGCCGAGGCCGGCATCTTGGGGTCGATGCCCTCGCTGAATGCCCGCACCCCCGCGGCACTGCGGACAGATCTGGAGTGGCTGCGGGCCCGCACCGAGCGCCCCTTCGCCATCAACATGACCATCGGCCTCACCGATCCCGAGCGCCTCGCCCAAGACGTGGCCCTGTGCGAAGAGTTTGAGGTGCCGGTCTGGATCACAAGCTATGGCAACCCATCGCCCCTGGTGAAGCGGGCCAAAGCGGTGGGGTCGACGGTGTTTCACGACGTCATCAACCTCAAGCATGCCAAGAAGGCCGAGTCCGCCGGCGTGGACGCCATCATCGGTGTGGCGGCGGGCGCGGGTGGCCACGCGGGGCGCATCACCCCCTTCGCGCTGTACCCCTACTTGCGCGACAACCTCAGCGTGCCGGTCATCGCCGCGGGTGCCATCACCACCGGACGCCAGATCTTGGCCAGCTTCGCCCTCGGCGCCGAGCTGGTCTACATGGGCACACGGTTCATCACGTCCACCGAGTGTGGTGCCCAAGCCGCCTACAAGAAGATGGTGGTCGACGCGGGCCCCGAAGAGATCGTCTACACAGACAAGGTCAGCGGGGTGCACGCCAACTTCCTGCGCAGCAGCTTGCCCACCGACTGGACCCCAGACCGCACCCCCGAGGGCGCCAAGCGATGGAAAGACATCTGGAGCGCCGGCCACGGTGTCGGCGAGATCACTGAGATTCTGCCAATCGAGGCCATTGTCGACGAGTTGGTGCGGGAGTACCACGACGCCCTCGCCGAGCTGTGTCCCCGCTGAGGCCCCTCGCATGAGCCCCACCCACATGGGCATTGTGCACGGTCTCCTCACCACACGCGCCGGGGAACAGCCACAGGCTCGTGCACAACACAACAACCTGCGCGATTTCTTGAGTTGCGCTTGAGCCGCTGGGACTGCCCCCTGCTTGGCTTCCGCACACACAACCGGGCTTTTATGAGGTGAGCGGCGTTGTAGGCTTGCGGAAGTTCAACCGCCCATGTCCAGTGTCCGCAGGACGACTCGTGCGCATCGTTCTGCGCATCCGATGTGCTGAACCCGCTCGGTCCCCGACCGGACGGCGCCAGCCTCGGCACCTACCTCGCGCTCTACTACACATCGGACGGGGACTTGGCCGGCGACACCGAGCTGGCCGCTTGGTTGGCCGAGCTCCGGGGCGCGGGCGCGGTGAAGGGAGTGCCCGACGTCAAGGCGCTGGCCGACCTCGTGGACATCGCGACCATGGTCATCTTCACCGCCAGCGTGCAGCATGCCGCCGTCAACTTCCCTCAGTCGTCCATGATGAGCTACGCACCGGCCATCTCGGGCGCGACATGGGGACCGGGCCCCGATGGCACCGCACCCAGCGAGGCCGCCTGGACCGCCCAGCTGCCGCCGATGAACCTCGCCCTTGAGCAGCTCCAGACCCTGTGGTTGCTCGGCTCGGTGTTCTACCGGCCGCTGGGGGACTACCGCACCAACACGCTGCCGTACCTCAAGTGGTTCGAGGACCCGAAGGTGACCGCCGACGACGGCCCCTTGGCCGCGTTCCAGGCCCGACTTCAAGCGCTCGAAGAGCAGATCAACGCCCGCAATCGGGAGCGCACGACGCCCTACACGTACCTGTTGCCCAGCCGTGTGCCCCAGAGCATCAACATCTGATCTTCGGGGGACCCGGCCCCCGGTGGACAAACCTGCATCTTCAACGCCCCGAGTGGAACCGAGCCATCCAGTCCGCGTTGCGCCGGTTCGCCTGGGGGACAGTGCCGGGGGCAGGGACCACCACCCCATCCGCCCCCGGCACGTCCAGAAACCGCAACACCGACCGCACCGTCGCCTCCGGTGATGCGCGCAGTGTGGCGTAGTGCACGGTCATCTGGGGGCGGCCGACCAGCAACCGGTCCCAGTACTGCTCCGCCGCTTCAATGGCCCGCACCCGGCGTGCAATCCGCCGCCGGCTGTAGATCGCCCCGCCCGGCGCTTGCCACGAAGCCCACTGCCCGCTCTGCAGCGCCAGCTCCCACGACACGGCCTGCGCCACCACATCCCCGCGCACGATGCGCACCCACCGGACCGGCCCCAACAAGTCATCCACAGTGCGCCGACGGGTCCACCGCTGAAGATGGTGATGATGAATCTTCAGGCCAAACCAAGCGCCGGAGCTGCGCCGGTCGGCAACCGCACACAAGTGGGCCTGGATCTGCCCAGCGGACCACCGCCCCCAAGGGCCCCAGCGCCCCGCGAGCAAGCCCACGGCCCGCCCCCGCAGCACCCAATTGCGACCGGCCGCCACCGCCGACCCGTGGCGCAAGCTCCAGTCTCGCAGCTGCATCGGGTTCAGGTATTCCTTGGGCGCGCCCACCCGCCCCGTGCCCCACAACAGGCGGCAAAGCAGCGTACTCCCCGAGCGGGGGGTGCTGGCGATCACGTAGGTCTGGCGCGGTCTTCCCGTGGCGGGCAGGTCCCACTCCGGTCCATTTCGAGGGTCGATGTACAAAATGCACTCCGCACGGCCATTGCTCCCCCAGGAGCCGCCCTCGGCTGAGCCGCCACCTTCGTCCCGCCCCGGGGCGCTGCACACCCCGGCAAACGAGTGTGGGATTCGGGCGCGCGCCTGTGGTATCAACCCATGCAATGGGACGCCGCACGCAAGGGTTGCGTGGACGCGGTTCCAGCCACCGTCCAGCCGCCAATCCTCCGGAGTGGACGCTGTCTGATGCACAGTCAATTCAGACCACCGCACGGCGCCGTGCCGGGGCCGGCCCTGTGCCCGACGGCCAGGATGGCGCGCGGGCAAGCCAACTGGGCGCCGATCGCTGCGTGACCTGCGGCCGCTCGGCCGAAGATGCCCACCTGGAACAGAAGGCCCGCGCGGACCGTCTGGAGACCGTGGGGCGGCTCGCGAGCGGCGTGGCCCACGACCTGAACAACATCCTCGGGCCGGTGGTGGTCTATCCCGAGCTGATCATCGACGAGCTGACCAGCCGGTTCGGCATCACGGCCGACGATCCCATCTGTGAAGAGCTCCAGCTCATTGAGAATGCCGCACTGCAGGCCGCAGCCGTCATTCAAGACCTGCTGGCCCTCACCCGGCAAGGCTCCCGCCCCCAGCAACGGCTCGACCCCGCGCATGCCTTGCAGGCCTTCCTGCAGGGCGATGCGTACCAAGCGCTCACGCAGAGCCACGCTGGTGTGCAGGTGCACTGCGCCGCGGTGGCCAGGTTGCCCCCCATCTGCTTTCAGCAAGGACGCTTCCCGCGACTATTGGAGAACCTGCTGGGCTTCGCCATGGGGTCCGCCGCACCGACGGGCCACGTGTCCATCCACCTGGGTCGCCAAGTCCTGGACTCGGCGCTGGTGGCCTACACCACGATCCCGGCCGGCGACTATCTCGTGGTCTCCGTCGAAGACGACGGCCCACCGCTCAGCGATGGCGACCTCTGCCACCTGTTCGAGCCGTTCTACGCCCGTCGCCGCATGGGCCGCGCCGTGTCGGGCCTCGCCCTGGCGGTGGCCTATGCGCTGGTCCAAGAGTCGAGCGGCGGGATGTCGGTGGGGTCCAATGAGAGTGGCGCGGGCACGGTCATTCGGGCCTACCTCCCGGTCGTCACCGGCACCGCTGAGCGCCCACGACAGCCCGACAATCGCGGCGGCCAGGAGCACGTGCTGCTGGTCGATGACGAAGCCGGGCAGCGGTTGCTCGGTCGGCGCTTGCTGGAGGGCATGGGCTACCAGGTCGACACCGTGGCCAGTGGTGCCGAGGCGCTGGCTTGGCTCCGCAGCAAGCACGCCGATGTGCTGGTGCTCGACATGGTCCTGGAGGACGGCTTCGACGGACTCGACACATGGCGGGAAGTCATTCAGCTGCGCCCAGACCAAAAGGCCCTCATCGCCTCGGGCTACTCCCAGTCCGAGCGGGTGGAAGAAGCCTTGGCCCTCGGGGTCGCCGCCTTCGTCGAGAAGCCCTACACGCGGGACCGTCTGGCGAATGTGCTGCGGCGGGTGCTGGGTGAGAGCGCCGACGCCTGAGCCACTGCCGTGGGAACTGTCGTGGCCAACCACTGTCGGGACCGAGACCCCACCCCAGCCCCTGGCCACGCCTTGAGACTGCTGCTGCTCGCCGCTCTGGTGGCCTGTGCCCCGCCCACACCCGCGCCCCCGCCGCTCAGCCCCTTGGCGCGCTTGCAGCAAGGCGACGTGGCTGCCATCCATGCGCTGGCCCAACCGGGTGTCGCGCCGGAGGTCCAGGCACTCGCTGCCCAGCTGGTCGCCCTCGAGCCCGAGCGTGCCGCCATCCGCGCCGTGGAAGCCCCAATGATGGCCCAGTCTTCGCGGGAAGCCGCCGAAGCCGGCGACATCGGGGCCGCGGCGGCACGACTGGCCCTCGGCCTGCGCGCATTTCCCGATAACAGTGACCTACAATCCGTTCTGGAGCAGCTCTCGGCCGAGGTTGCCCAGGCGCCGGCCCCCACCCGGGCCGCAGCGAGTGCCGCATTGGCCGAAGCCCTTGCCGAAGCCGGCCAGCCGACTGTGGCCACCGCGCTGCGTCGCCAAGCGGCCGAGGCGGCCATCGAGGCCCGATACACAAGCGGTCAGCTCGCCAACACCCGGGCGGGACAGCAAGGCATCCGCGACATCGCCGCCACCAGCCTGCTCACCGAGCTGGACCGGGCGTACGTCACCGCCGTGCCCTGGAACAAGCTGTGCGAGGGTGCCTCAGCCGCCATGCACACCCTCGCCACCACCGCGCCGGCCCGTGCCCAGTGGCCGGCCCTCGCGGACGTTGCCCTACCCCAGCTCGGCACCGCAGCGTCCGCAAGCGACGCAACTGCACAACTGATGACTTGGATCAACGTGTTGGGTGCTGCCGGGGTGCCCAGCGAAGTGGTCATCGATGAGTGGGTGTTGGCCGGGCTTCACGCCCTGGACCCCTGGACACGGGTGGTCTGGCCGGCAGAGATTCGGGGCTGGCAGGAGGGCCACGCCGGCGTCTACCAAGGTGTCGGGCTGGAGCTGAAGCTCGACTCGGAGGGCAACCTGCGCGTGGTCAAGCCCCTGCCGAGCGGGCCAGCGTGGACGAGCGGCATCCACCAGGGCGACGCGCTGCTGCGCATCACGGACACCACCTCGGGCGAGGCCCTCACCATCTCCGCGGTGCCAGCGGACGACCGAGAAGCCTGGGCCACCCGTGCGATGGCTGGTGAGCCCGGCACCCGCGTTGTGCTGCAGGTCCAGCGGGCAAGCGAGACCCTCGAGTTCTCCATCACCCGGGGACCGGTCGTGCCCGAGACGCTTCGGGGCGACCACCGCGCCGACGACAACACATGGCGCACACTCTTCGACGTGGACCGAGGCCTCGCGTATGTGGCCATCGAGCGCTTCAAGCCCGGCGCAGAGCTCGCCTTTGACCAGCTCATCGACGGGGAGCTGGACCAGATCCAAGGGCTGGTGCTGGACTTGCGGGGCAACCCCGGCGGCGACGTCAACGCGGCGGTGCAGATCGCGGACCGCTTCATCGCAGATGGCCTGTTGGCGGACCTTCAGGGCAGGGTGATGCCCGAGACAGGACCGGACGTGGACCCGGTCACCGGCGCCCCCCTGGCCGAGTGGAACGCCGGGGTCCCCGGGCACGCGCTGGAGGGTGTGCCGGTCGTTGTGCTCGTGGACGAAGACACGGCGAGCGCGGCGGAGGTCCTCGCGGGCGCCTTGCAGGAGCGGGTCAATGCCAAGGTGGTCGGCGCCCCCACGTGGGGAAAGGGCCTGGCCCAGGTCATCCACACCGATCTGGAGTCCGGGTATGCCGCCCAGTACACCAACCTCGTCTGGACCTTGCCCAGCGGACGGCGCCTCGCGCGCGAGCTCGATGGTGGCGGGGGCATCCAACCCGATGTGTTGGTGCCAATGAGTGCCGCCGAACAATACCAAGTCGACCGCCAAGCCCGACTCGACGGCGCCCTCCGCACGCACCATGACGGCACCCCCATGCGGCCACCCGACCCCGGCCGCCGCACAGACCTGCCGCCCTTGAGCGCCGACCCGATGCGAATCATGGCCGCGCTGCTGCTGAGGGCCCAGCTCGCTGGCGGCTGACACGGTGTACGATGCCGACACACCGATTCCTCCCGGAGCCCCCATGTCCGCATCTGCCTTTCTCGACCGTGTGTTCCGCCATGTGCCCGCCGGTCCCATCAGCCGGTTCACCTTTGACGCGTGGAGTGATGGCGGCCGACCCACGAAAGAAGGCGTGGGACTGCTCCCCCAGAGTGGCGTGGATGTCGATGCCTTCGCCAAACGCGTCATGGACGTCGCAAGCTACCGCGGCAACATTGACTACGTCGAAGAGTCCCGCACCGTGGCCGGGCCTGAACACAACCCACCGACCGCTGTGCGCTTCTACCAGCGGGTCAAGGTGCCCATGTTGGCCGAGATCCAGATGGAGCTGGTGCTGACCGACCACGGCATGCGGGATGGATGGCGGGTGCTCGCATGGCACCAGCACGACGCGGCCACCACAGCGCTCAACCCCAAGCAAGGGGCGCGCTCCGACTACAATGTGGGCGCTTGGCTCATCAAGTCCGACTGCATCGGGTACGCGCTGAGCTCGGCCCCCCGCAAAGAAGACGTCGGCCGGCTCAAGTTTGCCGCCCTCACCCGAGGTGCCGATGCCGGCGCAACCCAAGTGGTGAAAGGCAACATCGAGGGCATGCTCCGCTGGTCCCGGCGGTAGCGGGCGCGACTGGCGCATGACAATGACGTCACCATCATCATTGTCATGCCCTGCAATCCGCCGCCGCCCCTGTCCACCGGAGCCCACCGTGTATTCCGTCGCCGTCCGAGCCTTTCGCCTGTTGCTTCGACTGTTCTTTCGTCGAATCGAGGTGACGGGGCTGGAGAACCTCCCCAAGGAGGGCGGCGCGGTGCTCGTGAGCTGGCATCCCAACGGCCTTGTCGACCCCGGGTTGATCTTCACCCAGTCCCCCGCCCAGGTCATCTTCGGGGCCCGCCACGGCTTGTTCAAGTTTCCGTTGTTGGGTTGGGTGATGCGCGGCGTGGGCACCGTCCCCATCTACCGGTCGATTGACCAGAGTGCCCTGCCCCCCGAAGAACGCCAGAAGGCCAACGCCCAGAGCTTGGATGCCCTGGCCGAGGCAGTGGCCGGCGGGGCTTGGTCGTGCTTGTTCCCCGAGGGGGACAGCCACGACTCCCCGTACCTGCTCGACCTCAAGACCGGCGCGGCACGGTTTTGGTACCGGGCCCGGGAGCTGTCCCCCAAAGGCTCGCCGGAGCCGGTCATTGTGCCCGTGGGGCTGCACTATGACGCCAAGCGTGCCTTTCGCTCCAGCGTGTTGGTGGCCTTCCACCCGCCCCTGAGCATCCCCGACGCACTGCGAGAGCTGCCCGCCGACGCCGACGACGATGACCGGCGAGAGGCGTGTCGGGCGGTGACCGGCATCATCGACAGCTCCCTGCGGGAGGTTGTCCATGCCACCGAGAGCTGGGAGCTGCACCACCTGATGCACCGGGCGCGCAAGCTCGTGCGGGCGGAGCGGGGCCATCGAGCGGGCTCCCACCTCCAGCGCCCCGGCATGGTGGAGCGGACGTGGGCCTTCGCCCGGGTCTGGGCGGCCTTCTACGCACGACGAGACACCCATCCCGAGCAGGTTGTTGGGCTGATGGACCGGGTGCGCGACTACGACGCCGACCTCCGTGCGCTGTCGATGGAAGACCACGAGCTGGACCGCGGTCCCAAGCTGTGGCGCCCGGGCCTCGCACTGGCGCTGTTGATCCAAGCCACCACCGTGTTCTTCTTCCTGCCGCCGCTGTTCTTGATCGGCATCGTCGTCAACGCCCCGGCGGCGCTGGGCTTGTTGGGACTGAGCAAGCTGCTGAGCAAGCGCAAGAAGGACGAAGCCACGGTCAAGCTGCTGTTCGGGGCCGTGGCGTTTCCGCTGAGCTGGGTGGTGGCCGGCCTCATCGCCGCACGGCTGGATCTGGCGCTGAGCATGCTCATGCCCCAGACTTGGCAGCACACCCCGTGGATCACCGGAGTGGTGGCCGCCGTGTTGACCGCCCTCGGGGGCCCCCTCGCGCTGCGCTACCTCCGGCTGGCCCGAGAGACGGCACGGGCGCTGCGGGTGCGGCTCACCCGGGCACGACGGCGGGCGACCATTGCCCGCTTGAGGGTCGAGCGCAGCGACATCTTCGATGGCTTCATGGCGCTGGTGGCCGGACTGGCGCTGCCGGGCTCGGTCGACGAGAGCGGGCGGGTGCACCGAGAGGCGAGCGCACCAAAAACGCTACAATAGCCATCAACACAGCATTGTCGTCGACTACTTCACCCTGCAACGCTCGGACGTGCCCCCCTCAGACCCGGCCCGCTGCCGCCCGCCGCTGGAGGCCCTCCACCTGATCTGCGGTCAGGCCGTGGAGGATCCGGTGGGGCGGGGCCACGTCGTCCACCAGCGAGCATGCCCGCCACAACAGCAATGGCAGGTCAGCGGCCGCCAGCTGCGCGAGGCCCACCACCTCGGCGGCCGTCGCCAGGCGCAGGTGCACGGCCCCCTCCGCGAGGATCAGGCGCAGCCGGGCCACCGTCCGGGGATCCAGCGACGGCAGCAGGGCCTCGGTGCGCCGCCGGGCACGGTCCCACGCCCCCCGGTCCCCCAACACTGCGGCCGCCCGCGACCACGTGGCCAGCACCAGCCCGTCCGCCGCGTCGCCCGTTCCCGTCCGCTGCACCAAGGGCAGCAACCGGTCCAAGGCGGCCGCCGCAGCCGCACGCGCGCCCGGTCGGTCGTCCAGATCGGCGTTGGCCCGCAGCGCATGGGCCCGGCACCGCAGCGACTCCGTCCCCGCCGCACGGGCCAGCGCGGACGCATCTTCGAGGGTGCGCCGGGCCGCGCGGGGTTCCCCAAGGTCCAGCAACACCTGCCCCAAGGTGCACAAGGCATCGGCCTCCAGCGGCGTGTCGCCCACCGCCTCCGCCAGCTCTGCCGCCCGCCGGGCCGTCGACAAGGCCAGGGCCACATGGCCGCCAGCCAACGAATTCTCCGCGTCCTGCCGCATCATCGACAGGCTGCCCCCCGGCACAGTGGGGTCGTCCAAGCTCGACGACCGGGCGGCGAGGATTCGGGCCCGCAGCAGCGCCGGCTCGGGCACAAAGGTCAGCGCGGCCTGGGCAAAGAAGTCCGCCGCGAGGTCCCAGCGCTCGTCCACTTCCCGCACCAGCCCTCGGGCCGACAGCCGCGCCAGCGCGGGCCCCACGTCCGTCCCGATGACGATGTCGAGCACGCGCTCTGCGGTGGGCCGCCCCTGGAGGGAGAGCACCCCCAGCAGCTCTTGGGAGACCGCATCGAGGCCGGCCAGAAACGAATTGACCCGGTCCGGCGCCGGCACCCAGTCCGGCAGCTCCAGCGCATCGCCCCGGAGGTGCTCGGCCAGCACCGGCACCAGCAAGCCCGGCAGTCCCCCCGTCAATCGATGCAGCCTCGCCGCCACCTGTGCCGGTTCCCGCGTGTTCGGCGCAAAGCCCACCACCGTGCGTCGGATGTCCGCGACACCGAGGGGCAGCAGGTGGATCTCCCGCACCCACACCCCGGGAGGCGGGGCCAGCGGCAGCCGGGAGACGACCAGTGCCCCCTTGGTGCCAGACAGCATGCCCACCGCCGCCGCAGCGTCGGAATGCCGCTCCACGATCTCGACGGGAATACCGCGCTTGACGGCATTTCGGTGAATCAAGGCCGTCAACCAGCCCTTGCCTGCACCCAGGGGTCCCCGGGGAAACACCACCACCCGTGCGCCTGATGCGGCTTCGTCCAGCGCCTTGGCGGCCTCGGCCACCGCTTGCTGGCGACCCGCGATGACCACACCGGTGTCTCGCTGGGCCACGAGCTCATCCCTGGCGTCCGTGGCACTGTCATAGCGCCCGTCGGGATCGGCGCTCATCAGCCGCATCACGATGCTCTCGAGCTGTTCGGGGACCGCGGGATCGATCCGGCTGGGGGCCGGCACTTCGGCACGGTCTGCCTCGCTGATGCCCGCAAAGGGCCGCTGGAGTGTCAACGCGAAGTAGAGCGTCGCGCCGAGCCCAAAGAGGTCCGCCCGGGTGTCGACCCCCGCGGCATTGACTTGCTCCGGCGCGGCGTAGGCTGGCGTGCCCACGAGCACCCCGACCGCCTCGGACTCTTCTTCGGCGAGGTCCCGCACCACACCGAAGTCGGTGAGCAAGATGCGGTCGTCATCCCCAATCAGCACGTTGCTGGGCTTGAGGTCCCGGTGCACCAGGCCCCGCTCATGCAGGAACGCCAAGGCACCACACAGCGCCACGCCGATGGCCCGCACCCGGGTGTAGCGCTCGATGGGCGGGCGCTGGTGCAGCTTGGGGGAATAGACCCGCAGGTCGCTGCCCTCGACGTGCTCCATCACCAGATACGGCCGCCCCTCGTGCATCCCGTCATCGAGCCACCGCACGATGCACTCGTGCTCGAGCCGCGCGAGCACGCTGCACTCCCGCCGGAACCGCCGCACCAGCGCCGGGTGGTCATCGTGCAGCCACTTGAGCGCACCGGCCGCGCCGTCTTCCCCACGACACAAGTACACCGTGGCGATCGCACCCCGGCCGAGCAGCCGCTCAGGGACCCACGTGCCAATGCGGGACGGGAAGGGCTGGATGGATTGTCGAAAAGCCACAGAGCCATCCTGGGGGGACGAGCGAGCGCCGCGCAAGGGGCATCATTCAAAGAGGTCGGTGCGACGCACCCTAAGGCCCAAAACAGTCCCCGCCAGGGACCCGAGCCCGCACGCTTTGGGCTCAGAGCGCCCGGGCTTGGAAGGTGCCATCGACCACCGCCGGGCCGTCCGTGTCGAAGGAAAAACACCCCGAGACCACATCCCCGTCGAGACCGGACAACACGAGGGTGCCCCCGCCGTCCTTGCTGGAGTGGCTGTCCGAGCCCGCGTACAGCAGGGCAAAGCCCTCCAGACCACCGGAGTCGAGGGCAACCTCGATGTCGGCATCGCCCGCACGAAGCGCCGCGAGGGCACCGCTGGCCACCAGGGTCAGCCGATGCTCACCCGACGCTTCGGTCGTGACCTGCACACCATCGCCCGCTTCGGACCAGACCACATCCGCCCACTGCACGGTGACCCCGTCGACCTGGGCTTGGCCCGCGCCAGTGGCCCCCGTGGGGGTGCAGGACGCCGCGGCGACAGACCCGGAGTCTTTGTCGTCACTGCACCCAGACACGGCGAGCAGCAACAGCGCGAAGGTGACGACGGAACGGGCACACATGGCAAGGACCCCTGGCACGTGGAAGGCGGCCGCCTATCGCGTTGCAAGGGGCGACAGTGACCCCGAACCCAAAAAGTTGGCTGTGCTACCGTGGGCCGCCCGCCCCCCACGGAGCGCACTTGGGGACGCGTCCAGCCGCACCAGAGCACCCGCCGACAATGCCCGTGATGGTGCTGACAGCGGTCACAGTCGCCACCGTGCTGCTCGCAGCGATGGTCGCGTGGCTGCCCCTGGGTGGGGTCGCCCATGTGACCGACGAGGTCGCCTACACCCTGCAGTCTCGCTTGCTTGCGGCGGGCATGCGGCAGGGCCCGCCGGGCGACCACCCCAGCATGTTGTTGTTCCCCTTCTGGAACACGGTGGGCGGGTCGTACGCGGTCTTCCCGATTGGCTGGCCCGGGCTGTTGGCCTTCGGTGAGCGCTTGGGGGTGCCGTGGCTGGTCAACCCCATGCTCGCGGGGGTGCTGCCGTGGCTGGGGTGGCGCATCGCCCGGCCGTGGCTGAGCGCGCGCGGGGCCCTGCTCGCAGCACTGGCCCTGGCGTTGTCCCCCGGGGTGCTGATCCTCGCCGGGTCCCGCATGGCCCACACGTCCGTGCTGGTGGCCCTCGCCCTCTCGTTTGTGCAGGTCCGGGACCAGTCCCACCGCCGCTGGGCGCTCATCGCCGGTGCTGCGGTCGCCTACACCGTGCTGGCGCGCCCCTTCGATGCCGTGCTGGTCGGCGCTCCCCTGCTCATCTGGGGGATGTGGGCCGCCTCCCCCGGCGCCCGTGCCGCGCTGGTCCTCCTCCCCGGTCTGGCGGCAGGACTGGTGCTCGCTGACAATGCCGCACTGACGGGATCTCTCACATCATTTCCCGCGAGTGTCTGGTTCGATGGTTGGGTGGCCGATCTGGGCCGCCCACCGGGCTGCAACCGGCTGGGCTTCGGCCCCGATGTGGGGTGTGCACCGGTCCTGGGCACCTGGGGCCACACCCCCGCCAAGGCGGTGCAGATCGGACTCGACACTGCAGCCCGCCTCGACCGGCTGCTGTTGGGCGTTCCAGGGGGCAGCCTTGTGCTGTTGGTCGGCCTGTGGGCCCTCCGCCGCGACCGGCGGTTCCTCACCGTGCTCGGGGTGCTGGGCGCCCTCGTCGTGGGCGGGCACGCACTGTACTGGAGCCCCGGTCTCGCATACGGCGCCCGCTTCTGGCATCCGCTCTACATCCTGCTGCCGGTCATGGTTGGGGCTGCCGCGGACCGCCTGCCGGGCAAGTGGGCCTGGGTGGGCCTCGCCGGGCTGTCCCTCGCCGGCGGCAGCGCACTCTATGCAGAGCTCGCGGAGGACTATTGGTGCACCAGCCCGGCGCTTGAGCGGCTGCTCGACGACCGGTCCGTTGACGAAGGCGTGCTGTTCGTGAGGTCAACCGGGACCGCGCCGACCCGTTCCTGGCCCCGCCTCGGCGTCGACAGCTTGACGTGTGATCCCATGCTGGCGTCCGGCACCGCGCTGCAGCTGCTCGACCCCACCCGCACCACCGGCGGCCTGCAGCCCCGCCACGCCCTCCCCGACGCCGAGAGCACCCGGACCTACATGTCCACGCTTCCCGTGGGCACCCGCGCATGGCTTGCAGACCACCGACTCGACACCGGTGCGTGGACCCTCACGGCCTTGACGCCCTGAGCATCAGCGGGGCAGCGCGCGGGCCCCATGCCCGAGCACGACCGGTCCGACGGCCATGGGGGACGCAGTGGGTTTCCAGCCCCGGGCGAGGCGGTCCGCCAGCAGTGCATCGGCACTCGGCACGTGGTCCCAGATGGCGACCGCCACCACCACGCCCAGTCAGGTCGTGTCGAAGACCAGCACCAGTGCGTCACTCAGGACCATCAACACATCGTGGCGATACTCGTCCATGGGCACCACATCGATGGGCACCCCGGCGCCGATGGCCTGACGCACCAGTCCCTCCAGAAGGCCCGCGTCACGGATGTCTTCGGTGGACAGAGCCCCCCGGGGGCGGGCAGCGAGGCGAGCGAGGTCTGGGTTGCCGACGGTGCGCATCTCCCCAACTTGGCGGGAGGCCACGCGGGCGGCAAGGGCAGCCCAATGACACCTTCCGGGCGCCCCGACCGGGCGATAGACTGCGCGCCATGCGCCCTGCACTCCTCGCCGCACTCCTGCTTGCCTGCGCCCCGCCCCAGGGCGGTGGAGGCACCAACAAAGTCGACAACAACGACATTGTCGGTCCAGGCTTCGGGGGGACCGACGGGGGCTCCACCGGCGGTTCAACCCTCATCGAAGGGGGCGTGATCACGTGTGACTCGCCGGAGCAGCGAACAGCGCTGGGCCCCTTCGAAGAGGCCGACCTGGGACGGACCTGGACCCACCAACGGCCGGCCGAGATGCCGCCCACCGAGCAGCCTCGGTCCGGCGCGGGTCTGGTCGTCGCCGACCTCAACGGCGACCACCGACTCGATGTGTTCTTGCCCAACCTGAGCGCTTGTATGCTCTTCTTGGGCCAGCCCGACGGCACCCTCGCCGACGAGAGCGACCGCCTGCCGCTGCCGTCCGACAACTGCAACGGCTGGGGGGCCAGCGCGGCCGACCACGACCAGGACGGCGACCTCGACTTGTACGTGGCCGTGGATGCCCTGGGCGACCGCTTGCTCCAGAACGATGGCACCGCGCACTTCACCGACGTGACCGCGGCGGCCGGCATTGCCCAGCCCCCCTGCGGCAGCCGCTCGGCGTCCTGGGGCGACATGGACGGAGACGGCGACTTGGACTTGTTCGTGGCCCGACACCGGGTCGTCGAGCTCGACGCCGATCCCTGCGCCGGCGACACCACACCCCCGACCGGCAACCCCAACTCACTCTACGAGAACCTCGGTGGCTCGCGCTTTGTGGACCGTTCAGAGCGCTTGTCAGGGCCGACCCTGTTGGGCCACTCCTTCATCGGGGCGTGGCACGACGCCGACGGCGACAATGACCAGGACATCTACGTGGTCAACGACTTCGGGTCCTGGGACCACCCGTCGAACTTGTACCTCAACGACGGCGACGGCAACTTCACAGCGCTGCCGGCCACCGACGGGCTGGAGCTGAGCATCTGTGGCATGGGCGTGGGCATCGCGGATGTGAACGAAGACCAGCATCCTGACTATGTTGTGAGCAACATCGGTCGGCTGCACTTGATGCTGAGCACCGGGGCAGGCAGCTGGTACGACGCGGCCTCCGCCCGGGGCTTGGTGCCCGACACCAGCCGGACCCAGTACGCGTCGTGGGGGGTGGAGCTGGTCGACATCAACAACGATGGCCGCGTGGACGTGGTGGCCCCGTTCGGCCCGACCGAAGACCGGATCGCGGCGGGGGACTCCGAGGGGCGGCGCCAACCCGACGCCATCTTCCTGCAAGATGCCGATGGAGACTTCACAGACGTCGCGCTCGACTGGGGCGTGGCCGACACCGCCCAGGGCCGGGGCCAGGTCATCGCCGACTTCAACGGTGACGGCTGGCTCGACATTTTTAGGCGAGACTTTCGTGAAGGCCCCACCAAGCTCTGGCGGGCGCGCTGCGGTGCCGAGAGCTGGGTTTCTATCGATCTTCAGGGGCACGCCCAAGGCTATGGGGCCCGGGTGGAGATCGACATCGGCGACCGCACCCTCACCCGCTGGAATGGGCCCACGTCCACCGGTCTCGGTTCCTCGGGCCCGGCCACGGTGCACTTTGGGCTCGGCGAGCACGACCACATCGACGCGCTGCGGGTCTACTGGGCGGACGGCGGGGAGAGCCGCCACAGGGACATCACCGCCCGCCAGCACCTCATCGTGCGCCAGCTCAGCGACACCGGCGGCTGAGCGCAGTCCCAGGGTTGCCGTGGGCCGGCCCCCACTCTGCGGGTCAGGATAGATCGGCGCCATGTCGACCCCACGCCGCAGCCCGCTGTCCCGCCTGCTTGACCACTTTGCCCGCCACCGGCCCATTGTCATACGGGCCTCAGTGTGCAGCATCCTCAACAAGGTCTTCGACTTGGCCCCGCCGGCCCTCATCGGGGCTGCCGTGGACACGGTCGTTCGCCAAGACGGCTCGCTGCTGGCCAGTCTCGGCGTGGTCGACCCCGCGACCCAGCTCACGGTGCTCGCCGTCCTCACCGTCATTGTGTGGGGGCTTGAGTCCGTCTTTGAGTACGCCTTTGCCGTGATGTGGCGCAACCTCGCCCAGACCGTGCAGCACGAGCTGCGGTTGGAGACATGGGCCCAAGTGCTCAAGCTGGACAGCGACTGGCTGGGCGCCCGGGGACGGGGCGACACCATGAGCGTGCTCAATGACGACATCAACCAACTGGAGCGCTTTCTCGACGGCGGCGCCAATGAGCTGCTCCAGGTCACCACCACCGCGGTGGTCGTGGGTGGTGTGTTTCTCGCGGTCTCGCCCGGGGTGGCCATCTGGGCCATCGCGCCGGTGCCGTTCATCCTCATCGGCTCGTTTCTGTTCCAGTCCCGCATCGCCCCGAGGTACGCCCGGGTGCGCCAAGAAGTCGGCCGGATGAACGCCCTGCTCTCCAATGCCTTGTCGGGCATGCCAGTCATTCGCAGCTTCACCGGCGAGGCCCGGGAGGTCGCCCGGCTGCGCAATGCCAGCGAGCGCTACCGCCGGGCCAACCGCAGCGCGATCCGTATGAGTGCAGCATTCTCACCACTCATCCGCATGGTGATTGTCGTCGGCTTCACTGCGACCTTGCTGGTCGGCGGCTGGATGACCCTCGATGGGGCCATGGCGGTCGGCACCTACAGCGTGCTCGTGTTCCTGACCCAGCGCTTGTTGTGGCCGCTGACCCGCCTCGGCCAGACCTTCGATCTGTACCAGCGGGCCATGGCGTCCACCGAGCGTGTGCTCGACGTGCTGCACACCCCCATCCAGATCACCGATGGACCGGAGCGCTTGCCGGTCGAGAACATCCGCGGCGACGTGCACTTCGACAAGGTCGAGTTCGCCTACCCCGGCCGCGAGACCACCCTACACGGCGTCGACATCCTCGCCAAGGCGGGCACAACCGTGGCCGTGGTGGGGTCGACCGGATCGGGGAAGACCACACTGGTGCGGCTGCTGTTGCGGCTGCACGAGGCCCCTCGCGGCCAAGGCGCAGTGAGAATCGACGGCACCGACATCCGCGATGTGGCCCTGGGCGATCTTCGCAGAGCTGTTGCGGTCGTCAGCCAACAGACCTTTCTCTTCCCGGGCTCCGTCTTCGAGAACATCGCCTACGGGCGGCCCGGCGCCTCCCGCGAGGAAGTGATCCGGGCGGCCAAGCTGTCGGAGGCCCACGGCTTCGTGAAGGCCCTGCCCCAGGGCTATGACACCCGCATCGGCGAAGATGGGCACACCCTGTCCGGCGGCCAGCGCCAGCGGCTCAGCCTCGCCAGAGCCGTCCTGAAGGACGCGCCCATCTTGGTTCTCGACGAGGCCACATCCGCGGTGGACAACGAGACCGAGGCCGCGATCCAGCGGTCCATGGGCCGCATCACCGCCGGCCGGACCACCCTCGTCATCGCCCACCGGCTGTCCACCGTGCGCCATGCCGACACGATCATCGTGCTTGAGCAGGGCCAAGTCGTTGAGCGCGGCGACCACGACGCCCTGCTGGCGGCCGAGGGCGCCTACGCCCGCCTGTGGAGCGTACAAACGGGCGAAGGTCCCGTGGTTGACGCCGTGGGGGCCGCGCGGTAATGCGCCCGGGTGCCGGTGTGGACGGCTCGGAGGCCTGCGGCTTGCCGGTCGACCCTGCCTCCACGCTCTGCAGTGAGCAAGCGACAGTCTGGAACAACTCGGATGGCGACCGCCGCCCCCTTGGAGTCCAGCCCGCCCAGCCCCTGCAGGGCATGATGGCCCCGCGGGACCCCACCGCAAGGCCTGCTCTTTCGGGGCATCTGCCCCATCTGCCTTTTCTTTGCTTCCAACCACTTTGCAGACGGGCGCACCGGAGCGCATCTCGCTCCGCGCCCACCACCACCGTCCCCACCTTGGCGACGGGCTGCAATTCCAAACCAGGAGAGCCGATGTACCGTTGCGAGTCCTGCAGCGTCATCGTTCAGAACGGCGCCCGCGCCAACTGGATCACCACCAAGGTGCGCCGCAAGCGCTACGCCTTCCGCCCCGCAGCCATTCCCGTTCAGGGCAAGGGCCGCAAGAAGAAGCGTCGTCGTGATGATCAGGGTGGCATCGGCATCGAGCGCATGAACCACCTCAAGGTCTGCACCGCTTGCTTCGAGCGCCTCACCGAGATTGGCCCCGAAGTTGTCGAAGACACCGTCGTGGACATCATCGAGAACGTCGAAGAGCAAGACGAAGTCTACGCAGACTGAGCCGGTGTGCAGCTCCCCGCTGCACCCCCATTTCCGTCCCCAGGTCCTGGCGCACTTCGCCGAGTCCTGGGGCGTCTGCGTCTTGGGTGCGGTAAATTGATCCCCGTCGTCTCCTCCGGCGAACCATTCGCCGAACCGCCGGTCCCAGGCCACCCCGCCCGCCGGCCGCATCCCCGAGGTGTTCCTCATGCGCCCCCAATCTCGCCCTCTGGCCCTGCTGGCCCTGCTCACCGCATGCTCCTCGGGCGCGCCGAAGTCATCCACCGAAGACGGATGTGCCGACGGCGTGTCCATCCAAGACTGGCACCAAGACGCGGATGGCGACGGCTATGGCAACCCCGATGCGGTCGTCGCAAGCTGCAGCCGCCCAGACGGGTATGTGGGCAACAACCTGGACTGTGACGACACCTCGGTCAAGTTCAACCCCGGGGCAAGTGAGACCGACTGCACCGACCCCGCGGACTACAACTGCGATGGGTCCGTCGGCTACGCGGACGCGGACGGGGACGGCGCTCCAGCGTGCATCGACTGCGACGACAACGATGCCGACCGCAACCCCTACGCGGACGAGGTCTGCGACGGCCAAGACAACGACTGCAACGGCGTTGTCGACTATCCTGCGGTGGATGCCCCGACGTGGTCCATCGACTACGACGGCGACGGCTATGGTCGCCAGGACGAGTCCTTCCAGATCGAGGCGTGCGACGCGCCGGCGGGCTTCGTCGACAACATCGACGACTGCAACGACGCCGATGCCAACGCCTACCCCGATGCCTACACGATCTATGAAGATTTGGACGAGGACGGGTACGGCGCCGATGGGGCCACCGAGCTGGTCTGCGAGCTCAGCGACGGTCAGACCACCGAAGCGGGCGACTGCGACGACGGCGACGACACCATCAACCCCGGCGCGCTCGAGATCTGCAACGACGGCATCGACCAGGACTGCGGCCCCAGCCCAAGCTGTGAGCTGTCCCTGGCAAGCGCCGACGCCAGCATCCATGGCAACGCCACCGAGGCCTTCTTGGGCAGCAAGCTGGTGGGCGTGGGTGACGTGACCGGCGATGGGTTCGACGACTTGTTGGTCGGCGCGCCCGAAGCGGACGGCACCGGCGGCTCGGCCGGCGAAGCGTGGCTGTTTGCCGGCCCCATCAGCGGCCAGGGACTCAGCGCCGAAGACGCCCACACCGTGTTTGTGGGCTCCGCCAGCGGGGATGCTGCGGGCCGAGAGATTGCCGCACTGGGCGACTTTGATGGCGATGGCACCCCCGACTTCGTCATCGCCGCGCCGACCGCCTCGGTGCCGGCCATCCGGGCGGGCAACGTCTACTTCGTGTCCGGCCAGAGCCTCAGCGCCACCGCCGGCGACACCACCAACCTCAGCGATGTCGACTACACGTGGACGGGCCCCACGGCCTACGACTTCTACGGCACCAGCGTGGCGGGCGCGGGCGATGTGGACGGAGATGGGCTGGCCGACCTGCTCATCGGGTCTTCGGCGGCCACGGGTGCCGGCCAAGGTGGCGTGTTCCTCATCCTCGGTTCCGGCGACTACACCGGCGACGGCATCGCCACCGCAAATGCCGATGCCCAGGCCTTTCTCCAGGTGGAGGTCGCAGCGACCTACGGCGGCGACGTCATCGCTGGCCTCGGCGATCTGGACGGCGACGGCAATGACGACTTCGGCGTGGGCCTGCACCAAGCCGACACCGCCGGGGTCGACCTGACGGGGGAAGCCTACCTGTTCACCTCGCTGCCCTCGGGCACCGTGGGGCTCAGCAGCGCCGACGCCGTGCTGGCCATGGGCGACGCCAACGACCGCCTGGGCTTCCTCATCACCACCGCCGGCGACATCAACGACGATGGCTACATGGACGTGTTCATCGGGGTTCCCCGGGACGACAGCAACGGGCTGGACTCCGGCTCGCTCTACGCCTTGCCCGGCAGCGCCGATGTGTCTGCGCTGGCATCGACCGACCTCGACACCGACGCCCTGCTCATCTTTCGCGGAGCGGAGTCCGGTGATGGCATCGGCAGCGTCGCCGCCGGGGGCGCCGACTGGGACGCGGACGGTGACATGGACGTGCTGCTCGGACGGTCCGGCGACGGCGACGACACCCAAGGCGTGACCTACTTGTTCAACATGGACGGGCCGGTGACCACCCCAGGCGCCGTGCTCACCCCCGAGGACGCATCCGCCGTCCTGGTGGGTGAAGCCACGGCAGACGCGGCAGGCGACTGGGTGGCCTTCGTCGGGGATGTGCTCGGCCTCGGCAACGGCGGCTCGGCCATCGCTGTGGGCGCCTTTGAGGCTGACCCCGGCGGGATCACGGATGCCGGAGCCGGCTACCTGATCGGCAGCATCGACGACTGACCGCGGTGGCCCGAGAGCCCCCCAACGGGGGTTGCCGGGCCGGGCCTACTGCACCCGAATGGCTTGGCTGTAGACCCATGGCCAAGGGTGCATGAAGCTCTCCGCGTCGGCGCCCAGGAACCGGTCCAGGTGGTGCGGCACGATGTCGGCCCGCACCCGGTAGGCCCCGGCGCCATCGGTCGGGAAGTCTCCGCAGCCCTGGGCCCACTCGGCGCCGTTCTTGAAGATGGTCACCGAGATCTCGGGGGCCAGCTCACTGCGGGGCGAGCCCGTCGCCAGTCGGGGGCAGTCGACGTGCAGCGTGCCCGCCGTGCCCTCCCCGCCCATCTCGATCCGTCGGCCGCTGTCGGTGTCGAGGTACAGATCAAAGGCTGCGGGGGTGCCCAACACCTCAAAGACCACAAAGAAGTGGCCCGCCGCCAGGGCGCTCTGGAGCACGCCGGGGTCATCGGCGTCCAGGCCCGGTCCCACCCGAATGTGCTGGCTCAACCAGCGGAGCATGCGGCGATAGCTGTCGCCCCGCTCACCATCGGGAAGCACGCCAGGCAGGACATTCTGGTGAGCATCCGTCCCCACCGTGGCAACCACAGCATGACCCGCTTCGAGCAGCGTGTCCCACCGCTCCAGCGACGGCCCCTGCTCCGCGAGAACATTGAGCACCAGCAAGTCCGGCTCGACCCCGCTGGTGGCATCCAGGAACGGCGCCAAGCCCTGGGCCCACCCGAGACCATCGAGGCCGAGATCATCCTGGCGAATCGACGGGTCGAACGCAGCGTGCAGGTTGAACAGCTCGATCGCCCCCACCCCGTCGGCCACCACCCGCGCCAGCCACGCCGGGTCTCGGCCTTCAGTGTGGGCGACTGCCACCAGCGCGCCCGTGCCCAGCATGGCCTGGATCGCGTCCGCCGAGTCCGAGTTGGCCAACACCGATCGAATCTCGGGGTCGCTGTGCATCTCTTTGGTCATGCCGATGGGCATCAACTCGTCTTCGTAGCCGGGACGAATCAGCACACTGGTGCCATTCGCACAGCGCCAGCGGACCGCCGCTTCCCGCCCGTCCACCATCACCACCTCGTCGTCCTCGGTGATGTGCATGCGCTGCTCGTAGTCCTGCTCAGCAGCATGGGCGGGGTGGTCCGTGAGCCAGGCCACGTCGATCTCGGCGTCGCACAGGCCCCGGCGCAAGTCCGCCAGGCAGTCCGCGTCGGGCACCCCGTCAATGAGCGGCTCGCCGTCGCATGCGTCATGGGACCAAGGCGAGTGCAAGTGCACAATCGCCCGCCGGCTCTGTTGGTCCCGCACTTCAGGGATGGCCTCAGAGGGCACCCCCCCAGCGGTCCAGTCGTGGGCATCGCTGCGGTCTTCGAGGATGTGCGACGTGTCGCGGGCCTTGGTGTCACCACATCCCACCAAAGCGAGGGCCAACACCCCGGCCAACACAACGCTATTCCGCAACATAAGACAGCTCCGAGACCGTGCTCAACAACGCATGGTTGATGGTGGGACCCGCCACCGCCACACCATCGGCATAGATGGTGACCGTGGCATCGGGCGCGAGCCCGTCGCCCGACCGGGTGATGACCAGCGTGGAGCCGCCCTCCCGATCCAGCTCAACCCGCGAGAAGACCGGCCAACCCAGCACATAGTCGGCCGTGCCAGCCAGCGGGTACATCCCGATGGCGGCCCACACATACCAAGCCGACAGCGTGCCCCCGTCGTCGTTGCCGGCGAGACCGTCCCCGCCCGTCCCGTACCAGGTGTCCATCGTCCACTGCACCCAGGTCCGCGTGAGGTCCGGCCGTCCAGCGATCGCAAACAGCCAAGGTGCGTGGAGATCGATCTCGTTGCCATGCCAGTAGTAGATCTCGGGAACACCGACCACGTCGTCGGTTGCGTCGAGTGCAGCTTCGCCGAAGAAGGTCTCCAGCCGCTCCACCGCGACCCCATCCCCGCCCATGGCAGCGAACAGCCCTGGCGCGTCGTGGGGCACCATCCACACGTACTGGCGGGCGTTGCCCTCGGCGTAGACCCCGTCCCAAGCGTCCACCGAACCCAGCGAGACCCAGTCGCCCGCCCCGTCCCGTCCTTCAAACCAGCCCGACGCGGGGTTGTAGAGGTGCTGCCAGTTGGATCCCCGGCGCTGCAGCTCTGTGGCGTCCTCCGGCGACATGCCCTGTGCGGCAAGAGCCAGTCCGAGGGCATGATCGGCGAGGCAGACTTCCTGGGTCCAGGCCACCGAGCGCCCGGTGTCGTCCACGGACCACCAGTCCTTGTCGGCGTACGCCTCGGGGGCCGGCCGTCCCGCGTAGCTCGGCACGATGCGACCGAGCGCTTCGTCGGCGGCATGGGCCAGCAAGGGCTCAGTCCAGTCTCCCACCACACCCTTGAGCACAGCTTCACCCGCGACCACATGCCCTGGGGAGCCCACCATGAAGCCCCCCTCCCACGGGCCGAGTGGCCACCGGGGAATGCCCCCACCCTCCTCGGCCATCACGTGGAGAGACCCGAGCACGTCGGCGTGAAAGCTGGGCCAGAGGAAGGTGTAGAGCGGATGGGTTGTGCGGTAGGTGTCCCACAAGCTCATGTCGCTGAACACGTCGTGGCCGGGGCTCTCGTGGGCTTCATCGTCGAAGCCACGGTAGCGGCCGTCCCGGTCCGACAAGCTGTTGGGCATCAGCAAGGAACGGTACAGAGACGTGGCGAAGATGACTTGTTCATCGTCACTCCCGCCCCACACCCGCACCGGCTTGAGCCAGTCCTGCCACTCTGCCAGCGCCCGACTCGCGGCGGACTCCACATCGGGAGCGGCCCCCGTGCGGTTGACCGTCGCGCCCGCGGCATCCGTCGTGGACACCGCCATCTCCAGCTCGACCGTGGTGCCCGCCGGGAAGTCCAGCCACAGCCCCGCGTGGAGCTCCCCTGTCTCGGAGCTGACGTCGAGGGACCACACCCCGGACTGGAGCACGCCCGCCTCGGTCCACACGCCGCCCCCGGTCGGCGCCGGCGTCACCGTCGCATCGAACCAGACCGTGAAGGGCCGCTTGTCCATCTCGCCCTGCTGGCGCAACCAACCGGTGAGGTTGCCCGTCCCGGGGTCATAGTCCAGCACCCCATCGAAGGCCGCACCGTCGCCGAGCACATGGCCCAAGTCCAGCAGCAGTGCAGGGGCCTCCGCGGTCGTGAAGGCATAGCGATGCTGGGCGGCATGGCCGTCGGTGCTCAGCGTGACGTCCACACCGGGGGCGGGCAAGTGCACCCCATACCGTCCCGGGGTCACGTCCTCGTCCTCATGGGAAAACCGTGCTCGACGGCCTTCTCGCAGTGTCGCATCGCCGGTCATGCCATCGACCGGCATCCAGGCGAGCAAGCCATAGTCGGTCAGACCCACCCCGTGCAGGTGGAGCTGGCTGAACCCCTCGATGTGCACATCATCGTAGTGGTAGCCACCGCCGCGGTAGGCCCCGAAGCGCGCACCATTCTCGTCGGAGGTGTCCGGTCCTGGCATCACCAGGCCGCCCGGCACCGATGCCGCAGGGGTGCCCGAGCCGACGTTGTAGCCAATGCCGCCTGTGCCCGACATTGGCTCGATGCGGGCCACGAGATCAACGACCTCACCGATGCTTCCGGTGTCGTCGATCGGGACGTCGGCCTTCGAGGTCGGGTCACTGGAGCAAGCCAGCGAGCACACAGCCAGGCCCAGGTGGGCCAAGCAAAGACGGGGAGCGCTGGAGCGATGGGCATTCATGCCGCGAGCGTAGCCCACGGCGACCGGTCCATCACAAGCGATGTCGCAGGGACCGAGAGAAGCCGGCGGTCGCGGTCCTGGCCGACCCAGTCGACCGCGTGGGGGCCAAGTCCGGCACCAATGAGGCGGCCCCGGCACCCACGAGGGAGTGCCGGGGCCGACCTATTGGGGGCAAGTCCTCTTCAAACTGGATGGTGTCCATGAGGAAACTCCGTTGTGCAGGGGCTTCCGATGACGCCGCCGGGCTTGTGGCTGCGCCGCTCGGGCGGGGAGTCGGTGGAGAGACCAACCCGTCCGCACCCATGGAAACGGCAGATCGGGCACACTCCATGAGCCCCTGGACAAAGCCTGTGCGCATCAGTCCACGCGAGATCGCGTGAACCACCACTGAATGGACACTCTCGGAGACTGCAATGACCCACCCCGGATGGCAGACCCACGACGATCCCGGCAAGGACCGCCGCTTTCGCTGGCTGTTGATCCAAGCGCGGCGGCTGGGCATCCTGCCGTCACTGGGGCGCAAGGGGGCAGCGGGCGCACGCAAGCTCATGGCCCCGTTCCCCCAGCCGCTGCGCCGGGTCATGGAGGGCCCCGTGCCCCAGGTTCCCACTCAAGACGGCACAGTGACCGGACGGGATGGACCGATTCCCTGGCGGCTGTACCGCGGGGATCCCTCCGGCCAACAGCCCCTCGTGCTGTTCTTTCACGGGGGTGGCTTTGTGGCGGGAGACCTCGAGTCCCATGACCACCTGTGCCACCTCATTGCCGGTCGGACCCCGGCGACGGTGCTGGCCGTCGACTATCGCTTGGCACCGGAGCACCCCTACCCGGCTGCAGTCCACGACTGTCTCGATGTCCTCAATACCCTACCAGAGGCCATTCCCGGCGACCGTTCTCGGCTGGTCCTCATGGGCGACAGCGCCGGCGGAAACCTCTGTGCCGCCGTCAGCTTGGCCAATGCGGACGCTGGCGGCCCCGCCCTCGCGCGGCAAGTGCTCATCTATCCATTGACCGATGGGCACCACCGTGGGGCAAGCCACACCACCAACGCCAACGAAGCGATCCTGACCCGCTGCGACATCCGCTTCTTCATGAGCACCTACCTCAAGGGACAGGACGGCCTGCCCCGCTACTACGACATCCTGGGCCAGAACGACCTGGAGAAGCTGCCCCCGACCAGCATCCTCATCGCGGGCGCGGACCCCTTGCGAGACGATGGCCGAGAGTTGGCCCAGCGACTCTTGAGTTGTGAGACGGAGGTCACCGTATCCGAACACACACATGCCTGTCATGGCTTCCTGATGTTCCCGGGGCTGTTGCCCAGTGCCCAGTCGGCGCTCGACTGGTGCATTGCAGAAGTCCGGCGCACCCAGCCGCTGCGAGATCGCACACCGGCCCCCCCAGAGACCGTGCCCAGACGCCCCACAGACCGCCCTTCTGACGGCCGATGACGCCTGAGGGGCCCGCTGTCATCGCAGCGCAACCCCTTGGGTGGTGCCCCGTGCGATAGAGTCACACTGATCCAGAATGCCCAGGTGGTCCCGATGAACTCCGAGAACCCAGCCCGCATCCGGCGCGACCACAAAGACGCGACCGAAGGGCTCCGGAATTCCCACCCTGAGGCGCATCAGCGGAAGGACAGCGGCACCGAGGCCGAGGTCGGTCGGCGGCTGGGCAAGCGCACCACCAGCACCGAGGCCCACTCCGGCCTGAGTGCCGACTTCCACAACGTCCTGGGCAACACGGTTGTCCAGGCTGCGCTCACCGGCGTGGACGACGGACCGGGCAGCCTCGTGGAGGGCGCGCTGACCTTGGGCGCTGCGGGCATCAGCGTGGCCGACTCGACGGCCGGACTGTTCAACAACAGCTTCATGCAGGGCCACATGGCCGACTCAGCGCCTGCGCCAGTGATCGCGGCGGCGGCCAAGTCGGTGTCTCGCAGGGCCAACGAAGAGACCTTCGAGGACGGCGCCTCCCAGAAGCTGAACACCGCCCTGATGCGCGGTGGGCGGCCCCTTCCCGACGACGTGCGGGCGAAGCTGGAAGCGGCGTTTGGTGGTGCAGACTTCTCGGGTGTGCGCATCCACACGGACGGGGCCTCGCGGGCCGCCGCGGTGGGCATCAACGCCCATGCCTTCGCCGTCGGCGAGCATGTCTACTTTGGCCAAGGCGAGTACCGCCCCCACTCGACCGACGGCCAGCACCTGCTCGCCCACGAGCTCACCCACGTTGTGCAGCACCAGGAAAACCGGCTGCGCCCCGGCGGCAACACGGGTGGCCAAGCCGGCGACGTCGCGGTCAGCTCGCCCCATGATGCGCACGAGCGCGAGGCCGAGCGGGTCGCGTCTCAAGTTGTGGGCCAGCTGGGCACAACCGAAGTGGACACGACCGAACCGGCAGCCGAGTCGGAAGGTCTCCAGAGTGCTGAGCGACAGGCACAGCGCACGGGGACCGACCAAGGCGAGTCGAAGTCCGCGGCCACCCCCCAGGTCTCGATCGACGCCAAGGCCAGCGCCCACACGCCCCGCGCGACGTCCGCCACCCAGCCCAATTCTGCTGGCCAGGCCCTCCCCTCCCAGACCGCCGCCGCCCTGCGTGCCCAGCTCGGCACCGCGGTCGACAAAGTCCGGATCCACACCGGCCCCGAGGCCACGCGCTTCGCATCGTCGCTAAACGCCCACGCCGTCACCGTTGGCCAAGACATCTACTTCAACCGTGGTGAGTTCCGCCCCGGCACAACCGAAGGCGACCAACTCATTGGCCACGAGATGCACCACGCCGTCATCGGCGGTGGCGGCCCCGGCGTGTCCCAGCCCGGCGACAGCCACGAGCGCGCAGCCGACGACTTTGGCGACCGCTTCGTCGCTTCGGGCGGCTCCCAAGCCTTGGCCCGCATGGGCAGCGGTCGTGCGCCCCAGGCACTGCAGTCCCAAGTCCAGGACCGCTTGGACGCCCGACCCCGGTCCGGTCCGTCGGCATCGGATGTTGCGCCCGAGCTCACCCACGGCAACGTGATCTTGGCGGACAGCACGCCCCAGCTTGAGGGCACCGCTCGGCCGTCCATTGGCGTGTCGACTCCTTCACTCGAGATCGCGCCCACCACGACCGCGAAGGGCAGCGCGCGCTCCATCTCCCGTCAGGTCAGGACCGGCCAAGGCCCCGCGACCTCCGACACGACCTCCGGCACCGAAGAGACCGCCGCCGAGACCCATGCCGAGCTGGTCATCGCAGGCAATGTCTACCGGGTGAAGGTCCCGCCCAGCGAAGGCCAGACCGCCTCCGCCAACTGCGACCTCGACGCCCGACCCTGCGAGGGGCTGCACCTCACCGGCGCCACCGTCAACATCGACGAAGAAGGCAAGGTCGTCGGCGGCACGGTCCGCGGCACGCTGGAGG
This sequence comes from Myxococcota bacterium, assembly GCA_942491145.1. Classification (GTDB taxonomy): domain Bacteria; phylum Myxococcota_A; class UBA796; order UBA796; family UBA2385; genus CAXQUZ01. The sequence continues at coordinate 222,449 of CALOBC010000017.1, read as the reverse complement.
TCGCTGGCCTCTTTGACGGTGTCTCCGTCGCCCTCGGCATCCTGCCCGGTGGCCAAGTTGCTCCGGCGGTCCAGGGCCTGCCCATCAAGGTCGGTCCAGCCTCGGGCACCATCGACCTGTCGATCACCGAAGCCGGCCTCAGCGGCACCGGGCGCATCGCTGCGGCCGAGCTGGGCCTGCCAAGCTGGGTGGGCATCCAGTCCGGCGAGCTCGAGATTGAGTTCGCCGAAGGCCAAGTGGCCGGCGGCGGCAACCTCACCGGCACGACCACTGCCACCGGTGTGGCCACCCTCGAGGCCAGCCTTGCAGAACAGGTCCTGACCGCCGAGATCACCTACACCCTCACCCCCGGCCTCCAAGCCGTGCCCGGCATCGTTATCAACAATGGCGTGCTGATGGGTACTTTGCTGCACCCACTCTCGGGCGAGCAGGGCGGAGAAGGCGGCGGCGACACGGCCGGACCCCAGACCAGCGGCCCGTCCACGAGTGGTGGATCCCCCGACTCCCCGTCGACGGCATCACCGGCTGCCGCACCCAGCCCCTCGGCTGAAGGTGGCGGCCCCGGCCAAGGTGCTGGCGAGGCCACCGCCGACAGCATGAGCCAGCAGCTCAACAGCGCCGGCCCCTCCACCGACAGCGGCAGTGGTGGCAGCGCGGCCATCGCCGGCGGTCCGGGCGGCGAGGGCAGTGCCTTCATGCTGCGGGGCAACGCCTCGGTCACCATGAAGGACTGGGTCACCGGCGACGTGGACCTCGCGATGGACCCCAAGGCGGGCACCTTCGACGCCACCGGCACCCTGTCGGCCGCCAAGCAGATGCAGTTCGGCGAGATCTTGGCGGTTCAAGCCCAGATTAGCCTCACCATCGAGAAGAACGTCCCCACACAAGCCGACGCAATCGTCGAGTTCACGGCGCCCCGCATCGCGGGCAAGATCACCGGCACCTACGACATCCCCGGACATCGCCTCGACGGCACGGCCAACGCCCACCTGACCCACCACTGGCCGCTCGAAGCTGAGTGGGGCCGGTTCCGCCTGCTGCGCCACGGTCGCCTCGATGCCACCGTCGAGAACAACGTACTGCGCGATGTGACTGGTCGGGTGCGCTTCGACGCTGAAGTCAACGGTGTCTCCGAGACCCCGCTGCTGCTCGAAGGCACGGTCGAAGGCGCCTTCAACCTCGAAGAGGACAAGGTCAACGGCACCGCAACGGGCGCGACCGCGGGCGACTTCATCCTGCCCACGACCGCTCAAGGTGAGGTCCCCGAGACCTTCACGCTGCTGGCCGGCAGCACCGTCCGGGGCACGGTCACCGACAACCAGCTCGCCCAAGTCGCGATGGACGCGGCACTCCGGTACGACCGGGAAGGCGCTCCCTTCCTCAATGGCGCGTTGTCAGGTGCGGTCTACGACATCTCCACCGGCGAGCTCTCCGGCGAGGGCACGTTCACGCTGCTCAAGAGCCTCGAGCGCTCCACCAAGAACGGCGAGTGGACCCTTCGGCTGATGGAGGGCTCTGAAGTCACCGCCAAGGTCACCAAGAACTCGCTGACCGAGATCGGCGGCAGCGTCACCGTGCAAGTGGACGACGCCCAGGGCCCCCTCGCCAACGGCGCGCTCCAGAACGCCAAGATCGAGGTCGGCACCTGGCTCACGAGCGGCACCCTCAAGCTGACGACCGCCCGCAAGTTTTACCACCCCGGTGAAGGCCAGCTCATGGCCAACGGCTACCGGCTGGAAGTGCTGCCCGGCTCCGGCGTCAGCGGTGTGCTCAAGGACGACGTGCTCACCGACGTGGGCGCGGATCTGCGCACCATGGTGCTCGATGAAGAGGGCTCCCTCGCCCGCCTGCGCCTTGAGGCCAACTGGGACCTGGAGAAGGACGAAGTCGACGGACAAGGCACGCTGGCCTTGGCGCGGGAATTCATCGTCGCCGAGAACCTCGCCGGGCAAGGCTGGACCGCCAAGGCGCTCCGGGGCTCCAAGGCCATCGGTCACGTCGAGAACAACGACTTCACCAAGGTCACCGGCGAGCTCAAGGCGGGCGTGGACGACGAAGGCGGTCGCTTCCTCGACGTCACGGGCGCCGGCGAGTGGACCACGGCCGACGACCTGTTCGACATCGTCGGCACCATCGTCGTCTCCCGTGAAAAGGAGCTGGCCAAGGGCGGAGAAGGCGGCTGGTCGCTGTCGTTGCTCCCCGAAGAGTCCACCGCCACCGCCACCATCACAGACGACGTGTTTGAGGGCATTGAGGGCACCATCTCCACCATGGTGCGCCGTGCCGAGGGTGACTTCGCAAAGGTCGCCCTGGCCGGGTCCTGGAACGAGACACAGGGCTTCACCGGAGAAGGCGAAGCCGAGCTGCTCACGGACCTCGAGGTCGCCGACGTGGGCGACTACAATCTGTGGGTCACCAAGGGCGCGGGCGCACGACTGGCCGTGGATGCCAACGCCATCTCCAAGATTGGCGGCGCGGTGCCCATGCGCCTCGACGACAAGGGGGCGCCCTTCATCAAGGGCAACGTGGAGGGCGAGTACGCCATCCAAGAGAAGGTGCTCAACGGCAGCGGCGCGGCCGAAGTGCTCGTCGAGAAGCACCTCGGCACCCTCGGAAGTGACCAGCTCTGGCTCATTCCCAGCACATCGGCCACGGTGACGGTCGCCGACAACGCGCTGACCGAAGTCGGCGGTGAGATGAACCTCTCCGTGCGCAACGAGGGGGGCGAGTACGCCAAGGTGGCGCTGCAGGGCTCCTTCGATGCGGCCGGCGGCACGGGCTTCACGGGCACCGGCGGCGTGGAAGTGGTCCGCGACAACCAGCTCTTCGCGACGGACAACTACAGCTTCTGGCTGAAGAAGGGCTCCGGTGCGGTCGCGCACATCGACAAAGACCAGCTCACCAAGATCGACGGCAGCGTACCGTTCATGGTCAAGGACGGCGGACCGACGGCGCTCATCGAGGGCCAGGTCAACGGCACCTACGATCCCGTCACCGGCCAGATCACGGGCACTGGCGCGGTCTTCCTCGGCCGCACGCTGGAGTACGACCTCGGCGGCGGCATCACCCTCAAGCTGCTCAAAGACAGCGGGGGCGACGCGGATGTCCAAGAGTCCGAGCTGAAGCGACTGGGCGGCACGCTGACGGCCGAGATCTGGAAGGACGGCGAAGGCGTCGTACGGGTCACCGCGACCGGCGAGTACAACGTGGTCACCAACACCCTGACGCGCCTGGAGGGCAAGGCCACCCTGCTCAAGCCGCTGAGCATGCTCGACGGCGCGATCGAGGTGAGCAACGTCGAAGGGCACGCCACCATCGAGAACAACGAGCTGATCGCGGCCGGCGGCACCGGCGACATCGTCGTGCACCCCCTCAACGAGATGACGGGCACGTTCACGGTGGACTGGTCGAATCGGGGCGGCACCGAGACGTACGAGGGCAGCGGCACGCTGGAGTTCACGCTCATCGACCGCGACGCGGCGACAGGCCGTGGCATGAGCGGCACGGTCACCGCTGCGGCCAAGTCGGACGGCACATTCTCCGCATCGGGCGACATCGACTACGACATCAACGAGATGATCGGCGGCTCGCTGCATGTCTCGGTCGACCAGACGATGGACCCCCTGCTGTCCGGCGACATCAACGTCGACACCAACCTGGTGGAAGCCCGCAAGCTGTTCGGCATGGAGCGCGACATCGTGCCCGAGCAGACCGTGCGCTTGCCCTACGGCCTCGCACTGTTCTACGGCATGCGCGGCGGCATGGACATGGGCCTCGAAGCACTCCACATGGACGCGGGCATCGCCATCTCCGACTGGCGCCCCCTGTCCGAGAACGCGGCGGTTCCGACCTTTGAGACGGCGCTCAACCTCACGTGGGGCATGAACTTCCGGGCCATGGTCGCGCCCTACCTGGGCCTCGGCGGCGACATCGGCTTCGCCAGCGCCCAGATGGGTGTGCGGGGCGAGGTGACCCTGGACGCACCGGTGCGGGCCGAAGCCGGCGGCTACCTGAAGGGCGACGGCGGCGGCTTCTATGGCGAGCTCAGCGTGGGTGTGGCCATCGCGCCCACCATGGACCTCGCCATCATCCCCTACATCAAGGGCGAGATCCCCGAGCTGTTCAGCTTCGAAGAAGACCTGGACCGCTTCGAGCAGCCTCTGGGCAAGATCTTCGAGTTTGAGTGGGGCGGCACCTACGGGTTCGGCGACACGTCCTACAAACAGACCGGTCCCATCGCGAATGTGGACGTGCCCCAGCCCACCCGCAAGGACACCCGCACCGAGGGCCGACCCACCCTCGGCATCGGCAATGGCGGCGGCTCGGCGAGCAACAAGCGGGGCGGCCCCCAGCTGGAGAGCGGCAACGAGATTGCCGGTCAGCAGCAAGTTGGCGACGGTCAGATGGCCGAGGTCATGGCGACCCTCAACGACGTCATCGCGGTCATCGAGGGCCTCGGTGCCGCTGGTGAGCTGTTCGGCATGCTCGCCAGCGCACTGACGGCACTGGCCACCTTCGGACCCGCCGGCTTGGTGGTCTGGATCGTCTGGGGCATCTTCAAGGGTGAGCTGAGCTGGGACCGCATCAAGACGGCGGTCACCAAGGTCATCGACGCCGTGCAAGCGGCCGGCCGCCTGCTCCGCAAGCACTTCCCTGGCTGGTGGAACAGCATCGTCGACGTGTTCAGCGGCGACAAGCCCGGGCTGCTCGACGCACTGTTCGGCGCCGACGACCGCATGCGCGATGCCGTGGCCCGCGGCGACCACCTCGTCGCCCCGTACGAGCTGCACAAGGAAATGGTCAACACCATGAAGGGCGGCTGGTTGTCCACGGACGACGCCAACGCCATCGCCCGGGTCTTCGAAGAAGCTGCCCGCCGGGGCACGCTGGGCCGCCTGGTCTCGGACTGCGGCGGGGCCGACGAATTCATCGACGGCTGGTCCACCGGCTTCGACGACAGCCGCATCAAGAGGGTGTTCGACCGCAACGGCATCCGCTACTGAGCACCCATCGCGCCGTCTCACCGAGGGCGCGGTGAACCGCGGTCCTCAGGAGCCCTCCCATGTCCGACGCCACCGATCCCGTTCTCGACGCTGCAAAGGCGACGGTGACGGCATTCACGACCGCTGCTGCCTCCGGCGAAGAGGCCGCTGCCCGCAACGCATGCACCGACGCGGGCTGGCAAGACGGGGACAGTCCTGTTCGTGGGCTCTACATGCAGTCCCACAAGAAGGGGCTGGTGCTCGATCTCATGGGCAGCCCCCGCAAGCTGGGCACCCGGGCCGCGCAGTGGGTGGTCCTGTCCCACCCGAGCCGTCCCAAGCCGCTGGGCGACCTGTGGGTGTTGCTCGAAGACGACGACGGCTGGCGCATTGTGGGCGCGACCAAGCTGCGTCCCCACGTGGGACTCTTCCTCTGGGGCCACCTCCCCGGCGCCTTGTCCATCGCCGACATGGAGCGCAGTGCCGACGGGGACCGCTGGGCCGAGGGTGTCCTCAAGTCCCTTCAAGCGGGTGAAGTCCCGGCCTTTGCCGAGGGGACGGACCTGCTCCAGAGCCGCCTGAAGCCGGACAACGTCACCGTGGCCACCCTGCGGTCGGTGTCGCTGCCCGAGATCCATCGGGCCGGGGTTGGCTTTCGCTTCACGACCCCCGACGACGACCTCGGCTACGATGTCTGGCTCATCCTCGACACGGCCACACGAGAGTTCCCTGTGGTCCATGCCACCGAGTTCCTCGGCATCGAGCCGCTGTTCTTCGGCATTGACGTCAACTGGCCTCAGGAAGACCCGGACCACCCCGGGCGGGCGCTGTCCGGCATCGAGAATCCGGTGGACCCCGAGGGCGGTCGCATCGTGCTCGAAGAGCTGCTTCGCAAGGTGCTGGTCGCCGCCGGTGCCGATCCCCAGGGCATTCCCGATGACGACCCCCGGGCCGCTCAGATCGGTCAGATCTTCGCGGCACTGCGCCGGATGGCCCCCCGTCCCGGCGAAGATCCGACCGCACCACCGGTGCCCACCGACCCCGACGCACCCATGCCCCTCCAGCTCGCGCCCGAGGCCCAACAGCAAGTGATGGCCGCACTGGAGGCCATTCAAGCCAAGGCCGGGACCGACACCGATGGGCGCCCGCCATCGCAGGAGTTCCTCCAGGACCATGGTGCCGTGCTGGTGAGCAGCATCTTCTCGGCGCTCTTCCGCGACATGAACCCCAAGGCGATCCAGCTCACCATCCCCGAGCCCGCGCCTCCCCGCGCGGATGGAACCCCTGGCGGCAAGCGGGCCACCATCGATCCTGCGGCGTTGCTGGGCGAGATCTTCCCCGCAGATCCGGAAGAGTAGCCTGGGCACCCCCAGAACCTGGACCCTGCTGCACGGAAGCCCCGTAGAGACTGAACGGAAAGCCCGTACGATCATCGCTGGATTGCCGGGCACGCGCACCCTGTGGGCGACCGCCGGCCAGTCTCGACGGAAGCTGCAGGCCGCCCTGGGCACCGGCGTCGACGTGGTGGTTCTCGATCTCCACGCTCGGCTGGACGTCGACTTGCTGGCCATGAGCCAGGGGTTTGTGTGCCGCGGGGGCCGCCTTGTCCTTCGACTGCCTCCGGTCGGCACACCCCTGGCCGCGCCGCAGCTCGCTGTGCCGCCCCACCGCACCGAAGACGTCACCCATCGCCTCGGCTCGCATGTTCTCCGCGTTCTCCGGCCGGGGTCCAGCACGCTTGAGCCTCCGCAGACTGGCGTGCCTGCTGGGCCCACGCCCGATCAAGACCGCGCTGTGCAGTTCCTCGTCGCCGCCTGGTCGGGGGCAGGGCCGAGCGTCACCACACTCATCGCAGAGCGGGGTCGAGGCAAGTCCCACGCCCTCGGACGTGCCGTGGCAATGCTCCAAGATGGTCCAGCACGGCGGGTTGCCGTGTGTGCCAGCCACCGGGATGCCGTCGAAGAGGTCATCGCTGCGTCAGGGCAAGATCTGAAGTTCTTTACCCCTCAGGAGCTCGTCGAAGATCCCCCGTGCTGGGACGTTGTCATCATCGATGAAGCAGCAAGAATCCCGGTCCCCCGGCTACAGCAGATCTGCGCTGCCCATCCCGGCGCCCACCTGGCATTCGCCACCACCACAGCCGGCTACGAAGGCACCGGGAAGGGCTTCGTCTTGCGCTTTGTCGCATGGTTGAGCGCACGGTCCACGCCCGTCCAAGCTCTGACCTTGCACACCCCCATCCGGTGGGATCCCGACGACCCCTTGGAGTGTGCCGTCTTTGACGCGCTGCTGCTGGACGCAGTGCCCGCCGCTCTGCCCGGCGATGCTGGTGCCCCGCTGGCAATGCACCCCGCTGATCATGTCTGTCTCGACCGCGACGCACTTGTGGCCAACCCGACCTTGCTCCGAGAGGTGTTTGGGCTGCTCGTCCACGCCCACTACCGCACGACACCCTCGGACCTGCACCGCCTGCTCGATGCCCCCAACATGGCCGTGCACGCGCTGCTCTGGCGGGGCCACTGCGTCGCGGTCAACCTCATTGCACACGAGGGGGCCTTCAGCCCAGCAGACTGCGAGGCACTGTCCACTGGCCGCCGTCGCATCCGCGGACATGCGCTGGCCGACACCCTCATCACCCACGGAGGCCAGACCGCCGCCGGCATGCTGTCGATGGTCCGCAGCGTGCGCATCGCCACCCATCCGGACCTTCGGGGACGGGGACTCGGCGCCCAGCTTGCGGCCGCCGTGCACCGACACCACACACCAGACCTGTTCGGCACACTGTTCGGGGCCACGCCGGAGGTCCTCCGGTTCCGAAGTGCCCAAGGCTACCAGTTGGTGCGGGTGGGCGGCTCTCGGGGGGACCGGACCGGCGAGCCCGCCGCCATCATGGTGCGTGCCGCGACTGACCGATCCCAAGTCATTGTCGACAACTTGCGGGCCGAGCTTGCGCGCAACCTGCCCCTGCAGCTGCAGCTCCTCGATGCGGGCGGCACCATCGCCACGAGCCCCACACTTCGCGCCGAGCTGATCTCGATGACACCGCAGCCGACGCCATTGTCGACCAACAACGTCGAGCGGCTGGTGCGCAGCTACCTGGGCGGCCCCCGCAGCTCCGACTCCGTCATCGCAGCACTCCGAGCGCTGGCGAGCGGGCCAGCTGTCGACGAGCTTGACCCAACCGACGCCATTGTCATCCGCAGTCGCATCATAGAGCTGCAGAGCTGGTCGGACACCGCAGCGGCAGCGGGACTGCCCACGGTGCGGGCCGCCCAGCGCACACTGCGTCGGGCGGTCCAGCACTTGTGGGATGCGTCAGTCCGCGTCGGGCAGCAACCCTGAGCGGCCGGCTTGGACACGGGCCACCAGCTCGGCCACGACGTCATCCTTGGCGATGTTGACCTTTTCTTGTGCGCCACGGTCGCGCACTTCGGCCGCGTTGTCCTTGAGCCACGAGCGGCCCACATAGACGAGGAACGGAAAGCCCATGAGCTCCAGGTCCTTCATCTTGGCGCCCGGCGACATCTTCCGGTCGTCGAACATCACGTCGATGCCCGCCGCCGTGAACTGCTCGTAGAGGGCCTCGGCATCGGCCATCAGGGTTGCATCTTTGGCGTTGAGACAGGCCACCACGAGCTCGTAGGGCGCGATGGGCACCGGCCAGCAGATGCCCAGGTCGTCGGAGCGCTGCTCCACCGCGGACGCCGCTACCCGAGACACACCGATGCCGTAGCAGCCCATCACGAAGGGCTGGGGCTTGCCGTTGGTGTCGGTGAAGGTGCAGCCCATCGCAGCGCTGTACTTGGTGCCCAGCTTGAAGATGTGGCCCACCTCGATGCCCCGGCGCTCCACCAGGGGCGCACCGGTGCGCGGACCGGGTTCACCGGCACGGGCGAGCCGAACATCGGCGAAGGACGGCTTGGCACAGTCCGTTCCGAAGTTGACGTCCAGGCAGTGCTTGTCGGTCTCGTTGGCACCACAGAGGAAGTTGCGCATGCCCTTCACGCTGAAGTCGCCGACCAGCTTCACCTTGTCGGACAGCCCGACGGGCCCGGCAAACCCGGGCTCCGCGCCAGTGTGGGCAGTGACCTCGGCTTCCGTCATCATCCGCACGGCGAGGCCGCCGGTGTGGTTGCGCAGCTTGACCTCGTTGACCTCTTGGTCCCCGCGAATCAGCACGGCCCACGGTTGCTCGTGGTCGATGTGCACCGCCACACAGAGCACCGTCTTGATCATGTGGGACGCAGGCACGTCGGGGAAGAAGGCTTCCAGTTGTTCGACAGTGCGGATGCCCGGGGTGTGCTCGATGCGCATGGGCCGGGGATCTTCGCCAACGCTGGGCGACTTGTCGATGCGGCTCTCGGCCTTCTCGACATTGGCGGCATACTCCCCGCCCTCTTCGACGAGAATGGCGTCCTCACCGGCATCTGCGGAGACCATGAACTCCATAGAGCCCGACCCACCGATGTCGCCGGGATCGGCGTCCACTCCGAAGGCTTCGACACCACAGCGCTGGAAGATGCGCACGTAGGCGTCCTGAAAGCGCTCGTAGCGGGCGTCCAGGCCGGCATCGTCGGCATCGAAGGTGTAGGCGTCCTTCATGATGAATTCCTTGACGCGCATCAGCCCAAAGCGGGGCCGGATCTCGTCGCGGAACTTGGTGTGGATCTGGAAGAGGCTGACCGGCAGCTGCTTGTAGGAGTTCACCGTCGCGCCGACATAGTCGGTCACCACTTCCTCAGCGGTCGGTGCAAGCCCGAAGGTGGTGTCCCGCCGGTCCGTCGTGGTGAGCATCGTGCGGGACGCTTGGTACACGTCCCAGCGACCACTGCGCTCCCACAAGGCCTGATCTTGCAGGATGGGGAGCTGCACTTCCTGGCTGTCGATAGCTTCCAGCTCTTCACGGATGATGCCGGAGATCTTGCGCAGCGTGCGCCACAACAGCGGCCCGTAGACGTAGAGACCGGCGCTCACTTTGTGGATGTAGCCGGCTCGCGCCATCAGCCGATGGCTGGTGACTTCGGCGTCGGCTGGGTCGTTTCGGTAGGTGACAAGGTGCAACTTCGAGGCACGCACGGAAGGCCTCCATCAGGCTTGGGCAGGAACCAAGGGGCCCCCGCGTGGACGCGGCCGATAACCCGGCGCGCCCCCTCCATGGCAGCGCCCTGTGCGTGAACAGCCCCTGCGCACACGTCCTCGGCGGTCGGCCTTCATGTTGGCGTGCGGCGGTCCGATCCCAGTGTCACCCCCGGTCCCCTCCCCGCCCACTCGGAGCCTCGTCGTGCATCCCGCCGCCACGGTCAGCCTCAAGATCCTCGGCATTGCCGTGCTGCTGGCCATTCCACAGCACCTGTTGAGCGACGCTTGGCAGCAGGTGGCCACCGAGGCCGAGGCGGACCTCCAAGTGGTGCAAGCCACAGCAGTGACCAGCCAAGCGGCGCGGTTGTCGGGCCACTTCCAGCTCCTGCACATCACAGCTGCCTATCTGGCTGAAGAACCCGACCGGCTGCGGTCCCGTCTCTGGTCGGGCGCCTTGCCCCAGAATGGCCTAAACGAGACAATTCGCGTCGTCCTGCACGGCCAGCAGGGAGACATCGAGCTGCAGAGTGCATCGGGCGAGCCATGCAACGCAGTGGGCTTGCCATCCGCACCGGGACTGACCGTGTGCACCCTGCCCCCCCTGCGCGTGGCCGTCACGGAGTCCACGGGAGATGGCCGGATGGTGACGGTGCTCCAGGAGTCGGCCGCCTTCTCGCCGCTTCTCGAGCACCCCTGGGCCTGGATGGTCGATGGGACCGGAGCGATCGTTGCCCACGCCGACCCGAAGCAGGCGGGCACAGCACCGTTTGACCGAACAGTGGACGACCCCCGCCTGACCCAGATGTTGACCCGCATGGCCGCCGGGGAGTCGGGCCTGACCCGGTACAACTGGACCGAAGACGGTGTGTCCGAGGTGCGTCTCGCCGCCTTCGCCCCGGTTGTGGGCGGGCCCCGAGGATGGGCCATCGCCACGTCGTCCCCCCGGGCCGCTGCCACACGACGCCTCGCCGCCGCCCGAATGCAGCTTGGACTGGTCGGCTGGGGCATCTTCGGGGTGTTTGGCTTCGCGGGGTTGCTGGCGATCTTCCTCGAGCGCAAGCGCCACCGCCGGGATGTGGCCCACGCCCAAGAGCGGCTGCTCATGACCCAGGCCGCAGCCCACTCCGAGCGGCTCGCCCTGCTCGGTACCCTGACAGCCGGGGTGGCCCACGACATCCGCGGCCCCCTGACGGCACTCAACGCCATCGCAGACCTGATGTTCGACGCGGACGACGAGGAGCGCAACGAGCTCCTCGATGACATGCGGGACGCCACGAGCACCATGGCCGCCATCGCAAACGACCTCACGGGGTTTGCCCGGGGCGACGAGAGCGCCTCGGGGTCACCCACCCGGGCCATTGACCTCGCGGTGCGCATGGTCCGCAGCCACTTCAACGGACGGCGGCGCCTCGTCATCGACCTGCACGAGCTTGCCCAAGTGCCGCTGGATGCCCGGCGGCTGTCGCAGGCCATCATGAACATCTGCATCAATGCGGTGCAGGCGGGTGCCAGCAACGTCCGGATTGTGGGCCGGCTGCAGCATGATTCGGTGTGGATCACGGTGGAGGACGACGGACCGGGTGTCCCCGATGACCTCGGCCAGCGGATCTTCGAGCCCTTCCTCACAACCAAGGCTGAGGGCAAAGGCACTGGGCTCGGGCTGTACCTCGCCAGCCAGTTCCTGCAGGCCGCAGGCGGCAGCCTGTCGTTGGTGGACAGCAGCATTGGCGGGGCAGGGTTCCGGCTGGTGCTGCCCACCATCGCGCCCACCACCACCGTCGGTGAGCAGGCGGCCGCACGGTAGCCATGGTATCGGGAGGTGCCCGGAACCCCGTGTCTACGATGACTCTGCGACTCTCCCCCGTCCTGATCCCTGTCGTGCTGGCCCTTGTGGGCTGTGCCGGCGGACGGCGTGTGCCCGATGTCTCACGGGTGACGGCATTCTCCATCAACGCCCAGTCCCCGGCCAACCCCCGGTGCCTGTCGGTCTACGGCCCGTCCGGTGCGATGTGCTCCGATGTGGATGCGCGCACCGTGGTGCTCAGTCCTGGCGAACAAGCTCGTTTGGAGGCCCTTCTCAGGGACCCATCGACGTGGACCGAGTCGGCAGAAGGCTGCTTCCAGCCCCGACATGGCTTCGTCTGGAGCGGACCGGATGGGCAACGCAAAAAGCAGCTCGCGGTGAGCTTGTCGTGCGCCGTTGTCGCAATGGACCCACCCGACAAGGCCTTCGCCGTCCAGGCCGACCGAATGGGCCTGTCGGCCAGCGGTGTGGAGGGCTTGCGGGAGCTGTGCATGGCCATCGAGATGCCGGCCTGCGAAGAGCTCGGCCGGCCAGAGTAGCGGTCGTCTGCCCGAAGCGCACCGTGGTGGCTAGTACCTCAGATCGGAAGTAGCTACCGGGTTCCTCACTCGACGGGCGCGAGTGTCCACGGGAAGTTCTCGGCGAGGAGGTCCACCAACTCGTCGAGCGTGCCCCGGAACGGTGTGGTCTCCCAGCGTCGCCCCCGGACTCCCATCATGAGGGTCCAGAGGTGAACGGTGTCCCGATTCAGGCGAGCGTGGCGCCACGGGTCGTCGGCTGGGCCGGACTCGATGGTCAGGACCGAGCCCCGCTTTCGGACCCGCAGGTGGTCGAAGCCGCGGGCGTGCAGGCGGTCACGCAGCCCGTCGGCGTGCCAGGGGTCGGCGTGTGGTCGTCGAGGCATGGGCAAGCAGGGGGCAGGCGCGCCGCCTCGTTGTATTTCCTCGGAACGTCCAGCGGAAGGGATGGGCCTCGGCCTCGTTCCAGTGCGCGATGAAGCCTATCGTCCGCTCGACCAGCTCGTCCACGCTGCGGTAGCTGCCGTGGCGGAGGATGCGCCGCTCGAGGATGCTGAACCAGACCTCGACCTGGTTGAGCCACGAGGCGTGCTTGGGGGTGTAGACGAAGGTGAAGCGGTCGCCGTGCCGCTCGTTGAAGCGGGTCCAGCGCTTGTCCTTGCCGTCGTAGTGGACGTTGAGGTTGTCCCAGATGACGACGACGTCTCCAGGGACCTCCGCGGCGATGGACTCCATGAATTCCACGAGGTCGTCGCCCTTCCGGGTCGGGCGACACACGCCCATCACTCGGCCCGTGCGGACGTCGAAGGCAGCGAGCAGCGTGCTGGTTCCGTTCCGCCGGTACTGGAACTCCTCCTGACAGGGGCTCCCCAGGCGAGCCGGTCGGAGCGGCGTCAGGCGCTCGTGCGCAAACAGGCGCTTCTCGTCGATGCAGAGCACCGTCGTGCCGGGCGGCGGGTCCAGGTAGAGGTCGCAGACCCGCCGCGCCTTCTCGTCGAACTCCGGGTCCTGCGACTTCAACCACATCCGCGTGTGGTGCGGGCGGACCTCAAACCGCGACAGCGTCCGGCCGATCTCGCTGACGCTCAGCTTCAAGCCGGTCTCCTCGAGCAGGGCGCGCTGGAGCGTCTCCCGCGTCCACAGATCCCGGAACGGGCGCTTGTCCTTGTCGTGTGCCCGAGTGCAGGCTAGGCTGATGAGCTTCGCCCGCACATGCACAGGCACGATTGGCGGTCGCCCCGACCGAGGCAGGTCTTCCAGCGACTCCAGGCAGGGACTGACGGCAAATCGACCCCGCCACAGACGCACCGTCTTCTCCGTGCACCCCACCTTTCGGGCGATACGCGCGTTCGGCCAGCCTTGCGAGGCGAGAAGCACGATCTGCGCGCGCTGAGCGAGGTTCACTGCGCCCCTTCGGGACTGAGCGAGCTGCCGCAGTCCGGCGCGGAGAGCCGGCGGCACAGACAACGGGAGGGCGGTGGGACCGGGCATGACGGCCCGATCACACGTCGCCCACGCCTCGGTCAACCCGGTATGGACTTCAGGCCTGAGGTACTAGGTCCCGAGCGCCAAGCAAGCCGCCCGGACCGACTCGACCATGTGGTCCCGGTCCCCAGCGCTGAGGTTCGGGTGCACCGGCAAGTGCAAGAGCTCTGATGCCGCCTTCATGGCGTTGGGCAGCGGGGTCTTGAAGTCCTGGAACAGCGGGTGGTCTCCGAAGGCACTCATGTAGCCGACGGTGGTGTCGACGCCCCGTGCTCGCAGCTTCTCGGCGAGGCCCTGGCGGTCGTGGTGGTGCACCACGAAGCTCATGTAGATGGGCTCGGCACCCTCGGCGTAGGTCGGCGTGGTCAGCCCGGGCACATGGGCCAAGGCATCGTCCAAGGCCCGGCCGTTGCGTTGGCGGGCGCCATTGAGCTGGTCGATGCGGCCGAGCTGGAGCTTGCCCACAGCGGCCTGAACCGCCCGTGCTCGCCCCTTCTCGTGGTAGTAGGCCGGCACTTCATCGTAGCGACGCTCCGGTTCGCCGAACCGGTCGTGGATCGGGTCCTGACCGAGCTTATTGCCCAGCACCACAGCGGGATGCACCGTTGCCCAGTACAGGGCCGGATGGGTCGCCATCCACATGGCAACACCGGTGGCCGCTTCCTTTGCGAGCTTGCGGCGACTCGCCAGCCCGCCCGCTTCGATCTCGGCGCGAATGGCGTGGGCCACACCATCATCGTCTGTGGTGACCATCGCGCCAGACAAGGTGGTGATGTTCTTGGTGAGGCCGAAGGTGTAGTAGGCGTGGTCGCCGAGGTGGCCCACCCGCTGGCCTCGGTACCGTGCGCCGGTGCTCTGCGCGCAGTCTTCGATGACCTGAACCCCGTGCTCACGCGCGATCTCACGGATCGCGTCCATGCCGCAGGGGGTGCCAAAGAGGTGCGTGGGCACCACAGCCTTGGTGCGGGGGGTGATGGCCGCACGAAAGGCGTCGGGATCGAGCACATGGGAGCGCAGGCCGACGTCGGCGAAGACCGGCCGCGCACCGAGCAGCGGCACCATCGCGGGGATGGCGAAGTAGGTCAGACCGGGGACAATGACCTCGTCGCCAGGGCCGATGCCGAGGGACTTCAGCAGCAGGTAGAAGCCGAATCGGGCGCTGGGCACCATCACCGCATGGCGGGCGCCGATGTAGCGGGCGAAGTCCTGTTCCCAGCCGGAAACGACCTCGGCGTCGTCGTTGCGGAGCAGGTAGCGCGCACTGACGAGGGCTTCCCGTGGAGAGAAGCTCGGGCTGAAGCGAGGGATGCGTCCAAAGGCCATGCCGCCTCCAAGAGGTAAGTCCCGGGTGTAGCCCAACCGTGACGGTGGGTCGACGGAGTGCCGTTGCCGGTGGGCCTGGATGCGCTACCAGGGGTCTCGGCACCCCGGAGCACAGCCATGTCCCTGCTTCCCATCATTGAAGCGCCCGACCCCATATTGAGCGCGAAGGCCCGTCCCGTGCGGGAAGACGAGTTCGGTCCCGAGCTGCTCAAGCACCTCGAAGACATGACCGAGACCATGTACGCCGCGCCAGGTGTGGGGCTCGCTGCCCCCCAGGTGGGCGATGGACGGCGCATCTTGGTGGCCGACCCGGGCTTCGAGGGCGAAGACGGAGAGATTCGCCGCGGCATCGAGCTTGTGGCGATGGTCAACCCCAAGGTCACCCAGCGCAGCAAAGACAAGATCAAGTGGGAAGAGAGCTGCTTGTCGGTGCCAGAGTTCTACCAGAACGTCGACCGCGCCCGCGTGATCACGGTTCAATGGCAAGACGGCACCGGTGCCCCGCACGAGAAGGAATTCGAAGAGTTTGCTTCGGTGGTGCTGCAGCATGAGCTCGACCACCTGGAGGGCGTGACACTGTTGGAGCACACGTCCCGCCTGAAGCGCAGCCGCTACCTGGGCAAGCGCCGCAAGAGGGCCAAGAAGGCAGCACGCTGAGCGGGCGCACGGTCCTGCGCACCGACTCTGGGTTGGACTGCCAGACGGCGGACGGGGTGAGCCTCTGGACCGTTGAGGGCGACTTTGGGGATCCAGAGATGGCCGACGGCTGGGTGGTTGTGGGCGACCAGCGGCTTCGTGCTGTGGACGGTCAGGCGCCCGGAAGCGGCGCGGCTTGGTTTGTATATGTGCTGCAGTCGACGACGCTGAACCGCACCTATGTTGGCATCGCAAGAGACCCCCTGGCACGTCAATCTCAGCACAATGGTGTCACCGCTGGCGGGGCCCGCTCGACGCGGAGCGGCCGCCCATGGGAGCTGCGCCGGGTGTTCGGTCCGTATGACTCCCGGTCGACGGCGAGCCAGGCGGAGTACCGGCTGAAGAAGCGGCGCGGGGCCGCCCGATGGCAGGGGGATGCGCCCTGACGGGATATGCGCGCGGACCCTCACAAGGAGCAGGCATGAAGGTCGTATTCATGGGCACACCGGACTTCGCAGTGCCCACGCTGGACGCCCTCGTCGAAGCCGGTCACGAGGTGGTGTGTGTGGTCGCGCAGCCCGACCGACCGAAGGGTCGGGGGAAGAAGCTGCAGAGTCCGCCCACCGTCGAGCGGGCCCGGGCGCTGGGCATCCCCACACGCCAGCCGCGGGCGGTCCGGAGCGGTCCCTTCGTCGAGTGGTTTGTCAACGAGATGGATGCAGATGTCGGCGTTGTGGTGGCCTATGGGCGGATCCTGATCCCGGCCCTGCTCAACGCACCCCGACGCGGGTGCATCAACGCCCACGCGAGCTTGTTGCCGAAGTACCGCGGGGCGGCGCCGATTCAGTGGGCGCTCATCGAGGGTGAGGCCGAGACTGGCGTGTGCACGATGCAGATGGACGAGGGGCTCGACACCGGAGACGTGCTGCTGGAGTACCGCACACCGGTGGATCCCGACGAGGTTGGACCAGAGCTGTGGGAGCGCCTGAGCCATGCGGGGGCGGCGCTGGTGGTGGAGACCTTGGCGCAGCTGGACACGCTGGTGCCGGTGCCCCAGGACCACGAGCGACACACGCTGGCGCCGCTGTTGAAGAAGGAAGATGGAGTGCTGGACTGGACGCAGGACGCACGGAAGATCCATAACCGAATACGTGGAATCAATCCATGGCCGGGCGGACAAGCCAAGTACCGAGAGGCCCAGCTGAAGGTCCACCGCACGCGTGTGTTGGAGAACTCGGGCCAGCACGGCGCGCCGGGAGAGATCGTGGAGGCGGGCGAGCGACTGGTGGTGGCGTGCGGCGCGGGCTTGTTGGAGGTCATCGAGGCCCAGCTGCCGGGCAAGCCGCGGCGCTCCGGTCGCGATGTGGTGAACGGTGCCCGGGTGGTCGTGGGCGAGGTGGTGGAGGCGGGATAGCGCGGCCAGCCCGAGACGTGCCGAGGCGCCTATGTCGACGTTGATCGCCCCTTCGATTCTCTCCGCGGACTTCGCGAACCTGGAGCGGGACGTAGCCACGGTCGCGACCGCAGACTGGCTGCACGTGGACGTGATGGACGGTCGCTTCGTGCCGAACATCACGATTGGGCCGCCGGTGGTGAAGGCGCTCAAGCGGGTGACGGACATGCCGCTGGACTGCCACCTGATGATTGTGGAGCCGGACCGGTACATCGAGGACTTCGTGAAGGCGGGCGCGAGTGTGATCACGGTGCATGCCGAGGCGTGTCCCCACCTGGACCGCACGGTGCAGCTGATTCGGTCGCTCGGGGTGCAGGCAGGCGTGGCCCTAAACCCACACACATCGGAGCAGGCGCTCGACTATGTGCTGGACGAGCTGGATCTGGTGCTGGTGATGAGCGTGAACCCGGGCTTCGGTGGCCAGTCATTGATCGAGCGGGTGTTCCCGAAGATCGAGCGGATCCGGGACCGGATCGACGAGCGTGGGCTGGAGACACGAATCCAGGTGGATGGCGGTGTGAAGGTGCACAACGCGTGGCGATTCGTAGACGCAGGCGTCGATGTGCTGGTGAGCGGGTCGGGCGTGTTTGGGGCGAAGGACCGGGCGGCGGCGATCGAAGCGCTACGGGAGTCCGTGGCGCCGACAAACGATGCTTGACAGGGGGGCGGCGGCTCCATAGAGCCGCGTGGCTTCGGGGAGACACTTGTTTCGCTGGGGTGGTTGAGGCAGGGCGATGTCCTGGCTCGATGATTGTCGGGGTGTAGCGCAGCCTGGTAGCGCGTCTGCTTCGGGAGCAGAAGGCCGGAGGTTCGAGTCCTCTCACCCCGACCATTCAGTACGAGACCCCGGTGTCCTTCGAGGATTCCGGGGTCTTCGTCGTTCTGGGGTTCGATAGCGTGAGGGGCAAGTCGGACAACAAGTGCCCGGAGATTCGAGACAGGCCTATTCGTCTATGTTCTCGGAGTTCGAATCCTGAGTCTCGGGACCCCGCTCCCGTGCATCACAGAGGACGGGCCACAGCCAGCCGCGAAGGCGTACGACGACCGAGCCGAGCTCTTCCCTGTCGACCGCACCAGAGGACGCAGTCCACCCGCGCCGGCGACGATGGTTTCCATGCCGTGAACATCGAGACCTTCGCCTGCGCGCCGCTCGACTGGACCTTCGACGTGGCCGTGGCCCACGCCGACGGCAGCCAGCTGGAGCTGCGGGTCAACGACGAGTACGGCACCACCGTCACCACCCAGAGCTGCACGGGGTCCGACACGCACACGGTGCCGGCGGCGACTCCGGCCGACTCGAACCGTGACCACGTGGTGCAGTGGTCGACTGCGTCGGGGTGCTTCGACTCCACGGTGGACTGCGCGCTCGGTGGGTGTTCCTGGGCGCACGAGGCGTCGGTCGCTGGGGGGCGGGACCAGGCCCTGTCCCTGCGGTGCGGACCATCGGAGCCGTGTTGGGACGGCCCGGGTTCCCCGCGCGGTCTGTTGATCTGCGCAGGATCTGTGATACTGGGCCCATCCGGTGGGTTGGGTGTCGCGCCGGCCGAGGGAGACGACGAGATGGAGCGCTTGTTGCGGACACAGCTGATGGTCGCCATGTCCCTGGTGGCGGGGGCCTGTGCAGACAAGGGGCCCGGAGAGACCGGGGACGCAAGCTCCGGACAGCCAGGAGAAGGCGCCACAGGACCTTCCTCACCGCCTCGCTATGCGGGGGACTACGGTGCGTGCGATCCTGAGGAGACCGATGCCTTGCCCCTCCTGTGGTTGGAGGCGGTCGAGGCCGGGAACCCGGACTCGGTCGTCGTCACCGCAGAGTCCGATCTCCTGGAGTACGGAAGCGACACCCTGTGCTGTCTCGACAAAGTCGTCGACGAGACCGCGTGCTTGGCGGACCCTGCTCCCACCGCCCACGAGGAGTGCAGGACTGCGATCCGCGACCGCTGGGAGGGGCATTGGTGGCAGCCGAAGACGGAGTGCGGTCCGGTCTGGCTCGGCGAGGCGTGCTGTTTGCACCAGTCGTGGGACCTGGAAGACGTCGGCGACGAGGGCCGGCCATTCCTGGTACAGCGCCAACGCCGCCAGGCGGGGCCTGCGCCGCGTGCTGACTGGCGAGCCGAGCTGTGCCCTGCTCCGGTGCCGGAGACCGTACGGGCCGCCGTCGTCGCTCGCTGGGTCGCCGCGGGCCGTGCCGAGCATGCTTCCGTCGCTTCCTTCGCGCGGTTCTCGATGGCGCTGCTGCACCATGGCGCGCCCGCCGACCTCGTGCGGGACGCCCACGCGGCTGCCCTGGATGAGGTGCGGCACACGGAGGCTTGCTTTGCGCTTGCCTCTGCGATCGGCGGCGCCCCAGTGGGCCCGGGTGCGCTCGATGTGTCTGGCTCGCTTGCCGGCGAGCTGGGCCTCGCGCAGATGACCCGCACACTGGTCGCAGAGGGCTGTGTCGGTGAGACCCTGGCGGCGCTCGAGGCGGCGGAGGCCGCTCGACGGGCCCTGGATCCGGTGGTGCGGCGCGTGCTGGAGGGAGTCGCCGACGACGAGGCCCGACACGCCGCCCTTGCCTGGCGAACCCTGCTCTGGTTGCTGACCATCCACCCCGAGCTCCGGACCGTGGCGGTGGCGGCGCTGGCGACGGCGAAGCCGGGTTGGCCCGCGGGTCCGGCGGGACTGGAAGCCCACGGCTGCCTCTCCGCCGCGACGCGTCTCGAGGTCCGGCGCATCGGGCTCGGGACCGTCGTGGCCAGGCTCGCGCAGGAGGCGGTGGGCGCGCCAGGGCGGGCGGAGGCCTGGGCCTGACAGAGCCGCTCGAGTCCCTGGACTGAAGCCGCAGTGGCGAAGCCACGCTCTCGGTGATGAGGTCCATGGTGAGGGCGATTGCGTTGTTGAGAGCATCTCGGGAGCGCGCCTTCGCGAGGCGCAGGAAGCGCTTGCGCTTCGCACGGGCCAGCTCGATGGGGTCGAGCTCGGGCGAGTCGGGCGGGGTGAGCCAGAGACGGGACCCCGCTGCCTCGACCAGCTCGCGAACCCGCTCGGTGCGGTGTGCGCCGAGGTTGTCGAGGACGACGATGTCTCCTTCCCGAAGCTCGGGCACCAGGATGTGCTCGACGTAGGTCTCGAAGACGGCCGCGTCGGTGCCTCCTTCCACGGTCATCATCGCGGTGAGGCCGTCCAGGGTCAGGGCACCGATCATGGTGGTGACCGACCCGCGGGTCCGTGGATCGTCCGCAACGGCCTCCCCTCGGGGGGCCCAGCCCCGCTCTCGTGTCATGGCCACGGTAGAGCCGGCCCCGTCCAGACAGAACAGCCGACCTGCGTCGATGCGTCCTCGCCGCTCGATGAAGCTCTCGCGGAGCCCTTGGGTCCGTTCCGGCTCCCCTTCTCCGGCCAGGAACGTCCGTCTCTCGGAGTCCATCCTCGCCGCTGGACGGCCTCCTGCACCGTCGCACGGCTCACCATGCGCGCGTGGCACTCCTCGAGCTCCCAGGACACCTCCCGCAGGGTGGAGTCCGGACGGGCGCGCAGAGCCTCCTCGACCCAGGCCCACTCCCGCTCGCCGATGAGAGGGGGCGGGCCCTCGGCCCGACGGGTGTGCGGCCGGGCTCCCTCCGGCGCGGGCCCGTCGAACCCGGCGCGCGACCGTCGCAACACCGAGGTTGGGCGGCTCGGCAGTCTGCTGCTGGGTCAGCTCCCCAGCAGCACGGAGCGCGACGACCCCCTCCCGAAGATCCAGCGAGAACGGTCGGCCCGTCGACTCTCCCCGGTGAGACCGATCTCCCGTCTTCTCCCACCGATCAAGCACCTCCAGTCCCCCTGCGCACGTGTGCGCACACCAGCCGCACACGTGCGCACACGTGCGCACACCAGCCGCACGGGGTGTTCACGCGCCATGCGGGGCTCCCCACTCTGAGCAGAGGACCGCGAAGACCATTCATTGGAGCGCATTCTCGACGAAGCCCGAGACGGGCGGGAACGAGAACCCCGGGTTGGCACGCGCCGTGCAATGGCACTGGGCACACTGACACCGGAGCCTGCCATGCGAACCCTGCCCTCGACCCTCTCCGCTTGCCTCCTCTTGGCATCCACCGCCGCAGCGGCCAACGACGTCGTCGCTGCAAAAAAAGCGGGAGTCGCTGTCGTGTCTGCAGCGGGCAAGCCGTCCTGCTTGGGCGCGGTGGTCTCGAACGGCTGGGTCCTCACCCTGTCTGCAACCTACGACAGGAACAACGCCGGGGCCGCAACGCCGTGTGTCGGGACGTCCGCCAAAGCGACGACCGTGACGGTGGGCTCTGAAGTCTACCCGGTGGTCGAGATGGTCAAGGGCCGCACCTTCACCGCGCCGACCGACACCAAAGAGCAGCTTGCCCCGGTGCTCCTGCGAGTCGGCTCGCCCCTCTCGCGGGTCGCCGCCAACAGCCTTGCGTCATCGCTCATTCCGGAGGTCGGCGACACACTCCGCGCGACGGTGTGCACGGCGCGACACACCAACGGCTCGGACGTCCTGGGCTCCACGCAGATGCAGATAGGTTCCGAGAACAAGGCAACCGAGGACTCGAACTGGTACGTCATCCGGAACAACGGTATCTACGGCAGAGGGCAGCGGGGCGGCGTGCTGAGTCACGACGACGATGCCGGCGCACTGTGTTGGAACGACAGCGGCCAGCTCGCAGGCATTGTGGGAGTGTTTTCGGCCAGCAACAGCAACAGCAGCGCGACGGCCGACAAGAAGACCTCCTACGCATTGGCCACGAGCGGAGACATCTCAGCGTGGGTCGACTCGACCACTTCCGTGGCGTGCCCCTACACCGACGAATTCCTGGAGGCCGAGTTTCTTCACCAGAGTCCCGAAGCCCCCTACAACAAAGGAATGACCTTGGCGCAGGACATCGCGTGGCTGATCGACATCGGCTACCTCCAGGACGAGCTCGACACCGACGGCGACTCCCTCCCCGACAGCTACGAGATGGACTACACCAAGACCCACCCCTGCAAGGTCGACACCTCTGGTGACGGCGTCTGGGATGCCGACGAGTTCTGATGGCGCATGCCAGGTCAGGGGGGCGAAGGCTCATCCAGGTCAGCCAGTGCCTCTGTCGCTGTGGCCACCTCCGGTGCGTCGGGACCCGCCATCTGGAGCACCGCATCCCGCCCTTCGGTCAGCGCCTCACGGGCCAACGCAGTCTCGCCGAGGGCTGCGGCGATGCGCCCCTCCACGATCCGCCTCCGAGCGATGCCGAGCCGAAAGCCTGGAGTCGGTGGTGGCAGCAGGCGCCGGGCTCGTTCGGGGTCGCCCAGCATGAGGGCGATCTCGGAGGGCAGGGGGCGTTCCGCAAACCGCCGCGCGGCTTCTGATCCCTGAACCCGATCCAGCGCGGCATCGGCCGCCTCAGGCCGCCCCAGTGCGACCAGGGCGACGGCGGTGAACCACCAGGAAGCCGAGACCCGTGGGTGATCTGCGCCGAGGAACTCTTCGCGCTGTGTCCTGGCGTCATCCAGCAAGACCAGTCCGTCGGGGTCTCCCGCCAGCGCCAGCGCACCCCCGACATTCATCAGGTCCGAGGCGACCTGCGGATGCCGCTCTCCGAACTCGTCTCGATCGATGGCGAGTGCCTCCCGATAGAGACGGAGCGCATCCGTCCATCGCCCCTGTGTCCGGGAGACGTGCCCAGCCCGATTGAGCACCGTCGCCCGAGTGTTGGGCTGGAGATTCGGCATTGCGAGGAGGGTCTGACAGTCTGCTGCAGCCCGTTCGTAGTCGCCTGCCCGCATCCGGATGTTCGGCTGTACATACAACACCTCCGCCCGCTGCTCGTCGGTCAGCCCCGGAACCTCATTCAAGAGGTCCACGGCTCGGGCGACTCGCCTCTCGGCACGGGGTAGATCCTGAATGCGGGAGATGTGGGCGAGCGCCGCGAGAGCCCTCGCCATGGGGAAGGATGGAGGATGCTCGTCCGCCATCCGTGCGTCTGCCTACCAATGTTCATCCACCAGCAGCCTGAAAAGCACGCCCAATTCCGGGCAGCTGCGGTGGCCAGGACTCCACCATGCCTTCACCTCGTACCTACACCAAAGATGAGAAGCGCCAGGCCATCCTCCGCGCGTCCACCATCGGAGCCACGGCAGCCAGCGTCGAGCTCGCCATTCCGTCTGGGACCCTGTCGGTCTGGCTCCACAAAGCGCGCAAGGGACTGTTCGCCCACCTCGATCTCGGCGACCTCGTCCTGAAGTCAGCCCCAAGTGCGGATGTCCGCGCTGCCGCAGAGTCTCCAGCAGCCGAGGGTTCCGCTCCGAGCCCTCTGCCTGCAACGGAACCGCACCCTCTTGCCTCACCGACCGACCTTCCCGCCGAGAATCCTTCGACCAAGAAGGCCTCAACCAAGACGGTCTCGACCAACGAGCCCTCGACCAAGAAGCGCCATGTCAGGACCGTCTACACGCCATCCCAGCGAGCCCAGGCGCTCGAGCTGGTGGCCGAGGTCGGCATGTCCGAGGCCTCCAGAACACTGAACATCAGTCGATTCTCACTCCGCCAGTGGAAGCGCAAGGTCGAGCTCGCAGCAGCTGGCCTTGGGGACTCTCCGACCTCGGGTCCTGCGCTGGTCGACATCGAGGCGCAGCGTGACAAGGAGATTCTCGACGAGTGGAAGCGTCACCCTGGTCTGGGCCCCAGCCAGATTCGGAACCAGCTGCGTCGTGGCGGCATCAAGGTGTCTACGAACACCGTCCGCCGAGTGATGGAGGGCGACGGCTACCGCCTACCAAAAGTACGTCGGGATGGCCATACTCAACGATACGAGGCCGTGCGTCCGAACCACTTGTGGCACCTCGACTTCGTCCACCAGCACATCAACCGTGCCAACACGTTCACGTTTATCATCATCGATGACCACAGTCGGTACGTTGTGGGACATGGGGTCCACGATGCGGAACGGGCCGACTTTGTGCTCGACATCTTCAATCAAGCGGTGGCTCGTCACGGCCGACCAGAAGCCGTGATGACGGACCGTGGAAGTGCGTTCTGGTCGTGGAAGGGGGTCTCCCGCTTCACTCGCCTCCTCACCGAGCTGGGTGTGGACCAGGTGGTGGCCCAACACAAGGAACACAACGGAAAGATTGAGGTCTTTAACGCCAACCTGTCGAAGGAGCTGTTCATGGCGCATCGCTTCTACGACTTGCGCGAAATGGAGCGGCGGCTGACGTCGCACCTACATTGGTATAACCACCGTCGCACCCACCACGCACTGGGCGGGCTCTTGGTGCCCGCAGACCGCTACTATGGCCGTGTGGAGGAGGTTCAGGCACGCATCGAGGCGGGGAAGGGGGCCACTGTGCACACCGACCTGCTCGACCTGCGGGACCGTGCCCTCGAGCTCTTCAAGGTGGTCAGCCGAGACGGTCGACCCGAGGTCTGGCTCATGGGAGAGAAGATCTTGTCCACCTCGACTTGATGCTCACCATGGACCATCCCGATAGAGGGGCCGCGCCCTCCGTAGTCCTTGAGATGGTCCATGACATCGCACGCAGCACACGCAGCATTGGACGCCGGCATCCTACTTGTGGCGCGAGCTGTGCTACGGCGCCATGGTCTTGAGGCGCCATCCGCGGCCAAGGTCTTGGCCCTCACCGAAGCGAAGCCAACCACCGCGCGCAAGGTCAGCCGCAGCCTCCGCACCCACCTCGAGAGCGTGCTCAGGCCCACAGGCCGCCCCCCACTGCCGCCCCGGGAGCCGGTCCAAGAGGACCGGTTGGCCGCCATACGCACCCAGCACATCGCCTTCTTGATGGACAACCCTGGCAGCGTCACCGGCTCGGCCAAGCGTCGGCAGTATAGCGACCGCTTCCGTCGGTTCATGCTAAACCTCTGCCAGACGCACCTTGAGCTCACCATAAGTGACATCTCCGAGGCCACGCAGGTCCCACGGCCCACCCTCAAGGACTGGCTCAGTGGCAAGATGGGGGCTGCCCAACCGCCAGAAGTGCCCATCAACGCGGCCATTCAGGAGGGTCCATCCCCCGCCCATGTCGAGTGTATCGTTGCGGCATGGCGGATGTGGGATGGTGCGCTGGTGCCGTTCTGTACCCACGTTCAGCAGGACCTTCGCATCCCATTCGGGCGTGCATTGATACGGGACATCCTCCACGCAAGTGATGTCCGCATCCCGAAGTCGCGCCGCTCGGACCCTGACCGCTCTGCCCTCAAGAACGGCTTTGAGACCTTCTTTCCGGGAGCGCAGTGGGTGGGCGATGGCACGGAGTTGGCGGTCGAGGTGGACGGTGAGGTCCACAAGTGCAACCCCGAGCTGCTTGTCGACCCCGACTCGGGTGCGTTTGTGGGCGCCTCGGTGCGACCAACCGAAGACGCCCAAGCGGTCGTCGAGGCCTTTGATGACGCAGTGGAATCAACCGGAGCACCGCCTCTGGCTCTGCTTCTCGACAACAAGCCCTCCAACCACTGTCCCGAGGTTCACGACCACACGGGGGAGACGTCCATCGGCCGCAGCCGGCCCTACCAACCCACCGACAAGCCCCATGTTGAAGGCGGGTTCGGCTTGTTCAAGCAGGACGTGCCCACCATGGCCATCACGACCGGCTCACCGCTTGAGCTTGCCATGGCGGTGGCCGACATGGTGTTTAACACATGGGCTCGAGCAGCGAACCATCGCCCTCGAGACGACCGGAAGAAGAAGAGTCGGTTCCAACTCTACACCGACAGCAAGCCGACACCCGAGGCATACGCAGCGGCAAAGACCGCCCTGGAAGCCCGAATTCGGAAGCAGGAGAAGGCCCGAGAGGCCAAAAAGAAGCGGCTGGACCCCATCGTGCGCGAGCTGCTGGACCGGGCCATCGCGCGCCTGGACCTTGAGGACCCCGACGAGCACCTGCGTCTCGCCATCGCTTCGTGGCCGGTGGACGCCATCATTGAAGGGATTGCCGTCTACGAGGGCAAGAAGAAGGCGAAGAGCCTGCCTGAGGGTGTCGACGCGCGGTACCTTCGTGGAATCGTGCGCAATATTGCCCAAGAGAATGAGGGCCTCTGCATCGCCACATCCTTGCTTGAGGGCAGGCTGGACGCCCAGGATGCCACGCTGCACTTGCTCACCGAACAACGTGAACTCATCGAGGAGCGCCTGTCAGACGATGACTACGGCCTCATGCTCGGCCTCGTGGACCGCGCCCTCGACGCCAAGGGAGGACTCGACCGAACATTCTGGCTGCTGGCTGCTGCCGACCATGTCCGCGCCGTGGCTGAGCCCACGGAGCGCCCAGTCTACCTCCGGCTCGCCGCCCGCCGCATCAATACCCGGCACGCGGTGGCCCACCGAGCCCGAATCAAGGCGACCCGCTTCCTGTTCGCGAGGGTCCTGCCCGTTGTCTGAGCGAGAGGCTGGGGGCTGATGCGTGGGACCTGGCCTCGACAGCACCGGTGATTCAGAGGGCCGGGACTATCGTTGGACAGGGCGTTGTCGCCCGTTGAGTGGCTGGCCGAATGGCGGCCGTGGTCAGCCCTGCCACGAGGGTGGACGGGGTTCAGGACGGGTTGGAAGGTGGAAGACACCCGGCGCTGGTCGACCAACTTCCTTGGACGCTCCACGAAGGGGAACGCCGCGGAAAAGGTGATGGGAGATGGTTGACAAGTGCACAATCCCCATCTCTTCCATGATCACCTTGTGCGTATGCAGCTTCTTCGATGCGCTCGGTCGGCGGTCGATGGCTGGCGGGATCCGCTCCAGTCTGACGCTCAAAGCGTGTCGACTGATGGACTCGGGCATGGCTTCTCCTCGGGAAAGGCGCTGCGGTGCTCGCGTGGTTGTTGCGCTCTTTGAGTTTGATAGACACGCCAGAGTTTAGTGCGCCGCAGCTTCTCGGACACCGGACGGGGAGTTCAGCCCGCGCCAACAACCGATGCTGAGCGTGGCGAAGGGAATCGATCCGGCATCCGGCGGTGGTGCTTCTGGACAAGCCAAGGCGCATTGTACCGAGTCCTGCATTGCTGGGAAGCAAGGCGAGAATCCAAAATAGCGTCGAAGGCCTCGACCGAGGAGGCCGCTCATTCAGGGTGCGGATGTAGGACGAGGCGACACCATTTTGAGGCTCTTCCCCACTCAGGATAATGCCGGCCGCCAGACTCTTCTGGTGATTTGGTGGCCCAAGAGGACCTTCACCGAGGCGCCCTCTCGGCGAATCTCTACGCGGTCGAACACCCGCTGGGGCGCCACAGGCCTACTCGCAATCGGCGACCTCGAGCTCCGACGCGTGGTCTCCACAGGGCCTGACCTCCACTCGGTCCTCCTCGAAAGTGCACTCGTCGAAGCTGTTGTCTGGGTCGTCCTCATCGGTCCAGGTGCCCGCTATCCACCACTCGCCGGGCTCCAGAAGCAACGTGAAGGTGCCATCGGCGGCGGTCCAGGTGCTGCGTTCGGGCCGCGTCTCACCATCCGCGGGGAAGGCCTCCACCAACACCGTGGCCGCGAAGGGTGTCTCGCCGTCCCAGTCGACAAGATGCCCATTCACGGTGCCTTCGGGGCAGTCGGGGTCCGTGTCCGTGTCCGTGTCCGTGTCCGTGTCCGTGTCCGTGTCAGCGTCAGCGTCAGTGTCAGTGTCAGTGTCAGTGTCAGTGTCAGTGTCAGTGTCGCCATCGGCGTCACTCTCATTCTCGGTCTCGTCCTTGGCGTCGGGCCCACAAGCCACGACAGCGAGGGCCAATAGGAGCCCAAGGGATCTCGTCGAGGGTGACCTCCGGCGACCGTGTTCCCGTGAATCTGCCCAGCGTCGTTGTTCCAGGGGACTAAACTGCACGATTGACTCCGTCGATGTCAAGTTGTCTCCGGCTCGAAGATAACGGCACAGGCCCCCCGCGCCGCGCATCCAGACGCGATCATCTACCTCGAGTGCTCCAGCTCCAACTCGGACTCCGTGCCGCAGAAGGCGCCGTCCGCCGCCAACTCCTCGATGGCCGCGCAGTCTTCGTTGTCACCCTCGCAGATGGTCTCCATCACCAGATCCAGCGTGAGGGCGGTCGCCGAAGCACAGGTGCCCGACATTCGGAAGAGGAGCGTCAACCTCGCCTCGGCTCCAAGCCGTCAGACGTCAGCTCCAGATAGGGGATGTCGACGCAGGTGAAGTCCTGGTCGGTGAGTGGGCACAAGGTCCCGAGACCCGAGCCATCTTCCCCTTCAACGTGGAAGCTGAAGGTGCCCGGCTCATTGAGAGCGCGGCTCCACGCCTCGGTTGCCTCGGACCCATCGTCCTCAACATTTAGAGCTCACAGGGACCGGACACGCTTCGCGACGCGAGAGGCCTCGGGTCAGCGGTGGGGACTGCGGCCCCCACTGAAGACACGGGCGAGCTGTTCGCCAACCAGGGTTCATGCTAACACCAACATCTTGCCGTCCCCTTGCTGTCGAAGGGCCAGCGAGACTCGTTCGCGGTGCTCAGCGTTGGGGTCGACGTCTGCTACGGAACGCCGTGAGACTCGGCGAAGAGTCGCACACACGATCGGGAATCCAGGCTCAGAAGCCTGGACTATGGAGAGTGGCATCGTCGCCTGACTGCGGACGCTGACCGTGCGGGCCACATCGGCGGTCGGCGAAATGGGCGCCCAGCGCGGTCGACGCGGGGTACCAGGGACTTCAGAACTGGGAGCAGCCATGTCTCGTTTGCTGGCGACCTTTTGGATAGCGGCCTCACTCGGAGGGTGTTCAACCGATTCGGCCCCTATCGGTGGTTCCCAAGTGTCCACCCATGCGCCCACTGCGGTGCTCGTTGATGATGCCCCCGCCGGGTAGATTCCGATACCAACAGGCGCCGGCCCCTGGAATCTGGTGGGTCCACTGCCGCAGGGAAACCCGGCAATGACCGCCTGGGATTCTGTCGACGTTCGCGGTGCCGACGGTCAACTCACGCGGCTTCCCCGCGATGCAGTCGGCCTGGGAGTGTCTCAAATTCTGTGTACCGGTGAGGGCCTGAGCGGGTGATCTCCTCCTTCCAAGGAGCACCCATGACCAAGAAGCAAACCTCAGCCAAGCGTCCACGCCACGACATCCCTGATGAGGTGCTGGACAAGATTCTCGAGCAAGTCGACGACCCCAAGGAGCAGCTTGGGGCCGATGGACTCTTCCGCCAGCTAATGGGCCGTCTCGTCGAGCGCACCCTGAGCGTCGAGCTCACCGAGCATCTCGGCTACGAACCCGGCCAAGAGCGCCCAACCGCCAACGCCCGCAACGGCACCACACCGAAGACCCTGCTCACGGAGGCCGGAAAGGTCGATGTGCGCGTCCCACGCGACCGGGAAGGCACCTTTGAGCCCCAGCTCGTCGCGAAGCACCAGCGGCGGCTCACGGGCTTCGATGAGCGCATCATCGCGCTGTACAGCCGCGGGATGTCGGTTCGCGAAATTCAGGAGTTCTGCACTTGTCAACCATCTCCCATCACCTTTTCCGCGGCGTTCCCCTTCGTGGAGCGTCCAAGGAAGTTGGTCGACCAGCGCCGGGTGTCTTCCACCTTCCAACCCGTCCTGAACCCCGTCGACCCTCGTGGCAGGGCTGACCACGGCCGCCATTCGCCCAGCCACTCAACGGGCGACAACGCCCTGTCCAACGATAGTCCCGGCCCTCTGAATCACCGGTGCTGTCGAGGCCAGGTCCCACGCATCAGCCCCCAGCCTCTCGCTCAGACAACGGGCAGGACCTTCGCGAACAGGAAGCGGGTCGCCTTGATTCGGGCTCGGTGGGCCACCGCGTGCCGGGTATTGATGCGGCGGGCGGCGAGCCGGAGGTAGACTGGGCGCTCCGTGGGCTCAGCCACGGCGCGGACATGGTCGGCAGCCGCCAGTAGCCAGAATGTTCGGTCGAGTCCTCCCTTGGCGTCGAGGGCGCGGTCCACGAGGCCGAGCATGAGGCCGTAGTCATCGTCTGACAGGCGCTCCTCGATGAGTTCACGTTGTTCGGTGAGCAAGTGCAGCGTGGCATCCTGGGCGTCCAGCCTGCCCTCAAGCAAGGATGTGGCGATGCAGAGGCCCTCATTCTCCTGGGCAATATTGCGCACGATTCCACGAAGGTACCGCGCGTCGACACCCTCAGGCAGGCTCTTCGCCTTCTTCTTGCCCTCGTAGACGGCAATCCCTTCAATGATGGCGTCCACCGGCCACGAAGCGATGGCGAGACGCAGGTGCTCGTCGGGGTCCTCAAGGTCAAGGCGCGCGAAGGCCCGGTCCAGCAGCTCGCGCACGATGGGGTCCAGCCGCTTCTTTTTGGCCTCTCGGGCCTTCTCCTGCTTCCGAATTCGGGCTTCCAGGGCGGTCTTTGCCGCTGCGTATGCCTCGGGTGTCGGCTTGCTGTCGGTGTAGAGTTGGAACCGACTCTTCTTCTTCCGGTCGTCGCGAGGGCGATGGTTCGCCGCTCGAGCCCACGTGTTAAACACCAGGCCGGCCACCGCCATGGCAAGCTCAAGCGGTGAGCCCGTCGTGATGGCCATGGTGGGTACGTCCTGCTTGAACAAGCCGAACCCGCCTTCAACATGGGGCTTGTCGGTGGGTTGGTAGGGCCGGCTGCGGCCGATGGACGTCTCCCCCGTATGGTCGTGAACCTCGGGACAGTGGTTGGAGGGCTTGTTGTCGAGAAGCAGAGCCAGAGGCGGGGCTCCGGTTGATTCCACTGCGTCATCAAAGGCCTCGACGACCGCTTGGGCGTCTTCGGTTGGTCGCACCGAGGCGCCCACAAACGCACCCGAGTCGGGGTCGACAAGCAGCTCCAGGTTGCACTTGTGGACCTCAACGTCCACCTCGACCGCCAACTCCGTGCCATCGCCCACCCACTGCGCTCCCGGAAAGAAGGTTTCAAAGCCGTTCTTGAGGGCAGAGCGGTCAGGGTCCGAGCGGCGCGACTTCGGGATGCGGACATCACTTGCGTGGAGGATGTCCCGTATCAATGCACGCCCGAATGGGATGCGAAGGTCCTGCTGAACGTGGGTACAGAACGGCACCAGCGCACCATCCCACATCCGCCATGCCGCAACGATACACTCGACATGGGCGGGGGATGGACCCTCTTGAATGGCCGCTTTGATGGGCTCTTCGGGCGGTTGGGCAGCCCCCATCTTGCCGCTGAGCCAGTCTTTGAGGGTGGGCCGTGGGACCTGCGTGGCCTCGGAGATGTCACTTATGGTGAGCTCAAGGTGCGTCTGGCAGAGGTTTAGCATGAACCGACGGAAGCGGTCGCTATACTGCCGACGCTTGGCCGAGCCGGTGACGCTGCCAGGGTTGTCCATCAAGAAGGCGATGTGCTGGGTGCGTATGGCGGCCAACCGGTCCTCTTGGACCGGCTCCCGGGGCGGCAGTGGGGGGCGGCCTGTGGGCCTGAGCACGCTCTCGAGGTGGGTGCGGAGGCTGCGGCTGACCTTGCGCGCGGTGGTTGGCTTCGCTTGGGTGAGGGCCAAGACCTTGGCCGCGGATGGCGCCTCAAGACCATGGCGCCGTAGCACAGCTCGCGCCACAAGTAGGATGCCGGCGTCCAATGCGGCGTGTGCTGCGTGCGATGTCATGGACCATCTCAAGGACTGCGGAGGGCGCGGTCCCTCTATCGGGATGGTCCATGGTGAGCATCAAGTCGAGGTGGACAAGATCTTCTCTCCCATGAGCCAGACCTCGGGTCGACCGTCTCGGCTGACCACCTTGAAGAGCTCGAGGGCACGGTCCCGCAGGTCGAGCAGGTCGGTGTGCACAGTGGCCCCCTTCCCCGCCTCGATGCGTGCCTGAACCTCCTCCACACGGCCATAGTAGCGGTCTGCAGGCACCAAGAGCCCGCCCAGTGCGTGGTGGGTGCGACGGTGGTTGTACCAATGTAGGTGCGACGTCAGCCGCCGCTCCATTTCGCGCAAGTCGTAGAAGCGATGCGCCATGAACAGCTCCTTCGACAGGTTGGCGTTAAAGACCTCAATCTTTCCGTTGTGTTCCTTGTGTTGGGCCACCACCGTCCACACCCAGCTCGGTGAGGAGGCGAGTGAAGCGGGAGACCCCCTTCCACGACCAGAACGCACTTCCACGGTCCGTCATCACGGCTTCTGGTCGGCCGTGACGAGCCACCGCTTGATTGAAGATGTCGAGCACAAAGTCGGCCCGTTCCGCATCGTGGACCCCATGTCCCACAACGTACCGACTGTGGTCATCGATGATGATAAACGTGAACGTGTTGGCACGGTTGATGTGCTGGTGGACGAAGTCGAGGTGCCACAAGTGGTTCGGACGCACGGCCTCGTATCGTTGAGTATGGCCATCCCGACGTACTTTTGGTAGGCGGTAGCCGTCGCCCTCCATCACTCGGCGGACGGTGTTCGTAGACACCTTGATGCCGCCACGACGCAGCTGGTTCCGAATCTGGCTGGGGCCCAGACCAGGGTGGCGCTTCCACTCGTCGAGAATCTCCTTGTCACGCTGCGCCTCGATGTCGACCAGCGCAGGACCCGAGGTCGGGGAGTCCCCAAGGCCAGCTGCTGCGAGCTCGACCTTGCGCTTCCACTGGCGGAGTGAGAATCGGCTGATGTTCAGTGTTCTGGAGGCCTCGGACATGCCGACCTCGGCCACCAGCTCGAGCGCCTGGGCTCGCTGGGATGGCGTGTAGACGGTCCTGACATGGCGCTTCTTGGTCGAGGGCTCGTTGGTCGAGACCGTCTTGGTGGAGCGCTTCTTGGTTGAGGCCTTCTTGGTTGAGGCCTTCATGGTCGAGCGCTTCTTGGTCGAAGGATTCTCGGCGGGAAGGTCGGTCGGTGAGGCAAGAGGGTGCGGGTCCGTTGCGGGTAGAGGGCTCGGAGCGGCACCCTCGGCTGCTGGAGACTCTGCGGCAGCGCGGACACCCGCACTTGGGGCTGACTTCAGGACGAGGTCGCCGAGATCGAGGTGGGCGAACAGTCCCTTGCGCGCTTTGTGGAGCCAGACCGACAGGGTCCCAGACGGAATGGCGAGCTCGACGCTGGCTGCAGTGGCTCCGATGGTGGACGCGCGGAGGATGGCCTGGCGCTTCTCATCTTTGGTGTAGGTACGAGGTGAAGGCATGGTGGAGTCCTGGCCACCGCAGCTGCCCGGAATTGGGCGTGCTTTTCAGGCTGCTGGTGGATGGACATTGGTAGGCAGACGCAGCTACCGCCTCCGCACCACCGATACTGCCACGCCCAACCCCACGGCTACCCCCAACCCCGCCATCACCAGCTTCACCACCTTCCCCGCATCCGCCCCACTCCGCGGCAACTCCGGCGGCGGCAACGTGCTCGGCGGCAGCGGCATCCCACCGGCCGCCGCCGCGATCCGTGCATCCAGCTCCTGCGTCTGGAGCCGCACCTGTGCCAGCGCCACCTCGGCATCCGCCGTCGTCGCCATCGCCCACGCCGAGCCCACCTCGGACACCGCGTAGGCCACGCCGGCCACCACGACGACCACCACGGCCGCCCATCCCGCAGGCGCGAGCCCCACCTTCGCACCGCCCGTGTGCCGCCGCGTACAGGTCGGGTCGCTCCACTGCGCCCACAGCTCGTTCCAGATGGCCACGAGCCGGTCGCTGCGTTCCCGCACGTCGGGGTCTGCGTGCAGCGGCGCAGCCCGAGCCAGGTAGCCCTGCGTCTCCGTCCGAAGCTGCTCGAGCACCTCGGCGCACCGCTGCACCTGGGGCGCGACCTCCTGCGAGACCGTGCCCCGCGCCACTGCCGCACGCACCTGTGCCAAGGCCGCTGACAGCCGGTCGCCCAGCAGCCCGTCCACCCAGGTGCGGAAGTCGTCGAGCCAGGCCGCCGCCATCGCCATCGCTCAGGCTCCCGGCAGCGAGTGCCGCCACGGGGGACCGTCTTGGGGCATGCCGTCGTCGAAGTCGGGCTCTGCGAGCTCCACGCCCTCGGGCAACAGGGCATCCCGGCCGCGCTGTCGACGCGCCCGACGCCGACGCCGGAACCGCCGCCCACGCCCACGCCCAGCAACGTCGTCCCCGGCCAACCCGGCCCGCTTCGCCGCCCGCCGCGACGGCTCCACGCCATCCGCGAGGTCCGCCGACCAGCTCCGCAGCAGCTTCCGCGCCCGTACCACCTCGGCGAGCGATACCGCCGCCCAGGCGACACCGATGGCTGTCACCGCCACGTTGATGCCCCGCACCACCGCCGCCACGCCCGCCACCCCGCTCTGGAGCGGCTGCGTCGCCGCCGGGTCACGCCACTGGCCCCGGATGTTGCCCAGGATCTCAGCCGCGCGGCCCGCGTAGGGCGCCCAGTCGCTGCCCATGGCCTGCGCCAGGAAGGCCGTGACATCGGCCTCCAACGCAGCCAGCTCGGCCTCGAAGCGCCTGACAGTTCCGCCGTAGGCCTTCTCGGCCAGTGCCGAGTTGCCGGCCTTCTTCCGCACCTCGGCGACCATCGCGGTGAGCAGCGGCCCGAGCAGCTTCTCCCACCACGTCCGCACCGACCCGACCCACTGGGGCTCCAGCTCAGCCATGACGGCCTCCCTGGCAGCGACACCGCGGGTAGAGCTCGCCGCTCACCGCCTGGATGGCCGACAGCGCGGGGGTGGCCAGCGCAGCCACGCGCGACATCTCGGTCTGCACGGCTGCCTGGGGCTCGTCGGGGCCCACCTCGCGCACGAGGTAGTAGCCGCTGCCCAGGCTCGCCAAGGCCGCGCGCTTGCCGTGACGGGCGCGCACCAACACGTTGTCGGACTTGGCCGACGGGCCCCAGTCCTCGGTGCTCACGTCGAGCACGCCCGAGCCGGGGCCGAGGCGCTCGAGCTCGTCGATGCGCTCCTCGAGGTCCTGCGCGCGCCGCTCCTGACGCTTGCGCCGACGGTCGCCGCGCCGACCGCCCCGGGCCGACCGCCGCTCGTTCGCCTTGACCTTCGCCTTGAGGAAGGGAGCGGCCAGCGACGCCAGCGCCGGGATCGCCATGAGCGCGCCGGCCGCGCCGATGCCATCCATGCCGCCCGAGACCTCCACGGCCTGCTCGACGGCGTTGGTGGCGTCGATGACCTTGGCGGCCTCATGCTCCAGCTCCCGCGGGGTCCAGCCGTCCTGGACCGCGTAGAGCTTGATCTCCGCCAGCAGCCGCAGGCCCACGTCGTCGATGACCGACTCGGCGTCGTCGTCGGACCCAATGTGGCCGCCCGACAGCCGGGCGTAGGCCATGCCGGCGATCTCACCGGCCACGTCGGCCACGTCGTAGTCGTACTCGATCGGGTCGTTGTCCCAGTAGCCCTCGTCGACGAGGACCGCGTTCTCCATGGCGTCCACGTACGGGTCATAGGCGTCGTAGCTGTCGTAGGGCGAGTAGCTGTCGACCTCGAGCGCCCGCTCGGGCACGTCCCAGGCCGGCACCACGGTCGGACCCGGGCGCGCCGGCACCACCGACAGCGCCCGCGACGGCTCACGGTACGGGGCCATCGGGCGAGCTCGACCGGGGACCCTCGCTGGGGCCTGCGGTGCCCACCGCGGAGTCAGGGGCCAAGCCGCAGTGGGGCTGCCCGGAGGTGCAGGCGGCGGGGGCGGTGCTCCACTCCGGCCACCCCGCCGCCGGGAGAGCTGCCGGCGTTCGCGCGGCGACTCGACCTTGTGGTCCAGCTCGCGCATCCGTCGCTTGGCCACACCACCTTTGCGTGCGTTGCGGTCGTAGCGCCGCCGGTTGCGCACCATGCGACGCCGCTGGGCCCACGAGTAGCCCTTGCTCTTCAGCTTCTTGTTGTAGTCGCGCCGGGACCGACGCTGGTGGCGGCGCTTGTTCCGGCGGTACTTGCGGACGGCCTTGGACATGGCGGTCTCCTCACCGAGCCAGCGCGCGGCGGTGGTGGCGTGCTCGACGCCGGGGGGCGGGCCGAGGGCGTCGGGATCGACGGCGGTCCACGCCCGCCACCGCCAGCCCATCGGGCAGGGGGGCGGCCTGGCCGCGGTTGTAGGGGTGTCGCCGGCCCTCTGGGTACATGCCGAGCCGCGCCGACGGGTCGTCGCGCCACCAGGTCCAGATCCCTCGGGAGGCGTCCCAGAGCCGGTAGAGCACGAGGCAGTGGTAGAGGTTGGGGAAGCCGCGCTCTCCGCGCGTGCGCAGGATGACCCAGGCGTCGATGCTCTCGGGGCGAGTGCTCTGCGAGAGCGAAAAGCCGCCGTCGGCCGGGCTCATGGCCATGTGGCCGCGGGCCATCAGCTCGCCAGCACGCGCGGACGCCAGCCCGTCGCAGTCCTCGTGGCCCTGCTCCAGCATCGACAGGTAGTCGCACCAGACCTCGGTGGTCTCGCGCTCGTAGACCACGCCGCTGTCGTAGAGCCCCGGCAGGTCCGGGCGCTCGGCCAGCAGCCGCGCGTTGTGCCGCGCCAGCCAGTTGAGCAGCTCCACGAAGCCCACCTCGGACTTGGTGATGCGCAGCTCGATGGCGAGCGGCCGGGCTGAGAGGGCCAGCGGCGTGGGTTCGACCATCAGGCCGCCTCGCACTGGAAGCCGGCCCCCGAGACGAGGCGCAGCGTGCCGGTGACGCTTGGGTTGGCGGTGCCGCCGAGGGTCACCACGCCGCGGACGTAGAGCCCGAGTACATCCGCGGTGACGATCTGCTCCTTGGTGCCCGCACCCGCGAGCTGCGTCATCGACGCCACGGTGTGCCAGGTGGTGCCGTCCCACGAGGTCTCGACGGTGGCGTCCAGCTTCGGGCTCGTGCCGTCTGCGGCGGTGAGCTCGAAGACGGCGTGGAAGGGCTGGCTGGCGTCGGCGGTGTCGTCGTGGCGGCCGCGGATCTTGTACGACGTGCCCTCGGTGGTCGTGGTGACCGCGGTGGACAGGTCGAGCAGGGTGTGGACGGAGCGGCAGAGCATCGAGACCTCCAGGGGTCACACCAGGCGCAGGCGGTAGAGGAGACGGGAAGGGGCCTCGCAGGTGAGGCGGACCTGGGCGGCGGCCCCGAGGGGCAGCCAGTCGGGTTGGCGGACGCCGGAGACGGCGGCGCGGACGGTGCCGCCGGTGTCGAGCAGCTCGAGCTTGGCGGCGAGCTGGGCGCTCTCGGCCGTCTCCAGGCGGACGGCCTCGGCCCAGGCGGGGATCTCGAAGGAAGCGGGGGCGACGTGGCTCGGGTGGGGCTCGTCGAGGACCGGCAGGACCTCGCGGTGGTCGCTCACCTCCACGGCCGAAGCGAAGACATCGACGGCACCGGAGCCCAGGTTGACGGCCTCCACGAAGAGCGACCGCGCCCAGACGAGCGCCTGGCCCGACCGGCACACCGAGAAGCGCGCCGGCAGGCCCGGACTGCCGCGTCCGGCCCAGGTCATCACCACGTCCACCGGGGACGGTGCAGAGACGGTGACCAGCCGCCAGCCCGCGCAGGGGCCCTCCGCTTGGAGGACCACCTGTCGCGCGCCCGCGTCGAGCTGGGCCGCCTTGCCGGCCGGGAACAGGTCCACGACTCACCCCGGGTGACAGAGCCCATCAGCAGCTGCGGATGCGCTCTTTGACGTGGAAGAGGACCTTGAGGTAGTCGCTGGCGTTGCCGATGGTGCCATTGACCGTCAGCGTGGTCCCGCGCGGCACGAAGGCCCCGCGCAGGTCGAGCTTCTGGTAGGCGTTCGACTTGAAGGTCGAGGCGTCCACCGCCTCCGCCGACGAGAACGGCCCGAGGACCACGCGGTCGTCCACCTGGAGCTGGGTCACCGCCGCGCCCGTCGACGAGCCGTCGAATGTCACGTTCATGATCCACATGTCCTTGGTGACCGTCTTGTTGGCCGTCACGGCACCCGCGGCGGCGGCGGTCGCGGCGAGCACCACGATGTTGGAGCGCACCTTGACCTTCATGCGGGGGCGAGGGGCGGCCGCGGCGGGCCGGCGGGCCCGGCGGACCGGGGCGCGACGGCGGGACCGCAGGCGGCGGCGGCGGCGGCGGCCGCGGGGCCGACGGAGCACGCGCACGCGGCCCATCTCGTCGTCGTCGTCGTCGCCGTAGTCGTCGCCCTCGAGGTCGTCGTCGTCGTCGCCCTCGAACTCCGGTCCGATGTCGATGTCGACGTCCTCGTACTCGTCCTCGTCGTAGTAGTCGCCGATCTCTCCCCCGTCGTCCTCACCGAGGTACGGGGCGTCGTCGTATCCGAGCGCCATGGCTCTCTCCTGCCCGTTGGGTTGGGCGTCAACGCGGACCGAGGCCCGCAGTGCTGTTGGGGGGACTCAGGAAGCCCGGGAAGCGCGCACGCGGCCGCGCTGGCGGAAGCCGTCGAGGTCTGGCTCGTGGGGGAGCACCTCGCGGGGGCCGGCGACCTGGGGCGTCATCACCACGGTCGGGCCGGCGACGGCGGCGGGTTGGCCGGCCACGCCGTTCACGGTCGCGGCGGGGGCACCGGCGCTCGCGCCGTACCACTTGCCGCGCATCTTCTGGCCCATGCGGGCGCCCGTCTCCGCCATCTCGGCGGCGAGCAGGCCTTCGCCCACGGCCATCTGGTGGGTGCCGGTCTTGCCGCGCAGCACGTCCACGAGGCCCCACATGAGCATGCCCGCCCCACCGAGGCCCCGCACGACGCGGGCCGTGGTGTTGTGCTTCTCGCCGGCCAGGCCGACCCCGAAGCCGCCCATGGCCGAGCTCGCGCCGACCTCCGCGGCGTGGACGAGCGCAGTGCCCGCCCGCCCGGAGTTCTCGGCGATCTTGGCCTTGGCGTTCTGCAGCGAGCTGATCTTGCGCTGGGCGCTCTCGAGCTGGTCGGTGAGCTTCTTCACCGACACACCACGGCTGCTGGTGCTGCGGCTGCTCGTTCCCAGAGCGGCGTTCTTGACTCCGGCCATTCGGCTCTCCCGGTCGACGGTGCGGTCGTTCACCAGCGTATGGGCCGGCCCGGGTGGGTCGTCGGGTGGGCTTCACTTGCCCGAGGAGGCGGCTCGTGGGTAAGCGGCTGCCCGTGGGGGTCGGTCGCGGGCGCTGCTCGTCGAGAATGCCCGGGTAGCGGCCGGGTAGGCGAAATCCGGGGCTCATCCGAAACCAGGCCGAGCCCCGGGTAGCGGGCATTCTCGTCGATGGGCGCGTGAGAACGACGTCTACCCGTGCGCTCTCTCCGCGCACGATGAACACGGCGACCTCGACGGGTGGAGCGGCCCATACCGGTGCGACAGTCTGGGAGCACCGATGGCCGACGTAGAGCTGGACCGCTGGTCCGACGTGGCCGAGCAGATCCGCTCGGTGTGGGCTGAGGTCGAGCTCATCCATGCCTGGGTGCGGAAGCGCCAGGGCGACAGCGAGCAGACCGAAGACGTCATCAAGGTGCGGCCGCCGTGGCTGCGCG
This sequence comes from Myxococcota bacterium, assembly GCA_942491145.1. GTDB lineage: Bacteria > Myxococcota_A > UBA796 > UBA796 > UBA2385 > CAXQUZ01. The sequence goes on along the minus strand of CALOBC010000017.1, from coordinate 182,922 downwards.
GCGAGGGCGAGCGCTGCGTGGTGCTCGACCGCTACCGACGTGACCAGCACCCCACGGCGCGCGTGCTCACGGGCCCCGCGCCCGAACTGCCCACCCTCGACACCGAGGGCCAGGTCTCGCTGGTGATGCACGCGCTGCGCACCGAGGTCGACGAGTACGCGCTGGCCGACGAGGGCCGCCGCCACACCATCCGGGTCGCATGCTACGGCCCCAAGGGCGTCTACATCGGCTCGCGGACCTGCCACGCCACGGCCCGCACGACCGCGCTGCTCAGCGCCCGCCTCGACCCGTCGCCGCCCCTGGAGCTCCGCGACGTCGAGGACGCCATCGTGGCCCGCATGGCCGCGACCATGCGCGTCGGCAACGAGGGCAACAAGGCCATCGCGGCCAACTACCAGGCGCTCTTCGCCGATGTGTCCTCCGCCTACAAGGGCCTGATGGCGATGGTGCTGGAGCACATGCGCAGCCTGGACACGGCCGCGCGCACCAAGCACGCCCACGTCGAGTCGCTGCTGGACAAGGCCATCCACGCCAAGCAGGCCGAGCTGCAGGCGCTCGACACCCCGGCCCCGGCCGCGAGCGCCGCCGACCTCGAGCTCAAGCGCGAGGCGCTCACCAAGGTGACCGGCATCGGCGAGAGGGTGCTCGGGGCCATCCTCGGCGACCGGCTGGGACTGCCCGCCGAGGCCGTCAACCTGCTGCGTACCCTGCAGGACGACCCCGAGGTGCAGGCCGCGCTCCAGTCGCCGGCCTTCGCCGAGAGCATGCGCGACCCCGAGGTGATGGGCGTCTTCCGCAGCGTGCTCCGGAGCATGGCCGGTGCTCCCGAGGAAGCGGTGCCGCCGCCCCCTCCCGAGCCCTCGCCGGCTTCCTGACCCGTTCCTCTCCACCAGCCCGGAGGCCCCGTGCCCTCTCGCCGCTCCACGCCGCCCTCGCGCGGCGCCCCCAGCCCGGCCACCATCGCCCGCCGTCTCTACGGCGCGTACTTCGACCGCCTCACCGACGAGGAGAAGGTCAACGCGGCCATCGCCGACTTTGGCGATGCCCACGCCGCCGAGCGGACCTTCACGACCACGCACCTGTCGTACCTGAACGTCGTGCAGGCGGGTCGGGTCGCGGACGCCAGCGCGCGCACCGCCGCTCTGTTGGAGGCGGTGCTCGACCGACAGGAGCGCATCCTCGACGAGCTGCGTGCCGTGGGCGGGCAGCTTCGGGGACTTCAGGTGGCGAGCCGGCGGCGGGTGCGTCCGCAGCGGGCTCCCGAGGTGCGCCGCGATGAGCTCGACGAGCCCGAGCTGGACTTCGACCTGCCGGAGCACCTCGAGGAGGGGACCAGCGGGGACGCGGACGGCGATGACGGAATCACCCTGGTCGACGAGAACGGCCAGGAGATCGAAGTGGTGGAGTCATGAGCGCTGCGATGAAGAGCGCAGGTCTGCTGCTCGACGTGACGGTTCCGGTGCTGACCGGCACCCTCGGCCTGGTCGCGCGCGGCCTGCTGGGGATGTCCGACTTCGGCGCGCTGCTGCGCGGGGCCGCAGTGGGGGACTCGCAGCGGGATCCGCGCCACGAGACGGTGCGGATCCGGCTCGACCCCGGTCAGGGCGTCGGTGGGCACACCAAGCTCGGGCTGCTTGAGTTCGCCAACGACGACGGGCGGGTGCGGGTGACGGTGCCGGGGCCGTGGGCGAGCGTGCTTGCGCGGCGGGGGTGGGAGACCCAGCGGTCGACGGACGAGGGCGGTCGGGTCGTGGCCCGGGTGTGGCTCGACCCGCGGCCCGGCCAGGAGGTGGTGGTGCCGCTGCCGGGGTTGCCGGACCGGCGGCTCGCGGTGGGGTTCGCCGGCTGGGCGTAGGGGCTCAGGAGGCTCGGCGGCGCTGGCCGGGCTCCACCAGGGCCTTGCGGAGGGCCTGGAGGGCGGCGCGACGCTCGGACCGTCCGAGGGACCGCTCCCCCGTGAGGTAGCGGTCGACCTCTTCGGCGAGTTCGTCGGGGAGGCTGTCGCGGACCGCGCCGATGCGTGCGAGGAGAACCTGCCGGTCGGCCAACGGCTCGCGGTGGCGGTGGTCGTCGAGTTCGGCGTCCGACACGCGGACGAGGCCGAGCCTCCGGGCCTGGTCGATGCCCGCGCGGCGCTCCAGGTTGCGGGCGGCCGTGCGGACCGCGTTGTAGGCGATGCCGGCGATGTGCTTGGGCACGGTCGCGCGGGTCGGGTCATGCCGCCGGCGCAGCGTGCGGATGATGTCGATCCAGGCCTCCTGCTCGATGTCCTCGGCGGTGATGGCCGTGCTGGACCGGCGGGTCGCGTAGAGGGCGACGACGCGGCGTGCGTTGGGGTCTTGGCAACCGAGGGTGATGGCCTGCTCGGCGGGCGCGTCCTCGCTCACGCTGCCTCCGGGGGAAGCACGACCGTCGGGTCGTCGGAGAGGTCCTCGACGGTGAGCCAGAGGTCGGCGGGCATGACCTCGGCGAGGGTGCGGGCGGCGGCAACCGGGCCGTTGGAGAGCAGGCGGTCGGCCATGGCGACCATCGCGCTCTGGAGCTCGGGCTCGGTGCCGTCGAAGAGGGTGGGGCGGCCAGCGAAGTGCCAGAGCGCGACCCGCTCGGCGAGCACGAGTGCGGCGGCGCAGGCATCGCAGAGCGCCTCCTCGACCTGCTGGGCGGGGGTGAGCCCCGACCAGGGGTCGGTGAGCGCGGCGGTGGCGGGCGGTTCGGCGGCGTCGGGGGCGATGTGCATGCGGTCCTCGGTCGAGCGTGGAGACGACCGGTCGAGCACCGGCCCTCTGGACCACGTCTCCTCCTGGATCCGCATGCGGAAGCCGTTTTCGCTGACCTCATCGACCGCGGAAGGTTGCGGTCAGCGGGTCGGCGGGGCACCTTGGAAGGGCGACAGCAAAGTGAGTGGCGTGGACGCTACGCAGTTCACCTTCGAGGGCTTCGAGGCCGTGGCGGCGCGCGTTCGCGCGGCGGCCGGCGGCGCGGCCTACCTCGTGGTGCAGGACCGGACGGTGCGCGGGCGGGACGTGCGCCTCGGGCGGCATGACCTGGCGGACGACAGTGAGGAGGCGACCGCGGCGGCGGTCGCCTGGCTGGCCGATCTCGCCGTGCGGAACACGGTCGGGGAGCCCTGGCGGCGGTTCCGCGTGAAGGTCTGGGGACCGAAGGGGCTGCGGCTGGTGGACAGCGGGCAGTTCGTGTGCCGGAACGGCGGGGTCGCACCGGAGGCGGGGGAGCGCGCGGTCATCCTGCGCTTCGCCGAGCGGCTGCGGGCGTCAGGGGACCGGGTGGACCTGCTGGTGGCGTCCGTGCTGGAGGAGCGGATGACAGGGTGAAGCAGGGTCGCCGCCGGCCCTGGTCCACCTCCTGACCCTTGCACTCGGCCAGGGCGCCGCCGTGCCCCTTGGCCAGCTCCACCGACTCGGCCTCGCTATCCAGGACGGCCTGATATTGCCCACCATGCCTTGGGGCTGCCACCTGGCTGCGCAAGGAATTCGGCGACGCGCTAGTGTGCGGGCCGAAGGCGGCGCTCAGCCTGGATGAATCGGCGCGGGTGGCACAGGCCTGGGTGCGGCTGCGGTCGGGGATGCGGGCAAGCGTTCCGCTTGGTGGGCTGGGTGAGATGGGGGTGGAGGCAGGGTAGGATCGGGCTGCAGAAGGAGGAGGGAGCCGATGAAGGTTGAAGTGCTGACGACGCAGAAGGCCCTGTTGGACGCACTCAGGCAGCTGGGGACCTGGGCCGAGTCCATCAACATCGTCTCGGCGTGGGCTGGCGCGGCTCATGGTACCGCGGACCACTGGAGCGCCTTCCCAGCGGCGAAGCTCGAGAGGGCGCTGATCGGAACGCAGTTCGCCCAGACGGAGCCCTGGGTGATCAGGGAGTTGCATCAACGCGGAGTCCTCAGGCTTCGCTACGACCTCGGCTCGACCTTCCATCCGAAGCTCGTACTTGGCCAGCGCGACGGAAAAGTCCGAGCCATCGTCGGGTCAAGCAACTTCACCGTCGGCGGATACGGGCGAAACACCGAGTTGAACCTGTTGCTCAGGGGTACCGCCTCCGACAGCGCGCTGGCGGCACTCCAGGAGTTCGTGGATACTCAGTGGGATCATGACGACACCTTCGTGGTGCCCGATGCCGACTGGCTGGACATCTACGAGGCAAAGTGGCGCAAGCGGATCTCCACGCCAACACTGCCGCTGCCTCAAGGCGTGAAGCCCGGTCTTGACGATCTCGGAGACCTGTCTTGGAGGGAGTACTACGCGCTCATCAAGGATCAGCATGGCCGACCACTTGGCGGGGGGGCGTTGCTGGTCTTCGGCAAGCGAGACTCCTACCTCTACGAGATCCGCGGCTCACGTCGCGCCTTCGGCGCAACCCCACGCTTCCAGGACATGGACCTCGAGGACCGCCTCTTCGCTCTGGGCCTTGGACAGAGTTCTGGGGCCCTGGGCCGCATGAAGGGCGCGGGCAAGGCCGTCTCCGTAGTCATGAAGAAGCCCTCACTGGTGGGCCGGTACCTCGACTTGGTCCCTGTGACCGGGCCTGTGAGCGAGTCTGAGGCGCTCGCTGCGCTTGAAGGCATGTGCTCGCTGGACAGATTCAGCCTGGGCGTTGCGTCGAGGCTCCTCGCTGCCAAGCGCCCAGACCTGTTCCTTCCCATAAACGCAGCGAACAAGGTCGCCATTCGGGCACTGATCGGCGCGGCTCCTGGGCGGCCGAGCACCTACCTCGCCCTGCATAAGCGGCTGTGGGCGACACCTTGGTTCCAGGAGAGCGAACCCGTGGGGAAGAAGCAGCGGAGTATATGGAGAGGTCGAGTCGCCCTCTTGGACGCGGTCTTATACGACGGGCGGGGGTCGTAGCAGGCCATTCAAGTGAAGGCTGATTCGCCCTCTCCAAGCCGTGCTACCGAGTCACGGGATGACGATGGGAGCAAAGACCCGATGGACCCGCACGCAACGGCACAAGGCCCCCTGGTCGTGCTTCTTCGCGGGGCTCCCGGCGTCGGAAAGTCGACTGTGGCCGCCATGCTCGGGGAGCATGGTGTTGTGCGCGCCGTCATCGAGGTGGACGCCATGCGCCGGCTGATTCTCGGCATCGACTGGGGTGACCGACGCCAGCACGACGCGGCCATTGCCGCGGGAGCGCGGGCGGCTGCAGAGTTTGCTGCCACCGGCCTCAGCCCGGTGTTGCTGGTCGACTGCTTCGGGAGGGACCGGGCCCAGCGAGCCCTCGAACTCGTGAAGGCCGCTGGAGCCGAGGCGTTTGTGGTCAGCCTGTGGGCCACTCCCGATGTGCTGCGCGCGCGCGTGGCTCAGCGAATCGACGACTACGATGACGTCGGGATGGCTCTCCGCATCAACGCCGAGATGGAGGCGGGAAACGGCGCTCCTATCAACACCAGCGAACTCACCGCCCAACAGGTGGTTGGTCTGGTCCGCAACCAGATCGAGGGCAGGTCATGAGCAATGTCGCCGTCCTCATCGCGACCAACGACCGCATGGAGTTGCTCACGGAACGGTCCCTCCCCTCGGTGATGCAGCAGACGCACACGCCACCCGTCGTGGTGGTGGTCAACGACGGCCCGCGCCTCACGCGCAATGACCGCATCCGCCTCTGCTCGATCGGAGCCAGCACCGGGGTCGAAGTCGTAGTCATGCCCAATGCCAGGACGCCGGGCGCGGGCGGCGCCTGGAACACGGGACTCGAGTGGCTCTCGGGCCGACGCACAGGTGGTTTCGTGGCCATCCTCGACGATGACGATGCCTGGGACCCCGAACACATTGAGGCCAACCTCTCGGCTTCGCGCGATGCAGACATCACGGTGAGCGGGCTGCGTATGCACCTGCATGGTCGAGTCATGGATAGACCGCTCATCGAGCACCTGGAACCACGGTCCTTCCTGGTCGGGAACCCCGGCTGGCAGGGCTCGAACACCTTCGTCACCCTCGACCTGCTGCTGCGGGTCGGGGGATTCCGCGAGGGTCTCCAGAGCGTGAACGACCGGGACCTCGCGTTCCGCCTCTTGTCCCATCCCGCCGCAAGATGGCGCCTGGTCCCTCGGTGGACAGCGACTTGGCACGCAGACACCCCAGGGAATCTCTCCGAGCCGCGCTCGCCACAGAAGTTGCAGGGGCTGAGAGCCTTCTGGGCCCTCTACGGTCGCGAGATGAGCTCCACGGAAGCACGCGTCTTCTTCGACCGAGCGCTTCGTCTCTTCGGATTCGAAGAGGGCGGCATCTCGGGGTCCCCCGTCGCGTCCTGTCCTCGTCTAGGCTTTCCTGGGGGTAGTCCCGATGCCTGACTCGAAGCCAGCCCGCCGCGGTCAGCCAGGAGCGCCCGACAACAGCTTCGCGATCATGCCGGACCTGCACAAGCGGTTCCCGCGCCCGGGAACCCGCTGGTTGTGGGTATGGCGGCTCCGCTACCGACTGCTCGCCGCGTGGAGATGGCTTCGGATCCGGCGCCGGGTGACGGCCGTTCTCGGGCCACAGTACCGACGAAGCCGGGACCTCATCGAAATCGACATCACCTACCTCTGCAACCTGCACTGCCTCAACTGCAACCGCTCGGTCACCCAGGCGCGAGAGGCCCTCCACATGACCGTGGAGGCCGTGGCGCACTTCGTGGACGAGTCCCTTGCCCGAGGGAAGAAGTGGAGACGGATTCGGGTGCTCGGCGGTGAACCCACGCTCCATCCCGAGTTCACCGCCATCCTCGTCGAGCTTCTGCGGTACCGGGCAGCATGTCCCGGCACCATCGTTGAGGTGGTCACCAACGGGCACGGGAAGAGCGTCCAGTCCGTTCTCGACGCTCTTCCCGACGCTGTGATGGTGGACAACTCGAACAAGGACAGCCCCGTCCAGCCCCACTTCGGGCCCTTCAACCTGGCCCCGGTCGACGACCCGTCCTTCAAGGACGCCTCCTACGTGAACGGCTGCGCGGTGCTCGAGGAGTGCGGGATGGGGCTGACACCCATGGGCTACTACCCGTGCGCGGTCGCTGGCGGAATCGACCGCATCCTGGGCGAGGGACTCGGGAGCGCTGCGCTCCCGGACGACGACGACGACATGCTGGCCGCGACGGAGCGGCTCTGCCAGCTCTGCGGTCGCTTCCGGGACGGGCACTTCGTGCCGCGAGTGCTGCGGCCACCGATGGAGGCCGCCCCCGTGTCCGCCACCTGGACGGAGCTCTATGCTCGCTGGCACGAGGAGAGACGGGCAGTCAGAAGCGGCAAGCGGGAGGATGGATGATTCAACGCAAGCCCCGCCCACCGGTCGAACTCACTTCCCGATCTCTTCGAGTCGCCCGACCAGCTCGTGCAGGCACCCGTGTGCTCGTCGGCGTCGCCTGCCGCGCACCCGCCGGCGAGGACCTTGCCGCCTGCCTGCAGAGCATCCTGGAGCAGGAGATCGACGACCTGGGGGTCGTGCTGCTCCTGGACGGTCTCGAGGCTCCCGCGCTCGCCAAGGAGCTTCGGCTTCCCACGGGTCTGAAAGAGCGAACGTGGGTGCTGACGGCTCACTGCGGAACGGCCGCCCGAGCTCGGAACGCCATCCTGGACTTCATCGACGAGCAGCTTCCCTGCGCGGAGTGGGTCGCCCGCCTCGACGCCGACGACCGCTTCGCCGAACGGGGCTCGCTGGGCGCCGCAGTCCACCTCGGCGACCGGACAGGCCTGCCCGTAGTGCTCGGAGGAAACCGCGTGCTGTCTAGGGACGGGCGCAACCTTCGGGACAACCCGGTCCAGCCCGGCCTGCGGGAGCCGGCGGAGCTGATCTCGCTGCTCGGAGCGATGGCAAACGGCACCGCGACCAACGAGCTGCCCTCGTGCAACCTGCTGGTCCGGGCACGAAGCGGGCTCCGCTACCCCGACATGCGAAGCGCCGAGGACCACTGGCTGGTCGCGGGGCTGCTGTTCCACCGCCCCAACGAGGTCGCGCTTCTCGAGCATCCTCTGCTGGTGGACTACCACCTCGACGGTCGAGCCACGCAGGACGCACGCCGACGGCAGCAACATCGGAGGGTGCGGCACGCGCTCCACGTCGCGGTCGAGACGTGGAGCAGGGTGGCCGAGCTGCCTGGCGAGATCCTCGGCTTCGGACAGGAGGGTGTGATCCGCCTCCATGAAGGCGAGGTCATCAAGCACTTCTACCCGGGCATCCTCTCGGACGAGAAGGCCGGGTGGCTCGGCGCGAATCTCGAGGCAGGTGGCGTCGTGCCCGCTCCCAGGTTCGAGCGTGACGCAACCAGCGGATCGTGGGTGGCACGCTACCCGCACGAGGAGACCCGGCCGTTCGACGACCCATCCCCTGAAGTGGTCACGCGATTCCTCCGCGGTTGCCTGGAGCAGGAGATCGTCTGCGCCAACATCAAGCGTACGAACTTCCGCGTCAGGAGAGATGGGAGTCTCGTCTACATCGACGTGGGCAACTGGGTCATCCCGATGGACGTGTCCTACTTTCGCGACGCGGCAGCCCGCTTGTACTCCATCGGCGTCGCGGGAGCGTCGGACGAGGAGCTTCAGCGCAGGGCGACAGACCCGTCTCGGAACGTGGTCTGGAGCGAACTGCCCGGCTTTGCCGACTTCTACGGAGAGGTCGTCGGTGGTTGGCTGAGCCGGCGATTCTCTGCCCGGGTGGGGCTCCGCGAGACCAGGCCCGCGGCGGCCGAGGACGTGACGCTCCTCATCAAGGCCTGCGCCATGGATGCGCGGGACTTTCGCGCCCAAGTGATTCATCTCGTCGACCAGCTCTCGCAGCCGCGCCGGTTCGCACGCCGTGCCCTGATCATCGACCCCCATGAGGGGCAGTTTCTGCGGCAACACGCAGACGGCGACCTCGCAAGGGTCTTCCGAGAGGCTCACGCGCTTGTCGAGGCCGGCGTGCTGGACGAGATTCTGGTCGGTCCCACGGACTCGGAGAGCGTTGAGGAGGTGAACCGCCGATGGTTCGGCGTCGAGGCCAGCCAGACCCACTCCACGGATGGAGTGCCCGTGACCCCCCAGGTGTGGGCCTTCGACCAGATCGGGACTCGCTACCTCCTCCAGGCCGATCTCGATGTGCTCGTAGGTCGCCGCGACCTGGACCACGACTACCTGGGCGACATGGTCACGGCCTGCCGGCCCGAGGACACCCTGTGCGTGGCGTTCAACATCCCGCAGCCACCGGGAGTCCGTCCCTACGATGCCCCTCCCGGCGAGTACAAGCCGGAGGTGCGCCTCGGCCTCCTGGACCTGCACCGACTCCGAAGGCTCCTGCCGCTGCCAGCCGACGTGGAGGCGGGCCGCCTGACCACGACTTGGTATCGGGCGCTCCACGGAGCCCAGCGCGGGCAAGGTCTCAAGACGGTTCGCGGGGGCGACAGCGCCACCTTCTACCTCCACCCGCCCAACGAGCGGAAGAGCGACTCCAGCTCGCTGGCCCGCGTCCGCGACCTCGTCGGCCAGGGGTGGGTGGCGCCCTCTCAGATCGGCCGCTGGGACCTCGAGGCCCCGGCCGAGGACTGGCACTACCGGAGGCGCCCCGAGCAGGTCGTCGTCCTGGCGCTGGGCCGCAACACACCTGCTGCCAAGGTGCGCCGGTTCGCTGCCGGACTCGCGATGCAGGACTTCCAGGGCTTCGGGGTCGTCGTGATCGACGATGCATCCGACCAGGGGCGACCCACCCGATTCCAGCGAGAGCTTGCCTGGCTCGGGGAGCGGTTGACCCTGGTTCGCAATCCTGCCCGCCTGGGCCGAGTCGCCAACTACAGGTTCGGCGTCAGCGACCTCTGCGAGGAGCCGGACGCCATGGTCGTCGTGGTCGACCAGGACGACGCGCTCGCTCACCCGGCGGCACTCCGAGAGGTCCTTGAGGCGGGCGCTATGGGCCACGACGTCGTCCTGGCGGCGCCCTTTCGGCCGGACACGCCCACTCGCGTCTACGAGCCCCAGTTTTCGCGCGTGCGGGAAACTTACGGGGGCGACGTCTGGATTCACCTACGCGCGTTCCGCAAGCGCCTGTTCGATGCACTTCCCGATGCTGCCCTGGAAATGGATGGGCGCCCGCTGGAGTACCTCGTGGACTACGCGACGATGATTCCGATCGTCCGGCAAGCACGCTCTGCCGTCTACCTGCCCCGGTTCCGGTACTGGCACGAGCGGTCGACCTTGCTCGATGCGGATGGAGAGCGTGAGCGAGACCGCCTCATCCTGCGCATCTTGGCGAAGGGTCCCGATGGAGTCGAGCGATGATAGACAAGAGGAAGGCCGTGATGCTCCTCAGCGGAGGGGTGGACTCCGCGACGGTGTTGGCACTGACGGCGCGCGACGGCTTCGAGGTCCACGCCCTGTCGTTCCGCTACGGGCAGCGACACGAGGTTGAGCTGGACGCGGCTCGGCGCCTCGCTGAGCACTACGACGTGGCGCAGCACAAGGTTGTCGACATCGACCCCACCGTTTTTGGGGGAGCCGTGCTCACGGGCGGCGACCGGCGCTTTGGGTCCGCGGAGACGCCGTCCACCTACGTCCCGGCTCGGAACACGCTGTTCTTGTCCTACGCCATCGCCTGGGCCGAGGTCCTGGAAGCTCGCGACATCTTCCTCGGCCCCAACGCTGACGATGCCGCCGGGTATCCAGACTGCCGTGACCCCTACCTGCGAGCCTTCGAGCGGGTCGCCGAGCTTGGCACCCAGGCGGGCGAAGGGCTGACTATCCATGCGCCCCTCGTCCACCGGTCGAAGCGGGAGGTCGTAGAGCTTGCCCGCTCGCTCGACGTGCCGCTCAAGCTCACCTGGAGCTGCTACTTCCCGACACCATCGGGACAGCCCTGCGGGAAATGCGACGCTTGCCGGCTTCGCGTAGGCGCAGGCCTGTGGTGAATCTGGCTCTCTCAGCCGTGAGCCGGCGAGCTCACGGCGACGACCGAAGGTCGGTCGATGGCGGCCCCGGCCTCAGTCCGGCGCGCGGACCTGCTGGTGGCGACGATGATGGAGGAGCGGATGGCGTGTTGAACACCCTCTCCAGGTCACTTCGCGGCGGCTGAGTCGAGAAGCATCAGCTTGTCGGCCATCTCGGCCATTGCTTCGCCGTCGGCCTCCAGCCAGAAAGTTCTATAGTCGTACAAAAAGCCCAAGTCGGACACCGCATGTCCGACAAGATGATAACTGCCTACTGGTGGTGGTTCTTGCGGTTCGAATCCTGAGTCTGGATGCCGCGTTCTGCCGCGTGGCCAGCACCGGCCGCAGCCGGTCGCGCATCCCTCTCTCAGCGCGGTCCCCGGCTGGTCTGGGCCCGACCGTGCCGCCTGCGTTCCGCCGCCGAGGGCCCCATCGAAGATGCCGCCCCTGCCGCCCCTGAATCCGCGGGCGCGCCTGGGATGCCATCAGGCAGCGAGACTTGCTACGCTGCAGGTGAATCGCCATGTGCTAGCTGCTGTTGCCTGACGCTGTCCATCCGCCCACGAGCTGAAACCCCGGCCCTGGCAGGAGAACGGGACCAGCCGGTGGTGGTCGCAGGACGTGCAGTGCAGTTCGGCGAAGCCCTCGTTGAATTCACCACAGCGGACGAAGGCCTCCAGCTCGCCCCGTACGAAGCCCGGGACCGTGCGCCCCTGGACATCGGCCGCCTCCACCAGCCGGGGCAGGTTGTCCGAGACGATGCGCCGCAGCAGGGCACCACTGCGCGTCGAACGCGGGCCGCGGTGCTCGACGGTGCAGGTCGGCGATGAGGGTCGTGGACGCACGACCCCGCGAGCAAGCAAGCTCTGTGCCGAATGCGAAATCAGACACTTGCGGGTGATCCCAGGTGACAGTCGTAACCCTCTTCGCCAGGAGGCTCGACACCCTGGGGTACGAAGCCCGTCGACGCCGGATGGCGCACCAGTCCCGGACCCGCGTGGACGCCCGCGCCCTCTACCCCACGGTTGCCCCAGCGCTGGTGCGCTCGTGTACCCGCCTGCTGGGCAACCGCGCAGACGCCGAGGACGTCGTGCAGCAGCTCTTCGTAGACCTCATCCACCGGGGCCGCACCGATCTGGACCTGCCGTATCTGCACCGGGCGGCCACCAACCGCAGCCTGAACCGCATCCGCGACCACAAGCGGCACCACGGCGTGCGCACCGGCAAGCTCACCCCGAGCCAGTTCGTGGCGGTCACGTCCACCAACACCGCCCGCATCTTCAACATCTGGCCGAAGAAGGGCACGCTCCAGCCCGGCGCGGACGCCGACATCGTCGTGTGGGACCCCAACAAGACCCGCACCATCTCCGTCGACACCCACCACCAGAACATCGACTACAACATCTACGAGGGCATGGAGGTCACGGGCAATGCCGCGGTGACGCTGTCCCGGGGCCAGGTGGTCTGGCAGGACGACCAGCTCCGCACGACCCGCGGTCGCGGCAAGTACGTGGACCGGCCGCCCTTCGCGTTCTTCTGGGATGCCCAGGAGAAGCGCAACGCCCTGGCGACGCCCACGAAGGTCGACCGCGGCTGAGGGCGCGGTCGAGGCGCGGTGGCGGCGCGGGGCCTGGATGGGGCTGGCGCCGCGCGGTGTCTCGGATAGGCCCGTGCTGCACGGCCACGCCGCCGAGGGAGACGATGCACCCATGACAACCGCCCTCCCCTCCCCCCTGACTCCACACCGCCCCGCCGCGTCCGGCCGGATGCTCCTGGCCTCCGTCGCCCTGGCCTCCGTCGCCCTGGCCCTCGCGGCCTGCACATCGCCGGCGCCAGAGCCGGGGCCGCTGCCCGCGGACGGCGCGCCCGGGACCTACGCCCTGGGCATCCAGCACGACGGCGTCGAGCGCGAGGCCGTCGTCTACGTGCCGGAGTCCTACGACGCCGCCACGTCGACTCCGCTGATGCTGAACTTCCACGGATTCGGCGGCACGTCCCTGGACCACATGGAGTGGGCCGACATGCGCGGGCTCGCGGACACCCACGGCTTCGTGCTGGCCTACCCCCAGGGCACCGAGCTCGAGGGCGCGCCACACTGGAACACCTCGATGCCGAGCGCCGACAACAAGAGCAGCGCCGACGACTTCGGCTTCATGGACGCGCTCATCGACACCATCGGGGCGTCCTACGCCATCGACGCCGACCGCATCTACGCGGCCGGCTACTCGAACGGGGGCATGTTCTCCTTCGCCCTGGCGTGCTTCCGCAGCGAGCGCATCGCGGCGGTGGCGGCGGTCTCGGGGGCGATGCTCGACGACATCGGGGTCGACTGCACGCCGGACCACCCCACCTCCGTCATCACGCTGCACGGGACCGACGACGCCGTCATCGCCTACGAGGGCGGGGACTTCGGCCGCCCCGCCGAGGAGGTCATCGCCTACTGGGTCGACCACAACGGCATCACGGCCGCGCCCGAGACGGCGACGTCGACCGAGGCCAACACCCCGGTCGAGAGCGCCCGCCACACCGGGGGCGAGGGCGGGACGGAGGTCCACCACCACCGCGTGGTCGGCGGCGGGCACGACTGGTTCGACATCACGGTCGACGGCGCCGACACCAGCACCCTGGCCTGGGACTTCGTCTCGCGCTTCGGTCGCAGCGGCGCTCTCTGAGGGCCGCCGACCCGCGCAGAACCGACCCCTACTTCTCGCTGGTCCAGGCCCCGTCCTCGCACCACCAGTAGGCCTGCTCGGCGTCGAGGCAAGTGGTCGTGGTGTAGTCGCCCTCGCACGCTTCACCGTCCACGACCTCGTCCCCACAGGGCGGGTAGTCGTCGTCCTTGTCCTCGTCGTCGCCCTTGTCGTCCTCGTCATCGGCGCCCGTGTCCTCGCCGTCCTCCAGCTCCTCCCAGGTGGCGCCGTCCGTGGCGCCGGTGTCGTCCTTGGTCGAGGTGGACTCGCCCGCGGCACAGGCGGTCAGACACAGCGGGAGCACGAGGCCGCGGAGGGCACGCATGGGAGTCCTGGGTGAGAGGGGGCACCACGCGCAGTCTATCGGGCTGCCGGGCCACGCGCAATGCCCCCGGAGGCCCCGCTCCCGACCGGCGCGCCCCGCGACCCCCATGTTACGCGCGGTGCTCCGCCGGCCCCCCGCCGGCACAGGAGCAGTCATGGCAGAGACTCCCGACGTAGAGGGCATCCTCGTCGCATTCCGGGCCGAGCTGGCGGCCGCCGGGGACGCCAAGGCCCTGGACACGGTCCGGCGCGCCTACACCGGCAAGAAGTCCGCGCTGAAGGCCGCGCTCAAGAGGCTGCGGCATGTCGCGCCCGAGGACCGGCCCAAGGTGGCCCAGGCGGTCAACGCCGCCCAGAAGAAGGTCGAGGCCGAGCTCGCCGACGCCGCCGCCCACATCGAGCAGGAGGCGCTCGCCGCCCAGCTCGACGCGGAGTGGCAGGACCTCAGCCTGCCCGGGCTGGCCGTGCGCCGCGGCCGCCGCCACCCGCTCACGGTGGTCGAGGACCGCTGCATGGACGTCATGCGGCTGCTGGGCTTCGAGCGGGTGGACGGCCCCGAGGTCGAGCACCCCTACTACAACTTCAGCCTGAGCGCGCCGTCCATCCAAACCGGACCTCTCCCAGCCGCGGGCGGCAGGGGTGTGCGCGCCAGTGACCGAGGGACCGCTCTCGGGCTTCGACTGCGGGGAAGAGGGGCACATCTGAGGCTTGCGGCGCGGCCGCAGGAGCCGCCGGGGCGCCTCAGCCTGGCCTCGCTACCCGGCCGAAGTTCCGATAAGGGGCCTTATGTCGCCTAGCCCCACCCGCCCGATGGCTCGGAGCCGGTCTCGTGGCTCCTCGCGACCCGGCTGCCCGTGGACACCGTCGAGAACATCGAAGCCATCGTGGACGCCTACCGCGCGCGCTGGCTCATCGAGGAGTGGTTCAAGTCCCTCAAGACCGGCTGCGCCTACCAGCAGCGGCAGCTCGAGAGCCTCGACGCCTTGCTGGTCGCTTTCGGCCTCCTCGCGCCCATCGCCACGCGCCTCCTCGCGCTGCGATGGCTCGGGCGCAACAACCCCGACCGTCACGCCACCGACGTCCTCGACGACGACGAGATCGCCTGCCTTCGGGTCATGGAGAGGCAGAAACGCAGGACCCTTCCGAAGCGGCCAACGGTCGGTGACGTCCTGCTCGCCATCGCCCGACTGGGCGGCTTCCTCAAGCGAAACAAGGTGCCGGGGTGGCAGGTCATCGGGCGCGGCTACGAAGACCTCACCAAGATGGTCGAGCTATTCCGGGCGATGAAGGCGGGAGGGCTCAAGGTGTGATCAATGATGAGGGCTGCGGCGGCCGGGGTGAACGGGCGAGGCTTCCCAATGACGCGACGACATGGCAGACTCACGAGCCTTTCCGAGGAGACTAAGTGCCCCCCCCCAGAGACCGCGTGCTCGCCCGCACTCGCCAGTGGGCCGAGCACCGGGACCTTACCGACGTCGGCACCACCAGCTCCTTCGCCAACATGGAGGCGCTGCTCCGCCGCGAGTACCACGGACGCTTCGTCATCGAGCTGGTCCAGAACGCCCGCGACGCCTGGTATGCGGGCGGCCGTCCACGCGAGGAACGTGGCACCGTCCGAGTGATGCTCCACGGAAGCCCGCCGGTGCTCACGGTGGCGAATCAGGGTGAGGCGCTCGACGTGGACGGCCTCTTCAAGCACCTCTGTCAGTTCGGCGAGTCATCGAAGCGGGCCGGAACAGGCATCGGCCACAAGGGGATCGGCTTCAAGTCTGTGCTCGAGATCACCCCGCGGCCGGAGCTGCTCTCCCGGAGCGCGGCCGCCGGCGCATTCGAACTTCGCGTTCGCTTCGATCGGCGATTGACGGAGCCTCTCATCGGGGAGGCCTCGGGAGGCAAGAGCTGGGAGCAGCTCGTGTCCGCCTACGATCCGAAGGGCCTGCGAGACAAGCACGCAAGGCTTCCGGTGCTTCGCTTCCCCCACTGGCTGGACGAGCTGCCAGAGGGGCTCGACGAGGAGGCCAAGCTCGGGGCGCTGGGCTTCAACACCCTGGTCCGCCTGCCCTTCGACAATGCCGCCGGGTTGACGTCAGCCGACTGGCTGGAGGTCGTTCGAACGGCCATGGACGGTTTGAGCGAGGAGATCCTGGTCCTGCTGGACGCCTTCGAGCAGGTGCACGTCGAGGACCGCCTGGAGCCCTCCCGGAGCCGACGGCTTCACATCGACAAGCATCTCGTCCGTGAGCTCGCCCATGGCGGAGAGGTTCGGCGGGTTGAGCTGAGCGAGGGCGGCACCCCCACCGGCTGCTGGCTGCTCTACGAGCGCAAGGTGCCCTCCGAGGGTGAGCTCGCCGGAGAGTTGGTCGTCGGCGTGCGGCTGTCGGGCGAGGAGGGAGCGTGGACCGCGGAGCTCCCCAGCGAGGCAGCCCGGGCCTTTCACCTCTTCTTTCCCACCAGAATCGCCTCGGGCCTACCCCTGTTGCTGCACGCCTACTTCGAGGTGGACGCCGGACGCACGCGCTTCGCGCCGGACGCCGAGACGCGCAACCGTAGACTGCTCGAGGCGCTCGCCGGGCTCGTCGGGGATGCGGTGGCCGACCTCGTGGCCGACCACTCGGTGGCCACGGGGCACCTTGTGCGACTGTTCTCGGAGGCGGGCGCGCCTGGGGACGACCCTCTAGCCCGGGAGTTCCACACTGCGGTGCTGGGGCGCCTCGACGTAGTGCCTTGGATCCCCGACAGCGAGGGCGAGGCCTGTCGACCCGGCGAGCTGCTGGTGGAGGAGCTCGACGAGCTCCAGCGCTTGCTCCCCAGGGCCTTCCCCGCGCCCTACCTCCGCGCCCAGGTGGGGCGGCGGCACTTGGCCGAGGAGCTCGCCTCGGACCTAGGGGTGAGACGCTTCCTTGTGGCTCGCGGCGGTCCGGGGTTGTCCTCTGTCGAGGGCCCGCTGGCAACCCTGCTGCGGCCTACCCGGAACCCCTGGCCCGGTGAGGAGGACCAGGGCTTCAAGTCCCTGGTGGCGATGCTCGCTCAGCTCGGCCTGCTGGACTCCGGGCGAATGGAGGGCGAGCTCAAGGGGCTTCGGGGCGAGCCATCCGCAGCGCTAGTGCCTGTGGTGGAGGGCGAGGGCGGCCGCAGGCTGGTGCACCCGCCCGGGGAGGAGCGAGGACGTCGAGCGCTCTTCGCACGGGTGGGCTCGGAGGAGAAAGTGCGCTCGCAACTCGGTGTGCCCACCTGCCTGAATCGCCTTGCCTTCGTGCCCGACGGCGTGCTCGACCCCGAGTCCCTGGCCGGCGTCGGGGCCGCGCTGGGGATCCGGGCCTTCGGCACGGACTCGGTACTCGACGTGCTCCCTGAACGCTCGTGGGACGACGAGGAGGCGCCCGAGGTGTTGGGCTTCGTGTGGCGCCTGCTGCTCCGGGAGTCTCTGTCCCGCTACTCAGTCAAAGGCGCGCTTGGGAGCCGCCGCCGCTTCCAGCCTGGGCAAAACTATTGGGCCGACCCGCGGCTTCTCCAGGACACCCAGGACCGACGCGAGCTGGTCCGTCGTCAGGCCCTGTCGAGGATCCCGCTCCCTACTCGCAATGGTCGCTGGGCGCCGGCCACTGATCTCTGCTTCGGACCGCGCTGGGCTTCCTCGGCGGGGGAGAGCGACCCCCTCGTCCTCCAGGCGGGGCGGATCCGCACAGAGGCCTATGCCGACCTCGAGCAACTCGCGCCGAGCAGCCTCGTGGCCGACCCCGAGCTCCTCGCCGAGCTCCTCCCGCTGCGCGACGAGGACCTGGCATGGCTCCAGGGCGAGACCCTTGGCTCGCTGCGCCTTGGGGGGGACGCGACCAGCTTGGCAGAGCTCTCGGCAGAGGCTCGTGAACGGCTGCACCTCGCCTTGCTCCACGTATTCCTGCTGCGCCTGGGGGTGTGGGAGGCGCCGCCGCTTCGCTCGGTGGTGGCCGATTTCCGCCCGGAGGCCTCCGAGCTGGACCCCTGGGGGACCGAGGGAGCGGTATGGACCCACCACGCGCTTGAGGAGGAGCTCCGAAGCCACTTCGGCGTGAGCTATCGCCACAGCAACCCGCGGATTGGCATGGACCATCGCCTGGCCTGGACCTTCTGGGACGACCCCCGTTTTGCCCGGGCCCTGGACCGGGGCGCCGAGCTCTACCGCCGCTGCCTGAACGCGCCGCTGTTCTGTACGCGCTGCGGCATGCACATCTACCGGATCTGGGCTCCGAATGCGCCTGAGAGCTCGCTGGCCCGGCAACTCACCCGCAACCCGTGGGTGCCCGTGACCGTCGATGCCCAGCCGGCCGCCCCTCGCCGTCCTGCCCAGACCTGGTGGATGGAGAGCCCGCCGGACGACCCCTCGCGCATAGCGACCAACCCTCGGCGTTTCCTGCCGCTGGTCCGCCGCGGGCTGGGCGCGGAGCTCCTGGTCGCGCTGGGAGCCCACCGCCTGGAGGGCGCTTCGCCCGAGGAGTTGGGGCAGCTTCTGGGGCGCCTGAAGCTCGATCACAAAGCCCACGCCCTGCCCATCGACATGAAGGCGGCCTCGGCCCGTCAAGCATTCTTCGGCCTCCACCGCATGCTTTACCTCTTCCTCGCCCGCTCAGGCGCCGCGGCGCGTGAGGTGCTCGAGCGCCACGGCGTGCTCACGCGCTCGGGCTCGGCGCTGGTGTGGTCCCCGCCGGAGCAGGCCCTCTTCGACGACGGTCAGTTCTCCCAGTTGCGCCGCCACTTCGTAGGCCGCGTGTGCTTCTCGCCGCTGCGGGTCGGAGACGAGGAGGCCGCTCGGGTGCTGGGGCTCCCAGCCTTCCGCGTGCAGAGTCGAATGGAGCCGGTGGCGGGGAAGGAGAACCAGAGCCACATCGTCGCGGACTTCCTGGACGAGCAGCGGCTGGCGGAGCTGATGTCGCTGCTCGTGCACGTCTCGCTGGGCGGTCGCACGCTCGACTCGCACGGCGCGGACTTCCGCACTCGCAGCCAACGCCTGCGGGCGCTCGAGGTCTACCGCGTGCCCGACGTCGTACTCACGCACTGGGTCGAGGTCGCGGGCCAGCACGTCGAGGTCATCGTCGGCGAGGGGGCCGACAAGGACCACTATCTGGATTGGAGCGGCGGGAAGAGCGCATTGCTTTACCACGACTTCCAGGGCGAGGAGTGGTTCCGCGATCACGTGCGGCGGCGGCTGGGCGAGGTCGTCTCGCGGCTGGTCGAAAACCCCTCCTTCCAGGACACCTTCACGCTTTTCTTCCAGGAAGAGGGCGAGGGCCGAGCCATCTTCCTTGCCGAGCGCGGCATTACGACAAGAGGCCTCGACGAAGTGAAGGCGGCCCTGGGCCGAGCGGGCCTCGTGTCGGAGGAGAAGGCCCGCCGTTGGTGGACAGCCGTGGCTACGATCTGTGGGGTCTCGGCCGAGGGGCTGCAGGCAGAGGACGGTGGCCGCGAGCTGGCGAGTCGGCTGGAGGCCAACGGCTGGGGCGAGCCCGAGGTCCGGCTGACGCTCGCCGAGGGTGACGCCGCCGAGCGGGTGCGGCGTGAGCACGGGCCCAACAGCGTACTCGCCGGGCTCGAGGCCTGCGGGGTGGAGCTTTCACGCCTGCACGAGGAACTGCAGACCCTCGGTGACGCCGGCCTGGGGCCGGGGCCCGGCAACCACGCGCTGCGGCACTGGAAGGCCGAGCACGGCTACAAGGTGGCTTGGCTCATCGCCGAATTTGGGGGGGAGGGGGTTGGGCGCACTCAGGCTCTGGAGCTCCATGCAGCCTGGGAGCTGCCGGAGCGCTGGCGCTTCGCATGCGTGGTCCCGATGGACCAGGTCCTCCAGCACCCGCTCGAGGCGCTGGCGGGCCTGGGCATCCAGCTTCAGGCCGATGAGCTATCCGGAGAGCGAATCGACTTCGTGCTCGCTGAACATGCGGGCCTGCCGCTCGAGGACTGGGACCTCCGCTGGCGCGAGATTCTGAGTCCCGAGGACCGGGCGCGAACGCTGCGTCGAAGGGCCCTGGCCTGGCGCGAGGCCCTTGAGCTCCCGGCGGTCGCGCTGCTCAGCTCGATCGGGGACCTTCCCCACCAGATTCGCGCTCGGCGCGAGGCCTACCTTGCGTCCGTACCTGCCAAGGTGGATCGCCCGGATGCCCTGCGGGAGCCCCTGGAGATGTTCATAGCTGATCGCGGAGCGTCGGGCCGGGCGGCACCCCTGCTTGAGTTGCTGCCGAGCGGAGACAGCCTCGCGGTGCCCGATGCGCAAGATCTGCTTGAGCTGCTTGAGCTGCCCGAGGAGCTCCTTACTGAGGTTCGCGCTGCCCTGAAGCGGCGAGGTAGGGACCGCCTCGACAAGCTGCGGAAGGCCATGGACACCCTCCGGGAGAACGGCGTGGAGCCCCGACCTCACCGCGGCTCGCCAAGCAGAGCACTGAAGTCCGTTTCGGGCGCTGGGCGCAAGAGAGTGCGGGTGGGCAAGGTGCAAAAGAAGGACACCGGCCGCATCGGCGCGCAGGGCGAGGCCTGGGCACTCGCGGCGGTTCTTACGCCGCTGGAAGGGCTCCTGGCTACCGACGAGGCCGCCTTCTGTACGGCGGTGGAGGCCCTGAATCAGCTGCTTCAAGCCTCGTGGGAGGGACCCGCAGTCGAGGCGCTGCTACCCAAGGCAGAGCGAGCCCTCGACCCAGCGCTGGACCACGAAGAGCGGCTTCAGGCCCTCGCCTCCTTCCTCCATCTATCGGAGACCAGCGACGGCTTCGGTTGCGACCTGCTGGGCTGGCTACCTCCCTACCAGGACGAGGAGCCCCGGGCGCTTGCGATAGAGGTGAAGAGCACAACCGGGCGCAGGTTCTTCGTAAGCGAGCACGAGTGGCGGGTCGCCGAGGATATAGAGGACGACTACGCCTTCTTGGTCGTGCTCCGCAAGGGACGCGAGGCGCGCGCGATGGAACTCCTGCCCCACCCCGAGGCGATGCGCGTGGCGAAGCCTCCTCGGCTGGACCGCACTACGGACACCTGGCGCGTGAGCTACACGGGCTAGCCCGCATCGGTCACAAGGTCTGTTCCTGGCGTTCGTCTTCGCCAGAACCCCTGGATTCCCAGACATTTCGGTCGATTCGGGCGGGGGCGCCCGAGGGACAGGCACAACGAGCCATCTCCGGGGGCAGCAGCAGGTCGTTCAGCGATGGCAACGACCGGGTGGGCGTCAGACCCAGCCGGTTCGTCGTAAGCGCTCCACCAACACACCTTCTCGCCCCGAGCCCTCCCCCAGTGGGTGGACGAACGCCGACATCATTGCGAGCCCGACCCGGGTGTCGGTCCGGCGGGCACCCCCACCACCATCGCCACCACGCGCTCGGCCACTGGGGGCAACATCGGAATCCGCTGGAACGCCCGCAGAAGCGCGTCGCTCTCGACAGGCTCCGCGAGCAGCGGCTTGTAGGGGTCGTCCAACCGCCAGAGCCGCTTCCGGCGGCTGGTCTCGGCCATCGCCTTCTTCTGCACCGGCCGCAGCACCTGAAGCCAGGCGTCGGCCACGCTGCGCGGGTCGGGGTGGGCTTCGTCCTCGGGGGGCGGGGACAGCAGCCGCTCGATGCGCCGGAGCAGTCCTACCCGCTCCATGTCGCCCTGGCCGAACGCAGCCTTCCGCCACTCCGGCAGCACGCGGTCGGCCAGCGCGAGCGCCCGTTGCCTGCGCATGGGCAGCAGCTCGCGCTCGCACGCCCGCAGCCGTGCCGTGAGCGCGGTCATGACGGCTTCCGCCTCCCGGTCGATGGGGTGGTCAGGAGTGTCGGGGCCCAGTCGGATCGACAGCGCCGCCGCAATCCGGCCCAGGTCGGCCTCGGGCGTGGCGTCGAGCCCGTCGAGCAGGATCCAGCGCGGGGCGATGCGGCCCAACCCACCGACGGCGAAGAAGCCCCAGGGGTGCTCCGATTCGACGAGGCTGATGCACGAGACGATCTCTGCCTGACTCGTCCGCATGCGGTCATAGATCTCTGGTCCCACCAGCCCGTCCTCATCCACGAAGTCCCGCACGGGCCGGAAGGCGTCGTACAGGCTCCGGGGGTCGTCCTCCCGCTCGATGTCGGCCTGGCGTGCGAGGTCCTCCACATCAAGGACGTCGGCGGTCGGCTGGTCTGGCATCTGGAGGTTGGCACCGATGAGGTCGCTCACGACCTCGTGGCGCTCGCGCAGGAGCTCCTTGCGCCGAGGCGCGAAGCCGGGTGGGTCGCGGGGCCACCAGATCTCGACCTCATCGTGGGGGCTGTCTATGCCGGGGTTGCACCGGAGGCGGGGGAGCGCGCTGTCATCCTGCGCTTCGCCGAGCGGCTGCGGGCGTCCGGAGACCAGGTAGACCTGCTGGTGGCGACGATGATGGAGGAGCGGATGGCGTGTTGAACACCCCTTCCAGGTCACCGCGCGAGCGCTGAGTCGAGAAGCATCAGCTTGTCGGCCATCTCGGCCATCGCCGCGCCGTCCGCCTCCAGCCAGAAAGTTCTATAGTCGGACAGAAAGCCCAGGCCGACCATTTCGGAAAGGGCCCCGGTGACTCGTCGAGAGCGCCGGGGCCCGCTTCGTTCCGGGGTTCGATAGCCAGTGGGGCAGGGCGGACAACGAATGTCCGCGCGTCAAAAACGCGCCTACCGGTCGACGTTCTCGGGGTTCGAATCCACCGTGGGCCCGGAACGAACTCAAGCCGCGTTCGCTCCGCCACCCGCGGGATCGGAGCTCAGGTGCACAGCTCGTCGAACACCCGGAACTCCGACTCGCACGACGCGTCGAGGCACTCTTCGTTGATGCCGCAGCCAGCGTCCACCATGCACGTCACGAGTGCCTCGAAGGCGGCCTCGCGTTCGCTGTTCAGGACGGTCTCGGCACACTCGAGGGCGCAGGCCTCGTCCGGGTCACAGGCGTAGGCACAGTCCAGCGCAACCTCGCACTCCTCCGCACCGTCGGACCCGTCGCCGTCGCTCTCGCCGTCGCCGCCGTCGGACCCGCCGCCGCCGTCACCGCCGTCGGACCCATCGCCGCCGTCGGACTCGTCACCGCCGTCGTCGCAGTCTGCGCCCTCACAGGACTGAAGATCGGCAGAGTCGTCGTCCGCGCTCTTTCCATTGCAGGCAGTGAGCGCCAGCGCGGCACAGCCAAAGATCAAGAGCATCTTCTTGGTCATCCTCATCTTCTCTCTCCTCGATTCAGGGTCTCTTGGTGGGCCCGACACTCCGGCCCCGAGCTCAACCGCACAAGGCCTCGAAGGCCGCGACCTCCGAGGGGCACGCCGTCGCCAGACAGTCGTCGTCGTCGAAGTCGCAGCCCGCGGCATCCGCGCAGTCGAGCAGCGCGCGCATCGTCGCGGCGTGCTCGGCGTCCTCCACGTGGGTCGAGACGCAGTCCCGTCCACAGTCGTAGTCCGCACCACAGCGCTCGATGCAGTCGAAGGCCTCATCGCAGACCCCCTCCCCGCCGCCGTCTTCACCGCCCCCGCCGCCTCCACCGCCAAGCGGCTGGTCCCGACACCACTCCCGGAGCGCCTGGAGGTCGGCCGCGCCCGCATCGGTGAACGTGGAGTCTGCAAAGGGTGCAGGCATGACCAGCTCCCCCAGGGGCACCGCAAAGCTCGTGTCGCACTGGGGCCGGTGGCAGCTGGTGCACGAGTTGTCCGGCGCGCCCGCGTGGATGGGCTGGGAGAAGCCCTCCCCCACCACGGTGTAGGGGGCGTCGGGGCCAGCGGTCACGGGCACGAGCGGCTGGGCCGGGTCGGCCGGGTCGCGGAGCTGGTCGATCCACGGAGAGTGGAGCCAGGGGTCGGCCTGGTGGCAGCCCTGACAGTTGTCCGCCGCGACGAGGTCTGCCGTCTGCCAGTAGTCGTCGTAGCCAGGGTTCGCGGAGCCCGGGTGCACCACGCTGTTGTCGTGGGCCATGTTGATGTGGAAGAAGCAGGTGGCGCCGGTTTCCTCGTTGTGTCCGATGACCCCCATGCCCCCGTCACGGCAGAAGTTGATGAACACCACCTCGGGGCGCGGAGAGCCGTCGTGGTGGGTGCCTTCGTACCGCGCAGCGATGCGCTCGCCGGTCTCGCAGGTGCCGGTCAGCGCCGAAGGTCGGTCGCAGGTCGCAGGGGTCTCCGTCACCTCCACGCCGTCCACCGTGATGGGCATGAGCGCGGCGTCGCTGCAGCTCATGGCGGGGATGGGGCCCAGGTACTGCGCGCAGGTCTGGGCGTGGTGCAGCGGCGTGCCGGCTGGTGCAGTCACGGGCGGAGCGTCGGAGTCGGGGACCAGGCCGACGTCCTCCCGGGCAGAGTCGGTGGACTTCGGGTCGCTCGAGCCACACGCCACGGAGAGGACGGCGACAAGGGCCACCACCGACCGTCGGGGGAGCGCGGCGTGGACAGCGAACAGGCAGTCGAGCATGGGTACCCTCCCGGCCTCACCACGGGCGGCTTCCCGGGTGACGCCTCCAGGGTCACCTGCCGGCTGCAGCGCTTCCAGGACAACACTGTGGGACTTTTGTAGCCACCCGTGGAGACTGCTCCCCCCATCGGTCACCTTGAGGCGGGAGCGAGACGCCATGCGCACGACGACCCCGGAACCCGCGCGCCCACCCCGGGTGCTGTTGATCGAAGACGACGTCCGGCTTGCCCGGGAGGTGGCCTGGTTCCTCGGCCGCAACGGCCTGGAGGTCCACACCCTGCACCGGGGGGAGCTGGCGGCCAGCGCCGCGAACGACGCCGACATCGTCGTCCTGGACTGGATGCTGCCGGGGCTCGACGGGCTCGAGGTGTGCCGCGCGCTGCGGGCCGCCCACCACCTGCCGATCCTGATGCTCACGGCACGAGAAGGAGACGCCTCCGAGGTCCGTGCCCTGGAGGAGGGCGCAGATGACCTTGCCCCGATTTGACGGACCAATTTGTTAGGCGAATTCGAGGGCTTCGCGTGGCCCGCTCAACACATTGATGTTGACGATGTTCTCGAAGATGTATGCTGCACCGTCTGCGACAGCCAAGTGCGACCGTGGATGGCCCCGGTCCGGCAGGGGGTCGCGCCTCTGCCGGGCCCTTGCCGTCGTTGACCGGCCGTCGCTCCGCCTTCGCGCTCCCATGGATGGCCCCTCCCTTCACGGGGAAGCATCGCTTCGAGAACGGCTTCTTCTTCGGTGTTCTGGCAACTGCCGCGGTCTTGACTCCGGAGGTTGGTTTGGCGGGGCCCCCGCCCCCACCGCGCTGACGGGCTCATGCGGCCTCCTGCCCGGACTGGGCCAATGCAAAAGCCAGCTCGAAGTCCACGGGGCTGCGTTGACCGTTGTTGGAGTGTCGACGGACTCGGTTGTAGAAGGCGTGAATATAGTCAGCAACGGCCTTCTTGGCCTCCTCCAGGTCCGCCCAGCCCGAGGATTGGCGAACCAGCTCCTGCTCCAGTGTCCCGAAGAAGGACTCCGCGACCGCGTTGTCCCAACAGTTGCCCTTTCTGCTCATGGATGGCCGAGCCTGAAGCGCGGTGAGTGCGGCCTGGTAGGCGTAGCTGGTGTACTGCGTTCCTCGGTCCGAGTGGTGCAGGAGCCCGGGCGGGGGCTGGCGCAAGGCCACAGCCTGGTGGAGAGCGTCGAGGCAGAGGCGGGTTTCCATGTGGTCGGCGATGGCCCAACCCACCACCCGCCTGCTGTGAAGGTCGATGAACACGGACAAATAGACCCAGCCAGCGTCTGTGGCCAGGTAGGTGATGTCCGCGACCCAGGCTTGGTTGGGTTGCTCTACCGCAAACTCCCGGTTGAGCGCGTTGCTGGCAAACTTGTCTTCCGTACCCACAACAGTGGTCGTCACGCGCTTCTTGCGCTTTGGGATCCCCGACAATCCCAGGGCTTGCATGCGCGCCGCGACTCGATTGACGCCGATGGTCCAGCCCTCGTCCACCAACTCGGCGTGAACCCGAGGGCTGCCATAGGTTCCCCGTGAACGCCGATGAATAGCCCTGATGTGCACATCCAGCCGGGAGCTCTTCGAGCTCCGTTTGTCGGCGGCCAACCAATCATAGAAGGCCGACCTCGAGACCTCGAGCGCCACGCACAACCGACGCACAGGCCAACGCGCCTTCTCCGCGGCAATGAACTCGTAGACGTGGCCTACAGGCTCTCGCTCGCGAAGTCGAGTAGCGCAAGGGAACCTCCCCCTCACGCCCTCACAGAACCGTACTTGAACCTCTCGACTCATACGGCTCCTATCGTCCAGTCGCTACAGTGGGTATCAATCCAGCGAGTTCCCAATGTGCGAACAGCTTCGGCTCAGCCAACGCAATGCGCGCCAACCATGCCATCGCTGATCGGGGTCTTCCTTTGAAGCGCTTGTATTTGCGCATCGCCCACAACCTGAGGGACAGGTTGAGTTGCCGCAATTCTGACGCCATGGCCGAAGGTCGAAAACGGCCAAAATACCGCATCCAACCCCGAATCACGGGGTTTATCATTGTAGCAATCTCCAACAGGCTCAATCGTGTCCGGCTTGACACACGCCATTTGCGACGTGTGCGCTCTCGCAACCGTTTGCCCGCCTTTCGGCTGACCGCCGGCCCGAAGCTGACGAACAGCTGCCCGCTCCTGCTCTTTGCAAGTCGAGGGTGAAAGGTAAACCCAAGAAAGTCGAAGCTCCTAGCGCCTTTCTCACCGTGGAGGCCACACGCCACAACCCGAGTCTTGCCCGGGTGCAGCCGTAGCCCACAACGTCGAAGACGCGCATCGATTCGGTCGCGAATCCATCGAGCCTGCACCTCGGATCGGCAATGAACGATCATATCGTCGGCGTACCGCTCAAACGGCATGCCAGGATACTTCTCGCTCATCCACTGGTCCAGTACGAGGTGCAGGAAGATGTTCGCGAGAACCGGGCTCACGACTCCTCCTTGCGGCGTTCCTCGGGCGCGTGTCATTCGCTGCCCATCGGGCAACACAACGTCTGCGCGCAACCATCGCTCTACATACAGTAGCACCCAGCGGCAGTCCGTAAACCGGCGCACCGCTCTTAGCACCAAGGCATGGTCGAGGTTGTCGAAGAACGACTGGATGTCCATGTCAAGAACCCACTTGAAACGCCAGCAGCGTTCCCTCGTGCGAGCCACAGCATCGTGCGCAGAACGCCCAGGCCGATAGCCGTACGAATCAGAATGAAAGTGAGGCTCGACAATATCCTCCAGATGCCGCTTGACGACAGCCTGCGCTATTCGGTCGCCCACAGTGGGGATGCCGAGCTGACGCAAGGAGCCGTCCTGTTTCGGAATCTCCACCCGCATGACAGGTGGAGGAAAGTAGGAGCCCGAGGCCATCCGATTCCACAGCTTGTACAGATTATCCCTGAGATTGCTCTCGAAGTCCTCGATGCTCTGGTCGTCAACTCCGGGCGCCCCTTTCTTCGCTTTGACGGCCTTGAAGGCCTCCCACACCATCCTTTTCGAGATAGCGAACGGCTTTGCTGTACTCATCGGCTCCTCCCACAACACGTGGTTGACCGAAGCATCCAGCCAGACGATGCCGCCCCTTTGCTCCGCCGACTTTCGCCGGCATCATCGCTACTACGGGCGACTCCGCCCCTGTGCCCCGCATCGATACTTGCACCCTCACGAAGACCATCCGCTTGGGCTCTTCTCTTGGCATCGGGACGACAGGTTCTCACGTTCCACACCAGCGCCTGATCCGAGCTCACGCCGTCTTTGTGCCGAGCGCCACCCAGCCAGTAAACAGGCTCCCACTGGGCTTCATCCCGGGCCAGCCTTCCATCCCGGTTTCGACGCTGTTTGTAAAGCTTTCGACACGTCATCAACGGTTCACTCGCGTTCGTCTTCTCGGATCTCACCTGCCGCGATCTGGCCGCGACTTTTCCCACGATGCTAACCACGAGGGCTCTTTACCCACGCAGCTCGGGGTGGTTTGGAGCCTTGCCCTGCAGCACGACTCCGAGGGGCCGACCCTCATCACTGATGTAGTTGCGCAACGGGGCTACGCCCGTTGCTCGTGACACACGAAGGCGGCGGCTTTTTTTAGGATTTCACGCTCCATTCGCAGCGTGCGAACCTCCTTGCGCAGCCGCTTCAGCTCATCCCGCTCGGCGTCTTCCATCGCACCGGGCAGCGAGCGTTCGCTCGCGACGCGCACCCAGCTCGAGAGCAGCTTTGCGGAGATGCCGAGGTCGCGTGCGGCCTGAGCCTGGGTGAGGCCGCCGTCGGTGACGAGCCGAACGGCCTCGGCTCTGAACTCCGAGGTGTAGCGCCGCCGGCGGCGGGAAGTGGACCCAGATTTTGCTGGCATGATGGACTCCTGCTGTCTCTTAGCAGTTGGTCCGGTGGTTCGGGGGAGGGTCACGCGGCAGCAGCGGTACCTGGAGCGAAAGGCGGCGAAGATGACGCATCCGGGTTCCGCGAAGACATCGACGGAGACAGCTTCCTCGTCGCGACCGGCCACTCCGGCTCGGCGCAAGGAGCCCAAGCATGTCCCTCCTCATCCACCCGACCTGTCCGCGAAGCTGTGCCACCACTGCCTCCACCCGGTCTCCCCGTTCGCCCGGCGGCATTTTCTGGGGGGGCGGTCCCGTCCGCGACCCCCTCCCCGGCGGTGACGCGTGATTCCCGCCGACCTCGAAGAGCACGGTTCGCGCCCGATGCAGACGGGGACGGCTTCGGGGATGGGACGCGCACCGTCGACACGTGGTGCCCCTCGGACTTCATGGTCGAAGTGGTGGGTCCAGCGGACTGCGACGACGGGGACGCCTCGGTCCATCCTGGTGCCGAGGAGGTCTGCAACGACATCGACGACGACAGCTGTCGGCGACGGCTATCCCCCCCCCTACGCCGAGGATGCCGTGGAGGGGGGCTCCTCCGGCTGGCATGCACGGTGCACTGCGTGTCGGCATGCTGGTACCGCCGCCATCAAAGCAGGATGCTGCTCCCACATGCTCGATCGACCGAGCCAACCCGCCGAACGACACCTTCCGTCGTGTGGTTCGTCGTGGCTGGGAGTCACTGCAGGCAACACTCCGCGGTGGTGACCGCCGTCTTCCGTCCACCGTGCCTCGGGAGATGGAGCGCTACCTGGAGTGTGGCGACCCTCGGCGCGGCTTCGCCTGGCTGGCGTGCCCGCAAGGCCACCACCACCGCCTCGTGCCGTTCAGCTGCCAGACTCGAGCCTTCTGTCCCTCGTGTTGCGGACGTCGGATGGCGGAGCGTGCGCTTCGGTGGACCGAGGAGCTGATTCCCCGAGTGGCGGTGCGCCAGCTGGTGCTGACCGTTCCGTGGCCGAGGAGGTGGCTGCTCGCCCGTGAACCTGCGTTGGCGCGCGGCGTGCTGGGGTGTATGCTCAAGGAGGTGACGGGGTGGCTTCGACGGAAGGGAGTCCGCGGTGGTGCGGCGGGTGAGCCCGGATCGATCACCGTCCAGCAGCGATTTGGCTCCGCTCTCAATTTGAATCTGCACTTCCACGTCCTGCTACTTGACGGACTGTTTCTGGAAGGCCCGGAAGGACGACCGAGGTTCCAGCGGGCGTCGGGCTGGCGACAGGAAGATGTAGACGACCTGATTGTTCGGACCTCTGAGCGCTGCGAAGCCTGGCTGGCGCGTCGGGGGCATGGCGGCGACGCTCGACACGAGCAGGACCCCGACGATGCGCTGCCACTGATTCAGTCTGCCTCCGTCGCCGGTCGCTCTGCGGTTCGCCGACGCAAAGCCCGTCGTGTGCAGACCCTCGGCGGACGGGAGTTCTCGCTCCCACCGCTGTGTGCGTCGTACGGTGGATATAGTCTCCATGCCGGCGTTGTGGTGGGTGCCCGCAACCGGGATGGTCTCAAGCGCTTGGCTGGGTACATCGCTCGACCGCCCCTTGCGAAAGACCGACTCGAGGAGCTGCCCGGCGGCCGCGTACGAGTGAGCCTCAAGCGTGCGTGGTCCGACGGCACGACCGCGCTGGAGCTGTCATGTGACGAGCTCGTGGAGCGCCTGGTGGCACTCGTTCCGCCGGCCGGAGCCAACCAGGTGTTGTACGGCGGAGTGCTTTCGGGGCGTCATCGCTGGCATCGGTCGGTCCGACCGTGCCCACCGAAGCCTGCGAAGCGTCCGCCTGGAGTGGGTCTGCGCCTGAGCAAGTCACCGGCGGCGGGAGGGCGTTGGATCGCCTGGAGTGTGCTGCTGTGGCGAGTGTTTGGGGTCAACCCAGTGCTTTGCCCCACCTGCGACAAGCCGATGAAGCTCCGCACCATCGTGCGTGCGACTGCGAGCCTTCGGGTCTTGCGATCGCTGGAGCACTCTGCGCGAGGGTCTCCAGAGACTGGCGAAGCTGAGGCCGAAGCCTGAAGTGTCTCCGGGAGAGATGACGGGCGGGCGGAGCTCTGTGTGGAGGTTGCGAGGGGGGGAGGTGCGGACGGATTCTGACCGTTTTGGGGGAGTCTGGGCGGGGGTTGGCGCTGCAGGAGTGGGGCCGAGGCGGTTCTTGGCCGCCACTTGCGGGGTCTGGCGGCGGCGTAGTCTGCCGTGGTACTCTTCGAAAGTGGTTGATGATCCCTATCCTTCTTCACCTGTGGCTTCGCGGCACCCGCAGATGAGTGCGCCGAGTGGACCGGGGTCTCCACGGACTTTGAGGAGGGAGGTCTCCGGACCGTGACGTTCGGCGACTGGCCCGACCAAGACCCCGTCCTTCAGGTCTCCCGGGACGGCGTCGTGCTCTTCGATGGCCCAGTAGACATCGGCGAGTCGGTGGTGTGGAAGCAGAACCACGCGGACTGTGGTCCCGATCAGTGGGAGGCGGATGGCACCGCCACGTTCTGAGACCGTCGAGCGGTCGCAGACCCCTCGGGTCGCTCTGGACCGGTGACCCATGGTCCCACTTGCCGAACCGAGCGTACAGGACCAGGGAGGAGCGCTCGGACACGAAGGTCGATGCCGACGACACCCAGGACGGAATCGACGGCCGCAGCCCGGGCGCCTCCATGGCCACAGGCCTGAGCTCGACCCCTGATGTCTTCTGTGGGGAGACACCGGGGGCGTCGTCGTCGTGGGGACCGGTGGACAGCACGGCGGCGGGTCCGCCAACGGGTCCGCCAACGGGTCCATCCACGGGTCCATCCACGGGTCCGCTGACCCGTTCCAGCAGGAAGTCTCTGCGATGAACAGGTCGTTGTCGACGATTCTTTGGCTGGCACGCAGAGTGCACTGGTCCCGGGCACACACAGTCCCTGGACTCCCCACATGACCTGTCCGAACACTCGCCTCGTGGCACTCGTCTCCCTTCTCACCGCATGCGGGTCCGAACCGAAGGGGTCGACCGGGGACGAAGCGTCCGCCTACTACGTGCCCCAGTCGGAGCTGCTGGGCAGCGTGTCCCAGACCATCTCGGCCAGCGAAGGTGGCACCCTCGACGTGGAAGGGGTGACCCTCGAGGTGCCGGCGGGTGCGTTGGCGGACGACGTCGAGATCACGATGTCGGTCTATGCGCCCGACGACAGCGTGCCGGACTTCGACCTCACCTGGGGCAACGTGGTGTTGCTGGAGCCCCATGGACTGCACTTCGAGACGCCGCTGGTGCTGACGACCCCCGCGCCAGACCCCCTTCCGCTGGAAGAGGTACACGACCGGGTGGTGCGGGTGCAGGGCATCGCCGTGCTGGACGAGGTGGCCGGGGAGTGGGTGCCGGAGCTGGGTGGGTCGACGGCCGGGACGGCGGGCGCATTGCTGGAGCACTTCTCGGCACGTCAATGGCTGTATGAGGACGATGTGTTGGCGGCGTCGTTCTGCAGCACCGTCACGGTCGGGATCGGGGAGCTCGACTCTGCATGCACCTCTGTGGGCGGAACTCCCGGGGCCTCCTATCAATGGCCAATGCAGTTCTACTCCACCTTCCTCGAAACTATGCGCTACACCCCATTCGGAGCCGCGATCCTCCAGGACTGCGGGGAACTGGACGACCCGGTGATGTTTGGAGGCGTGTACTGCAGATTCTCCGAACCCGTCGTTGACCTGGATGCGGTCGCCCTCGCCGACGCGGTGGACCAGCGGCTGCTTGAGCTGGGCCACACCCCCAGGACCGAGCCGACCTGCGAGGAAGACCTCGCTGCCTACAACCTCACCGGCGTCACCACCTGGACCGCACACACCGACAACGGTGCCGGCTGCCCCGCCGACGACACCATCGTCGCCGCCTTCTTCGAGTCCTTCGACGACGGCGCCACCCCTTGCACCGACACCATTGCCGACGTCTATGCGTGTGACTTCGAGCGGGTGTGCGGAGACAGCACCGAGACCTACAGAATCGACAAGTCCATCTCGGGCACCCTGGTGGAGGGGCACTTCGACGGCACCTTCATCGAGGAGGTCTACCAGGACTCGGCGCTGACCCAGACCTGCAGGTGGACCCTCTCCACGCGGGACGAAGGCGGGGGCGACGGGGGCGGGGGCGGCGACGATGGTGGGGGAGACGACGGGGGCACCGACCCCACGGAGTTCCCCGCGGAGGCCATCCAAGGACTCGACTGGAGCGGTCACTACGACTGGATCGACGACAACGGCTCCTTCATCATCTGGATGGATGGCGCGGGTGCCGGGACCATGGAGATTCTGGCGCGCCCCCACTACGTCTCGCCGGGCAGCGGCATCTACGCCAGCAGCGTCACCTACACCCACATCGGCGCCAACCAGTACCAGATCGACGACGCCGACGATGCCTACGACATGGTCTGCCAGTACTGCGAAAACGGCTCGACCGCGGGGGACTGCGCCGACCTGGAGGTGTGGGCGCTCGCCGACGGCCTCAGTGGTCAGGACCCCTCGACCCTGACCCCCGTGGCCTTCGAGGCGCTCACCAGCTTCTCGGGGCAAGGCCTGGTGTGTTGGCCCGAGGATGGCACCCACCAACTGCTGCCGCCCTACGACACCGTGATGGCGTTCTACCGCTGATGTACGCTCCTGCGCCACGCCTCTGTCGGAGCCCCATGCCCGCCCTTCCTGTGTCGGCGTCCGCCGAGCTGACCACCCTCGACAGCGTCAGCGACCCCTCGCTGCGGCAGGAGGTGGCCGGCGTGACCGTGACTGTGTTGTGGCACACCGACCTGTCCCGCATTGGACAGACCGCGTGGCTCGACACCGCGCAGGCCGCCACCGAGGGGCTCGGGCGACTCCATCCCGTGTTTGCGGACGGGCGTCCGCTGGACCACCGCGGCGTGTCTCGGTCGCCTGTGTTGGTCGACGCACGCCCCAACCGGGTGCGGCTGGTGGGGACAAAAGCCACACTGCGGTTCTCTGTCGATGGCGCCGAGCAGGTTGGCGACAGGAAGATGTAGACGACCTGATTGTTCGGACCTCTGAGCGCTGCGAAGCCTGGCTGGCGCGTCGGGGGCATGGCGGCGACGCTCGACACGAGCAGGACCCCGACGATGCGCTGCCACTGATTCAGTCTGCCTCCGTCGCCGGTCGCTCTGCGGTTCGCCGACGCAAAGCCCGTCGTGTGCAGACCCTCGGCGGACGGGAGTTCTCGCTCCCACCGCTGTGTGCGTCGTACGGTGGATATAGTCTCCATGCCGGCGTTGTGGTGGGTGCCCGCAACCGGGATGGTCTCAAGCGCTTGGCTGGGTACATCGCTCGACCGCCCCTTGCGAAAGACCGACTCGAGGAGCTGCCCGGCGGCCGCGTACGAGTGAGCCTCAAGCGTGCGTGGTCCGACGGCACGACCGCGCTGGAGCTGTCATGTGACGAGCTCGTGGAGCGCCTGGTGGCACTCGTTCCGCCGGCCGGAGCCAACCAGGTGTTGTACGGCGGAGTGCTTTCGGGGCGTCATCGCTGGCATCGGTCGGTCCGACCGTGCCCACCGAAGCCTGCGAAGCGTCCGCCTGGAGTGGGTCTGCGCCTGAGCAAGTCACCGGCGGCGGGAGGGCGTTGGATCGCCTGGAGTGTGCTGCTGTGGCGAGTGTTTGGGGTCAACCCAGTGCTTTGCCCCACCTGCGACAAGCCGATGAAGCTCCGCACCATCGTGCGTGCGACTGCGAGCCTTCGGGTCTTGCGATCGCTGGAGCACTCTGCGCGAGGGTCTCCAGAGACTGGCGAAGCTGAGGCCGAAGCCTGAAGTGTCTCCGGGAGAGATGACGGGCGGGCGGAGCTCTGTGTGGAGGTTGCGAGGGGGGGAGGTGCGGACGGATTCTGACCGTTTTGGGGGAGTCTGGGCGGGGGTTGGCGCTGCAGGAGTGGGGCCGAGGCGGTTCTTGGCCGCCACTTGCGGGGTCTGGCGGCGGCGTAGTCTGCCGTGGTACTCTTCGAAAGTGGTTGATGATCCCTATCCTTTCCTTTCCTTGCGAAAACCATGTACTCAAAGGTGTTGATCTGAAGATTAACGCTGGAGAAGCAATCTCAATAATCGTCCGTAGTGGCTCTGGTAAGAGTACTTTGCTTCGCTGTATGAACGGTTTGGAAGAGTACACCGAAGGCGGCATCATTGTGGATGAGATGGAAGTCTCCAGTGATGATCGTCAAGTTCGAATGCTGAGCCATAGTGTTGGTATGGTCTTCCAAAATTTTTATTTGTTCCCACACCTTACCGTGGCTAAAAATATTGGTTTAGCACCTGGTTTGGTGAAAAAGTTACCGGCCGATGAAATTGAAAAAATCACCCGTGAAGTTCTGGCCAAAGTGGGCTTGGACGACAAGTACGATAGTTATCCTAGTGAGCTATCTGGTGGTCAGCAGCAACGTGTCGCTATTGCGCGTTCGTTGGCAATGAACCCTAAAGTCTTACTTTGCGATGAAATTACTTCTGCCCTAGATCCAGAGCTCGTGGGTGATGTTTTGAAGGTATTAGAGAATTTAGCTGCAGAAGGCCTTTCCTGCAACCTGGCTGCGGTGGTGAGCTGGGCCTGACAGTCATCGGTGACCTGCATGAGCCCCAGCGAGATGGTTCTCTGCTCCGGGTCGATGAAGGTCAGGCGTTTCTCCACGCCCGCCGAGGCCGCCGCAGAGCCCACTCCCAGCCGAGTGGACACCCCCGCCGACAGCGTGGTGGCGATGCTCGACTGCGACATGATGGAGACCGCTGGCTCCACGCCAATGCAGTCTTCCACGACCGCATCATGCCCCCCTCGGCCATTGGGCACCAGCACCGCGCCGGGCCGGTACAGCTCGGTCTGGGAGGGCGTGGGCACGAAACCTTCGGCCGCAACCACCTCTTCGACGGTGGGCACCTTGGGAACCGCCGGGGTGTCGCCCCGCCGCGCATGGGCGGTTGCCGAGGCCAGTCCAACCAGCACGACGAAGCTGCGGCCACGACGGACCATGTCCACTCCAATTCAGAAGTCGCCGCCGCTCTATCCGAGACCTCCGCTGTCGGCCTCTCTTCGCTCGTTCGGACCCTCCGGCGCACAGCGCCTACGGCCTCCGCGTGCACGGCACGCTCCGGGGTGGCGGAGCCAAGGTCTCCGCCACAGCCTCATCGGCGGGCCAACCGCAGCGGCATCCCCTGCTTCGGTCGAGTGGGGGTCTGCAACTGGGCGGTGTCGAGGGGGCTCACCGAGGGTTGAGCAGCTCGGCGAGCTCGGGCTCCGCAGCCAGCCAACGTCGCGCCAGGTCCGGGTCTGGACAGGCCGCCACCGCCGCCAGTGCATGGTCATGGGCGGCGGACTCATCCCCCAGCATCCGGTTCACCTGTGCCGAGAGGGTGTGGGCACTTCGCCGAAGGGCCCAGTGGGTGGGGGTTTGCGTGTGGCGGAGGACCCGGTCGAGGGCGTCGCGGGTGGCGGGCAGGTCGCCGCGACGGAAGGCGAGGTCGGCCCGGCGGTAGGCGAGGTCTGCGCGGAGCTCGGGGGACAACCTGTCGGTGGCGGGCAAGGAAGCGAGGGCGGCGGGCAGGTCGGGGTGGTCGGGGTGGCTACGGCCGACGATGAGCCAGGCGCGGGCCAGGTGGCCTGGGTCGGCGGAGGGCGCTCCGTGGACCCGGGCGTCGGCCAGGGATGATGCGGATGATGTGGACGGCTCCACGGGGACGTCCGATGGGGACAAGCCCCACAGCGACAACTCTCTCACCGAAGCATGGAGGCGACAGCCCGCGCTGCCGACGGTGGTGAGCTGCAGCTCGACCGGCTCGCCAGGCGACAGGTCCAGCGCCAGCGCGGGGTGGTGGGCGATGCGTGTGGCACCCCGGTAGATGCCCGTTCCAAAGGGCGTGAGCTGGATGCGGACCCGGTCGACCTGGTCGAGGCGGGGGGCGGGCCACTCCGCGACATCCATACCGAGGTCGACCTGCCTGCGGTGGTCGCCGCCGCTTCCGACACCTGCCAGTACCGCACGCCGGAGCACCGTTCCGGACGAGTCGACCACCTGGACCACCAGCATCGCGCCCCACTCCACGTCGGTGAGGTCAAGCGTGAGATCGATGGTGGTGTCGGCATCTTGGGCGACCAACGGCCACCGCAGCAAGGGACCGAGGCCCGAGATGGCGTCAACCTCGAGCGATTGATGACGAAGGTCCTGATGGGTGGCGTGGGGGTGGCGCCAGACCATGTCGTGGCGCACTTGGGTCAGGTCGAGCCCGGCCGAGGGGGGACCGTGGGGCAGCCGGGGGTCGTCCATTCCCAGAGCAGCGGCGCGCACGAAGTCGAGGTCGGTCGCGGCCAGGACGGCGGCGTGGTCGAGGTCGCCGCTGGCTTCGGCAGCGAGCGAAGCGGCGGTGAAGTCGTGGGCCGACACCCAGTGCTCGGCGGCGTCGCGGAAGTTGCCGTGTGCCTCGGCATCGAGGGCGGCATTCTCGTACAGGCCGAGCGCCGCGAGCAGGGCGTCGTCTTGGGACGCGTGGGTCGACACTTGCGCATCCACGCGGTCCCCCAGTCCAAACACCGCCCAGCCGTGGGGCCACCCTACCTGGCTCGAGCGGGCGACCAGCTCCAGCTCGGGGTCGGCATCGAGCTGTGCGGCAGCGACCACGAAGGTCTCGCGCAGGAACCACGGCTCGACCAGGCCCTCGCTGGCGTGGGGGAACACGAAGGAGTCGGTGCTGCCGGGGCGTCCGGGGCCGTCGGACTGGGTCACTGTGGTCACCACCAGCTCTTCGCGGCCGTCTCCATCGAGGTCGGCGACCAGCAGGTAGTCGGCCGAGTCCACAAAGCGGGGCAGCGCGTGGACCTGCTCGGGCGTGACCTCTCCATCGGTCACGCGGGCCACGATGACACGGGGTGGGCCGTCTCCACCGATGCCATGGTCGAACAGCGACGGGCTGCGGTGGGCATCGTGGGCGACGACGACGAGGCGAGGGCCGTGGTCGGTCGCCAGGATGCCGGCATGGCCGGTGGCCCCGAAGCGATGCACGCTGGCCCCCGTGGCCTCGCCCGCCGCATCGAGCTCCACGATGGCCACACCATGGCCGTAGGGTTGGCCAACTGGAATCAGCAGCTCGTCGAGACCGTCGTCGTCGACATCCCCGGCGACCGGTGGGCGGCCGTAGCTGTGGAGCAGGTCGAGCGCCGGCCACACCGCAGGGTCGTCGCCAGGCACCACCTCTTTGAGCAGGCTCTGCTGGTCGTTGAGCGCGTAGAACAGGCGGCCGCCCGCAGTGACCAGTCCGGCGGTGGGATGGTCGCGCTGGCCGGCGAGGTCGAGCAGCTCGTCGTCGACCCGTCGCAGGACACCGTCGCGCAGACCGAGGCCCAGTCCACCTCGCCAGATGCTCTGATCGATGAGCACACCCCCACTCTGGGGAAGTGGGGTGGTGGCCGGGACGTCGGGGAGCGTGCCCACTTCGAACTGGTCGGACCCCACGCGGGGAGTGGGCATGGCGGTGCGGAGCGCGCGCAGCTCGGGCACCTCGTCCACCTCGAAGCGGGACATGGCCAGCCACCGGCGGCGGTCGTCGTCGGGGGGCAACAATGGGTCGACCACCGCGAGGGCATCCCACTGGCGCACGGCGACGAAGTGGTCGGCGAGCAGGCCGAGGGCCTGGGTGCGAGCGGCCGGGTCTTGGCTGAGTCGCACGGCCCGGCCGGCGGCTTGCGCTTGGGCCTCGCCGTGGGTGTGTCGGGCACGCCAGAGCCAGGCATCGGCAAGCACGGGCAGTCCTGCGAGCTGGGGGTCGCGCACGAAGCGGTGGAAGGTGGGCAGGTCGGGCTGGCCGTCGCTGGCAGAGAGCAGGTGGGTCCACCGAGCCTCTGCGGAGCGCACCCGGTCGCGGTGGTCGAGCTGCCGCTGCAGGGTGGGGATGAGGACCGCCGCTGCGCCCATCACCGCGAGCGATGACACGCCCACCGCCACGCGATGGCGTCCGACGAAGCGGTGTAATCGAGCCAGCACCACCTCGGGACGACGGCGCACCGGGTGCCCAGCGAGCCAGCGGTCGAGGTCGGCGGCCACCTCCCCACAGCTCGCGGTGCGCAGCGATGGGACCGGGTCCGTGGCGCGGTGGGCAATCCACTTCAGGTCGAGCGGCACCGCCCCCGCATGGCTCGCCGGCGACACCGACCACCCCCCGGGACGCCACCGGTCGAGAAGCTCGTCGAGCACCAGCCCCAGGGCGAACACATCCACCAGCGGCCACTGGTCCACCGACCCGGCCCGCTGCTCGGGCGCCATGTAGCGGGGGGTGCCCAGGTTGGCGCCAGTGCGGGTGAGGGCCAGGGTGGCTTCTTCGAGCACCACCAGGCCAAAGTCTGCGAGCCTGGGCGCGCCGTCTGCGGTGAGCAGGATGTTTCCCGGCTTCACGTCGCGGTGCACGACGCCGCGCTGATGCATGCGCTGCAGGGTGTGCGCCACGGTGCGCATAATCTGGGCGATCTGACGCCAGTCAAGGGCATCTTCGCCTAGCAACCGGTCGGCGAGGCTCCGCCCTTCCAGCCGCTCCATGGCCACCCAGAGCCGGCCGTCGGGGGTCACGCCCGAGTCGAGGAGCTGGACGACAGCCTCGTCCGCCAGTGCGCGCTGCACGGCCAGCTCACGGTCGAAGCGCTGGCGCTGGGTGTCGCTCACCGGTCCCATGCCGGTGAGGACCTTCACCGCGGCCGGCGCACCATCGACCTCGTGGTGGGCGTCGTAGACCACCCCAGACCCGCCGCGTCCGAGGAGCTCGCCCAGCAGCCACGGACCGCAGCGCGGCACGTGGGGGTCGCCGCCGTCGTCGGTGACATCGTCGAGCCAGGGTGCCGACGGGGGCACGGGGCCGTGCATCAGGAAAGCCCGAGCTCACCCAGACGGAGCTGAAGCCCTCTCTGAGACACCCGGAGGGCACCGGCCGCGGCCTGCACCGACCCGTAGGTAGCCAACGCCTGGCGCAGCTCGCCGGCGTCGAGGTCGGACACCCGGCGCAGCCCCTGGTCGGCCATTCGCCGCTTCAAGGTGTTGCGCCCGATGCCCAAGGCTGCCGCGGTCGGCCGGAGCTTCCAGTCATGGGCCTCCAGGGCGGCCAGCAGGGGGTCTTCGTCGATCGTGGCCTCGGCCGGGGTGCCGGTGGACAAGGGCGGCAGAGTCGCGACCGGCACGGTGCCTTGGTCTGCGGCGCAGCGCTGGGCGAGGGCCCGCAGCTCGCGGCTGTTCCCGGGCCAGGTGTGCTGGAGCAGCGCGTAGACGTCCTCGCGGCGGAGCCAGCCGTCGGGCAGCTCCACCCCGTACATCTCGCGGGCGGTGGCCTGGGCGAAGTGCACGAACTGCACGGGGATGTCTGCGGGACGCACACGCAGCGGCTCGAGCACGATGGGGGCGTGGGCGAGGCGGTGGAGCAGCGGCGAGCGGAAGCGCCCCGTCGCGATGGCCCGCTCGAGGTCTTCGTCGGTGGCGGCCACGATGCGGACGTCCACCTTGCGGGGCCGGCCGCCCACCGGCTGCACCTCGCCCGACTCCAGAGCGCGCAGCAGCTGGGCCTGCAGTGCCATCGAAGCCGTTCCGATCTCATCGAGCAGCAGGGTGCCACCTTCCGCGTCGCCGAAGTAGCCACCCGAGACCCGGTCGGCGCCGGTGAAGGCCCCGCGGGCATGCCCGAAGAGCTGGCTGGTGGCAGTCGATGGCGGCAGAGCGGCCACATTGATGGCGATGTAGCGCCCGCTGCGCCCGCTGGCGTGGTGCAGAGCGGCCGCGACCAGCTCCTTTCCAGTGCCGGTGGCGCCGCGGATGAGCACCGGAAACGGGCGCTTGGCCGCGCGGGCGACCTCCGCGCGCACTCGCGCGATGGCGGGGCTCGCACCCACCATGCCGAACAGCCCCGAGGCGTCGGCGAGCCGGCCGGGTCGAACCAACAAGAGGGGCCCGACCTTGCCGAGGCCCACCACGATGCCCCGGGCAAAGTCCTCCGGCGCGACGCTGGCCATCACGGCCTGCGCGACCCCGTCCACCGAGAAGCGCTGGCTCGCCTTGCCGCACACCAGCCGCACCTTGTCGGGTCGGGCATCGATGAGCAGTGGCGACCGAGACACCCCCTGGTGCTCCAGCGGTCGCGCGTCGGTAAAGACTGGATGCGCCCGGCTCAGGCCCTGAGCGGCGGCCACCGCGTTGTCGAGCCACGCGGTCTGTCCGATGCGCGACAAGTCGCTGTGCCACAGCACTGTCGCCGTGACACCCGCCGCCTCATGGCGCAGCGATGGGTCGCTGACGCTCTCGAGGGTGGTGCGCTCGTCGAAGGTAGGTGGAGGGGGGCGGATCATGGACCTCTCGCGCCGGAGACTGGAGCCTACCTGCTGCGACGGCAAGGGGGCCCAGGTGACCCGGTGGCGATGGCGACTCGCCCCGCCCTACCCAACTCAACGATAGAACGCCACGATGCCACTGTAGGGGTCGAGCAAGCCGTGGCTGCCCTCCTGTGGCCAGCACACGAGGCCCTGCTGGAGGCTGGTGGCGGGCATCTCGAGGGGCACCTGCGGGAGCGAGGTGGGGTCCTGGCCGCTGATGCCGTCTTCGACGGGCCACACCGAGAGGTCGGCACAGTCCCCGGCCGAGGACCCCGTCTCGCAGATCTCGCAGATCATGTCGTAGCCGTCGTCGGGATCGTCCACCTCGTACCGGTTTTCGCCGATGTGGGTGAAGGCGACCGAGGGTGCATACAGTCCGCTGGAGGGGGCGACGTAGTTGGGACGGGCCAGAATCTCCATCGTGCCGGGTGCCGCGTCGTTCATCCAGATGGCGAAGCTGCCGTTGTCGTCAATCCAGTCGTAGAGGCCCGCCCAGACGCTGCCCTGGATGGCGTCTGCCGGAAACTCGGTGGGACCGCCGCCCCCGTCGTCTCCGCCGTCGTCTCCGCCGTCGTCGCCCCCGCCACCGTCGCCGCCGCCTTCGTCCCGCGTGGAGAGGGTCCACCTGCAGGTCTGGGTCAGCGCCGAGTCCTGGTAGACCTCCTCGATGAAGGTGCCGTCGAAGTGCCCCTCCACCAGCGTGCCCGAGATGGACTTGTCGATTCTGTAGGTCTGCGTCTGCCTACCAATGTCCATCCACCAGCAGCCTGAAAAGCACGCCCAATTCCGGGCAGCTGCGGTGGCCAGGACTCCACCATGCCTTCACCTCGTACCTACACCAAAGATGAGAAGCGCCAGGCCATCCTCCGCGCGTCCACCATCGGAGCCACTGCAGCCAGCGTCGAGCTCGCCATTCCGTCTGGGACCCTGTCGGTCTGGCTCCACAAAGCGCGCAAGGGACTGTTCGCCCACCTCGATCTCGGCGACCTCGTCCTGAAGTCAGCCCCAAGTGCGGGTGTCCGCGCTGCCGCAGAGTCTCCAGCAGCCGAGGGTGCCGCTCCGAGCCCTCTACCCGCAGCGGAACCGCACCCTCTTGCCTCACCGACCGACCTTCCCCCCGAGAATCCTTCGACCAAGAAGCGCTCGACCATGAAGGCCTCAACCAAGAAGGCCTCAACCAAGAAGCGCTCCACCAAGACGGTCTCGACCAACGAGCCCTCGACCAAGAAGCGCCATGTCAGGACCGTCTACACGCCATCCCAGCGAGCCCAGGCGCTCGAGCTGGTGGCCGAGGTCGGCATGTCCGAGGCCTCCAGAACACTGAACATCAGCCGATTCTCACTCCGCCAGTGGAAGAGCAAGGTCGAGCTCGCAGCAGCTGGCCTTGGGGACTCTCCGACCTCGGGTCCTGCGCTGGTCGACATCGAGGCGCAGCGTGACAAGGAGATTCTCGACGAGTGGAAGCGTCACCCTGGTCTGGGCCCCAGCCAGATTCGGAACCAGCTGCGTCGCGGCGGCATCAAGGTGTCTACGAACACCGTCCGCCGAGTGATGGAGGGCGACGGCTACCGCCCACCAAAAGTACGTCGGGATGGCCATACTCAACGATACGAGGCCGTGCGTCCGAACCACTTGTGGCACCTCGACTTCGTCCACCAGCACATCAACCGTGCCAACACGTTCACGTTTATCATCATCGATGACCACAGTCGGTACGTTGTGGGACATGGGGTCCACGATGCGGAACGGGCCGACTTTGTGCTCGACATCTTCAATCAAGCGGTGGCTCGTCACGGCCGACCAGAAGCCGTGATGACGGACCGTGGAAGTGCGTTCTGGTCGTGGAAGGGGGTCTCCCGCTTCACTCGCCTCCTCACCGAGCTGGGTGTGGACCAGGTGGTGGCCCAACACAAGGAACACAACGGAAAGGTTGAGGTCTTTAACGCCAACCTGTCGAAGGAGCTGTTCATGGCGCATCGCTTCTACGACTTGCGCGAAATGGAGCGGCGGCTGACGTCGCACCTACATTGGTATAACCACCGTCGCACCCACCACGCACTGGGCGGGCTCTTGGTGCCCGCAGACCGCTACTATGGCCGTGTGGAGGAGGTTCAGGCACGCATCGAGGCGGGGAAGGGGGCCACTGTGCACACCGACCTGCTCGACCTGCGGGACCGTGCCCTCGAGCTCTTCAAGGTGGTCAGCCGAGACGGTCGACCCGAGGTCTGGCTCATGGGAGAGAAGATCTTGTCCACCTCGACTTGATGCTCACCATGGACCATCCCGATAGAGGGGCCGCGCCCTCCGTAGTCCTTGAGATGGTCCATGACATCGCACGCAGCACACGCAGCATTGGACGCCGGCATCCTACTTGTGGCGCGAGCTGTGCTACGGCGCCATGGTCTTGAGGCGCCATCCGCGGCCAAGGTCTTGGCCCTCACCCAAGCGAAGCCAACCACCGCGCGCAAGGTCAGCCGCAGCCTCCGCACCCACCTCGAGAGCGTGCTCAGGCCCACAGGCCGCCCCCCACTGCCGCCCCGGGAGCCGGTCCAAGAGGACCGGTTGGTCGCCGTACGCACCCAGCACATCACCTTCTTGATGGACAACCCTGGCAGCGTCACCGGCTCGGCCAAGCGTCGGCAGTATAGCGACCGCTTCCGTCGGTTCATGCTAAACCTCTGCCAGACGCACCTTGAGCTCACCATAAGTGACATCTCCGAGGCCACGCAGGTCCCACGGCCCACCCTCAAGGACTGGCTCAGTGGCAAGATGGGGGCTGCCCAAACGCCCGAAGTGCCCATCAACGCGGCCATTCAGGAGGGTCCATCCCCCGCCCATGTCGAGTGTATCGTTGCGGCATGGCGGATGTGGGATGGTGCGCTGGTGCCGTTCTGTACCCACGTTCAGCAGGACCTTCGCATCCCATTCGGGCGTGCATTGATACGGGACATCCTCCACGCAAGTGATGTCCGCATCCCGAAGTCGCGCCGCTCGGACCCTGACCGCTCTGCCCTCAAGAACGGCTTTGAGACCTTCTTTCCGGGAGCGCAGTGGGTGGGCGATGGCACGGAGTTGGCGGTCGAGGTGGACGGTGAGGTCCACAAGTGCAACCTGGAGCTGCTTGTCGACCCCGACTCGGGTGCGTTTGTGGGCGCCTCGGTGCGACCAACCGAAGACGCCCAAGCGGTCGTCGAGGCCTTTGATGACGCAGTGGAATCAACCGGAGCACCGCCTCTGGCTCTGCTTCTCGACAACAAGCCCTCCAACCACTGTCCCGAGGTTCACGACCACACGGGGGAGACGTCCATCGGCCGCAGCCGGCCCTACCAACCCACCGACAAGCCCCATGTTGAAGGCGGGTTCGGCTTGTTCAAGCAGGACGTGCCCACCATGGCCAT
Organism: Myxococcota bacterium; assembly: GCA_942491145.1. GTDB lineage: Bacteria > Myxococcota_A > UBA796 > UBA796 > UBA2385 > CAXQUZ01. The sequence continues at coordinate 139,014 of CALOBC010000017.1, read as the reverse complement.
CACGACCGGCTCACCGCTTGAGCTTGCCATGGCGGTGGCCGACCTGGTGTTTAACACATGGGCTCGAGCAGCGAACCATCGCCCTCGAGACGACCGGAAGAAGAAGAGTCGGTTCCAACTCTACACCGACAGCAAGCCGACACCCGAGGCATACGCAGCGGCAAAGACCGCCCTGGAAGCCCGAATTCGGAAGCAGGAGAAGGCCCGAGAGGCCAAAAAGAAGCGGCTGGACCCCATCGTGCGCGAGCTGCTGGACCGGGCCTTCGCGCGCCTTGACCTTGAGGACCCCGACGAGCACCTGCGTCTCGCCATCGCTTCGTGGCCGGTGGACGCCATCATTGAAGGGATTGCCGTCTACGAGGGCAAGAAGAAGGCGAAGAGCCTGCCTGAGGGTGTCGACGCGCGGTACCTTCGTGGAATCGTGCACAATATTGCCCAAGAGAATGAGGGCCTATGCATCGCCACATCCTTGCTTGAGGGCAGGCTGGACGCCCAGGATGCCACGCTGCACTTGCCCATCGAACAACGTGAACTCATCGAGGAGCGCCTGTCAGACGATGACTACGGCCTCATGCTCGGCCTCGTGGACCGCGCCCTCGACGCCAAGGGAGGACTCGACCGTACATTCTGGCTGCTGGCTGCTGCCGACCATGTCCGCGCCGTGGCTGAGCCCACGGAGCGCCCAGTCTACCTCCGGCTCGCCGCCCGCCGCATCAATACCCGGCACGCGGTGGCCCACCGAGCCCGAATCAAGGCGACCCGCTTCCTGTTCGCGAAGGTCCTGCCCGTTGTCTGAGCGAGAGGCTGGGGGCTGATGCGTGGGACCTGGCCTCGACAGCACCGGTGATTCAGAGGGCCGGGACTATCGTTGGACAGGGCGTTGTCGCCCGTTGAGTGGCTGGGCGAATGGCGGCCGTGGTCAGCCCTGCCACGAGGGTCGACGGGGTTCAGGACGGGTTGGAAGGTGGAAGACACCCGGCGCTGGTCGACCAACTTCCTTGGACGCTCCACGAAGGGGAACGCCGCGGAAAAGGTGATGGGAGATGGTTGACAAGTGCAACCAAAGCGAGCAGCCCCGCCCCCAACAGCATCGTGTCCAAAACAGCGCTCCAGGGTGTCGCCGGCACCGTCCCTGCGCCCGGCCGGCCGCACACTATCCCCGGCCACGCCCGAGGCGAGACACCACCGCGCCGCCGCCTGGTGTGCACCGCTGTACAAGGTGTCCCGCAGGCGGGCACCCAGGTCCGACATCATCACCGATGAACACCACACTCTGGTCCCCGTCGCCCGCCCCCCCGTAGCACCCGAGCCTGCAGCATCTGCCCCTCTTGCGACCCCGCGGGCTGCCCATTACTCCGCCACCGTCGTGCCCCTGGCCGCCACCCGCACCGCGGCCCCCGACCCGCTGCATCTTCCCCCCGCGAGTGTGCCCATGCCAGCCCAGCCCACCCGCAGGGAGCTCCAAGAAGCCCTCGGCCACCCGCTCTTCATCGGGGCCGTGGCCCTGCTGCTCTGCAACGACCACATCCTCAAGGCCGCCCATCCCGGCCCCTGGATCACGGGCAAGCTGTCCGACATCGCGTGGCTCGTGGTGGCGCCCCTCCTCCTCGCGGCCCTGCTCTGCACCGCTGGCCTGCGCACATCCCGGGCGCGTCCCCTCGCCCTCGCGGTGCCTGCCTTCGCGTTTGTGCTGCTCCAGCTCTGGCCTCCCCTCGGCGACGCCTGGGTCTCCCTGTTTGGGGGTGCCCACGTCGCCGACGCCACCGACCTGCTTGCCCTGCCCGCCCTGCTCGCGGTGCCTCTCGCTTGGCGTCCCCACCGCTGGACCCTGCCCCGGTCCGGCCGCAGGCTGGCCAGCGTGGTCGCCACCGGGGGCCTGATGGCCACGTCCTACGTCCCCGACGGGCGTACCCCGTGTGCGGACCAGACCGACTGGGACCCCGCCCGGCCGCTTGCGCTGTCGTGGACCTATGCCGAGATTCCCGACAATCCCAAGCTGCTGGCCGATGGAGTCACACTGAGGGACAGCACGGGCGCAGTCCTGCCATTCACCGTATCCCTCGGCACCGACGGTCTGTTGATCTGCCCCGACGGTGGACTTGTCCCCGAGACCACCTACACGTGGCGAGTCGGCGGCTGGGAGAACCTGGGCTTGCATGTTGAGAACGTTCCCCCATTCAGTCAGACCGGCGTCTGGACCTTCACCACAGCGAGCGAGAGCACCTGGACCCGGGGATGCCCCAAGCCGCTCGAGTCCGTCCGCGCCTTTGTGGACTCATGCGCCACCGACTCGGGGGCCTACTGATGACCAGCGCCTTGCTCTCGATGCTGATGGGGTTCGCCGCGGCGCTGGCCGCTGACCCCGCCACGCCTGCCGCCAACGCTGCCACGCCCACCGCCGACTTGCCCGAGGCCGCCGCAGGCTTCCGCATCCATCCCGCCGAGTCCCAACGGTCGGCAAGCGTCCGGATTGTGGCGGTCCCAGGCACGGCCACGGTGTTCCAACAAGTTCCCCGCATTCGCATCGGCACTCCGCGCGTCTCTGCAGATCTGCAGCTCGCGGTGGTGCAAGTCATCGCACCCTCCCTCGACTGGTCCCAGGTCGCCGTCGGCCGGGCCGTGTTGGGGGGGCGGGTCCACTTGGGCGAACAACGCCGCCAAGCCATCGCGCTGGAAGTGGACGGCGGCATCGGTGCCCCCGGGGCCTGGGGCAGCCACAGCATCGAGACCCTGCCGGGCTTTGGAGTGCGCGTGGCATGGGAGGGCACGTGGACCCCCGGCGGCCGCCACACCCTCACGGGCCGCGCCGGCGGCGGCCTCCTGTTTGTCCGCTCACGAGACTCCGTCGTCCCCTTCTCGGCCGACACCGCCCTTGCCTGGGTCATCCCCATCGGCGACAGCTCCGCCTTCATGGGCATCCTCGAAGTCGAGACCCAGCTCAACGACGCCATCCCCGTGTCCGGACGACTGCTCGTCCGATGGAACCCGGTGCCGGGCAAGTGGTCCACCGATGTGGGGCTGCAACAGTCCGGGACCTATGACGGCGATGTCCCCGCTGTGGGCCTGGTGGCCCAGGTGCGCACTCGGTTTTGATCCGAAGGCCAGCGAGCACACGAGGACCCGCAAGCTGAAACCCGTCCACATGCACGTCTATCGTATGACTACAAGAGGTTGATAGACTAACATCAAGACGGTGTTCGACTTTGTATAATAAAAAGAATCACTTAGGCTGACCACTTGAGCCTCCAGGCGCCCGGGCCGCCAGTTCTCAGGACCCCGGCGCCATGTACAACCATGCTTGGTTCGTCTGGCTATACGTGGACTGGGACTCGGCCACCACCAGCTCGTCGCGGCCATTGCCGTTCATGTCACCGGCAAAGCCCGCCACATTGCCAAACACACCGCTCGTGCCCGAGAACACAATGTCGGCGTCCGCGGACGACCACCCGCCCGTCGTCGGACCGAAGAAGACCGCTGCGGCCTCGGCCTTGGAGCAGTACGTCCCGAAGCTGCCCGAGTAGGTGGTCATTCCCGTGCCCACCAGCAAGTCGGGGATCTCGTCCCCATCGGCATCACCCACGTCCATGGTGCCTCCGAAGAGCATGTCTTCCGCGTCGCCGGTGATGGTGAGATCGGCCGCCTCGGACGCGACCACGGTGCCTGTCACCGGACCCAGAAACACATACACCGAGCCCTCGTCTGTGCTGTCCCGCTGGGGCGCCCCCAGTGCGAGGTCGTCGTGCCCGTCCCCGTCCAGATCGAACGCCGTCACCATGGACGCCCCCAGCGTGTCCCCGTCGCCGCCGGCCAACACCGCACTTGCGTCGCTCTCGTCGAGTGAACCACTCAAGGGGCCATGGTGGATCCAGGCCCCGCCGGCATTTTCGCCAGCCGTGTCATCCCAGCGCGCCGCCACCACCAGATCGGCCTGCCCATCACCATTGAGGTCGGCATTGCCCGCCAGCTCCCGCCCCCCACCGAACCATGAGTTGCTCGACCCGCCGGTCACCGTGGCGACCGCCACCGACTCCACGTCAACCGTGCCGCTGGTCGTGCCACTGACCACATACACGGCCCCCGCGGTGCCGCTGCCGATGGCCCCCAGCAACAGATCGGTGATCCCATCGGCGTCGAGGTCTCCCGCGAGGGCAACCCCGGCCCCCAGCAGGTCGTCCTCCGCGCTGCCGGTCCATGCCGCGCCGGCCAGCGCACTGGCCGCCCCGGCCGTCACCGGTCCAGCGATGAGCCACGCCGCCCCCGCCCCATCCATCGCAACGCCGCTGCCGGGTGCGCCCACCAACAGCTCATCGTAGCCGTCCCCGTCCAAGTCCGGCACCCCCACCAAGCTGACCCCGAGCGAGTCGCTGGTCGCGTCGCCGTCAATCGCGGTGCCAGTGTACAGCGACGTCTCGCCGCTCAGTGGTCCGGCCATCACAAACACCGTGCCCACGGCGTAGCTGGTGCCCACCTTTGCCCCGAGCGCGCCCACAATCAGCTCGTCCAGGCCATCGCCATCCAGATCCGCATGGCCGATGGCCCGCAGGCCCGGCGCGTTGCTGTGGGAGAGCATCGCGTCGGCATCTTCCGTGGACAGCGCGCTCCCGGCCCACGCGCAGACCGCTTCCTCCGCGGCCGCGGTGCCACCACAGTCGTTCACCAACCCATCGCTGCAGACGGTCTCGGCCCCCGGGTAGACCGCGGCCGACCCATCGTCGCAGTCCTGATCATCGGTGATCCACTCCGGGTCGCTGTCCAGCGCATCCTCGCACGACCGCTGCGGTGCATCCGGGTCGCCAAACCCATCGCCGTCGACGTCCGCATACCAAGTGCCCTGCGTCGTGAGATCCACGCTGTCATCGGCATCGTCGGCAAGTCCATCACAGTCTTCGTCCCGGTCGTCCCCATCGCAGATCTCGACCGCATCGGGGCGGATGGCCCCGTCGCCATCGTCGCAGTCCCCCCCACGGCTGACTTGGTCCGGGCCCAGCTCGCACAGCTCCGCCTCGGTCCCCGGCGCCCCAAAGCCATCCCCATCGAGGTCCCCCCAGGCGAGCACCGTCACCCCCTCATCGACATTGCCATCGCAGTTGTCGTCCACGCTGTTGCAGACCTCGACGGCGCCAGGGCTCAGCCCCATCGTCGTCATCGCAGTCCGTCGAAGCCGGCCAGCCATCACCGTCCGCATCGGGATCTGGTTCTTCCGTGTCCCCGGTGTCCTCACCGGAGCTGGAGTCATCGCCCGTGTCATCGACGACCTCAGCGACCGCGTCATCGGACGCATCCGACGAGGTGGACTTGTCGTCGCAGCCCCCCAGCAAGATGGGGGAGGCAGCGACAATGCAGAGCAGGAGGGAGCGCATGGCGGACCTTGGGCAGAGGCGGTGGCCAACACCGGGCGAGTGGGCCCAGGACCGGCCCACCCCATCACGGCGAGGACTGGACCCACGCAGCCCGGGTCCCTCCCCTGCCAACAAGAGGCCAAGCCCAGCGATCCACCTTCTCGCCCGATTCATGCGTTTTTGGTTGGAACACCAACAACACTGGGCACTGCCACCGGCCAGCCTCAGCCATACAACTCTGGCGTCAGTCGGCGAGAACGTCGACCCATGAGCCATGTCCAACGGAGGCCCCCATGACCCAGACCCCGCCCCTCACCCGCCGTCCCATCCGCAAGGTCTGCATTGTTGGCGTGTCCGGCAAGCTTGGCCAGCACATGCTCCAGCACTGCCTCGACCGGGGCTGGGACGTCGTGGGTGTGTGCCGCCCAGCATCCGTCGCCAAGCTCGCGCCGTTCCAAGACTCCATCGACGCTGGGCGCCTTGAGGTCCTCGGGGGCCGCACCAACGACCGGGCACTCATCGAAGAAGCCGTGGCCGGCTGCGACGGGGTGCTCACGGTGCTGGTGCCCTGGGGCATGGACCACTACGCATCCGGTACGGCCCAAGCGGTGCTCGACTATGCCGAAACCGACGCCCGTCTCGTGTTCTCCTGCGGCTGGCACATCACCCGCGATGCCCACGACCAGCCGAGCTGGGCCTTGCGCACCCTCGTCGCCGTGGCGGGCACCCTCGCGCGGTGGGCCCGGGTGGTGGACCTCGACGACCAAGTTGAAGCCTGCAACCGCATCTTCGCCAGCGACCGCCACTGGACCGTGGTGCGCGGCAGCGACCTCGAGGAAGGGCCAGCCCAAGGCCTTCCCGTGTGGCGCCCCCACGTTGGCGACCCGGTGCTCGCCAGCAACCTCACCCGCCGCATCGACTTTGCCGCGTTCATGGTCCATGCCCTCACCGATCCGGCCCTCATCCAGCAAGCCCCCGCCATTGTGGGATGCCAGACGGCCTCGGCCCGGGCCCACCCCGCCGCATAGACCTCTCCCTACCGGTGCACATCGGCCACGAAGGCCCCCGGCGGCTTGCCCACGGCGGCCTTAAAGTCCCGCGTCAAGTGAGCGTGATCGGCGTAGCCGAGGTCATAGGCGAGCTCTGTCAGGTCCGTGGCCAGCCCCCGCTCCAGCCGCACCGCCACCTCCTGCAACCGGTACCGGCGGATGATGGCTTTGGGGGGCGCGCCCACATGGCGCCGAAACAGCCGCTGGACCGAGCGCGGGGACAAGCCCATGCGACGGGCGAGGTGCTCCACCCGCAACAGCGTGGGGTCGTCCGCCACATGGCCACAGGCCGCCACCGCCAGCGCGGTCTCGTCGGTGACCCGCTGCCAGCGAACCAGCAGCGCCGAGATCGCTGCCCAGGACCGCTCGTCCTCCCCACTCAACAGGTCGGGGTGGTCGGCACCCTCCGAACACACCGTGTGAAGGTCCACCACGGCGTTCCGCAGCACCGAGGCATTCTCGACGAACGCCCCCGCCGCACCCGGCCTCAGCTTGGCGGCGTGCACATGGCCCTGCCCCGCCAGCGTTCGGGTCCACAGCTTGGTCCAGACCCCCACGACCCGGTGGCTCAAGGCCTGGACCGGCGTGGCCTGCTCAAAGCACAGGTGCACCGACGGGTCGCCCAGCATCTCGCTGACGTGAGGCGCGTCGGGAGGCAGATCCCAGCGGCCCACCCACAAACACGCCACCGTCCCCGCAAGCTCAGGCGGCGGCGGCACTTGGTGGGCGTGCACGCGGCGGCCACTGACCCGGCTGGAGACGAGGCCACGGGCCCTGGCGGCGCGCATCTGTCGTGTTTCTTCAAGCGGTGGCATCACCAGCCCGCATAGCCTGGGTGTGGAGGTACCCATGCCAGACCGTGACACACAGATCATCAACGCACAGAACATCCCCGCCTACGACGGCCCACACGCCATCCCCGGCATTCGCTTCCGCGCTGCACGCGCCGCGCTCGGGGTGCAGGCCTGGGGCATGAACGTCCTGGAGCTCGACCCCCACTGCACCGGACACCCCAACCACGACCACACCGGCGACGGCCAGGAGGAGGTCTATGTGGTGCTGGAGGGCAGCGTCGTGCTCGTGACCGGCGACACCGAACAAGTGCTGGTCCAGGGCGACATGGCCCGGGTGGGACCCGCGGAACACCGCCAGCTGGTGACTCGGGACCAGGGCGTGCGCGTGCTGGCGCTGGGCGGCACCCCTGGCGCGCCGTTCACCCCCACGATGTGACCCACGGTGAGCCGGGCTCCGCCTCAAGCCGCGGGGCTCGGCCACCTGCCTGACCACACCAAGACATCGTAGCCGAGGACATCTTGGTCAACGGGCATCGAAGCCCACCTTGCGCCGCACCAGCCGAGCGGTCGCGGCCACGTCCACCAGCGCCGCCGTCGAGCCCCGCTCGATCTGCGCGGCGTTGGCCTCGTCGGTGTCCAAGTGCATCTCCAGTCTGTACTTCGTGCTGACCCGCACCAACACATCCCCGAACACGAGATCCCGCCCCGCACTGCCGACGGCCACCTCGACCACATCCCGGTCGTGCACGCCAAACGCCTCGGCATCCTCGGGCGTCATGTGGATGTGGCGGCGGGCACAGATGACCCCCTGCTTGAGGGTCAAGGAGCCCGCCGGTCCCACCAGCGTGCACCCGGCACTGTTGGCCACGTCCCCGGAGTCCCGCACCGGTGCGTCGAGCCCCAAGAAAAACTCATCGGTGCGGCTGACCTCCACTTGGCAGGCCGGCCGCTCCGGCCCCAGCACCCGCACCCCTTCGATGCTGCGCTTGGGACCCACCACGGTGAGCTGCTCCGCACATGCAAACTGGCCCGGCTGGGACAACGGGCGGATCGGGGTCAAGGCATGGCCCACGCCGAACAACGTGTCGACCGCTTCGCGGGTGAGGTGGATGTGGCGGGCGCTCACCGCGATGGGAATGACGCGCTGCACCTCCACCTGATCATGTTGCTGGATCAGCGCGCGGGTGGCTTGGGCGATCTCTCGCTGCTCATCGCAGGCCACCACCAACAACCGAACACGGCTGTGGGCTTCGTGCAGATCGGCCACCGGCGCGTGCACCGACACCCGGGCGTCCCGGTTGCGATCCTCGCTGAGCCGCGCCCCCAAAAAGTCGAGCCGCTGGAGGGTGCGATGCCTCACGAGCGCGCTGTTCTCACCGATGCCACCGGTGAAGGCAATGGCGTCGACCCCGCCCATCACCGCCGCGTAGGCCCCAATGTAGCGACGCAACCGATGGGTAAAGACATGCAGCGCGAGTCGACACCGCTCGTCGCCGTCCGCCGCCCGGGCTTCGATGTCCCGCATGTCATTGCCCACGCCCGACAAGCCTGCCAGACCGCTGTCGTGGTTGAGCACCCGGTCCATCTCAGCGGCGCTCCAGCCTTCGTCTTGCATCAGCCGCAGCAGCATGCCGGCGTCCACATCCCCCGCCCGGGTGCCCATGACCAGGCCCTCCAACGGCGTCATGCCCATGCTCGTCTCGACGCTGCGGCCCAGCTCGATCGCACATGCACTCGACCCATTGCCGAGGTGGCACGTGATGATGCGCAGATCCCGCACATCGCTCTCCAGGTGGCGGGCAACCTGGCGTGCGGCCCACGCGTGGCTGGTGCCGTGGAAGCCGTACCTGCGCAGCCCATGCTTCTCAGTGAGCTCGTGGGGCAAGGCATAGGTGCGCGCACGACGGGGGAGCGTGGCATGAAAGGCCGTGTCGAACACCGCGACATGGGGCAGCGCCGGGAACAGCGCCTGGGCCGCACGAATCGCCGCCACATTGGCCGGATTGTGCAGCGGGGCCAGCGGGGCCAGTGCCTCGATCGCATCCACCGCGTTCGGGCTCAGCAGGGTCGGTGCATTGAAGCGCTCGCCGCCATGCACCACCCGATGCCCCACCCCACTGAGGGTCACCCCAGCCGTCTCCACCAGGGCGGGAATCACGATAGACAAGACTTCTTCGATGGACACGGCGCCCAGCTCGATCGTCGGTGCAGGCCCGCTTGGCCCGCTCACCACCGCCGCGGCTCCAGCGGTCCCCAGGCGCTCGGCGCGGAGGCTGGCCACGGGCCCAGGATGTGTGGGATCGACAACAGCAGCCTTGAGGCTGGAGCTGCCGCAGTTGAGGACGAGGATGTGCATGGGAGATCCGGGGCTCGGCGCGGGAGCCCCCCGTTTAGCCTGTCGGCGGTGTCCCCCGCCGGCATCTGTCCTCCGGGGTGCGTGAACGGCAAGCTGGCCTGCGTTGAACCGGCCGCCACCCCCAAGTCGGATGGGACCGGCGCACCGGCCTTCCCGATGCCCAGTGAGACCCTCGCGAACCGGCAGGTGCCACGCTAAGCTTGCGGTTGAGACCCCTGCAACGCCGCCGTGCATCGCACCCGCTCGGCCCCTGGCCCAGCCCCTCCGGAGCCGCCATGACATCCCGCCTCGCCTTCACCGCCGTGTTGCTGATCGCCTGCGCATCCGGGAAGGGCGGCGAGGACGACTCCGGCGAGGAAGACAGCGAGATCGACACGGACGGCGGCACCGAATTCGATGGGGACGGCCCCGTCATCGGCACGGCCACCATCCGCATGGCCGACGCATGCTTTGTCAACGCAACGTATGACGACCCCCAGGGCCCCGCGGATGTGCGCCGAGGGGACGTCATCGCGGTCGACCCCTCGACCGGCACTGAAGTGTGGGTGGATATGTTGTTCGTCTGCATTGACTACGAGTGCTTTGGCAGCTTCCGTGACCAGCCAGAATACTCACCCGCCGGGTGTTCTCGCGCAGCTGACTACGAGTTCTACGGAGAGCTCATGGATCGGTCGGGCAACCGCAGTCCCCGGGTGCCACTGGTCTGGGACTGAGTCACTCACCCCCAGCGCGCCAGCGTCAACGGGGATAGCGACCCCAAATGCGCATCGTCTCCCTCGCCTGCTCCAACACTGAGATCCTGTGCGCCCTTGGCCTCGGTCACCACTTGGTCGGGGTCGACAGCGACTCGGATTGGCCGGTCGAGACCCTGGCGGACCTGCCCCGGGTGGGGCGCGACCTCGACGTGGACGCCGACCAAGTGGCCGCGCTCGCCCCTGACCTCGTGCTCGCGTCGCTCACCGTGCCCGGCCACGAAAAGGTGATCGCCCGACTGGCCGACAAGAAGCTGAACATGCTGGTGCTGGCCCCGACGTCCATCGCGGACACGATCCAGGGCATTCGGTGGATGGGGGGTGCCCTCGGGGTGCCCGAGCGCGCGGCAGCCCTCGCCGCAGAGCTTGAGGCGGCGCTGCGCCCGTTGCCCGGCTGGCAGCAAGGGCCCCGGGTGTTGGTCGAGTGGTGGCCGAAGCCCTGCATCGCAGCCGGGCGGGAGAGCTGGGTGGAACAGATGCTCGCCGCGGCGGGCGCCCGCAACGCTGCCCACTCCATCACTGGGGAGTCCAGCCCGCTGACCGACGCGCAAGTGCAGGACATGCAACCCGACGCGGTGGTGATCTCCTGGTGCGGGGTCCCCGTCGAGAAGTACCGTCCCCAAGTCGTCTTGGACAGACCCGGCTGGGCCGCAGTGCCCGCGGTGCAGCACCGGCGCGTGGTGGCCCTCTCCGAGGCGTTCATCGGTCGCCCGGGGCCCCGCCTCGTGGAGGGGGTGCGGCAGCTCCGTGCGCTCGTCGCCAGCATTCCCAAGGCCTGACCCAGGCCCTTTTGCCCCGGGCGCCCCGCCTGTGCCCGGTCCCCCGAGTCAAGAATTTGCGCGGTCCACCGGAAGCGCGAGAGCTCCCACCCCTCGCCAATTCCGGACACAGTGGAGGGCGCCCACGAGCCCGCGCTCAGTGTCGTTCTCTCCCCTGGCCACGGACAATTGGGCGTGACCCCGATGCCGGCGTGATACCGGAACCGGCTCAATTCCCAAAACTAGGAGACGCTCATGCGCACAATCACCGTCTGGAACCTGCTGCTCGCCAGCACCCTCACCTTCGCTCTGGCTTGCGACGGCAGCAAGGGAGACACGGGCACGGATGCCGACGCCGACACGGACGCCGACGCCGACTCGGACACGGATGCAGACGCCGATGCTGACGCTGATGCCGACGCTGATGCCGATGCCGATGCCGACGCTGATGCCGACGCTGACGCTGACGCTGACGCTGACGCCGACGCCGACTACGAGATCGACGCCACGCCCAATGCCCACACGCTGGTGACCACCCAGAACGGCGTCGAAGACTGCAACGCTGCATTCACGCTGTCCGCCACGGCCGACCCGACCATCTGCCCGGACTGTGACCTCTCTTGGGCGACCACCTCGACCCTCGACAGCGAGGTCGGCAACTGCAACTTCAGCTTCAGCAACAGCCTCAGCGGCATCGACTGGGAATACTACGAGCTGGCCGTCACCGGCGTCGGCCTCCACTACGAGTACGAGTACTACTACGGTGGATACTACGGCCCATACCTATACACCAACCAGATGATGGTGGCGGTCGACTACGTGAACCCATACTACGGAACGGAGAACAGCATCCTGATCCGTGGCGCGGGCAACTACGGTGCCACGACCATGGAGGGTGGCGTCACCTGGGACGGCAGCAGCTTGAGCTGGTGGACCGATGTCGAGGGCTACGACACCATCTCGGTCAACGACTTCTTTGAGGACTGTGGCACGTCAGCCGCGGGTGCGCAGCCCACCGTGGTTCCCACGGGCGACACCGCCACCAGCTCGCTGGACTGCGACGGCCTCATCGTGGACGTGTGGACCTTCTCGGCGACTGTAGGCGACACCGTGTCCATGGCTGTGGACACGGTCGCCGACGGCACCGCGTTTGACCCGGTCTTCGTGGTGGCGGATGCCGACACCTGTATCGCGGACGGCGCCGACGACAGCTTCGAGTGCTCCTACATCCCCGCGGACTACGAGTGCCCCGGCGTCGACTTTGTCGCGCCCGCCACCGGCGACTACAGCCTGGTGGTCTGGTCGTACGGGTCCTGCAATGGCACCGAGGCCGACTACGAGCTGATCACCAGTGGGGCGACCTTCACGCTCGCCCAGGACGACGCGGACTTCACGATTGAGGAACTGGACATCGACTACACCATCACGTCGATCAGCAACCTCACGCCGTGAGCCCAAGCGCCCCCACCCCATTGGGGTGCGGGCCGCCGCTCGATGGGGTCCGTCACCGGGCCACATCCAACCGCCGCCGGTTCTTCTCTCGCAGAAGAGCCGGCGGTGACTTGTTTTGGGCCAGGACAGTTTGGGTAGAAACCACCCACCGTCATCCGACCAGCGCGGGCCATCCTCAACGCCACCGCTCGGCCGGTCCGGGACTGGCAGGAGTAAACCCCAACGGCCCCCGTGTGGGTACCGAATGCACCGCGCAAGCCGCAGACCCACAGCACACCTGTGTGGCCGCGCGTGGCAGGCCTTCCCGGTCCACCCAGCCCCCCGTCAGAACCGTGCGGTGGCCTGCACTGTCACTCGATCTCCCATGCTCTCGGCAATGGCCTTTGCATCGGCACTCCCATTGGGTGCATCGAGGCGACGCAGCTCATAGTTGGCCTGAAGCCTCAGCTTCTGGACCGGATCCAGCTCAACACCGAAGGTCGTGGTCTGAAACACCCGCAGCGCCTCGGTGTTCTCGGTCTGTTGCATGTAGCGGTCGTAGCGCGCCTTCAGCCCCAGCCGACCGGCACGGTCGCCCAAGCGGATGCGCCCGCCTCCCTGAATCACCGCTCCCCAGCCCTCGCCGTCCGGAACCACCACCGGACCCCCACCCTGGAACGGCGGAGCCAGCCCCGCCTCAAGCATGCCCCGACCTCGGGCCACCTCCGCCATGCCCCAGGCCACGGACTGCTCCACATGCACGAACAAGCCTTGGCGCACCCGGTCCTCACGACCGTCTTCCCAAGGCCGGGTGCCCTGCAGGTGCCACGCGCCCAGCTTGACCTCTTCCCGGTTCGGGTCGTGGCGTTCGCCATCGGTGACCCACGCAACCTCCAGCCGAGCGGAGACATCCTTCGCATTGTCCGGCTCTCCCGCCATGATGCCAGAGCCGTTCGACACCATCACCGCCCAGGCCGCCCCGAGCTGGCCGGACTGCATCCCGTCGAAGACTTGCATGCCCACATCTCGAAACGCCGAAGCGCCCCCGGTGTAGGCACCGTCCTGGATGGGGTTCTCCATCAACAGCCGCATCATCGTCGTCGAGAAGTGCACGAACTCGAGGTGGCTGGCCACCGGCGCAGCGATCTCTTCCATGACGGGCAGCTTGAACTGGCCCACCCGCACTCGGGCGCCCGGGATGTAGGACAGCGTCACGGACAAGTCGGTCGGCACGACCGGATCAGCCCGGGTCAGCGCATTGTCGCCGGCTTCGAACAGTGCGGTGTAGCTCACCTTCTGATCGGTCCCCGGGATGCTGCCCCGTGCGCCCAGCCGCGCCCGAAAGACCCGCAGCAAGGTGCTGCCGCCGCCTTGAACCGTGTTGAAGGCCGCGGTCTCGCCATTGTGGGCCCGCAGTCCCTCCGCCTCCAAGCCGTGCACAGGGCCGCCGAGCATGGCGTCGACCTGCGGCTGGAGGAAGCCGATGGGAACCAGCCCGCGGTCCGGTCGGCCCAGCTCCGTGGCCATCACCGCAGTGGTGTCCATGGCAGACGCCGACATGGGAAACACAAGACAGGCCAGTGCAGAGACGAGGGTCTTGACGCAATTCATGTCAATACCGAGCGTCTTCGGGCTTGTCGCCCTTCGGCCAGTCCAGGCCTTTTTTGGCCAGATCGGGGCGGGGCTGAACGGTGAAGAAGGCCGCCAGATCGTAGGCCTCTTGGTCCGTCAGCGTGCCTCCTTGGCCCTGCGGCATGTTCCACTTCACAAAGGCGGCTGCGGTGTGCAGGCGGGCCATGCCCGCGCCAATGTTGAACGAACGCTCCCCCCACAGCGGCGGGAACAGGGTCTTGCCATCGGGGGCGAACATGCCCTGGCCACCGGGCTGGTGACAGGATGCACACTTTGTTGCGTACAGCGCCTCACCCCGAACCGGATCCGGCGGCGCCGGCGGCTGGATGCGCGGCATCCCGATGTCTTGCACAGCCTTGCCGTCGGGCACGTCTTTGGACAGCCACGTCATCCAGGCCACAATGGCCCGCATCTCATCACTCTCGGGGTCGAGGGCCGTGCCGGCCATGCTGCGCTCCATGCAGCCGTTGACGCGCTCTTCTAGGTTGTCGACCTTGCCTGACCGTGCCCTGTACTTGGGGTAGCGGTCGGTCACACCAACGTACGGGGCAGCCTTCGGGGTCGTCCCACCGTTGATGTGGCAGTTTGTGCAGTTGAGCCCGTTGCCCACGTTGTCCGGCATCAGCCGGTGGCTGTCCATGACGAGCTCACGCCCTCGGCGGATGGTGTCGCCTTGAGGGCCGCTCGGGATGGTCTCGAGGTCGACCGGACCGACCACCGACAGGCCCGCGGGCGTTGCAAGAGCGGGGGACGGACGGGTCGGCGCCGAGGCCTGCTCTGGGGGCGCAGGGGTCAGCTCAGGGCTCGGGGCGCCACCTCCGCAAGCCGCGAGCCAAGCCGCCATGCCGACCCCGATGGTGAGCCGGATCGCGGCACCAAACACCGGCGCCGCCCGCCCCGAGGGGGTGCTGATGGTGGACCGGACCGTCGATGAAGACCGATGATGGAGAGCCACAGTGGGCACGGGCGTCGGGGTGGGGCTGTTCAAGGTGGCCTCCTGGCGAGACCCTTCCATGCCAGCCTCGTGCCACACCCGAGCCCACCCCACAAACCCACCCAAATGTCCACCAATACAGGATTGTCAACAACACATGTCAGCGATTGTTTCATATGAAACAGTTCTATGTTGTTTCGTGCTGCCGACACAGTTCAGGCCCTGTCTTCGCCGAGAGGCCGCAGCCCCAGGCGCCCCGAACCACACATCACGGTCGGCGGCGGCCGTGACTCAGCCTCCTCCCACGGCCGCAGGACGAGGGGCTCATACGGAAGTTTCGGGAAGTACCCTTCAATCCCTTCCATGCATTTGCTGACGGGCTGGGGCAAGCCCAGCCCTCGAACCGAGCTGAATCAGATTCATCTCGGATCAGAGACCCAGCTCCAGCAGCGGAGACAGCCCTTCGGTGGGGGTGGTGTGGCCGGGCGCGATCCAGGCCACGTCCCCCGCCCGAGGCTGCAGCCGCTTGCCCAGGACGCCCAGGGAGGCGCGGTTGGTCTGCACGTCGTCGCTGAAGACCCACGGCGCTGGCTCGAGCTCGCCGCCCGACCGAGCCGAGGCCGAGTCGCCCACAAAGAGCACACCGTGGGCCAGAAACACAGCGCTACCGGCAGTGTGGCCCGGCACGGCGAAGACCTCGATGACGGTGTCGCCCACGGCCACGTGCTCGCCGTCCACCAGCGGGGTGCCCACCCGAATGCCCGTGTCGACGGCCCCCATCAGCCCGGGCAACGGTCCCCCGTAGCCCTGCACGCCCTCCAAGTGGGGCAGCTCCGCCGCGAGCGCGCGCACCGGAGTCTCGCCCATGGCCGGCGCACCCCCGACATGGTCGCTGTGTCCGTGGGTCAGGAGGATGAGGTCCACGTCGTCGAGCGTCCCGCCCCGCTCGGCAAGGGCACCCCGGATGGCACCGCCGTCGGGTGCCATGCACGCGTCCACGAGCACCCAGCGTCCGCCCCCCACGTCCACCAGATAGCAGGCGACATACCCATCGAGAACGGTGACCACACGCCCATCGGAGAATGTGTGGCCCGACTGAGGGCCCTCGATGCCCACGAACGCCGACCCCACCACGGCCACCATCGCGACAACCAACAACGCAGCGGCCGCCGCCGCCGCCTTCATCCAGCGCATGCCCAACTCCTGCGCTGCCGTGGGAATGCACACTCAGGCTCGGACCACACCTCACCCGTTGAGCCGGCTCATGCGCCCGAGCCGACGACCCTACTCTTGCGGTCCTGCCCGGGCAAGGGGCGCGAGCGGGCCCCTCGCACGCCGGTGCCCCCCGGGCTAGCCGGCACCGGTGAACACTCACCTGCTGTTGATCCAGGCCCTCACCGGCACCGCAGACGCATCCACCCTGGTGCGCCTCGGGGACCTATTGTTCATGGATCCGCTCACCTTCGATGCCGGCCTGTTGCAGCACAGCGCGGACGTCTCCGGGGGCGCCGGGACCGATGTGGGACTGCTGGAGACCGCAGGTGAAGCGCCGTTCTTCCAAGAGCTGTCGGTGCGGGTGGCCCACAACCACGACTTTGCGTACGGACCGGCCCCACTCGGCCGAGACGGCGACCGCATCGCATGGCGGCTGCGGTTCCCGGTGATTCAGAGCCTGCGGTATGGCCGCGTGAACACCTGGGCATTCCAGTATCGGGGAGAGGCCCACATCCGCGCGGTCGACCCGATGTCGCCCCGCCACGACGTCGACCTCGCGTTTTCCTGGGGCCGAGGGGCCCGAGGTCGAAACCACACCCACCACCTCCAACTGGGCGTGGTGGTGAGGGACCACCAACAAGCGGGGCATGCCGGGGCCCGGGCCGGTGCGGTCCTGCGGTACGCCGCCGCGGTCGAGCTGGGCGGCGGTGTCGGTCCCGTCGCGCCTGCCATCGCACCATTGGAGCTGGTGGTCCACCACTACGGCCTTGTGGATCGCCGTGACGGTCGCGTCGACGTGGGTGTGCTCGCACCCCAGGTCTTCTGGAACACCGGCAGGGTGACCTGGCGGGCCGGCATCACCCCCCGAGCTCGGGTTGGATACCGAGCGACCGGCCCCCTCAGCATCGACTGGGGCGGCCTCGCAGTGGTGTCCAGCTCATGGGTACCCAAGATCGAATGAGCCCTCTGCTTCGCCATCTCCGACGCCTGCGCCTCTTGGCTTGGCTGCTTGCTGTGGGCTGCGCCACGTCTCGGAACACCCCCGAGCCCCTGCCTGCTTCGACCGCGATGGACCCAGACACCGTCGTGGTGATGATCCACGGCTACATCTCCAGCGCAGCGCAGTTCACAGCGCTCCAAGAGCCCCTCCAGCGGGGCGGTCCGGGGGATGCGCCGCTGCACGTGCACAGCTTCGACTACGGCCAGTTCAGCCGCGTCGGCTTCGACCACAACCTGAGCACCGAGCGCCTCGGCGAGGTGTTTGCCGAGACCATCGCCCACCTTCCCGACCACTGCGAGATCTGCGCCGAGCGGGCGGACCGTCCCACGGATGTGGTGTTGATCGCCCGAAGCTACGGCGGGCTGATCCTCCGTGAGGCGCTGATGGGCGAGCAGCCCGTGGTGCCCGAGGGCTGGCAGATCCGCAGCGTCATGACCCTCGCCACGCCTTGGTTCGGCTCCGAGATGACCCGCTACTCCGTGGGCTTCTTGAGCGTCGTCATCAACGGGGGCATCCGCACGGCCCTGTTCGGCTTCATCCGCCCCGATCGCGGGGGCACCTTCGGCAATGTCATCGACGCCCAGGTGCGGGCGATGCGGCTGGGCAGCCCGTACCAGGTCCACGCACGCGACCGCTGGAAGGCGTTCACTGACGCCGGCAAGGCACCCCGGTGGGCGCTGGTGACCGGCGTGGGCTCGGCCGACCCCGTGAACAAGGGCGACAAGGTCCTCCGGTTCTCCGCCGTCAACGCCGCGCCGCTGTACCCGGGCTGGGACACCGAGACGATGGTCATCGATGTGCGCCACTCCCGGCTGTTCAACTCCCCACCCACGCGCCGCGAGGCACGGGAGCTCGACCGCCTTCAGCGGGTCATCCGACGGTATGTGGACCACCCCCGGCTCTCGGGACAGCCCGGCCTGAGCAACCGCAGCCCCGTGCCCGGGCGTGAGCTGTGGACCTTCGACAACAGCAACGCCAACGCCAAGGTCGCGGAGCTGGTGCGGGGGGACCGGGGCGATGTGTGGCTGAGGATGTGGGCGGGTCGCCCGGGGGATGCCCGTCCGCTGCGCCCCAAGCGGGATCTCGGGGCCTTCCAGGTGGGCGAGGAGTGGTCGCGCCGGTGGCAAGAGCTGCGCTTCGAGACCGAACGGACCGCCGACGGCCGCGAGGTGCCGACGGTGCTCCAAGCGGGCCCCCTGTCCAGCCACATGGTGTTCATGCCCGACCTGACCCCATCGGGGCGGTGGACGGTGGAAGTGGAGGTTCCCGAGGGCTGGCTGCCGTCCGAGAAGGTCCACGCCAACCCACAGACCGGAGGGCCCACGGTTGACGTGGTGGCCCTCCAGAACAACGTAGTCGACGTATTTGTCGACGTCCCCAAGGACACCGAGCTCCGGGGACTGCGCTTTGTGCCGGAGGACGGCCGGGACCGTCGTTGAGACGAAGCGCCCGGTCCAAAGTCTTCCGCGCCCTCAACAGCCCGAGCCGTCGGGCGTCCTGGGACAATGGCAGCACCCCAGGACGACCCACGTCATGCCTCAGACGTGCTGTTCTTGTGGGCTGATCTCACCGGTGCCGATAATGAATGAATCCTCATTCAGTCCGGAGCATCCGCCGCAACTGGCCGCGTCGATGCCGTCACCATCCGTGTTCTCCCGCAACTGAATCCATCTTCTCCCGAAGCCACCTACTCCCGAAGCCACCGAGGCCCGCCATGCAGATCTACCGCTCGCCCAACCAGGACATCCTCTTCCAGCTTCAGGCCTTCGACTACGAGGGCAAGGTGCAGGCCCTCGAAGCCTTCGCCGAGTTTGACCTCGACATGTCGATGGCCATGCTCGAAGAGCACTCCCGGTTCTGTGAAGGGGAGCTGCTGCCGCTCAACGAAAAGGGCGACCGCGAAGGCATCGTCTTCGATCCCGAGACGGCCTCCGTGACGCTGCCCGAGGGCTTCAAGGCCGCCTACACGGGCTACGCCGAAGCCGGCTTTGGTGGTCTGTCCCACAGCCCGGACCACGGCGGCGCCGGCGCTCCCCTCACCCTCTCGGTGATGGCGAGCGAGGTGTTGATCGCCACCAACAAGAGCTTCTCGATGTGCCCGGGCCTCACGACAGGCCTCATCGATGCGCTCGACGCCCACGGCACCGACGAGCTCAAAGAGGCCTACCTGGAAAAGCTCATCACCGGTGAGTGGGCGGGCACGATGTGCCTCACCGAGCCCCAGTGCGGCACCGACCTGGGCCTGCTGTCCACCCGCGCCGAGCCGGACGGAGACCACTTCCGGCTGACCGGGTCCAAGATCTGGATCACCTTCGGTGAGCACGACCTCACCGAGAACATCATTCACCTCGTGCTGGCCAGGCTTCCCGATGCGCCCGAAGGCATCAAGGGCATCTCGGCGTTCCTCGTGCCCAAGTTCCTCGACGACGGCACCCGCAATGCCGCGACCTGCGGCGGCCTCGAGCACAAGATGGGCATCAAGGCCTCGCCCACGTGCGTCATCAACCTCGACAACGCCGTCGGCTACCTGGTCGGCACCCCCCACAAGGGCATGCGGTCGATGTTCACGATGATGAACGTCGCGCGGCTCAACGTGGGCGTCGAGGGCCTCGCGCTCAGTGAAGCGGCCTACCAGCACGCCCTGGCGTTCGCGAAGGACCGCCGCCAGATGCGGTCGCTGGACCCGGCAAAGCGGGACACCGATCACCCGGCCGACAACATCCTGGTCCACCCCGACGTGCGCCGGATGCTGCTCAACATCAAGTCCACCAACGAAGGGCTGCGGGGCCTCGTCGCCTGGATCGCCATCAACATCGACCTATCCAAGCACCACCCCGACGCGGCCGAGCGCCAGAAGGCCGATGACCTCGTCGCCATCCTGACGCCCATCATCAAGTCATACGGCTCAGAGCGCGGCTTCCAGAACACCAGCGAAGCCATGCAGGCCATGGGCGGCGCCGGCTTCACCCAGGACTGGCCGGTCGAGCAGTACATGCGCGACGTCCGCATCGCGATGATCTACGAGGGCACCAACCACATCCAGGCCCTCGACCTCGTCGGCCGCAAGCTTCCCCGCAAGGGCGGCCGGCTGCTTCAGACCTTCATGGGTGAGCTGACCGCGCTCATCCGCGACTGCAAGGGCAACGCCGAGATGGCCGAGTTCATCACCCCCTTGAAGGCCGAGAGCAAGCGCCTGCAGCAGGTCACCATGTCGCTGGCCGGACGGGGCATGTCGGATCAGGAAGAGGCCGGTGCCGCCGCCAGCAACTACCTGAACCTCTTTGCGCTGGTCACCCTCGCGTACTGCTGGTGCGTCCAGGTCCGCCACGCGCTCACCCTTGAGGGAGCCCAGCGCGAGGCCAAGATCCAGACCGCCCGCTACTTCTTCCAGATGGTGCTGCCCGAGGCCGATCTCTACGCTCGCCTGAGCGAGGTGGGCAAGGCCCCGATGATGGACTTCGACATCGCCAACCTGTGAGCGACTGACGGCTCCCTCCCGGGACCCGCTCGACCCAAGGCCTGCCCTCCGGGGCGGGCCTTCTTGTTTCCCCGAACCGCACTCATCAATAGTAGCAACCCTCAGGGTAGCACGTGTGACGCCCATTGCAGCAGTTGCTGCGTCCGTCCTCCAGGATGACGCACACCTCACCCTCGTCCGCACAGGTGCCCTCGGGGTCGTCCGTGCCGGTGTCCACGTCCCCCGGGTCCTCCCCATCGTCCTCGGACGCACCGTCTCGGTCCTCGGGCACCCCGTCGATGTCGTCGGCGTCGCTGCCCACCACTGTGTCGCCGGCCGGGGGCTCGGTGGGCCCATCGCCACACGCCACCAACATCGACAAGGCCATCAGCACCACGGAGGCAAGGGTCAGGGCACGCATCGGGTCTCCACTGCTTGGGGTGCACCCACTCTATGCCCAGTCGGCTACATGCAAAATGCACAGTTTTGCGAGGCCACCGTGCAAAAATCCACAGGCAGCGCCCAACGGACCGTCGCGGACCTCAATTGGGACGACCTGCGCTTCGTTCTCGCCCTCGCCAACGCGGGCTCCCTCGCCCGGGCCGCCCGCCAGCTCAGTGTGGACCACACAACCGTGGGCCGGCGAGTCGAGTCCGCCGAGCGTGCCCTCGGGCTGCGGCTCTTTCTGCGCAGCAGCACGGGCTACGCCCTGACCCAAGACGGCGAGCGCCTCCTCGCACCGATGCGGTCGGTGGAACATGCGGTGCACGCGGTCTCTCAGGCGGCCCATGTCCACGGCGAAGGGCTCACCGGACGGGTGCGGGTCACCTCGCCGGAGACCTTCGGACTGGTCTACCTCGCACCGCGCCTGGCTTCCTTCGGGAGTCAGCACCCCGGGCTCACCGTCGAGCTCCGCCCCAGCGGTGAGGTGCTCGATCTCGGCCGTGGGGAGGCCCAGATCGCGGTGCGCTTCTTTCGGACGAAGGCCCAGAACCTCGTCGTCAAGCGGGTCGCCACCATCGGGTATGGGCTGTACGCCAGCCCGAGGTACCTCGAAGCGCATCCCTTGGGCGCCCCCGAAGACCTCCGGCACCACCGCTTGCTGATGCCCCCCGTCGGCCCGCCCACCGTGGAAGGGGACTGGCTGGCGCGGTGGGTCGGGCTGGCCCGTCCCGTGTTCGTGAGCGAGCTTTCCATCGCACTTCTCGAAGCGGCCAAGGCCCACGGTGGACTGGCGGTGCTGCCCCGGTACCTCGGCGATGCCACGCCCGCGCTGGTCCACGTGCCCCTGCCCGACCCGCCGTCCGAGCCGGTGTTTCTGACCGTGCATAAAGATGCCCGCACGGCACCCAAGGTCCGGGCCTTGCTCAGCTTCCTCACGGACCAGGCTCGACAAGACGCCGACGTGCTGAGGGGGACCGACCTGTCCCCGGCGCCTGCCTGAGCCGACAGGCCGACCCACAGCGATGTCTTCAGAGCCTGCGCCAGCCCGCACCGCGGGCCAATGCACTATGCTGAGCGCCGGCCAGCAGGACATTCATGCAGACGCACCACGGTGCCCCGGCGTCGCTCGGTCCCTACCGAATCCAAGGTGAGCTTGGGCGGGGGGGGATGGGCGTGGTCTACCGGGCCATCCACACCGAGACCCTGACCCCCGCGGCGGTGAAGACCGTCTTCGACGGCAAGCTCAGCGGCACCCAGAGCTTGCGCCTGGAGATGCGTGCCCTGCGCCGTCTGCAGCATCCGGGGGTGGTCAACATCCTCAACCACGGCGAAGAGCGCGGCCGCCCGTGGATCGCCATGGAGTTGCTGGAGGGCCAGACCCTCGCCACCTGCTTCGACGAGCGCAGCGGAGCGCCGGCGACCTTCGCCACTCGCGCAGAGCCAACCGTCCCCGAGGCGGCCGCACATGACGTCGAGCTGCCACTCCCGTCCCCCCGCACGACCGTGCCCGCCGACCTCTCCGACCGGCTGGCGCTGGTGTGCGAGATCTGCACCATCCTGGGCTACGTCCACGGCGAAGGCATGGTCCACCGTGACCTCAAGCCGGCCAACATCTTCGTGCGAGACGACGGCTCGCCGGTGCTGGTGGACTTCGGGCTGGTCCAGCGCTTCCAACACGACGGGGTCCGCGAAGACCTGCGCATGGCCGAGGGCCCCGTGGGCGGCACCCTCCGCTACACGTCTCCCGAGCAGCTCTCCGGCGGCCTGGTCGATGCCCGCAGCGACCTCTACTCCCTCGGCTGCATCCTCTACGAGCTGGTCTGTGGCCAGCCCCCGTTCGTCGGCACGGCCCGCTCGGTCGTCCGGCAGCACCTCACCACCGTCGTGACGCCGCTCTTCTTGAGGGTGCCCAACGCCCCCTCGGGGCTGAGCGCCCTGCTGGACAAGCTGCTCGCGAAGCGGCCCCAAGATCGCCTGGGCAACGCGATGGCCGTTCGTGCGCACCTCTTGCGGCTGCTGCCGGAGGGGACCGTCACCCCGCCTCCCCCGACGCCCCGGCCATGGCTCTTCCGGCCGAGTCTTGTGGACAGGGACGACGAGCTGGCCTGGCTGATCCGACGGGTCAAGCAGGCCCGCGCCGAGCAGGGCACGCTGAGCGCCATCCTGGGTGATCCCGGCTGCGGCAAGACGCGGCTCCTTGCAGAAGGTGCGGCGGCGACCCGCAGTCTGGGGGTGACGGTCATCAAAGCCGCCTGCCACGCAGCAACACCAGCGGTCGCACGGGGAGGCCAGGTCGAGGGTGATGGGCTCCGGGCCTTCCTCCGCCATGTGGCCGACGTGTGCCGCCAGGACCCCGATGCCCGGGCACGCCTGCTCCCCGAACCCCGGGCGGCGGTGTTCGCCCACATCGACCCGCTGCTCGGTGACCTCGCCGAAGAGACCGCACCCCTGCGCAACCCCGAGGACGAGCGGGTCCGGCTGCTGGCTTGGCTCGTCGATCTGCTCGCGGCGTGGGCCCAGGACCACCCCACGATGCTGGCCCTCGATGATGTCCAGTGGGCCGACAACCTCACCCGAGAGCTGCTCACGCGGCTGATCGAGCACGGCGTGCCCCCGGGACTGGCGATTGTCACCACCTGCCGACCCGGGGAGGCGAGCTGGCTCGACGCCGTCGATGCGGTCAGCTTGTCGCCCCTCCGCCGATCGAGCATTGCGGTGGTCGCGGGCAACATGCTGGGCCTGTCCACCCTGCCCGAGGGACTCTTGGAGCTCACGGCAGAAGTCACCCAAGGCAACCCACGCATGCTCGCAGAGCTGCTGCATGTGGCGGTCGACCTCGGCCACCTCCGGCCCACACCGGAGGGCCGCTGGAGCTTTCAGTGGGCGGTGCAGGCCGCAGAGCTCTCGCCCCACCCCCGCGCCCAGGACCTCAGCGCGCTCCGGGTTGCCCAGCTCCCAGAGCCCGCGCGCACAATGCTCGTCATCCTCGCGGAGGCGGGCACTTCGCTGCTCCTAGATCAGCTCCTGCAGGTGGCCATGGCGGACGGTGCGGTGGACGAGGAGCGGGCCCTCGACGTGGCCGGCCAGCTCTTGGCCCAAGGCTTCATGCAGCGCCAGAGCACCGGGCGCCTCGGACTGGTCCACGATGGCGTCGGCGAGGCCGCTTCCGCCAGCATCAGCACCGAGCGGACCGGACTGCACCGCAGCCTCGCCGCACTGCTCTCCACCGATCCCGGGATCCCGCCGGAGGTGGTGGCCGACCACTGGCTCGGTGCCCAAGCCCCGTCCACCGCCTGGATCTGGCTGCTGCGCGGGGCGCTGGTGGCCGGACAGGTCGGTGCGGTCGCACGGTGCCGAGCGCTGGTGGACCAAGCCACTGCGATTCATCCGCTCAACGACCCCCCGGAGGACACCGGCGGGCTCGATCTGGTTGAGGTGGAGACCGCATGGCTGGGAGCGCTGGTCCAGTCCGGTGAGAGTGACGCAGCCGAGGACCTTGTGCGCCGTCGCCTTGGCCGAGCGGGTGAGCGCTGGCCCCACCAGCCATGGCGCAAGGGGGTGCTGTTTGCCACGGCGCTTGCCGGGCTGATGTGGGCCCGACTGCGACCCCCTCCCCCTTGGGCCTCCGATGAGGACGCCAGGCAAGGCATGCAAGTCGGCCAAGCCGTCGGGCTGCTCGCGACCAGCCACATGCACAAGAACAAGCCAATACAGGCCATTGTCGGGTCCATCATTGCCCTGTACCACGCCCGCCGGGCCCGCCCCGAAGACCCCATCGCCCCGCTGATGACCGGGCTGGCGGCCTTTCTGGTGTTCATGGGCTTCGAGACCTGGAGCAGCCAGGTGCTCGCCTTGGCCTATACCCACGCGCGCCAGAGCGGCCGGGATCTACAGAGCGTCTACACCATCGACGTGTTCTGCTCGCTGTGCCGCGCCCGGTGGGCCCGCCTCGACCAGCTCTCTCGCCCGGCCCTCGACGCTGCCCATCGCACGGGAGACATCCAGAGTCAGGTGCGGATCATGGTCTTTGCCTTGTCCAGCGACGTCATCCGCGGCCGGACTCGGGACCGCATCCCGGTGTGCCAGAGCGCAGTCTCCTTGGCCCGCAACAACGGCTACCCCGACCAGCTCATTCTCTTGACCCAGCTCGCCCAGCTCAACGTGCTCAAGGGTGATCTGGACGCGGCGGCGGCTGCCCTGGACACCATCGCCGGCATCCCCTTGCCGGTGGACGCCCCCAACTTCGCCGCGTCGGTGTGCGAGGCCAAGCTGCTGCACGCCATGGCCCGTGACAGTGCCGACGGGGTCGAGGATCTGACGGCCAGCCTGAGCGAGATGATCACGAGCCAGCGCATGCTCAACCCCGGCTACACCACCGCAGCGATTCGCGCGGCCGAGGGGTGGCTGTGGATCGCCGAGCGCCGCCCAGCCCGACGCACCGACGCCCTCGAGCGGGTGGTGCCGTTGCTGCGCTCCCTCAAGCGCCTCGGCCGGATGACGGTGGCCTGTGCGGTGATGCGGCCCGTGCTGGTCGCCCGGCGCCAGCGCTTGCTCGGCGACCCCACGGCCGCCCTGCGAACCATCCAGAGCATCCTGCCCAGGCTCGAAGACGATGGCTACATCGCCTACGAGGCCTGCGCCCGGCGGGAGCTCGCGCTGATCCAGCCTGCGGACGCCGCAGTGCAGCACGACCGCATCCGCAACCTGTGTGCGGCCGCCGAGCTGCACGTCCCCCTCCCGTTTCTGCCACCCCCGAGCGCACCGTGATCTCCCCACCCGACCGGGCCGCTGTCGACGCCGCCATCGACCGAACGCTGGCGCTGCTGCACCAACGCCAGCAACCCTCTGGCGCCTTTCGGGGCACCTGCGTCGGAGGCCCGCAGTACTCGGCGATCGCCATCATCGCCCTGGCACGGGCCAATGCCCTCGACGACGTGGACCGGACCGAGGTGCTGGCCTACCTGCGCGGCCGCGCCGGCTTGATGGGCGGGTTTGCCTCCAGCCCCGGCGCCGAGCCGTGGGACCTGTCCACCACCGCGCTGGTGTGGGCCGCCTTGGCCAGCCTCGGGCTGCCCGCCGACGACCCCGACCTCATGGCCGCGAAGGCCTTCGTCGACAGCCGGGGCGGCGTCGGGGCCGTGAGCACGCTGTACGCGCCGTTCTTGGGGGCCGCAGGCTTGCTCCCCAAGGATCAGCTTCCGCCCTCGATGCTGTTCACCCAGCTCATTCCTGGGGCCACATGGGCGACCAGTCGGCTGTTCAACCAGTGGGTGAACCTGATGAGCACGCTGCAGTCGCTGATCATCAGCGGACTGAAGCAAGACGCCCCTCCGGGCTGGACACACCCCTTCGCCTGCCTCGCTCGCACACGCGCGCTCGATCGCATCCACGCACTCCAGAGCCCCGATGGAGACCTCGCCGGGGTGTTGCTCATCACGGCAATGATGGTGCTGGCCTACGCGATTCAGCAGGACAGCGGCCCCGCGCTCGACCGCGCTGTCGCATCGCTGCGGAGCATGCGCGTGAAGCTGGGGGCCCACCAACAATACACCCCATTCATCGGCGAGGTCTGGAACACCGCCATGGTCGTGCGTGCGGCAATGCGCGCGGGCAAAGACCCCAGCGACCCCCACCTCAAGCCCGCCATCGACTGGCTCCTGGCCCGCCAGATCCGCAGGGACGCACCCCGGTCGTGGCAGAACCCCCGGGCCGGCGCCCCCCGCCAAGGTGGCTGGTCCTTCGAGGCCACCAATGTGTTCAATGCCGACTGCGACACCACCGCAGCGGTGATCTCCGCGCTGAGCCTCGTGCTGGAGCGCAGCGACCGCGACGACGTGCGCAAGGCGGTCGAGCGGGGCGTCGCGTGGCTGCTGCCCATGCAGAACCCGGACCACGGCTGGCCGTCGATGACCCGGGACAACGGCAAGGTCGCGCAGGAGCCCTTCTTCACCAAGCCCATGCAACAACCGGCCGACCTGTTGGCCATGCTCAAGCTCGCAATTGAGCGGCCGCCGGAGGTGACCGACCCGAGCACCGCCGGGCTCACGGGGCGGGTCGTCGAGGGGCTGGTGCTCGCTGGGGTGAGCCCCTACCACCCCGCCTTGACGCACGTGCCGGACTTCTTCGCCAAGCAACGGATCGGCGAGCGCTGGTGGGGACGCTGGGGCACCAACTACGTCTATGGCACCGCGTGTGTGCTCCGGGGTCGACAAGCCCTCCAGCTCGATCCCAACGCCGAGGCCCAAGCCAGTGGCGTGGCGTGGCTGCTGGCACGCCAGAACGAAGACGGTGGCTGGGGCGAAGACACCGTCACCTATGCCCGCCCAGAAGCCAGCGGCCCTTGGCCTTCCCGCCCGGACCTCACCGGCAATTGCATCCAGGCGCTCGTCGACATTGGCCTCGGCCAGCACCCCGCAGCCCACCGCGCGGTGCACTACCTATTGGACAACCAGCGAGCAACAGGAGCGTTCCGGGGTGCCCACGGCAGCCTCGTGGTGCTGCCGCCGGACACGTTCTACCGAAACCCACTGCTCGAGATCGTGACCGTCTTGGAGGGCCTCGCCGCCTGGACCGGCGCCGCCCGGGGCGGCTGGGCACCCACCCCCCACGCCGAGCAAGCGGCGCAGTGGACCGCGGCCCTCAAGCGGGGAGACCGGGCCGGAGACGCCGTCGTGCGTGGCCTCTTCGAGGGGGGCGAGCTCAAGGATGTCAACGCGCTGTTCCGGCGCCTCACGGCCAACGGCCAGCCCCTCCCCGACGACCTGCCCCCAGCGGTCCAGACGCTGTTCAACACCGACGCGGCGCTGCCCGAGGATGTCGACCAAGACCGCATTGCCAACGCCGAGCGACTGTTCGGCGACTACGGCCCCCAGATCATCGCCAGCCTGTTCTTTGCGGCGCTCCCCTATGCCTACGCCATCCACAAGGGCGCCGCCGTGTTGGCCGGAACTGGCGAGCTGGTGGGTGACGTGGCCCGTCGCATCCTCAAGACAGCGCTGTTTGTGACGGCGGTGGCCGAGGGCGGCGGGATGCAGGCCGATGGCGGCGGAGTGCGGGCCGCCCAAAAGGTGCGGCTCATCCACGCGGCGGTGCGGCACCTGTGCACCACCCAGCTGGACTGGGACATCGACGCCAACAACCTCCCCATCAACCAGCTCGACTTGGTCGCCACCGCGCTGTCGTTCTCCTTGATCACGTCCGACAGTGTCATCGCACTCGGGGTGCCCCTCACGGACCAGGAACAGGAAGACTGGCTGTACCTGTGGGTGGTGGTTGCGCGCCTCCTCGGGGCCGAGCCGGAGCTGCTGCCCAGCACCATTGCCGAAGCCCGGGCGCTCGACGGCTGGATCCGCCGCACCCAGCACGGCCCCTCCGATGCCGGACGGCGGCTCACTGAAGCCCTGCTGGACTGGGTCCGCAGCTTCATCCACTGGGCGCCCCTGCGGCAGCTGCCCGAGCTGATGACCCACTTCCTCTCCGGGCCGACCATCGCCGAGGCCATCGGGGTCCCGATGCCCAAGGGGGGCCGGGCCATCATCGCTGTCTTTCGCGCAGCCGACGCCATCTTCGCGCGCTTGCTCCGGCACCACCGCGCGCTGGAGTGGATCATGGCCGAGGTCAGTCGGCGGGTGATCGCCGCCATGATTCGCGACGCGTCCCAAGGTGCCGACCTGTCGTTGCAGGTTCCGCCGGCACTGCGGGCGCGATGGCGGGTCAACCCACGCTGAAGTCGCCAGCTGACGTCACCCAGGTCGCAGTGCCCCACCGCTTGTGGAGGTGTTGCTGCGCCGGCCACCCACGCCAAGCCTTCGCGAGATACGTTATTACACGTAACACTGAATCCGTTGGCGCAGAGGCCGCAGACAGATCCAGCCGCTGATCTCAATCCTGTCCCAGATCAGTCGGGAGGAGAAGGGACACGCACCTTCGGTCCACCCGGAGCGCCGGGCTCGGGTCGCCCGCGGCTTGCCACAGCACGCCGCCGAAGGCCATTCATGGGCACCCGAACCCCCCACTGGTGCCCACTCAGGTGGTTCGAAGGCCCAGCTCCAGCCGCGCCGCTTGGGCCGCTGCAGCCCCGGCCCGAACCGTCGCGAGGGCCTGGGTCACCGGCTGGGGGTCCCCGTCCTCCGCCAGCTGTCGGCTGCTGTCGACACAGGCCGCGCAGATGTCGAGCAACCGCGCCGTGGTGGCCGTCCAGTCGGCGTCGAGCGCCTCTTGCTGGACCACCGCCGCCGACGCTGCCGCGTGCGCCGACTCGAGCTCATCCACCGACGAGGCGCCCAGCGTGCGGGCTCGGGTCAACCGGGCCTCGATGCGCGCCAGCTCCCGGTGCACAGCACCGAGGGAGTCCCCCGCTTGGACCAGCCGCTGCCGCCGGGACTTGAGGGTCTCCACTTCGGTGGCGAGCGCCGCCACAGCATCCTGAAGGTCCACGCGCACGGCATCGGGCGCCGTCTTGAGCGCTGCGCCGAGCATGTCCACCGCAGCGGCGGCGCGGGCAGGCAACGGGTCGGCGCGGGCGGTCCCAGACACGGACACCGGAGGCGCTGGGGGCGCACGCAGCGCCAGCCACGGGCGAGACATCACCAGTGCCAGGGCCACAAAGGGAAGGAACGCACCCTGATGAAACAGCATGGTCCCGAAGATGTCCGCCGTCCCGTCCATGCCGAGCTGGGGCAGCACCACGCCCACCACCAGCGCATACGTGAGGTTGAGCACCACCAACAGCCCGACCACTGCCCACGGGGCCATGCGCCGGCTCGGGTCTCGGTGCCCCAGGATGGTGCCGACCAGGACCGGAAGCAGCGCCAGAGGCACCAACACCAGCGCAGCGATGCCTTGGGTCATGCTGTGCACGTCCGCCCGAGGCAAGGCGTGTCCATCCACAATCGTGCTGATCAAGAACGCCCCGAGGTCCTGGAACCAACCGATCGCCACCAGCAGTGCGATGGACACGGCCGACCCCACCTGGGTGGCTTGCAGCGCCCCCGATGCGTGGGCCCCAGGGACCCCCTCGGCGACGGGCTCCGCGCCCACCAGCGCTTCTTGCACCCCCGGCCGGTCTTCGAGAGAGGGTGCCAGCAGCCGATGGATGGTGCGCACGAGCGCCGGCGGAAGGTCCGGGCGGGCCTCGTCCAAGGGACGGACCGGTCGCCCCTCAAGTTGCCGCTGAAGAACCTCGGATGGAGCATCCTGACCAAATGGAGGACGCCCGGTTCCTGCAAAGTACAGCACCGCGCCCAGCGAGAACGCGTCGCTGCGGGGGTCCCGCACACTGCCGCCCCACGCCTCGGGCGCCGCATAGCCAGGGGTGCCCAGCGCGGTGGTGGAGGCGGTCTGCCCATCGTGCAGCCGGGCCAAGCCGAAGTCCCCCAACAGCACGTGGCCATCACCACTCAGCAGCACATTCGCCGGGGTCAGATCCCGGTGCAGCACCCCCACCCGATGGGCGGCCTGCAGCGCCCCACCCAAGGTCTGCAACAGCGCACTCAGCCGCTCGGCCGACCAGGGGCCCCCCGTCTCCACCGACTCGGCCAGCGTCCCGCCCGTGCACAACGGAAGCACCAGCCCCAGCCGCCCAGCGACACGCACCCGCTCCTGCACCCGAAGGACCGACGGATGGTCGACACGCTGGCTGGCCTGGAGCTCCCGATCGAGGCGCCTGACCGCCGACGGCTGGCTCGACAGATGCTCGTGAAGTAGCTTCAGCGCTACATCCTGACCCGTCGTTCGGTCCCGTGCGAGGTGCACGATGGCCATGCCTCCCCGCCCCAGCTCCCCGCGGAGCTCAAAGCGAGCTTGGCTGTCCGGCTCCGGCGCATCTGTGTCCATGGCCCACTGTACGCCGGACGAGCAAGCAATGGGAGTGCCGCCAGACGCCACACGGTGTCTCTCCGCAATGCCTCGATGCTGCAACGAAGCGTGACAACTCAAGAGCCACCCCAACCCCAAATCAAGACTACGGATCTGGGCCATCGCACCGATGAGGCCCAGCACGGGGCACCACGCAGCACCCACAGGAGGCCATGTGCAGAGTCGTCTACGCCAACAATCCAGCGTCCCGGACAGCGCTGCCGACGCCTCTGCCCAAGGCCTCAACAGCCCGTCCACGATGGGCAACGCC
This sequence comes from Myxococcota bacterium, assembly GCA_942491145.1. Lineage (GTDB taxonomy): Bacteria > Myxococcota_A > UBA796 > UBA796 > UBA2385 > CAXQUZ01. The sequence goes on along the minus strand of CALOBC010000017.1, from coordinate 107,727 downwards.
CACCTGCAAGAGCGCATGGCTGAGCTCAATTGCGAAGAGGCCCCCAACGACCACCTCGGGGCAGCCCGCGTCGATGCCCCCAGCACCAAAGCGGCGGCGCTGTCCCGGCACCAACGCAACCGCGACATCATGGTGCGCTTCATCGACTCCGCGATGTCGGTGGAGCCCGATCCCGGCAAAGGCTTCGACTCTCGGGCCAACCTGCTGCGCAATTCAGCCGAGTGGGTCGACGCCGGAAAGGCGACCCTCAAGGTGATGACCCCCACCCACGACGCCCACCTCCGGCCGTCGGTGGCCGCCGACAAACAGTCCTACTTCGACACGCGGGTCGACTATGAGACCGACGGTGCGACCTACGATGACACCCTGAACGCCGCTGGACAGGCCACCAACGACGCTGGGCTGGACATCAAGTTCGCATCGGTGCGTGGCTCGATGAGCACCGACGGCAACACGCTCACCATCATCGATCCCGCGTCGACCACCGAGAACAAGCTGGCGGCCTTCTTCACCCATGAAGTGCAGCACGACGCCGACCAACACCGGGGGGGCGAGCACTGGGAGGTGGACCGACCGGCCGCCGACCCCGCAGCGCTCAAGCGGGCGCCCCAGTGGGCCTACAATGCCTACCAGACCGAGTTTCGCGCGTACTGGATGATGAACCCCGAGGGCTCGCCCCCGGACTGGTTCGGCTCCAGCACCGACAATGCCGTCACCAACGTCGCCATGACCGTGGTGACCCCCGGTCCCGACGGTGTCTTCGGCGGCGGCGACGATGTCACCACCAACGCCACGACGGTGTTCGCGAACAAGCGCCAGCAGGACATCTTCAACCACATGTACGGCGGCGGTCGGGCCGACGGCATCTACTATCGCAACAACGCATGGACCAAGTCCTATGCCTACTTGCCCTACTACTACTCGCTCGACCCGGCCTTCAAGGCAATGGTCGATGCCTACACCACGCCCGCCAGCGGCAACCTCATCAATTCGGTGCGCATCCAAGACCTCAGCGATGCCATCGCAGCGGGTGGGCTCGCCGCCGTCTGGTCTGCCGCGGACGACCTCGACGACCTCGACCGGGTCTACCTCCAGGACCGCACCCAGTCCCAACCCTTCTGGGACCAGGCCCGCAGCGCCCTGGGCATCTTCGCCCTCACCGTCCTTGAGAACATCGTCGATGTGCCCGTTCTTGGCCCACACATGCCCGAGACCATCGACGTGGTCGCCGGCGACACGCTGTCGGCCATTGCGGACCGCTACCTCGGCGACATCCAGCGCTGGCCCGAAATCTATCGGAAGAACCGTAAGGTGATCGGCGCGAACCCCAACAGCATCCGAGCGGGGATGGAGCTTGTGCTGCCGCCGATGTAGGGCAAGCTGCCCAACGGAGGCCCACCGTGTACACCCTCCTGCTCCTCTCCAGCCTCACGGGCTGTGCCGGCACACCCGCGCCCCCGCCGGCGCCTGCCACCGAGACGCCCATGCCCTCCGACATGCCCGCTGGCGCCGCCGACCTCACCACCGTCATCCGTGTGGGTCTGGTGTCTGACAAGCCCCGTCCGCTGTCCCCCCTGAAGGCCACGGTGGAGCTCATGTCCGCCGCCTCCGACCACGGCGGCGAGCGCCTCCAGACCGAGCACTCCTCCGGCACCGTGCGTCTGGCATGGGACGGCCACACCCTCGACCAACCTTGGGTCAACGGCGTGCCCTTCCCGGTCTGGGGCCTCCAGCTGGCGGTCTTCGGGGCATCCGGCAGTCACGAGCTCGCGGTCTTTCCCCCGGGTGTGCCGGTCGAGCCCTGAGCCTGCCGTTCTGGGGGCGCTCTTGGCTCAGAACTCGATGACCACGCCCACCCGCGACGGTGTTGCCCGCTCTCTTCCCGGCTTGAGCTGGTAGGGCGGCGACGACAGCACCTCCAGCACACACGCCTGCTGCGTGCGGGTCAGCGGCGCGGTCTGGAGCATCGGGCTCAGCTCGTGGGCCGACACCCGCCCCTCCACGGGCTCGACGAGGGCGGTCCACTTCAGGGCGCCCGGGTGGTCCGTCCCCACAAAGCACGCGGACAGGCGCATTCCCCGCGCGGCCACCTGCATCCGGTAGGCCTCCAGCCAGCTCAGCGGCTCGGGGTTCTGCACCGCCACCTCTGGCCGCCGCAGGGGCTGCACCCGCCCCTTCACATCCGCAGACGAAGCCCCGCCAGCCTGGGAGTCCGGGGCCACCACCGGCACCACACAGTCCGGGGCCACCACCGCCTCGGGCTCGCACCGGCCCACGGCACACACAATGAGAAGACCCACCAACACAACAATCACGCCGTCTCGCCAGTCCAAGCGCCGGCGGGACCTGGGGGGAAGCCCGGCCCGCAGCTTCGCCCGTCGGCGGGCCAGCTGTTCCTGCAGGGCAGCTTGACGCGCCCGCAGCACCTCGGGGTCGGGCAGGGTCACTCCGAGATGCTCCAGCCGAAGACCAAGTGCCCATCGTCAGCACGCCACTCCACAGGAACCAGCTCCAGCGGGGCAAAGACGGACGGTGCCGCCGGTGTGGAGCCCGCGAAGGGCCAGGGCAGGACGTCCACCGGGGCCAGCCGCACGCTGCCCGCAAACACCTCGGAGCCGGGGGCCAGCGCACGGGCGCGCTGCTCCGGTGTCGCTTCGGGTGGCAAGGCACCCACCCCCTCCACAATGGCCTGGGTGCGCTGCATCAGCTCGGCAGCCGTCCGCCCCGCGCGGCCCGAGGTGCCCGCCCCAGCCAACAGCGGGGCCACGTGGGCCTGGACCGCCGCGAGGGTCGGCACATGGGCCACCCGCACCGCGCCGTCCTCTCGCTCGATCCGCTGCACCAGCTCATCCAAGAAGCGCAAGGTCTCGCTGGCGGACATGTCCATGCCCACGCCGATGCCCCGGGAGAACGCGCCCAGATCGCCCCGGGCCAGTGGCGCCAACAACCCAAGCCGGCGGTCCACCGCGCTGCGGCCCGGCGTGTGCCGCAGCCCCCGGGCGTAGGACGCCTCGTCCGCCAACAAGGCCGCCCGCCACATGAGGTCTTCGAGGAGCGCCGCATACTCACGCCGGGGCACCAGCTCCTGGAGGGTCACCAGAAGCTCGTCGGTCAGCGCAAACCGCCCGGCCGCGTGGGCCAGCCAGCGCCGCGCCAGCCGCGCCACGTCTTCGCTCGCCCGGGACTCATCGCCGTTCTGCAGGGCAAAGGCCAACGCACGCAAGGCCGCGGGCACGTCCCCCCGCTCCAGGTGGTCGACCCCCCGGTGCAGCGCAATCACCGACCGCTCCCGGAAGCCAGCCGTCCGGTCCAACCCAAGCAAGCGCTGTCCACGGTCCCCTTGCCACACCTCGGTGCGCCGGTCCTCCGCCACACGGGCCAGCCAGCGCTCCACTTCAGCCCCGTCCCCGGTCGTGATCAATTCATCGACAATGCCGATTGCCAGAACATTCATGGCGTCTTGGATCGCAGCGTCGGCGGCGTCATCCTGCGCACGGGCGCTGTCGAACAAGAACAGGCGCCGGTCCGGAGACAAGGCCATCCACTCGTCGACCGGCCACGCCACACAGGCCCGGAGGATGCCTGCGGCTTCGGACTCCCACGCCAGCGTGGTGGCCGGCGCCTTGAGCTGCATCCGGTCCACCGCCCGACGAGACAAGCCGAGCATGGCCCCCCACCGCCCATCCTGCTGGGCCATCTTGCGGGCCTCCCGGGCGGCCAAGGCCGTGAGCTGCAGGTCCAGATCGAAGATGCGGGCCTCGACCACGGCCCGTCCCTTCACCCGGTCGTCGTGCAGCGTCTCGCGAGAGGCCACCAGCAGGTGCCGGAGCATCCGCGCCGTCACTTGGCGGTCGCGCTTGTCGGCCACAATGCCCTGCCGTGCGGCAACCTGGACCTGCCAAGGCCGCAGGCAGCGCCCTCGGAACAAGCGCACATTGTCCAGCTCTTCGGCACCCAACACATCCCCGATGGCGATGCGACGCTGTTGTTGGCCGACGTCGAGGGTGTCGAAGGTGCGCGGCAGGGGCTGCGGACGGCCCCGACCTCGGGTGCGCACGATCTGGTTGTGCACCGCCAGCGGCCACAAGCCTGCGCCATCGGTGTCTTTGTCGAGCCCGTCGGCGCACAGCCCCAGGTCACTGAGCGCCGCCCAGGTCACCGAGTGAAAGTCGGCATCGTGGGGAGACACCGTGCCGGTCTGGGCTTCGAGGGCATTGCGCAGCAGCCACAGCTTCACCGCTTCGGTGGCGCGGCCTTCCCGCAGCGCGAGGCGGGCGTTGTAGTAGACCAGCGTGTGATCACTCACAACAGCGTGTGCGAGGGCACTCCAGACGACCAAACTCAAGGCAGCCCAGCCCATCAAAACGCCATGCCGACGGCCACCGTGGCGTCGCCCCACCACCGAAGCTCCGACTCTGTCGCCGCCGCCAGCAACGGCACCGCCAGCGTGAACCGAGGCGACAGGAACAGGCCCTGCGTGAGGTAGACATCGTTGCCAATGGCCACCATTGGGCCATAGCGGGCCCGGTCGATCTGCATGCCCGGCAGCCGGCGCTCTTCCAGGTTGGCCAGCTCGGGATCGGACATGCGGGGGGAGAGCACCGCTGCAGTGCCCTCGCGCACGGTCAGGCCCTGAAGCACACCCGGATACACCGCGTAGCGCACACCCACATAGGCCATCAACACGAGCTCCACGGCCGGGAACCAGCGGGGGGCCGTCGTCACCACACCCTCGGCCAGGGGCAGCCCGAACATGAAGTCCAGCTCCAGGCGCGCAGGCCGCCCGGGCTGTCGGTAGGGGGTCAAGGCGAGCCGGCCGCTGCTCGGGGTGTCGCCCACAAACACGTAGCCGACGCCCGCTTCGAGCAAGTAGCGCTCGACGGGAAAGCGACCGAGCAGGCCCACCCGCAAGCTGTCGTAGTTGTTCAGCTCAAAGAGCTGGTGGCCCGTCACCGCCACTTGGGCCCGGGTGCGACGCCAGTCAAACTCGACGGGCTGGGAGGCCACACCGATGGTGCGCTCGGTCAGCACCCGAAAGGGCGTGCGGTAGGGCGAGAGGGGGTCGTCTTCGGTGGACTCCGGCGCCGGCGCATCGTCCGACGCCGCCCACACCGTGCCCGTCCACCCGAGCGCCCCCGCGATGATGGCGGCCTCAAGGATCACGAGGGAACCCTCCGTCACCGACCCCGGGGTAGTCCGGCAGGTAGCAGGTGCTCTCGTAGGTTGGCCAGAACCGGTCCCGCACTTGGTAGACGCCCGCAGAGTCGAAGGTCGGGTGGGCACAGAACCGGGTGCACTGGGTCAGCAGCTCGTCGAGGTACACTTCCTCCGACAGCCACTGCTGGCTGCCCAAGTATGCTTGGCCATTGCCGGCCACCCCGAAGGGCACACTCAGTCCAAATGCGCTCACCGCACCGGCGGTCACCGCTTCGAAGCGCGCCCGCAGCAAGAACGGGAAGTCCCAGAACAACCCAAGCTCATAGTCCGTCTCGCCGAGAGCCCCGTGCCACTGCGGCAGCAAGTCCAGCGTCAGGACTTCGAGCTCCTCCGGCTCACACAGCGGACCGGGGATCTGTTCGTCCTCGCAGAGCTGGTCCACGAGGTCTTGGAACGCATCGGTCTGCATGAACGCCGAGCGAAACACCACCGGCGTCTGGCTGTCGCCGGCACAGTAGGAGAAGGCATCCAGGGGGTCGGCGGTGATGCGCTCGCCGTTGAGAAAGGTGATGACCCCGAAGTCCCCGAAGTCGATGTGGTCCGCGGTGGTCGGAAACCGGGGCACGAGGAATTCGGCAGACAGCATCTTGCCGGCCTGGGCCTCGGAGTAGGTGTCGACGAAGTCGAGGTAGCGCTCGCGGCTGGGCAAGATGGGCAACACACCAAAGCTCAGCGGCCCCAGCACGATGTCTTCGTTGTCGGGCGCAATCGCACACGTCAGGCTCGCCGCGCTCACCACGTCGCCCCCACCGGGCACGACAGACGGGCACCAGAGCACCACAGGCAGCAGCTCTTCTCGACCGGGCACACCGGCGTAGCTGTCGAAGACGAAGGCGCCGGCCAGCCGGGGAGAGCTGCGATGCCGTTCTTCGGGAACAACGATAGATAGGGCTTCTTCGACCACATCCACCACCCCACCCTCGTCGCGGTGCAGGCCGATCACCAGCACCATGTCATCACCGGCGGGGCGGGCCGCCTCGACCGCATCGGTGAGCTTGTTGGCCAGCCGCTCGGCAAAGCCGTCGTCCGCCCAGTCGTCGATGCACGTCGTCCGGAGGTCCCCAATGAGCAGCCGCTGGCGCTGCATCTCTTCGTGGGCACCATTGATCGCTCGGTCACATGGGCCCAGGAAAAACGGCACCCGACGGGCGCTCTCGATGGGGCTGCGCAGCACCGGAAAGGCCGGTCGGACCTCGGGATTCTTCTGGGCATACGCGGCGGTGGTGAAGGTCCCCGTGGCATCGTTGACCGTCGCCAGCGCACACGCCGCCGTGGACGTCGACCCCGACACCGGCAAGAACTGCGGATGGAAGACCGCGCGCTTGTCGGTCTCCACCGAGCCCATGTGGGTGGGCGTGAAGTACTCGGGACAGTCGACGCCGTAGCCATACGGGTTGTTGCGCTCGCCCAGCGTCACCACGCCATGGCCGGGGTCATCCACCCGAAACGCCCGCCGCAGCCCGAGCTCCGTGGCCTCTTCGTTGCGCAGCGTCGGAAACTGGTGCCGTCCGCGCCACTGGATGCGCCGGTTGCTCTCGTCGAAGACACCGTAGACCACCATGCTCCGGTGGGAGTGTGCAGGACCGGGACCGACCACATTGAAGGACGTGTCGGCGTCCAGCGCCAGCTCACCGTCGCGGTGGTAGCGCATGCGAATGCCAACGCGGCGGGGCTCGAGGGGCACGTGCACACTGGTGCTGCCACACAGGGCGGTCGGCCCGCAGTCGACCGGCACATGGCGGTGCACGCTGGGCAGCGTGGCGATGTCGGTCCAGGGCAGCTGGCCGTCGTTGGTCGCGTAGGTGATCTCAATGACGGTCTCGTCGCCGATCCCCTGCTCAGCGTCCAGCTCGTAGAAGAAGAACAGGGTGTCCTCTTCGGCAAACCACGCCGCATCTGCCCGCGAGAAGCCGGCTTCGATGTCGAAGATGGGCACCTTGGTGCACGATGTGACCGCGAGGGCCACGCTCACCCCGGCGACCCGTGACCTCATGCAGCGCCCGCCCCGACGAGCAGGTGCTCGAAGGACAAGCCGAGCCGCTGGATCTGGCCCTGAAGACCTTGTGCGAGAGCAATTCGGCCCTTCTCGGCATGCTGGAGCTGACGGTCCCGGTCCACGAGCGGGGGAATCGACTGGACTGTGGCCCGAAGTGACGTCGGCATGGTGCTCTCCACCAACAGCGCGTCGGTTCGATCCTGCACGGAGAGCCAGGCCGCCAGGGACTCGACCGAGACCCCCAACAGCAGATCGGAGCGGACTTCGGCGGGTACACCCTGAAGCATGTCGGCCACGAAGATCTCATGGGTCCATGCGGGGACCGTGCCCCGAAAGCGGGCGATGGCTTGCTCAAACAGCCCGGCACGGGTGTCGCCGTCCAGCGCCGACAGCAACACCGACAGCGCACCGGCGGCGTCGAAGGTGGCGCCCCGATCGGAGACCGCCACGGCCTGGTCGCCCAGCGCTTCGCCGCGCAACACCGCAAAGAGCCGCGCCGTCTCGGCGGGGTCCATGCGGTTGGACAGCAGGAGCTGCTGGGACATGCCCGCAACCTGGGATGCTGACAGCAGGCGCACGAAGTCGTGCCGGGACGCCGGGGGCGCCAGCGAGAAGAGCACCGCACCCAGGCGCGGCGGCAAGGTCCCGATCAGGTCGGCGAGACCGGCCGCACCGAAGTCTTCCCGCAGCAGGCGCACAATCTCGGCGTCGGTCTGGGTGGCGAGCGCCGCCGCCACCGCGTAGCGCTCCAGCGCCTCGAAGAAGTCCACATCGCTCAGCACATGCTCCTGGTCGGAGCTTGCGATGAAGTCGGCCAGCTTGAGCTTGGCGGTCGCCACGTCCCCCCCGCTCGGAAAGGCGCCGGGAAAGCGGTCGGGAAAGACCATCACGGCCTTGGCCAGGAACGGGATGTCGTCGGCCCGCAGCCGCTCCCGGATCAGGGCTTGAATGGCGGGATCGGGAGGGTCCGTGTCCAACCGAAGGCGCCATGCTTCGATCTGGGCGGCCACGATGGCCCGAGACTCGGCGTCGGGGTCATCCGGCGACACCGCGGTCACCTCGCTCGAGTCGAGCCCCCCGCCGCCTTGGAGCTGTGCGAGCAGCATCTGCTCTTCCATCGTCGCTTGGCCCACCCGGCGCCAGGACCAGATGAGGGCCCCCCCCGCCAAGGTCACCAGCCCCAGCCCCAGCATCCAGAAGAAGTGGGGCAGCAGGGCCCCCCAGAGCTGCTCCCCCGCCACCGCGGCCGTCAGCGGCTCCGGTGGGACCGCGTCGACCTCCGGCAGATCCTCGTCGACCACCGGGTCCCGCAGCGCCTCGGGCAGCGTCTCCAAGCGTGCCGAAGACACCGAAACCGAGGTCCATCCCGACGACACCCGGGCTTGCAGGCGCCGGGTGAGCGCCGACGCATCCGCCGCCGTGAGGTCCGCTTCATGGGCGTAGCCACACTGGGCCCGGGTGAGCCACGCTTGGGCAGCCACCGATCCCGGCCCTTGGGTGCCATCCCCGAGCCCAGGCAACGAGCCCGAGCGAGGCCGGTCCGCCACGGCGTGGTCCATGTAGACACAGCCGGTCGACGAACAGCGGTCGAGCGCACAGTCTTGGGCCAGTGCTCGCTCAAACCCGACCTCAAGGTCGGACAGCTGGTCGAGCACCTCCACCGGGATCTGGCGCCGGGGCACCGTCGGGCCCTTGGCCAGCGCCACCGCAGGGAAGCCGAGCATCAACAGCAGAGACGTCATCAGTAGATCCTCAAAACAACGCGACGATGGCGTGCCAGTTGTGCTTCAGGGGACAGGCCCTCCAGCTCAGCTTCGTCCAGCGGCACCGTGTCGGCATAGCCCTCGACCCGGATGCGCCCCTGGTCCACACCGACGCCCTCCAGCCGACCCCGGACGGCGTTCGCCCGCCCGGTCGACAGCTCCCAGTTCGATGCGTATGCCCCGCCGCCGACGATGGGGGTGTGGTCGGTGTGGCCCTCGACGGCGAAGGCGTACTGGTTGCCGTAGGGCACCACGGTGAGGAGCATCCGGTCGAGGGTGGCAATCTGATCCGGGCGAATCTCGGCGCTGCCCGAGTCAAACACCATGCCCGAGTTCAGCGACACCTTGAGGCCGTCGTCGGTCAAGTCCGTGCGCACCAGCTCTTGCAGTCCTTCTTGCTCCACCCGGTCCTCCAGCTCTTTTTGGATGGAGGACAGGCTGGCGGGTTGCTCGACCCCCGAGATGCTCTCGGCGATCTGTTGCATCTTGGTGCGGCTGATCTGGGCCGCAGCCAGCAACATCGCGAAGAAGATCAACAGGTTGGTGATGAGGTCCGCGTAGGACAGCAACCAACCTTCGTCGCTGGTGTAGGAGCGTCGCTGCACTTCAGCCCCCCGCCCGGCTGGACCGCGCCACCAGCTCGCCGACGCTCTGTTCGCAGCGCTCCAGGGCACCCAGCCGCTCGTCGAGCAGCCCGCGCAGGAAGTGGCCGATGGGGCCCGCGACGCCGGCACCGAAGGCCACACCGTACAGGGTCGCCACCAGCGCCAGGGAGATCGCCGAGCCCATGTTTGTGGTGTCGCTGCCCATGTTCTGGAAGAGCTGGATCATGCCGGTGATGGTGCCGACCATGCCGAAGGACGGGGCCAGCTTGGCCAGCACTTCCCAGTTGCCGATGGCCGGCTGCCAGCGGGTCATCTCGGCATGGCGAAGCTCGGTGAAGGCCGCGCGGGTGGCCTCTTCGGGGGCCCGCTCCAGCACCAGCGGCAGCAACCGAGAGATGGCCGGAAAGGGGCTGCGCTCACCCAGATCGACGGCCTGGGCGCGCTTGCCGTCTCGCCACAGGCGCACCAGCTCGTCCCGGTCCGCTTCCAGGGCGGCCGTGCCTCTTCCCAGCGTGCCGGCCCCAGGGATGAGCTCCCGCAGGCAGGAGAACGTGCGCACGGTCGTGAGCGCCGTGGACGAGATCAGAATCGCCGACAGCGAGCCCCCGAGCACCATGACAAAGGCATGGGTGTCGAAGGCCGAGATGGTCGTGTCGGTGCGCTCACCGAAGCCGAACCAGACAATGAACCCCAACAGGGCAAGTCCCAAGATCTGCACGTCGTCTTCCTCTACGCCTCAGGGCGCGCGCTGAAGCTCGTCGAGCTTCTTGCGGACTTCAGGGTCGGTCTCAATGTCTTCCACCATCTCGTAGACCTCGATGGCTTTGTCCCGCTCACCGAGCAGCAGGAGAATGGAGCCCTTGGCCCGCAGGGTCTCGGGATGGGCGGGGTAGCGCGCCAGCACCAGCTCGCACCACTCCAGCGCGAGCTGGTAGTTGCCGCCGGCGAGGGCTTCCTGCATGCGGGTGCGCGACCCGCTGAGGCTGACCTCGGCGGCGTCCGGGTTGACCTGCAGCCCACGCTCCCGGTAGGCCGCATCGAGGCTGCCGTCGGCGATGGAGGGCGGCGGGGGCACCAGCCGGGTCGCCGGGATGGTCTGCACATCCGTGCCCGAGGGGGTGTGCTCGATCACGATGCGCTGACCGCTGGCCAGCAGCGGGATCTGCACCTCGGTCAGCACATTGCCATCGTTCCAGCGCACGGTCATCGCCGTGGTGGACCCAAAGCCCATCGGCCGGAGCTGGGTGCCCTCGGCCTCTTCGAGCACCGGGTTGACCACGGGCGCTGGCTCGATCAAGTAGTGGGTGTAGTTGTGGCTCGCGCACCCGCTGAAAAACAGCAAGCCGAGCACATGCACGGTCTTCATGGCAGCACCGGAAGCAGGCTGATGTTCAACAGGGAGATCCCCAGGCCGAGCTGGCCATTGGTCGAGGCGATGAGCACCGCACCGTAGTTCGAGCGGCCAAAGGGCACCCGGACCACAGCCGCTGCGGTGAGCAAGGGATCCAGCACCTCTTCGCCGTCGGGCGCGATGCTCTGGACCGCCGCCGTCGGCAAGCTCATGAGCAGCTGAGCGCCCACCATTGTATGGAATAACCGTGTGGCCCGATAGTGGGAGGCCCCGACCCCGAGGACCGGATCAAAGACCGAGACGGTCAACCCGGACAGGTTCTGGTTGGTGCGGCCCCACTGGTCCGTCCAGTCGATGGACAGGTGCTGGCCGGGAAACAGCGCGAAGTCCATGAAGCTCTGGGTGAGCCCGTCCCCCCGCGCGCGGCGCTCCAGCTCTTCGGTGATCGTGTACATCTGGGCGGTGCGGGTGAACTCCACAAGGTCTGGGTCGACGTTCTGGGCAAAGAGCACGCGGCCGGTGGCCAGGTCGACGATGCGGACCGACACGCCGCCGTTGTACTCGGACAGCCAGATCGCCGAGCGGGCCGGCGGCGACGCACCCCGGGTCTGTTCGTCCAGCCGGATGACCTCTGAGAGGCTGACCGGGCCGGTCTGGACCACCATCTGGCCGTCTTCCACTTGGGCGCGGGTCACCATGCAGGCCTCGCACAGCCGCAGTCCCCCACCGCCATAGGCACCCTCCAAGACCTCGATCGCGCGGGTGGTCAGCCAAGCCTCGCTGTCGAGGTACCGCGCGTCGACGTCCACCAGAATGGCCGGCATGACGGCATCCTTGGGAAGGAGCCCGTCCTGGGCACGCACGTCCAGCAGCTCTTCGAGCCGGTCCATCGCCTCGCGGGTGGCCGCGGGGTCGGCGTGGGCCGTCCCGCCCATCCAGCCCATCAGCAGCGCAGTCAGAAGCAAAACGTCACCTCTGCGCCGAGGACCTGGAAGGGCAGACCAAGCAAATACGTTGTAACACCTATGTTGGGGGAGTCACGGAGGGACGGGATGGTCTCGAGGAAGGCGCTCATGCCCACTCGGTTGCCCAGGCGCAGGTCGAGCCCGAGCTGAAAGGCACCGAAGGTCTCGCGCGGGTCATCTTGGGCGGTGTCGACGAGCAGCTGGTCGGCGGTCAACACCCGCTCGCGGAAGGGCGCCGTGGCCGGGCCCCAGACGGTCATCACTGCGGCGCCCACGAACGCATAGAGATCGGGATGGGTGAGCGAGCGGGCGCGGCCGGTGACCAGCCGCTGCAGCCGGGCTTGGGCCATCAGCCCCTGGTAGGCCTGGGGCACCACGCTGTAGCCAACGAGCAGGCTGGAGGTCCACGCGCGGGCGTCCGTCGCGCTCAGCTCCACGCCGGACTGAAGCCACAGAAACGGCGGCGCCCCGATGCCCTGGTCGTCCTCGGGACGGGCGTACGTCCGCACCGCAAAGCGCAGTGGCACCGTGAGGCTGCCCCGTCCCCGCAGGGCCTTGAGGTACTCCTCCCGGGCGTCCTCGGCGGACTTCAGGTCGGTGCTCTGGCGAAGCAGGGCCGGCGCACTCGCAGACGTGGCGAGGGTGTGGCTCCACACGATGGGTCGGTCCGGGGTGAGCCGGGTGATGCGGGCGCGGAGCACCAGCCAGGCACCCTCGGCCTCAATGTCGACGTAGAGGGCATGCTTGCCGGTCGACTCACCGAAGGCGCCCAGCACTTCGGGGTTGTCGATGCCCCGAGCCAGCACGGTGCCCTCGGGTCCCGAGTGGATCACCACGGCCGTGCAGCTCGGGCAGTGCACCAGCTGGACTTGCGTCGACGGGTTCTGGGTGAGCAGGCCGGTGATGTGGTTCTCCAGCAGCGCCTGCAGCCCCGTGCCGAGGCCCACGGGGACGGTGACCCCCGCCAGCACCACCGACGTGGGCTCGCTGAACACGGGGTCCTGGATCCAGCCATAGACCAGCTCGTCCACAAGATCATAGGCAACGAGCTGGACCTCTCCAGCGACCTCCGCACGGAGCCGGTCGAGCTGGGCTTGCTGGAGTCCGTCGGTGCGCTCATCGGCCCACGCCACTCCCGTGGCCCCGACGAGACCCAGGACCAACCCCAGCGCGCGCAGGACCACCGTCATCGCAGCCACGTCCACTGACCATCCACACACAGCCCCCCGTGGAGGCTGGTCTCGCGGGGGTCACGGCGGATGATGGCCATCAGCACTTGATCATCCGTGACGCTGCCGTTTCCGCCGTAGCGCTCGCAGGCCACCGCGTAGGCTTGGTCTGGCGGCAGCCGCGTAAGCACATCCACGTCGCCCACCGCCAGCACCGGCGTGCGGTCGGACACGGCGAGTCCGTTGTCGGCCAGGGCATTCTGGGTCGCGAACCGCAGCTTGGCCGACACCTGGGTGCTCGGGTCATGGGCTTCGACAAGCCACGTGCGCCCCACCAGATCCGGCCGCTGGGACCGCGCCGCACTGGCCAAGGCACTCACGGTCGCCTGGAGGTCTGTCAACACAGCCTCGTCTTGGGGGCTGCGCAGGTCCCGACGGAGCATCCGCTCGGTGCAGACGACGGTGTCGGTCGTGCCCATGCGCCCGCGGGGCGGCGTTGGGGCAATCTGGCCAGGATAGCTTCGGCTTCCTTCTTCAGCGCCCACCCGGACACAGTCCATGGCCCGGGAGCGGTCGCGGGACCACAGCACGCCGGGGGCCGGTGCTGCCGGAAACACCAGCCGCCAGAGTCCAGCCGAGAGGAACACACTGAGCATGGTGGTCCTCAGTGCCGACGGATGGGAGAGCCGCGTTCCTGCAGCACTTGATGCCGCAGCTTCGCGTTGAAGACGAGCTGGCTGAGCTGTCCGTAGAGGTCCGCTGAGAGGTCTTCCCCCATCGACTCGGTCGTCAGCCGCTCCTTCTTTTCGCGCACCGTCCAGTCCAGCACCTTGTTGCCCGCCCAGACCCCCGCCCCAAAGGACTCGACGATGCGGCCTTGGAGGTCCCGCGAGGCCAAGACGTAGCCGTCACTGCCCCGGACCACGATGTCTTGGGAGAAGGTGCGCTCGCGCACGCCGGGCACCAGCGTGCCAGTGAACGCACACAAGCCCCACGAGACCACATGGACGGTGCGATCGACCGTCGCCGAGCGAATCTCCACCACAAGACCGGCTTCCCGGGCTTCGTCGTCGCCGTCGATGCCGGCCCGGCCGTCTTGCACGCGGGGGTCCACCGTGAAGGTCTCGACGTCGGCGCCCTGGTTCTCGAACAGCTGCCCCACCCGCTGGCAGAGCACCGATGCCTCGGCCGGCTTGAAGCCTTCGCCGGGCACGCAGTAGACATCGAGCACCACCCCCGGCAGGTTCGGTTGGCTGGGGTCCACGACCCGGGGATCGTGGAGTCCGGTCAACGGTTGATACGAGCGAACGCAGCCCATGGCGACGAGCGGCAGAATCCACAGCACTTGGCGCTCACGTCGTGGAATCTCAACCTCGGGGGGACGGGCGCACGGCGGCAGAACGTAGACAATCCACGGAGCCCCCGCAAGGGGCAGACTGGCGCCCCGGGCAGGCCCACAACCAAACAGCCCCGGGGCTGTAAGTCGGGGAAGCGGTCCGCGTTTGCTGGTCCCACCCGAATCTGGAGCTTCGATGCGCACCTCACCCTCCCTGCTGATTCTGCTCATGACCGGCTGCCACACCCGAGACTTCGCCAACCCCAGTCCGCCAGTCCCAATTGACTTCCAACGGACGACGCGAGCCAGCGCCACGGATACCGACCTTCTCTCCCGCCTTCCCGACCTCGAAGCTGCACCGCAGCCCAGCGCCAGACTCGCTGTGGATGCCGTGCTTAAGGGCATTCCCAAGGCAGTGGACAGCTACTTTGAGTCCTTCGGGACTCGGCGGGTGCACGTTCAGCTGGACCGCCCCCTCTACCGGCCGGGCGAGTCGGTCTGGTTCAAGACTTGGTCCGCCAAGTCGCGGGGTCTTGCCCCCGAGATGCCAGGGATGGTCACTCACGAGCTGGTCGACCCCCGGGGCCAAGTGGTCCAGACCCGACGGTTCGCGAGCCAGGGCACCGGGTCCACCAATGGCGATGCAGTGCTCCCAGCCGATGCGCCCGGAGGCCGCTGGCTCCTGCGCGCCACACTGCCGACCGGAGAGGTCGACGAAAGACCCTTTGTGGTCGCAAGCTACGAGGCACCCCGAATCCGAAAGTCGCTGGACTTTGTGCGGGAAGCCTACGGCGCGGGCGACCAGGTCGAAGCAGTCGTGGAGCTCACTGGTCCCGGGGGAACTGCGCTCGCCAACCACCCGGTCCGCGCCATGCTTCAGGTCGCGGGTCGAACCGTCAAAGAGGTCCCCCTCCAGACCGACAGCACCGGCGCCGTGTTCGTCGGCCTGGCCCTTCCGGCCGATCTCGACTCCAGCGACGGGCTGTTGACCGTGCTGGTGGAAGATGGCGGCATCACCGAGTCGATCAGCCGCTCGGTGCCCATTGTGCTGGCCGACGTCCAGCTCGGCTTCTTCCCCGAGGGCGGAGATCTGGTCGAGGGGCTGCCGGGGCGGGTCTACTTTGAGGCCCAGAATGCCCATGGCGAGCCGGCCGACATCCAGGGCACGGTGCAGGACGACACGGGCCGCACCGTGGCGACCCTGGACAGCGTGCACGATGGCATGGGGCGCTTTGCCTTCACCCCCGCCCCCGGTCGCACCTACCGGGCCCACATCACCCAACCCCCCGGAATCGACGAGACCTTCGCGCTGCCGGCCGCTCAAGCGGAAGGCTGCACACTGCGCAGCTTCGACGACACCCGCAGCACCGAGTCGGCCACGCGCATGGCCGTGCGCTGCACGACGGCCCAAGATGTGGCCGTGGTGGCCCTCTTCCGCGAACAGCTGATGGACATGGCCTCGGTGCGGGCGACACCGGGCGAGGACGCGGTGGTCCACCTCGACCCGGGCACCCTTCGCAACGCCCAGGGTGCCCTGCAGGTCACGATCTTCAACGGGGACAAGCAACCGATGGCCGAGCGTCTCGTCTACCGGGGCGCGGGCCAGGATCTGCACATTGAGGTCACCCCGGAGCGCGCGGTCTACGGCCCCCGGGACGAGGTGGTGCTGAACATTCGCACGACCGATCCCACCGGCGCCGCCGTGCCCGCCGAGCTCGCGTTGTCCGTGGTGGACGACGCCGTGATTGGCCTCGCCGACGATGAAAACGGTCACATGCTGTCTCGGATGTACCTGGAGCCGGAGCTGGTCAACAGCCCCGAGGACCCCGCGACCTACTTCGACCCAGACGAGCCCTTGGCCGCGCGAGGCCTGGACCTCGTGATGGGCACCCGAGGGCACCGCCGCTTCGAGTGGGCACAGGTCTGGAACCCCCCAGTGCCCGTGGCAGCGGCCACCGGCATGCAGCTCGAACTTCTCGGGTACGCCGGAGGGGACTTTGGCGGGATGGAGGAAGCCGAAGGAATGGCCTTCGATGCACCCATGCAGGTCCCCGACATGGACGAGCCGATGGAGCTCCGCGGTGCGGTGGCTGCGGGTCCGCCCAAGGTGGACCAAGTGCCCCGGAAGGCCCCGGCGGTCATGGAACGCAAAGAAGAGCGTGCCAATCGCCAGGCGCCTGACCTCGAGGACCAGCTCGCGCTCGGAGACAACCGAGTGGCGGCACGCGATGTCAAAGCCAAGCGGGGGGAGCGGGCCGGACCCCAAGAAGCGTTCGGTCAGCGCAACCAGATGGCTGTGGTGCGCGTCTTTCCCAAGCCAGACTATCGGGAAGGCTTCACCGGAACTCGCACGGACTTCCGTGACACGGTGACGTGGGAACCCTCAGTCGTGACGGATAGCCTCGGCCACGCCCAAGTGCGATTCTATCTGTCGGACGCCCTCACCACCTTCCGGGTCGTCGCCGAGGGCCTCGGTGGCGGTGCCGCGGGGCACGGCGAGCAGACCCTGGTGTCGCAGCTGCCCGTGTCGGTGTCGACCAAGCTGCCGGCGGAGGTCTCGGCCGGCGACACCCTGATGCTCCCCCTCATCGTCCAGAACAGCCGGAGCAGCGCGCTTGAGGTGTCGGTCGCAGCGGTGATCGACTCGCCGCTGGTTCGTGCAGACAATGCCCAAGCTGACATGGTTCTCGGGGCAAGCTCCACCGCCACCCACTGGGTCCCCCTGACGGTCGGCACCGGTGCGGGCCAAGCCACCATTCGCCTGGAAGCCGATGGCGGCGGGCTGTCCGACACCATGGAGCGAGAGCTGCGTGTGGTGCCCCCGGGCTTCCCCCGGACCTGGTCGGCCGCCGGAGAGCTGGAAGGCTCGGCCACCTTCACCGTCCAGATTGACGAAGTGGTGCCGGGCAGCTTGCACGCCAACGTGTCGTGGCAGCCCAGCACCGTCTCCACCCTGGTTCAGGGCATGGACGGCCTCATCCGCACCCCCGGGGGCTGCTTCGAGCAGACGAGCAGCACCAACTGGCCCAACGTCGCCATCCTGCGCCACCTCGAAGCCCATGACGGCGACCCGCGCCTGCGCCTGCAGAGCGCCCAGGCACTCAAGGTCGGCTACACCAAGCTGTCCGGCTACCAAGTGGATGCCGGCGGCTTCGAGACCTGGGGCACCGGCCCGGGCAAAGAAGTGCTCTCGGCCTTTGGGCTGCTGCAGTTTGCCGACATGGCGGCCGTCTTCCCGGTCGACGAGGCCATCCTTCAGCGGGATGTGGACTACCTGGTGGCCCAGATGGACGGCAAGGGGGGCTTCCGCAACAGCGGAGACAGCGCCCACGGCTACGGATCTGCACCCAAGCCCGTGCT
This sequence comes from Myxococcota bacterium, assembly GCA_942491145.1. Classification (GTDB taxonomy): domain Bacteria; phylum Myxococcota_A; class UBA796; order UBA796; family UBA2385; genus CAXQUZ01. Next base: position 89,965 of record CALOBC010000017.1, on the reverse strand, counting down.
CGACGGCTTCATCGCCTACTCACTGGTCAAGACGGGACACGGTGACCTGCTGGGCAAGGTCGTGGACAGCCAAGCCCAGGCCGCCGAGCGGTCCACGGACCCCTACGTCCTGGCCCTCGCCGCCCGGGTGTTGGCCGCCGTGCAGCACCCCGGCGCGACCAAGGCCCAGCAGCGCCTCGCGGACATGCAGGCCGCCGATGGCAGCTTCCCAGGCGCCGAGAGCAGCATCACCCGCAGCTATGAAGCCAACCTCCTTGTCGAGAGCACCGCGCTGGCGGCCTTGGCGTTGATGGACTCTTCGGCCCACCGAGCAGCGGTCGACAAGGCCGTCGGCTGGCTCATTGACAACCGACGGGGGGTGGGCACCTGGGGCGCCACGCAGGCCACCGCGCTCGCCTTGGACGCACTCACCACCCACGCCGAGCACAACCGCCGTCCCCGCACGGGTGGGGCCTTCTCGGTGGAGGTCAACGGTGAGCCGGCGGGCCGGGTGACCTACACGGCGGACCAGGAGGGAGCCATCGAGATCGACGGCTGGGAGCGCTTCTTGGAGACCGGCACCAACACGGTGACCCTCCGCCAGCTCAGCGGTGAGCCCTTGCCGTTCACCGTGGATGTGGGCTGGACCAGCATCCAGCCGGAGTCCACCCCGGGCGCAGAGCTGGCGCTGTCGACGGTGTTGTCGACCACCAAAGCCAAGATGGGCGACACAGTGCGACTGACCGCGCGGGTGGGCAACACCACCGGCGACGTGGTGCCCAGTCCCATCGCCCGCATCGGTCTGCCCGCCGGCCTCGATGCCCAGGGGTGGCAGCTGGAAGAGCTCAAGGACCGGGGGGTCATCGCCTTCTACGAGACCCGGCCCCGGGAAGTGGTCCTGTACTGGGATGGCATCCACAGCGACGAGGAGCACGAGGTGGGCCTGGATCTGGTCGCATCGGTGCCCGGTCGCTTCACCGCACCGGCCAGCCGGGCCCACCCCTACTACGACGATGATGAGATCGCGTGGACCGCGGGACTCACGGTAAACATCACCCCCTGAGCCAAGCTTGGCCCCCAACGGGGCACCTCAACCGAAAGACCCCCGGGACCCAACGCCAAGAGGCGGACAGGTTCCGGGGGTCGCTCGTCGAGACCGATGCGCTACAGGCCGTCGGCGCTCGATGCCATGCCCTTGAGCTCGGCAATGCCCAGCGTCCCGGCACTCTTGGTGCCCGGGTAAGTCTCGGTGACCTTCATCTCCACATCGTGCCAGGTGCCGGTGTAGCCGACCGTCGCCGGCACATCGAGGCGGTGGGGGCCCACAGTGTCGGGCAGCTCGAACGTGCGGGTGCGGCCAAAGGTGGTCACGTCCACCTTGCGGGGGCGGTCGTGGGTCTTCGGGCCCGGCGTGAGCAGCAGGCTGGACAGCATGAAGCCCGGCGCAGCGAGAGTGACGCTGGCATCGGAGCTCTCCGCATTCCACACCGTGCGCGCGTTGCCGTCCAACATCGACTCGGGCGGCGAGTCCATGTTCGACGCTGTCTTCACTTGCAACGTGCTCGCATCAAACTCGGTGAGGTAGACCACCACTTCGCTGACCGCGAGGTTCGGGTAGTCGGCCCCGTCGTACAGCTCGACCACCGTGAGCTTGACCTTTCCGCCGAAGTTGCCCGCCGCCTTGATGTCTTCGAGGTCCACAACCTGGAATTCCATCTGGTCAGCGAACTCGATCTCCACGGGAGACCCGGCAGCCACCAGCTCGTTGCTGGGGTTGTAGACCATCGCCTCGACCCGCAGCTTCTTGATGCGGGGGTGGTCCTTGAAGGTCTCTTCGTCCCGCGCCCAGCCCGTCACCATGCCGATCTTGTCCACGGCCACCCGTGGCACGTCGATGATCATGTATTCACCGACATTCTTGCTGTCACCCGGCAGCTGCCAAGCGGTGTCGAGCTTGCCGTCCAGCGCCGCCTGCGCGTTCCAGTAGTTGGCGCCCTTGCGGGTCTCTTTGCGGAAGCTCGAGGCCGACGCCCCCGCCAGCGCAGGCCCAGCGACAAACAGCCCCAGCACGGCAAGACCACGCAGAGAAGGCACACCAGAAAGGATTCGGTTCGTCACCACAGACTCCAAGGCAAGAACGGTTCCATCGAGGGCAGCCCGCGAACCACAAAACACGAGCGACGACCCGCAGCAGACCGCGGACGCGGGCCATTTGTACCACGGGCGCACGGCCATCCCCGAGGGAACCCGCCAGCACACCAAGTCCAGCCCTCACCCAGCCGTCCTGTGCGGAGCGCCCGGAGGCCAGGACCACGCCGCCCGGCTCAGTGCCCGACGACGTTCAGGTCCAGGTCTTGGGTGCTGTGGGCGCTGCCCGACTCGTAGGCCCCATTGTCGGTGCCGCCGGAGGCGACCGGTTCGCCGCTCTCGTTGACATTGCCGTCCAGATCGGTGTCGGCGTAGGCCCACAGATACACAGTCTGGTTCGCGGGAACCACCAACGAGTACGCCACACTGGTGTTTCCGTTGATGTCGCTCGACCAGTCAAACTCATCCACATCGTAGGCATCGGTGGACAGGGCGCTGCTGCTCACGCCAGCCGTCGGCCGGTACTTGAGCGCGGCCACGTAGACGCTGGTGCCCGCGGTCAGCCCATCAATCCGCCCGCCCTCATAAGTGAGGTTGCCGGACACGGTCACGAAGGGGACCACGCTCAGCCCATTGTCTTCGACCTCACCGTCCGACCCGAGGATCGGAATCTGGATCTCTTTGTTCACCATGTCGCTGGTGGACACCACGATGGGGTTCCCGTTGGTGTCGGGAGAGGTGACGTAGGCGCCGCTGGTGTCGGCCGGGTCGATCAGCCCGTTGCCGTTCGAGTCGATGGCGCCGGTGAGCTTCACATTGCCCAAGTTGGGACAAGTCTGGATCTCATAGGTTGCAGCACCACCGCCAGCCGTGGCCGCCGTGACATCGAACCAAGCCCAGTTCACAGGACCCGAGCCGTCCAGGTTCATCAGCATCGCGAGGCCTTCGCCAGTGTAGTCGTTGGTGACCGTGACCGGCCCGGAGATGGACAGGTCGGTGCAGTCCCCCGTGCCCCCAGACCCACCGGAGCCGCCGCCGTCATCGGTGTTCACCTCAACCAGGATCGTGATGTGGATGCCCTGGGAGACCCCGCCGTCGGTGATGGTCACCGGGGCATTCCACGCACCCACGGGCTCACCGCTCTGCATGATGCGATTGCCGTCCTGATCGAGCATCGCGAAGACCCGCACGTCGCCTTCGGCCGTCATCGAGACCGGCACCGTGAAGGTGTTCGGGGCTTGGGTGGGGCTCGTGATGGCCGTCGACCCCACGTAGCGCTCCTGCTCGGTTCCGTTGTCTTCGTAGGCGCCCACAAAGATGGGCCCAAACGGGAAGCCCGCATTGTAGTCGGCCCAGGCCACAGACTCGCGCACGCCGTCGACCATCTCGTAGAGCTCGACGGTCACCGTGCCTTCCAGCGTCGCAAGGATCGGGTCGGGGGGCGTTCCGGTCTCGCCGCCGTCGGCTCCATCGCCACCATCGGCGCCGTCCCCACCATCGGCGCCGTCCCCACCACCTGCGCCGTCGCCGCCATCACCGCCACCGATGGCCGTGTCGTGACCACCGGAGCTGCCGTCGTCCTTGTCGCCGCAAGAGACCCCGATAGCCAAGAGACTCAGAAGGCAGAGATGGGAATTCAGACGGGACATGGCCGCTCCGGGGTGCGTTGCAGACAGCGACAATACCGGCATTGGCGCCCCAAGACAAGCAGCGTGTGTTCCGCTTGCACCCACGAGCTGCGCCGAGTCAGCGGGGCGGTCCCTTTGGCCGGGCACTGGATCCACCATGCACCCCAGCTTGGGCGTGGCTGCACCGCCCGTGGCCGGCGACAAACGGGCCCATCCCTTCAGCGCAAGGCTCGGACATGCCCTGGGGCAGGTCATCACAGGCGAGGCTCCGGTCGCAGAAGGCCACCTCGGCCAAGTGGAAGCCCACGTGGGCGGGCCCGGGATCGGGGAGCTGCGCGGCCCCCTCCACATAGGCCGACCATGCTGCAACAGATGGCCGCGACGATCGCCAGCGTTGGATTGTGTGGCGAACACAGTGGCCCGAGTGGCGCGCGGACAACGCCAAGCAGCGACGGGACTGGACCAGAGGGTCGGACTCGGGGCGATGGTCCAAGACATCGAGCAGGCAAGCATCCTCACCGCGACAGGCCGCCTGCAGCACCGGCGTCGTCACCCCTGAGCTGGGGTGCAGGCGGGGCTCCACCCAAGCCATTCGGCACGCCGGCTCGTGCTGGGCCGCCACCGCACACCACGCGTCGAGCTCACCCGGCGGCACGGCACCCGCAGCCCGCACATGGCACCAAGCTTGCACACTACTATGCCGTGAATACCGTGAACATGGATCTTCAGGAGCATTCCCGCAGGCGACAAGCCCCACCAGCAGCGCCGTCTTCAGCCCGTCAGCCACCGACCGTGGCCAGCGTCAGGTCAATGCCCCCAAAGCCGCTTTCTCCCGTCGGAATGCGGCCATTTTCGTCGCCGCCACCGGTCGCCACCGGCTCACCGGACTGGTTCACCATGCCGTCTCCGTCCGTGTCGGCGAAGGCCCACAGGTACACAAACGAGTCGGAGGGCACGACCAAGTCCCAGTCCAGCGGCCCTGTCGCCCCACTCAGCGTGGACCAGTCGAAGGACTGAATGTCGAACGCAATGTCGGCCTGGGTCGGGTCAAAGCCGGTGTTGGGCCGGTACTTGAGCGCCACCACATGCACCGTGCTGCCCGAGGGCAAGCTGGACAACAACCCATCGCGAGACCCCACCGTGCCCCGCAGCGTGACGAACGGCACGATGTCGACGCCGGGCCGGTCGCCCAGGGGCATCCACACCGGGTAGTTGCTCATGTTGGAATTCCCGACGGAGACCGGGTTGCTGTTGGTCTGGCCGTCGACCGAGAACACACCCCAGCGGTCGCCGGGATCAAACACGCCGTTGAGGTTGCTGTCCCAGCAGGAGATGAGCTGCATCTCGCCGTAGTCAGCGCACACATCCAACACATAGTCGGTGGTCGCACCCACCCCGGAGTTGACCTCATCGGCGCGGGCCACATGCACAGGCCCATTGCCCTCCGCGTCCATCAACATCACACTGATGTTGCCACCCCAGAAGTCGACCGTGACCAGGGCCTCACCGGAGATCTGCACCATCTCGCCTTCGCAGACCACATCATCGACCGCTTGGGCGAGCACCGTCATGTCGACGCCCGCTTCGACGTGGCCGTCCGTCATGTTGACCGCCACGGGCCACACCCCGCGGGGGTCGTCGGTGCCAATCACCCCGTCGCCCAGCATGTCGATGGCGGCGTAGACATACACCTCGCCGTCTTCGAAGAGCTTGACCGGCAGCTCATACTCGGTGGTGCCCATCTCGGGCCTGTCGATGACGGTGGTGCCCGCGTAGCGCCCTGCCGTGCCGTCGTCCGGGTTGAGCGAGTAGGAGGCCACAAACAGCGGACCGAAGGGCCACTCGTCGAAGCCCGACTCGTCCCACTTGATCGGGTATCGTTCTCCGTCGGCGTTCTCACCGAACAACTCAACAGTGATGCCACCCGTGATCTGGCCCTCGACCGGAAAGTCCTCGTCCGGCGGGTAGATGCCGTCATCTTCCCCCCCATCGGTGCCGAGGCCGTCCCCGTCCCCCTCAGCGTCGTCGTCACTGTCATCGGTCTTGGCATACTCCGAAGACGAACAGGCCCCGGCGACGACCGATGCCGCCACCAGAGCCAGAACGGAGCAAAGGGGGGAGAGAGCTGCGCGCATGGTCACCTCAGACGGCCACTATCTCACGGCGCGGCCCCGCCGACAAGGCGCCCACCACAGCGCGGCAGCTGCTCAGCCGCCCGCGAGGCCCAGGTCCAAGTCCAGACCCGATGCATTGCTGGAGCCCGACTCGATGCGACCGTTGTCGGCGCTGCTCTCGGCCGAGGCCACCGGTTCGCCCGACTCATTGACCTTGCCGTCGAAGTCGGTGTCGGCGTAGGCCCACAGGTAGACATACGTGTTGGCCGGCACGATCAGCGAGTAGGGCTCGGTCACAGAGCCGGCGCTCGCCAGCTCCGCCGCCAGGAAGGTCTCGGTGTCGTAGGCGTTGGTGGTCGTGGCGATGTCGAAGCCGGCGCTGGGCCGGTACTTCAGCGCCGTCGCATACACATCCGCGCCCAGGGCCGCGAGCGTGCCGTCCTGAACACCGACGTCGCCCGAGAGCTGCACAAACGGGACCACCCGTACACCCGTGCCTTCGCCCAGTGGGATCTCGACATCCTTGCCGGTCATGTTGGCATTGCCGACCAGCACGGGGTTGCCGTCGACGCCCGGCGCGGATGCGTAGGCACCCCAGCGGTCGTCGGGATCGATCATGCCGTTGTGGTTCGAGTCCCAGGCCCCGACGATCTGCATGTTGCCGTAGTCCGCACACGAGGTCAGCGCGTAGCTGCCCTCAGCGCCGCTGGGGGTCTGGGTCATCGAGGCCGAGGCCGAGTGGTAGGGACCGTAGCCGGACTCGTCGACCAGCATCACCTTGACGTCGCCCGAGTTGTACTGAACCGAGATCTCCACCGCGCCGGAGATCTGCATCGTGGGGCACGAGCCGCCTCCTGGGGAGTAAGGCGGGGCGAGGATGGTGATGTCGATGCCCGTGATGCTGTCACCCTCGGCCACGGGCACCCGCGCCGGGTACACGCCCGTCGGATCATCCGAGCCCACAACGCCGTCCTGGTGCCAGTCCACGGCCGCATAGATGTAGAGCTCATCGGCAGCGGGCAGCGAGAGGTCCATCGCGTAGGGCTGGGTGGTGGTGGGGTTGGAGATGACCGTGGTGCCCGCGTAGTTGTCGCGCCCCCCACCATCAAGGCCGTAGGCCCCCACAAAGATGCTGCCGAACGGGAAGTCGATCTCACCGCTGGACGCGTTGTAGTAGGCCGAGTCTTCCCAGCTCTGTTGGATGCGCTCACCGTCCCCATCGGTGCTGTAGAGCGCAACACTCACCGTGCCGGAGATCGCTGCCTTGATGGGGTCGGGCTCACCACCGTCGCCGCCGTCCGCACCGTCGCCGCCATCACCACCATCGGCGCCGTCCGTTCCGTCAGCACCATCGTCGCCGTCGCCGAGTCCGCTGGTGTCGGTCTCGCCGCCCTTGTCGACACAGCCGACCAAGAACACCACCGCCAACAAGCCGTGTTGGGGCCGCAAGCAGGAGAAGCGAGGCAATAGAGACGATGCAATGGTCATGGGATGGCTCCGGTCAAGAATCGGACAATAGCAGTCCAATCGGGTCATGGAGAAGCCCAATGTCGGCCGGGCACCCAATTGTCAGGCCCCCGACCAGCTGTCACCCACCACCACCTACTCCCGACTGACGATGACGAACTCCACCCGGCGATTTCGGGCGCGGCCGTCCGCCGTGTCGTTCGGGGCAATCGGGTACATCTCGCCGAAGCCCCGGGCTTCGAGACGATTGGCTGCCACACCCTTCCCGACAAGGTACTTGCGAACCTCACGCGCACGGGCATCGCTCAAGCGCAAGTTGTTGGCGTCTGCCCCCTGGCTGTCCGTGTGGCCCTCAATGCGCACCCGCACAACCTCGGGGTGGGCGAGGAACACCGCAGCGATCTCATCCAGCAAGCCGTTGCTTCGATCCTGAATGGTGGCGCGTCCGCTGTCGAAGTAGATCGCCTCGGAGATCTCAATGGCCTTGTCCTGCACCTTCACGCGGCTGCCGTCGTCCGGACACCCGTCTTCGTCCGCGTCGCCGTTGTAGACCTCTTTCTCGTTCGGGCACGCGTCCATGGCGTCGGGAATGCCGTCCCCGTCGTTGTCGAGGTCGGGACAGCCGTCTTCGTCTTGCCAGCCATCCCGGTCTTCCGCATCCCGGGGGCAGCGGTCCACATCGTCGAGATAGCCGTCACCGTCGATGTCGCCGCGGTCTTCATCCGGACAACCATCGTCGTCCATGTTGTTGTTGAAGGACTCGGGCGCCAGTGGGCACCGGTCGGACACATCGGGGATGCCATCGCCGTCGTTGTCTGGCTCAGGACAGCCATCGTCGTCCTGGTAGCCGTCATCATCTTCGGGGTCGTCGGGGCACTGGTCGTTGGCGTCGAGGATGCCGTCGAGGTCGTTGTCGGGCTCTGGGCACCCGTCTTCGTCCTGGAATGCGTCGAAGTCTTCCGGATCCTCGATGCACCGGTCCCGGGCGTCGGTGAGCCCGTCGCGATCGAGATCTCGGTAGGCCGGGTCGAAGCTTGGGCTAAACGTGATGCCAAACAGCACCCGCCAGTCCGGCGACCCCACCCCACCGGCCAGGCCCATGCCGCCGCCAAGGTTCAAGGCCAGCGCGTCCGTCGGCAGCAGCCGAAGGCCCAGTCGGGCTTCCAGCGGCGAGGTCGCAGCCTGCCCACCCGCGGCCGAGCCCCCGATCTCACCGACCAGCTCAATCGGGTCAGCGGGGTGGACCGCGCCAGCGACCCCGTACTCGAAGGCGTTGCCAATGCGCACATCGTGCAAGCGATCCGCTTGGCGCATGCGGTATGCGCCGTGCACCGCCATCCGCACCGTGTGTTCGCGACGCAGGACGTCCCCGTTGGCGTACTCCACCGTCAGCGATGGGACGAAGGACAGCGCGTTCTCACCCATGAGCGCTTCACCGTTGCCGGTGGGGACCTCGATGGGCAGCCCAATGCCGATGCCCAGCGGCAGATCCTTGGAGGCCCGCAGCGGCGAGAAGCGAGGTTGGATGACCATGTCGCCCATGCCCGCCTTGTCGAGCGTCGCCAAGCTCCCGTCGGCGAGTCCCGCAGGGCTGACGCCGTCCTGGAACATCACGATGGGAATGCCCACCGAGAGGCTGGCCCAGTTGAGGAACCCGAAGCCCAGCTGCACATCACCGCGCAAGCGAGCATCCACAAGGGCGTCGCCGGCTTCCCCGGACGCACCGGGCACCACGTTGATCCGCTCGCCGTTCTTTTGAAGCACCAGCGGGTCATTCTCGAAGCCCAGCCACAGCCCAGCGTTGAGCTGGAGGTGGCCGAGCGTGGTGGCCGACGGCACACCGAAGTAGCCGTGGGCGTCGAGGTGGGGCCGGAACTGCGCAAAGTCGACAGTTCCATCGCCCGTGACGGTGTCTTGGGCCAGCGCAGTGCCCAACAGCATGGAGATCAGCATCAGCGACATCAGCAGCGGTCCTCACGGCGTCGAATCAAGAGTGCCGCCCCGAAGGCGAGCAGAGCCAGACCACCGGCACCCGATGCGCCGACAGTGCCGCACAGGCCACCGCCACCGAGGCTGCCCAGCGAAGCCGGCTCAGAGCAGCCATCGTCGGCCAGTCCGTTGCAGTCGTTGTCGATGTGGTCACCACAGACTTCGTCAGCGCCGGGGAACACGTCGGCGGCGAGCGGGTCGTCGGCCAGCAAGGCGTCCCGACAGTCCCCCTCGAGCGTGCTCACCCCGTCACCGTCCAGATCGAGGAAGGGGTCGTCCACGATCCCGTTGCAGTCGTTGTCGACACCGTCGGCAACCCCGCCGGTCTGGGGGTCTCCTTCGTCTCCGCCCGGGAAGGCTTGATCGTCGGTGTCGTCGCAGTCTTCCGCCACGGGCTCGCCGTTGACGTCGACTTGGGAGAAGCCGGGGCTGGGCGCACCCACACACCCGATGCCCGGGAACCCGTCATAGTCCCGATCGCAGAAGTCGTAGCCATCACCCGACTGGTCGATGCCGTCGTAGGCGACTTCTTCGGCACAGGGGAAGCGGCTGGGGTCCTCGCCCGAGGGTTCTTCGTCGTCTTGGTCAAACGCGAGCGCGCAGGCCCCTTCCACAAACAGATCGAAGGTGTTGTCGTCGAGGACAAACCGCGGCGGGTCGCTGTCGGAGCCGACCGTGCCCGTGACCTCAAAGACACTGCAGTCCAGACCATCGCCCGTGTCACAGTCGAGCACTTCGCCGGTCCAGCATTCGGTCCAGTCGTCGCCGTCGTCGTCGAAGTCGTCGATGCACCCATTGCAGTCATTGTCGATGCCGTCGTTGGACTCGAGCACGTCCGGGTTCAGGTCGATCTCGGTGTCGTCGCAGTCGCCATCGACCTCGTTCCACCCGTCCCCGTCGTCGTCGATGATGCCGTCGTCCCGCACACCATCGCAGTTGCGATCGTCGCCTTCGACCCCGTGGGGGGACTCGATGCCGTCGATGAGCCCCGGGTGGACATCGGCGTCGTCGTCGTTGCAGTCGCCGTCACCAATCGAGTAGCCGTCGACGTCGTCATCATCGGACGCATCGCCGCAGTAGACGTTTTCCGCGCCGGGGGTGGCGAAGACGACCCCAATGGACGTGGTGCTCGGGCACCAGTTCTGCGGCAAGCCATTCGCCCACTCGTTGTCGTCGGCGTTGAGGTTGACTTGCATGCTCGCCATCGACGCCGTGACCGACCAGCCCGTCGAGGGGCTCCAGTCGACGCGATCGATGGTCGTCGTGCCATAGACCAGCCGCAAGGTGTCGCCGGTGTGCTCCAGCGGCAGGTTGGACTGGGTGTAGACGTAGTCCACAGGCACACCACCGTTGGCGGCCGTGTCGTCGTTGACCCCGAAGACCCAGTGCTGACCAGGATCAAGGATGAGCTCGCCGTTGACTTGAAAGCCAACTTCGCCCTCCTCGCCGCGCACGAGCAATCCGTCGAGATCGAGCGCAACATCGCTCGCATTGCGGATCTCGAACCACTCGCCGTCGTAGTCGGGAATGCCCGAAGCCGGCTCGAGTTGGGCCATGAATTCGGTGATGACGAGGCTTCCCACCTTCGTGGGGGGCTCAGCTGCCAGCGCGGGGCTGACCAGAGCCATGAGGAGCAGCGCGCTTCCCATCGTAGTTCTCCAGGTGGAGCGAATGGCGCGAAGGTAGCACGGGTGTCCCCGTCGGGGAGTGGCTCGCCGATGACGTTCTGGCGGAAAGGCGAGCCCGGGGTGCCAGGGGTGGGATGACGGCACCTGGGGCGAAGTGGCACAGTGCGCCCTCAATGGGTCCGGGGGAGACATCGATGGGACACGCCATCACCATGGTGATCCTGGCGGCCAGCACTGCCCGTGCTGCACCCGTGCCACCGGGCGCACAGGCGCTGTGCGCGGGCCGTTCGGGGTGTTCGGTGACCCAGGTGCAGGACGCTGGCACCGGCACCGAGGGCGCGCCCCTGCAGGTTGTCACGCTGGCGGTGGAGCGCGCCGCCGACGGCAGTGAGGGGCAGACCTGCGCCGCCACCGAGGTGTGGCGCATGCAGCCGCCCGCCCAAGTGCTGCGCTTGTGCAACGACGGATACGGCGCCTCGGGCGTGGGCGAAGACACGGTGACCGTGGGGCCCAACACGCTCTCCCACGGGCGGTATGGCGGGTCGGCCTGGCGCTGGACCACGGGCCACCAGTGGACCTTGTCCCCGCTGGCGCTGGTCGCATCGTCCAGCAGCACCTTCCACGCAGCCGCCCCCGACCACGAGAGCGAGACCCACTTCGACCGGATCACCGGCGTCCAGACCACCCGCTGGGCCACCCCGCAATGTGGCGGACTCACCGGCGCATTTGTCGTGATTCCTCAAGCTGGGCCCGTCCCCGAGGCCCTGCCCCTGCACACTTGTGCTGCGCGCGCGGACGCCACAGGCACCCTCGGCCACTTGGTCCATGGGGCACCGGGAACACCCTCGGACACGTCACTCTGGGTGAGTGCCGCCAGTGCAACCGAGCTGGTCATCGACATCGTGGACGACACCTGGGTGAGCGAGCCGCCCACGGCCGACCACACGTGGGTCCACACCGACCATGTCGAGCTCTGGGTTGGGTCCAACCGACCAGATCCCAGCATGGATTGGGACTGTCCCGATGCAACGGCCGCGCAGTGGGGGATCTTGCTCGATGGCCAGGTGGTGCCGGCCGCGGGCGCGTTGAACAGCGCTCCCCCCACCGCACGCCGCGTGGTGCCGGGACCGCCGGGACGGGTGCGCCTCATGGTGCAGATCCCTGACACAAGCAAGTCCGTGACGGTCATCTACAGCGACAGTGACAGTGACGGCCAATCCCAGGAGCGCCTGATCGCCACCAGCGACGTGCACTTTGGCAGGCAGGCCCACCTCGCGCTCCACCTCGGGGGGATCGCCGCGCTGGTCGACGCGGGGTGCGCGGCGCGCCCTGAGGGATGGTCCGTCATCAACCAATAGAACACCGAAACATGACCGAGCAACACTCCGAGCAATCCAACGGGCCAGACCAATGCCCGACCACGTGACGGACGTTCAGCCTTGGGCACAGCGTCGGCTGGCCGATACAAGGCATGGGGAGGTGTGGGTGCAGTTCGACAACGCAGCACTGCCGGTCGTTCGGCTGCGCATGCAACCCATCCGTGCAGTGCACCCCCAGGCGTCCGCCGATCGGTGGCGCATGGCCTTGGCTGAGGCCGGGCTCTTGACCGAGATTGCGGAAACGACGGACGACAAGGACCCACGCTCTTGGATTCAGTCGGTTCAACAGCTGCTGCAGGAGCTGTCCGACCTCGACATCAAGGGCTCCAGCCTGCGCAGCAAGGTGGTCGGGCCCACATTCGGGGACGCGCCTTGGTGGGGATGGCTGTTCGTGCTGGCCGAACCCGTCGCGGCGATCAACATCGCCAAGCGCTCGGGCGGCAACGAAGAAGACGAGCTGTTGGTGGCCATGTTTGTCTATGTGCTGCCCGCCACCCTCGCACTCGCCCTGCTCGTGTTCGGTGTGGTCCGCCTGCACCGCCGCCGCCGGGCCCGCCTCGACGCCCTCGCCCAATTGGCGCAACGGCGGGCCACCGTCCTGAAGACCCTCAGAATCGGCATCGAGGCCATCATGGGCCGCAGCTTCGTGGCGCGAGGGGCCAGCCAAGTGCTGGTCTGCACCGCCGGCCAAGACTGGGTGAAGGCCCGTGCCCGGGACGCACGAAAGACCGGGCGGGCCGACCTCGGACAGACCCTCGACGCCGAAGCCCAGCGCATGCAGGCGGCGCTGGAGTATGCGCTGCGAGAGACACCGGACCAGTGGACATCCTCCGGCTTGGAGCCGGACCGCGAAGCATGGTCCCGCGCCTTGACCGCGGCGGGTGTTGCCTGCTGAGGCCCCACTGGTGGGGGTGCTGCAAAAACAACTCAGGAAGCGGGGCATGCCGCAGCCCCCCGCCCACGTGTGCCGACGTCGCCGGCTATGGTGCAGCCGCCTGAATTCCCGATGTGCCGATGATGCGTCTTCGAACCCCGTCCTTGCTTCCGATGGCCGCCGTGGGGCTACTGGTGGTCACCCTCGGCACGGCCTGCACGACGACGCCGAAGTCCAGCGCGCCCGACTCCGACGCGGGCATCGACAGCGGCGGCGTGCCCCTGGGTCCCCCCCCGACCCTCCCCGAAGATCCCAGCGTGGTCGGCCCTTACCCAGTGGGCGTCACCACGATGCGGTTCGTGGACGCGCGCGGCAAAGACTTGGTCGCAGAAGTCTGGTACCCGGCCGTGGTGGAGGACGGCGACGAGCCGGACCCCTACGAGCCCACGATCTTCTCGGCGTCGGCATTTCGGGATGTGCCACCGGACCTCCGAGGCGCGCCGTATCCGGTCATCTCTTTCTCCCATGGCATGGCGGGAATCCGCTTCCAGTCAGTGTTCTTGACGGAGCGCTTGGCAAGCTGGGGCTATGTGGTCGTCGCGCCGGACCACCCCCGCAACACGTTCCTCGACATCAACCCCAGTGCGACGCCCCAGGTCGTGGTCGAGCGCCCCGACGACATCCGCTACAGCGTGGACGAGCTGGCCAGCCGGGCATCCGGCGGGGATCCCTTCCTGGACGGCTTGGTCGATGGTGTGGACGAGTACATCGCGATGGGGCACTCCTTCGGCGCCTTGACCACCTTGTTCCTCGGGGGCGGCACCGTCGATCTGGACGCCGTGAAGGCCTACTGCCACGACCACTCGTCCATCGCCTGCGACTACGTGGATGAGCTCGACTCGTCCATGCTGGGCAACAACGGCATGACAGACGACCGCATCACCGCGATTGTGCCCTACGCCCCGGGGGTCTGGTACGCGTTCGGGGAGCATGGGGAAGGCCTCGCCGACACCGTTGAGCCATTTGTGTTTCTCGCCGATCAAGACACCGTGCTCCGCTACCCGACCGAGGGCTTGCCCACCTATGAAGCCCTCGGCGCACCGAAGCGTGCTGCCATATTCCACAATGCCGGTCACTACGCATTCTCCGACATCTGTGCGCTGGCAGCCGCCCTCTTTGGTGAGTGTACCGAGACCGGCTGGATTGACATCGACATTGCCCACGCCCGCACCAACACCCTGACGATGGCGTGGCTGCAAGCACGGGTCCGCGGCGACACCCAGATGGAGGCGTTCTTGACGCCGGAACACTGGGAACTCGACCCCGACATCACCCTGATGGAAGGAGACCCCCAATGAGCCCCCTGATTCTCCGCTTGATGTTGGCCACCACGCTTGTGGCCTGTGGCGCCAAGACCGAAGACCCCGATGACAGCGACACCATCGACATGTCCGACGGGGGAGACGGTGGGGTCGGCGGAGGCTCCGGCGACGGCGGTGGCGATGGCGGTGGTGATGGGGGCACCAGCGACGGCAGCGATGGGGGCTCGGGCGACGGGATCCCGGACTGCTCGGCCGCGGACGGAGCCGGCGCGGTGGTGAGCGGTGCATCGATCGATGGCGACCTTCTGGTGGCCCAAGTGGAGTACAGCGGGGGCTGCGCCGACCACGCCTTCGTGCTGTGCTGGCCGGACCAGACATTCATGGAGAGCGAGCCGGTGCAAGTCACTCTCGAGGTCCGCCACGACACGCCTGGCGACCCCTGCGAGGCCTGGATCGGCGAGACGCCCAGCTTTGATCTGACGCCATTGGCCGACAGCTGGCGCAGCGCGTACGGCCGCGAGGAAGGACAGATCACCATTCGGTTCCACGACCACCGGCTCGACTACCGCTTCTGAGCACGGGCCCCCGCGCCATTCTCACAGAGTGCCCCGATGGCGGAGCGCTGTGCAAAGCGATCGGGTCGAGGTAGTCTGGACGCCCGGGTTCAACACAGCCGCTGTGGTGAACCCGCCCGGTCCCCGACCGGAAAGAGCCCCGCCGGGAGCGACCATGGCCACCAGACTGACCTCCGCCGCAGCGCTGCTGTTGGTCATCTCCTGCCCGGCTCCGCAGAAGCCGGTGGGCGCGCCCGTGCTCGAAGGGGACTCCGGCGACGGTGCCCAGGACGAAGGGAGCATCGAGGGCGATGCCGACACCGACGCGGATGGGGACTCCGACACGGATGCAGATGCGGATGCCGACGCAGATGCCGACGCAGACGCCGACGCAGACGCCGACGCAGACGCCGATCCTGGGGACGACGACCCGCCCCCGCCCCCGCCGAAGATTGTGCGCTTCGTGGCGCTCGGCGACGGCGGCGAAGGCAACGATGACCAGTACGCTGTCGCGGGAGCGATGAAGACGGTCTGTGCGGCCAAGGGGGACGAACACGCAGACGGCTGCCAGTTCGCGCTCTATCTGGGCGACAATTTTTACGACAATGGCGTCGACGACATCGATGACGGGCAGTTTCAGTCCAAGTTTGAGCTGCCCTATGCCGAGCTGGACTTCCCGTTCATGGTGGCCCTCGGCAACCACGACTACGGCGTCACCAGCCTGGAGTTCTGGAAGGCGGACCCCCAAGTCGAGTACACCGACCACTCGACAAAGTGGACGATGCCGGACACCCACTACACGTTCAACGAAGAACACACCCAGTTCATCGGGCTCGACACCAACGCCATCATGTTGGAAGGCTTGTGGGGCGACAGCGGCCAGGCGGCCTGGATGGCCAACGTGATCGCGGCAGAGCCGTCGATGCAGTGGCGCATCGCCTATGGCCACCATCCCTACCTCTCCAGCGGTGAGCACGGCAACGCCGGCAACTACGAGGGCACCAGCTGGCTGCCCATCGTCAACGGTGAGACCGTGGTCGACTTCATGCAGGGCAGCGTCTGTGGGCAGGTCGACTTGTACGTCTGCGGCCACGACCACAACCGGCAGTGGCTCGGCAACACCTGTGGGACCGAGTTCATCGTCGCCGGGGCCGCCGCGAAGCTGACCGACTTTGTGCACCGCGACGCCAACACGGCCTTGTTCGAGGACGACACCATCGAGGGCTTCCTGTGGGTGGAGATCCGCGACAATGTGCTGACTGGCGAGTTTTACGACAGCACGGGCACGATGCAGTTCACCCACAGCATCACCAAATAGACGAAGCCCCCGGCACCGCGAAGGGCGCCAGGGGCAACGTTGGGCACCCGGCACCCACCGAGGGGCGCCGGACGTCTGGACTATCGCCGACGGGGAAGGGCCCGACGGCCGTAGACCGGGCGGCCGCGGAGCTGGATCTCGGGGATCTTCGACAGGACGTGGTCGATGGCATCGGCGCGAATCTGCACGAATGACGACCGCTCTACAATGTCGATGGACCCGATGTCCCGGTTGGTGAGGCCCGCGCTGTTGGCGAGCGCACCGACGATGTCGCCGGGGGTGATGCCCCCCATGCGGCCGAGGCTGAGCTGGATCTGGGCCCAAGGCACACCATCGGGGTGCATGTCGGGGGCCCGCTCCCGGGAGTCGGGCCGGGGTCCACGCTGGGGGCGGTCACCGCGGTCACCACGATCGTAGCGCTGGGGCTCCGGCGAGATGTCCAGCGAGTCATCGTCGGGCGACACGTCGTCATGCAGGGCCTTGAGGGCCGCCGCTGCGACATCGACCATGTCGAGGTCTTCCGAGAGCTTCTCGGCGAGCGCGCGGTAGTCCTCCAGCTCACCCGCGCCGGCGACTTCGACCATCCGCTCGTGGATGCGCGAGAGCTGGGCTTCCCGCAGCTCGGCCATGGTCGGCAGCGGGCGCACATGCACCGGGCGCTTGGTGATGTGCTCGATGCGCGAGAGCACCCGCCGTTCCCGACGCGTGATCAGCGTGATGGCCTTGCCCGAGCGACCGGCGCGGCCAGTGCGACCGATGCGGTGGGTGTACGCCTCGGGGGAGTTCGGCAGCTCGTAGTTCAGCACGTGGCTGATGTGGGGCACGTCGATGCCGCGGGCGGCAACATCCGTGGCGACCACAAGATCGGCGCTGCGGGCACGCAGGCGGGCCATGACGCGCTCGCGCTGGGACTGGGACATGCCACCGTGCAGCGGCTCGGCACGCACACCACGGGCCACGAGGGCTTCGGTCAGTGTGTCCACCGCCACGCGGGTGCGGCAGAAGATGAGCATGGCCTCGGGCTCTTCAAAGTCGAGCAGCCGGGCGACCGCAGCTTCACGGTCCTGGGACCGGACGATGTGGGCCACTTGCTCAACGGCCGGACCCATCGACTCGGAGTCACGGGTCGGCCGCAACTCAACACGAACCGGGTCCCGCATGTTGGCGGCCGCGATGGCCTCCAGCCGGCGGGGGAGGGTGGCGCTGAACAGCGCGGTCTGGCGACCCTCGGGCGCTGCAGCAAGCAGTGCCTCGATGTCTTCCTGGAAGCCCATGTCGAGCATCTCATCGGCTTCGTCCAGCACAACCATGCGCAGGTTGTCGAGCCGCAGGGTGCCCCGCTCCAGGTGATCCCGGGCACGCCCGGGGGTTGCGACCACAACGTCGACACCCCGGGTCAGCGCACGGATCTGGACGCCCATGGGGGCGCCGCCGTAGACGGGGAGAACCCGCACACCGACACTCTTTCCGTAGCCATGGACCGCGCGAGCGACCTGGCGGGCGAGCTCACGCGTGGGCACGATGATGAGGCCCGTGACCGCACGGCTGCCCGGTGAGGTGGCGAGGCGATGGAGCAGGGGCAGCGCGAAGGCTGCGGTCTTGCCGGTTCCGGTCGCAGCCAAGCCGAGGAGGTCGCGCCCCTCGATGAGCGGCGGAATGGCCTCGGCTTGCACCGGTGTGGGGACTTCGTAGCCGAGAGCGGTCAACGCCGAAAGGAGATCGGCATGCAGCTCAAGCTGGGCAAACGTGGGAGAGGGGGCATCATTCGAGGACATCAGGCGGACCGCGCGGAAAAGAGGAACCCGACGGCATACCCGGCCCACGGCGCTGTGGGGCGGCTTGTCACCCGAAGGTCCCAGGCCGCCATGCCCAGGATCACGGCATGTACGCCGAATTCCGGGACCAGTCGCCATCGTCGTACCAGAACAGGTACAGCCCACCATCGCTCATAAAGTCGACCACATCGCGGGTCTCGCGATCGTCGATGGCCGGACATCCCCAGGTCGGCGCGGCCTCACCCCACCGGCTCACATACTCGGGGCGTGAGCCTTCCCACGGATGAACCACAATCGCCCTTGCCCGTACCCGACCATTGTATGCGGACTCCATCCCATCCAGACGCATGGAATAACCGTAGTCGCCCGTGTAGGTCTCGGCGGCCCGCATCATGCCCAAGCTCGACTGATGCGACTCGTTGGTGTTGGAGAACGTGTCGGACACACCGGAGTCACTGGCGCTGGAGGTCGCTTCGCCGTGGGCCACATGCAGGTTCCACTCCAGCTCTCCGGTGGACATGTCGTAGATCCACTGACGTGCCACGCTGCTGTGCTGGGAGAAGTCGGTGATGCCATAGGCCAGCCGGCTCACCTGGCCGCCGTCCCACGCCACGTCCCACGCGTGCAGCGCATCCTCGGCCACCGTCCGCACCATGCCGTCGGCCACCATGTCGTCGACCGAGACAAAGCCAAAGCGCAGCGTGAAGGCCCCGTCCTGCTCATCCCCAGTGGCGCTCACCCATGTGTCGGCCACGACGTACCAAGTGCCCGCAGTGAGCAAGTCGCCGGCCATCCAGTGGCCACGATCCACACAGTCATCGCTGTCGAGGGACCGGAGCAGGTGGACGTCGATGTCGGCGGTGGCGTCCATCTCGGCTTCCAAGAGCTCGAGGGTCAGCCAGCCCGCGCTCGGCAGGTCCACTTGGTACAGCACCTCGGGGCCACTCTCGTTGGTGGACGGCGAGCAGCCGTAGCTGTCGAACAGGTCCGAGGACGCACCCGTGGTCGTGTTCACGTCGTCGTGGGGGAACGAGCGCACACACACGAAGCCCTCGTCGCACGGCAGGTCTTCGTCGCCGTCATCACCACCGTCGGCACCATCCCCGCCGTCTCCTGCGCCGTCTCCACCATCCGCACCGTCGCCACCATCCGCACCGTCGCCACCGTCCGCACCGTCGCCACCGTCGCCACCGTCCGCGCCATCGGTTCCATCGGTTCCATCATCATCGGGGGCGTCCGCTTCCATCTCCCAGTCGCTGCCCAGCTCCACCGTGGGCGGGGGCACCTTGGTCTGGGCCTGAAAACAACCGACCGCGAACAACGGCAGCCAGCTCAGGCGGAAAGGAAATGTGGACATGACGACTCCAACGGGACTCTCGACGACCTTTGTTCGTACCCGACCGCAGCCGGAGGCGTCAAGAATCCCCGCCCAAGCGTCACATCAACCGTTGCTCCGCTCAGTCGGTGCCCTAAAGCTTGATCGTGAGCCCCGTGCGGAGCCCGGCCGTCCGGTACTTCAGCTTGAGCTTGTCGTCGCTCTCCCCGTTCTGGGTGGCCTTGCCGCGCCCGACCAAGCCCTCCACCGAGAGGTCGAGGGTGATGCGCTTGGCGGCCTTCCAACGCACACCCACGTCTGCGCCCACCATCGTGTAGCGCACCTTGAGCTCAGTCTCTTCGCTTGCGTCGGTGATCGTCGAGTCGAGCATCAGGATCGGCTGGGCAAAGGCCTGGAAGCCGTTGCCGAGGCCCACATTGTAGGCACCGGTGAGGCCCAAGGCCGTGTGGCGTCCCACCGGGATCTCCGCGTCACCCTGGGTGCCTCGGGCTTGGCTGTAGCCGAGGATCAGCCCCGCTTCGGCGTTCTTCATGAAGGAGTAGGTGGCCTCCAAGCGTGAGCCGGACTCAAACAAAGACAGTCCGGTGATGCGCGTGTCGGCGCCGTCGACTTCCTTGCCGTCGTACTCGGTCTGATACCGGTCCACGCTGGCCAGATCGGTGCCCACCTTGAGCCTCAGCCCGATGCCGTCGTCCTTCTTCTTGCCTTTGCGCTTGCCCTTCGCGTGCGCCGGTGCGGTGATCAGTCCGAGGGCAAGCACAACGGGGAGGGTCAGCATGGGCGCACTCCTGTGGGATGGGACATCCCAAGCGGGTCTCCTCTTGACGTAGCAAGAGACACCGGAGCGCGGCAAGTCTCAAGCTGTCGTCGACACCAGGATGCCCGACCCAAACTCCGCGGCGAGGGCACTCTCCGCCGCGCTGACCTGCGCTTCCACGATGTCGAAGAAGCCATCTTTGGTGCCCCTCCCCTCCAAGAAGCCCGCCACACCGCCCGCGTTGCCGGACAGGGCCGAGCGGAAGCGCGACTGGGCCTTGTCATCGAACTCCACCAGTCCGCCGGAGCCGGAGAAGTTGAACCCAATCCCCAGCTGCGTGCGGCCACCACTGCCGGACAGCGTCCGCATCTCCCGAGAAAAGCTGTTCTGGGTCGACGAGACCGCCGACACCCCAGCGCTGCCGCCGATGGTCACGAACAGGTCGTTGAGCTCCTTGACCACCGATGCCATCGCTTCGGTGAGCTCCTCTGCACGCTTCGCCGACATGCCCCGACGCTCGGTCGCGGCGTAGGTCCCCGTGTCGACCTTGAGTGAGCCCAGCAGTCCGGTGTTGTCGCCATCGATGACCAGATCTGAAGTTGCGGTCTTGTTGACAATGCTGAGCCGACCGGTGCTGTCGGAGTAGCTGGCGTTCACTCCCGCTTCGGAGCTGTTGATGCGATCGAGGATGTCATCGAGCGAGTCCGTGGCTGTGTCGATCGCGATGTCGACCCCGTTGATGGTCATCGTGCCCGACGAGACCCCGGCGAAGCCACCGACGTCGTCCACCGCCAGGGTCCGATCGGCGTCAGCGCCCCGGGTGACCGTGGCCGTGTCGAGCTTGAGGGCGGCGACAATGCCGGAGCTGTCATCGGTGAACGTGATGTCGGCGTCACCAGCGGTGTTGTTGACGATGTGGACCGCGTCGGCGGCGGCGTCGAAGGAGGCCGTCACGCCCGCCCCCGAGCTGTTGATGCGGTCCAGCAGGTCATTGAGGCTGTCGCTGGCGTTGACCACCACCTCCGTGCCGTTGATCTTGACGCTGCCGTCCACCACCGGCGTGGCATCGGACAACCCGGACGACTCGGCGCCCGTGCCATTGAAGGCCTTGGTGGGGTCCAGATCTGTGGCAACCGATGCGTAGGCATTGAACTCGAAGTACTCGTCCATGCGCAGCTTGCCGACGTCGAAGGACACATCGAGTCCGTCGCCCACGGACAGCGGGTCCCCCGGTGTATAGACGCTCGACAGTGTGGTGCTGCGGCCCGTGTTGGTCCCGTTCTCGTAGATGTCGAACCGCACCCAACCCATCGTGCCGCCGACGGTGGTGCTGCTCACCACCTTGAGGGCGAAGGCCTTGTCGATGGCGCCCGTGTAGGTGCCGCCGATCGTTGCTTTGGAGGTGCCGATGCCGGCGACGATTTTGCCCCGGGACACCCGCAGAACCCCGGGTGAGCGGTTGTCGACGGACGTGGGCGCCGTGTTGACTTGCTCAGCGGAGGCCACCGACGACGCGCTGGCTTGGGCGCTCAGGCTGGTCACGCGGTCGACGGACCGGGTCGCACCGCTCTGGGGACGGGCGCCTCCCAGTGCGGCCTCATCCACCAATGCACGAAGGTTCTCGAACTCTGCCTTGAGCTCCGAGATCCGCTTGGCGAAGGTGTTCGCCGCTCCGGTGGCGCTGGCGCTGGACTGGGTGCTTGCGAGGCGACGGTTCCGCAAGTCCTCTCGGTTGTAGCCGACCCGGCGGACCATCTGGCTCTGACCAAAGTTGGTGATCTCCACAGGTACTCCACAGCCGCCGCACTCGATTCTCAACAAACGAACACACGGCCAAGCGACCGCCGACCCATGAGTGGCCAACAGAAGCACGACGATGCGACGTGTCGACACGGGACGGCGGCGCGTGCACATCCCGGTCGTGCTGCGCAGCCTCAGACCCCGCAACACCCCTGTCTACGGAACGGCGAGGGGCGTCCGACAGGGCCCACGGCGGCGAGCACCGGGGTTGGCCGGCTCGCGCTGACAGTGGGCACCACCACGTGGACAAGCGGGCCCGTCAGGGGCCTTGCGTCACGGGAGCCCATTCACGACAATGACCTACCACAGGGCATTGTGGCACACATGGACAACGGACCCCGGAGGGGGCACGGTGATGCCGCCATTCGTCACGGTGTTCCACGGCGGGCCCGTCCCGGCCGCTCCCGGCAGCCGAACCGGGGTCAGGCGGTGGTCGACACCAGGATGCCCGACCCAAACTCTGCGGCGAGGGCACTCTCGGCTGCGGTGACCTGAGCCTCGATGATGTCGAAGAAGCCGTCGCTGGTCCCTTTGCCTTCGAAGAAGTTCGCCACCGCACCCGCGTTGCCGGACAGCGCCGAGCGGAACCGGGCCTGGGCTTTGTCGTCAAACTCCACCAAGCCGCCGACGCCAGAGAAGTTGAACCCAATCCCCAGCTGGGTGCGGCCCCCGCTGCCCACCATGGACTGCATCTCTCGGGACAGCGCATTGCGGGTGGAGGCCACCGCGGAGACACCGCTGCTGCCGCCGATGGTGACAAACAGGTCGTTGAGCTCCTTCACCATCGAGGCCATCGCGTCGGTGAGCTCCGCCGCACGCTTGGCCGAGACACCGCCGCGCTGGGTCGCCTCGTAGGTGCCGGTGGCCACGTTGAGCGAGCTCAGCAGGCCGGTGCTGTCGCCATCGATGACCAGATCGGTCGATGAGGTCTTGTTGACAATGGTGAGCCGGCCGGTGCTGTCGGAGTAGCTGGCCTTCACCCCCGCCTCGGAATTGTTGATCCGATCCAGAATGTCGTCGAGGGAGTCCGACGCGGTGTCAATCGCAATCTCGACGCCGTTGATGGTGATCGAGCCCGTGGACACACCGCCGAAGTTGCTGACGTCTTCCACCGCCAAGGTGCGATCCGGTTCTTTGCCCAGGGTGACCGTGGCCGTGTCGAGCTTGAGGGCCGCCACGATGCCCGAGGTGTCATCCGTGAACGTGATGTCCGTCGCGCCGGCCGTGTTGTTGACGATGTTGATGGCGTCGGCATCGGTGTCGAAGGTCGCGGTCACATCGGCCGCCGAAGCGTTGATGCGGTCCATCAAGTCATTGAGGCTGTCGCTGGCGTTGACGACCACCTCGGTGCCATTGATCTTGACGGTGCCGTCCACAATGGGGGTGGCATCCGACACACCCGCATAGTCGGCGCCGGTGCCGTTGAAGGCCTTGGACGGGTCCAGGTCGGTGCCCACCGTCGCGTAGGCATTGAACTCGAAGTACTCGTTTCGCCGCAGCCGCCCGACGTCGAAGGAGACCTCCAGCCCATCGCTGAGGGTCAGCGCATCCCCCGCGGTGTAGTTGCGGGTGAGCGTGGTGCTGCGGCCGATGTTGGTGCCGTCCTCGAATATGTCGAAGCGGACGTATCCGGTCCTGCCCCCCACATTGGTTGTGCTCACCATCTTCAGCATGAACGTCTTGTCGGTGGTGCCCGTGTAGGTGCCGCCGATGGTGGCCGGGGCCGAGCTCAGACCGGCGATGACGTTGCCCCGGGAGACCCGAAGGACCCCTGGACCGCGGCTGTCCACGGACGTCGTGGACGTGTTGACTTGCTCCGCCGAGTCCACCGTGGACGCCGTCGCTTGGGCGTTGAGCCCGGTCACCCGAGTGTCGGACCGGGTGAAGCCACTCTTGGACCGGGAGCCCCCCAGCGCGGCATCGTCCATCAGCTGCCGCAAGCTCTCGAACTCTGCCTTGAGCTCAGAGACCCGCTTGGCAAACGTGTTCGCGGCCCCGGTTGCACTGGCGGTCGACTGGGTGGCAGCGGCCGGTCGGCTCCGCAGGTCTGCGCTGTCGTAGCCCACCCGCCGCACCATCCGGGCCTGACCAAAATTCGTGATCTCCACGACTCCCCCGCGATGGCCACGTCTCAACACCGGCATGCCACGCAACGCCGGCGGCCCGGGGTGGCGAAGAAAACCAACATTGGCGTGGCGATGTATCCTTTCGAGACGGGACAGACGACCAATGTGCGTCCCCTGTCCTGCCTCCCGACTCTACACCGCGCGCGCCACCTGTCTACGCTGGGGGGGGCGCCGGTCGACCGGCCCGGCGGGGACGAATCGCCAGCACTGCCAAAAGTAGGCTTGGAAGTGCCTCCACCGCGAGCACGTGCATCCCGCGGGGACTCAGCATACCCCACCCAATGGGTGCAACGGGGATGGGCCGCCATGGGGCAAAGTGGCGCACATCCGAAAAGGGCCAGCACAAGGCCACCCCCAGCCCTCCGTCCGTCAAGGCGTCCAGCAGCGGGTGCGTGGCCACCGTCAGGGTCGCCGCCAGCGTCAGCCGCAGCGCCGGGGCCTTGCGCGCCAGGGCCACCAGCCCCACCACCAGTCCAACCAACACAGCGAAGGCCAGCGAGTGGGTGGCGCCCCGGTGGCCGAACGGATCGCCATACGCGATGCCGAAGTGAAACGCGATCACATCGGCGTCCGGCAGCATCGACAAGGCCGCGAAGCCGATCAGCGCCGCTGGTTTGCGACGACCCGTCGCGAGCCGACCCGCCAACAGCCCCATGCCCACGTGGAGAACGCTCGCCAAGTCAGCCGTCCCGGCGTGGGGGCCCAATCACGGGCGGCGACGCCACGCAAGCCCAAGCCCAAGCAGGGCCAGCAGTCCCTGGGCACTGCCCGCCGCGGTGCTGCACCCACTGTCGTCTTTGCTGGTGCCTGCGCCGTCCGTGGGCGTGTCTTCGTCCTGTTCCGCAGGATCGTCGTCTTCCTCCGTCGACGGCTCCCCCGTGTCATCGGGGCCTTCATCCACCGCGGGCATACACACCGCCGCCGCGTCGGGATCGGCCAAGCAGAAGTGCACCTTGGCGCTCTCGTCGGCCTCGGCCGGATAGGTGCCCAAGACATAGTAGTGGCCAGCATCCACGTCGCCCAAGTCCACAGCCCCATCTGACGTGGGCGCCCAGGTCACCAGGGCATCGAGGGCCGGTCCGTTCTCTGAGCCGTCTTCGATGGGGTGCAGACCAAACACAAGCCCGGTCGGGTCGTCTTCTGCCACAAACGACAGCGGCCCGCCCGCGTGGGTGAAGCGCCAGTAGGTTGTGGCCACCGGGTAGAAGCGGTTGTCGTCCTCCAGCAGCCCGCCTTCGCTGTCACCCTCCATGGGGACTGTGCCCAGCCGGTGGGCAAAGGGGTAGCCATCGAGGGCGCCCGACCGACGGCCCGTCCCGAGGTTCCACGCCGCAAAGACTGGCCACGCGTCCGCCAGAGAGTCACCGCGGTCCTGCAACACGTCCAAGACGGCGTCCAGTGCATCATCTTCGTCCGTGGACTCCATCGCGACCAGCACGTCGGGCGCAGCATCCAGCCCGTGCCGCAGCGTCACAAACTCAAAGAACAGTGCCGTGCCGTAGACCCAAGCCGTGACGGTGCCGGCTGGTGGGCTGTTGACCGGGCGGGTGGGTTCGGCGAGATAGGCGCTGCTGAGGCCCATGAAGTCGGGGGAGTCCTCGTCAAACCGGCGCTCCGCCCACACCGCCATGCCCTCGCTCATCCACGCCGGCAGCCGCGCCGCGTAGGCCGCTTGCACCGCGTGAAACAACTCATGGCTCGTCAGCACCGATGCAGCTTCTTCCAAGCTGCTGTAGCCATACCCGCTGAAGTCGTTCTCCATCAGCATGTGCCCCACACACACCCCACCCGCGCAGTCGTCCACCGAGAACTGGCCGTCTGCCGTGCCGCCGAAGTCCACCAGATAGAAGTCGAACGCCCCGCTGCCGCCGAGATCGTCGATGCCGAGGCTCTCTTCGCTGACCGGTTCCCGGAAGCCCAACGCCACAAAGCCGTCGAGCACGCCCTCGGCCGTGGCAGCCACCAGCTCCGGAAAGTCCGGCGCCCCCGACCCATCCAGGTCGTCCAGGATGGTGACGTTGGGGCCATCCACGCTGTAGTGGACCCGCACGAGACCGAGGGGACCATCCACATGGTCCAACACATCGGCGTCGTCGTACGGGCGGAAGCCACCGCCCTCATCCGGTCGGGCCGCCAGCGCGGTCCCCAGTGCCAGCAGCGTGACGGCCAGACCGCTCACAGGACGTACTGCCAGCGCATTGTGATGATGCCGGAGTCCTCACCGCCCGCGCCCGTCGCGTTGCAGACATCCTGGTCGCGACCGTAGTAGGTCTCGATCCGAAGGCGGATGACATGGCCGTCGTCGAGCTGGACCAAGTGGGGCTTCATCGACGTCTCGACACAACCCGAGTAGCTCCACCACTGGCCGAGCACGACCTGGGGGGAGCCCGGGAGGCCGGAGCTGTCGTTGATGATGGTGCAGTCGTCGGTATAGTAGTCGTCCATCCGAAAGCCGAGACCGTCGGGAACGCCCGTCAGATCGGCATACTCGCTCTCGGCGAGGGTCGCGGCCCCCACACAAGAAGGCCCGGATGTGCCGCCATTCAGCCGCACGATGAAGCGCCGCAGCCCCATGTGCCACTGCATCGACTCCAGCGCCGTCTCGTCATCAATCTCGACACGCTCGGCACCCTCGGGCGTGAAGCGCACATAGACCCAGGGGTTGCTGGCCGCCGCCGAGTAGCCCCCCGCGGAGGCGTCCACGACCGTGACGAAGTCATCCCCGTCCACCGTGGTCGTGACGTCGCCATCGCTGACCTTGTCGTCGTGGAGGGACAGATCGAGGATCAGTGCGTCGACACAGGTCATGTCGGTCGGTTCGGTGCAGACCGCTTCGACTTCCACTCCGCCGTCCCCCCCGTCGGCGCCATCCCCGCCGTCGCTGCCATCGGCCCCATCGGCACCGTCGCTTGTGCCCTCGCCGCCAGAGTCGTCGGACTTGTCATCATCTGAAGAACAGGCACCACAGAACAGGACCAAGCTGAGCAGGACAGAAGCGCGGGGCATGGACTCACGGGGGCGATGGGGTGGTGGCGGAGCTGACAGCACAGCGACCCCACTCCGCGCAGGGACACCTCGCTACTCGATAGCCCACGGCGTATGCTCACGGCCATGATCCCTGTCCTGACTCTGCTGTTTCCCTCCGCCCATGCCCTTGGGTTGGACCCCACGTTGCCCCCGGTGCGTGTCGACGCCAGCCACTGGCGATTCGACGACGTAGTGCTGGAGGTTCATCCGGCCGTGGTGTTGCACCTTGCCCCCGGCGTGCAGCCCCCGGCCGATGCCCACTCCCTCGGGGGACGCAGCCACCGGATTCCCGTCCAGAGCCCGGAGGCCGCCGTCGCCCGCGCGCTGGCGCTCGATGGTCTGGTCGGCCACTCCGCCTTTCCCGACGTGGTGCTGCACCGGGCCCCCGCCGCCATCACCAACGACCCCGAGCGACCCGGCCAGTGGTACCTGGACGAGCTCAACATGGACACCCTCCACGCCGTGTCCATGGGCGATCCCGCCATCCGAGTGGCCGTCATCGACTCCGGCATCGACATCGGCCACCCGGACCTCGCGGCCGCAGTGCTCGACCCCTACGACGCCCACGCGGACGACACCGACCCCAGCCCCAACCCTGGCGAGTATTGCTACGGGGGCAGCACCAGCGAGATCTGTGACGAGCACGGCACCGCGGTCAGTGGGGTCATCGCGGCCCAGGGCGACAACGGCGTCGGCATTGTGGGCATGTGCCCGCAGTGCACCCTCATCCCCATCAAGATGCTCGGCGAAGACACCGGCGCACTCAGCGCGGACATCGCGGCCTTCGAGCACGCCATCGCCGCCGACGCGGCCGTCATCAACAACTCCTGGGGCTACACCCGCGTCGTGACCGTTCCCGAGCCCCTGGCCGAGGTGATCCACGTCGCCGCCACCGAGACCCGGGGCGGACTGGGCTCGCTGGTGGTCTTCGCCGCAGGCAACGACGATCGTGAGATCGAAGATCGCGAGCTGCAGGCCCTTGCCGACGTGGTCTGTGTCTCGGCGACCGACTCGTATGGCTACCCGACCAACTACACAAACTACGGCGCTTCGGTTGCCGTGGCGGCGCCCAGTGCAACGGTCAGCATCGCGCCCGAAGAGGGGATGACCACGACCTTCGGGGGCACCAGCGCCGCGGCTCCCGTGGTGTCCGGTCTGGCGGCCTGGGCGCTCTCGGTCGACCCCACCCTCTCCGCCAGCGCACTGCGCCAGCTCCTCCTCGACACCGCGGTGCCCAGTCCCCTCGTGACCCACGATGCCGATGGCCACCACGACTACTACGGGTACGGCCAGCTCAGCGCTGAAGGCGTGATGGCGGCCCTCCAAGACGGGGGCGGCGACAGCGGGGACGCACCGGACGACAACACCGATTCCGACGCCATTGCCGACAATGATGATGAGGGCAAAGAGGGCCGAAGTGGATGTGCCACTGGCGCCACCGGACTCGCCGGCGGTTGGTGGGGCTTGTTCGCGCTCAGCGGGCTTGCCGCACGTCGTCGAAGTGCAGGAAGATGACGTCGGTCTCGGCGTCTTCGGGGGCCTCCGGCGCCGCGATGGGGGGCGCGTCTCGCAGGGGCTCCAAGGTCACCCCCGAGTCGCCCAGCTTCAGGTGAAAGCCAGCATCGGCCGCCCGCAGCCGGGCACGCTCGATGCCCTCCGCGGAAGGGTCGCACATGGCTTCCTGAAGGGAGAGGAGGACCTCCACAGGAAGCTGGTCAAGGGCACTGTTGCTGGCGGGCATGGACAAACCTCGGCCAAGGGTACCCGCCGCGATAACGGAACCGGGCCCGGCCAGCCCGCGTGTTCTGCCGAACCAACCCTGGGGTCCAATGCTCTCGTCCATCGTCTTCCTGGCACTCGCGAGCCCAGCTCAGGCCACCGAGACCACCTTCCAGCCAGACGTCTTCATCCATCTTCGTCCAGAAGTGCGGGTCAACCCCCGGTTCGTCGCAAACGCCGACGACACCCAGATGGCGGTCCAGCAGGGTGTTCGTGCGGGCCTCAAGGCCACGCGTGGCAACCTGACGGCCCACGTGCAGCTCCAAGACGTGCGCGCATGGGGCACCCGTGCCACCAGCGTCAGCACCGAGCCCAACGCCTTCGCCCACCAGGGCTACCTCGAGGTCGACACCGGCAAGGGCTGGCTGCGGGTGGGGCGCCAAGAGCTGCACATGCTCAATGGGTACTACCTGAGCCGGGCACCGTGGAACCTCGCCGGGCGCTCCTTCGACGGCGCCCGCTTTCAGCACAACACCGACAGCCTCACCATCGACGCGTTCGGGATGATGCTGTCCCCCCCGTTCCCCGCCAGCCCGGCCACCAGTCCCGACGAGCTTGGCGTCCCGAGCTCCAGCTTGGGCGACGACCTGGGCGGCGTGTTCGTGACGTGGAAGGCCAACAAGATTGTTGAGCCGACCGTGTTTGTGTTGGGTCGCTACGGTGGGGCAACTTATGATGACCCCACCCGTGAGAAGCGTTGGCTGGCACCGGCAGCCCGCGTGCTCGTGAAGCACGAAAAGACGCTGGTCGACGCCAATGCCATGCTCCAGGTTGGCCGCGAGAAGGACACCCCGCGGCGGGCCCACAGCATCATCGTGCGGCTGGAGCAGGGCTCGACGGCCCCCTTGGGTCCGGGTGTTGCGTTGGTCTTTGACCAGACCAGCGGCCACGCATGCGACGGTCCGGCGTCCGGCGGCGACTGCACGTCCGATGTGCTCAACGACTTTGATCTGCAGTTTGGCCGCAACCACGCGCTGCGTGGGGCGATTGACCAAGTGATGGGCAACAACGCGCGGCAGATCGCGCTGGAGGGGTTTGTGGACCCGGCGCCCGGCTTTCGGGCCTCGGTCCTGACCAGCTTGTTTCAGCTCACCAACCCGGAAGGGGCCTGGCGGCGGAACGGCGGCGCACTGCAGGGCGCGGGCTGGATTCCCGGCAACACCGACCCCAACTTGGGCATCGAAGTCGACGCGATCGCAACGTGGTCCCACAACAAGGTCATCGACATCGACGGAGGCTGGAGCATGTTTCAGCCCATCGGTGCCGGGGCTGCGATGACCGGCGACGCTGCACAACACTACGTGTTTGCCCGCAACCGGTTCACGTTCTGAAGACGCCCCCCGTGGGCCCCTCAGCTTGTTCCAGACGCCCGAAGATCCGCTGGGGGTCCACAAACAGCTTGCTTTTGTGTCAGGAATGTGGCACGAATGTGTCAACGAGATGAACCATCGCACCACCATGTCCTGGGACCGTGAGTCCCCGGCAGAACCGCCGGAAGCGGACGACAGCGCCCGTGCCCAACCCGCCGACGTCACGTTGGCGTTGCGCAAGCACGACCGGCTCAACCTAGAGCTGAAGCTTGAGCACGCCACGCCGGACCCCACGGCGGAGCGCGTCGAGAGCACGGTGGAGCTGTGGTTCTTCTTGCCTCCTGCGGTGGGCATCAGCGCCGAGACGTACGACTCCGAGGACTTCTTTGGTGATCTGCGGGCCCACACCCGCCTCAAGACCCCCGAGATCTCGCTGGCCGAGCTGTGTCAGCGCACGGGCAGCCGCTCGCCCCTCGCCGCCCTGTCGACGATGCTGGCCCGGCTGCCGGCAGGACCAATGCCGCCGCGCATGGCAGGCACGCTGCGCAATGAAGCCCGGCTGTTGTGCTGCATGTTTCGCCGTGCGGCATCCGAAGCGCTCGCCCATGTGCGGGCCGCCGAAGGCCTCGACCGGACCGCTGCGGCCGCCGCGCTGACGGACCAGTGTCGGCATCTGCTGGCCACCTGGCGGGACCTCGTGGTTCAGCTTGACCCGGGCGCGCGCAGTGTCCAGACCCGGGACTGCCTGCAGATCTGCGACGAAGCGCTCAGCCTCCAGGTTGAGGCCGTGGCCAGTCGCGTGCTGCTCGCCTGCGACACCGACCTGGGGCCCGCTCGCCAGCCCCTCATCGACCTGGCCCAGTCCGAGCGCAAGCTGCGCGTGTCCCGGGGAGACCGGTCGGGGGCGTCGCCCAGCTCCCCCAAGGCCAGTGTGCAAGCTGCGTTCTGGGACCAAGCCAGCCTGCTCAAGAAGTACGTGTCCCAGACCCTGTTTCTGGAACCCGAAGAACACACGGGCACCCGCAAGCTCGAGCACCTCGCCAAGGGTGTGGCGGCCGCGATGGCGATGGCCTGGACCGTGTTGCTGCAGGTCGCCACGGTCTTCCTGCTGGGCCTCGAGCTCAACTCCCAGATCGACATGCGGATGGTGCTGCTGTTCAGCCTGATCGCAGTCGGCGGCTACATCCTCAAGGACCGCATCAAAGACACGGTCGGCAACAAGCTCGCCCGGCAGATTCCGGCGCTGTTGTACGACCGGCGGCTCAACCTGCTGCGGCGGGAACCCGAAGCGAATGTGGGCCAGGTTCGGGAGCGGGTGCGCTTCGTCAAGGCGTCGGCGGTGCCCGAAGATGTGCGCACGATGCGCGCCATCACCGCCCGCACCCCCCTGGCGCTGTGGACCCACACCCGCGTGCTCCACTACCAACGCCGAATGACGGTGTTCCCCCGAGCCGGCATGCGCTCATTCGCCCGGATCGATGGACTGACCGACATCCTCAGGGTCAACATGACGAGCTGGGTGCGCACCTTGGACGCCCGGCGCAAGTCGGTGGCCATCGTCGACCCTGAAGGCAAGGCCCGGTCGGTCGACGTGCCCAACCGCTACGTCGTGGATCTGGTGGCCCGGGTGCAGTCCGATGGGGGCACCCGACTCCACGCATGGCGCGTGGTGCTCAGCCGACGGGGCATCGAACAGGTGGAATTCGAGCGCTGACATCAGCCCCCTGCCCTCCCGCTCAGCCCAGCGCTTCCAGCAGCACGCGCAGCGCGTCATCTCCACAGCGCTCGGCGGCCGCTCGGGCCTCGTCGCGCGCCGCTTCCCACCGGGCATCCCCGTCCGCCCGACCCAGTGTGGCCACGTCCAGTCCGACGTGGGCGACCGCGATGTCCCCGGCCTCGTGCGCTGCGGCCCAAGCACGCTGCAAGAGCGCGTCGGCGTCAGGCGTCTCGTGGAGTCGGGCCAACAGGGCGTGGGCCCCGAGCAACAGCGCGCGGGACTCCGGCGGGGTCTGGTCATCGGGCGCCGGCAGCCATGCCCCCAGCTCCGCACCGAGGGTGTGCAGGGGCTCTTGTTGCGCAGCATCGGGGGCGACCAAGGCATCGGCCACAAGCAGCACACGCAGGGCATCTTGGATGCGCCCAGCAGCGGCCAGTGCACGACAATACACCGGAGCAAAGGCCGCCAGGGCCGCCCCGTCCCCATCCAGCTCCAGCACCTGCCACGCGGGCGCCAGCACATGGACCGCGTCATCGGCCTCGCCCTGGGCCGCGTGGAGCTCACCCAGCAGCGTGCGGGTCGCGAGGGTGTCCAAGCGGTCGGTGTTCCCAGCGACCAATCTGGCCTTGAGCGCCGCCACGGCACCCGCCACATCCCCCCGGTTGGCCCGACGTCGCACCGCGTCGATGGCATCGGATGCCTCGCCCTCGTCTTCGGGCGTCTCCGGAGGGCCCACCTTGTCCAGAAGCTCAATCAGGTCAATGTCCCCACTCTTTCTGGCCGCCTCGCGGGCCTCCGCCAAGACGGTCTTCCAGCTGGGGTCACCGTCGTCGGCTTTGCGCTGAGCCAGATCCAAGCCGATCTCCGCCCGGACCGCCAGCGAGGCACCCTGA
This sequence comes from Myxococcota bacterium, assembly GCA_942491145.1. Taxonomy (GTDB): domain Bacteria; phylum Myxococcota_A; class UBA796; order UBA796; family UBA2385; genus CAXQUZ01. The sequence goes on along the minus strand of CALOBC010000017.1, from coordinate 57,105 downwards.
TCCGCCGCCTTCCACGCGCGCTCCAGCGCCTTTCGCGCCCCCGGGATGTCCCCCCGCGCCCGGGCCAGCAGTCCACCAAAGTGTGCTGTGACGGGACCTTCTCCGATCTCAATCCGGCCCGCCAGGGTGGTCGCCAGAGCGGCCGCGGCCTTGGCCAGCGCCGGCTTGTGGGCGCGCTCTGCATGGCGACGGGTGCGTGCGAGCACCCGCAGCGCCTGAAGCCCCTGGCCGAGCGCCATAAAGACTTGTGTCATGCACAGCCCGACCAAAGCTGCGTCGCCGTGGTGCCCACCAGACTCTGCCCGTCCCTGGGCCGGCACCAGGACATCCAGCGCCCCGTCCAGATCACCCATCTGGAGCCGCAGCCCGCCGAGAACCGACGCGAGCTGGGCGTCGGCTTGGCCCTCATGGGGCGCCAGCAGGGCCACCGCCCCCGCCAGATCACCCTTGCCCGCGCGTGCCAGTGCTTGCTTGATCACCGATGACATCCGAACCTCCACCCAGAGCGCCGTCGTATGATGTGGAGCCCAGCGGTGCGCCCGGAGTTCCCGACTTTTGCCTCTGCAGCCCAAGCCGGGGCTGGGGACCGCGATCCACGTCACCCGCGCTTGCGCAGTGGGCTAGACCGGCGAAGACTGCAGCCTGGAAGACCATGCCGACGGGAGAATCGATGCACCGCCTGCCCCTGTTGCTGCTGTTGACCGCCTGCGGCAGATCCGATGCCAAGCTGTCGTGGTCGGTGGACCTCAAGACCGACGCCGACGACGGGTCGGAGCACGGCGAGGCAGACGAAGACGGCGGTGGAGATGACGCTGGCGACGGGGATCCCGACGGCCCGGCATGCACCGTGGATGGGGACGGCCAGCTCCCGGCGGTGGAGGGCGACTTCGTGGCCCAGGATGTCCCGCTGTCTGCCACGCGGACCCACTGCCTCGGGGTGCTGCACGCCACAGCCGGCGCGGCGGGCGCCACCCTCAACATCCGCCTCGACGACTGGACCAGCGCCGACCCGGCGCACCTGACCGTGCGCAACCTGCTCGGAGAGACCCTCGCCGACATGAGCGCCATGGTCCAGGACGACGAGCTGGAGCTTGTCCTCGAACAGAGCGGCGAAGTCTTCATCGCGTTGCAGCCCACCGACCCCGAAGCAGCGGCCCACGACTACGCCCTCACCACCACATGCGTGGCGGACTGCCGTCCCTTCACCCGCTACCCCATCATCCTGATGCATGGAATGGCCGGAGATGACGCGTGGATCGGTGTTTTCGACTATTTCGTGGGCGTCGAAGACCACTTGTCCGACGTGGGCTTCTTGGCCATTGCGCCGGGCGCCGACGCGTTCAACACGGTCGAAGCGCGGGCCACCCAGTGGCAAGCCCACCTCGATGACCTCGAAGCCGACGGCATCGGTCGCCGCTTCAACCTGATCGGCCACAGCCAAGGCGGCCTCGACGCCCGCTACCTCGCCAGCGGGCTCGACGATGGCCGGGTCAGCTCCATCATCACCGTCGCCACCCCCCACCGGGGCACCGCCGTCGCCGACATCGCCACGGGTGTGCTCGACGCGAGCCCCCTCGGGGCCTGGGCCACGGACGCGGTCGCATCGCTCCTGGCAACCATCATCGGGCTGGGTGAGGCCGAGATGGTCGACCAGCTCCGCGATCTGTCCACCGCCGAGCTCGCGCTCTTCAACGAGCAAGTGCCCGATGTGGAGGGCGTCTACTATGCCAGCTGGGCCGGGCGCACCTGCACCCGCACGGACTGGACCTGCCTTGTCGAGAACGACGGTGAGATCACCAATGCCTTCTTTGCATTGACCACCCGGGTGGTGCAGTGGGCCGAGGGCGACAATGACGGGCTGGTCTCGGTCGACAGCGCCGTCTGGGGCGACTTCCGCGGGGTGCTGCCGGCGGACCACATCGACTCGGTCGGCATCCACGACCCCACGGCGACCGCGCCGCTGGACCATCTCGAGTTCTACGAAGACGAAGCCCGGCGACTTGCCGGACTGGGGCACTGATGAGCCAGTCCGCTGTGGACCCGCCCGCGCCTGAGGTCGTCGAGAGTGAGCTGCTCTGGATCGACTCCCTGCACCGCGAGCGGCTGACCGGTTCGGGGATCCTGACCGCCAGCGCGCTGCTCGAGAAGGGCAGCATTCCCCACGGCCGCAAGGTGGTGGCCAGCGACGTGGACGTGCGTCCCGATCTGCTCCTGCGCTGGGTCTGCACGGCCGACTTGATGCGAGTCGAGGGCATTGACGCCGCGATGGCCGAGTCGCTCCACGCGCTGGGCATGGACACCGTGGTTGAGCTGGCCCGGCGCTCGCCCGATCAGCTCTTGGAGCGGTGGGCCCTGCGCCACCCCGAAGGCACGCGGCCCACTCGGGAGACGTTGTTGGCCTGGACCACGGCGGCCGCGGAGCTCACCGGCATGATCGAGTATTGAGCGGCCTGTCGGCAGTGGACTGGGGGCTCATCGGCACCGCTTCATTGGTGGGCTCATTGCTCGCATCGGTGGCCGGGGTCGCCATGATCCCCGGGTTGGTCCGTCGGCTCCCGGCCGGCTGGTTCGCCAGACCACCGATCGGCTTGGGCGCCCGCTTCCGCGCGGCTCCCGGACGGGTCATCGCCCAGAACACCCTCGGCTTCGTCCTGATCGCATTGGGTGTGGCGCTGCTCTTCCTGCCCGGACAGGGCCTGCTGACCATCCTGCTGGGTGTGCTGCTGACGGACCTGCCCGTGCGCCACCGCTTGCTTCGCTGGCTCGCCAGTCGGCCACTGCTTGCCGAGAAGCTGCAACAGATGCGGCGCGACCGAGGCCTCGCACCCTTTGAGGGGCTGCCCGGGAGCTGACTGGGGCGGTCCGAAGATGCCCCCCCCGCTCGTTGTTCAGACCGCGGGCAGCCGCAACGGCGCCAACGCCGCGCAGAAGGCCACAAAGTCGGTCGTCTGTCTCGTCAGCAGTGCCGCCACCGCAGGGTCTGTCGGCCAGCCCTGGTCGTCGAGGCCGACGCTCACCCGAGGCAAGAAGACCCGGTCGGGAAAGACATGGGCGTTGCGGTAGCCGAAGACCGCCTGAAGCTGCTCCACCGGACGCAGTGCGCCCCACATGCCGGCCGCCAGGCCCACAAAACACACGGGGCGGTGATGGAAGCTGGCAGGGAAGGGCAACATGTCGATGAACAGCTTGAGGATGCCGGGCATCCCGCCATTGTACTCCGGCGTCACCACACACAAGCCGTCCGCCTCAAGCACCGCATCCGCGAAGACATTGAATCCATCGGGTTTTTCAGCATAGGCCCCCGGTGTGGCGATGCCCGGGGGGAGGCCCCGGAGGTCCAGGAGGGTCACGGTGGCGCCGGCTTGGCGGTAGCGCTCGGCGAGCTGGGTGGCGAGCCGGAGGGTCTGGCTGCCCTCGCGGTTGGTGCCGGCAACGACTGCAATGCGCATGGGTCGACCTGGGCGAAGGCGTGGGCACACTGAGTGCAGAGACACGCGGTTGAGAGGGGCTGAGGCGGGCGTCGCCGGCTACACTGACGTCCGCATCCTGCCAACGCCAAGGGGCGAGATGGGAACGACCACCCGCCCAGCCGCCACACCCCCACCGCCCGCACGGCGTGCGCGGTCCGTTGCCCGGGTTGTTGAGCCCCAGGCAGCGTGGGTCGTGAGCTTGGCTCTCTTGGCGGGCGGGGTGGCTTGCGGGCCTGCTGAGAAGTCCGCAGACACCGCGGTCCAAGCCCCATACTCATCGTCGACCGACGCGTCGACACCGAATCTTGCCCCCATCGCACCGGTGCTGACCATCCTGCCGGCGAACCCCACCACCACCGATGACCTCCGCGCCCACATCGTGGACGAGGCCACCGACCCCGATGGCGACCCGCTGCGGCTGCGCTTGTCCTGGTGGCGGAACGGGGTTCTCCAAGACATCGACGCACAGACTGTTCCTGCCGATCTGACGGAACGAGATGACGTCTGGGAGCTGCGGGCGACCGCCGATGACGGACAGCTTCGGTCCCCCGAAGCGCTGGCCATCGCTGTCGTGGTGAACAGCCCGCCCAGCATCACGGTGCACATCGACCCCGAAGCCCCCGACACCTCCGCCACGCTGACCGCCCAAGCGACCGCCTCGGACATCGACGGTGATGAGCTCGGCATTGTGTACCGGTGGTGGCGGGATGGCGAAGAGACAACGTGGACCGACCGCTCCATCCCGGCGAGTGAGACCCGACGGGGCGAGCACTGGGAGGTCGGGGTGCGCGCACTCGATGGTCGCGACAGCGGGCCGGAAGTGGTCGAGGGCGTGACGGTCTACAATGCCGCGCCCCGAGTCCGGGAAGTGGACGTGGGGCCCGAGGGCGCCACGGTGCTGACCCCCCTCATCGCGCGGGTGGTTGTGGACGACCTGGACGAGGACACCCTGCTGATGGACATTCGCTGGATTGTGGACGGCACCGAGGTCCAGCGGGGAACCGACCTCACGCTGCTTCAAGACACCCCGCCCCGGGACGCGTCGGTGGTGGTTGCGGTCACGGCCGACGACGGCACCCAGCTCAGCAACACGATGCAGTCCACCCCTCTGGTCATCGCCAACAGCCCACCCGCCTACAGCGGCGCGGTGCTCGTGCCCGCGGCCCCGCGCACCTCCGACACGGTGCAGTGTGTGCCCAGCGGGTGGTCGGATGCCGACGGCGACCCGCCTGCCGAAGACTTCGACTGGGACGTCGACGGCGCGGCCGTGGCGGGGATGGATGAGCTCGATCTGTCAGCGCTGTCGCTCGAAGGCGGCGAGGTGCTGCGGTGCCGTGTGGTGCCCGAAGACCCCCACACCCACGGCGCGCCGGTCGAGGTCTCCACCACAGTGCTGCCATGACCCGCCCCCTTGCCGCGCGATGCTTGCCCCTCGTGGCGGTGCTCGGGTGCAGCCGTGCGCCGGCGGGCCCCCCGGGCATTCATGTGGAAGAGATCCAACACAAGGGCGCACGGTGGACCGTTGCAACGGTCGACCTCACCCAAGCCGACCTGCGACTCGTGGGCCAAGGCGAGGGGGTGCCCGAACCCCACACCCTCGAGAACGTCACCCGCTGGCTGGGCACCGAGGGTGTGGCCCCGGTGGTGGCCATGAACGCCGGCATCTACATGGAAGACCGCCGCCCACTGGGGCTGCATGTGGAGGATGGAAAGGCCTATCGGGGCGTCAACAATGCCGATGGATACGGCAATTTCTATCTGAAGCCGAACGGCATCTTCTCGCTGGGGCCCGCGGGCGCGGCCATCACACCGACGACCGCCTGGCGCGCCCGACCGGTGACCGATCTGGTGTTGGCGACCCAGTCTGGCCCGATGCTGGCCAACAAAGGCGTGCTGCACCCCAAGCTTCAGGAAAACTCACCCAACTTGAAGCGTCGCAACGGCGTGGGGGTTCGCAGTCCGACGGTTGTGGTGTTGGCGAGCTCTGAAGACCGGGTGCGCTTTCACGACATGGCGACGTTGTTTGTGGAGCGGCTGAAGTGCGCCGATGCGCTGTACTTGGACGGCACGGTGTCGGCACTGCGCACGCCGCTCCACCCGGACGCCGAGGGAGATCCGGCCGGCTACAGCGGCGTGCTGGTGGCCACACCCAAGCCGCCCAGACCGCCGAGGACCCCACCCTCCACGCCGGCCGCCAAGCAGACCGAAGCCACGCCGACCGAAGACAAGCCTGCCGAAGACAAGCCAGACGAAGCCACGCCGGCCGAAGCCACCGCGGCACCGCCCGAACCGTAGGCCCGGTTCCCGTCTCGACACCCCGCTGCCCAGCAGCCGCTATCGGGAGCACTCTGCGGCAATCTCAGCCTCGAGGGTCACCGCGTACTCCTCCACCAGCGACTCCCCCACCAGCTCAAGGTTGTCATTGAGGAACCGGTAGGTGTCCCCGATGCCAATGTACCCAGCGATGGTGTTGATGATCTCGTTGCCGCACTGGCCGCCAGAGACGCTGGCCAGGGTCGTGTCGCTCTCACCAAACGTGGTCACATTGCTCGCCAGGTCCACCGTCGAAGTCACCGTTCCTGCGGACGAGTTGATGTTCAGCGACAAGGAGCCATCAAAGTCGGACGGGATTGGATCGACGTAGCCGTAGCAAGTGACCGTGCCATCGAAGCCTTCGGGCACGGTGGTGACCAGCTCGATGGCGCCGGTGATGATGCCACCAACGGTGTAGCCGAAGTAGCCCCAGTCCCACCAGTCCGCGGAGATCCCCACCACGAGGGCAAAGGGATCCGACGTGTTGTTGTACCCAATCTCGGTCTCGAAGGCGACGGCGTAGGTGTCTTCCGAGGTTTCCTCGTAGATCCCCGTGCTCACTTCGGTGATGAAGGCGAGCTGGTCATTGACCTCGCCAAATCCCGCGCCGGTGAGGGTGGCAGGACCATAGATGGGAATGGTGATGGACAGGTCATACTCACCACGGAAGTCATCGAGTGCCCACGGCGAGCCGGTGGTCATGGTCGCGGACGTGTTCTGGACCGCCCGGGCCATGCAGCCCTGCAGGTCAAAGTCCTCGCCGTCACAGTCTTCATCGATGCCATTCCAGTTCTGCTCAACGCCGCCGGGGTGGGCCGATGCTGCCGTGTCGTCGCAGTCGGTGTCGTCGTCGACCCAACCTTCGCTGTGGTCGCACGCTTGGGCGGTCACCGACGCGTTGCCGAAGCCATCGCCGTCGGCATCCTCGAAGCGGGTCGAGCCCTGGCCGCTGGCGAGGTCCTCTGGATCGTCAATCTCGCCGTCGCAGTCGTCGTCGCGGTTGTTGCAGTACTCGTCGGCGCCGGGATGCACGTCGCTGTTGTCGTCGTTGCAGTCCCCCTCATTTTCGGTATAGCCGTCGTTGTCGTCGTCGACGTCGGCTTCCCCCACCCCGTCGTCCCCCCCATCGTCGCCTCCGTCCTCGCCACCATCCGCGCCATCCCCCCCGTCGTCAGCGGCGTCGTCCTTGCCATCCGCTCCCTTTGGCTTGTCGCCGTCACCATCAAAGCCACCAGAACAGCCAAACAGCGCGAGCGCGAGGACGGGGGACAGAACACTACGCATCAGAAACTCCACTAGGCATGCCCCCAAATCGGGAGCCACACCCACTATGTGAGAAAGGGGTCGGCATGAAGCTCGCGGAGAGCTCACCCGGGTCGCCGCCAGCGCCCATCGCACGTTTGGAACAGGTAGCTGTGCACTCCCCATTGTCAACGAGATGCCAGGAGGTGCAACCCTTTCGTTGCAGGGCGCCCAACGTTCTCAGCTTGCTGCCCCGTGGCGTTAGCGGGAGACGATGTCGACACGCGCACCCCAAACCCAGACGCTGGTCCCCTCACCGCCCGGTGGGACATCGGAACCCGACCTCTCGTTGCGCCCCGAAGACCTCGTGTCCAGCGAGGGCTTCAGTCCACCGGACCCCGCGAGCAAACCAGCCGCCTCCGGCCGCTCGCCATCGGCACTGAGCCGGGCCGCGCTGGCCCCTCATGCCGGCGGACTGGAGCGCACCTACGAGTCCCTCTCCGAGCTTGGACGGGGCGGCGTGGGGGTCGTCAATCTCGCGCGCCACCGGTTGCTCGACCGGGAAGTGGCGATCAAGTCGGTCAATCCCCAGACCCGACGCACGGTGTCCCGGCGCAGCTTGCTGCGAGAGGCGGCGGCCGTCGCGGCCCTGGAACATCCGAATATTGTCCCCGCCTATGACGTGGTGGTCGACATTCTCGGAGAGCCCCACATCGTCTTAAGGCGCATCGAGGGGCGCACCTGGCTCGAGTACCTGTTGCTGCCGTCGGCCATCACCACCGACTTCAACGCCCGGGACCTGCTTGGCTGGCACCTGGGCATCCTGGAGCAGATCTGCAATGCGATCCAGCACGCCCACAGCCGGGGGGTGCTCCACCGGGACATCAAGCCCGACAACGTGATGATCGGCCTCCACGGCGAGGTCTACGTGCTCGACTGGGGCTTGGCGGTGCGCTTCAACGACCAGGGCCCGGCGCGGCTGCCGCTGGCCCATGACGACCGCCGCATCGTCGGCACGCCCCGGTACATGTCGCCGGAGATGGCCCTCGGCGATGGCCCCCGGCTCGGCCCCCACACCGACGTCTACCTGCTCGGCGGGCTGCTCTACGCGGTGTTGTCCGGTCGGGGCCCCCACCCCGGCGCCACCGCCGCAGAGACCCTGGCGAACGTGCCCCGGTTCACCCCCCAGATTCCCGACACCGCCCCCGAGCGCTTGGTGGAGATCGTGGCGAAGGCGATGGCCGCAGAACCGGCGGACCGATACCCGACTGTGGACGCCCTGAAGCACGCACTGGTGACCTTTCGTGAGCAACGCCAAGCTCTCGACTTGGCCCACGAGGCCGGGGAGCGGCTGCGGGCACTCGACGAGGCGCTGACTGCCGAGACCATTGACCGTCAGGCCGTCTACAGAAGCTTCGGTGCCGCACGGTTCGGCTACCAGCAAGCCCTGCGCGCCTGGCCGGGCCTCGCCGAAGCCGAGACGGGCCTGAGTGCTGCATTCATCCGCATGGTCCGCTACGAGCTGGGCGCGGGCGACCCTCGGGCGGCGTCGGTGCTGTTGGACCAGATGACCCATCCTCCCGACGATCTGGTCGCCCGGCGCGCACTGTTGGTGGCCAGCCAGCGGGCAGCGGCAGAAGCCGAGGCCCGAGAGCGCGCGGACCGGGACCCCACGCTCGGCCAGCGCACCCGCATCTTCGTCTTCAGCGTGGTGATGGTGACCTGGGCCGTGCTGCCGATGGTCGCGTGGGCGACCGGGGCGACGCTGTCCCACCCCAGCCTGCTGAAGCTCCACGGTGGCGCGCTGATCGCGGTCATCGGCTTGGTGGTCTGGGCCCGGGAGTCGCTCCAGCGCACCGTGCTCAACCGCCGCGTGACGAGCTTGCTCATCATCCTGCAGTCCACCCTGCTGGCGAGCGATGTGCTCGGAAATGTCCTCGGGTTCAGCGCGCACGGCATCGTCATCTGGCACAAGCTGTTCTTTGCGGCACTGGCGGCCATCGCAGCGGAGTCGATCGACCGACGGTTCATCTGGGCGGTGCCGACCTACCTCACCACCGTGATCATCTCGGTCTGGCAACCCGAGCTCGTCATGCCCACAAATGCCCTGGCCAACGCCATTGTCGCGGCCATCGGCTTCTCGGTGTGGGCCCCTGCGGCGCGGGGGCGCCTGTTCGTGCGGCCACCCAACGAATAGCGCGGGGCCTTCCGTCCACCCCCGGGCGACTGCGGACCAGGGGGCGCCTGGCCCACCGACATCGGGTCGGCCCGGGTAGGGTGAGCCAGCAGATTCCTGCACGAGGAGACACCATGCGCAGACTTTGGATGGGGACCCTGGTCCTGCTGATCGGCGGTTGCGAGGACCTCAAGCCGGGCGACACGGGCGCGGAGGGCTGCGAGGCAGCCGCGTCCGGCTCAGGGTGGCCGGGCAATGCCGAGCCCATCACGGTCGGAGATGTGCTCAGCCGCGACCTCTCGTGTGGCGAGTCGGTCGACCTGGACTGGGCCAGCGACAGCTCGGTCGCTTGTTTTCCCGACACCGAGTTCACCAACTTTGACGGCAAGCACCAGTTCTTTTCATATCGGCAGCCAGAGAACTCCCTGCTGACGGTGTTTGTGGAACCGGACGACGGAGTGGATGTGAGCGTCTACGTCATCCAGTCCGCGGGCGATCGCTACGAAGTGCCCCCCGACGTGACGGCCGCCATCTCGTGCGAGTGCGCCTACGACGCCCAGACCGACAGCAACCCCGGCGAGACCGAGGATGTGACGGTCACGGCCACCACCAATGGCTATGACGTGCTCATCGGTGTTGCGGGCGCCGGCGGCCAGTCCAGCGGCGGGTTCAAGGTGAGCTTGTCCTTGCAGCAGTAGCGCTGCAGGGGCCTGGGGCATCCCTGTCCGCCGTCGCCGATGGCTGGCGACGGCATGGCCCTCAAGTGAGCTCCCGCGCCAGCCCCCTTCACTGAGGGGGCGCGCCCTCGGTGCCCACGGGGGGAGCAGCACCAGGCGCCTTCGGTCCACCCGCCGCGGGTGCAGCCCCCCCTGGCGGAGGCGGCGCAGCCCCAGACGGTGGGGGGGGACCCGGCGGCTCCCCTGCTTCACCGTCGGCCGGTCCGAACCCCGGCCACTCGGCCATCTGGCCCATCTCGATGGTGAGCTTCAGCGGCGTCCCGTCCAGCTCAATCGGCTCGGCGAGCTGGCCCATTTCATCACCCGGCGCCATCGACTCACCGTTGGCATAGTTGACCGCACCCACGTAGATGGGCTGGCCATAGACCGCTGGGGCTTCGATCCGGTGCGGCCCAGGGCCATCAAAGGGCTCGACGTGCACCGCCTTGGGCATCTCGTCGACCACCGCGAAGTCAATCTGGCCCTTGGTGCCTCCCTTGATGGTCACCTCCACTTGGATGCGCTCGTCACTGGCGATGTCGGCAAACTTGGGCGGCGTGATCGAGTCCCCGGAGCCCACCGCACCCCCTCCCGCTTGACCACCGCCCGGCTGACCCCCACCCGGCTGACCGCCACTCGGCTGACCACCCCCCCCCGCGCCACCTTGGGGGGGACCACCCGGCGCACCACCTACGCCGGCACCACCGGGCTCCGCGGGGCCCTGTCGCAGCTCACTTGGCGGCGTCGGACAGCCCGTCAGCGCAAGTGCCAACGCAGAGTTGGCCATGACCAAAACAACAAGCCGAGATCCAGTTCGCGCCATGCCAGTCCTCCAAGGATCAGCCGAGGCTACCACGGCGCCATGCACCAAGGCGCACAGTCGGGGAGAAGCTTTTGCCATACCCTTGCGGAACCGCCGCCAAGTCGGCATCATGGCCAGCAAAGGCGGCACCACTGCGGGTGCCCCGCACAGGGAGGAGTTCATGCGCAATCGCCAACCCCGCAACATGGGGCTCGCGAGCGGTCTCTTGGGCCTCGTTGTAGTCGCAATGTTGGGAGTGTCCGGCTGTGGGGACAAAGAAGCCTCGTCGGACGCCGGAGCCGAAGGCACAAGCCCCGGTGACTGCACCGACCGGGCGGACAATGACGGCAACGGGCTGTTCGACTGTGACGACCCCGGATGCAGTGGTTCCCCTGACTGCGACACGGAGGCCGATGCAGACGCCGACGCCGATGCAGACAGCGACACCGATGCAGACGCCGATGCAGACGCCGATGCAGACGCGGATGCAGACGCGGATGCCGATGCCGATGCGGACGCCGACGCGGATGCCGACGCGGATGCCGATGCCGACGCGGATGCAGACGCAGACGCAGACGCAGATGCCGACGCGGACGCAGACGTCGACTGCTCCAACACAGAGACCTTCACGGCCACCATCGACGGCACCACCTACACCTACGACCAAGCCGCCTGGGAGTCCATCACCGATGGGCCGACCATGATCTTCGCGTTCGCAACCGGTGGCGTTGGCAACGCTTGCGACTACGCCAAGGACCCGAGCACCTACACAGGCGCGTACACCTTGTCCTTTGGCATCAACGACTCGGCCGCGGTCGCCGGTGACACCATCAACTTCATCCCGCCGCCCGACCCGGGCGACGAGCCCCCGCCCGCGACGGTGGACGGCACCGCGATGATCGAGACGTCGGCTGGCCCCTACGCGGTTGGCGAGTCCGGCACCGGGCTCATCACCACGTTGACCCCGGGCAGCCCCATCGAGATCAGCAGCATCTCGATCAGCTACGCGGATGGCCAGTCGTCTTCCGGCTCCATCGTGGGCTGCCACTGCGAAGGTGCCTTGACCGGCGGTGCTGACGGCGGTGGTGCAGAAGGCGGTGGCGCCGACGGCGGTGGTGGAGCGGGCGGGGAATAAGGCGCCCGCAGCGGCACCCCTCGCACCCCACTGATGTCATGACGGGCTGCGGGTCACCTTCCCCAAGGTGGCCCGTGGTCACCACCTCCCATCCTTCCCCCCACGCAATGACCGACCTCTCTTCACGCATCCCATGGGCCGTCCTTGCGCTCAGCATGTTGGGGTGCAGCGATCCGGTCTACTACCCCGAGATGCTCCAAGCCTGGGGTGTGCCAGACACGGGTGCCGAGGACACTGCGGCGCCGGTGGAGACGTTTGGCTTGGACCTGACCGGCGTTCCCTGTCCGCCGGAAGCGCTGGGCCCCCGCTGGGTGTGGGCCGCCGACAACCAGCACGCGGGTGTGGTCAACGTCTACCAGCGGGGACCGGACTGCGGGCTGGTGCACTTGGGCGAGCTTGCGGGTGGGCCAACCCAAGCGCTCAGTCCAGAAGGGGAAGTCTTCGTCTTCTCCGACGAGGGCACCACCCAAGTTCTCGCATGGCTGCAGGTTCTCGCCAATGACGCCGCGTCGGTGGTGGTGCCATGAGGCGCGTGCTCTGGGCACTCGTGCCGGCGCTCGGGTGTGATCCCATCGAGCCGGCGCCCGACGATCTGGCCTGTCGCGAGGCCGGCTACGCCATCGCCGCCCGCACCGCCGAGTGCACGGGCAGCTCAACACTCGGCCAGGACCGCTACGAGCGCTTTGTCAAGACCCACACCTGCATCGAGTGGAGCGGCGACGACCCCCTCTTCTGGGACACCAGCGGTCGCGAGGCAGCCGACCTGTGGAGCTGTGCGTTCACGATTCGAAACGCGCCCTGTGAGCTGGTCGCTGAGCTTGGCAATGACATCGAGGCGTGGCTGGCCCTCGATCCAGGATGCTCATGGGTGGCCGAGCCCAAGGACCAGCAGTGATGGCGGGAGCAAGCCTGCTCGGGTGGGTCGTTGCCCTTGGCATCGCCCAGGCTGCCGACGACGGGGTCGCCCGCCCTGAAGGCACCGACTGCTCCGAGAATGCCGTGCCCATCGCAGGAAGCGCAGGGTTCGCCAACGCTCGCCACGCGTTTCGCACGACGTCTCAGACCTATGCGGCGACCAACTACGCCGAGCGCAACCTCTTCAAACACACCGCCAGCGACGAGACCACGGGAGACGCGTCCTACGAGTTCTTCCAGATGATCAACGCGGCCAGCGTGCCCACCCGCGAGGACCGCGCCGGGACCACCCCCCTGTGTCCACGCGCGTATGCCGTGTCGGTGCGTCCCGTCGACATCCAAGCCGTGGCCATGGGTGCCGCCATCCACAAGGGGCCGTGGGGCGGGTTCTACGCCGCCAGCGTCGCGTATGGCAACACGGCCATGCCCAACAACCTCGTGCGGGGCCAGATTCTGTTCGGCCAACCCCTGTACGCTGCCACAACGTTGGCGCTGGCCCCCCTGGCACGCAATGGGTTGCGAACCCAAGAAGGGGCATCAAGCTTTGCGTTGGACTGGGTGGCCGGCGCCACCTACACCCACGAGCTCTTTGGCATCCGCGCTGGCTACGCGGGCAGCCGCGGGCTTTATGCCAACATCGTCGACAACAAGCTCGGCTTCTTCGCTTCGGGCCTGCTGGGTGGAGCGGACCGCGGCGACGGCATCCTCAGCTACGTGCGGACGGGGCTGGACCGGATGGCCCTCGGCAAGCTGCTCGATGGTGCTGGACTGACCAGCCTCTACTACCGGGACATTCCGTTTGGTCCCCAACCCAGTGAAGCCGCAACCCAAGGCGACGTGGACCAGGGCGGGCGCTTGCGCACGGTGCACTTCGCCCAACAGAACATCGGCCGCAGGATCGACATCGAAGCCGCGTATGCCACACGCCCCACAAACATCCTTCAGCACGGCATTGTCGGCATTCACACTCCCCGCTTCGTGACCGGACGCCTCGGGGGCGGCCCGCCGGAGGGCTTCATCTGGAACGTGCGCGGCGGCATCGTCAACGTGCCCGATCCCGCCGTGTATGGGCTCGAGGAGTCGCAGTACCTGAGCTTGCGGGCCGACCTGGGGGCGTCCTTCGGCGAGAACGATGACGTGCTTCAGGGTGGGCGCTTCGGAGGGTCGCTGTTGTTCAACGATCCGGAGCTTCTGGCACTCTACCCCTACGCGGTCAATGCCGTCACCGTGCGACTTCACGTCGACTGGACGTTCTGAGATGTCTTTGCGTGGTCCAACTTGCGTGACGTTGCTGGCGTGTGGGCTGGCGACCGGGTGTCGCTCCCGCAACCCAGTGGGGTTCTGGGACATCCGCAGCATCGACATTGAGACCGAAGCGGGGGAAGGCTCCCGGGGGGACTGTGGCACCCTGGAGTGGACCAAGTCCGACAGCATCACGGTGATCTTGCGCTACGAAGTGACCGATCCGGCCGAGGCACCCGCAGCCGACACCGCTGACGCCGATGGTCCAACATGGATGGCCCCGATCAGCCCACCCCTGCGGGCGACCGCGAGCGGGGACCCCAAAGAGGGGTTCAGCATCCACATCACCGACACCTTCCGCGTCGACAACCTCGCGCCCTCTGACTGGGCCGGCGACACCCTGACGCTGAGCAGCGACGAGGGCACCGTGGGCACCCAGTCCGGGGCGAGTGTGCGGTTCGAGCTGCAGCGCTGAAGGGCCGCACACAGGGCATCTCCGCCCACCGAAGTGCCCAGTGAGCTCGGCCGGCCAAGTCGGTGCGGGATAGGCGAGCGGACCCAACGCATGCACCCCGGAGCCCCCCCATGGCCGCCACCGCCTTCTTGCTCGCTGCCGGGCTGGGCACCCGACTGCGCCCGCTGACCCTGGACCGACCCAAGCCGCTGCTGCCGCTCGGGGGGGTGCCCATGCTGGACCACGCGCTCGCCCAGCTCCGTGCCCACGGCCACACCGAGATCATCGTGAACGCCCACCATCTGTGGGAACAGGTCGCGGCTTGGGCCGAGTCTCGGGGCGTGGGCCTGCAAGTCGAGCTGCCAGAGATCTTGGGCACCGGTGGCGGGCTGAAAGCGGCCGAGGATCGGCTGGCCGACGTCTTTGTGGTGGTAAATGGCGACATCCTCAGCGATGTGGACCTCACGGCGCTCGCGGCGCTGGTCCAGCCTGGCGGGGCGGCCATGGCCCTGCGCTTCGACAAGGCACTGGGCGCCCACGCCCCCGTGGAAGCCGACCAACAGGGCGTGATCGTGCGCATGCGGGAGTTCGCCGGCACGCCCGGTGTTGGCATCCCCGGCAGCCACTTCACCGGCATCCATGCGTGCCACCGCAGCTTGCTGGCGAAGGTGCCCGACGGCTTCGCATGCATCGTCCGCACCGCCTACACCGAGGCGCTGCCCTGCCGAGCGGTCCGGGGGCTCGTGCACGGCGGCCAGTGGGTCGACATCGGCACCCCCGAGGACTACCTCTCCGCCAACTTGGCGCTGCTCGACGGCACAATGACCGCCCCGGCCGACATCTGGGCCCGCGGGGAGCGGGGACCCAACCAGAGCTGGGTGGGCCGAGACACCACGGTGGACGGACGCGTGCATCGCAGTGTGGTGGGCAGTGGCGCAACGGTGCCGCGTGGCAGCAGCGTGCGAGACTGCGTGGTCTGGGACGGCGCCACCGTGCCCGAAGGTGAGCACCACCGCGTCATCTTCCACGACAGCGGGGCGCTGCAGCTCTGAACCAGAGCGCCCCGACAAGCTTGGATCTCAACGCAACAACACATCCATTGCGTTGAGTCCCACAAAGCTGGCCGAGGACGCCCGCTCCGCATCGGCAGCGCAGACCGTGTCGACCGTGTTGCCCAACGCATCGGGCGTGTCGTCCCCGTAGGACAACATGGGGTGGGGAGAGTCGGCCCAGTATCCGCCCTGGTAGGTGGGACACGTTGCACAACACCCACCATAGAACCAAGGCACGGCGTGGGTGCTCACACAGTCGGTGGCCGGACCTTGGTCCGTGGTGGACAGCGCATCGCTCGACAGCAAAGGCGCATCCGAGACCAGGCCCGTCATGTAGGCGGCATGGCTGCTCACGAGCACCCGGCCCTCTTGCCCTTGATAGCGAAGAACACCGCAGTCATCACCACTCTCCGCGAGTCTCGGCGTGGCCCGGATCAACAGCTCACGGCTGGGGGACAGCTCGCCCCAGGCCCGCCCGGCCAGTCGAAAGGCCCGGCCTTCGTCGGCACTGCCCCGGGTCTCGCGGTACCACGTCTCGTAGTCGGTCATCAACACACCCGACTCGGCCCAGTCCCAGACCGTGCGCTGCACCAGGGTCCAGCCGCCCCCGTCGGTGTCCATGTCGCACCAGACGTCCACCACACCCACGGTCTCCAGCGCCACCTCGTAGACCCCACTCTCGGCTGCCACGCCGGCATCTCGCAGCTCAAGGCAGGAGGCACACGCGTCCGGCTCGTTGCCGTCGCAGTCCCGGTCTCCGCCACCGCAGGGCTCAGGGGCGGATGGGTTGATCGATGCGTCGCTGTCGTCGCAGTCCCAGTCGTTCGCCGCGTGGTCCGGGGGCTCGGCACACGCTTCGACCGCGCCGTCCAGATCACCGAAGCCATCGCCGTCGATGTCGCGAAACCACACCGCGGTGGGCAGGCCTTCGTCGGTCTGTCCATCACAGTTGTCGTCCCGTCCATTGCACAGCTCAGCGGCCCCGGGGAACACCGCCTCGTCCGTGTCGTCACAGTCTTCATCAGCCGTGTGGCCGTCGCCGTCGTCGTCTCGGTCCCCCGCAGCGGCTGCAGTGTCCACCGGGCCTGGCGCAGCCTGAAGCTTAAGTGGCAGGGCATTGCAGCCAATGGCAAGCCCGACCAACATGGGGACGAAGACGCGGCTACTCACAGGGCCACACGCCGAGGTCCAAGCTGTTGTTGTCTTCCACACACTCCTCCACCGCGCCCGGCCCATCCACCCGGAACAGCAAGCTGCCCGCCCCCCACGTGGCCCGGTCCATGTCGAAAGGACCCGCCCACACGGCATCCCCGCTGGCCAAGGCGGGCAGCGTGGCCGTCCGCAATGGCGCGGGATCGGCGGTCTGGGAGACCACCACCTCGCTGATGGGGGCGTCGAGCAGCCCGTGGTTGCTCACCCCCACCCAGAACCGCACGGTGTCCAACCCACACGTCTCGACACAGATCTCGGCCGGGCCCGCCCGCAGGTCGGCGAGCCAGTCGGATGGCCCCAGCTCGGTGCCACCGGCCCGAAAGTTGTTCCAGCTCCGCCAGTTCTCCCGGGGGTTGGTGGGGATGGTGCTGTCGCTGTTTACGTTGGTGATGTGGTAGGCAAACTGGTTCCAGACCGGGCGAGCTGCCGCCCATGTGCCCGTCTCGTCGCCAATCACCGTGATGCCGTTCCAGCCGGCGTAGGCATAGTTGTTGGATGCCAACACAATCTCGGTGCTGCCGTCGTTGTCGACATCTGCGATGACCGGGTACTCCAGCAGCGTGCCGTTGGCGTGGCCCGTGAGGTCCATCCGCACCAAGCCCGTCGCCCCGTCGTAGACGTACAAGTCGAACTGGTCGGCATACACGACCTCCGCCGCGCCGTCTCGGTCAAAGTCGAAGACGCTGCTGCCGGTCTTCGAGCTGCTCGTGTCGTTGGTGGGGTTCGACCAGAGCACAGACCCGTCGGTCTCGAACACCGTGTAGTAGTACAGAGACGCGACGCCCACTTCGGGCTGCCCGTCCCCATCGTAGTCGGCCACGGTCGGTGCCCCCCCGTTGCCCCCACCGGGAATCGCCACGTCCCAGAGCACCGTCCCATCGGGCTTGGTGAGGATCATCCGGCCGCTTCCCGCCCGGACCACCTCTGGGCCGCCGTCCCCATCGAAATCCCCGACCGCCGGGATGCCATCGGGACCGTCCCCCGACCAGACCGCCGTGCCGTCCAGCCGGTGGATGGCGCACCCCGAGATGAGCTCAAGAACACCGTCGGCGTCGATGTCCACCGCGAATGAGGTGCCGCCGGTGCCCGTGCAGCTGCTGGAGCCTTCCATGCGCAGACTGCCATCGGCACTGTAGACGGACGAGCCGATGATGACCTCGGCTTGGCCATCACCATCCATGTCGGCGATGGCCGGGAAGCCGTAGCGATACACCGCCGACCCGGCTGCCCACTTGAAGGTGCCGTCGGCTTCGAGACACAACACGCTGGCGTCGGCACTGGTGACGCAGATGTCCGGGCTGCCGTCGCCTTCGAGGTCACCGATGGCCACCCCACCCGCGCCGTTCACCCGATAGCCGCCGGCCCCGAGAATGCTCCAGTGCTGGCCGCTTCCATCCCCGGAGATCGACGTGAGCGCCCCGGGTGAGGAGTACGCGCTGCCCGAAAAGCTGGTGAAGACAACCTCGGGAATGTCCTGTTCATCAACATTCCCGTCCCCGTTGTCGTCCGTGAGGTTGCCGACCATCGGTGTCGACATGATCTGGTGAAAGCCCGGTTGGTCGGGGTTGTCGTTCCACTGCCACTCGACCACCGGCTCAAACAGTCCCCACCCGCCCTCCACCGCGCACGCATCGTCCGGACTGACCCGGGGAAGGTCGTCGGGTTCGGCACCCTCGCAGCTGGGCGGGTCGTCGGGATCGCTGGACTCACCGCTGTCCGTGGGCCCGGGATCGGGGGTGGTGGACTCGAAGGGCCCCGTGTCGACAGCGCCCTTGCTGCGCTTGCGATCGGGCGCAAAGCTGTAGTCCGAGCACGCCGAGAGTGCCCCGCACAGGGTCAATAACGAAGCGGGACGGAGCATGGGCGGATCCGAGAAGCAGAAGGAACAGTCGGCACGGGCGACCGGCAGGACCGCGTCGACTCACTCGGGCAGCGTGAACCCGCCGCTGAGCGCCCAGGTATAGTAGTAGTCCCGACCGTAGTACTCGTACAGGTAGTCTTCGTAGCCCATCCAGAACTCGGCATAGTCGCCGTCAAACTCGCCATACCAGACCGGGTAGAACTCTCGATAGTACTCGACATAGACCCCGGAGTAGCCCCGGGGCGGGTCACTCTGGAGCCCAAACAGCACCGAGCCGCTGCTGCCGAAGTCACACTCGCGGCCGCCGTAGCTGGAGGGGTCGAGGTCGAGCTGGGCTTCAATGACCAAGTCACAGTCGCCACACGTGGCCGACGAGGGCACCGTGGTCACGGTCCATGACAGCGCGCAGTCCCGCTCGCCGGGCTCTCTGGACCAGCCGTAGGCGTACTCCATCCAGCCGGTCCCAGGGGTGACGTCAGCGTCAGCGTCAGCGTCAGCGTCAGCGTCAGCGTCAGCGTCAGCGTCAGCGTCAGCGTCAGCGTCAGCGTCTGCATCCGCGTCACTGTCGGCATCCGCGTCAGCATCCGCGTCGCTGTCGGCATCAGCGTCACTGTCGGCATCAGCGTCGGTGTCCGCGTCGGCCTCCAGTCCAGAGGTCGTGGCAGACAGCTTGGCGTCCGCTGGGGCACATCCCAGCACCCACACAGACACCCACGGGAACAGTCGAAGACAACGGTACATGGAACCTCCCGGGCCGCACACAGGCCGGCAGCGTAGCCGATGTTGAGGGCGCCATGGGGCACAAGCCCACGCGAAACGCACGGTTGAGCAGCCGGATGGCTCAGGGGGTGCGGCCCACCCGCCGTCGTGCCTCACAGCAGTTCTGGCTGCCCAACGTGAAGTCCCGGCACGTGCGGGGCCGGGCCTCATACCGGTCGCACGAAAACGCTTGGGCCTCGCCGTCCCCCATCAGGCAGGGGCACCGTCCCGCGGCGTTGCGCTTGAGCACCCACCGGCCGTCTTCACTCTCCAGCAGGCCATTGTGGAGCACGCGAAACGGGTCGCGGGCCCCGACTTCGACCACATGAAAGGCTTGTCGGCAGCATGCTCCGCAGTCCTCACACTGGACCTCGGGCGTGAAGGCCGGGCAGGCGGGCCACTCGCCGAGGACCCGCGCGCCCCGGTGGCGGTTGCAGCGAAGGACCCGGGGGCCCGGCCCGGCGAGGACCATCCAGGCGCACTGATCACATCGCGCCCCGGCGGGGGCGGGGGGAGCCTGACGCCACGCATCCCACAGGGGGTTGGCGGCGCCGTCGAAGACCGGCTGGGGTGCGGACATGGCCGATGAATACCTGACTTCGCAAGGTCCGGCCACCAAGGCCCTCGCGCGGCACCGGGGCGGAACTCGGCGCGCGCGTTAGCGGGCCCAAGTCTACATTGCGCTGCAGCGGTATGGTTCCGAGCGGTGGACCGGCAACGCCGCGCAATTCCATCGGGATGGGTTCCGGAGTCCCCGTGCGCTTCTACTACTCCCGCGAGCCCGGCCCCCACGGCCAGCTCCTCACCGAGGACGGCGACCCGTCGGGCATGCTGCTTGAGGGGTTTCTTCAGGTCGGTCCGGTCCCGGTGCGCGCCGCGCTCGAGGTTGTCGCGTACATCGCCGACATCCTCGACATCGCCACTGAAGACCAGGTGGCCCATGGCGACCTGCGGGCCGGGCTGATCTGGATCGACGAAGGGGGCACGGTCAGCGTGGGTGCCTGGGGGCTGCGGCGGGACAACACCCGTGCGCCTGAAGGCCACCCGGTCGGCATTCCCACCGACGTCTATGGGCTGGGGCTGCTGCTCCATGCCATGCTCAGCAGCGAGCCGATGGGCATGGCCCCCCGCTATCGCGATGAGCACGACGACCTGATCGTCGAGCGGTTGCTGACGATCGACTGGGGCGAAGTGCGGGATCGCCCCTGGTTTGACGGCGTGCTGGGCTTCTTGTGCTCGATGCTGGCCTTCGAGCCGAGCGAGCGCCCTCAGCCCCTCGACGTGGCCAACATGTTCGCCCAGGTCTGTCCGCAGTGCCCTGGCCTCGACCTGACGGAGTGGTCCGACCAAGTGATGCTTGCGGCTCCGGCCCCGGCTGCCTTTGGTGACGCCCCGGTGCCGCTGGCCAACGAAGATCTGGGTGGCCCCACCGAGCTGGGCAGCCCCGTGTCCAAGACGGCCGCCCTGCGGTTGCGGACGGCAAGCTCTGCGAAAGGAGAGTCCACGGCGTTCTGGAGCCGCGACAAGATCGCGGCCATGCTCGCCGGTGACGACGAGGACGAGCCAGTGCGCGAGGTCTTCGTGCCTGGCGGAGGTCGCGCAGCCCGGGCGCCTGAGCCTCCCCCACGGGAACCGATGGGCATCAGTGCCCCGCCCCGCCCCAGTCCCCCGCCGCCGGTGGTGCCCAGCCCGCCGCCGCCCCGGCCGATGGCCCCCGCGCCGGCGCCGCCTCCCCGCGCGCCCGCTCCTGCGCCCCCGCCGCCGACCATGGCGCCCCCCCAGCCGCCGAGTGCGCCGCCCGCCCAACCCGCGCCGCCGCCACCCATCACGGCGGGCGTCGGCATCGGTGCGGGCCGTGCCAAGCCCCCTCCCCCCGGTCCTGCCGCGGCCCCCAAGAAGAAGGGCATCCCCACGTGGGTGTTCATCGCGGTCGCGGTCGGCTTCCTCTTCCTCTGTGGCGGCGGCGGACTGGCCGGCGGAGTGGCGTGGTACTTCACGACCCAGAACGGCAGTGTGGGGGATCTCCCGGACACCGAGCCGGCGGACTTGGCCACGGACGACCAGACGGACGGCCAGAAGTCCCTCGCTGGAGACACGGGCAAGGCGCCCGATGATGGCGCTGCGGCGGCCGAGAAAGAGGCCGAGCGCAAGGCAGCCGAAGAAGCCGAAGAAGCCGAAGCCAAGAAAAAGGCCGAAGCCAAAAAGAAGAAGCAGAGCGCTGGATCCCGACGCTCAGGCTCCTCGGGCACCAGCTCCCGCTCGGGCTCCGCATCCCGCTCCGGGTCCTCCTCTCGCTCGGGCTCTTCATCCCGCTCGGGCTCGTCGTCCCGCTCCGGGTCCGGCAGCA
Source organism: Myxococcota bacterium (assembly GCA_942491145.1). Classification (GTDB taxonomy): domain Bacteria; phylum Myxococcota_A; class UBA796; order UBA796; family UBA2385; genus CAXQUZ01. The sequence continues at coordinate 35,409 of CALOBC010000017.1, read as the reverse complement.
GCAAGACACCGCCCGCCGACACGACCTCTGCCGGCGCGGACTTCCCGGCACGGGTGCGGATCAACGTCCAAGGGGCCACCGAGCAAGTCACCGCCAGCTGCAACCCCGGCGGGTCTTGGTCGTTCGCGGGCACCAGCACCCGATCCTTCGACACCATCTCGACCTGTGTGCTGCAAGTCGGCAAGGCCCGGACCGCCTTCCAGGTGCGCAAGGGTGGCACGGTCACCTGCAATGCCACGGCAGATCGCCTCGCCTGCACCGGTCCCTGAGCCCGATGCACAGCAGCGCCCGCGCCGCCCAACAGCTCGCCATCGAGGCCGCTCAAGCCGGTGGCGCCGTCATCCGACGGGCGCTGGCCACAGGCTTTCGCGAAGTCGACCCGAAGGGGGCCGTGGATCTGCTGACAGAGGTCGATCTCGCTGCCCAGCACGCCATCTGTGAGGTGCTGGCCGCCCGAGATCCGGGCACGGTGATCTTGGCCGAAGAAGCCGCCCTGGCGAACACCGCCGGCGCACCGGCCCGGTGGATCGTGGACCCCCTCGATGGCACCACCAACTTCGTGCACGGCTTCCCGGCCTTCGGGGTGTCGGTGGCGCTCGAGGTCGGCGGCGAGCTGTTCGGGGGGTGCATCTACGATCCGCTGCTCGACCGCACAACCTGCGCCGGCAAGGGCCTCGGCACGCTCCAGGATGACCGTCCAGTCCGGGTCTCCAAGGTCGACACCCTGGACCGGGCGCTGATGCTCACCGGCTTCGCGTATGACCGCCGCGACAAGGCGGACATGTACCTGCGCTTTGTGAAGGCCTTCCTGGTGTCTGCCCAAGGTCTGCGCCGCGCCGGGTCCGCCGCACTCGACTTCTGCCACATCGCCGCCGGTCGCGCCGATGGGTACTGGGAGTTCAACTTGAGCCCCTGGGATGTCGCCGCCGGGCTGCTGTTCGTGCAAGAGGCTGGTGGCCGGGTCAGCGACCCCCGTGGAGCGCCGATCGACCTCGACCACCCGCAGATCGTGGCGTGCAACCCCCATGTCCACGACGAGGTGCTGTCGGTGCTGGAGCCGCTGCTGAACCCCCAAGATGGGCCAGCCGCGCCGGGATGCGCTCTCGGCTGATAGAGTCCCCGGCCTGGAGGCCACCCCCACGTCGACCCCTGCGGACGTGGCCCCAGCTGTGGGAGACACTCGTGGGCATCGCAGTCGGCATCGACCTCGGCACATCCAACTCCGTCATTGCCACCGTGCTGGACGGCCAGGCCATCGTGCTCGCCGACGCGGAGGGTCGCTCGGTGCACCCCTCCGTGGTGGCATTCGGCTACGGCCACGCGGTCGTCGTGGGCCATCGCGCCCGCCAACAGCTTGCGTATGCACCGGAGAACACGGTGTTCTCGGCAAAGCGGCTCATCGGTCGGCGCTACGCGTCTGAAGAGGTCCAGCGGCTGCGGCGCACCGTCGGCTGGGGCATCGCCGAGGGGCCCCGGGGGGACGCGCGGGTGCGGGTGCAGGGCCGGGTCTACGCGGTCCAGGAGATCAGCGCCCACGTCCTGGCCCACATGAAGGTCATCGCTGAACAAGCCACGGGACAGACCGTGGATGGCGCGGTCATCACGGTTCCCGCCTACTTCAATGACCAGCAGCGCCAGGCCACGCGGGACGCCGCGACCATCGCCGGACTGACGTGCCTGCGCATCATCAACGAGCCCACGGCGGCCGCGCTTGCGTATGGCTACGGCCAAGCCCACCGCCAACACATCGCCGTGTATGACCTGGGCGGCGGCACGTTCGACATCTCCATCCTGCGGTTGGAAGGCGAGCTGTTCGAGGTGGTCAGCACGGCCGGGGACACGTTCCTCGGGGGTGACGACTTCGACATGACCATCGCCAACCACCTGATCGAGCAGTTCAAGCAACAGACCGGCGTGGACATCACCGAGAACCCCGCGGCACGCGCCAAGGTGCTCGATGCCGCCGAGCGGGCAAAGCGGGCCTTGTCCCAAGTCAATGCCGTCGCGGTCAAGGTGCCGGCCCTCACCCGGGACGACGCGGGCGAGCCCCTCGGCTTGAGCACCACCCTGAACCAGTCCACGGTCCAGAACCTCGTGATGCCCCTCATGCAGCGCACCTTCGTGGTGTGCGACGAGGCCATCTCCCAAGCGGGCCTCACCAATGCCCAAGTGGACCATGTGCTGCTCGTCGGCGGCATGACCCGCTTCCCCCTGGTGCGCGAAGCGGTCGGTCACTACTTCGGCAAGAAGCCCCTGGACCACCTCAACCCCGACCAAGTGGTGGCCCAGGGAGCGGCCATCCAGGCGTGGAACCTGACCAACTTCGACAACAGCGCCGCGCCCGACGCCGTGCTGCTCGACGTGACCCCCCAGACCCTCGGCGTGCGCACCATCGGCGGCTTCGTCGAGCCGCTCATCCCCCGCAACACGCCCATCCCCACCGAGGCCACCAAGGTCTTCCACACCGCCCACGACGACCAGACCGAGGTGCGGGTCTCGGTGTGCCAGGGGGAGGGTCGGAACATCGAAGACAACGAGCTGTTGGGCGAGTTCGTGCTGTCGGGACTGCGGGCGGCGGCCCGGGGTGAGGTGCGGGTCAGCATCACGTTTTCGCTGGACGCCGACGGCATCGTCCGCGTGGTTGCACGCGACGAAGAGACGGGCCACGGGGTCGACATGACCATCGAAGCCAGCTCCAACTTGAGCGCAGAAGAAGTCGAAGAGATGCGCTTTGACGACCTGGGCTTCTGATCGACCCCGCGAGACCGACCCCGTCATGGGGCCGTGCGCTCAGCGGAAGCGGTAGATCTCGAAGGACCCTTCAGACATTGGCGCCGCGGGCAGCTTGACCAACGCTGCGGCGATGCACGCCTCGGCTTCGTAGATGGCCCGGTCGCCGTCGACCTTGAGCCGGGCCAGCCGACCGAGCTTGTCATAGCCCAGGTACACATTGGCGCGAATGGGCTTCTCGACGTCGTTCAGGCACGCTTCGAGTGCGGTGCTGGCCGGCTTGACTTGCTTCTTGAGGTCGCCCGAAATGTTGGCCTTGCCCGTCGCCAGTCGCTCGGAAGGCACCAACACCTTCGGCCGCTGGGCGCTGTAGCGGCCACCGGGGACTGCTCGGCTGGCGAGCAGCTCGTGGCTCGACGCACGGGACCGCCACAGCATCACCGTGCGGCCGCCCACATCCCAGCTCACCGCGTCGCCGATCTCGCGCCAGCCATCGTTGTTCATGCCCAGCACTGCACCGCGCCATTGCTCGGGGCCCAGCATCTGGAATTGGGTGCCGTCGATGGGACCGGGCCGCAAGATCCACGCATCGACCAAGGCGCCGTCCACGTAGCGGAGGAAGTGGCGCTCGCCATGCTCGTGAGGGCCGGCAATTTCCCAGTCATCGGGCTTGTCGGCAGCCGTCCGCCCGGCAAAGCCCACATCCGGCAGGTTCAGCTTCTTCGGCATCCGGGAGATGCGGTCCGGCCGCTCGGTGGTGCCCCAAGCTTGTTCACCCGCACCTTGGTGGTGAATCCAGTCGTCCACAGCGAGTGCCGTCGTGCTCACACAACACAGCGCGACAGCCACGCCTATTCTCAGCCAGCGGCGGGGATCACTCCTCATTGCGCTCCCGGTCCCGGCGACGACGACGCACCCCACGGCGACCCCAGCCCCCGACATTGTCGGCTGCGGGCGCCACCGGGTACTCGCCCATCACCTCGGGCTGCCAGATCTGGCGCAGCTCCCACAAGGCCCGGTCCCAGCGCGCGAGCATGGGCGGGATGGCGAAGGGCACCGGCAAGGCTTCCACACCGCGGGCCAAGCCCTCCAGGGCGTCCCGGGGGTCGAGGTCTTCACCGCCGTAGATGCCGATGCACGGCGCATGCTTGTCTTGGTGGACCAGCACGAGGGCACGGCAGTGGCGCAGCACCGACGGGATCGCGGCGGCTTGGAAGGACCGCGCGGGGGCCCCATCGACGCGGTACCCCGTCAGCAAGAACAGGTCTTCGCGAATGGACTCGGGCAGGCCCCCCCGGTGGGTGGGGTCCATCCAAGCATCGGCCACCGGGGCCGTCGCCAGCATGGATGTGCCGGCGTCTTCGGCCTCGGGGACCTCGTCGAGGACCAAGATCACGTCCGCGCCGCCCTCAATCGCCCGGTCGAGCTCTTCGGGATCGGTGCAGACCATGCTCCAGCGGGAGTACCACTGGCGCAGGGCACCGCCGACCTCGTTGAGCTGGTAGTGCTCCACGCCCTCGGCTTCGTCGGGAACATGCCGGGGATGGCCATCTTCGGACCATGCCACCAGCTCCGAGTCGGGCCAGAGCTCGCGGATGAGCGTGCCCAGGGACATGCCGGAGAACCGCAGCCCCCGCACCGCATCCCGCGCGCTGTCGTCCGAGAAGCGGGCACCCGACACCGAGACACGCCGCAACAGCGGCACTTCTTCGTCGTCCGCCAGCGGAAAGGAGTCGATCCAGCGCTCGCGCCCACGGCACAGACGGCCGGGGTCGACGGGATCGAAGGTACTCAGGGAATAGCCAAGTGCACGCGCCATGGGCCCGCGGCTATCGCGGCATCCGTGGCACCACAAGGCCACGCCCGACATGACCAAGGCCCGCCCGACAAAGGCGAGCGGTTGCCCCAGGGGGGTCTGGCGACTACGCGGGGCAGCCCTGCCCTTCTCGCTTGGCGGAGCGCCCGCCCCGGAGTCCTTCGTGTCCACCCAGACCGCGCCGACCGAAGCCAGCGACCACTGCTTCTACGTCACCACGCCCATCTACTACGTCAACGGCAAGCCCCACATCGGGCATGCCTACACGTCCATCGCCGCCGACACGCTCACGCGCTGGAACCGGCTGATGGGACGGGGCGCGTGGATGCTCACCGGCACGGACGAGCACGGCCAGAAGGTGCTCGAGGCCGCCAACGCCCGGGGCATCAGCCCGCTGGCCCACATCGACGACATGCTGGTGCACTGGAAGGCGCTGTTGCCGATGGTCTCGGTCGAAGCGTCCGACTTCATCCGCACGACCGAGCCTCGCCACACGCGGGTGGTCCAGGCCGTGCTCCAGATGCTGCACGACCGCGGCGACATCTATGCGGACTTCTACGAGGGCTGGTACTCCACCTCGGCCGAGCGCTTCTGGACCGAGAAAGACCTCGTGGACGGCAAGTGCCCCGACACCGGCCAGCCGGTCGAGTGGATCAAAGAGAAGAACTGGTTCTTCCGGATGTCCAAGTACGCGGCCCAGCTGGAGCAGTGGATCGAAGACCGCCCGGACTTCATCCAGCCCCGGTCCCGTCGCAACGAGGTGCTCGGTGCCCTGAAGAAGGGCGTGGGAGACCTGTGCATCACCCGCCCGAAGACCCGGATGGGCTGGGGCATCGAGATCCCCTTCGACACCGACTACGTCACGTACGTGTGGTTCGACGCGCTGCTGAACTACATCAGCGCCATCGGCTACCACCCCGACCCGGCCCAGCGCGAGCCCCGGTTCTACACCCTGTGGCCCGCCGACTTCCAGCTGGTGGGCAAGGACATCCTGACCACCCACAGCATCTATTGGTCGACGATGCTGTTCGCGCTCGGTCTGGAGCCCGCTCACTGCCTGTACGCCCACGGCTGGTGGACGGTGAAGGGGGGCAAGATGAGCAAGAGCATCGGCAACGTGCTCGATCCCAAGCTGCTTGTGGACAGCTACGGCGTCGATGCTGTCCGCTATTTCTTGCTGCGGGAGATCCCCTTCGGTGGCGACGGCGACTTCGATCACGACGGGTTCTTGCTTCGCTACAATGTCGACCTGGCCAATGATCTGGGCAACCTCGCCCACCGCACGCTGACCATGACCGAGAAGTGGCTCGGCGGGTTGGTGCCGGCCCTCGACCCGAGCACCGACGTGGATCTCGCGCTGGAGGCCCAAGCCGCCAAGACCTGGGCCGAGTACGAAGCGGCCATGGACGGTGCTCAGTTCCACGCGGCCCTGCAGGCCATGTTCGATCTGGTCGGCGCGGCCAACAAGTACATCGAGGTCAGCGCGCCCTGGGCCCTGAACAAGTCCGGCGACATGGAGCGCCTCGCGGGCGTGATGCGCCGCTGCCAAGAAGTGTGCCGGGTGGCCAGCGCCCTGCTGTCTCCCGTGTGCATGGGCAAGAGCGACGAGCTCGCCCGCAAGCTGGGCCAAGATGGCGTGCAGTGGTCCCACCTCGACCGCCTCGATGGGCTGGTCGAAGGCACGGCTGTGGCTTCGGGCGACCCCCTGTTCCCCCGGCTGCAGGAGCTTCCTGAGGCCATCCAAGCGGTGGTCGGCGGCGCACCGGTGGCCCCTCCCCCGGCGCCCAAGCTCACCAAATCCCAGAAGAAGGCGGCCAAGAAGGCAGCCCCCACCGGCCCCGCCGAGGTCATCGAGTTCGAGGACTTCGCGAAGATCAGCCTGAAGACGGGCACCGTGCTCGCGGCCGAGGGCCACCCCAAGGCCGACCGCCTGCTGGTGCTCACCGTCGACCTGGGCGAAGACAAGCCCCGCACGATCGTCGCAGGCATCGCCCAGACCCACGCCCCCGCCGACGTCCTGGGGCGCCAAGTCATCGTGGTTGCCAACCTCGCGCCCCGCAAGCTGCGCGGCGTCCCCAGCGAGGGCATGGTGCTTGCCATCACCGGTGACGACGGCATTCTCGCGCTGGCCGGCCCCTCGGCCGAGGTCCCCCCCGGCACACCCGTGCGCTGAGCCCGAAAGCCCCGTCCTGCGCCCCCCCTCGCCGACCGGTGCCGGTTGGTGTACGATGGGGGTCAGCTCAGAGGTCCGGCTGGAAGCCCCGGCGTGGACCCCTCACCTCCGACGCGCGCTGCCACCCGGCCAACCAGCCCCCGCATGTGCGCATTCACGGAAGCTGAAAAAACTCGCGAGATCTTGTCACACCGCCCCTCAAGTGGGCGTACCCCCCCACGACACCGACCTCGCGGTCCACGCACACGCCCCGCCAATCCGGCACACGCCAGCCCCCTCTCTTCGCCCAGGAGTGCCCCAATGAACCGCACCATCCTCATCGGCAGCATCGGCCTCCTCGCGGTCGCCTGCCAGGAATACGAGATCAACGAGAAGACCGACTCCCAGTCGGAGATCACGGACGATGGTCAGCCAGACATCGACGTCAATCCCCTCGAAGTCGACTTTGGCGACGTGCTCGCGTACGAGACCGGTGCGCCCCCGGCGACCGAGATCGAGACCATCACGGTCCGGAACACCGGCGTCAACGACCTCCACATCTCGAAGGTCTGGGTCGACAACACCTCCACCTTCACGGTGTCGGCCATCAGCTCCTCGCTGATTCCCCCGGATGGCTCGGCAGAGTTCAACATCTCCTACACGCCGTTCACCGCGGCCATCGACTCGGGCATCGTCTTCATCGAGTCGGACGACCCGGACGAGTCCACCGTTGAAGTCATCCTCAACGGCAAGGGCATCGCGCCCATCATCGAGCTCAGCCCCACCGAGTACGACTTCGGCACGCTGTGGATCGGTTGCGACGCCGAGCAGACCTTCACCATCGAGAACGTGGGCACCGCCAACCTCGTGGTGCAGAACATCGACTTCAACACCGCATCGCCGGTGGACGTGAAGTTTGATGCCAATGAGTCCACCAACGGCGCCCTGCCCTGGACCCTCGCTCCCGGTGAGGTCCGCCAGGTCGTGGTCGAGACCCGTCCCTTCGATGAAGTGGACGACATCGCCTACCTGATGGTCGACTCGAACGACCCCTTCCAGACCACCGTTCTGGCCACGGTCGAGAGCGGCGGCGCGCTGTTCGGTGAGAACACCGACATCTACGACCAGCCGATCAAGGGCGAGACCGACATCATCTTCGCGGTCGACCGCTCGTGCTCGATGTACGACGACATCGAGAACGTCCAGAACAACTTCGGTACGTTCACGGCCATCATGGCCACCCTCGATGCCGACTACCACGTCGCTGCGACCGTCGAAGACAACGGCTGCATCAACGGCGCCGACATCTACATCGACAACACGTTCAGCGCAGACGACGCCGTCGCGACCATCACCACGATGATCAACCTCGGCGCGTCGTACGGCTCGAACACGGAGCGTCCGTTCATGCTCCTGGAGTCGAACCTCGCCGAAACCTTCTCGGGCGGCTGCAACGAGGGCCTCGTCCGCGATGACGCCTCGCTCAACCTCGTCGGCGTGTCCGATGAGCCCGAGCAGAGCACGAACAACTACACCCACTACGTCAGCCTCTTCCAGGGTCTGAAGTCCGACCCGGACGACGTCGTGATGCACGCCATCGGTGGTGACTACCCCGGTGGTTGCGGCTCCGCGGCAGCGTTCACCGGCTTCTACGAGGCCACGGTGGCCACGGGTGGTCTGTTCCTGTCCATCTGCGCGACGGACTGGGGTGCTCACCTCGAAGCCCTCGCCGAAGGCTCCGCGTCCGACCTCAGCTCCTTCGAGCTGACCGAGTACCCGGTGCCCGAGACCATCTCGGTGAAGCTGGACGGCCTGACGACGACGGTGGGCTGGGAGTACAACCCCTCCACCAACGCCATCGACTTCGACTCGGACTACGTGCCCGAGGGCGGCTCCACCGTCGAGATCAGCTACGCGCTGTTCGGTGACTGTGACGGCTGAGTTGGCCGGCTGAGTGATGGACGGGCGGCCCCAGTGGTCGCCCGTCTCTTTTCTTGGGGGCAGCGTTCTTGGGGGCAGCGCTCTGGGGGCCAGGGTCTCCGGGGACCGCGGAGGGGGTCCATTGCCACAGGGTCGTCGGGCCAATCCGCCCGGTCCCCACGATGCCCAGCGCATTGTGCGCGGTCCGGGCCTTGCATAGCAGTCAGCACACCCCGGAGGTTCCGTGCAGCACGCCCACCAGTTCATGGACAAGTCCCCCCTCACCGTCACCGCCGAGCTCTCGGTGATCGACCTGTCGCGGCTGTTGTTGGACAACAACGCCGACGGTGCCTGTGTGATCGACGAGAAGAAGCGGCTCATCGGCGTGGTCACCACGATGGACTTGGTGTTCCGAGAAAAGCGGGTGCACATGCCGTCGTTCTTTGCGTTCATGGACGCCGTGCTGCCCCTGGGGCTGGAGAGAACTGAACAAGAGCTGTTGAAGATCAGCGGCACGACCGTGGGGGCCATCATGAGCCGCAACGTCCAGAAGGTCGACCCTGACGCACGCCTCGACGTCATCGCCGCACGTATGGTGGAGGATCACCTGACGATCGTACCCGTTGTCGACAATGGCCAGCTGGTGGGCGTGATCACCAAGAAGGTGTTGCTCCAGGCCGCCACGCACAAAGGCTAAGAGACACAACACTCAGCCACCGCTCCCCAGGCAATCCGTGGGGTACCCGCCGACACCTTGACCCCACGGGGCTACAGTGGGGCCTTGCTCTCGGCTGAGGTTCATGCCCATGCAGGTCAACCCAAGGTCCCTGACCATCGGCGCCCTCGTCGCCCTCACCACGCTGGGCTGCGGCGGCAGTGAGGGCAAGGACAGCCCATCCACGGAGCCCCACCACTCGGGGCTCGAGACCGGCCAGCCTGGGCCGGCGATCGAGTGGTCGACCGCACTGTCGGCGGACACCCGGGGGGCGTGGCTGAGCGTGTGGGGGTCCAGCGCTGACGACGTCTGGATCGTGGGCGGCCAACCCGATGCTGGGGTCGTGTTGCGCGGCAGCGGCACCTCATTCTCGCAGCAGACCTTGCCGTCGACGGTGCCCATCCTCAACTGGGTGCACGGCACCGGCCCCGACGATGTGTGGGTGGGCGGGGTCCAGGGCACGCTGCTGCACTTTGACGGCACCGCATGGACCGACCTCAGCTTGCCCGTCGACGAAGCCATCTGGGGGCTGTACGCGGTCGCCAGCGACGATGTCTACGCGGTCGGCGGCACCTCGGCATGGGGCGGGGACACCGCGATGGCGATGCACTTCGATGGCGCCGAGTGGTCGGAGATACCGATTCCCAGCGAGCTCGGCGGCCCCACCAACCTGTTCAAGGTGCACGGGGTCAGTGCCACCGAGATCTGGATGGTCGGCGTGGGTGGGGTCGCGATGGTGGGCAGCGGACTCGACTTTGCGCCCGCGCCCACCGGCGTGTCAGCCGACCTGGTCACGGCCAACGCTGCGTTTGGTCCGCTGGTGGTGGTCGGCGGGCGGGGCACGGGCGTGGTGATGGAAGGCGATGGCACCGGCGGGCTCCACGCCACGGCGCAAGCCAACGCGGGCCTCAGCGGCGTCATGGTCTACCCAAGCGGCGTCGCTGTGGTGGTCGGAGAGCTCACCTACTCTGGCCTCTACAACATCGAGACAGATGAACTGGTCGACGTTCTGGGCTCCACCAACGACATCTTGCACGCCACCTGGGGCACACCGGGGGCGATGATGTACGCTGTGGGCGGAAACCTGAACACGTCCGAAGATCACTTCAAGGGCCTCGTCCTGACCGCAACCGCTCCGCAGTGAGGCACCGCATGAAGTCCCCGTCTCCCTTGTTTTGCTTGGCCCTGCTGTTCGCGTGCAAGTCGGACCCCAAGCCCGGCGAAAAGCAAAAGTTCGCCGATCCCAAGCCGAACCCCGCGGGCGATGCCGACATCTTTGTCGCCGAAGCTCGCCTGGGTGACGCCATTCCCATCCTGACCGGCCAGATGCTGGCGTCGTATGAGCGTGGCCGTGAGCAAGCGGCCCGCGCCTTCAACGCCAACGATGGCCTGGGCCCCACCTTCAACGCCGACTCGTGTGGGGGCTGCCACCAGTTCCCGGTCGTCGGCGGGTCGGCGCCCCGCTACCGTGACTTCTGGCTGGTCAAGAAAGAGCGCTGGGACGGGGCTCTCGAGGACGCCGGCAGCGCTGGGCACGGTCCCGTGCGCAACCTCTACAGCTTGCACGGCGGACACGTCGCGGAGTCGGCCGACACCGTGCTGTACGCCCGTCGCAACGCACCCCCAATGTTTGGTCTTGGCTTGTTGGCATTCATCGCTGACCAGGACATCCTGGCGCTGGAAGACGAAGACGACGCCGATGGGGACGGCATCTCCGGCCGCGCAAACTATGAGCAAGGCCGGGTGGGGCGCTTCGGCTACAAGTCCCAAGCCAGCCGCGTGGAGAGCTTCAACCGGGGCGCCATCCTCAACCAGATGGGCATCACCACAAACCCGCTGTTCTATGTGTTCCCCGAAGAGCCCCCGGCCCCGGCCGAAGTGGAACAGCGGGCATCGGCGCTGGGCGCATGGCTGCCGTTGACGTGGCTGGAGGGCACCGCCAAGGCTCAGGTCTCGGCGCCGGCGGAGCCCACCACCGACCTGGACGACGTGGCCGACCCTGAGATGAGCGACACAGACCAGCTCGACCTGTTGGTGTTCAGCACCTACATCGGGGTGCCCGCGCCCGCGGCACTCGATGTGGTCGGCCTGCGGGGGGCAGATCTGTTCGAAGACGCGGGCTGCGTGAGCTGCCATGTGCCCCGACTCGACAGCACCATCGGCAGCCTGCCCCTCTACTCGGACCTGTTGTTGCACGACATGGGCGAAGAGCTCGCCGACGGCATCGAAGCCGGCTTGGCGACCGGCTCGGAGTTCCGCACCGGTCCCTTGTGGGGCATCGCGATGCACGGGCCCTGGATGCACGACGGCCGCGCCGACTCCCTCCACGACGCCATCCTGGCCCACGGGGGCGAAGGTCAAGCCAGCCGGGATGCCTACGCAGACCTCAGCGCCGAAGACCAGCACGCGATGGAGGTCTTCCTGCAGGCTCTCGGTGGCCACGACCCCGGCGAAGCGCACTTCACCAGCTTCGAAGCGGCGGTGCCCACGGTCGGAGAGCACGGCGGCCCGCTGGCGGGACTCAGCGGCGAGGCCTTGGCCAGCTGGACCCGAGGGCGGGCCCTGTTCGACCACGACATCGACCCGGCCGTCGGTCTGGGCACTCGCTTCAACGCCGACTCCTGTCGTGCGTGCCACCAAGACCCGGTCCTTGGGGGAGGCGGCGGGGCCGACACGAGTGTGCTGCGCATCGGCACCTGGCACGAGGACGGCAGCTTCACCAATGTGGCGTCTGCCGTCATCCCCCGCAGTGTGGTCCCCGGCCAACCGCCCTGGCGCATGCCGGACGAGGTCAACGTCGTCGAGCCCCGCCAGCCGCCCACGATCCTGGGCATTGGCTTGCTCCAGGGCATCGATGAAGACGCAATCTTCGCACTCGAAGACCCCGACGATCTGGACGGTGACGGCATCTCCGGTCGGGCCCGGGTGCTCGCAGACGGACGGCTCGGACGCTTCGGGTGGAAGGCCCAAGTGCCGTCGGTGAAGGACTTTGCGGCGGACGCCCTGCTCAACGAGATCGGGCTGACGGTCGACCCGGCCGAGTCGGCGTTCACCACCGACGACGACGGCGACGACATCGCCGATCCCGAGCTGGGAATGGACCAGATGGACGACCTGGTCTTCTACCTGACGGCCACCGCCGCCCCTCCCCGCAAGGCGCCCTCCGCCGGGGTGGACGCATCGGCGGGCGACGCCAGCTTTGCCACCGTGGGTTGTGCGTCTTGCCATGTGCCCGAGCTGGACGGCGTCGCGGCATGGACCGACCTGCTGCTGCACGACGTCAGCCCCGAGGGCACGCCGCTCGTGGACCAGGAAGATGGGCTGGACCCGGGCGAGTTCCGCACACCGCCGCTGTGGGACGTCGGACAGACCCCGCCCTACATGCACGGGGGCCAAGCGGTCACGCTGGAGGCGGCCATCGCCGCCCACGGCGGGGAAGCGGACGCCAGCCGCTTGGCCTTCGACGCACTGTCCGACGGGGAAAAACAAGACCTGATCGGCTTCCTGAACACCCTGTAGCACGGCATCTTGGCCTATCCGGCCACCGCTCAGTACAGGTCGTTTTCCGACCACAGGTAGATATCGTAGTAGTAACGCTCGTCGTAGTAGCCGAAGTTCAGGTAGGTCTCGAGGTCACTATACGCCAAGGCCCAGTACCCATACTCACCGGAGGACGTCTCGTAGATCAGGACGTCGTAGCCGCGCCCCCCTGAAGCTTCCAGCAGCGCAACCTCGGCGGAGAAGTCCGAAGCGGGGCAGCCCGTGTCGACCGCGGTGACGGTCCAGTCGACGTCAAACGCCAGCGAGCACGCCGGGCAGAAGGCGCCGCGAGATTGAGTGCCCCGGGCGGACCACTGCGCTTCGCAGATCCAGCCCCAGTCACCCCAGACTTGGTCAACCGTGCCCCGCAGAGTCAGCAATGTCGGCTCGACATCGGCGTCCGCGTCGGCATCCCCGTCCGCGTCGGCGTCGCTGTCCGCATCGGAATCCCCGTCCGCATCGGCGTCACTGTCTGCATCGGCGTCGCTGTCTGCATCGGCGTCGCTGTCTGCATCGGCATCGCTGTCCGCATCGACATCGCTGTCCGCGTCCCCGTCGGCATCAGTGTCGGTGTCTGCATCCGTGTCTGCATCCGCGTCGCTGGTCTCGATGGCCAGCTCACCTTCTTTGTCGCTGGACAACGAGTCCCCGGGACGTTCCGGAAAGCACCCGCCCGCGAGCGGAGCCAGCAGGGCGAACACAACAGACAAGCGGTGGGGACGTTGGGCCATGCACTCCTATAGCCGCTCGACAGCCCCAAGTCGGCGCTGTCGACAACGACCTTTCGGAGCCGATGCACGCCCCTCTACAGCAGCTGCACATCATTCGCAGCTTGGAACCGCGCGGTGCACCAAGGGCTGCCCAGCGCATCCGGGTCCCACGTCATCTCGCCCCGGTACTGCTTGCCTTTCCACACGAAGCGGTGGGGACCTGCGGGCATCGGCACGCCAATGTCCTTGACCAGCTGCGCCCGGGCCTGTTCACACTCCGCCTCGGTGCTCTCCCTTCGGACCATCTCTAAGAACCGCAACCGACCGGAATCGGTGAAGTACAGCACGATGTCTTGGAACTCAACATCGTTGAGCGTGGCCTTGGACCGGGGCTTTCGGTAGACGCTCGCTTGGCTGCCATCCGACAGGTACGCGGTGCCCTGCTGGGGGCCCAGGTTGCCAAACTGCCACATCATTGTGCCGATGGGGCCGATCTCGTAGCCCTTGGCCTCGTCGATCTTGCGGGCCACCTCTTCCATCTCTTCGGCGGTGGGGATCGGCGGTCCAACGGCGTCCTCCTCTTCGCTGCCACACGCCGAGGCAAAGCCGACGCACAGCACACACAGGCCCACACGGGCGGCCACATTGGCGGGGGAGAAGTCGATGGCATACCTCCAAGTCGGTCATGTCCCAGTGGGACACTGCGTCTGCATCGGACGGACGCCCATCGATATGGAGCCCCCATTCGTCCCATCCGCATCTATCAGGCCCAAGGCCACGCCGACGCCCACTTGCTGCGAGACTACCTGTCGCAGCACGGCTTGGTGGTCGAGCTGCGGGGTGCGGCCCTCTCGACGCTGGCCGGGCTGATTCCGGTGGCCGACAGCTTGCCGACCCTTTGGGTCTCGGGCAAGGACGCCCCTCGGGCGAAAGCGCTGGTGGCCGCCTACGAGTCGGCGGGGCTGGGCGACGAGCCCCCGTGGGTGTGCCGGGGATGTGGGGAAGAGGTCGACGCCCACTTTCAGCGATGCTGGAATTGCGAGCGGCCCCAGATCATCTGATCCGGGACCTCACCGCAAACATCAGCGGCGGCGGCCTTCGATCTCAAGCATCAGCCGCTCGGCGGCTTGGGTGAGCTCGCCCAGCACTGGCCGCAGGTCTCGCCGTCCCACCGCCCGTCCCAGCGGCTCGATGACGATGGCCTCTTGGCCAGGGGACAGCAGCACCGTGACCACCGGCCGGTCATCCAGCCAGCGGGCCAGCCGCCCTCGGTAGGAGCTGCGCACCTGGGCGCACAGTCGTCCCAGCAGCTCAATGGACGTGCCCGTCGTGCGCCGCACACCGTCGGGAACATCGCCCACCACAGTGATCACAGGGCCCCAGGACCACACGCCCGGGCGGATCCGGCCCACGTTCTGGCCGATGGAGAGCCAGACCGGGAAGACATGGGGACCCAAGAACTCGGGCGCCACCAGCTGCAGCTCGATGTGGGGCCAGCCGCCCGGTCGACCGCTCCGCCGGCTCGCTTCCAGGTCCACAAATGCCGCCAACTCGGGCCCCTCGGCGCCCTCCACCACGGCCACTCGGGTGTCGTGAAAGCGGATGTGGGAGGCCCGGGACCGCCGGGGGCTCATGTCGACCGCCAGCGCGTGCAGGGAGCGCCCGAGGGTGGCCGGGTCAGGACCGCTGCGCCCCCCTGGCTCCCAGTCAAACAGCTCGTCACAGAGCACGAGAAGTGCCGCCACCGGGTCTCTCTCGGGGTCGATGGCTTGGGGGATGGCCCCGTGCAGCAACACCGCCCGCACCGCCGCCCGCAGCACCTCCGGCGCCAGGTCTTCCACCCGCCGGGCCGCCCGCAGCAGGTACCACGCGCCAGTCAAGGCGTGGTCGGGCACCCCACACTCTTCCTGCTCGGCGATCCACTCGGCCAGCCCCGGCTCGTCGACCGAGTCCCAGACCCCGTGGTGCTCCAGCTCCCGGCTGGCCCGCTGGATCAGGGCACGCCCCGCACCTTCGAGGGCCGTCTCGACCCCGTCGAGGCCTTCAGCGACCGAGATGTCGTCCCCCGCCACGGGATCCCGGGGACGGCGAAAGTCGGGAAAGAGCGTCATGCCCACGTCATGGAACAACGCCGCCAGCGAGAAGGCCGCCCGCAGCTCGCCCCGAGCACGGCTGCTGGCCGAGACCCCCGCCCGCCCGGCCAGCAGGTCCCCCATCGTCTGGGGGGCCACGCCCATGACCGCATCGGGCAGCTGGTCGGCATTTTCGAGGCGCACCTCGCACAAGAAGTGGCCCACGATGTAGATCTCCAGCACATGCTGGAGGTGGCCCGCAGCAAACAGGTAGCCCCGGGGATGCCGTGCATCGCCCACCATCGTCAGGTGGGAGCGCACGTCATGTTCTCGGGGCAGGTTCACCCGCCGGCGGACGTGGTGGTCCACCAGGGTCTGGAGCGCCGACGAGAACGCGTCAGGGCGCACCACAAAGCCGGGGCGGTTGCCGTACAGCTTGAAGCGCAGGCACTCCCGCAGCACATACCCAAGGTCCGCGCGGAAGCTCCACCACTCGGCGGCCGAGCCCTTCGCGTCGTCGGCACCGCCCTGGATCAGCCCCAAAGCGAACCACAAGCGGAACCAGTTGCGCACTCGGGTGGCGTCGAAGGGGTCTCGGTTCTCCAGATTCCCCGTGCGGGGCGCCGACCACGACGCGAGCACGTGGGGCAACCACTGGCACGTGCGGGCCACCGCTTCGCCCCAGGTCTGGAGGGCCACCGGGTCGTCACGGTCGGCCCCACCCCGACGAAAGCGGGCATGGCGACAGGCATCATGGGCCAGGGACCAGATCACGAACAGCCGCATCTCCCAGTCCCGCAGCGTGGTGGTGTCCGGGGGGCCGTCCCCGTCCGGCGGCAGCAGCACGGCGGGCAGTCCGTTTCCCCCATTGGTGGCCGACTCCAACACCAGGTTGAGCAGAATCAGCCGCTCGACCACCTTTGCGGAGGGCGAGGCCGGTCCCACCGGCACCCCATGGCGCCGGGCCAGCAACAGCTCCACGCCATGGGAGATGCGAACCAGCAGGTCCACTTCTCTCGCTTCGTCTTCCTGACGGGTCGCGCTGCCGCGGCGCGCACTCCAGTCCGAGCCGAGCACCCGGTGCACCACCACCCTCAGCACCCGCTCCGAAGCCTTGAGAATGCCCTCAAGGTCAGCATTGTCGACACCCACTTGCCGCAGTGAGTCCGCCAGCTCCATCAGCAGATGCACCGCACGCCGCAGGGTCTCCTGCAGCCCGCTCTTCTCGAAGGAGACAAACTGCTGAATGGCCCGGTCCAGGCGCTCTTGGCGGCCCACCCGAGACAGCCGCTGGGTCACCGCTTCCAAGCTGCGCAAGGGCACGATCGAGGCGATGAGGTTGTCCAAGGACGACACCGGCCGCTGGAGCTGCACTTCGAGCTCTGCGATGCGGTCGCCGTCAAGGTGGCCGTGCACGTCGAGCGGTTGGGCAGCCCGCAGCAGCAATTCGAGGCTGCCCGGCCCCACCCGCCGCGCGGCGTGCAGGCACAGCCCCCCGCTCACCGTCCACACCTGGTGGGCAAAGGCCCGGCCGCCGAGGTCCAGCCGGCTGCGCTGAAGCACCGGGTGGAGGGCACTGCCACCCTCGAGCACAGCGGGGGTGCCGCCGATGGTCCGTGTGGCCGCGCCGCTGTCGAAGCCGCGCACACCCTCGGCATCCACGACCATCCACGCGAGCATCACGTCTTCGCACAACAGGGCTTCCTGCACCGCCTCCACCAGCAGCCCGTCGACGCCCCGCGCTTCGGCGGAGCTGCCTGCAAGCTGCCAGAACCGCTGGTGGATCTGGTCCACGGCCCAGTCGTCGGGATGGCGTTCCCAGCTCATGGGGTGCCGTCCACAGCAAAGCGCCCTTCGCGCAGAAACTGCATGAGCACGTCCCGGTCCACCGGCTTGGTCCAGATGGGGGTCTCCACCGCGCACCCTCCCTCGCCGGGACCGCTGACCAGCAGCAGCTGCTCGCGGACGTCGGGGTCTTCGAAGGCGCTCACGATTGTGACGGGCGCGGACCGGTTGGCCGCCAAGGGCCGCGCCGTCCACATCTCGCCAAAGCGCTCCACTTGGGAGCGGTGCAGCGTCGGCGGGGGGGTGCCCCGGCGCAGCCACCACAACAACAGACAGCCCCCCCACACATCCACCGGGTTCTCGCCGGGAATGCCCACCTGGGCGTCATTCCAGGGAATCATCTGGTCGAGGATGACCACGTCAAACGCGCTCTGTTCGAGCTTGCGCACCGCCGGACTCATGCCCTGGGCCCACTCCACATCCCAGCCCGCACGGCGGAGGGTGAACTCCTCCATCATGAAGCGACGGGGTCCGTCATCATCGGTCCACAACAACCGTGGCATGCACAACTCCCAGCAGGTTCCTGCTCTGGGGCCCGTCCTGTTTGGCAAGACACGCCCATCGTCTCGGGGGTCCTCACCGGTCGCGGCGAGGACCCCGGCTCCAGTGGTGGGGCAGCCCGAGGGTAAACCGGACCCGGTAGGGGGTGCGGGCGTCCCGACGGCTCGACATTGGCTCACATGCGTGGGTGAGGTCGCCCCCATGGGCACGGGCCAGCGCACGAGCAAGGTAGAGCCCCAAGCCCTCGCCCGCGATCGCCCGGACCGGATCTCGCCCCTGTCGGCGGGTGCCCGCCTCGTAGATGGTGTCTTCCAGCTCGTCGGGGATCTCGGCGCCCACGTTCTCGACCCACAGGTGCACCGCCTCGGCACCGACCACCACACCCACCGACACCGTGCGGTGGTAAAAGGTGTATTTGCGGGCATTGTCGAGCAGGTTGCACAGGATCAGGTCCACCGCATTCTCGTCAAAGTCGACCATCAGGCCGCCGCCGCGAGGCCAGTCCAGCTCGAGGGTGATGCCCCGCTCGTCCAGCCCACGGCTGTACCGCTCGATGCACCGCAGCACGAGGGCCCGCAGCTCTTGCCGACGGGGGCGAATGTCGGGTTCTTGGCCGTTCTGGACCATCGTGTAGATGCGCTGGGTCTCCCGCCAGAGCCGCAGGGTCTCGGTCTCCAGCGCGATCTGGTCTTGGGCACGATCCAGCTCGGCCTGGGGGGCGTCGGGCATCGTGGCGAGGGCGTGCAGATACGTCGCGGCCGACTGGAGGCCCTGGACCGGGCCCAGCAGCGCATGGCGAAACAGGCCCGCTTGGAGCTTCCACTCGTGGCGCACCACCTCACCGTGGAGGAGCACCGACATCTCGCGGGCGGCTTCGCCCACAATGGCCTGGTCATCGTCATCAAAGGGGCGAGAGTGGAGCACGATCAGGTGGCCCTGAAGCGCCGAGCCGCTGGCCAGCCGCAGCGGGGCACCGAGGCCCGCAAACCGCCCCTGGACCCCTGGCACGTCGGGGCCCGGCCGGACCGCCTTGTCCCATCGCATCGGCGACGCCACGTTCTCCAGTGACAGCTTGGACAGCTCAAAGACTTCCGAGCCTTCAAGGCCCCGCGTGGCGCTGGTGATGAGCTCGTGGTTGGGCCCGGACCGCGCCACCACAGCGACTTGGACCGCACGGTGCAGGTAGCTGCGGGACCATGTGCGCAGCTGCTCGGCGAGGCCGGACTCCAGCTCGTGGGGGTCGCTGCCCGCCAAGCCCGTGGCGATGCGGTTGAGATCCTCCAGCATGTGGTGCCGTTGGGCCTTCACAAGCTCTTCAGCCGCCCATGCCGCCAGCGTGGCCGCCACCCGGGCGTGGGCCGCGCCGAGCACCGTGCCGTGCCGTGGCGTGAGGATCTGCACCAGCCCCATCAAGTGGTTGCCATGCACGATGGGCACAGCCATCCAGGAGCGCACCCCTCGCCAGTTTGCGGCTTCTTGGAGGTTGGTGATGAAGTGGGGGTCATAGGTGCGCAGCACGCGGCTCTCGGACGCTTCGAGGTCCACTTCCCGCACGATGTCCGGCTTGGGATCGCGGGCGAGGACGGATGTGTCGACCGCGCTGCCCATCAGGGAGGGCAGCGGGGGCCCGGTCCAGCTCACCTCTTGGCGGTTGCCCACCCCGCGGCTCACGACCACCACGGCGTCGTGGAGGGTGCGCCGCATCCGGTCCGCCGCGCGCACCAACGGGTCGGTCGGAGCGGCACCGCTGCGGGAGATCTCCTCCACCAGGGCATTTGCGTGCACACCCACGTGGTTGGCGAGCAAGAGTCCGGCGTACTGGAGGAAGGTGTCGACCGCCCGCCACGTCGCCGCCGCCGCGAACAATGGGATCGGCGAAGGTCGGGCGACCGCGTGGGTCAACAACACCAGCCCCAGCGGGCGATCCCCGGCCCCCCCGGGCAGGACGACATGGTGCTCCAGCCGGCGCTCTGCCGGTTGGGAGGCCGGGCCACAGGCGACCCACTCGGCCGCTCGGGCCCCCCACAGCGTGGGATCTTGTCCCCAGTCGACCACTTCGCCGCTCAGTGTGCGCTTTTCTCGGCGCTGCAGCACCACACTGCCGTGCAGGGCCGTCACCCCGAGCGTGCCCGGCTGGGCGGTGTCATGGCGCAACAGCACGGCGAGATGGGCACCCGACAGCTTCACCGCTTCGTCCAGCACCAGCTGGTCCGCTTCCCGCAGTGTCGTGGCCGGCGAGAGGTCCCGCGCCAAGCGGGTGATGGCTTGAAGCTCACCCTCGGTGCGCTCCATCGCCTTCACCCGGGCGCAGGCGCTCGCGACGTGGGGCGAGAACGACGCCATCGTCTCGACATCCAGCACCGCGTCGAAGCGGTGGGCGTCCGCCCGCCAACACGCCAGCACCCCCGCGATGCGGCCACGGTGGTGCAACGGCACCATGATCTGGCACCGCTCCACGTCCTCGACCGTGCCCTCCCAGAACTCAGTCTCGGTGCGAGGGGGGATGCGCAAGTTGCCTTGGCTGCCGGACACACCCTCGGCAGCGGGGACCGGCTCGCCGATCACCGGCACGGGATGCTCGACGATGACCCAGTCTTCGTGCAGCACCACCCAGTCCGCCAGCCCCCGCTCTTTGTCGATGACCGCCGAGCGGTTGCCTTGGGTGCGCTGGTTGGTGCGGTAGAGCTGCTCGATGCGGCTGTTGTGGTGGCCCTCGGCGACAATAAACACCTTCACGCCGTCGGCCGAGAGCTGGCGACGGATGATCTCGGCCATCTGGTCGAGGGTCTGGCGGGGCTCCGTGGCGTCGGAGAGCAAGCGGGAGAGGTCCACCAGCGCGGCATTGTCGGACGACCGGCGCAACAGGCGCAGGCCCACGCTGAGGTCTGCAGACAGCCGCAACAGATCGGGATGGCCCAGCCGGCCGGCCGCACGATCCGGGTAGACGGCCACCAGGTTGCCGAGGGACCGTCCACCGGGCGCGGCACGGAGCCGCACGGACTGCCACCACCGACCACCGGGCTGGAGCCGCGGCTGGTCGTGCCCCGCGTCACTGTCGACAAAGCCTTCCAGGCGGCCTTTCTCGTCGTCGGTGACCGGCCGTTCTTCGCCACCAGGCTCAACCCGCAGCCACGTGCGGTGGCCACGACTCGACGTGGAAGGGTTGGCGTAAAAGGCGTCCAACCGGGGGATGCCCGCTCGTGCCCGGAGGCTGCGGCGGATGAACAGGGCCGTGTCGTCCTGCTCAATCGTGCTCTCGCCGGAGATCTCGCCCTGGGCCCAAGGCAAGGCACCCAGCGCTTGCAGGCTGTCGAGGTGGGAGCGAGTCAGCCGGTCTCGCTCCACCAGCCGGGCCCAGCTCGCTTCGGCGGCCACCGCCAGGATCCGCGCCAGCCAGAGCTCTCGGGGGGTGATCAGACGCGGCTCTCGCCAATAGAAGGCCAAGGCCGCCGCCGGTGAGCTCGGGGCCGCCCCATCGTCCTGGTGGACAGGAATGCCGAGGGCCGCCCGCCACTCGTCACCGCCGCTGATCGCCGGGGCGAAGCGCACATCGGGCACCGCGACCACTTGGTCAAAGGCCAGCGCCTTGTCGACCACTTCCAGCGGCGGGGTGCGTGCGCCCTCGGTGCGTCGGGGGCTGGCCACCACGGTGTCGCCGTCGCCTTCTGCGGGATCCAAGCGCCGCAGCTCGCCATCGCTGAGCCGCACCACGGCTTCCATCTGGTCGGCCTTCAGCAGCGTGCTGGCGATCATGCCCAGGGCCACCAAGAAGCTCTCGGGGCGCTCGACCGCTTGGTCCCGCAGCCGGTCCAGCAGCGCCGAGCCGGGCTCCACCGCGTCGCGGGACAGGGCCGACCGCGCCAGCTCCAGCAACCAACCACCCCAGGGCGCCCGCCAATAGGACAGTGCCGAGGCCGAGCGCACCCGATGGCCCAGGTCCACCAGCGGCGGGCCCTCGCTGACGACAATGGCCCGCCCGCGCATGTTTGAGCGAAGGGAGTGCACCGCCGAGAGCCCCAGCTCCCAACCACCGGGCGCCCACAGCAAGATGGGGGCGGTGTCGTTGGCCGCGCGGCCGTCCACGCCCAAGCGCTCGACCCGCCAGCCGAGGTCCTTCAGCGCGTCCTGGGCCGCCTCCGGCAGGTCGCCGCCGTCCGGGCACACCAGCCACGCGTCCACCGGGGGCGCATGGGGCACGAGCCGCGGTCCGTCCCCCGCCGGGCTGCCGGTCACAAGCCCCACCGGCGCAGGCGAAGGTCCGCTTCTCGGAAGACCGCCACGTTGGACCGCACCCCCACGAACATCTCGCGGCGCAGCCACGCTTGGGCCCCCCGCTGTTCGAGAACCGCGTCGGCGTCGGGGCCTGGGGTCTTGCCTTGGTCCGCGAGCGACTCACCCAGGCGGCGCCAGTAGTCATCCCCCTGCTCGTTCATCAGCAGCCGCAGCGCCGGCCAGCGCTCGGTCGCCGCGATCCACTTGGCGAGGGTGCGGTCGCCGTCTTCTCCACCCACCTCGCCACGACCCGGCTGGGTGGCCCGGCCCTCGAACCAGGTCACCAGACGGAACCGGTTCACGCAGCGCTTCATCAGCCGGGGATTGGCAAAGAAGGAGTTGGACAGGGCGACCATCAGTGCGTCTCGCCAGTGCTCCGCCGCGACCTCGTCCACGCTCGCTTCCAGCTCGAGCTCGTCGATGAAGGCCCGGATGAGCTGGGCCGAGGCGCGGTAGTCCGGCACGGGGACCGCAAAGGCGATGGGAAAGAGCTTCTCGAGGTAGCGGTTGCCGTCGTAGTCGCCCACGCCCTGGAACTTGCGGGCGATGGCCCGAGACAGCACCGCGCGGTCCATGGCCACCACAAAGCGCGCCCGGATGCCGTCGGTGGAGTGTTGCATCGCCAACAGCGCCCGAAGCTGGTCCAGCAGCCGCACGGCACCCGCGGGGCTGCACCGGTCCAGGTCGTCGACGAGAATGACCGGCCCCTCGGGACACTCGTCCTCAGGCCAGCCCAGCGAGACCAGCTCTCGCAGCTCGCGGTGCAACACCGCGACCCGGTCTTCGGGGGGCTCTGGGGGCTCGCCTTCACCACTCGCGAACTGGGCCGCCTTCTCCAAGTTGGACAAGGTCAGCACCTTCGCCGCCGACTGGGCCACCGGGCCGCCAAGCGCCCCCGCCGCCGTCGGAAGCGCCGCCATGCTGAGGGCCATGGCCGCCCGGAATGCCCTTCTCCACACCGCTTTCACCTTTGGCTTATCCCGCGTGGACTCGGGCAGTGCCTCCCACACATCCCGCACCAGGGCCGGCAGCATCGCGCCTTCGGTCTCGTGGCGCCACGCGTCAAACCACACCGCACGGTGGGCACCGCTGGCCTCTTCTTCGAGCCGCGCCGCGACCGCCCGCAGCAGCGTGGTCTTGCCCGCGCCCCAGCTCCCGCTGAGCAGGACCGGCACATGGGGGGGCACCGCGTGAACCACGTCCACCACGCGCGATGCGAGGTCGTCCAAGCCGGTCCACCACCGGTCGGCGCGCACCTCGGGAAGGTCGTCGAGGATCTTGGGGGTGCTCTGTGCCATGGCTGCCTCCGGACCCCCCTCCCCTAAGCGCTGGTCCCCCAAGCTGACAGGCTCGAACCGGACAGATTCTGCCCGTCTCGACAGCCTTGAGCACGCCGCGCCAACCCCGGGCCTGTCTCGCGTGCCGATCGTCGCGGCGCATGTGCGGGCAAACGAGCGCCGGCGCCCGAGAACAGCGGGTCGACGGCGGTCTCCGAGCGGCTTGTGCGACAGCTCCACTCACGAAGTCGGTGCTTCAGGACCGGGGGGGGGTCTACGTATCTGATCACGCCGATCCGTAGCAAGGGAGACTCGGAGCGTGGGTGCCGACTCCGAAAGCTGCACAAGGAACGTCGATGCAAAAATCCAAGACACGCCGGCAGGCCACCCTGGCGCTCATCGCGTTTGGCCTCGGCGCTTCCTCTTGGCTGGTCTCCCGCCCGCCCGGCGCTGCAGAGTCCCTGCTGAGCCACGTGGACATGGCGCGCTCCAGCGCCTCCACATCGCCGGCAAGGACGCTGCACACGCGGACCGCCAGCCGTGTGGACCGCCAGCTCGAGAGCCGGACCGACCTGAGCGAAGGACGGGTGAGCGCGCTGGAGGCCGCCTACGCCACCAACCAGGTCATCGTGGCCCCGGTGGACGGCATCACCCTCGAAGCGCTCGCAAGGGACCTGGGCGTCGAAGCGCTCAAGCCGGCCGGCGCGTCGGGCTACGGCGCCATCTCGGTGCCGGCCGGCATGCCGCTCGGGCACTTCCTCGCTGAGCTTCGGAGCAGTGGCCTCGTCAAGGCCGCCGCGCCCAACGGGCTCCTCCGGTCCGCAGGCAATGTCATCTCCTCGACCGAAGCATCCCAGGTAGTGGCAGACGCGTCGGAGGCCGTCTCGGCCGCCACAGCAGCCATCACCCCGCTCCAAGAGGCCGTCGCCGCCACAGCCCAAGCGCTCGCGCAGGCACAGACCGCCCTGGCCACGGCTGAGGCAGATCTGGCCGCCGCCAAGGACGCCCACGCCAGCGACGCCGTGGAAGACGCCCTGGACGCGATCGTCGACACGCGGGAAGACGAGCTGGATGCAGCGGAGGATGCCCACGACGACGCCGTGGACCTTCTCGAAGACGCTCAGGACGCGCTCTCCGATCTCCAGGAAGAGCTTGAAGAAGCCCAGGAAGTGCTGCAGAGCGCGCTGGCCGCAGAAGGAGCAGCATCCCTGGCGGCAAAGAACGCCCGACTCGACAAGATCCGCAGCGTGCAGTGGTTCCTCAAGCGATCGGGGCATCCCAAGTGGAAGCTGACCAAGCGCGAGGACCAGGAGGCCTTCGCCGATGCCGACCTCAGCGAGTGGGTCGTCGCCGTGTTGGACTCCGGTGTGGCGTATGAGAACCATGCCGATGACGCCGGCACCTACGTGGCTGCACCCAGCCTGAGCGCCTCGGCGATCGTGGCGCCGTGGGACTTCATCAACAACGACGCACACGCCAACGACGACCACCAACACGGCACCCACATCGCATCCATCATCGCGAGCACCGGTGACCTCCAGGGGCTCGCCCCCAGCGTCTCCTTGATGCCGATCAAGGTGCTCGACGCGAACAACCAGGGCACGGAGCTCGACCTCATCGCGGGCATCTGGCACGCGATCGACAACGGTGCTCACGTCATCAACATGAGCCTGAGCTTCGACTCCTCCTACATCCCCTCGTTGGCGCTGCGGGACGCCATCGCAGCCGCCGCAGACGCCGGCATTGTCATGGTCGCAGCAGCGGGCAACAACGGCGATGGCGTCGTGACCTGGCCGGCAGCGAGTCCTCATGTGGTGGCGATCTCTTCCGCCACGCTGAAGGACAAAGGCGGCCATCTGCGGTCCGCCGAATACTCCAACATGTCCAACGGTGTGGCGCTCGCCGCCGCGGGGGGGCTGGTGGACGGGGACGAGAACGAGGACGGCTTTAGCGACGGCATCCTCGCCGAGACCATCGCCCTCAACGACCCCACCCGGACCGGCTGGTGGTTCTACGCGGGTACGAGCCAGGCTGCTGCCCTTGTGAGCGCCGCGGCCGTCCACCTCCTGGACGCCGGCGCCACGGGCCCTGAGGCGGCAAACGCGCTCCAGTTCGCGGCAGACGACGGTGTGATGGAGGGTGATGCCCACCTGGATGGCTTCGGGTCCGGCGCACTCGACCTCGAGAGCGCCCTGGAGGCCCTGGAGGACGACCGCGACAAGCTGCAGCCCCGGGGGACCTACCACGTCGCGATGTTGCCGTACTTGAAGTGGAAGCGCGTGGAAGAGTACGACGACAAAGGCAAGTGGAAGTGCAAAGAGCAGACCAAGTGGAAGGTGAAAGAGGGCGACAAGATTGAGCCCACGGTGCTGTTCACGGTGTTCGACGACGCTGGCGCCCCCGTGAAGGACGTCGAGGTCATGGGTCTGATGTGGGGCACCAAGGAAGGGTCCTTCAAGTGCACGACCAAGGAGGACGGCACGTGCTCGGTCAAGGGGCAGAGCATCAATCCCTCGGACTATCAACACGCCGAGGACGAGATGGAGGTCGCCCAGGCGTGGCAAGTGGAAGCACTGGTCCACGACAACATTGGGCAGGTGCCCAGCAACATGATCTTCGCGACCGATGGCTTCGAGGTGCTGGTTGCGGCGGCTCGCGGCAACACAGCGCTCCAAGACAGGCTGCTGGCGTTCCATGCCGGCCAGTCGTGCGCCAGGGAAGAGATCGGTGAAGTGGCAGAAGGATACACGGTGGTCAACGCGGGCACCGGCCTCGCGAGCAGCCCCCTCGGCCTGGTGTTTACCTCACCGTTGCTCCAGAACAACACGACCGTCAACACCGTCTCGGTGGACCTTGACGGCACCGGCCTCGCATCGAGCCCCCTGGGGTTCACCCAGTTCCGCACGGTCGACTTCGGCATCGACGGCACGGGGCTTGCCAGCAGCCCGCTCGGGCTCACCCAGCTCCGGTTCCTCGCCTTCGAAGGCACCGGACTGGCATCGAGTCCCCTCGGCTTCCACATGATGAATGTGCTGTCGCACGTCAACGGCACGGGCCTCGCATCCAGCCCGCTTGGCTTCGACTCCAACCCGGTGCTGTTGAACTCCGGCTTGGGGGTCGGCGTCAGCTTGACCGGCTCGTCGCTGGGCGACCAGATGAGCGAGGACGGTTGGTCGACACCCGGCGGACTGCATGGTGCCTCGATCCTGGCAGAGTCCGGCTTGGTCGGCATCGAGCCCACTGACGGTGTGTTCGGCTCCGGCGAGAGTGGGGGTGCAGGCGCCGAGGAGATTGACCCCATGGACATCCAACCCGAGGACTGACCGTCAGCTCCAGCCGGCCTGCCCGCCGGTCGTGACCATGGCCCCTCGCAACCCTCTGTGGTTGCGAGGGGCTCGTCGCGATCCAGCCCATGGCGGCCCGACTGCGGCACAGGTCAGGTCCGCGGGGACCGTCCGCAGGGCGCGTCAAGCGCACCCCATCAGCCCGCCCACAACAGCTTTGAACACAGCACTTGAGCGCCTACCGCACATACACCTCGGCCCACGTCTGCTTGCAGCTGGCGTCGTAGCAGAACGTCGCACTGCTCGCGGTCGCCCCGTCGTCATTGCAGGGCCAGGTGCCCGCCGTGCACGCCGTCGCGGTGATGTTGCCCACCTGCAGAATCGACAGGTCGTGGGTGCTCCAGTTCGCTTGGCCGTTCGGCGCATTGCCCAGGCCCGCAACCCAACAGCAGTCCGCGTTGGTGAGTCCGATCATGACCGACTCGTTGCATCCCGGAAAGCAGCTGCAGTTGCTGTCCAGCGGGCGCACCGTCAGCGAAAACGCGCTCGCCTGGGACGTGCTCAGCCCGCTATGGTAGTCGGGCGTGTTGCCCAAGAAGCTGGTGGAACAGACCGTTGAGTTGTACTCACCCGCGATCCAGCCCGCGATGTCTTCAGCCGGCAACACGCCGTACCACGCGATGTCGTAGTCGGCGCTCACCACCATGAAGTCGTCGCCTTCGATGTCGTACCAAGCGTCCGACTTGAAGTCCGCCGTCTGGGCGGTGGTGGCGGCCCCAAAGGTCGTGGTGTCGGTGAACGCCGCGTAGCTGTTCCAGTGGCGGCTCGACTCGTTGACCACCGAGCCCGCCAAGGTCCAGCCCCCGCCATCGGTGGTCATGTCGCACCACACATCGAAGGTCGCGCCCGAGACGCCCTCCACCGTGTAGCTGCCGTCGCCCACCGATGCGCCCGACGCCAGGATGTCTTCGCACGACAGGCCCGCACACGCCGCGCCGGAGCCCACAACACCGTTGTCATCCACACCATCGCAGTCGTCGTCGAGCCCGTTGCACAGCTCGCTGGCACCGGGGAAGGTGGTCGCCGCGCCGTCGTCGCAGTCTGTGCTGTCCCCGACCGTGCCCGAAGGCTGAGAGCACGCCTGAGCGCCCGTCGACAGGGCACCGTAGCCATCCCCATCGGTGTCGCTGTACCACGTCCCTGCCGTGCTCGTGTCGAGCGAGCTGTCGGCATCATCCACCAATGTGTCGCAGTCGTCGTCGATGCCATTGCACACCTCGGACGCCCCCGGGTTGACGGCCGCTGCCCCATCATCGCAGTCGGTGCCGTCCGCCACCGTGCCCGTCGGCTGCACACACGCCAGCGTCGCGCCGGCCCCGTAGCCATCCCCGTCCCCATCGCCGTACCAGGTCGCCGCCGTGCTCGGGTCCAAGGACCCGTCATCATCGTCCACAGCAGCATCACAGTCGTCGTCGATGCCGTTGCACACCTCAGCTGCCCCGGGGTGGACCGCGGGGTTGCCGTCTTCGCAGTCCGTGGCGTCGGCCACCGTGCCCGAGGGCGCCACACACGCCAAGACCACCGCGCCGGCATCGCCATAGCCGTCCCCATCGGCGTCCGTGTGGACGGTCAATGCGGTCGACAGGTCCACCGAGCTGTCGGCATCATCGATGTCCCCGTCGCAGTCATTGTCGAGGCCATCACAGACCTCCACCGCGCCGGGATGGATGTCCCCGTCGCCATCCTCACAGTCCCCCGGATCGGCCGCGTAGCCATCGGGCTGGGCACACGCTTCGGTGGTGGCATCAAACAAGCCATAGCCGTCCCCATCCACATCCACGTAGAAGGTCGAGGTCACGTCCTCGTCGACATCCCCGTCGCAGTCGTCATCCTGCTCGTTGCAGACCTCGTCGGCGCCCGGGTAGACCGCAGGTTGGGTGTCGTCGCAGTCCGTCGCGTCGGCCACCAGCCCGTCGCCGGGGTCGCAGTCGTCCACAGAGACGTCGGGATCACCGTAGCCATCGCCGTCCTCGTCGGCGTACCACGTCGTCTCGACCCCATCGTCGATCTCACCGTTGCAGTCGTCGTCGACCTCATTGCACCGCTCGGGCGCACCGGGAAAGACCGTGTCCACGGCATCATCGCAGTCGGTGTCGTTGGGGACATGGCCCTCTGGCTCACCACAGGCCTGGACCGGCGCACCGCCATCACCGAAGCCGTCGCCGTCGCTGTCCGCCCAGTAGGTCGAGAGCACACCCTCATCGACTTGATCATCGCAGTTGTCGTCGATGCCATTGCACAGCTCAGCGGCGTCTGGGTGGACCGAGGCGTCGTTGTCATTGCAGTCTGTGGCCGCGGGAAAGCCGTCGCCATCCTCGTCCACGGTGGTCGACAGCCCAGCGGTGTCGAGACCGGCCGCGCCGCCCTTGCCCGGGGTGCGACACGCGGCAACAGTCAAGACAGACACACCCAACACAAGACAACGGTAGTCCAACACAGAAGCTCCAGATCCGAACCACAGCAGTGGTCAGTCGGTGTAGGCGCCAGTGGATCCCGCCGTGGGCGAGGTGCTGCCGCTGAGCGTAGTGTACTCCAAGCGGACCCGCCCGGCGCCTCCATTGCCGCCGTAGGCACTGCCGTAGGGCGAGCCGCCGTGCCAAGCGGAGCGGCCGCCGGTGCCCCCCGTGGCCGACACCGAGCCCGTGAGCGAGAGTGACGGTGCCGCAAGCATGATCGTGCCACCAGAGCCCCCGCCACCGCCTCCGACCTCACCCCCCACACTGACGCCGTGGTCACCACCGTCACCGTCGGTGGACACCGTGCCAGTCACCGTGATGGACGTGGCCGAGAACAGCGCAATGAGGCCCCCACCCGCACCTCCATCCCCGGCGTAGTTGCCGGTGGACGTGCCATCGCCCTCCGCGTCAGGCGAGCCGCCCCCACCGCCCGAGCCCAGGTGCCACCCGCCCAGCGCCGCGTCGCCATAGACCGCACCACCGGAGGTCACCGCGCCGCCGCTGTAGCTTGTGCCGTTGGTGCCCGCGCCACCGTAGCCGCCACCCGCCCCAGAGTCGCCGTTGTCCCCCCGGTTTGGATAACAACCGCCGCCACCGCCATTGGCCGCGGTGGTCGCCGAGGCCCCCACCCCGCCGTGGCTCTCGCCTTGGGTGCAGCTGCCGCTGTTGCCGTAAACACCACTACCACCCTCAAAGCCCACAGCCGACGCGGACACGGTGCCCACGATGCTGATGGCACCCGTGGCCCGAGCAATCACCACCCCGCCGCCGGCACCACCCCACACATCCGCCGCCATCGAGGCGACGGAGCCCACCGTCAGCGTGGTGTAGTGGGGAATGCGCTGGACCAGCACCACACTGGACGCGCTGTAGGCGTCATCGAGGGGAGGCTCGATGGTCAGCGTGTTGCCAGAGACGGCACCCACATAGACCGTCTGGTGTTGCCCGGCGTCTGTGCCTTGTTGGGACAACACAAGCACCTCATCACCCGCCAAAACGATGCTGCCGTCATCAACACTGAGCGTCGTGGCCCCACCGGTGGCCCCGCTGGCGAGCAACGTCCAGTCGCTGGCCGAGACCGCACTCGTGACCGACAACGCACCGTCCCCGCCCAGCCCACCCGTGGGGCCCCGGATGACGGTGTCGTCGTAGGCATCGGCGTCCCAGCCGTTGCGCAGCCCATCGCCGTCGATGTCGTCATCCGCACAGTCCTGGTCGCCGTCCCCGTCCGTGTCGGTGTCGTCGGTGTCGTCGCAGTCATCAGCATTCCCGACATGAGCGGTCGGGGCATCACACGCCAAGACGGAGACGTCCGGGTCGCCCAGTCCATCGGCGTCCCCATCGGCGTACCAGGTCGTGCCTGTGCTCAAGTCGACGGAGCTGTCGTCGTCGTCAATGTCGGCATCACAGTCGTCGTCGATGCCATTGCACACCTCGGTGGCGCCCGGGTGCACCGCCGTGGCGCCGTCGTCGCAGTCCGTGGCATCCAACACGGTGGCCACGGGCGCATCACACGCCGCGGTGGATGTGGCGGCGGCACCGTAGCCATCCCCGTCCGTGTCGGCGTACCAGACACTCCCCGTCGAGAGGTCCACGCTGGCATCCGCATCGTCGATGTCTCCGTCGCAGTCGTCGTCGATGCCGTCGCAGATCTCGGTTGCGCCGGGGTGTACCGCCGGTGCGTCATCGTCGCAGTCTGTGGCGTCGGTCACCGTGCCGCTGGGCGCATCACACTGGAGGGTGGCATCGCCGACATCGCCGTAGCCATCCCCATCATCGTCGTCATAGTAGACCGTCGCCGTGGTGAGGTCGACACCACTGTCGGCGTCATCGGTGAGCATGTCGCAGTCGTCGTCCACCCCATTGCACACCTCGGTCGCCCCGGGGTTGACGGCCATCACGCCGTCGTCGCAGTCGGTGTGGTCCACCACGGTGTCTGCCGGCTGCACACACGCTTGGACCAGCCCCGCCAACGCACCATACCCATCGCCGTCCGTGTCGGCGTACCACACGCCCCCCGTCGACAGGTCCACGCCGGCATCATCATCGTCGATGTCCCCGTCGCAGTCGTCATCCACGGTGTTGCAGATCTCGGTGGCCGCCGGGTGCACCGCGTCTTCGTCATCGTCACAGTCCCCGGGGCTCTCCGCGTAGCCTTCAGGCACGCTGCACGCTTCGCGGGTTGTGTCGAGAACACCCCATCCATCGCCATCTTGGTCGGCATAGTACGTGGTCGTGACCCCCTCGTCCACCGTGCCATCACAGTTGTTGTCGGCCTCGTCGCACACTTCTGTGGCACCGGGAAAGCTCGTGGGATCCCCATCATCACAGTCGTCACTGCCGGCAACAAAGCCATCGGGCGGGTCGCAGTCTTCGACCGGGGCGTCCGCATCGCCGTGCCCGTCCTCATCCACGTCGGCGTACCACACCGTCAGCACCCCGTCGTCGACCACTGCGTTGCAGTCATCGTCGATCCCATTGCAGCGCTCGGCAGCCCCCGGATGCACGTCAGCGTCGCCATCCTCGCAGTCATCCGCGCTGTCGACCGCGCCCTGTGGTTCGGCACAGGCGTCCACCGGCGAGCCGGCATCCCCGTGGCCGTCCCCGTCGCTGTCGGTCCAGAACGTGAGCAACACACCGTTGTCGACCACCCCATCGCAGTCGTCATCCAGCCCGTTGCACTGCTCGGTGGCGCCCGGGTGGACCGTTGCGTCTGTGTCGTTGCAGTCACCACTCTCGGGATAGCCGTCGCCGTCACCGTCGGGGTCTGTGGCGCCCAGCCCGGCCGTGTCCTGCACGCCGCCCTTGGATGGGGTGGCGTCGGCACAACCCACAAGAAGAGCAATCAAACAATAAGAACCGATGCGCATGAGCAATCCTGGGGTGCCGCCAAGCCACAGCCTACCACCAAACTCGCCCAGCGGAGCGGGTCACCCGTGTCGCCAAGTTGCCCCCGCTGCCCCCACAGCCGACGGGGACCGACCACCGCTCAGCTGCCGGTCAACAGCGCTGCCTCGGCATCGATCGGCAGCGCAGGGAGCAGCTCATCGATGCGACGACGCACATCATCGGCGTGTTCCTGGCGCACCTTGGCCGCGGCCTTCTCGGCCCGCTTCCATGCACCGACCGCACTCACCGACCACCCCACACCAAAGGTCGTGAGCAATGCACCGCCCATGCCCGAGGCCCATGCGGCATCCTCTGTGTGGCCCCAGTTCATCAACATCATGCCGCCGCCGGCCAATGCTCCACCCAGGCCCAAGTTGCGCAGGCCGGCGCCCCAGTCGCCCGAGTACATCTGGCCCAGACCCGGCAGCACGCTCAACCCCAGCGCAACCCCGGGGGACTTGAGGTGGGGCAGCGTGCCAGCGCTCGCCGCGAGACCGGCCGCCGTGGCGCCATCTTGGTGGCCTGTGGGCACCGCAGCAAAGGCCGAGGCCGCCTTGTCCAGCTCGCCGGCTTCCACCCACAGCGTGCCCCGGATCAGGTCCACCTGTGGCGCGTCCTCGGGCACCGCCGTCGCGAGCTCCCGCAGCACCACGTCCCCCCGGGACGGCGCCCCATTGCGGGAGATGCAGATGCCCTCACGCAGCCGAGCAAAGTCCACGTCCCCGTCGTCGATGCGTTGGTACCAACCGATGGCTTCAGTCAGGGCACCGTTGGCCTCGAGGGCCAGGGCGATGCGGATCTGCACACCGGGGAGCTCATCGGCCGTCGGCTCCAGCCAGCGGGCCACCCGGTACCACTGAAGCGCACCCGCAGCGTCGCCTGAGGAAAACAACCCATCGCCCAGGTCCCGCGCCAGATCCACATCCAGCGCGACAGGAGCGGAGGCACGGGCCAAGGTGGCCCCCAACAGAAGAACAAGGCTGGTCATGGGCCGCACGGTAGCCCATGGCGGCCCACGCCGTGCGGCTCAGCTCGCGGCGATGTCGTGGCCCACCATCAACCCCAGCGCCATCGTCGTGATCTGCGGGTTGACCCCCAAGCTGGTCGGGAAGATGCTGGCGTCCGCCACTCTCAAGTTGGACCAGCCCCAGACCTTGCCCAGCGGATCCACCACGCTGGTCTGGGGATCCGCGCCCATTCGACACGTGCCCATCGGATGGCTTGCGTACAGAAACAGCTCATGAGGTTGGAGCGTCAGCGGCAGCATGGCGTCGATGTCTTCGGGGCGGTCGATGCCCGGCAAGCCATGGCGCAGCGGATGCACCCGACGCGCACCGGCCGCAAAGAAGACACGGCACGTCTGGCGCAACCCATGGATGAGCTTGTGGCAGTCGCCGGGCCCCAGAAAGTACGACAGGTCCGGCCCGGCGGGCGTGTGTTGCACCCGGCCCTCGCTGTCCTCGTCATGCACGAGGGCACCGGCCGATGCGTAGTGCTTGAGGTCACGGATGATCTCCAGCGTCTCGCGGCCCGCCCGAGTCTGCATCAACGAGAAGTACTGATCTGGCGTGACCGAGTACGTCTGGAGGATGTAGCCCTCTTCCCAACAGTCCACCCAGTAGCCTTGGGTGACCCCGGACCACGGGCGGATCTCCTGCTCAAACCGGGCCATGCAACCCACCGTGGGATGCACTACCAGATGGTGCCCACAGTGGTCATTCTGGTTCAGTCCATTGGCGAGCAGGAACAGGGGGCTGCCGATGGGGCCGCCGCTCAGCACAAACTGGTCCGCCGTCACCCGCACTTGTTGCTTGGGCACCTGGGCTTCCGGGTCCATCACCGTGCCCGAGATGGCGATGATGCGGTCGCCATCCACTTCGGCATCCCGCATGCGACAGTCGGCGTAGATGCCCACCTCGCCGGCCTCTTCGGCTTCCACAAGCAGGGTGCGGTCGACACTAAACTTGCCGCCCGTGGGGCACCCCAGCTGGCACACCCCGCACCCCACACAGCCGGGCGCGGACCGGGGCAAGAAGTCGCCCTTCAGCCCCAGCTTGTCGGCGCCCTCGCGGAAGATGAGATTGTTGTTGCGTTGCACCGACATAGGGTTGATCGAGACACCGAGGGCCGACCACAACCGGTCGAAGTAGGCCTCAAATCGCGCACTCTCGATGCTGTGACAACCGAACTCGTCCCGCCACTGGGCCATCACCACTTCGGGGCACCGAAAGCTAATGGCGCTGTTGATGAGGGTGGACCCGCCCACCCCCCGTCCGCCGGGCAAGGGCATCACTGTGTTGCCGCGCAGCGCCCGCGACCCACGGCCCTGGTAGAGGTTCTTGAGGGCCCACGGCTGCTCCGC
This sequence comes from Myxococcota bacterium, assembly GCA_942491145.1. Lineage (GTDB taxonomy): Bacteria > Myxococcota_A > UBA796 > UBA796 > UBA2385 > CAXQUZ01. The sequence continues at coordinate 808 of CALOBC010000017.1, read as the reverse complement.
CCGGAACTCGCTCGGCTTCCAGTGCTGGCCCTCTTCGAGAACGATGACCCTTAGACCTTTCTCGGCCATCGCCAAGGCCACGGCACCGCCACCCGCGCCGGCCCCAATGACCGCAACATCGGCGTGCAACGCGAGGGGTTGGTCACCATAGTCGGCGGCACTGTGCCGTCCGGTCTGAAAGGCGCTCTTCATCAGGTTCCTCCACCACAGCCCACGCGCCAGCCGATGGTCTTCACCACCTCGGGGTGGGAGAAGTAGGCCATCGCGAGAACGGCCTTCACAGCGTCAATCGCGGTGCGCCGGGCGACAGGGGTGGCCTCGCTCCAGCGCCCCACCACCACCTCGCGGTCGGCGATCGACAGCTGGGTGAAGGTCTGGCCCCAGCGGGCGATCGTGCCCCACTCCAAGGTGCGCAGCACATAGCGAAAGCCCGCGAGCTGCAGCTCGGCCAAGATCTCGCCCGTGATCTCATCGACCCGGCGGGGCACACCCGCCTCGAGGCCGTCCACCGGAAACACTCCGGCGGGGAACCACAGCTCGGACAGCGCGGCGACCACCCCAAGCTCTTCGTCGTTGAGCGACACGAAGCCCACCGCGGGCGAAGACAAGCGCAGGGCGAGCACCGCACCGGCACCCCCGGCCATCGCGACGGCGGCCGATCCCAGCAGCAAGTGGCGGCGGCTCAGCTCAGCCATGGGGTCTCCAAGGGACGAAGCTCAAGCGGGGCGGGGGGACTCGACGGGAATGCCGACGCGACCGTACACGAACTGGAGCAACCAAGCTGGCCCCACCAGCAGAAAGGGCAGCT